>NZ_PVRH01000002.1:0-844845 GCF_002998735.1 Bacillus sp. NMTD17
TCCTTCGCTTCTTTCGTATCAAGCATGACGGGAACATGTAAAAACTCACATTTAGATTTGAGTGCCTCTGTGCATCTCGCAATAATATAGTTGGCGTGGATATCGACGTCTTCATTTCCCACCTTAGACATGGAACATATGAAGAATTTATTAGAGAGTTATATTCCTTTAGCAAAATCTACTGCAAAAATGTTTGGACCAAATTGCGAAGTGGTTATTCATGATTTAACGAACCCTCAAGCATCTGTCATGTTTACAGTAAATAACCATGTGACAGGAAGAGAAATCGGCCAATCATTTGATCATCTAGTAAAGACTGTATTACAATCAGAAGATTTTAAAGAAGATTATCTGGCTGGTTATACATTTGTAACAGAAGATAAGCGTACGATTCGTTCTTCGACTTCATTAATACGTGATTCAAAGCAAAAGGTGATTGGTGCTTTCTGTATCAATTTTGATGTTGAAGCACTAAATCAAATGCAGCAATTTATGGATACTTTTCTTTCTACACAAGTGGAAGCTCAAGAGAAAGAAACAACATCAAATGATGATCTTGAAAATGTGGAAGAAATAGTAGATCAATTGATTCAACAAATTATTCAAAACAGTGTTCATCCAGTCATGAAACGTCATGAAAAAATTGAACTAATTAAATTTATGGATGAAAAGGGCATCTTTTTAATGAAAGGATCTGTTGAGAAGGTCGCATCTATGTTAGGCATTTCCAAAGTAACCGTCTATAGCTATTTGGATGAAATCAAAAATAAATCGAGGTAAGGAGTGTCAAAATGAAAAGCATACTCGAGGTAGGAAATCTAAAATCAAACGGACACTATGCATTCGCAACCATTCATCAAAACACGGTCTATGTTTCAGGACAATTTGCCATCAATCCCGAAACGAGAGAAAAAGAGTTCGGCCACATTGAAGAAGAGACATTACAAGCGCTTAAGAATGTAGAGATGATTGTAGAGGCTGCTGGAAGTAAAAAAAAGAAGATCTTGCGCATGACATTATACATTTCGAATATTCATTTATGGGACAAAGTAGATGCTGTTTATACTAATTTTTTCGGTGAACATAAACCAGCACGTACTATTGTACCAACGAATGAATTACATTTTGGTTTCAAAATTGAAATTGATGCCATTGCATATATTTAAGATATTTTTTTGCCTACTCTATATAAAAAATTATATTTCATATAAAAAAATATTCGAAGGGGTAGATGATCGATGAATCAATTGATTTGTAACCATTGCGGGAGAAAGTATGAGATGACACCAACTCTATGGAAATGTGATTGTGGTGGAGTATTAAATCTGGTGAAAGATACTCCGAAAATAGATGTTGCAGCTTGGGATGACTATCCAAATTCATTATGGCGTTATGTTGAAACCATGCCATTTACAAAAGGTTCAAAGACTTGGGAAACTGTCACAATGGGGGAGGGTCAATCCCCTTTAATCGTTCTAGACCCTAATGAGCCAAACACTTATGTAAAAGTTGATTATATGATGCCGACATTATCCTTTAAAGACCGAGGAGCCGCTGTTCTAATGACAAAGGCTAAAGAATTAGGGGTATCAAAAGTGATTGCTGACAGTAGTGGGAATGCAGGAACGGCGATTGCAGCTTATGCAGCACGTTGTGGTATTGCCTGTGACATCTATCTAAGCGATGAAACTTCGCCTAAAAAGGTTGCTCAAATAAAAGCACATGGAGCAGCGATTAAAACAATTCATGGTACACGTGAGGACATTGCAGCTGCGGCACAAAAGGCAGTAGACAATGAAAACGTTTTTTATGCAAGCCATGTCTATAACCCTTATTTTTTTGAAGGAACAAAAACATATGCCTATGAAATCTATGAGCAACTAAAAGGAGCACCTGATGCTTTAATCATTCCGGTTGGAAACGGTACTCTCCTCCTAGGTGCGTATTATGGCTTTAAAGAGTTATTTGAAAATGGTTTCATTCATAAAATACCGAAAATCGTTGCCGTACAAGCGAAAAACTGTGCACCCCTTGTGAAAGCTTATCAAAATGAAGAGGAATCAGCATCACCTGTGACGAATAAAGGGACCTTAGCAGAAGGGATTGCCATTGCTGCTCCAGCACGCTCCAAACAAATTTTAGAAGCTGTACTAGATACCAATGGTACGTTTATTGATATTAAAGAAGATGAGATTCTAAATGCACGCTCTAAACTAAGTGAGAAAGGATTTTATGTAGAAGTGACATCTGCAGTCAATTTGGCTGGCTACATGAAATATAAAAAGGAATCAGAAGAAACCATTGTCATACCTCTTTGTGGTGCAGGGATTAAATCAAAATAACCCTATTAGAATTGTCTCTCTTTGAAAATATGGAAATCCGCCATTGTGAAGCAGATTGGTCTTACACCGACTTCCATTTGAAAACTATCAAGATGACATATCCATTGCTGGATCTTTAGGATTCTGATAGTTACTTAATGCCAGATGTGTGTAAGACCGTTACAGTTAGATTGCGTCAACTAATCCGCACTTGGCCTGATGATGATATAAATAAAAAGAACGCTCTCTATTTGGTAGGAGGAATGGAGCTAGCGCATCAACAAAATGAGCCATTGGGATTTATATAAGAATAGGAATTGTCATATGACAGACCATTGAAAGAAATGTAGATCCATTTTTTGCTTTATAAACAATAGTCAAATAAGGATTCTACAATAATCAATTTTTTTGATGAATAAAAAATAAAAGAAATAAACATTAATCAATAATTTTAACGCGAACAAATTTTTGTTCAAATCCATATAATCAATTGATTATATAAGTATTCAGTTATATAATATTGGAGGAGTTGATAACAGGGACCGTCACCAATATTTGAAAAGAGGGAGGGAACCATTGTGACTTCAGATGTTTCAATTGGTTTGTTACATATGTCGAATTGTTTAAAAATACTCAGTGATCAAACAAGACTCATTATGATGAAATTGTTTTTGGAGAAGGAATATTGTGTTTGTGAACTGGTAGATAAGTTCGAAATGAGTCAACCAGCGATTAGTCAGCATTTACGAAAATTAAAAAAAGCTGGATTTGTCCATGAGAACAGAAAAGGGCAGTGGCGTTATTATTCAATCAATACACTGTGTCCAGAATTTGAGACGATTTGTATCATCTTAAATCTAATTGATAAAGAAGATGACCTTTTAAAAAGCATACAACATAACGCAACAAACATTTCTTGTTCGTAAGGAGGGATGGGTTTGAGTTTTGCCGTTTTATCATTACTCATATTTTTGTTAACTTTGGTATTGGTTATTTGGCAGCCAAAAAATTTATCCATAGGGTGGTCCGCATGTGGAGGGGCCATTTTAGCATTAATCGTAGGTGTTGTGAATGTTGATGATGTGATCACCGTGACAGGCATCGTATGGAATGCGACTTTAGCTTTTGTTGCCATTATCGTCATCTCACTCATACTTGATCGAATCGGCTTTTTTGAATGGGCAGCATTGCATATGGCAAAGGCTGCAAAAGGCAGTGGGCTGCGTATGTTTGTGTATGTGACCATCCTTGGTGCAATCGTCGCTGCTTTATTTGCAAACGATGGTGCAGCACTTATTTTGACACCCATTGTTTTAGCAATGGTCAGAGCATTACACTTCAATGAAAAAATTGTATTCCCTTTTATTATCGCGAGTGGGTTTATTGCAGATACAACTTCGCTTCCCCTTGTCGTTAGTAATTTGGTGAACATTGTAACAGCCGACTATTTCAACATTACGTTTATTGAATATGCATCCAGAATGGTTGTTCCAAACCTTTTTTCATTGCTAGCGAGTATCACTGTACTGTACCTTTTCTTTAGAAAGAGTATACCTAAACGCTATGATATGACTGAGTTAAAGCATCCTTGTGAAGCAATAAAAGATCCAAAGATGTTTAGATTATCTTGGTATATATTAGCTTTTTTGTTGATTGGTTATTTTGCAAGCGAATTTTTATCTATACCTGTATCAGTCATAGCTGGTGTGATTGCCATTTTATTCTTGGTCATTGCACAAAAAAGCCCTGCTGTCCAAACAAAAAGCGTTCTAAAAGAAGCACCATGGGCGATCGTTTTCTTTTCCATAGGTATGTACGTTGTTGTCTATGGCATGCGAAATGCAGGGCTCACTGATGCTCTTTCAAGCGTGATCCAAGCTGTAGCAGATCAAGGTTTATTGGCAGGGACTCTTGGTATGGGATTTATCGCAGCAATGCTTTCATCTGTCATGAACAATATGCCGACTGTCATGATTGATGCATTAGCCATATCCGGTACCGATACACAAGGAATAATGAGAGAAGCGTTAATTTACGCAAATGTCATTGGTTCTGATTTAGGACCAAAAATTACGCCCATTGGCTCCTTAGCAACACTACTGTGGCTCCACGTCCTTTCTCAAAAAGGTGTGAAGATTTCCTGGGGCACATATTTCAAAATAGGAGTCATTTTAACTGTACCAACACTATTCATCACGCTTTTAGCTTTGTATTTCTGGCTAATGATTATACATTAAAGGAGACGATCAACATGTCAAAGAAAACAATTTACTTTTTATGTACCGGTAATTCTTGCCGTAGTCAAATGGCTGAAGGTTGGGCTAAAAAACATCTTGGAGATGAGTGGAAGGTCTATAGCGCTGGTATTGAAGCTCATGGATTAAATCCAAATGCTGTAAAAGCAATGAAAGAAATAGGGATTGATATTTCTAATCAAACGTCTGACCTGATTGATCAAAAGATATTGCATCACGCTGACTTAGTCGTCACACTATGCGGTGATGCAGCTGATAAATGCCCGATGACTCCACCACATGTCGAACGTGTCCATTGGGGCTTTGATGATCCAGCAAAAGCAGAAGGAACAGAAGAAGAGAGGTGGGCATTTTTCCAAAGGGTAAGAGATGAAATTGGAGATCGATTGAAACAGTTTGCTGAGACTGGAGAATAATATCTTTTATATGTGAAAGGAGACATCAATTCAGTGGATTGCGATGATCGAGTATGCAAAAATTCTATGGGATTGGCTAATAAGTCAAGCAAAGGAAAATGAGTGTGAACAATTTCATTTAGATTCTGGTGTTCATAGGCATGATGCACATAGATTCTACCTTAAAGTTGGATTAGATATTACTTGTCACCATTTTCAAATGTCTCTTTAACAAATGGATGGTCAGCATCGATTAGGTGGAATTAAGTTATATTTAGAAGAAACAAATGCATTCATTAATGTGCCATTTTTAGCTTTTCATTATTTGGAAGATGAAGAAAAGATCAGTTTATTTGATACTATCAACACTAAAGCTAAAGGTATAGGGTCTTCTTTAAGCCGATATCTAAAAAAGGACTCAGAAGATTTGAGTTGGGTGGCAGCACAACTTATTATCCAACCAGACAGTCCATTTCATGATTTAGGAACAATTGTAGGCATGAGAACAACTTCTAAACGCGTTACTTTACAAAACATTTATAATACTCTCGTCTATTTAACAAAGCATAACAAACTATCTGAGTTGTCAAAAGAAAAATTACTTAGTTGATATAATCATACCAAAGAAGAAAAGGAGAGAAGAAGAATTATGGAGATAACGCCTGTAGTATTAATAGGAGATAGAGTAAAGATACAACCTATGGAAGATTATCACGTACAGGAATTATTTGATGCGGGAAACAATTCAGATATATGGGCACACATGCCAATGAGGGTTCAATCGATTGAAGATATGAAGTCCCTTGTGAATGGAGCACTTCAAGCGAGAGAGCAAGGAAGCGAATTTCCTTTTGTTATCTTCGATAAGAATTCGGAGAAAATTGTGGGAAGCACTCGTTTTCTTAATATATCCATACCAAATCGTAACTTGGAAATTGGTTGGACATGGCTGTCTCCAACTGTTTGGCGAACTAGAATAAATACAGAATGTAAGTATCTTCTTTTGAAACACTGCTTTGAAACACTTGGGATAATTCGTGTTCAGTTGAAAACAGATAGCAGAAATGTGCGGTCTCAGCAGGCAATTGAACGGTTGGGTTTGGTAAAAGAAGGGGTGCTTCGGAATCATATGGTTATGCCTGACGGTTATTTAAGAGACTCTGTGTATTACAGTGTAATCGACCAAGAATGGGTGCTAGTGAAGGACAAATTGGAGAGTATGCTACAATAATCTCGTATTTTCGAAGTGTTGCTTATAAAACTAAAGGGTGCTTTGACTTAACAAAGGAGGTAGCTGCGGCACCTCCTTTTCTTATTGAACAAACGGAGCAACTAACTTTACTTGAACAATTATGACCCTAAAAAATATACATATAATAATAAAGGGTAATAACACAATTCTGTGGGGAATGAACATGTTATCGAAACGTGAAGAAGAAAGACGAAACCAATTAGAAGTAGTGGCTTTAGATGAATTAGTGCCTGAAGATCATCTTGTACGGAAAATAGATCAAGCGATCGATTTTGACTTCGTTTATAATCTTGTTAAAGATCATTATAGTTTCAAAAATGGTAGACCAAGTGTGGACCCCGTTGTTCTCATTAAAATGGTTTTGATCCAATATCTATTTGGCATTCGCTCCATGCGTCAAACCATTAAAGAAATTGAAACCAATGTTGCTTATCGTTGGTTTATTGGGTATGGGTTTTCCGAGAAAATTCCGCACTTTTCTACCTTCGGTAAAAACTACGGTCTGAAAGGCGCTTTATAAAGCACCTTCTATACTTATTCCCAAGTTTTTGCATGTTTCTGAACTAGTTCAATCATGCTAGTAATAGAGGGTGATAGCCATTTATCTTTGTGATATGTCAAGTAAGTCGATAGGGAATTTTGTTGGTTTGAAACTTTCTCTCCCTTAAATAGGCCATTTTTTAGTTCTTCTTTTACAGAAAAGAAGGGAACAAGAGATACCCCTAGTCCATTTTTAACACATTGTTTTATTGCTTCAATGCTTTGAAACTCTATACTATCTTTTATATAAAGTTCATTTGATATAATGTAATCATCGAAAACTGATTTATAACTACATCTTAAATCAGAATATAATGCAGTATTTAATGTTTCCCCTTTGCTGTGTGGACTAATGAAGACCATTATCTCCCGTACTAATTCTTCGATATACAACTCCTCCTGTGTCCAGTTCTTGTTTTCCAAAACCAAAGCTAAATCAATGTCACCACTTTGAAGGCTCTTGGTGACATCGTAATTTTCTAATGACTTAACGTAAAGACTCACTTTCGGATATTTCTGCTTAAATTCGAGGAGAATAAGAGGAATCCGGCAAATAGTTAAGGATTCTGATATTCCTATAGTTAGATCTCCTTGAGGTTCCTTATCAATAGTTAGTGATTGTTCGTATAGTTCAATTATTTGATTTGCATAAGGAAGATATTGCTCTCCGAAGTGAGTCAATATTATTCTCTTTCCTAATCGGTCGAAAAGGGGCCTACCTAATTCTTTTTCTAATTCTTTAATATGTGTAGTTATAGACGATTGAGCATAACCCAAATGCTCAGCTGCTTTATTAAAACCATTTTTGTTAACAATTGTCTTGAAAGTAATTAAATGTCGAAGTTCCAACTTAATATCTCCTCTTAGGATAGTTTAATAATATTGAACTACCCTATCTAATATATTCATTTTACTAAACTGTATTATTCATTTAAGCTAATAACCAAGAGGTTGTCAAACAATAATTTTAGGAGGTAAAAGAAATGAAAAAAAATATATTATTTGATACTTTTAAAATTAATAAAACGGAGTTAAGAAATAGAGTTGGACTAGCACCAATGACACGAATTAGTGCTACAAAGGATGGTTATGTTACAGACAAGATGGTTAAATACTACCGTTCTTTCGCAAAAGGGGGATTTGGGTTAATAATAACTGAAGGTACGTATATTGATGATAAAAATAGCCAGACATATCAATATCAACCAGGTATTGCATTCGACGGACAAGCAGTAGTTTGGAAAAAGATTGTAGATGCAGTTCATGAAGAAGGTAGCAAGATTTTTATGCAATTACAGCATAGTGGACCACTTTCACAAGGAAATCATTTTTCAGAGGAAACGATTGCTCCGTCGTCAGTAAAGCCACAAGGGGAACAACTAAAATTCTATTTCGGAGAAGGAGAGTATAAAATACCTCGAGAAATGACTAAAGAGGAAATGGATAATGTGAAAAAAAGCTTTGTAAAAGCTGCTCAGAGGGCAGAATCTGCTGGATTTGATGGGGTTGAAATCCATGGGGCCAATGGTTATCTCTTAGATGCTTTTCTTACAGAGTATACCAACCTACGTACAGATGAATACGGAGGAAGCACAGAAAATCGTGTAAGGTTTTTAGTTGAAATTGCATCCGAAGTAACTAAATCTGTAGGAGATGATTTCATAGTTGGCATGCGAATCTCTCAATCGCAAGTAAATGATTATACCTATAAATGGTCAGGAGAAGAGGAAGATGCAAAAATCATTTTTGGTTCTCTAGGTCAATCAGGATTAGACTATATTCACGTAACGGAGTATAAAGCCTGGCAGCATGCATTTGATGGAGGAGAAAAATCCTTAGTTTCTTTAGCAAAGAAATATAGCCAGTTACCAATAATAGCAAACGGTCAATTAGATAGTATTGAAAGAGCAACTGAAATGTTAAGTAACGGTGATGCTGATGTTGTAACAATAGGAAAAGGTGCTTTAGCTAATCACGACTGGGTAAAAAAAGTTGAAAAGGCAGAACCATTAACCGTTTTTAATCCAGACGAAGTTCTTTATCCAGTAGCTAATATAAAAGATTTTGAAATCAATTAAACCAAATAAGCTAACCCAAACGCGTTAGCTTATTGTGGTTCTATTTCAGAAGGCGGTTGATTTTCTATACCCCATTCACACATTTCTTCCAAAATCGGAATGAGTGAAGCTCCTTTAGCTGAAAGATAATATTCAACTTTTGGGGGAATCTGTGGATATTCTTTCCTAACTATTAATTCACTCATTTCTAGTTCCTTGAGTTGTGAACTAAGTGTCTTAAATGTTATGTTACCAATCATTCTATGCAACTCATTGTAGCGGATCGGATGGTTTTCTGCTAGTAAATATAGGATTACCATTTTCCATTTTCCGCCAACCAAGGACAAAGTATAACCAAAAGGAGTATCCTGTATATTCTTGATTTTACCATGATATCCATTCATTGTCATTGAGATCATCCTTTCAAATAAACATCTGTATGAACTAAAATGATTGTATAGATGTCTTATATTAGTTTACAGTGAACTGTAAGACTTGAAAAGGTACTATCTTTTTAGATAGTACCTTTCATTTTAGTGCGTACTATTAATTGATTTTAATTGGTTTATACTGAAATTAGTTGAAAAGTAAAGGAGATTAAAAATGACAAATAAAACAATTCGTCTTCTAATGCCGCAATGGCAAGGTGGAAATAATCCTAATTATTCATTTGGTGCTGAACTTCTCGCTTGGTTAGCTCCACAAAATGAACAGCCGCTTATAAAAGTTCCTGTTTATGACCCGGATGAGAGTCCCCTTGAATTGGAAAGAGGGGTTCGCGGTAGAACCCAAGTAATAAATCAGTTGAAGTCTGCTCAACAAATTATTGCTGCCCATCAGCCAGATAGCATCATTATGTTTGGTGGTGATTGTCTGGTTGAACAAGCACCTTTTGCTTATTTAAACGAACGCTATAATGGAGAACTAGGACTGATATGGATTGATTCACATCCTGATGTATCTAGTCCAAATGAGTTTGAGAACAGCCATACTATGGTATTAGGGAATTTATTAGGAGAGGGAGATACGGAATTTGCAAATGAAGTAAAAGTTCCATTAAAGCCAAGCAATGTCTTTTTTGCTGGACTTGAAGAAACATTTTCACATGAAACAGAATTAATACAAAGGCTCGGTATGAAAACTGCAAGTACAAAAGAACTGATAAATAATCCTAAGGCTATTAAAGAGTGGATTGTTGAACAAAATATTAAGCATCTAGCTATTCACCTTGATTTAGATGTTCTTGATCCTAGTGCATTCCGTTCTTTGATTTTTGCAAATCCGGATTCAAAAGAAACGATAGACTTTCCTATGGGCAAAATGCATTTTCCACAATTGACGGAGATAATCCAGGATGTATCAAAAGAAACAAATGTGGTAGGATTGGGCATCACGGAGCATTTGCCTTGGGATTCTATTAATTTAAAAAAGCTTTTAAGTACTATACCTATCTTTGTTTGAGTAACAATCCTATCTTACTAAACATGTATTAATTTAAATGGAGGTATTATGGATAACGAAGAGAAGACATTACGATTGATCATGCCACAATGGCAGGGCGGTAACAACCTTTCGTATCACTTTGGAGCTCAGTTACTAGCATGGCTTGCTCCACCCACAGATGATGAAACAATCGAAGTACCTATTTCCACGGATCCTACTAATGATGAAAAAGAAGAGGGAATCGTAGCCAAAAAGCAAATCATTAAGCAAACTTCTTTAGCTTTAAATATTCTTCATGAACGAAATCCAGACCGGGTGGTTGTTTTAGGAGGAGACTGTAGCGTAGAACTTGCACCGTTCGCTTATCTTACAGAAAAATATAAAGAGGAATTGGCTATACTTTGGATAGATGCCCATCCGGACATTAAAACAGCAGAGCTATATCCGCATTATCATGCCATGGTACTGGCAACACTTCTTGGAGAAGGGGATCCTAATTTCGCTTCGCTTGTCTCTCGAAAAGTTAATCCAAGCAATTTACTATTTGCAGGGATTAATGATGAGAAAGAAAAAACACCTTCAGTTTACGAAAAATATAAATTTCCTAATGTGAGTTCAGAGGAATTTGCTTCATCTAGCGAAAATGTACTGGCAGCATTGCGAGCAACAGGTGCTTCTCGGATTGCCGTTCATTTTGATCTGGATGTATTGGATTTACGCGAGTTCCGTTCGCAAGGTATTGCTAAACCAGAGCGCTATGGTGAATATGTAAGTAAAGGGTTAAAACGTTCATCCATTCAATCTGTAACTCGCCTGATTCAAGATGTTAGCAATGAATTTGATATTGTTGGGTTAGGTATTACGGAACATCTGCCTTGGGATGCACTTACACTTTCAAATATGCTTAATAACTTACCGTTGTTGAAAAAGCATTGAGCATAAATATAAAAATGAAAAAGAAGTTCTTGAGCAGCTTACAAAGTTGCTCAAGAACTTAGGTGCAGTAGCTGTCAAGGGAATATTATGAATACAACCAAAACTTAAACTTGAGCTGAGCTCTCTTAGTTTACATAATATATATTCTAGGAAGTTACAGCACAAATGAATTTCTCTTGTCTCAAATCTAAGTATACTTATCTTATTGAGACAAAAAAAGAAAAAATCAAAATCCCACGTTTATTCGCCAGATTTTGATTTATCAAGATATTTATTGTGACATCTGGATTAATAATGGCGCCACCGCCAATCCATACATAGTTCCAATGGTGACTGGTTTGCCGAATTCAATGCCTTTTGCACGTTCTATTAGGTCAAGCGGGTGTCCAGCCGATGCATCAAAATTTGCAAAAAAATGCTCGCCAACCTCTAATTCCTTTAAAATGGATGTTCTTTTTTCTGGCTGATTGGTTTGCTGGTATGCAAATGTCAATTTCTCGATCTGCGATCAGGGTTTGGTCACTAGAAACATAATGTTCTCCTTGGATCATTTTTTCCTTTTCACTTCTATTTATCCTGATTCATCATTTGAATGAATGCATCTGTGAATTGTGTCGTGGTTTCGCTTCCTCCTAAATCCTTCGTTTTTATGTTCATTTTCATCATCTCATCCAGAGTGCGTCTTATAAGAACAGCCGTCTTTTTCAGCCTGTCATCATGATATTTCACATATAACCAGTCAAAAAGCATGACTGTAGAAAGAATTAACCCCATGGGATTGGCGATATTTTGCCCAGCAATATCCGGTGCTGATCCATGTGCTGCCTGTGCCATCGCTTGGTTTTCGTTACAATTTAATGAAGGGGCGATCCCTAAACTTCCGACTAGTTCCCCTGTTAAATCCGATAAAATATCCCCAAACATATTCTCTGTCACAATGACATCAAAATCACCGGCACGTCTTACTAAGTGAGCTGCCATTGCATCGATATGTAGATCTTCTACTGTCACGTGCGGATATGCTTTTGCCACCTCTTGGCATGTTCGCAGAAATAAACCAGATCCTAATTTGATTACGTTTGCCTTGTGAACAATGGTCACCTTTCGCCTGCGCTCCATTGCACTTTGAAAAGCTGCATGAGCAATACGTGTAATCGCTTTTTTGGTAAACACACCTGTGGATATAGCGACCTCTGGCGTAATCATCCACTCTCCTACCCCATGATACATGTTCCGATCTGGATAAAAGCCTTCTGTGTTCTCTCGAAAAATCACGAGATCGACGTTTTGCACAAGGCCCTGTACCCCAGGTAATGATTGAGATGGACGAATGTTTGCAAATAAATCAAACGTATGACGGAGCTCTCCGCTTGGATTTCTCCTCTCTGTCAATATCTCTGGATATGAGGCAGAATCATGAGGACCTAAAATCCACCCATGGCACTTTTTTAATTCTTCTATAGTAGATGCTGGCACAGGATCTTGGTGAGAATGGATGGCTTCAAAGCCAATTGGACATTCGACATATTCCACAAATGACTCCTGAAACTGTGATAGCGCTGCCTTTAAGATGCGCATATTTGCTTGTACAATTTCTGGCCCAATCCCGTCTCCTTTCAACACACCGATACGATATGAATTCATGCTTCCTCCCCCTTTATGTTTATTTTACCTTCTCGTCAGAAGAATTGGGAAGGCAAGATTTCTTTTGACTAGAATTGTTCATGTTCCTGCCTCAAGTTATTTACGAATCAGCCCATCTCATTTATAATCGAGTAGATTTGTTCAGTGACAGATACATCTTTAAATGTGAGGGATTAGATGGAATTAAAGTGGTATAAAGCGATAATAGTCATTTTCACGATGTCTGGAATTTCCATCTCTACATGGTTTTCACGGACACCGGAAGTCAGAGATTTATTACAAGCCAATACAGGAACGATGGGACTTATTTTACTTGGCTTATCCGTTGGTTCAATTGTCGGGCTTGTTCTTTCAAATGTATTTGTTCGAAAAAAAGGCGGCCGCGTGGCGATTGTGATCAGTGCTTTTTTGATGTTCCTTGGATTCACCACTCTTGCCATTGGTTCAACACTCTCTTCTATCTTTGTCGTCACTGCCGGTCTATTTCTTTTTGGAGCAGGCTCAGGTATGTGCAATGTGGCGATGAACCTAGAAGGGACAGAAATTGAATACAGTATCAAGAAAACCATTTTGCCTATATTGCACGCTTCCTTTAGCATTGGCACTTTAATTGGAGCAGGAGCTGGCATTCTTTTTATCCATCTAGGGGTCTCTGTGCTGAATCACCTACTTGTCATTGCCCTTCTTTTCTTTCTCAGCATCTTGATTTGCACACGGTTTATTCCGCACGGTACAGGAAAGGATCAGCATGAGAAGCAGTCAGATACAATAGATGATACTCAAACGCCATGGCTGAACAAACGAACAGTCTCTCTTGCGATGATCGCCTTATGTCTTGCGTTTGTCGAAGGGTCTGCCAATGATTGGATTCCACTTGCAATGGTGGATGGCTACCAGGTTTCACATTCCATGAGTACAGTCATCTATGCTTTATTTTTATGCGGGATGATTAGCGGCAGACTAATTAGCGGACGTTTGATCGATCGTTTCGGCAGGGTGTTATTGCTAAGAATTGCGATTTTATCAGCCGCCGCCGGACTATTTCTGGTCATTTTAAAGATTTCACTTGTTGTATGTATGATATCGATCTTTTTATGGGGACTTGGCGCTTCTTTAGGCTTCCCGCTAACCATTTCTGCAGCTGGTGATGATAGCCGGTACGCCGTGAAACGCGTCAGCATTGTGACCTTATCAGGTTATACAGCCTCTCTTTCTGGGCCGCCTATATTAGGGCTGCTTGCCAATCAAGTAGGACTGCTTCATGCCTTTATTTTTGTTTTATTCGCCATATGTATTGCAGGAATCTTTACAAAAGCTGTAGCAAAACCGCGTTCATTACAAGTTCACTAAAAGTGTCTGATCCTCGATCATGGCACTTTTTTTAAATTTAAAAAATAAAATTGAAACCTTTCATGAAGTGAAACAGTCCTATAAATGTCCTGATGTTTATCGCTTTTTTAAAGAGGGAAAGTAAAAAAATAAGACTTTTCAAATAACAGAAAACGTGGTAAGATCATGAAAATAAACAGGAAGGGGTGAGAAAAATGAAAAAAAATATGCTGCTAAAATTAGCTGTCTTATTTATAGCACTCGCAAGTTTTCATTTGTTCTCAATGCCTCATTCCGTTCAGGTATACCATCATGCAAAGGTGGTTGCCGATCAAGAATCACATGAAATGAAAATCGCTCAGACAATGGGCGATGAAAAGAAACAAAAACATGTGAGCGCAGTATTTGCCGCATTTACAGTACTGCTGATGATTGGCAGTATGACAGCTGGATTTGCACGCATCACTCATACTGATCAATTTGACCGGAAAAAGAAGCATTTACTTGCAGTATTCTATCAATCTTCTTATTTCCGACTATCTCGTGTTTAACCCAACCATCTAAATCAAAACAAAAATTGGGAGGTTTTACACGATGTTATTTTTCTTAAGAGTATTCATTCTAGGTCTATTCTCTGTCACTTCACTTTCTCTTTTCGTCTACCAAGGAATTGAAGTAGTGCACGCCATTACAAGCATGTTTGGCAACCACGAGAGCTAAATGACCCGTATATAAAAGAAACCCCCTGCGATAAACAGGGGGTTTTCGTTTGCTTATTTATTGTCATCTGGTGCAGGTTGAGGTGTGACAAGGACATGTGTTACTTCTCCCTGCTCTTCCTCATCTACAATAAATGATCCATTGCTATAGCGGTCATTCGCTCTTAAAGTAGAGATATCAAGCGGAATCGTTGCACCCTTATCCGTATCAATCTCAAGTGTATCGTGCAGTGATGCAGCAATAACAGCCACAATACGGTGCGGGTTTTTCTTTAATTCTCTTAGCATCAGAACTCCGCGTTTGGCTCTAGATGTTTTATCAAATTCAGAGAGGTTCATTCGCTTCACAGCCCCTCTTTGTGTCGTCAGTACGAGGACATCGTTTTTCGGATCAATGATCTGGCCAGAGACTACTTCGTCCCCATCTTTCAAGTTGATACCTTTGACACCGGCCGCTCTCGGACCAACAACACTTACTTCTTCTTCATCAAACCACAATCCATAGCCATTCTTCGTCGCAATAAACAATTCCTGCTGTCCTGTTGTCACATGAACATCCACGAGTTCATCGTCCCCTTTTAGGTTCAAGGCGACAAGCGGTTTCGAATAGCGCTGCGCTTTATATTGAAGAAGCTCTGTTTTCTTCACCATTCCACCTTTTGTAAAGAACAGAAGATACGACGTTTCATCAAATTCTTTAATTGGTATGGCTTTTTGAATTGATTCATCACGATCAATTGAAATGATATTCGTAATATGCTGCCCCATGTCTTTCCAGCGTATGTCTGGCAGCTGATGAACTGGACAATAAATATAGCTCCCTTTATTCGTGAACAATAGGAGGACATCCGTTGTATTCATTTCAAACTGATGAATCAGGCGGTCTGTATCCTTCATGCCAAAGTCCTTACCGTTAGATGCAGCATAGGAGCGCTGACTTGTCCGTTTGATGTACCCATCCTTCGTCACCGTGACGTAAACATCCTCTGAGGCGATCATCACTTCAAGGTTAATCTTAATTTCTTCGATTTTTTCCTCAATGACAGACCGTCTCTCATCAGCATATGTCTTTTTGAGCTTTTTCAAACTGTTTGTAATGACCTTTAGCAGCTTTTTCTCGTTACCTAAAATGTCTTCAAGTTCTGTTATACGCACATCAAGCTCACTAGCTTCGTCTCTTAATTGCGTAATATCCGTATTCGTTAATCGATATAACTGGAGGGAAACAATCGCTTCTGATTGTGCTTCTGTAAAGTCATATTTCTCCATCAAGTTGTTTTTCGCATCTCGCTTATCATTAGAGGAGCGGATTGTGGCAATGACTTCATCTAAGATGGAAAGCGCCTTAATTAATCCGTCTACAATATGGTGGCGTTCCTTCGCTTTTCGAAGCTCATATGCTGAGCGGTTCGTCACCACTTCTTTCTGATGGGCAATATATGCATCAAGTATAGTTGTCAGCGTCATTAAGGTTGGTCTACGATTATGTATCGCCACCATATTAAAGTTATATGGAATTTGCAGATCTGAGTTTTTATATAAGAAATTCAAGACACCATTTGCATCTGCTTCTTTTTTCAGCTCTACCACGATTCGAAGCCCAGTTCGGTCAGTCTCATCTCGAACCTCTGAAATTCCTTCAACTTTTCTTTCAATTCGGAACTCGTCCATCTTTTTGACAAGATTGGCTTTATTCACTTCATAAGGAATTTCTGTGATCACGATTTGCTGGCGTCCGCCGCGGATGGTTTCAATTTCCGCTTTTCCGCGAATCATAATCTTTCCTTTTCCTGTTTCATAAGCCTTCTTAATGCCGTCGACCCCTTGAATGATACCGCCTGTTGGGAAATCTGGACCTTTGATGACTGTCATTAAATCCTCAACCGTACAATGCGGCTGTTCGATTCGTTTAATGACACCATCAATCACTTCTCCCAGATGATGCGGCGGGATATCGGTGGCATAACCTGCTGAAATCCCTGTTGATCCATTCACGAGAAGGTTTGGAAACATCGCTGGTAAAACAACTGGCTCCTTGCTTGTATCATCAAAGTTTGCGACAAATTCGACCGTTTCCTTGTCTAAGTCCTTTAATAGCTCTGAAGCAATGGCAGAAAGCCTTGCTTCCGTATAACGCATGGCAGCAGGCGGATCTCCATCGATACTCCCGTTATTCCCATGCATCTCAATGAGCACATTTCGTACTTTCCAATTCTGACTCATTCTCACCATCGCTTCATAAACAGATGAGTCACCGTGCGGATGATAGTTACCAATCACGTTACCGACTGTTTTCGCGGCTTTACGGAAGTTTTTATCTTGCGTGTTTCCTTCTGCGTACATCGCATATAAGATTCTTCGTTGTACAGGCTTTAGTCCATCTCGCGCATCTGGAAGCGCACGGTCTTGGATAATATATTTACTATAGCGACCAAACCGGTCTCCGATCACTTCTTCTAATGGTAAATCATGAAATCGTTCTTGTTGTGCCATGTTTAAACCTCCTCAGCTAGCGACAAGTTTTCATTTTCAAGAATGTTGCTTTCCTCATCAAGTCCAAAGGCGACATTCTTTTCAATCCATTTACGTCGTGGTTCTACTTTGTCACCCATCAATGTCGTGACGCGGCGTTCCACACGTGCAGCATCGTCGATTTTGACCCTGACAAGTGTTCTCGATTCTGGATTCATTGTCGTTTCCCATAGCTGGTCGGCGTTCATTTCACCTAAACCTTTATAGCGCTGAATCGTGTACCCTTTTCCAACTTTCTTCAGTACGTCATCCATTTCTTCATCAGACCATGCGTACTCAATGATTTCTTTTTTCCCTGAGCCCTTGCTGACTTTATATAAAGGGGGTAGTGCAATAAACACTTTGCCATGCTCAATCAGCGGCTTCATATAGCGGTAGAAGAACGTCAGTAGAAGCACTTGAATATGCGCTCCATCTGTATCAGCATCTGTCATGATCACGATTTTGTCATAATTGATGTCTTCTACATTAAAATCGACACCGACGCCTCCACCGATCGCATGAATAATGGTGTTGATTTCTTCATTTTTGAAAATATCAGCAAGCTTCGCTTTTTCTGTGTTGATGACCTTTCCACGAAGCGGCAGCACCGCTTGGAATTTACGGTCACGCCCTTGCTTTGCTGATCCGCCCGCTGAGTCGCCCTCTACTAGGTACAATTCGTTTCTTGCTGGGTTTCTAGATTGAGCAGGTGTTAATTTTCCGCTCAGTGTTGCTTCGGACTTTTTCCGTTTCTTGCCGCTCCTTGCTTCTTCACGTGCTCTTCTAGCAGCTTCTCTTGCCTGCTGCGCTTTAATCGCTTTTTTCACAAGAAGAGTGGCTGTTTCCCGGTTTTCTTCAAGGAAATAAGCCAGCTTTTCAGAAATAACAGCATCAACAGCCGAGCGAGCCTCACTTGTCCCAAGCTTTCCTTTTGTCTGGCCTTCAAATTGAAGCAGTTCTTCAGGAATTCTGACAGAAATAATGGCTGACAGTCCTTCGCGAATATCAGTGCCTTCTAAATTTTTGTCTTTTTCTTTTAAAAGGGCTACTTTGCGTGCATATTCATTAAAGGCTCTCGTCATCGCCGTTTTGGCACCAGACTCATGCGTACCGCCATCTTTCGTTCTGACGTTATTGACGAAAGAAAGAATATTCTCCGAGTAGCCGTCATTGAATTGAAAAGCAAAATCTACTTCGATGGATTGATGCTCTCCTTCAAATGAGACCACTTCACTCAGAACATCTTTTTCTTCATTTAAATAAGCAACGAAGGCTTCAATGCCCGTCTCATAATAAAAGGTTTCTTGTACATCATGTCGTTCATCAATCAGCTCTATTTTTAATCCTTTTAATAAAAAGGCAGATTCTCTTAAACGTTCTGATAAAGTATCGAAGTTATAGGTCGTGACACTGAACATAGTTGGATCAGGTTTAAAATGAATCAGTGTTCCTGTTTTTTTCGTTTTTCCGACTTTTTCAAGTGATGTGGCAGGCTTTCCGCCATTTTCAAAGCGCTGATGATAAATAAAGCCGTCGCGTTCAATTGTGACAGTGAGCCATTCTGACAGCGCGTTTACTACAGATGCCCCAACTCCGTGAAGCCCACCACTTGTTTTATATCCGCCTTGACCAAATTTTCCGCCTGCGTGAAGGACCGTTAAAATGATCTCAGGTGTCGGTTTTCCAAGCTTATGCATACCAGTAGGCATCCCGCGTCCTTTATCTTGAACGGAAATGCTGTTATCTTTATGTATTTTGACAATGATATGATCTCCATGGCCAGCGAGCACTTCATCGACAGAGTTGTCTACAATCTCATAGACAAGGTGATGAAGACCGCGTGAATCCGTAGACCCAATATACATCCCTGGACGTTTACGGACCGCTTCAAGTCCCTCTAGCACCTGAATAGAATCATCGTTATAATCTACTTGCTGCTTTTTAACCAAATGCTTAATCCCCTTTCACTAACAAACATAACCGGCAAACCATCAAATGATCTCTCTAGATTTTAATGATGATCATGCTGCTCATTACTGTCCACTTTAATAAGCTGCATCATCACCATGCATGTGTGAATCAACAAAACATGCTCTTTTGCACGGCTATGAGAAATGTTCTACATTCTGCAATCAGAACTAGAAGTCCATTATAAACAAGACTGTTTGATAAGCCAAATGCAATCATATGATGGTTTTCACAAAACAGAACAAACGTTCTACCTTTATCTTATCGCTCTTTTTCTTGATATGCAAGGTCACCGCTATGTCCCTGTCGCCTTATTTTATCGCTTTCTTCTAGAATCGCAAATATATTTCTGCAACAAAAAAGCAAAAATCCTTGAAAACCAAGGATTTTTGACGATTTAATGAGTTTTTGTCATTGCATGAGCCACCTTGATACATAAATCCATGATGGCGACCTTGCCATTTTCCTCAATCAGCCTTTTCGCTTCCTCGTGATAGATGCCTTGCTGCGCCCAAAAAACAGGTGCGTCCATTTCAAGAAATTCTTCTGCCACCTCGGGCAAAAACTCTGAACGTCTAAAGACATTGACGATATCAACAGGATCTTTGATGTCCTTTAAAGAAGCGACTGCTTTCACACCAAGTGCTTCATCAATCGTTGGGTTCACCGGAATGATCTCATATCCGGCATCTTGCATCGCTTTAGACACCATATAAGACGTTCGGTGCGGCTGATCTGATAATCCAACAACAGCAATTCGTTTACTGCTCTTTAATATACGGCCAATTTCTTGTTTCGTAGGATGATTCATCCAAACACCCCTTTTCCTCTATTTTAGCGAACTTCTGCTTAAAAACAAAGCTGAATCCATCTGCTTTTGATTTTTTCAAAAAAAGATCCCCATGTTTTTCATAAGATCATGTTAAAATGTAAGACAAGAGGGAGAATATAAAGGAGTTATGCAGATGTTAATTGCTTTGATGTTTATTTTGGCTTATCTTCTCGGCAGTATTCCATCCGGTCTCATTGTCGGGAAAGCTGCAAAGGGTATCGATATCCGTGAACATGGCAGCGGAAACCTAGGTGCAACGAATGCATTTCGTACACTTGGCGTAAAAGCAGGGTCTATCGTGATTTCAGCTGATATTTTAAAGGGAACCCTTGCTTCTGCTTTACCGTTTTTCATGCAACTGGACATTCATCCCTTATTAGCAGGAGTTGCTGCTGTTATCGGTCACAGCTTTCCTGTCTTTGCAAAATTTAAAGGGGGAAAAGCAGTCGCTACATCTGGCGGCGTGTTATTATTTTATGCCCCATTCTTATTTATCACGATGATCGCTGCTTTTTTCTTATTTTTATACATTAGTAAATATGTTTCACTATCATCTATGCTGACCGGTATCTATACATTCATTTACAGCATTTTCACCAAAGACGTATTCTTAATCATTGTTGTTGCCGTTCTAGCTGGTTTTGTGATCTACAGACACATCGCCAACCTCAAACGAATCCTCAACAAAACTGAACCGAAAATCAAATGGCTCTAGCCGTTTCATAAGTTTCATTATGTGGTAAAAGGAAAGAAAAGCTGTTTTTGCATCCTGCATTTAAAAAAACAGCATGACTTCAAAAAGGGGCGATCACATTGAAATTAACGATAAAAGAAGATGCACTCAATTGGTACAAGGATGAACTAGATTTAGAAAAAGGTGATCAAGTTCGCTTTTTTGTGAGATATGGCGGGTGCAGTAATGTACAAAAAGGCTTTTCTCTCGGCGTCGCAAAAGATGAACCTCAAAATGCCGGCGCAACCGCTGAAATAGAAGGTATTACTTTCTTTGTTGAAGAAAGTGATATTTGGTATTTTGACAACCATGATCTGCATATTGATTATAACGAGTCCGTGAAAGAACCAGAGTTTCATTATGAATAAACAAAAAAGATACCTCATCCCTCGGGTATCTTTTTTGTTTTATCCTTCAATATATAGCCCATACTCATGAATGTTTCCTAAAGACCGCTCCTTTTGCAGGATTCTTTTTTGTGGTTCACCAATCAAGTCAAAGTGTGGAAACCCTGCGCGGTCATGAATCCATTCTTTTTTGAGTCCATGTTTTTCTCCCCACTCAATTAACTGCTTCATATCCTGACAGGCTGCTTTAGTGACGGTATTGGCATGCGGGAAACGGTCATCAAGCCAATAATGGGTTAAAAAGGCCAGTTCTCCTTGCTGGACAGCTGATTTCCACGCATTTAGATCGCTTCTTTTAATACCAAACGCCATGAATTAAACCTGCTTCTTCGACTGTTCGTATACTTTGTGCCAGGCAGGAAAAGCTTTTCTAAATTGAATAGGTCTAAAGGTTTCTTTGTCTACACAAATATGTGAGGTTGTCCCTGTAATCGCTGTTTGCCCATCAGGCTTTTGAATTTCGTAGCCATACACCGTTTTGAGTCCATTGTATTCTTCAATCCACGTATGAACTGTCGCTGTTTCACCGTACAGCAATGGTTTTTTATATTGCACCTGTAAATCTATAACGGGTGCAAGAGCGCCGTCTGCTTCTAGCTGCGCATAGGAAAATCCTAATTCTTTAATCAGTGCTGTTCTGCCGACTTCCATCCAGATTAAATAATTGGCATGATACACGATGCCCATTTGGTCTGTTTCTGCATAACGGACTTCTATTTCTTTTTTAGATACATACACGTTTTCATCGCTCTCCTATCAAAACCTAAGGTCTCTGCCATTTTACCACAATCGAAATGGTTCTTCTAAAAGGAGGCAATAAAATAAACCAGGAATCCCTGGTTTATTCGGTATAGCCATTTTTTCTTGCTGCTTCTTCGTCCTTGATCTCAGAACGCATGGCATCAATACTCATTTTTCTATTTTCATTTTTTTGCTTGATCATCTGTTTTTCTTGATCTGTCGAAAGGGCCATCGCTGCTTCAGATTCATCGATATTGTCAAGGGTGTTTTCGATCATATCTTGCAGCTTTTCAACGTTATCAGAACGATCATCTGGATTGGATTGATATGACTTTCCATTCATCATGATTCCCTCCTTATTCGCCCTTCGTCTGTATGACATCAGGCTGTTCATTTGATTTATTATGCATCTTTTTTCCTTTATTACGTTTGTACGCTACAGGTTTTGTCCCTAAATGGTCTGGTGTAAACTGCGCTTGTTTATCATGCTCTCTGCCCATCATTCATCCCTCCCTCTTCTTTAGGATGAACGAAAAAGGATAATTCATAACTTATTTCTGTCTAAAACGCTCTTCCAACTTTTCTTCAAGCTGGTTTAAAAATTCCTCATTGCTTAATAATTCTTTTTTATTTTCAAGTACAAGCTCTTCAAATGTACGTCGTTTTCTTCTTCTCATTGTACTCACCTCCAGTGTTTGTATTTCATTTTCGCCAAAACATTTAGAAAATAAGCAAAAAAGCTGAATCATTATAGACCCAGCTCTTGCTCAATTTCTTTTTTTGTCAGCATTTGATGCTTTACAGACACGATTCGTCCTTTTTCATCTAATATGTATGTCGTGGGGTATGAAAGCACCTGATATCGTGCTTGAATGCCTTTTTGATCCAATAAAATAGGAAAGCTCAGCTTTAATTCATCTGCAAATGCTGCAACATGATCTGCACTTTTTTCAGTGGTCGTCAAATTCACCGCAAGTACTTCGACCTGATCATATTCGCTTCTAATTGCGTCTAGATCCGGCATTTCTGTCCTGCATGGCTTACACCATGTCGCCCAAAAATTGACGAGCACCTTTTTCCCTTGATAATCAGATAACGAGGCCGTTTGACCATCTAGGGTTTTAAGTTCAAAATCAGGGGCTTGATCCCCTTTTTCAAGACCGATTGCGGGCTCTTTTGGTTCAAGTAAATTCCACACAAGTAAACCAATCAACACAAGTAAAACAGCGCTTGCCATTCCTTTTTTCCACATGATTGATCCTCCACTATTTTAAAAAAGAAGAGAAAGCTGTCTAGGCGCCTTCTCTTCTTTGCTGTATGAGTATTAGTTGCTTGCCAATTTTTCACGAAGTACCATTTGAAGGATACCGCCATGACGATAGTAGTCAATTTCGACTTCACTATCAAAACGAACAACCACTTCAAATATTTTCTCATTGCCATCTGTATCAATTGCTTTCACAGTGACAAGATCACGTGGACGAACTGTTTCATCAACATGAACTTCAAATGTTTCTGTTCCTGTTAGACCATGAGTTTCTGAACTTTCTCCGTCTTTAAACTGTAAAGGAAGTACGCCCATGAAGACAAGGTTACTTCTATGGATACGCTCAAAGCTTTCAGCTAGTACAAATTTAATTCCAAGAAGGTTTGTTCCTTTTGCAGCCCAGTCACGTGAAGAACCCATTCCGTAGTCTTTACCTGCTAAGATTGCAAGACCTGTTCCATCTTCTTTATAACGCATGCATGCATCATAAATGGATGTCACTTCACCAGTTGGCCAATAAGTTGTATATCCGCCTTCAGTTCCTGGTGCGATTTGGTTCTTAATACGGATGTTTGCAAAAGTACCTCTCATCATGACATGGTGGTTACCACGGCGAGATCCGTATGAGTTAAAGTCTCTAGGCGATACGCCTCTTTCTTGCAAGTATTTACCCGCAGGTGTGTCTTTACCAATCGCTCCAGCAGGAGAAATATGGTCAGTTGTCACAGAGTCACCGAACTTGGCAACGACGCGCAAGCCTTTAAGCGGTTCAACCTTACCAGGTTCAACTGATAGGTTTTCAAAGAATGGCGGGTTATCAATGTATGTGGAATTTTCATCCCATTTGTACAATGCATCATCCGTCGTTTTAATTTCATTCCAGCGGTCATTGTTGTCAAAAACAGTTTCATACTCTGAACGGAATAACTCAGGTGTGACAGTGCTTTTGACGACGCTGTTGATTTCGTCCATTGATGGCCAAATATCATCGAAATAAACGTTCTCACCATTTTTATCCACACCGATAGGGTCTTTTGTTAAATCAATATTCACCGTACCAGCAAGTGCATACGCCACAACTAATGGTGGAGATGCAAGGTAGTTTCCTTTCACAAGCGGGTGGATACGCCCTTCAAAGTTACGGTTACCTGATAAAACAGAAGTGATCAGCAGATCATTTTCAGAGACAGCATCCTCGATTTCTTGCGCAAGCGGTCCTGAGTTTCCGATACATGTTGTACAGCCATACCCAACGATGTTAAATCCGAGGTCTCTTAAGTATGGAAGAAGTCCTGAGTTCACGAGGTATCCTGTCACAACCTTAGAACCTGGTGCTAGTGACGTTTTCACGTAGTTTGGCACCTTCATACCAAGCTCACTTGCTTTCTTCGCAACAAGACCTGCTCCGATTAAGACGTATGGGTTCGATGTATTCGTACAGCTCGTAATCGCTGCAATCGCAATCGCACCTGTCTTCATCACAGCTTTTTCACCATTTGCTAGATCAAATTCAATTTGTTTATCCAGCTCTGATTTTTCTAAGCCAAATCCTTGGTTACCAGCTGGGCTTTCAATGTGCTGATGGAACGTCTCTTTCATTTCAGAAAGTGGAATCAAATCTTGTGGACGCTTTGGACCAGATAAGTTTGATTCAATTTGAGAAAGGTCAATTTCCACAACATCCGTAAAAATTGGCTCTTCTGCATCTGGCGTATAGAATAAGCCATTTGCGCGAGAATATTCTTCAACGATATTAATTTGCTCTTCATCACGTCCAGTAAGGCGAAGGTAAGCAAGAGCTTCCTCATCTACTGGGAAGAATCCGCAAGTAGCACCGTATTCAGGCGCCATATTCGCAATCGTTGCACGATCCGCTAACGGCAGCTGTGCAACTCCAGGTCCGAAGAATTCAACGAATTTGTTCACTACGCCTTTTTCACGCAGAACTTGTGTCACTTTTAATGCAAGGTCAGTT
The DNA here is from genome assembly GCF_002998735.1 of Bacillus sp. NMTD17. Lineage (NCBI taxonomy): Bacteria > Bacillati > Bacillota > Bacilli > Caryophanales > Bacillaceae > Bacillus > Bacillus sp. NMTD17. The sequence goes on from NZ_PVRH01000002.1 coordinate 25,329, forward strand.
GCAGTCGTTCCGTTTGGAAGCTCTCCAACTAATTTAGCACCAATGACTTCTGGTACTGGGAAGTATGAAGGCTGACCGAGCATACCAGCTTCCGCTTCAATACCGCCAACGCCCCATCCAAGTACGCCGATACCGTTGATCATGGTTGTATGTGAGTCGGTACCAACCAATGTATCTGGGTAAGTGATGATCTCGCCATCTTCTTCAATCGCATGAACAACACTTGCAAGGTACTCTAAGTTTACTTGGTGAACAATCCCTGTTGCAGGCGGAACAGCTTGATAGTTATTAAACGCTTTCTTTGCCCAGCTAAGGAAGTTATAACGCTCTGCGTTACGTTCGAATTCTAAATCCATGTTAATGTTTAAAGCATCTTCAGTTCCAGCTTTATCAACTTGTACTGAGTGGTCAATGACAAGGTCAACTGGAATTTCAGGGTTGATTTTATCCGGGTCCCCGCCTACATCTGCCATTGCTTTTCTTAAAGAAGCAAGGTCAACGACGGCTGGTACACCCGTGAAGTCTTGTAAAATAACACGAGAAGGTTTAAATGGAACATCAATTTCTTTGACCTCGGCAGTTCCCCATTTTGCCAAGTTTTCAACGTGTTCCTTCTTGATCACTCTACCGTCTACTTGGCGAAGCACTGATTCTAAAAGTACCTTAATGGAATAAGGCAGCTTAGAAACATTTCCGATTCCTTGTTTCTCTAGTGCTTCTAACGAATAATAGTGATACGTTTTCCCATTTGTCGAAAACGTTTTTCTAGATTGAAAAGCGTCTTGTTTAGCGACTTGCTGCTGTTTCGACATGTCCAAAATCCCCCTTTTGATGATCAAGATCAATTTCAATTCTCAGAAAAATCGTCGTATTTCACCACAATTTTCTCACAATTTCATCTTAAAACAAATTCATACATAAGTAAATAACAATGCTTTTATTAAATTCAATAAGTTTATCTTATCATTAGGAAATGATTACTCTTCATAATCCAAGCAGAGCGGGTTCATACTACAATTGAGGTGATAGAACATGACAAAACGTAAAGCAAATCATGTGATTGACGGCATGAACGCAGCCAAAAGCCAAGGAAATGGTGCAGGCTATATTGAAAATGATCAACTCGTTTTAACAGAAGAACAAAGACAAAATAATAAAAAACGTAAAAAAAACCAATAAGAAAGGAGCAAACATTATGACGAATAAAAACACAGGAAAAGACATCCGTCAAAACTCGCCTAAGGAACATCAAAGCGGACAGCCGGAGCCATTATCAGGCAGTAAAAAAGTAAAAAACCGCAACCATTCAAGACAAAAGCACAATTCTCATCATGATATGTAAACATCCTCCTCTCATCCCGTGGCAAAGCGGGATGTTTTAGGTCTTTCACACATTTCAGTTCTCAACATATCATTTATTATGAGATGTGATGGAGGAGTGTTTATGGAGAATGAAAAACAATCGAATTCCTCTGATTTTCTAGAAATAGATGATTGGCTCAATGTCTTAATGGATGATCCATTTGCCTGGTATGATGAACACCTCCCAATTGATCTTTATGAAACAAGCCGCGATTATATTATTGAGATTGATGTCTCCACCCTGTCGATCACTGATGTAAAGCTGACCTTCGCTGGACATGAGCTGACTCTCGCTTACACGGTACAAAAGCCAAATGATGAAGGCGAACAGCCAATTGAAAAAAGTGTCATGCTCCCTTTTTATCTGAACGACAAAGATATTGAAACAGAATACGAAAACCGAATCATTTCGATAAGAATTAAAAAAAGTTCCGACTATCCAAGCGGGGCATTTTCCTTTCAAATCCCGCACTTCAAACATTAAGAGCCCACCTTCATTTGGTGGGCTCTCTTCCGTTCGTGTCAAGTCAATACCTTTTGCGAACCACCATGGCCAAATAGTAGAGTCGCTATATGATAATGTATTCTTTTTCTACTAGATGGTTTGGGTCTTTCTAGTAAATGGGCAGTTATGAATGAAAAAAGGCGTTCATAGAGATGAGAGACATACATTTTTGTTATTTTCTTCTATCATCTCTTCATGTAAAATAAGATAGAGAGACGAGGGGTATAAGGAGTGAGAACATGTTAAGCGGCTGGTTTTTGTGGTTCATTTTATTTTGGGGCACGGTGATGATCGGATTACTCGCAATCGGTGGCTTTTTTATGTTTCGCAAATTTTTAAAACGATTGCCGAAGGAAGATGGGAAATCAGAGCTTGATTGGCAGGATGAATATATTCAAAAGAGCCTCCACCTATGGCGGGAAGAAGACAAACAGCTTTTAAATGAACTCGTATTACCTGTTCCAGAGCTGTTTAGAGATGTCGCCAAAGAAAAAATTGCAGGAAAAATTGGCGAGCTGGCTTTAAAAGAACAAGCTGCCAGCATTAATTTAGACTTAATCATTCGCGGCTATATTATCGCTACCCCAAAGCGGGATCATAAGTTTTTACTGAAGCGCCTTCAAGAAAAAGATATCGATCACACGCCATATGAATCGTTATTAAAATAACCTCCTTTATCAAAAGGAGGTTTAATTCATTTGAACCTGCTGCGGATCTAATTGCTTAGACAGCTTTCTAAACGACAAATACATAGCAACGCGCCAAGGTACGATCATGCCAAAGGCAAGAATCCAAAACATCCCGCTTAGAGAACCATAATCAATAGAAGAACTCAGGATGGTCTTCATCCCGATACGAAGAACAAGAAGTCCAATGAGAATAAACACAAATGCTTTTGATCGCTTTAAATAAATGTCATTCCCTCTAATTTCAAACTTCGATGTTTTGATTAAAAATATGGAGAAAAACATCCCCACTGTGATCGCCTCTAGAAATTCAGCCCCAGTTACTCGAAACATAGGAACAAAAAACATTAGTGCCCCAGTGCTCATGAAAATAGGAGGTAATATAATTTTTTTCGCAGTTGCAGGTTTTGCAGATGACTTAATGCGAATAAACATGACGGCTACCGCCATACATATCGCAATTATAGAAGAGATCAAGACCATCATATCAAATCATTCCTTTATTCTTTAAGGTCAGCCTATGTATAATATACTCCAATTGACGAAAAAAAACCATTCGCCGCGACTGTAGAAAACGATTTCAAAAGCCTGTAAATCCGCCGAACAATGAGGAGAACATGATGATAATCCATGTCAGAAGATCAAAGAACAGCAATATCCCTACCACAATCATAATGATCCCGCCAATTCTCATGATAAGCTGCTGGCGCTTTCTGATCCACGTCATTTTCGTGATGAAAAAGGATAGAACAAAAAACGGAACGGCAAATCCGAATACATACGCAATCATATATGTGACAGCCGACTCCGGATTGTTGCCAGCAAGTGTGATAACAGCAGATAAAATAGGTCCTGTACAAGGTGTCCATCCAGCAGCAAAGCCCATTCCGATGAGAATCGACCCAAAAAAACCAGCAGGACGATTTTTGAACTGCATTCTCTTTTCCCCCATAAGGAAAGAAGGCTGGAATACACCAAGAATCATAAAACCAAAGAAAATAATGAGAATGGCTCCAACCTGGCGAATTGCTTGATGGTAATCATAAAAAAACTTCCCAACAAATGATGTTCCAAAGCCAATCGCAATAAATATAATAGAGAACCCAACTAAAAAGAATAAGGTATGAAGCAGACTTCTTCTTCTCAGCATCACCTTCTCAGATTTCACTTCATCTATACTAACGCCCGTAATATACGATAAAAAGGCTGGATAAAGCGGCAGACAGCATGGTGAGATAAAAGAAAGAAACCCTGCTCCAAAAGCTAAAAAGTAATTCAAATCTGTCAAAAGAACACCCCCTTCTTACAATATACAATAAGAGATGACAAAATCATTTCATTTTTTTTACATCCTCTCAATAAAGATGGTCTATTCTCTTAAAACCTTATATAATTTAATTTGACATCAAGATAACGAATCCTTTAAATTTGAAAATAAACCTTAAAATGGATATAATAGAATCGATTCTTTTTATCAAGATTTGCATGAAAGGAACATGACTTTGGTAAAAACATCATTATTAACTCAAATCGAAGAAAAAAGAGAAGAGCTGATGAAAGTTGTCTTGCATAATGGGATGACATCAACAGTGACCATCGAACATAGCCAGCAGCTAGATCATCTCCTCTTACAATATCAACGACACTTACACTCAAACTCAGCCAACTAATCATATCTCATGATATCTATCATGCTGCACGATTTTTAGAACAGTTGATATGTGTGACCATAAACGAAACAAAAACCTCTGATGACAGGGGTTTTTTGTTTTTTAAGGAGGCTGACGCCAAAATAAAAACCACCTTCCCTGCTTTATTCATGCAAGTACAGTGGTTTTAAAGCGTCTGATGAAGGTGAATTCAATAAAGAAAGGACAACGCTTGTCCATTCTTTATAACCATGTTCCATCTATGATCATAATATCGTACCGTATTATTTCGCTTGGTTGTTCATGGCTTTCATCATTTGATTGATTTTCTTCTGGGACGGTTTCATGCCCATTTGCATCATCATCATTCGAAGCATTTGTTCATTAATTGGTGGATTCTTTTTCAAGTAGCTCATCATATACTTACGAGCAATAAAGAATCCGAGTGCAACTCCTGCAAGCAGTGCAACAACGCCTACAAGGATGACAACCCATAAATCCATAATTCTTCCTCCTTCATGTTGTCTCGTATAAAGTGTACTAAACAAAAGGCTATTATACAACATTTCACGTTCAATTTTATTTTTTTAAACAAAATTCCTCACTTTTACCGGATTGAGCCACCCGTGCTTCTTTGAACCGAAGTCCATCGCAAGAAAGCAAGGACTAATTTTTCTCAGCACTTCAAAAAACACCGCTTCTGCCTCGTAACTGCCGGTGGCAGACATTTGGATATAACGGTCTTTTATAATAAATGCAGCCGTTCCTTTTCCATCAGGTAAGGAAGCGCTGTATATCGAGCCAATTTGTGTATAGTGAATGTTCGTTAAGTTGTTCATTAATCGCTGGTGCATATGAAAAGCAGGGATTCGTTTCGTCACGTAATCCACTTGTTTCACAAGCATCACCAATTCATCTTCCGTGCGGTTCGTCCAGTGTAACGACTCAAACAAATGAAACAAAATTGATTCTCTGCCAAAATAATGATGTGCAAATTCATCCTCAATCCAATAAATATAATAATGGCGTTCCATGTCTATCCCTTCCTTTCACATTTCGTCAATCTCGTTTATTGCTTGTATTATACAAAAATGTGAAAGAAAGAATTGTCTATATATGAAGCAAGAAGAAACTAGTTTTGTCAAAAAAACAAGAAAAAAGAAAAAAGTTTGCAGAGCGGATGAAAATGCTCTGCAAACAGATGGAAAAAAAGCATGATGCTTGGAGATTGATTATTTGTTCAGCTTTGCTTTCACACGGCTGACCACATTGCTGACAGTAAATCCGTATTTCTCAATAATGGTTTCACCTGGTGCAGAAGCACCAAATTTATCAATGGCAATCACGTCACCATCAAGACCAGTGTAACGCTCCCAGCCAAGTGAAGCTCCCATTTCAATCGCAATACGAGCCCGCACTGCTGTAGGAAGGACTGATTCTTTGTATTCATCTGACTGCTGATCGAAACGATCCCATGCAGGAAGACTGACAACAGACGCGCGGATCCCTTCTTTTTCAAGTGCTTTTTGCGCTTCAATCGCTAAACCGACTTCAGATCCAGAAGCGAGTAGAAGTGCTTCTGGCTGTGCATCAGCAGCTTCAACGACGACGTATCCACCTTTTTCTACTCCCTCATACGCCTTCTCTGGTGCTTGGTCAATCGTTGGAAGGTTTTGACGAGTCAGAACTAGTGCTGTCGGTTTATCCGTTGAAGATACCGCAAGTTTCCACGCTGCAGCTGTTTCGTTTCCATCCGCTGGGCGAATAACTGAAAGATTAGGCATCGCACGTAATGAAGCAAGCTGTTCAACCGGCTCATGTGTCGGACCATCTTCACCAACAGCGATACTGTCATGAGTAAAAACATATGTGACTGGAAGTCCCATTAAGGCAGCAAGACGAATAGCTGGTCTTAAGTAATCTGAGAAAACAAAGAACGTTCCGCCGAATACACGAAGGCCGCCGTGAAGTGCCATACCGTTTAACGCGGCACCCATTGCAAATTCTCTGACACCGAACCAAATATTCTTGCCGGCATAATTATCTTTACCAAAATCGTCTGTGTTTTTAATCGTTGTTTTGTTTGAACCTGCAAGGTCAGCAGACCCACCAATAAAGAAAGGTACTTGCTTCGCAATGCCATTTAATACTTCGCCTGAAGAAGCGCGGGAGGCAAGACTTGAACCTGCTTCATAAACAGGAACCTCTTGATCCCAATTCTCAGGAAGCTTTCCTTCAATCGCAAGCTTCAGTTGAGCTGCAAGCTCAGGGTATTCTTTTTCATATTGTTCAAATAGTTCATTCCAAGCTGCTTCTTTTTTCTGACCAGCGTCTTTTACAGCTTCTTTGAAATGATCGTACACTTCAGAAGGTACATGGAAATCTTCTTCAAACGTCCAAGAGTAAGCTTCCTTCGTCAGCTTGGCTTCATCGCTGCCAAGCGGTGCACCATGCACACCAGACGTTCCTGCACGGTTAGGCGATCCGAAACCAATCGTTGTTTTCACTTCAATCAATGTAGGTCTGTCTGTACTTTGTTTCGCCTTTTCGATAGCAGCCGTCACTTCTTCAATGTTGTTGCCGTCTTTCACATAGAGAACTTCCCAGTTCATCGCTTCAAAACGATTCTTCACATTTTCAGAGAATGAACGATCTAGGTCGCCATCTAAGGAAATATCATTTGAATCATAAAGAACAATTAAACGGCCTAAGCCTAAATGACCAGCAAGTGAAGCAGCTTCAGAGGAAATTCCCTCCATTAAGTCCCCATCTCCGCAAATGCTGTATGTATAGTGATCTACAACATCAAAGTTGTCTTTGTTATACGTTTCCGCAAGATGTCTTTCTGCAAGTGCCATACCAACTGCCATGGCAATCCCCTGCCCTAAAGGACCTGTTGTGGCATCTACGCCCTCTGTGTGTCCAAATTCAGGATGTCCAGGTGTTTTGCTACCCCATTGGCGGAATTGTTTTAGATCATCGATGCTCAGGTTGTATCCGCTTAAATGAAGCATGCTATATAGAAGCATAGAACCATGCCCCGCAGATAAAACAAAACGGTCTCTGTTAAACCAATTAGGGTTTTGCGGACTTACGTTTAAGTGATTCGTCCATAAAGCGTATGCCATTGGTGCAGCACCCATTGGCATTCCAGGGTGACCGGAATTCGCTTTTTCAATTGCGTCTATGGAGAGAGTACGTATTGTTGCAATAGATTTCAATTCAATCGTTTCCATATAAATCCCCTTCCGTATCTTGTGTACACCATTATCATAAATCTACTGTCCTTTTTTCACAACTATTTCACGCTGAAAAAGAGTGATTTTGTCACATTTAGTTTATCGATCACCTAAAAAGTTATGCAAATATGAAAAAAGATGAGAATATACTTCCCATCTTTTCAAAATTTAAGAAATCACAGACTTAGTGAAGGTTTTGATCTCTTTCTCTTTTTAATTTTTCTGGTGTGACATCGTTTCCTTCAGGATCAACGATTTTCACGGTTTTAAGTGTATTTTTCATAGAAGAACGAAAAGCTTTTAAATACTCTTCTCTCAATAGCTTTTGTTCTGTTTTTTCAGCGTCTGATAAACCGGTCTCTTTCGACTTTTTTGAAAGCTCATTGATTCTTGCAAGCTGCTTTTTAGAAATCATGACAAACTCCTTTAAAACATTTTCTCTACATACTACTAAATATCAATCACTTTGACAACAAATCAAGCTTTAGGTGGTCAGACCTTTTTCATATTCTTGATACCTTCTATGGACCGTTGCTTTTGAAATGTCAAAACCTAGTGCCTGAAGAGTTGCTGCAATTTCTGCGAATGTCATGTTGTTTTTTCTTAATCGAACAATTTCTGAAATCGGCACTTCAATACGCTCACGGCCAGGCGCATGATCCTGCTGTTTTAAATTCAGTTCGGGCTGATACCCGCGCTCAACAGCTCTTCTCATTCCCCGCTTGATTTTCAGGTTATGAATTTTTCGTTGATACTCTTCAACTACTCCTACGATCTCAATAACCATTTCATCTGCTTCTGAAAGCTCAAGCTCGCCTCTATGAAACGTACTGTACACCTTTACGTTCTCTTTAAAAAGACAATGAAGAAGCGCAATTTTTGCTTGTCCTCTTCCGAGACGCGTTTCATCCTGGATAAGAACGGCATCAATTGACTCTTCTTTTAGTGTAGCTAGCATATCAAACACACCATCACGATCTAGATCATATCCGCTTGCTTTTTCTTTGATGACTTTCACCACATTCATCTTGTGCATAGCAGCTAAAGCCAGCAGTTCTTCTTCTTGTCTCTTCAGCGAGGTTTCCTGCTCTTCTTTGACAGTGCTTACTCTCGCATAGATGATTGCATTCATGACTTCAATCGACCTTTCTATTGTACTGTTGCAAGTTGATATACGACTGGATGCTCTTTTTTGACTGGTATGACAAGAATGTCACCAGGCTGGATTTCCGTTGAAGCAAGATCATTGTGCTGAGTGACCCAGTCAATAAACGCATTTTTGTCGATTGATTTGCTGTCGTTTACTTGATCAGCTAACCCCCAAAGAGTATCACCTGATTGAACCTCTATTTTAACATACTGATTTGGATCATTATGGCTTGTGACTGCAATAAGTGAGAGAAATATGCCAACGATGAATGAGAATACCCCAATAAAAATAATAGATTCTTTTAACCTCATAATGTCATCTCTCCTAACAGAATATGTGTTCGCTCTTTCTGTCACTCATTATAAATACGAACAAACGTTTCTGTCAAACGTTTTTTTCGAACCTATGTTTGTACTGTTAGGAAAAACATGCTATAATTTCTTTAAAATTGACGTTTTGAGGTGCAAAAGATGACGAAGCTATCAAAAAGACAACTCGATATCCTGACATTCATCAAAGAAGAAGTAAAAAGTAAGGGCTATCCCCCATCCGTTCGTGAAATTGGAGAAGCTGTCGGTCTAGCATCCAGTTCAACGGTTCATGGACATTTAGCTAGACTAGAAACAAAGGGCTTAATTAGAAGAGACCCAACAAAACCTAGAGCGATCGAAGTACTAGATGAAGAGGAAATGAATATTCCTAAGAGTGCTGTAATGAACGTACCAGTCATCGGAAAAGTAACAGCAGGCCTGCCTATTACGGCTGTTGAGAATGTAGAAGAATACTTCCCTCTTCCAGAGACTTTTGCAGCACCAGATGAACAAGTATTTATGCTTGAAATTATGGGAGAAAGTATGATTGATGCAGGAATTTTGGACAAGGACTATGTCATTGTGCGTCAGCAAAGCACCGCTAACAATGGAGATATTGTCGTCGCCATGACAGAGGAAGATGAAGCGACAGTGAAACGTTTCTATAAAGAAGATACACACTTTAGATTACAGCCAGAGAACCCATCTATGGAACCGATTATTTTACAGAATGTAAGTATACTAGGTAAAGTGATTGGCGTATTTAGAAATATTCACTAAAAAAAGCCGGTATTTCATCAGCTGCTGATGAGAACCGGCTTTTTCTTTTATGAACAAGAATATGCTAGAATACGCGAGCTTGGGAAGGAACCAAATGTAAAGTTTGGCCAAATAAAGCCAGTTGTTCTCCCGAAAGGCTGTGAGGATAGGACATACATTAAAAACACTTGACCGTTTCTCATGAACACAATCGTCCATCTTCTATTACATCCCGCTGCAAATTGAACAGATTGCTGGCCTCCACCTGTTTGCCCTGAAATAAGTGACTGCATGCTTTGAGGCTGTGATAATGCTTGCTGATACTGCGAAATGATATGCTGCGGCGGAGCTGGCGGAGCTGATCCGCTTGATCCGGGTCCAGTGCCTCCTCCTCCGATTGGAAACCCTGGAAATCCTCCAACTTGAGGAATAGGGAGTGATGGCCATCCTTGCATCTGCCTGTCATATGAGTAACCATTCCACATACCTTCATACGGATAATACATATTCAACACCACTTTCTTAGACATTCATCACGATAGTATATGTCATAAATGAAAAAGCGTGTTGAACGTCCAAACAAAAATTTTTCCAAAAAACGTTTTGTTCTTCTTTAGAACGGTTAAATAGTAGATATAAAGAAAAAATAAAAAAATGAAAACTTTTTGTCTCCCTCAAACGTTATATATATAGAAAGAAAAGAAATAAAAAACATTTAGATTTAATACTTGTAATATCACTGTAATTGTTGTAACATTTGTAACATAAGAAGTTTTCATTGAGAAAAGGAGGCAATCGCCTTGAAAAAATTATTCGTTTTATTAACTGCTATTATGCTTATGATGTCATTACAATCTACAACATTGGCCGCTTCTAAAAAACCAGCCGCTTTGACAAATAAAGAAGCGTTACATATTGCCCTTGACGCACGAGAACACTTTTGGAGTGCGATGTCAGGCTACAAAATTAATGAACATTCCGATTACAAATTAAAATCATTTAGCTATAAAGACATGACATACAACTATCTTTCTAAAACATTTGATACAAAGAAAAAACTAAACAGCTACCTATCTCAAGTTTTCACAAAAGATGCCATCAATCAAGGTTTAAAAGACTACCAGTTCATTGTTCATAAAGGAAAAATGGCTGTTCCAGTCGGTGACGGAGACAACATGCTTAATTGGGATAAAGCCACACCTAAACTTGTCTCTAAAAAACAAACGGTCCGCACATATGAATTCACCGTCCCAACACTTGATGGACGCAAAGTAAAACGAACTGTTACGTACGAAAAAGTACAAAAAGATTGGAAAGTCACAAAAATTGACGCTGTCATCTAAATAAGAAACCAGGCCATTCAATCGGCCTGGTTTTTATATTGGAGAAAATTCAGTCATGCGATCCAGCGCGTGAGCAAGTGATGATGCCGTGCGAAATTCATTAAAAGGAAGCCCAAGCTGCACGGCTGTTTGGGCAATTTCTGGTCTGATTCCTGAAATGGTCGTCTCTACTCCAATTAACCGAAGTGATGTGACAAGATCAAAGATTTGATGAGCCACCATTGTATCAATAATGACAACGCCCGATAAATCAATACATAAATGCTGTACGCCTTTTTGCGAGCACTGTTTCAGCGTATTTTCTAAAATCATCTTTGCTCTCGCTGTATCAATGTCACCTACTAACGGCAATAACGCAATATGATTTTTTAAGACAATGACAGGTGAGCTCAGCTCGTAAATCATGTCTCTTTGTGCCACGAGTTTCTTCGTTGTATTTTTCACATATTGCTGGATGAACACATGAATTGAAATATTAAACGCCTCTGAAATTAAATCATACCAATAAAAGATGCGGTCAATATCAATTTCATCTTGACGCTGCTTAATAAATTCTTTTAAGTAATGAAGGACCACTCTTTGATTGGACATGTATTCTCTCACAACATAATCTAATGGTGTGTTTAAATGCTTCGGGTCACTGGCTAAGTCTTCAGACCACTTTATAAACTCAGTATGTAAATACGTCTTGTCTTCAATAAGAGCACGTATAAAATGCTGGTAATAATCTTGATTTTGCCGTTTCAGCTCTGCTATGATGCTGGAATCTGTTGAACGATATATTGATTCTGGATCATTATCCTCAATTGATTCATACCAAGTTTCAGTCAGTTTCTCTGCATGTTGCATGAAAAAATCGTATAATGCACGGTTCTTATCCATAAGCATATGTCCCTTCACATTTTCTTCTTGTCAGTCTTTGTACCTTATAGATCCATTGTACCACTGAATCTTTTGTCCCTGCTAGCTCCAATACGCTCTGATCATCAACAAAAAAGGCACCTACTCACAGGTGCCTCTCTTCCAGTTTTATTTCACAATAAATAAAATTCTTTTCCCATCAGGATAACCGCTGATCTGGTGTCCAACCCATGAGCCTGCTCCCCTATTATCAGATGGGCTGACATATTGAACACTCGCACCTTTTCCTCCCTCAAGACAAACCGCCATCGGCCACTCATCCCGGTCAAAGCCAGGTTTAGTCGGAATTCCTTTTAATGATTCTTGCCTGCGGGCATCTGCTCCATTTCGGTCTATCGTACACACATCTGAATGCCCTTTTCGAATGGCTTCTTGAATATGGCTGCCTGTTTCAGGGTACCGTTCCTTTGGAAATTGAATGACATGATCATATCGATCCGCACCTTTTGCCGCATGTTTCTCCCCAAATCCACCTAACAACGTGCCCATCCATATCACAAAGCATAGGGCGGCACCAGTGATCCAGCCTCTTCTCATTTTCAAAAGTGTGAGACCTCCTCATTTTTCTCAAGCAGAATCTTGACTTAAAGGAAATGTGTCATTTTAATGTATGAGCGGTTCACGAATGACATGTGAAAAAAATGATGAGGCTGAGAACTCAATGAATCTCTCAAGCGTAGACAGATAGAAACCAGTGATTCTATCCATATAAAAAAGCTTGTCCCCTATGAAGGAAACAAGCTTTGTGCTCTAGCTTTTATTGCGCTTTTGCATAGTTGATAAATTCAACAAAGGCAGCTGTCGCTTTTGGACCGCCATTAATCGTTCCGTTTGAATACCCTGCGTTGTGAACCCCAACGATTTGCTGATTTTGATCTAGCATCGCTGAGCCTGAATTTCCGCTAAATGTATCAATCGTATAGTATGCGAGATTTGTATCTTCTCTTGTCACAGAACCTGACATCTCCCACTGCGACACCTTGCCAGTCGATCTCATTTTATCACCTGGGTATCCAGAAATTTTAATCGTTGTCCCAGTTAAGTTTGTCACCTGACGGATAGAGCGGTAACCGACCGTATTGCCAATGTTCGTATCTGTTTTGATCACGGCAAAATCATATTGGCTCGCGCCTGTATTGATATATCCGCTTGGTACATAGAACTCCGTCATGTTTGCTGAGCCATTCACCGCAGTACTATCGTTCATGCCTGGATACACCGATCCTTTTGCACTATAACTTCTCGATGCTGTATTGTACACGCAGTGCCCGTTTGTCAAAATTTTGTTAGGGGCAATGAGTGTCCCCGTGCAGCTTGAGCCGCCAAATGTAATATAAGCAATTGAATTATATGGTGCCACTCTTGTGTTTGTTACTTTTGTTCTACCATCGTCTCCAATGACGACTTTTGTTTGAAAGTCTTTTAAATATTTTGATAGTGGTTTTACTTTTTCGCCAACAGTAGAAGAAAGATCATCCACTTTGTCAAAGGATGAGGGGGATTTCGTATCATTGTGGAAATCACTTGAAGAGATCACCTTTCCATCAGAAGTCACCATGTCATAATCAGACGTTAGTACTGAATCCGATGTGGCATGGGCAAAACTAGGCACACTTAAAGCACCAAAAACGAGTAGAGAAGGGAGTAACATTTTCACCTTTTTCATCATATTCCTCCTTTATGTCCTATATCAAAAATCATACGATTGTTTCATATTGGAGTAAATGAGAGAATATTCTTATTTTTTACAAAATATTTCATTTTTAAATTAGGTGTTTTGTATCTTTCCAACCTTCATTCTATTGATCTCTCTGAAATAGAAAAAACCGCCTAATTGGCGGTCTTCCTAATTTTTCAGCTCCACACATCTTTTACATATCTATTGTCATTTGCAAGGGTTGTCAGCCAATTCTCAGCTGTTTCCTTCGAGCAATGTTTCTCGTTTTGATAGAGGTCGATAAGCGTAGCCTCTACGTCTGGTGCCATAACTTTTCCGTCCCCGCACACGTAAAGATACCCACCTTGGTCAAGTAACTTGATCAGCATGTCGCCGTCTTCTTTCAACAAATGCTGGACATATACTTTTTGCTCTTTGTGACGAGAATAAGCCCGGTGGATGTGAACAACTCCTTTTTGCGCTGCAAGCTGCATTTCCTCAAAATACAGATCATCTTCAAGAGGGTGACGGCAGCCAAAATATAGGTGAGCTTCGCCTAGTGGTTTTCCTTCCTTCTGCCACACTTCTCTTGCCTGAACAAACCCTCTAAATGGAGCGATTCCTGTACCCGGTCCGATCATGATCATCGGTACTTCAGATGAAGGTGGCAGCTGGAATCCTGCCTGCGCTTCGTGGAGGAAGCAGGCGACTTCTTCTCCTGCCTGCAGACCGCATAAATAGTTTGATGCGACTCCGGCATATTCTCCGCGGCCGCTCCACGCTTTACCTTTCACAACCGCCACTGTGATACTGACTCTTTTTTCTTCGACCTTTGGTGAGCTAGAAATTGAGTAATAGCGCGGCTTCAAACCTGGTAAAAGTGCTAAAAAGTGCACAAACGGCAGCTCACACGCTTCATATTGATCTAATAAGTCCAGCATGGTTACTCGTTTCTTTAAAACGGCTTCTTGATATGCTTCACCAGCCATTTGCTCAAGCTCCACGCGGTGAGGCGGACAAACTGTATATGCTGCGAGCTCTCTTAGCTGCGTACGTGTTGCAGGCTCTTGAAGCTCAACATGTGACGCAAGTAATTCTCTCATTTGAATCGGCTGATCTAAAGGTAAATGACTTGCTTCTTTCTGAGAAGAAAGCTTGATGTGCTGCTTAGGATCAAGATTGAAGCGATTGATCACCCGCTGCACGAGTGCATCACTATTTTTCGGAACAATTCCGATATGATCCCCTTCTTTGTATTGTTTCCCTTCAGGCAATTGCAGTTCAATATGTCTTGTTTGCCGCTCACTTTTTTCAGATTGTAATTCCTCATTTTTCAGTACAACAGCTGAAAAAGCACCATACGTTTTCGCCACAGGACGTTCTACTAGCTCATTTGTATTAACAACTGATAATTTTGGATTTTCCTTACCTTTCTCTTGGAAGGTGAGCTTAAATTCTTTTGCAAGCTGCTTGAAGACCGTTTTCTGGAATGTTTCTTTATCCTCATCCATATCTCCGCCTGCATCGCCTTCTCCTAAATCAGCTACACGCTTTGCACTTTTTCTTTCAAGTGCTTCATCAATGAGACGCGGAATACGCTGGTACGTACTCGCCCAATTTCGATCTCCGCATCCAAAAACAGCAAATGTCACGTTTGATAAATCCTGCTCTTCATCCTGCGTGACCCAATCCACAAATTTTTTCGCATGGTCAGGCGGATGTCCATTGTATGAAGCGGTCACGATTAAGACTGCACCTTTATCTGGTAATTGGCGTGTATAGTCATCAAGCGGAGCAGTGGTCACGTCAAACCCTTTTGCTTTCCCGTCTTCAGCAAATTCGTTTGCGATTTGCTGCGCTGTGCCAAGATTTGATCCATATAGAACAAGCAGTGGTGTACCGTGACTGGCCACTTTTGACTCATCAGATTTTGTGCTTTTTTTCGCCTCTTCTTTCGGTGGTGCCATAAAGAGTTTCTGCTTCCGTGGCCGCACTTTGATTTTAAAATCGTTTGGCTTAATCGTCAGAGATTCTTTTAAATCAAGTTCATATGATGTGTGATCAATCAATTCCAGATTGTGCAGGACCATCGCTAGCACCATTGTGGCTTCATGAAGGGCGAATTGCATGCCGATACATGCACGCTGCCCATTCCCAAAAGGCTTGTAGGCATGCTGCGGGATCTTTTCAGGGTGCAGAAACCGCTCTGGTTTAAATTCTTCCGCATCCTCTCCCCATACCGCTTGATCACGATGTAACTTAGGGAGAAGCACGGAGACACTTTGATTCTTTTCAATCGAATATTTCCCTCCGATGACGGTGTCCTCTTTCGCATAAAGAGAGAACGTAGGCGCTGTTGGCCAGAGGCGAAGTGATTCATTTAAAACCATACGAGTGTAATTTAGATTTTGTACCTGCTTAAATGTTGGCAGTCCGCCTTGCAGCACATCATCTGCTTCTTGGACGGCTTTCTTTAATTTTTCTGGATTCTTTAATAAGAAATAAATCGCAAAGGATAGCAGCCCGCTTGTTGTTTCGTGCCCAGCTATTAAGAAGGTAATGATTTGATAGCGGATATTTTCATCTGACAGGCGCTCTCCTGTTTCAGGGTCCTTTGCATGCAGCATGAGGGACAGTAAATCATCGCCCGTTTTATCTTGTTTTTTTCGTTCTTGAATAATGTCATCTACTAATTGCTTCATAAAATCGACATTTTGGTCAAATTTTTTTCTTCTTTTGATCATTAGCTTATCTGCAACCGGCAACCGGCTCGCCTGATCCATCGCTTCGTTTAAACCATTCAGCATACTTTCGATGAATGGATGCTGATTTTCTTTATAAAAGCTGTTAAATCGAAAATCAAAACCGCAAAGTCCGATCGTATCTAAAGTAAGCTTTGTCATATCCTCTGCTACTTCAATTTCTTCATCACGGCCTGTTCTTTGCCATTTTTGTACAAGCTGTGTGGCAATATCGAGCATCATCTCATGATAGCCCTTCATGGCCTGCTGGCTAAACGCAGGCATCAAGATGTGGTGAGCCTTTCTCCAGTTCGGTTCTTCTGTCCAGCTCGTAAATAACCCATCTCCTGCAAATGCTCTTACTTTATTGAGACTGCTCCCAATGTATTTATCAAAACGGCTCTCATCACATATTTCTTGGACAAGTTCATGGCTGGAAACAAAAATACTTGTTGCTTTTGAAAATTCAAACTGAAAGATCGGTCCTAATTCATCTGCAAGACGCCAAAAGGTTTGAGAAAGCTCCCCCTTTTTGATATGGGGAATATTTTTAAAAGGTCCGTATGTTTTTGGTTTTGGAATGATTGATGTTTGTTGCATGTGCCCACTCCCTTTATATCATTAAGAAACAACGCTAATGGCGCGCCATAAACATTGCTCAATGTCCTCTAGAAATTCAATCGTTGGCTCTATTTCTTCTGCAAGAATTTGTTTATGCAGCTGTACAAAGGCACCAAATACAATCGATAAAATGGTTCTACCTGAGAGATTTGGATGAATCCCATCCTTTTTCCCTTCTTCAAAGATAAGGAATAGCTCATGTAACAAAAGCTGCATTTTCTCTTTGCTCGTCTCGTCTAAGTAATGGGATCGTTTATCAATTTCTAAGAAATATAGCCCGCTTGGATTCTCCTTTGTAAATAAAACCAAGCAATAAAATACATGCTTAAAGTACGCCCGAATACTTGCCTTTGGATCTGGACTGTTTGTGTTCATTTTTTCGATAAATGCAGAAAGGCTGCGCTGGTACAAAATATTAACGAGGGCCTCTTTACTGTCGAAATAACGGTAAATGGTTCCTGCTCCGACGTTTGCTCTTTTTGATATCATCGGCATCGTGGTCCCATCAAAGCCCCGTTCAATAAATAAATCTAGTGAAGCCTTCATAATCTGTTCTTGTTTATCAGTCACTGCTGGCACTTCATCCCCTCCTCATTTCAGGAATGAATGTTCATTCCGCATGCGGTATATTATATTAATATTTTAATTTCTTCTATATATACTTAAACACACTTATTTTTCTCCGTCATCACATTTTCTGAAAATAATAATAATTGAGAAATGATGCCTAGTCAGACAGCATCCAAAGGACTTAGAAATATTGGCAGATATGTGTCATGCGGGTGACCTCTGCACTACACGTTCATTCTTAATCAATCGGAGACTGAATATGGCCGTCATATGTATCAATATGTTTGCTTTCCAAGAAGACGTGCTCCACCAAATAAAATCGCAAAAGCAAACATCGTTCGAAGAATCACTTCAATATGATCAGGCATATATGGGTCTACCTTTCAATTGCATCAAAAAAAGCCTTTTCCTTAGAAAAGACTCATGTTTAGACTATGCATTTATTTCTTCATTATTCAATTGGGCAGCATCGCTTTGCTCAAATTGTGTTCGCAGCTCAATAATTGAGCTATTCCTGACATCATTGGCATCTTGCTCAAGAAGCCACGTATAAAATCTAGCTTGCTCCGCTGTTTGCAAAGCCTGCATATATTTTTGTGTGGAACGTTTCTCGGCGACACGCTGCTTAATAGCACGCATCTGCTTCCAGAATTGATAATAAGGGAGCTTGAGCTTGGTCATGAATCCGCGATGATCCTCTATGACAAATCCCTCTTCTTTAATCGAGTCGTCATGAGAGACTGCCTGATACCATTTATAAAAAGACGTCCAATCATGGAACACAGCCACTTCCTGCTTGCAGGACATTCCAAGCTGTTCGCTTAACCTTTTCACTTCAGTGAATGGTGCTTTTTCATAGCTTAGCTGACGCTTCACAATATCAAGCAAAATGAGTTGATCTTGATCATATGTGATAATATGTGGGTCTTTCTCTGGTAAAATGACTTCAAACACAAGAGATACATTGTTGTCACGTACGTATGATTTGATGTAGTCGACCTGCACATCGTCAAAGGTTGCATAAAATAGCTCTTCGACCCAGGAAGCATGCGGATTTTGCTTCACATGTGATGTATACGATTTGGACGTAAACACCAATTCATTTTCCATTTCGTTATACCCAACCGTTCCTAAATATCCATTTGCTTTATCATAGACGGTAACAGGGAATTGAAGATGGTTCACTAGATGATGCATTTTTGTCTCCGGACGCTCGTCAATATTAAAAAATTTGTTGTAGCTTCTTGAAACAATCTGCTTTGACACCATATTGACAAACAAACCTCTTGCCTTCACATTCACATCATCCCACTGCCGTTCACTAAAAGCTTTTTTCGTAAAATTAAAAGATGAAATATGGTGAGGAAGCTTTAATTCCTGTACATATTCATGCTGATCTAAGTGAGCTAAAAAGTCATCCAGTGAGATATCTGGTTGAAGAGCACCCGATGTTTTTTTCTCAGAAGCTCTATAGACTGGGTTGTCAATTTCATGAGTCTCAATCCCGTCTGCTGTGATTTTCAAGACCCTCAGCTGCCCCCCGAATTCAACCTGGCCTTCTAGATTATAAGACCTTTCCGATGCTTGAATAGGCAGCCTGTATAAATTGCGATGCCCGTGAATTTGAATGACATCTAATCCAGCGGTGTTTTGAACAAACAAGTGGTCAATGTCATCTGAATATTCACCTACACCATGAATGAGCTGCTGTGTTGAGACATGCAGAAGCTCTTCTGGCATATGAGCAAGTCCCCCGTGGGTAACAAGAAATGTCTTGCCATGGTACGTAAAATAAGTAAGCTGATGAAATGTTCTGACAAACTTCCGTACTTCTTTTAAATCAAAGTCTGCTGCTTCGATTTCAGGTGCAGTATGCCGGTTAAACATATTGCTTCTTACTTTTTCACCATGTGCAAACCGGTATAAATGCTGATCATGATTGCCCTCAATCACGATGACATTCCGGCATTCTCTATGTGCGAGCATCCATTCTAATACTTCCTTGTTTTCTATTCCTCTATCAAGCAAATCACCTGCAAAGATATAAAGTTCGTTTTCTTTAATATCTCCTTGTAAATAGGTGGTCAGAGCGGTATGACAGCCGTGAATATCTCCAAAGACATGAATGGCCTCATATTGATCGAAGGATCGAGGCTGATAGGTCATCACTTGCGGATATTCCTCAGGCTGCAAAACAGTCACCCATGATGGGACCTTTTCTGTTTTTAACCGCTCGTTCATTTGATATAAAACAGACTCCCGCACAACTTTGTGAGGTTCCCGTGAGCGATTTTGCAGAAGGGCTGTTTCAAGCGGCACCTGCGTGAAATCGACGACATACACCCTGTAACGATACGTAGTAGCTAACGACTTATATTGAGAAATCGACTTGCTTGTGACATGTGTCGCATCAATCACAGTAAAATCTCCACGTTCCATTCGGGCTGTGAGTAAATCAAATAATAAAGACCACACTTTATGATCATGCTTGCTCGTAATTTCCGGTTTCCCATTGACAGATAACTGCGGCGGCTGGGTCAAAAGACGGATCTGATCAGCTGATAAAGTATATGGCTCTAAGCCTTGCTCTTTGATCCATGTTGATTTACCTACGCCTGGGAGACCTCGTAAAAGGACTAAAGTTCTCATATTGGTTCTCCTTTAATGAGTGATATTTTACCTATTATAGATAAATTATGGATAAATCTCAATCTTTTATTGATTATGGTAATATATAGATAGAAAGGGAGGTTTTACGTATGTCTAATGGAGAGAATATGGCATTCAATCTTGGAGATTTTTTATTTCAAGTGTTCTCTCTTCTATTCATTGCTGTTATCGTGACTATGATTGTCACCTCTTTTCGAATGATCAGAAGAAGACGAATGGAATTGAAGAAGGTTGAGGAAAGATTGAACAAAGTGATTGAAAAAAATGATTTAAAAGAGTAAAAAATCCGGGATTTAACCGGATTTTTTTGGTTTCATCACAATTCCTTGACGCTGCTGCATCAAAAAGAAAAAGACGCCTAAAAGGACAAGAAGACCTCCAAGCATTTGAAACAGCGTGACTTTCTCTCCAAGTAGCCATACAGCAAGAATCGTGGCCCCAACAGGTTCGCCAAGTATACTCATTGAAATCGTTGTGGCATTGACATAAGTTAAAAGCCAATTATTAATGACATGAGACATGGTGGGAATGATGGCAAGCAATAAAAAAATCCCCCACTCTTTACCCGGATAGCCTGTAAAAGGAGTTTGCTGCATTAGGTTGAATAGAATTAAAAAAAGACCAGCAAAACCAAACACACAAAAACTATAAATCCAATGAGATATTTTCCTTACAGCCTGTTGACCTATTAATAAATAACAAACAACCGCGATCACACTTAAAAAGGATAAAATGTCTCCTAGGATGGCTTCCTGGCTATGACCTATGTCTCCCCATCCAATCATGAGTGCACCAGCAATCGCTGCACACATCGTCAAGAGTGCGGGCAGCGTGGTTCGTTCACGGAAAATGAGAAAGCCGCCTAATAAGGAGACCATCGGCTGAAGGGCGATAATAATAGTAGAGCTTGCCACAGTCGTCAGCTTCAGTGAGCCAAACCACAACACAAAATGGAGTCCTAAAAAGAAGCCTGACATACATAGGAAAAACCAGTCTCTGCGCTTTATTGAAAGAAATTCTTTTTTACGTGGCAGGATAAACGGCAGCATAAAAGCCGCGGCAAAGATCATTCGATACATGCTTAAAATAGCAGCAGGTGCATTTGACCATTTCACAATGATAGCAGAAAACGAAATGGCAATAATTGAAATCACAAGCGGTAGTGCAATTGATTTCTTTTGAGCAGTTGACTTCATTTCCATAAGCAGCTTCCTTTACATCAGCAGTAGATGAGAAGTTCATCTTGTATGTCGTCATCTTACTATGTCCAATCCGCTAGAGGCAAGATGATTTTAAAACTTGTGTGAGCTTTTTTGCATGAAAAAAAGGCTTTCATCTCGAAAGCCCTACTCATCATCTATCAATAGATAAACGGCCCGAACTGGACCATGAACACCTACCACTAAATTCATCTCAATATCCGCAGAGTTACTCGGACCTGATATGAAATGAATAGCACCTTTCGCCTGCTCCCCCTCTTCTACCGAGCGATTAAGAGCCGAAACAGCCTGAATCATCCGCGGAACCACTGTGCTTTTTTCGATACACACGATATACATCATCGGTAAAAAATGCAGCGCTCTGCCTTGGCCTTGATGGGATGAAAGGACGACTGTACCTGATTCTGCAAGGGTGTAATCACTGAATACAACCGAATATGTCGCTTGTTCTGCCAGCCTGATATTTTCTTCCCTTGATGCCTCAGCATTCCATCTGGTGACTGCGAATCCTTCGTGCTGCAAGCTGTCAAACATCGGATGAAATCCATATTGTTCAAAACGATGATCGCCCGATGTCATCACAGAACCCTCTCCATACTCTGTCATCAATAATCTTAATACAGAGGGCGCTTCCTGTGGTGTTGTTTCGACCACTCTTGTGTGAATTCGTTGACATTGCTTCTTCAGTTGCTCGACTAGTTCTTCTTTAGACAAAAGTCCGTTTGTTTCCCACTGGACTTGATGCTTCCAAGCTGGACGCTGAATAGATGCAGACGGGGAGGAATCTTTACCTAATTGCTTACGGATATGAGCTAAAAACGACTCTCGGTGAGAAATGGTTCCCTTCATCACTGCTCCTCCTTCTGTCTCTTTTTAAACCAATCCCTGAATCTTTCTTTACTTGGAGCTGGCAGGTCACGAATATCTGTCCAATTCTTTAAAGGACCTATTCCTTTTGAAATCTGTCCGTTTGAAGCCATACGATTCATCAATACAGGGGCTGCTTTTGTTCCGAATTGATACATTCCGGGAGTCGATGCGCCCATTCCGAACATTTTCATCGCCATCATTTCAGCTTTAGACGCTCTCCCCTCTTTTTCAACGATGACTTGTCGATGTTTTATTAATAACTCGTGAAGCGGGATCTTTACTGGACAAGCATCTGTGCAGGCTGCGCAAAGGCTTGATGCAAAGGGGAGCTCTTGGTAGTCATCATAGCCGCCAAGAAGCGGCGAAAGAACAGCGCCAATTGGCCCCGGATAAATCGATCCGTATGAATGTCCGCCCACATGCCGGTAAACTGGGCACACATTAATACAGGCTGCGCACCGGATACATTGGAGAACAGGCTGAAAGGCAGTACCTAATATATTGGACCGCCCATTGTCTACAATGACCAAGTGAAATTCTTCTGGTCCATCCACTTCTTCTCCTCCTTTTGGCCCGACGACAGAAATATAACTTGTTAATTTCTGACCAACTGCACTTCTGCACAAAAGACCAACAAGGACATCCAGTTCCTCCATCGTTGGAACAATCCGTTCCATGCCCATAACGGCGATATGTGTCTTCGGGATAGCCGTGACAAGATCCGCATTCCCTTCATTTGTCACAAGGCAAATGGAACCTGTATTGGCGACAGCAAAATTACAGCCAGTGACACCAATGTCAGCTTCGAGGAACTTTTCACGTAATATGGCTCTCACAAAACTCGTCATATCTTCAGGTGTCTCTGACATCTCATATCCGAGCTTTTCGTGAAAGACTTCTCGTATTTGTTCTTTCGTCATATGAAGAGCAGGTGCCACAATATGTGAAGGAGGTTCATGATCATCTACTTGCAGAATATACTCGCCAAGATCGCTTTCCACCACCTCACAGCCGATCTCTTCAAGCGCTTGATTCATTTCAATTTCTTCTGTGACCATTGATTTTGATTTAACGATCTTTTTGGCCGCTTTTTTCTGTGCCACATTTTGTATATACGCCGATGCCTCTTCCTTTGTTTTTGCAAAAAAGACATGTCCTCCACGTGCACTAACGCTTTCACTTAATTGGTATAAGTAGTCATCAAGATGCGTCAGCGTATGCTGCCGGATTTCCTCGCCAAGTTCTCGCCACTTTTCCCAGTTGCCAAGCTCTTCGCTCGCAGATAGCCGCCTTTCATACAGGCGTTCCTGCGCTGAGGATACAGCACCTCTCATGACAGTATCTTCTAACCCTTCCCCGATTCGTTCTTTAAAGCCCTTCTCTCCAATTTTCATACTCATGTGCCGTTCCCCCTCTTAAAGTCAGCGGCTATTTAATACTTCTGCGATATGCATCACTTGAATGGGCTTATCAAGACGATTCAGCCTCCCGCCAATATTCAGCAGACAGCCGCAGTCAGCACCAATAATGTATTCAGCGCCTGTCTCCTCTATGCTTTGGACTTTCTCATCGACCATTTGCTCAGAAATAGATGTCATTTTTACTGAAAAGGTTCCTCCAAATCCACAGCAATTTTCTGCGCGCGGCAATGGTGTCATCGTCAAATCTTTGACATTTGACAACAGTGTGAAAGGTGCTTCCTTAATTCGCAGCAGTCTCGTCATATGACAGGATGTGTGATAGGCTGCGTTTCCTTTCAGGCTCGCCCCTACATCTGTGACGTGTAATATATCAACAATAAACTCGGTTAATTCAAATGTTTTCTCAGCAAGTGCCTCAGCTTTTGCTGACCACACTGGGTCTTCTTTTAAAAGATGAGGATATTCTAAAAACATCGCCTTACAAGAACCTGACGGCGTCACGACATATTCAGCTGATTCAAAGGCTTTGATCATGTTTTTTGCTGCTTTGATGGTTTCTTTTGTATAGCCGCTGTTAAAGGCTGGCTGTCCGCAGCACACTTGTGCCTCTGGAAATTCCACTTCTACACCGAGCCTTTCTAGTACTTTCACTGTCGCCTTTCCTACATTTGGCTGCATGGTGTCAATTAAACAGGTAACGAATAAATGGACTTTCATCGGCGAACTTCCCTTCTTTGCTGCAATTTGATTCATCATTTTGGTCATCTGATGACGAAATAACAGGCCTTATTTTCATTTTAATCCCAAATTTCTGAAATTTCAACGAAGTGATTTGTCTAAATTTGGACATATGGCATGTGTAGCTTGAATGAAAAAAACGCCCTTTTGATAGGGCGCTTGAGAAGATTTATTTTGAAATCAATTCACGAATTCTTTCTTCGATAGGTGTTAAGGGCCGGCCTAATAATGTTTCGAAATCACGGCTTTCAACAGCTAAGGCACCATCGCGAATGCCGCTTTGAATGGCTTTGACAAATGGCACAGCTTCTTTTGGTACACCATTTGAAGCTAAAAATTCTCCAAATGTGTCGACATCAATTTGCTCGACTTTGATCTCTTTTCCGCTTACCTCACTGACAATGTGTGCAAGTTCAGTATGCGTCCGAAGAGGTCCTGACAGCTCATATATCTCCTGGTCATGTACAGGAAGTGTTAACGCATTTGCGGCCGCTTCTGCGTAGTCATTTCTTGTTGCCCAGCCAACCTTGCCATCACCAATTGGACTTAAAAATGGTGCGCCGCTAACGGCTGCTAGAATCGTATCTTTTTCGTTTTCTACATACCAATTGTTTCTTAAAAACACATGAGGAATGCCAGAGGCCACAATCGCTTCTTCTGTTTTTGCATGGTCATGTGCAAGGACAAGCTGACTCTCTCTTGCACTCACAACGCTTGTATAAGCAATAAAGGATACACCAGCTGCTTTCGCCGCTTGGATGGCAGCCGTATGCTGCTGCACGCGGTCTCCTTCTGCAGTTGAAATCATCAAAAGACGGTCAATGCCTTGAAAGGCTGCCTTAAGGGTGTCTGGCTGAGTAAAGTCTCCATGGCGTACATCCACCCCAGCTTCCTTCAAATGTGCTGCTTTTTGCGGGTCCCGAACACTGACCGCAATTTGTTCAGCCGGTACCTTTGTAAGCAAATGCTGGACGACGAGCGATCCAAGCTGTCCTGTTGCGCCTGTTACTAATAACTTCATTTGTTTGACCTCCTCATTTTGTGATTCGACGGTGATGTTTTGGTACAGCTTTACGTATCCGTTTATTCGTTATAACCATCTCGATTACAACAACTGGTGTAAAAAAAGCTCAAGTTCAGCCTGAGCTTCTTTTATTCTGACTCTGTCAACAATTGCTGGATGGTCACTTGTTTGAGGTGATTTTCAAGCGCTGCCTGAGCTTCTTTTAGTTCACTCCTCAGTCTTGTATCCATTGCTTGACCAATCGGACATGCGATGACTGGCTGATGGAAGTTAAATAATTCTTCATCCTCGCTTACATCGACAGCACGGTACACATCTAATAGCGTGATTTCCTCTGGCGGCCTTTTTAAGTAAGCACCGCCTACTCCGCGGCGTATCTCAATAAGTCCCGCCCGTTTGAGCATTGCCATCATTTTTCGAACAATGGCTGGATTTGAATTCACACTTTCCGCAATAAAATCCCCTGTACACTCTTTTGGAACACCTGCAATAAATGACAAAATATGAACAGCAATTGGATACCTGCTGCTAATTTGTTTCACAATCTTTCACCACCGTTGTAATCAATATAGTTACAATGAGTGATTTTGTCAATCAATAAACGGATTTTTCTTTCGATCCCAGTCCTCATATGTCATGATATCGTAGTCTTCTGCTGTATCAAGTTCAAGCGGGGCAATGCATTCAAGCAAATTCTCATCTGGGTCAAGAAAATAGATCGCTGCATGAAATTGC
Source organism: Bacillus sp. NMTD17 (assembly GCF_002998735.1). Classification (NCBI taxonomy): domain Bacteria; kingdom Bacillati; phylum Bacillota; class Bacilli; order Caryophanales; family Bacillaceae; genus Bacillus; species Bacillus sp. NMTD17. The sequence continues at coordinate 51,521 of NZ_PVRH01000002.1, forward strand.
GGCGGATTATCCAGAACTAAAGGCTGTTCCTCTTCTGAAAAGCCAAACATTGGGTGAATACTGATGCCTTTTTCAACCAGCCAAGCCTTGATCTGTTCGATACTGGACGTTGTAATTTGAAAGGCAACGTGCCGAGTTGATGGATGGTATGGATAGGCGTTCATATCTACTTTCCACAAGCCAAGCCAGCTCTTTCCTTTCTCAATCCATAAAAAAGCAACTCGTTCATTTTCGTGAGCAAGTGTCAATTCCAATTTTTCATAAAACGCAATAGATGCCTTCAAATCACTCACAGGTAAATGGGCTTCATACAAACCTTTTATCATCATCAAAACCACTCCTTTTCTCCCTTCTATTCTGCTGGATTTGATGAGATTCCGCCTCAGCAAAACGATGTATTTTATCCCCTTCATTGGTTTGAGAAGAATGATATGTTTGATCCATTGCAGATGGGGGAAGGTGTTCAAATAAAAGAAAGGAGCGTTTCATATGCCTTGGACGATGAATGATTATCCGGCTTCATTTCAATCGTTAGATAACGTCATTCGAAAAAAAGCGCTTGAGATTGCCAACAAAATGATACAGGAAGGCTATGACGAAAATAGAGCCATCCCAATTGCGATCAGTCAAGCGAAAGAGTGGAAAAAGAATGCAACGAAGAATGAGATAGAGAATTTCTCAGCTCATGGTTCAGTCACGCCTTCTAAAAACAGCAGCTCCGCAAGACCAGAGCTCATGGATCATGCGCAGCATGTCGTCAAACATGAAGAAGGCTGGGCGGTTCAGACAGAGAAAGCGAAACGAGCAAGTGAGGTCAAAGAAACGAAACAAGAAGCAATTGACCGGGCAAAGGAGATTGCATCTAATAAAGGGACTTCTGTTGTTATTCACAGAAAAGACGGGGAAATTCAGGACGTGTTAAAACCGCAATAAGACCGCCCGTAAGCGGTCTCAGCGTGTAGGCAAACCCTCGCATTCGTTGTCAGGTCTGCGCTCCGGTGCTCGTCCTTCCTAGACTTCAAAGGTTTTCTATCACGCTGAAAAGAAGAAAGTGAAGACCGCTCGAAAGCGGTCTTTTCTTATGCATTCTTTTCTTTTTTCGCTGGTGCTTTTCTTTTTTTAGGAGCCGCTTTTTTCGCTTTGGCTGGTTTTGATCGGTCGATTGAAGCCTGTAGAGCTGCCATTAAATCAGTCACATTGGATGCAGGATCTTTTTTGCCTGTCGTTTCTGGCTGAACCGTATGTTCTCCAGATATTTTATCGCCAATTAAGTTCATCAGCTGTTCTCTGTATTCATCCTGATATGCCGCTGGATCGAAAGTTGTGGTTAATTGCTCGATTAAAAGGAGCGCTGTATCTAACTCCTTTTTCACAATGTTCTCCTCTTGGGGGATATTCGGTACATCAGATACTTGTCTAATTTCGTCAGGGAAATGAATGGTTTCCATCAGCAAAATATGTTCATAGCACCTAACGATCGCTAATTGCTCCTTTGAGCGGATCATAATCTTCGCCACACCAATTTTTCCCGATTCCTCTAAAGCTTTTCTTAATAATGAATAAGCCTTCGCACCGCCAGTATCTGGTGATAAGAAGTAACTTCTTTCATAATAGATTGGATCAATCTCTTCTATTTTCACAAAATCAATGATTTCAACCGCTTTTTCTTCATTTTCTTTTCGCAGTTTTTCAAGCTCTTCCTCGTCTAATTCAATGAATTTATTTTTCGCATACTCGTACGCTTTGACGATTTGTTCTGGTGCCACCTCTTCCCCGCAGTTGGCACAAACCTTTTTATAGTTAATGGGCGTGTGACACTCTTTATGCAGCTGTCTTAATTTAATATCTTTGTTCTCTGTAGCAGTAAACAGCTTAACTGGAATATTGACTAGTCCAAAGCTAATGCCGCCTTTCCAAACTGTATGCATCGCGTCGCCTCCGTTCTTTTCTCCTTACTATGTAATGTTTTCGTTAGACTTATGTATGCGAATGAAAATTTCATCCCACTCTAAGAACACATCATATGAGGAAGTGACATGACAATGAAACCTATGCGATTAACGGCGGCACATGATATTCCTACCGGTTCAGACTGGGTGTATGAATTAAAATATGATGGCTTTCGGACCATCCTGATGTGGGAGGAAAACGAGATTCATTTAGAAAGTAGAGCCGGAAAACGATTAAACGAACAGTTTCCTGAGGTTATTGAACAGTGCGAACAATTAAGGGACCAGTTTGCTCCTTTTTTACCACTTACGTTTGATGGGGAATTGGTCTTTTTACTGGATGAACAGCAAAGCGATTTTGCGAGGGTTCAGCAAAGAGGCAGGCTGAAAAACAAAGAGGCTATAAAGCTGCAGGCTGAGCGGTTTCCATGTCATTTGATTGCATTTGATCTATTAAGATGCACAGGGAGATCCCTTGTTGATTTACCGTTGATGGATAGGAAAAAACAGTTACAGCAAGTTTTCCAAGAAGCAAAACTTCCGCCAACTGTTCAGTTGGAGCACCCTTCCCTTCTTCAACTTATTCATACAGACACAAATCATGAATATATGAAAAAGCTGATGACGACGTATTTAGCAGAAGGACTCGTTGCGAAAAAAAAGACGAGTAAATGGCACGACAATACCCGGTCAAAAGAATGGCTGAAAGTCAAAAACTGGCGCTATGTCTCTGTCATTGTGACTCGTTTTGATAAAGAAAATGGCTATTTCCAAGGCTGTATTTATCAAGATCATCATCTCACCGAGGTTGTCCAATTCAAGCATGGGTTTTCTAAAGAAGAAGAACAAACGCTACGTACACTCTTTCAAACTAAAGGCCAGCTAAAAGGAGCATCAGGATATGAAATCCCTCCTTCTATCGTCGCCAGTATTGCTTGTATATCCTTTGATGGATCCGCCTTAAGAGAGCCGCGTTTTTCTTCCTTTTTACTAGATACTGACCCAGCAGCATGTACGTTTCAGCAAATGCTCAAACAGCTGTATCCGCTCCCTGCCGTGATTGAGGTCACTCATCCTGAAAAACCGATTGTGCCGGCTCTTCATCTGAACAAGGCAGATTACTTACTTTATTTGAGACAAGCGGCTCCCTATCTCTTGCCCTTTTTACGTGAAAGACGACTTACTTTAATTCGGTTCCCTCATGGCGCTGGGGATGAATTCTTTTATCAAAAGTCGACACCTGATTATGCACCAGATTTTGTGTTGACCGATCAAGTTGATGATATTGCTTACACGGTCTGTAATGACCCGCAGACGCTTCTTTGGCTCGGTAACCAGCTGGCGATGGAATTTCATATTCCTTTTGAAACAAGGGATACGGACCGGCCGACCGAAATCGTCTTTGATTTAGACCCGCCATCTGTTAACGAGTTTCATCTAGCCATAGAGGCTGCCAAGCGAATCAAAGCGCTTTTAGACGGTCTCTTTCTCACAGCCTTTATTAAAACAAGCGGCGGTAAAGGACTGCAAGTGTATATTCCATTAAAGAAAAATGCCTTCACATACGAAGAAACGAGATCATTCACCGCGTTTATATGTCAATTTTTATGTGAACAAGCTCCTGAGCTATTTACTTTAGAACGCCTTAAGAAAAAACGCGGCAATCGCTTGTATTTAGACTATATTCAGCACGATGCTGGAAAAACAATCATCGCGCCCTATTCACCAAGAGGAAATGAGCTTGGACTTGTAGCGACACCGCTTGAATGGGACGAACTCCATCAAGATGGACTTCATCCTTCTTTGTTTACCATGCCAGTTGTTATAGAGCGTCTAAAGGAAAAAGGCGATCCATTCCGCCGCATGAGGCATCTTGTAAATGATGACACTTTCAGACAAGTCTTACATCGGCTTGAAGACATCATACCGGCACATAAGATGGACATACGCGGTCATTAAGCGTTACACTTATTCATTAGAGAGTAAGAAAGGGATGACCATTTTGACCGCACATTCATTTCGAAATATAGCACTAATCTTCTTGTGCCTTTCCGCAGGAATTGTGGATGTGATTGGCTATTTGAGCCTAGGGCATGTGTTTACAGCCAATATGACAGGTAATATTGTGCTGCTTGGCATTGCAGCAGGAAGCTCCTTGCAGCTAACAGCCCTTCATTCCATCACTGCACTGAGTGGATTCGTTCTAGGGGTTTTACTTGCTGTTGTGATAGGCGGAAAGCATGAGAAAACATTTTGGCCAAAAGCCGTTACACGTATCTTTATCATAGAAGTCATGATACTACTTCTATTTGCTCTCATGACCATATTCCCTTATACACAAGGTGCTTATTTTATGCTGATTATCCTTTTAAGTATGGCCATGGGTCTCCAGACAGCGGCCGCCCGCAAATTAAATGTGGCTGGCATTTCCACAACGGTTCTAACGAGTACACTCGCTAACCTATTTGAAGATTTGGCTCAGCGCATTTCACACCGGGAAAAAAGAAAAGCTCCTATTCAGCATGTCAGTTTCATGCGAATAGGCTCTATTGTCTTTTACTGCCTAGGTGCCGCTTTAGCGGCATACACAGATGCGTACGATCCGTTTATCATCATTTGGCTGCCTATCTCTATCCTTGGGGTGATTGTGATCACTGCTGCATTGAAGCATTTTCACCAATTGAAATAGTCAATCGTTAGATGGCTATTTCAACGTTCACTCATAACTTCTCACATAAAAACCAGGAGGACGCCCCATAATGAACGTGGAGCCATACGGATATCCAGAAAATGTCCCGAATCCACCGTATCCAGGGAAACCGCCTAAACCAGAAAACACACCAGGGCTCACATAATACCCGCCAAAGCCGATATGAGAACCAACCGATCCGATATGTGCTCCCCCACCGCTAAAACCGCCTCCATGAAAACCTCCATAAACTCGTGGATACATACAATCACCTGCTTTCGTCTAACAACTCATCACATCATATGCATGACAAATGGAGCGGTGTTCCGACTTTTTCTTTTACTTCTATGTACAATAGACCAATTTGATAAAATGTGAATGAAAAGTCCTGCAAAAAATTAAATTAAGCAAAGAAAGGTGACCTTTTTAACTTGTTGCGCTGCCCTATGTTTATTTAGAATAATGGGGCAGGTAACAAATTTGCACACCCCCTTTGTTGCGAATTCTTCTTATTAAACGTTCTTGTAGCGTTTAATAAGAAGAGCCTATTAACAACATACAAAAAACCCTTGCTGACGATGATCAACAAGGGCGAGAGATAAATGGTGGATTAACCACCAATGATTTTTTCTGCTACTTCGAAAGAACCCGCAACGTTTTGAGTCAGAACTGACGCAGCGATCGCTAAACCTACAACGAATAATACTTTTAAACCTGTTTTCATCTTAAATCAACCCCATTCTTTTCATATGTAAATCCGCTTCTAAACTTTTGTTCAAGTAAAAAACAGACTGCTCATAAAGTGCTTGCTTTTCACAATACTTAGCAGCAAAATGTGAAAGCTCTTTTACTTCATGATATTCATTCTTCTCTTCTAACTTTCTTAATTTCTCATCAATTTGCTGAAATCTTTGTGGTGCATTCGTTAAGTAAAGGTCATGGACGATGCCTATTTTCAGCTGAAACACTTCATGAGAAGCATCTTTTATTCTGGCATACGCAGCCTCTATATATTGGCTTGCACGCTGCTTTTCACCAATCACACAGAGTTCCCGGCTGATCAGATACGTAGAATGGAAAAAGAAATCCGACTCATAATATTCTTGATGGGACAGTGCTTTTTCAAGATGACGTATTGATTCTTTCGGTTTGTTCCAAAATGAATATAAAATGGCTACATTGTGATGGAGCTGAGCCAGCATAAAGTCATCCTGCTCGCTTGTCAAAACCTCTTCCGCCAGACGATAATTTTCAAGCGCCTCTTCATACCGGCCGATCTCTGTTTGATTCGCCGCAATGAGAGAGTATGAAAGTGCCGTTCTTCTTTCATAATGCTTGTGCCGTTTATAGACGTGAAGTGCTCTGCGGATATAGCTTAATGAGAGCATGATATGACTAAGCCGGTAGTAAAGCCAGGCCACCTTAAAATCGAAATCAGCACGTTCGATCTCACTTGGAATTTTATCTAAGAGCTTTTCAGCACTTTGATACATTTGCAATGCAACCTCGTAATTTCCTTGATGCTGCTCATACACACCCTCATAAAAATCAAAATAGTAGGCAAGTCGGTTAGACAAGTCATCCTCTTTTTTTCCGTGATGACCTTCTATACTTCTCGTTGAAACACTGCCCTTTTGCCCTCTTAAATTGTACATGAGAATGTGATGCCTCTTCTCAAGAAGAGAATAGTACATAAGGATGTCCGCATCGTCAATTTCCTCTACCGCTTGTTTCGCTTTAGCAAATAACCGTTCTGCCTCATCTGCATGATCTTTTTTGATTTCCATGTTCCAGTCATTTAATAATGATGCCAATTCCGCAACAGGAATCTTGCTCATTCTACACCCCCAATCACTTTCAGCTGCATCACATGATTTCACTAAATATGGAACTTCTATTAGCAATTGCTAATTGTCCATTTGAGATCATTTTAATATGAATCACTTGAATCTTCAATAACCGTTTCCATTGAAAATGCGTTTCTTTCTTCTAGTCAATGATGTTTGCGTAAATATTTCACCTTTTTTCGGTTTTAAAGTACCCAATCATCTCGTGATGAAATGAAAAAAGCCCTTTTTGGGCTTTTTTTCCTTATTCCAATCGTATGATGGTGAGTGCCGCTCCAACCGATCCTCCCCCAAGTAACACTATTGTTGCGACTAAACCGAAAATTTGGAGAGAAATCTGGTTACCTGCTGCAAGTGTTGTAATGAGTGATACGTTGTAGGTAGATGCCGATAAAGCGGGTGTTAATATAGAACCAGGAATGGCAGATCCGCTGTTAATGATCCTTGTTCCGGCAAGCAGCGCTACACTTGTGTTCACTTGATATGTGATGAAATAGCGACCTGAGACAGGCACTGTAAAAATCGTATTTCCACCACTTGCCGTAAAACCATCTAAGCTCTGATTATTAGGCAAGGAAACCGCTGTCCCGCCTATGACAACAAGCACTGTACTTCCCGACGTATTGGACGCGTACATTGAGTTAGCGGTCACAATTGTGCCGGTTGGACCTGTTACTCCTGTTGGGCCCGTTGATCCTGTTGTTCCCGTTACTCCGGTTGGACCCGTTATTCCGGTTATTCCCGTTGGACCTGTTACTCCGGTCCGGCCGGTTGATCCTGTTGAACCCGTTACTCCCGTTACTCCGGTTACTCCGGTCGGGCCGGTTGCTCCCGTTGATCCTGTTGGGCCGGTTGATCCTGTTGGACCCGTTACTCCGGTCGGGCCGGTTGCTCCCGTTGATCCTGTTGGGCCGGTTGATCCTGTTGGACCCGTTACTCCGGTCGGGCCGGTTGATCCTGTTGGACCCGTTACTCCGGTCGGGCCTGTTGATCCTGTTGTTCCGGTTACTCCGGTCAGGCCTGTTGATCCTGTTGTTCCGGTTACTCCGGTCAGGCCTGTTGATCCTGTTGTTCCGGTTACTCCGGTCGGGCCGGTTGCTCCCGTTGGACCTGTTATTCCTCCACACATATTAAGTTGGGCGCACATGCCTCTCACTTCTTTCAAACTGTGGAATCTTTAAGACATACACACTAATACTGATAATTGAGAGAAAAAGAAACGACAATACTTCCAGTCGAGGTCCCGCCAGTAGCTACAATCCCAATGGAGTTAAGATCGCTGAGCGTAATGGATCGACTCTCTCCTGGAGGTACAGTGAAATCTGGAACAGCCGCACCGTTGACCTCTAATGTCACAGTTGGTGCTACAGCCACGATTCCGTTGTTTTCCACCATAATGGTCCCGTTTTATGACAAATGGTGTTCCATCCGTCCAGACGACAACTGGATCCGCTGCTGCTGCTAAATCGACTGTGAAGCATACCGCATCATTCACAAAGCCTGTTCGCTCATTACTACACCCGCCTAAAATAGCCATTTTAACCCTCCTTCAACCTATTCTTGATAGACTATGATCTAGTGATCTATGAAGATTGTGCGATTATCCCAGACTCAAAGCCTTATTTTTTTCCTTTGTACCATGTTTAATTGAATGTCTAAGCGCGCTTGCACGTTTTCAGTGGCTTGTTTCTTTAAAATCAACATCATATCTTTTACAGTAATCGATCGACTTTCTCCTTTTTGGACACATATGTCATGACATGCTTTTTTTGTTTGAATGGTGATAGAAACTGGCACTTCTTGATCATCATGATGATGCAAAACCACTGTTGCTGTATTTAGTAATCTTGTTCCATTACGCCAGATTTCAACCGAACTGGGAGATGTTGAAAAATCAAGAAGGAGGTGGTGAGGTTCTATGTTCTTTAAAATGAGCGCATCATATACTGGCAGCTCTGCTTCAATCATTCCGCATAAAAAAGAAAGATCAACAAGGATCTTTGAACTGGATCGATACAAGACTTTCTGACAGCAAGTCGACCTCATGCAGCATGGAACAAGGAGCTCTAATACCACACAATTCTGTTCTTCATTGATGGAAATCAAAGAAAAATAGCAAGTCTTAAACACACTTCTTTCAACGAACACCCAGGAGTAGAAAGGTTCCCCATTTTCCATGATGAGCAAAAAAGGAGAACTCATTGAACGTTTGTGAGTAAAGCCTTCATTTTTTGTTTGATTGATTATCTCTTTCAGTTTACTCATCAACAGGTTTGTCACTTTCTATCAGCCCAATTCAATGCTGTATACAAATCCATATGGTCTTTTATCATATGTGCCCTTGACTATTTTGTGCGATTCGCGTAAAGATCAGCGGCAGAAAGAGAACCCATGGAACTAATCGCAAAATTTACCGAACGAAAAGTCACTTTTAAAAGCTATTCAATTAATCTATCGCATAATACGATATTACGTCATGCTCCGCAAAAAACGACGCCAGTTATACGCAAATAAAAAAACAAATCAATACACCTTTTAAAGTGTTAAAAGGTTTATTCATACATTGTGAAAATTATCACCTTATATAAATAGGTAAATTTAAGGTATTTTTACAAAATTCGACACAAAATGCTTTTTCTCTTTGATACTATTGAATTAACTTATTTACAAATAATAGGTTAATTCAAATTAAGGAGTTGTTTTGTTTGAAAAAATCAACATTAAAAAAAGCTGTATTATCTATCGCCTTTTCTGCAACAATGTTATTTTCTATGAATACTGCAAGTGCTGCTCCGTTAGAGTGGGTCAGAGATGCTTATCCTGATCAGTGGGATTACGTATTAATTAAACAAAATGGGGTAAGTTACACTCAAGTTTGGACAAGTAGTAACAGTTATTTCCTTGTAAAATGCGAAGTATTATCTAATGGAAAATGCTTTGTTTCAAAATAAAAATATTTACAAAACGACTTCCAATTTTGGGGTCGTTTTTTACTTCAAAGTCAAACTCCTCTAAACGGGTGCTTTAAATTAAACCTCATTGAGAGCATAATCCAGGTCTAGGAAAGTCTTTGCTTTTAAACGTGTATACAATCTTTCACTCATACCGATTTCATTATATACCTTGTAATAGTTAATAATGGAGCATATTTTGGTTTAATCTCCCTAATCTCTTTATACATAGGTTTTTCTTTACAATAACCCTATTAACATTTTACTATATATAATAAGATTAATAACTTCCGCGCCTCAGCAGCTCTAGAAGGCTAGAGCACTGTAAAACGAATTATAGCTGGCGGGCCGCAAGGTAAGGGTTTCAGAAGCATCAAAAAGCACACTGAGACAGGTGAAATTCCGTAGGGAAGCGTGTTGCCCCTAACCTATGCTTACCGGGTTCGAATCCCGTCTGAGACGTATGAGGTCGATGGAATTGGAGGATAAAACATCATGCATGTGTTTGAAGAATATGTAAGCAATATCGGTAATCCAAAGCTGAAGCAGCGCACACAAGACATTTTACAATGGATTTTAGACACATTCCCTCAATTAGAGCCAAGAATTGCTTGGAATCAGCCCATGTTCACAGACCACGGCACATTTATTATTGGGTTTAGCGTAGCAAAACATCACATTTCTGTCGCACCAGAAGGTAAAGGAATCGATCACTTTTCAGCTGACATTGTACAAGCGGGTTACGATCATGGAAAAAAGATGTTTCGCATGAAGGAAAGCTTGCCAGTTGATTATCCTCTCCTAAAAAAAATCATCGAATTTAATATCGAAGACAAAGCGGATTGTTCAACGTTTTGGCGAAAATAAAAAGCACCCTGATCTGAGCCATTAACAGATCGGGGTATTTTGCTGCAACATGTTATTTTGTTCTCTTCCTTACAACTTTCTGCTCAAGCCACTCATAACATGACAAAATGGTATTAACGCTCCTTTGGCATATCGGCAAATATACAACAGCGACCGCTGTTAAACACGCTATGACAGCACCTGCTAAGACATCAAATGGATAATGGACACCTACCCAAATCCTTGAAAAACCAACGGCGCACGCAATGATCAGCCAATAAACATGGCGTTTGTGAAAAAGCCAAAAGATCAGACAAACAGAAAAAATAAAGATGGTATGATCACTCGGAAAAGAGTTATTTACTTCCTTTTGAATCAAAAGATTGACATGACTCATTTCGGCAAAGGGCTGCTGGTTGGAATAAAAAATTCCTGCAATTTTGCCAATTAACTCTGCCAATATGAAAGTAAATCCGGCAGATACGACCACCCGCCTATTGGTTCTGCTCCGATTTTGAAACCATATGAACAGACACATGAGCGCTGCTAACAGCACTGTATATTCAGCTAGTCCAATGAATAACGGATTCAAGTAACCATGATCGATACTGAGCTGATTCACCCACCTAAATAAATCTTCATTATATCCCTGCATCTCATTTCATCCCTTTTTCCTCGATTTATGACAAGGATAATTGAAATGAGATGACCGCTCCATCGATCGAACGAACAAACCATGGAATCATATGACATGTTTGTCACTTTGCTGTCACCTGCACATCATTCACTGAGTGCTCTATAGAGAGTGATGCTGCTCCCATTCCTTTTTTAGCAAAGCATATTGATACGTGTTTTCATATTTAGGGGTGCCGTCCTCATAAGTAGTAAATGAAATAAACTCAAGAAAAAGGCCTTCTTTCCGCATGCCTAATCGCTCACATAATGCCTGTGAACGGACATTATCATCTTCTACATAGGCATAAAGCCGCCTTGCTCCCTTTTCTACAAATAAATAGGTCAAGAATGCTTCAGCACTCTCACGTGCATACCCCTTTCCTTCATATGCTGCATTGAAATTCCAGCCGATTGAATACGTATCAGGCTCCTCTTTTAAATGAAACAACTCACCGATAATTTGTTGACTTTCTTTTAAACAAACCGCTACATATGAATGATCTTCTTTTCTCTTTTGCACTTTAGCCACAGCTTCTTCTAATGAAAAAATTCGATCACTAAGAAAACAATTTACTCTTGGATTGGACAAGTACTCCAGCATCCCTGCCGCATCTTCATCGCAAAACGGTCTAAGAATTAAACGATTCGTTTCTAATTGATTCATAAATGACTCCTCTTTGTCATCATTTCGTGTTTTCTAGTCTCTCCATATTTTAGATGACATGCACCAGCTTTGACAATCAAGTTGTTGTGAAGTGTCTTCAAATAAACGAAACTCATAAAAAGCATTTTTGCTATTAAATAATTTGATCAAAACTGATAAAATAGAACATAAGTTTCTATTTATTTTATTAAAAAGGGGTTACTTGATATGATCAAAACAGTGGATGGTAACATTTTAGAGGCAAGTGAAGACATCATCTGTCACCAGGTGAACTGTAAAGGGGTCATGGGCGCTGGATTAGCCAAACAAATCAAAAGCAAATACCCCAATGTATACAAAAAGTATAAACAATTATGTACAGAACAAGGAGATGACTTGTTAAGCTCCGTTCAACTCATCACAACTAATGACGGAAAAACAATTGCCAACTTATTTGCTCAAACTGGATACGGAAGAAAAAGAATGCAAACTGATTACGACGCCCTACGCAGCTGCTTACAAAGCCTAAAAGACACAGTAACCCATTCACATGAAGAGAAAAACCGAACTTCCATCGCCATTCCTTACGGGATCGGCTGCGGACTGGCGGGCGGCGATTGGACGATTGTGGAAGACATGATTGAAGAGGTATTGAGTGATTGTGAAGTGACGGTTTATTGGTTTCGATAAAGTGAAAAGAAAGATTTAATTAGAAAAGAATATTGTGTTTTTCGATATTTTTGCTTTCGTGAATCGGTTTCTTTGACATGCTAATCAATACACAGTTGATTCCATATGTATTGATTTTTATTTTGTTGCTAAGTGTGTCTGTTTTGTTATTGATTAATAGGGGGCATTATTGAATAAGAGCACCATTTCTGCTTGGAATGATGCTCTCAATATGTTCTCTAGTCTTTATTTCTTTAATCTATCAAAACGAATTTTATAACATCTCTAAAAGTTACTCCAATGTAGAGAAGTATTTTTCTAAATGTTTTTTACCAGAATTACTTTTAGGTATAATACCTAGATGATTATATTTCCAAATAGTTTTTCTTTCATGAGGGTTTGTATTCAAAAGGTCATCATAATTAAATTCTATATTAAAATGCCCCGTTTCATCAAATATCATTGTGAAGTTTGTCCAAGGTTCTTGACCATTTTGTTCAAACTCTCTCTTAAGTTCTTGGATACAGTCAACTAATTGATGCCATCTTTCTTTGTATTCATGTTCACTCACTTCAAAAAGTTCAGTGATCTCATGACTATATACCAGTTTACCCTCATTTTCTTTAGATGAAAAATAAAAGTAAACAGTTTGAGAACCTTCAACTACCTCACCATATAAATACACCTTTCCCCATTCAATTGGTATTGTTCCCACTACAACATCAACTATCTCTTTATACAAATGTTCTATTTTTTCTTCATTCATTACTTTTTACCTCCATACACATTGTCGAACCTTTTGATTTCCCATTCATCATCACCGATTTTATATTTAATATCAAAAGTTTCTGGGCGTAGAGAATCCGCTTTATAGTTAGGTGTAATCTTCACTTTAACTTCATCACCATTTTGAAGAGCATCAGCCCAAGTATTTTCAAGCTTTTTCCACTCACCTTTGTTTAAATTCCCATTCATCGGCACAAGATTATCAATATCTCCAGATCCTTTAAAAATTGAAGCAATTAAATGCCCACCATCATCATCTAGTAATCTGTCAGGCTTTCCTGAATTGGATTGAGCGTATTGGTTTCTTTTGATCTCTCCGTATTTTAAATCACTTGCTTCGACTTTGACAATCCTTCCGTAGTGGTCGGTTGTGTAGGTGTACCCTTGCTTTGTTGAATAAACGACATTTGGTTTTAATACTTTTTTGCGTTTCCACCTTACATAGTGATCTCCGTAACTTACAACGGTTGGCGGTGATTTTGGTGCTGGTAAGCGTCTACCTGTCTGAGAGATGCCGTATCCTGAGTTGTTGTCTAGACGCTTTGCCATGGAAAGGAGTTTATTTTTGATATTCTCCCCGTCAAAAACGTTATACGGTAGTTTCCCTCCACCAGCTATTTGGAACTTTGGTGAGTATGGCAATAGATTCGGAATGGAGACATTATCTAATGATTTTACTCCTTGTTCAAGCCCTTTCTTCACCGTAGTTTTGGCCGCTGTTGTCCCTGTTTTTGTAATGGCTCCTGCCCCTTTAGAACCAAAGACGATTTCTGCTAAAGAACCAGTCGCATAGGCAAACCAGTGTGACCGAGAATACGCATCACCATCTATGACTTCTTTTTGGAATGAGTCTGAAATTGATTTTCCAATCGCTTTCGATGTTTCAATTGGGTGAGAAACAGCCGTTACGACTGATTCAACGGCACCTCCAGGGTCTGTTACAAGATCGTAGATGCCAACAACTGTATCTTTTGCCACATCATATAGACCAACTGCAGCACCTTTTACACTATCAACAAATACCTCTGATGCTTCTTCCTGCGCTTTGATTTGGAGCAGCTGGCTGTAATACATTTTTTGATCGTAAGAAAGATTTTCATATCCAATTTCGTCTACAATCTCAAAGTATTTCTCTACTGATATACACGAAGGATCATTGAGCTTTTCTTTCAATTCTTTGATTCTTCGTTTCTCTTTTTCTTCTTTTTTCACTTTTAAATACGCTTTCACCTGAGCATCGATTTTATCATGATTCTTGTACACATCTGTCTCATGAAATGCTTTTGCATCATAATACATGGGCTGAGCGTTCTTTCCTTTTCCTGTAGCAGCCATCATTTTTGTATAAAAAGTTGCAAGATGTTTCTCAATCGCTTCTGATTTTGCGTATTCTGTTTTTAGGGCATGATCTAATGTATGTATAGCCTCAATTGCATCTTTTCTTTTTTTGTTCGCATCATCTAAGTGCTCGTCTACTTTTTTACTGGAAAATGTCTGCAATTCAATCAAATCACTAATATCGTCAAAAATTGCCGTAAGAGCTTCTTTTTGTTCCTTGACCATATCTTGATTGTTCTGAATGCCTTGCTTCAATTGAGCGTCTAAGAAGTGCTCATCAATAAATGTACTCCCGCCTAATGATTCATCATCAAGCTTTCCTTTCACTCCATCTAAAAAAGCCTTTTGCATATCGAGAAAATCAAGATAAGTGTCCGTGTATAGTGCAAGATCATTATAAAAAGCTTTGATATTATCTGCACCTTTTCCAGTAAACTCGTCACCTAATCCCGATACACTTTTTAATGCTTTTTTCACAAGTTTCATTTCTTCTTGAAGCTCATGATAGGCCTTTGACCTCTGTTCGACAGCTGATAGTAAAGATGGAGCATCTAATATTTTCATATAAAAAAGACTCCTTTTATGGAATATTCTTTTACTAGAATACCATAAGGAGCCTGACACTTTAATCCACTTTATCGTTTTTAAACCAATTATCCTCCGTAGTGGTGGATTAAAATCCTACGCTTTTATGATCCTGCACCTCTTGAGAAAAGCAACACTACCTCATTTTTAGCATCTGCTTGAGTTTGTTGTCCAACAGGTATTCCAAGAATTGTACCTAATAGCAAAGCAGTAGTAATCATCATCATTATTTTTTTCATGATCATATGACCTCCTTTCCTATAAGCGTACAAGATTTTAAGGCCAATTCCAAGAAGTAGTTACTTTCTTCATAAAGATTTAACTTCTTATAAATGGATGCAACATCAGGAGCTAAAGCCTCTATATCAACATATGCTTTCCTTTCTTCCAAAAGACATAGCCCTTTCTTGATATCTTCATAGCTTTCCTGTGGTGTTGTATAACATTTCTCAAGGATATTGAATTTCAAAATAAAGTTTGTGTTCTGCTGATCTTTAGAAAAGGATTTCCCCTCAGCAACCCAACTTATTGCCTTATCCACTTGATTTGATTTATGGCTTGATCTTGCAAATTCATACGCACATTGTAAGTATGAAACAGGAGCTGACTGTTTTAGATCATCTGCGGAAATTGCTTTGTTGAAATATTCTATTGCTTCTATATGGTGGTCATCCTGAATTTTGAGAAATCCTAAATCATAATAAGCCAACGCTAATAATCTCTTATCATTCTTTTCAATCAGTCTATCAACACACTCCAAAAGCATTCTTTCAGCTTTGTCTAGTCTACCATCATCAATCAAATTTAATGCCAGCAACATATTACAGTTTATGGTCTGTATGCTGTAGCCTTCATGACCTTTGTAGATGTCCTTTGCTGTTTGTAGATGATGGTGAGAAAGGAGCGTGACCTTATTGAAATAGTAGAGTGTGCCAATTTTATAATGGAACTCAGCCTTTTCAATTTCATCATGTACCTTGTCCAATTGTCTCTCAGCCACTCTAAATAGGACTAGAGCTTCTGAATAATTATTCTTTGCACTCTCGTACATACCTTTGAAAAGATAAAAGTAAAACCTTAGCATGTCATCTGTTTTGACTCTTTCACTTTCTGTTATTGTTGGTTGCCCCACTAAATCTTCCATCAGTACCTTAAATCTATAATCAAGAATATTGAAATAGAGTAAAACATCTTGATTTTCTTCCATTTCGCCTAACATTTCTTGAATCTCATCCCTCAACTCTACTGCTTGTGAAACTTCCCTCTTTTTAATATGTAAATACCATTTGTTGAGAGTGTTTGCTACATCTACAGAGGAGATCAAACCTGACATCCCATTACCCCCTTGCTATCATTTCCTTTGTATAATTTTAACATGGAATTTACAACATATGTAAAGTCGAAGTGTTCATTTTAAAAGTTTTCGGTATCCCGCAAAATGCAAAAATACTTATCTATAAAAGGTATGTTTTATGTAGAGTGCATTAAAAGAGGAACGACATGGCAGTACAGAATTAAACATATGGATCCTGTAACACAAGAAGTAACAGAGCTTTCTAAAGGTGAATTTAGTACAAAAAGAAGCGCAAGTTGCTGCTTCAAAACATAAAGAATTGCTTAGAAGTGATATTGAAGTTGGTGGCGTAGAAACAACTTTAAAACAGTTTCTTTAGGAACACTAATTCTCTTTTTAAACATAGGTTTACACATCGTTTTCTTCTTTTCTGAATATAATTTGACCAAAATAAAAACCCCTGAAGCCAATGGCTCCAAGGGGTTTTATTTATTAATACTGAGACATATACTGATCGCGTTCCCATGGGTGTACTTGGGTGCGGAACATATCCCATTCGATTTCTTTTGATTCGATGAAGTGTTCGAATAGGTGATCGCCTAGTGCGTTGATCATGACTTCGTTTGATTTGAGCAACTCAAGTGCTTCTGCAAGTGTTGCAGGCAGGTCAGAGATGCCGTTTTCAAGGCGCTCTTCTTTGTCCATGACATAAATGTTTCTGTCGATTGGTGCTGGTGCGTCTAGTTTATTTTTGATTCCGTCAAGACCTGCTGCAAGTAATACGCTTAGTGCAAGGTATGGGTTTGCAGATGGGTCAACGCTGCGCACTTCTACACGTGTGCTAATGCCGCGTGATGCAGGGATACGGATCAATGGACTGCGGTTTTGTGCACTCCATGCAACGTAGCAAGGTGCTTCATAACCAGGTACAAGACGCTTGTAAGAGTTAACCGTTGGGTTTGTGACCGCTGTGAAGCTTGTTGCGTGCTTGACGATACCTGCGATAAAGTGTCTAGCAGTCTCGCTTAATTGTAAATCTGCTTTTTCATCAAAGAATGCGTTTTTGCCATTTTTGAATAATGATAGGTTACAGTGCATACCAGAACCGTTTACACCGAACAATGGTTTTGGCATGAATGTCGCATGAAGACCGTGCTTTCTCGCAATCGTTTTGACAACGAGTTTGAACGTTTGAATGTCATCACAAGAACGGATGGCGCCTGCATATTTGAAATCAATTTCATGCTGTCCAGGTGCTACTTCATGGTGAGACGCTTCAATTTCAAAGCCCATTTCTTCAAGCTCAAGCACGATATCACGGCGGCAGTTTTCGCCTAGATCTGTTGGTGCAAGGTCAAAGTATCCACCTTTATCGTTTAGTTCAAGCGTTGGCTCGCCTTTTTCATCTAATTTAAATAAGAAGAATTCTGGCTCAGGTCCAAGGTTGAAATCACTAAATCCTAGTTCTTCCATTTCCTTTAAGACACGCTTTAAGTTATTACGTGGGTCTCCATCAAATGGCGTCCCGTCCGGCTTGTAAATGTCACAAATAAAGCGTGCAACTTTACCTTTTTCTGCTGTCCAAGGGAAAATAACAAATGTGTTGAGATCTGGGTATAGATACATATCTGATTCTTCAATACGTACGAAGCCTTCAATAGATGAACCGTCAAACATACATTTGTTATCGAGAGCTTTTTCTAACTGGCTCACAGGAATTTCAACATTTTTAATCGTTCCGAGAATGTCTGTAAATTGCAGACGAATGTACTTTACGTTTTCCTCATTTACTAATTTTACGATATCTTCTCTTGTGTATTTTGCCATTTCGTAAAACTCCTCCCCTACAAAAGGTAAAATTGTATAGCAATGCTTTTGCTAATTGGTTAACGGAAGAACCTTGACATATCCCCCTGCCTAAAGGTCGTTCCTTGTTGGAAACGTCCAGCCTGAATGAGTTCTTTCTTCAGTAGCTTCCTGAGTTCATCATCTGTCAAGTTGTGCTTGGCTGTGGTTTTCTCCTCGGCCTTTGTATTAGACGCTGGATGTTCTGCCTCAGCTTTGGCAAAAAGTTTTTTGATTCCTGCCATGTTTACACCTTGTTCGATGAGGTTTTTAATTTCTAGTAATTTATCAACATCATGGAAAGAAAATAATCGGCGATTCCCATCACTTCTTGCTGGAAATACTAATCCATTTTCCTCATAATAGCGAATTTGCCTTGCAGATAATTCTGTTAGCTGCATGACAATCCCAATTGGGAATAAAGGCATTGAGCGGCGAATGTTATCACTCATCTCAACTGTCTCCTCCTCTTTGCTTAAATTTATTATATGTCATGTTATATTATGTGTCAACACTATGTTAGGAATATTAACATGGGTTTTTTTATTGAGCAGGTATGTCGATAAAACCTTGTTCCAATAAGGCATCTACAGCACTGCAAATCGCATTTTTCACATGGGCATACGTGAGTCCGCCTTGAACGTAGGCTGTATAAGGCGGTCTGATCGGTCCATCGGCTGACAATTCGATGCTAGCTCCTTGGACGAAGGTGCCCGCTGCCATGATGACATCATCCTCGTAGCCCGGCATATAGCTCGCATGCGGTGTGACGTGACTGTTGATCGGAGATGCATATTGAATCGCCTGGCAGAACGCAATCATTTTGTTAGGATCGCCAAATTCGACTGATTGAATCAAATCCGTTCTTTTCGCATTCCACGCTGGGTTCGTTTGGAACCCGAGCTTCTCAAGAAAACGAGCCGTGAACACTGCGCCCTTTAAGCTTTGCGCCACAACATGCGGTGCTAAGAAAAATCCTTGATACATTTCCTGGAGCGCATACAGCGATGCACCCGCTTCACTGCCGATGCCCGGAGATGTCATTCGATAAGAGCAAGCTTCTACCCATTTTTCTTTTCCAACGATGTAGCCGCCTGTTTTGGCAAGGCCGCCGCCTGGGTTTTTAATGAGAGAACCTGCCATAAGATCCGCTCCCACATGACATGGTTCTTGTAATTCAGTAAATTCACCATAACAGTTGTCCACAAACACAATGATTTCTTCATTGATCTCTTTTACAAATGAGATCATTTGCTCGATTTCTTCTATTGTAAAGGAGGGTCTTGAAGCATAGCCTTTCGAACGCTGAATGCCGATGACTTTTGTTTTCGAGGAGATCGACTCTTTTACTTTGTCATAATCGACTGATCCATCTAGCCTTAAATCAATGGCCTTGTAATCAATCTGGAAATCTTTTAATGAGCCTGTCCCTTCTTTGCCGCGAATCCCTACAATTTCTTCTAGCGTATCGTATGGTTTTCCTGTCATATAGATCAATTCATCGCCAGGTCTCAGCACACCAAATAACGCAATGGAAATCGCATGTGTGCCGGAAATGATCTGCGGACGCACAAGGCCGCTTTCTCCTCCGAAGACATCCGCGTAGATCTTTTCTAACGTGTCTCTTCCCATATCATCGTAGCCATATCCAGTTGTCGGGTTAAAGTGAGAGTCACTGACTTTATGCTTTCGGTAGCTTTCAAGCACCCGCCACTCATTTTGTTCGCTCTTTTGATCAATTTGCTGATGCACGTGTAAAATGTCTTGTTCTGTTTCTGCTGCTACTTTTTCTAAAATACTGCCGTGTTTTAATGTATGAAACATCTTGATTTAATTCCTTTCTTACAACATATACTTCTTGATTTGACCTAATATGGTCTGCTCCTCACCACTAAACCCGGTGATGTCATAAAGTTCTGCTTCTTTTTGAAATTCTAGTGATTCCACGAGCGTTTCTGATTTTAATGCGGAGATGAGCTTTCCTTCATACGCTGGAATCTTCACATGATATGGCTTTAAAAAGGTTTTTTTCAGTTCAGCCATGATATCCGCTTTTAACCGCTTCACATCTTCTTCGCGTCTCGCACTGATTAACAGATGACGATGCTTTGAAGATGGGATGAAATCCGGTCTGATTCGATCTTCTTTGTTATAAACCGTCAGCATTGGAATACGATCTGCTTCTAATTCCTCTAAAAGCTCATGAACCGTCCGTTCGTGACCTTCGTAATCCTCATTAGAAGAATCGATGACGTGAAGCAAATAATCAGCTTCCTTCACTTCTTCAAGAGTGGAACGAAATGCCGCTATCAGTGTTGTTGGAAGGTCCTGGATAAAGCCAACAGTATCTGAAATCAGCACACTGTAGCCAGATGCTAATGTCATCTTACGTGTCATTGGATCAAGCGTCGCAAACAGCAGATCCTCTTCATGACTATCTGCTTCTGTTAATTGATTAAACAAAGTAGATTTTCCAGCATTCGTATATCCGACAATGGCAATTTGGAACACCCCATTTTTCTTCCGGCGTTCCCGGTATCTTGTACGGTGTTCTTTGACTGTAGATAATTGCCCGTTAATTTCGTGAATGCGGTTTCGAATATGGCGTCTATCTGTTTCAAGTTTTGTTTCACCTGGACCTCTTGCGCCAATTCCGCCTCCTTGTCTTGAGAGGCTGATCCCTTGTCCGCTTAGTCTCGGCAAGGCATACTGAAGCTGGGCAAGCTCTATTTGCAGCTTCCCCTCTCTTGTACGAGCCCTTTTTGCAAAGATGTCTAAAATCAATTGTGTACGATCAATAATTTTCACATCTAAGGCAGTTGCCAAAGCTTTTAGCTGACTTGGAGACAGTTCGTCATTAAAAATAATGACATCACATTCGAATTCCTCGCAAAGCACTTCAAGCTCTTCTACTTTGCCTTTACCGATATATGTTGCGCTGTCTTGTCTATTTCTCTTCTGCGTCATTACGCTGACAGCTTCACCGCCAGCCGTTTTGGTTAAGGAAGCTAATTCTTCCATTGAGTATTGAAAGCGTTCATCCGTGACATGCGGCAATTGACAGCCGACAAGGATCGCTTTTTCTGTCATTTCATGTTCATTCAACGTCAGTTGTTTCCTTTCTGTACTTAAGTTTTCAGTAGTACCATCATACCAAACACATCACACGTATACCACTATTCGGATGGTTTATTTTAGTATCTCTTTATAAAAAGGATACGCCATTTTAAGTAGGCGTATCCTCTTTCATTTGCAGATCGTGACTTTTAATGGTGAGCAAATCTTTTTTATCATAATGATCCACAAGCAGAAGTCTCATGGCTTGAGTTCGAATGGCCTTTTCAATCGTGTTTCGCACAAACCGGCCGTTACTGAATTTTGCAGGGCTTGTGGTGCTTTTAATGTGCATTAAATAATCTCGCAGCTTCCATTCAGCTTCTTGCGTAAATATATATTCTCTGTCAGCCATCATTCGTTTGGCAATGTCCATGAGCTGATCGACTGTATAATCAGGAAAGCTGATATTGATTGGAAATCTTGATTGCAGGCCGGGGTTTAATGATAGAAAATGATCCATTTCCTTGGAGTAGCCAGCAAGAATGAGAATGAATTCGTGCTGTTTGTCCTCCATATGTTTTACTAGGGTATCAATCGCTTCTTTCCCAAAATCCTTTTCGCCTCCGCGGGCAAGAGAATAGGCTTCGTCGATGAACAAAATGCCGCCTAGTGATTTTTTAATTAACTCCCTTGTTTTTTGCGCAGTATGACCAATGTACTCTCCGACAAGATCTCCGCGTTCCGCTTCAATTAAGTGCCCCTTTGAGAGGACATTCATTTCAAAGAAAAGCTTCCCGACAAGCCTTGCAACCGTTGTTTTCCCTGTGCCTGGATTCCCTTTGAACATCATATGAAGCGCTTGTTTGCCTACCTTTAACCCTTGTTCCTGCCTTTTTTGATTGACAAAGATCCAAGCATAAATCTCTTTTATGTTTCGTTTCATTTCATCCATACCAACAAGGCTGTTCATTTCACGCTCTATTTCCCGTAAGATGCTGTGTTTTGCCTCATTTTTCTGTAAGGCTTCTAGGTATTCTGCCTCTGAATCTGCATCAACCAATACTTGCTTTTGTCCGTTAAGTATAATATTGATTTGGCCGTTGTTTTTATATGTGACAGCTCGCTCCAACGTATTCACCTCTCGCTCTTCTCTCTTTATTCTATTCGGGTGGAGCTGTAATCGTGACAATCGCCCGCTTAAGCCCAAGTTTGCTGTCAAAATGACCCGAGATACCGAATATTGTAGGGATTTCTGCGGTTTCCCAGGAAATGATGTGCTATTTCCATTGTATTCATCCAATTTAGGCGGACAAACCAACAATTTACTTTTTCTTAGAAAAATGTAGCTTTCTCATCACAAATTATGCAGAAAAGAGTCTCAATGATTTCCGCATTTTGTACAGGCAATTCTTCTATTTTCTCATAAAATAAAGACGAGGTGATGAATAGATGGTGAAGATTTTTATTGATCCTGGCCACGGAGGAACAGATTCTGGAGCTGCTGCTAATGGACTTTTGGAGAAAAACATCACACTTCAAATCGCACTTTTACTGAGAGATATCATGATTAGTGAATATGATGGGGTTTCCGTCCGCTTAAGTCGTTCAATTGACCAATCCGTCACTTTGTCCCAGCGTACAAATGCGGCAAACAGCTGGGGAGCTGACTATTTCGTGTCTATTCATGTTAATGCAGGCGGGGGCACAGGTTTTGAAAGCTTTGTGTATCCTGGCGTTTCAGCACCGACCACCACGTATCGCAATGCCCTTCATGATGAAATTGTTCGCTCGGTGGATTTTGCCAACCGCGGCAAGAAAACAGCGAACTTCCACGTTCTTCGAGAAACTTCTATGCCCGCTATTTTAACAGAGAATGGTTTCATCGATACGACAGCTGATGCAAATAAGCTCCGCAATGCGACCTTCCTTCAAGGCATCGCTCGCGCTCATGCCACTGGATTAGAGAAAGCCTTTCAGCTGAAAAAAAAAGCAGGTAATCTTTATAAAGTACAGGCTGGAGCTTTCAAGGTGAAAGCCAATGCAGATGAATTAGCAGCCACGCTGAAATCAAAAGGCTTTGACGCCTTCGTTGTATTAGAGGGCGGTATGTTCCGAGTGCAAGCAGGAGCTTTTCGTACAAAGCAAAATGCGGATGACCTCGTCGCAAGATTGAAACAGGCCGGTCACGACGCATTCGTTTTCCAATAACTGAAGCTGTTATAACGAAATAAACCGGCTCAAGTCTGCTGCTGAGCCGGTTTATGATTGATTCTTTTATGCTAAAATGTTCACGACAAATTGAGACCATGTTTCAAGTCGATCGAAGTATTCGGGCTTTTTCAAATCGGATGCTTTCATCCATTTTCCTGAGATTTGATCTGTTTCTTTCACTTCTACATGAGCACCTGAAGATAATTCAAGCGCTGATAACAGGCCAATGTGCACACGGCCAACACTGTTGTCATCATCATTAATTAATCCAAGGGTTTTCATCTCAAGTTTGTCTTCTTCTTGAATAGAAAGTTCCTCGTCTAGTTCACGATCCGTATTTTCTTTTAGAATTTCAGCAAAGTTTTTTCCTTCGATAAAATTCATGTGACCACCAAAGCCAAGAGATAACTTATGATGCAATCGAGTCTCTCCCCCGCCTTGAAGCCTTTCATATACATACACTTCGTCCTCACGCTTAATCACGACATAAGGAATCGGCTGCTTGAAGTCAGGATTTTCTTCCGCATCGCCTCTGCGCATCTGCTTGAAGTGCTCTTCGATTTCTTTCATAATGGTGTTGATTGTTTTCTCTTCACTATTCACACCATTAAACGCAAGCGTTTCGTTTTGGAACACGCGTGCGCGCGGTGCAACTAGTATGATTTCATCCATTTTTCCCATGTTCGGTAACCTCCAGTATGTAACGCATTGTATGAAATGGCAAAAAGCCAAAACGAGTGATGCGTTTTGACTTTTACGCCTTACTTATGATTCATCTCCAAAGAAGAAGTCGTCATCTTTTAACGGCTCAACCGTCGCTTTTTTGTAGCCGTTCCCTTTCATTGAGAAGAAGTCATGCGATTTTGTTTTTGTATTGAGTCCGTTCAATACAATTGGATTGATCTCTTCTTCTTCAAAGTAAGGGGCAAATCCAAGGTTCATTAACGCTTTATTGGCATTGTAACGAATGAACTTTTTCACATCATGCGATAAATTGACTTGGTCATATATATCTTCCGTGTAATGAAGTTCATTTTCATAAAGCTCGTTCAAGAGGTCAATTGAGAAATCGTATAGCTCTTTTTGCACGTCAGGTGTTTGTTTGTTGTAAATTTCTTGTGCTAATAATCCAACGTATACACCATGAATCGCTTCATCACGCAAAATCAAGTTGATGATTTCACCACTTTGCATGAGCTTTCCTTGTCCATAGAAATAAAGCGGGTAGTAAAAACCACTGTAAAATAGGAAGCTTTCTAAATAAACAGAAGCAACCATTGCTTTAAAGAGGGAAATCGGATCGTCCTTTTGAATCGAACGGTATAAACTGACAATCATATCTGCTTTCTTTTGCAAGAATTTATTTTTCTTGACCCATTCAAACACTTCACTGATCGTTTCAGTTGGTGCGAGTGTCATGAAGATATTTGAGTATGATTTCGCATGTACCGCATTTTCCATCATCGCCATAAAGTTTAATACCGCTTTACGCTGATGGCCGTCTACATGTTCAGCCACAATCGGCATCCCTGTATTTCCTTGTTCTGTATCAAGTAAAGTCAGGCCAGCAAGTACCTTCATGTACGTATCTCGCTCTTTTTCACCTAAATATTTCCATGTTAAGAGATCCCCGTTTAAGGAAATCTCTTCAGGAAGCCAGAACTGCTTCACATTTTGGTTGTAAAACATTTGTGTAAAATCGTCTTCGTGTTTTGACCAGTTGGCTGCATCATAAATTTTTGTCACGTTAAACTCTCCTTTAATCAAACAACACAAGAAAGACAGCCTTCCTGCCCTGTATCCTTCGTTCTTGCGTAATAAAGTGTCTTAATGCCTTTATGGTGTGCATACAGATCGATGCGGTTTAAGTCACGCGTTGTCATCGTATCTTTCAGGAATAGTGTAAAGCTGATTCCTTGATCGACGTGCTGCTGAATCGTTGCGATCATATCGACCACTTTAAACATGTCCATATCGTACGCTTCTTTATAGAAGAACCAGTTCTGCGCTGAAAGACCTGGCATCGGGTAATAGGTTTTGCTGTTGCCGTATGTTCTTTCTTCGATACGTTCCATAATTGGCATAACAGAGGCCGTGGCCGATTGCACATAAGAAATGGAACCTGTTGGTGCAATACATAAGCGGTAGCTATGGTACATGCCATTTTCCGCTACAAAGTCTTTGAGTGCTGCCCAGTCTTCTTTTGTTGGAATGTGCATGCCTTCAAATAGTGCTGCTGCTTTTTCTGTTTTTGGTGTGAAATCATTCTCCACGTATTTATTGAAGTACTCACCCGTTGCATAGCCAGAGCCTTCATAACGATGGAATGTTTCTCCTTTTTCTTTTGCAAGCTCACTTGAGCGTTTAATTGAATAATAGTTCACCATCATAAAGAACGTATTCGCGAAATCTCTTGCTTCTTCACTTTCATAGGCAATTTGGTTTTGAGCCAAATACCCGTGAAGGTTCATCGCGCCAAGTCCGATTGATTTCATCGCCTTGTTCGCTTTTCGAACAGCCGGTGCATTGCGAATGTCTGTTGTTTCAGACACAAGTGTTAGTGAGTCTGTTGCAAGTTTGACCGTTTTTTCGATCGATTTGTTTTTCATGACATTCATGATATTTAATGAACCAAGATTACAAGAAATATCAAGACCAATTTCATCTTCTTGGTCATAGTCCGTGTAAGAAGAGACCTCTGAAGCCTGAAGCACTTCTGAGCAAAGGTTTGAGAATTTCACTCGTGAAATATGGTTTAATGCATGCTCTCTATTCACATTATCTTGGAACATGATATATGGATAGCCTGATTCTGAGCGAAGAACAGCCAATTTTTCAAGAAGCTTTCTCGGATTGACTTTTTCTTTTTTGATTTCCGGGTTTTCTACAAGCTCATCATACATTTCTTCCATGTCCATCTCATCAAGATGCTGTCCATATTCTTTATAGACTGTGTGTGGATAGAAGGTGTAAGCTGTTTTATCTTCTCTTGCCAGCTCGATAAATTTGTCCGGGATGACAACACCGATGGACAATGTTTTCACACGAACATCTTCATCAGCAGAGATTTTTTTTGTATCTAAAAAATCATTGATATCTCTGTGGAAAATATTGAGGTAGGCACTGCCTGATCCTTGTCTTTGTCCCATTTGATCTGCATATCTGAATGCATTATCAAGAAGCTTCATCACGCCGACGACACCTTTTGTCGCGTTTTCAACATCTTTGATTGCTTCGCCTTTTGCACGAAGTTTTGACAGGTTCAAACTGACGCCGCCGCCTAGTTTTGAAAGCTGCATTGAAATATCAATCGCTCTTGAAATATCGTTTAATGAGTCATTCACTTCAAGCAAGAAACAGCTCACAAGCTCACCGCGTCTTTTACGTCCAGCGTTTAAGAATGTTGGTGTACTTGGCTGGTACTCCTGATTGATCATCAGTTCTACAAACTCAAGTGCTTTTTCTTTATCCCCGCCCGCAAAGAAAAGCGCTACAACTGAAATGCGGTCTTCATAGCGTTCAAGGATTTTCTTTTTATCATTTGTTTTCAGCGCATAGTCGTTGTAAAACTTAAACGCACTCATGAATGATGGGAATCTAAATTTCTTCGCATATGCAGCTTCGAATACTTCTTTAATATCTGCCATGCTGTATTGTCTTAAAAATTCTTCCTCATAGTAGTCGTTTTCTATTAAGTAATCAATCTTCTCTTCTAAGTTGTGAAAGAAGACCGTGTTTTGATTAATATAATCTACGAAATAACTATGTACAGCTTCTTTGTCCTTATCAAACTGAAACTTTCCTTCTTTTTGAATCATAATCTCGTTATTTAATTGTATCCACTTTGGAACCTGATTTTGTGACAATTCTTTCTACCTCCTGTGTAAACAATTCAACATCCCTTTTTGTTCCGCTTAGTTCAAAGGTGTGCAAAATAGGAACTTGATATTGTTTAGAAATCGTATCGGCGCTTTTGGCAAAATTATCTCCCCACACTTTGTTTCCACTCACCGCTACACCTAGTAAAAGGTGAGCATTTTTCTCTAAAAAGGACTGAGTGGTACTAGGGACTTGTCCAAATCCTGTCGTAAAGGTGACGAGAATAAACGGCGTATCCAAAAACTCTTCTCCAGTCAATTTTCGTTTGTCTGTAAAAGGGGTCTTGTCCAAAAAGCGTTGAACATTTCCTGTTTTTGAATCAAATACGATTTGAATCAATTCCATCACGACCTAGTTTTTAGTATTGTTGATCATTTCGTTATTCACTATATATAGTATACTATGTTTTTTCAAAACACAACATATAGATGTTCGAAACGAAAAAAATCAACCAACCCGGCCGAACATTCATAGCCGAACTCGTACGTTCAAATAAATAGAGCAGAACAGGATCTAAAAATAGACTGCTCTACTCCCTATTCAACTGAAACCGAAATCTATCATAACACGAAAAAAAATCGCTTAGTAGACTAGACTTTTTGTTTTATTTTTTGTAGGCATCGCACTGTAAATCTTCTGACACTTCTGTAATTTCCACTTCAACACCTAATTCTTTTAGCACCGCTTCAAGCGCAGAGACGATTGAAGCTTCTCTGACTAATTCTTTCCCATTTACAGAAACGCTTGTTCCATATTCGAAACAGGAGTCGTCTTCACAAGTTTGTTCCCAGTGATTAATTTTAATTTTGTGTGTCATGAACTCATCCTTTTCTGTCTAGATGTCTGATACATGATTATAGTGTAGCGACTTCACATTCATTTGTAAATTTACGTGCTTACTCTTCAACAGAATCATCATCATATTCCTCGTCCCATTCATCTATGTACTTCGTTTTAACGAGGGTCAGTTCTCCCTCTTTTTCATCAAACCGGTACACATGTACTTCATCATCTTTCACAACAGCAAAGTGATTATTTTTTAGTGCAACAGCTGATTGTAAAAGGCCTTCTATATGTCCATTATCATCTTGATTAGCATAGTTATGCGAGCTTTCCTGTCTCGATTCAATGTTTGAAATGGCGCACGATCCAAATAAGACAACAATCCCAATCAATAGAAGGATCACTCTAATCCTTCTTAATTCAAGCTCTGCATTTTCCATATCGCTTCCCTCACCTTTCTTCATATCCAATAAGGGATTATACGTAAAATAGACAGAAAAGTTTCACGGCATGCAAAATAGCCCCTCTGCACTGACAAAAAACGTAGCGGGTTCCGGCCGGTTTATTCGCAGATGCATGGGGCTATTAGGTCGAACATATCCTATTCTAATTCTAGATTTACATTCTTTTGAGGTGCAAATGTAGAAATGGCGTGTTTATAAATAAGCTGCTGCTTCCCTTCTGTTTCAAGCAGCACCGTGAAATTGTCAAACCCTTTCACTTGACCGCGAAGCTGAAAGCCATTCAGTAAGAATACTGTGACAAAGGTATTGTCTTTACGGATTTGATTCAAAAATTGGTCCTGAATATTAATCGGTTTCATGTTTCGTCCTCCTTGATTCTGATAACTACAGTTTCGCTTTAAGTTCAAGCTTTCCTGCTATATATGCGAAAATTTCCTCTTTTTTGTCTGAAAAGTGGCAAGGCGGTGTCATGTCGAACCAAGTGACATCCATTTTATTACGAAACCACGTGAACTGACGCTTCGCATATCTGCGGGAATTTTGCTTTAATTGCCGGGTGGCTTCATCAAGTGAGCAGTCACCTTGAAAATACGCATACAGCTCTTTATAACCAATCGCTTGAACCGATTGACAATCCTTCAAGCCAGATTGATAAAGTGCGCTCACTTCCTCAATTAAGCCTTCATCTATCATCATATCAATTCTTTGGTGAATGCGCTCGTACAAAAGCTCTCGATCCATTTTCAGCCCAATGAAGGCTGTATCATAAAGAGGAACTTCTTGATGACCGTTTTGCATCTCCGACATTTTCTGACCTGTTGTATGGATCACTTCCAGCGCCCGGATCACGCGGCGGACATTATTCGGATGAATGGCTTTTGCAGCATCAGGGTCTACTGCCTTTAGCTTTTCGTGCAGCTGAAGGGGGCCATGCTGCTGTTCAAACAGCGCCATTTCTTCTCTAAAAGCAGGATCACTTTTCTCGTCGGTAAATGTATAATCATATAAAACAGATTGGATATACAAACCTGTTCCGCCGACAATCATGGGTGTTTTCCCTCTAGCGGCAATCTCTTTGATTTTCAAACGGACCAGCTGCTGAAATTCAGCTGTAGAAAAGGATTCGTCCGGCTCTTTAATATCAATTAAGTGATGCGGGACACCATCCATTTCTTCAGGGGTGATTTTAGCTGTTCCAATGTCCATTCCTTTATAAATCTGCATAGAATCACCGCTGATAATTTCTCCATTAAATGCTTTGGCTATATGAATGCTCAGTTTTGTTTTGCCGACAGCCGTCGGTCCTACTAATACAATCACTGGTTGTTTCGTTTTTTTCATAACATCACTCTCTTTTACAAACTGCCTACAGTATAGCATAACTTCTCATTCTCTCCTATATAGGGCCTATCACCAGCCGAGTGGTTCATTTCCGACCACTTCGTATGTTTTTCCTTTTAAACGGTGCGTATGCGTTGGCCGCTCTTCGTCCGGACTATAGACGACTCCTCCATACGGAATAGGGACAGAATCGTTATAGGCAGAAAACGTGACTTCCTCAATCTCGTGATAGTGCGTACCATCCACTCTCGGTATCGCAGGCCCTGTGATGCCGTAGTATCTGTGGAAATGCCCCCTCTCAAAAGAGGTGATCCCGCGATAAAAATGTGTATGCTGATCTGTATTGCTTCCATTGACAGGCTGAGAAATGCCTTCTATTAAATGATAATGCTCCTCTGTTACATCCGTTCGTGCTTTATAGGCATGAGCATGCGGCGGGCATTTTGCCCAATCAGATGAATACAGGCCCATTTTTAACATTCCTCCTTATATTAGGCATTCACCCAAACACATATAGGCCATTCGAATACACTGATGTCAGTTACAGTGATTTTATGTGAGAGGAGCCTTTTTTTATGAATTATTTTGACGCACAGCCATTTATGCAAGAAGACATGAGAAGACCTTTTGGTTTTGGACGCCCGGGCTTTGGGTTTGGGAGACCTGGATTCGGTTATGGTAGACCTGGATTCTTCGGACCTCCATTTTTAGGTGGTTTTGCTGGAGGTCTGCTTGCTGGGTCTCTGCTTGCGCCAGGATATGGATATGGGTACCCTTATCCGCCGCCTTATCCGCCATATGGACCATACCCTTATTATTAAATATGACGTTTTAGTGAAAATATCTGTTCATCAAATGAATCGATTGACACACTCGTTTTTGATGGGTTAACATTTACTTTACCGACCGTTCAGTAAAGTAGGTGTTTTTTTTATGTCTAAAACCAAAAAAGAGCAAATCTTTGATGCAGCTGCCCGCACGATTTTAGAAGAAGGATTAAGCCAGCTTACCCTTCAGCAAGTGGCAGAACATGCACATATGACCAAAGCCGGCCTGCTTTATCATTTTGCAAGCAAGGAAGAGCTCATCCAAAAAATGAATGAGCACGCGATTCTTTGCTTTCGTCAGCAGCTCGAAACGTATCAAGAAACTTACAAACACGAAAAAGCGCCTTATGTACGTGCATATATATTGGCCACATTACATGATCTTGATCATCAAAATACGACCCAGCTATGTACAAGTATGATGGCTACCATGTCATTTGATGAAGCGTTATTGAACCCTTGGCGTGATTTTTATGCGGAGTTCAAAGCGAAAGCAGCTGAGGAAATAAACGACCCTGCATTGAGTCAGCTAATTCGACTCGCATGTGATGGGATATGGTTTTCAGAAATGTTTCAGCTTGAACCGCTGAATCGAGAAGAAAAAACCCTTTTACTTCATCGGATTTTACACCTATTAGAGGAGGGATGATCATGATCCTCGGATATCTTTTTCTGGCTGTGGCCATTTTTTCAGAAGCCATTGGCGCCGTGATGTTAAAACTCTCAAATGGCTTTACGCGCTTTAAGCCTAGCGCTGTCGTTGTTGCTGGCTATACACTTGCATTTTATATGCTGTCATTGACACTTAACATCATTCCGCTTAGCATGTCTTACGCAACATGGTCTGGGGTTGGTACAGTCCTCACGGCTATTTTTGGCGTGCTTTTTTTCAAAGAAACCTTGAACCAAAGAGCAGTCATTGGGATAGCGATGCTTGTCTCAGGGGTTGTACTTTTAAATATGTCATAAAGGATGTGGGAGATCATGAAAGGAATGCTCTATTTAACAGGAGCCATTTTGACGGAGGTTTTTGGCAGTACGATGCTGAAGCTTTCACAAGGTTTTTCGCAACTGCTGCCGAGTATTGGGGTCCTGATCGGATTTGGCTGCGCCTTTACCTTCCTCAGTTTGGCACTTAAAACCATTGACCTTTCGTCTGCTTATGCGACATGGTCTGGCGTTGGAACAGCACTCACTGCTCTTATCGGACTCGTGCTGTTTAACGAAACCATTCACATAAAAGGCTTCATAGGCCTTGCACTTGTGATATGCGGCGTGATTGTCTTGAACCTGTCCAAAAAACAAAAGGAAGAAAACAAAGAACAAATCGATCAAACCGAATGGACGTCATAAAAAAAGTCATTTTCTCCATTTAATAAGAGAAAATGACTTTTTTGTTTTTACCCGCCAACTTGAATGGTTTCTTCTAAGGAAATGGCCACATTTCCTTGAACAGCTCTTGAGATCATACATGAGCTTTCGGCTTTATGCGCGAGCTTGCGGGCCAGCTCAATATCATGCGGGGAAGCGGATTGTTTGAGGATGATGACAGGCCGGTGAATGATTTTTTCATATGTAAACACACCATTGGTCACATCTACGACAGCCTCAGAACTCATCGTTAGATCCTCTTTCTCTAATTGGCTCCGCTCCATCATAGCGGCAAGTGTAATAATATAACACGTAGCCGCTGCACCTAAAAGCATCTCATCTGGATTTGTTCCAATGCCGGGACCGTCCATTTCTTTTGGAATTGAAATCTTCGTTTTTAACTGTTCACATGAGATTGTACCCACATCGTTACGCAGACCAGGCCAGCTCGCCTGAAGATGAAAATGATGACGCGCCATATTCGTCTCTCCTTTTATTATCACTTTTTATAGTGTAACAAGAATTCACGCTGCTTGTCTTAACATGTGCACCATCTTTATGTATATTCCTCATCCAGCACTGTCCGAATCGCCCTGACATACCGGTAGAACGTCTCGTTTTTTGTACTCGACCGCCGCCGAAAGTCAAAACTGTCAAATAAAGCTTCACGCTGACTTCTACTAATCTCTAGCTGTACACTTTGCCCTGTTTTTGTAAGATTATTAATATTATGATTGCTTGTTCCGCTCAGGGTTGCGTGTGCGACAGCCAGTTCAGCAGAAAATCCGTTCCGCTCTAATGAGTTCACAATTTTTTCTGCACGGTCGTAATCTGTTCCGCCAACGAGAGTATGGTCAATTCCTTCCTCACCTTTGTATCCATGAACTGCTAAGATATAATCGTGTGCTTTTGCCTGCGCGACGCCGACTGGCTCATCAAAGTTTGTGCTTGTAATATGAAGTTCTGACGCATTCTCTCTTAAGCCTTCAAACAAATACGTAGAGAAATCATTATCGAAAAAATGGACGATCTCGCTCACGCCGCCTTCAATCCTCCCGCCATGGGGTGACATCACTAGAAGACGGCTTCCAGGCACTGGGTTGGCTGTAATCTGATAGCTGCTTGTTGATTCGTTTTCTTCCAGTTCTTTAAAATTGCGATAAATATCATTTGAACCGCTTTCGTCTTCCCCACCTGATGACACTGGCTCATCATGTTCCTGTGCTTGCATTGTATAATAAACGCCCCATCCGATCGCAAGCAGGAGAAGCAAAGCAAAAAACTTCTTCATTCCCGTTCTCCTTTAACAGATTTCTAAGCCGTTTCTATGATTTATACTGAATCATCATTTCTTTTCATTTTTTCCACTTTTTCTCTTCAAATTTGATCATAACACTCTAGATCATGAGATTCCTCAAAAATAAGATAATTGCATTTATATACACAGAAACGCCTCTCCTCTTTGAAAACAGAGTTAGAATAGTATGACAGACAAATGAAGTTATGTTTAAAATGGCCTAGTTCTATCCAGTCTGTTTTCTTTAATTCGGCTTGTATTTATATGGATTTGATTTTTTTCCTCTGTGACAAGCCACATTTGTATGAGCATTGACCCTGTTTATCCCCCCCTTTTTTCTGCAAAATCGATTGTTTCACCGGTTCTCTTTGAAGAACTCTCCCACCTATCATCGGCAGATTCTACATGTTTTTCACCTTTTTCTATTATTTTACAAAATGTAAGCGCTTTTCTTTTTAAAGAGAAATCAGTCAGCCGCCAATATGAAGAAAAGGAGGGGCATGAATCCGAACCAAGCAGCTCTCATTCTCATAACGTAATAGTGTACAAGAATGGATAGCTAGAATGGAGGGCATTACATGTTTGGATTTTCTATGGTGCAAATGGTCAGAACACATGCTAGTAAACTGGATCAGCCTTTAAGAGAAACCGTCCTTCACCTTTATAAACCTTTTAAATGGACGCCATGCTTTCTTCATCGTTTCTTTGAAGGAAGATTAAAGAAGAGAAAGAAGCTTCGTGTGATCATTGAATTTAAGGAAGGTGCGGTCGAAGCAGGTATTCAAAGCGCAAAACAGTTCATGAAAAAAAGTAGAAAAACAAAAATTAAACGGCACTTTTCACATATCGACTGCTGCGCTGCTGACCTAACACCGGATGCTTTAGAGGAACTGTTAGCGAATGGTGAGCATATTCGTAAAATTTATTTAGACCGGAAAGTTCATGCACTTCTGGATATGGCCACACAAGCAAGTCATGCTGATGAAGTCATCCGAAACGGTACAACCTTAACAGGGGAAGGTATTACGGTCGCTGTCATTGACACAGGGATTTATCCGCATGAAGATCTAGAAGGAAGAATTCGCGATTTTGTGGATTTAGTCAAGCAAAAAACAAAGCCTTATGATGATAACGGGCATGGCACTCACTGCGCTGGAGATGTAGCTGGAGACGGAGCTGCCTCAGATGGCTTGTACAAAGGACCTGCTCCAAAAGCTCATTTAATTGGCGTGAAAGTGTTAAATAAACAAGGGGCTGGATCACTTTCTACTATTATAGAAGGGGTTGAATGGTGCATCCAGTTCAATGAAGATCACCCTGATGATCCGATTCATATTATGAGTATGTCACTAGGCGGAGATGCCCAGCGTTATGATGACGAACAAGACGATCCGATGGTGCGCGCTGTCAATGCTGCTTGGGATCAAGGCATTGTTGTATGCGTCGCTGCCGGAAACTCTGGTCCTAACAGTCAAACGATTGCGAGCCCTGCCGTCAGTCAAAAAGTTATTACGGTTGGCGCTTTTGATGACCGGAATACACCAGAATCAAACGATGATATCGTGGCACCATTTTCGAGCAGAGGCCCTACTGTTTATGGTGAAACAAAGCCTGATATCCTTGCACCAGGAGTGAACATCGTCTCTCTCAGATCACCAAGGTCCTTTCTAGATAAACTCGATAAATCAAGCAGAGTCGAGGACGATTACACGGCGTTATCTGGCACATCTATGGCAACACCGATTTGTGCTGGTATTTGCGCTCTTCTATTAGAGCATTCACCAGATTTAACGCCCGATGATGTCAAAACCCTGTTAAAAGAAAATACAAGCAAGTGGTCTGGAGATGACCCGATGATTTACGGAGCAGGTGCCATTGACGCAGAAAAAGCCATCAAAGAATAAATTAAAAAAGCCCTTTACGTTGATTCGTAAAGGGTGTTGTTTGTCTGTTATTACGTGTGAAGTCTTTCATCTACTTGAGCAGCTGACATGTTATGCTTCGTTCTCATACATCTCATCTCCTTTTTGAATGTGCGTACGCGCTTCGATCACAATCTCAAAAAAAGTGGAAGATTCCTTGTACATGTCGCGTTCCTTATAATAATTAGCCGCATCAAGTGCTAATTCCTCTAAATCAGCAAACATTTTTTTGCTTCGCAGACCAAAAAGGGCCGACCTTAATTGCTCACAGCTGTCTTTTTCTATATAAAGCGCCTGCAAAAATTGGAATTTCAACTGATAAATTTCATCTTCCAATAAACAAGCCTCTTTCATTCCTTTACGTATAGCCTCGCCAGCCCGCTGGATATCTCCGAGTTTAAAACAAGTAAGGGCAAGTGAGAATAATGATTTGATCATCGTGGATGCTTGATCTTTTTGATAAAGGGAAATGGCTTGTTCAAAAAAGACAGTCGCTGTATGATACGTTCCCATACTATAATGACAAGCACCTAAGTTATTAAGAGCCATCGCTTTAAAATAAGATGTGCATTCTTGCCGTTCCATCGCTTCACAGACCTTTAACGCTTTTTCTAAATAAGGAAGCGCTTTTTGGTGCTGACTCACATCAATCCAATTACCTGCCATGACAAAATCACATTGAATGCTTCTTTTTCCATAAAGCTGATGTTTCTTATAAATGTCTCTCGCCTTTTTAGCATAATGCATGGAGAAATAAGTTTGTTTCATATGATAGTATACTTCAGCGATTTTATAGTAAAATTCCGCTTTTTCAATCTCATCTGTCACTAAGATCAGTTGATGTTCCGCATGCTTGTAATAGGAAATAGCCTCGATATACCGGCGCTGGATAAACGCATACATTCCATGGAAAAAATGAAAGTAATAGCCGAGCAAGCCTGTCATCTCATCTTCTCCATCTTCCATTTCTTTCGGAAAAGACACGGCTTGAAGCGTTTCACTCCCTGCATGGACTGGCGTTAAATGCTGAAGCATCATTTGATGGCGAAAATCCATTAGAGAATAATATAGAAGTAAATCTTGATCCTCTTCCATCTCATGAATTTCTTCTTCAACAAGGCGCTTCATATCGTTTGCTTGTTCGACTTCAAATTTGCAAATATGCGTGTACCATTGATTGATCTTTACACCTACTTCGGAAGATGGTATTTTGTGTGCCATCCACTTCAGCCCCATTCTATCATATCAAACTGATAACTATTATTTTACATAATTTATGTTTTTAAGGCAAATTGTAAGTTATTACATAATTTATGTTCATTTCGCATATTTCTATCTTTTTTACCAAGTTTAAATAGAGTACTTTTGCCCATCAAAACGGTTTTTCTACGAAGATGGGTCAAATTCTCTTAATACTTCTTTTAAAGCACTGATATAACGTCTGAATGCTTTTTTCTTTCCTTTTCTCGTATCAAAATTGTCGAAAAAGGCTTCTCTCTGCGCCGTACTAATTTCTAGCTGAACACTTTCACCACTCGCATTTCGATTATTAATATTTTTGGGATCTGTTCCTGAAAGCCGTTCGCCTTCTTGCACCATTTCTGCAGAAAATCCTCGATCCTTTAATTCTCGTACAACTGCTCTTTGCATTTTTTCGTTTGTCCCGCCAACTAGCGTGTGTCTTTTATCACTTTTATAGCCGTGGATAGAAATGGAGAAGGGGTACGTTTTAATCATTTGAACCAATATCGGTTCATCAAACTTGGTGCTTGTAATATGCAAATCACGATTATTGTCTTGTTTTGTTCCTTCAAACAAATACGTAGAGTACTTTTCTTGAAATGCTTCTACAATTTCACTTGTTCCTGGTTCAATTTCCCCTCCATGAGGAGAAAAGACGAGTAAATCACTTCCACCCTTTTCGTGAAATTCTATTTCATAGCCTTCTCTTTCATGTCGGATAAGCTGTTTAAAGCTTTCATATTGATCCCCTTTTTTTCGCTCTTTTTGATACTTTTCTACCTCTTCTTGATATTGCTTTTGCTCTTTTTTTTCTTGAACAGAATGGCTGCATTTCACCATTAAAAGAGCACACAGGATCAGAAAGATGAATCCACATATCAGTAGCCTTTTCATTTCACCGCTCCTTTTCATTCTCTTAGGTGTCATCTTATCGCATTATTTTACTATCAATGGCTAACAGAATTCAAAGGTTGTCCGGCTCATTTGAACGAATCAGGAGAACTTACCTGTTTTTTATGCTGCCCTAGGTATTTCTGACTTCTTTGAATCATTCGTTGCTTGAACAAAAACTGCATCGTATGACCTTATTTTAGCTTTAGTTAAAATCACCTACAAAAATGGACATATTCTTCTGATTTCAAACAAAAAAAGCCGTAAACAAAAGGTATGCCCTTCTGTTTACAGCCAATTACTGTATATCCATCATTAAACTCTTAGTTCATTCTCTAAAGCTGAAAGGACTTCATCTTGCGACAGTCCTTGTGCAAGAGAAATCTCACTCACTAACATGCCTCGTGCATCTTCAAGCATCTTCTTTTCACTTGAATTTAATGCTTTCTTCTGATTGCGTCTCATCAGATCTTTGACAACGTCTGCACCATCTTCGATCGCACCTGTTTTTAGCTTTTTCAGATTTTCATCATATCTTTGCTTCCAAGTAAGCGTGTCGTCGTTTGTTTCTTCTGCAAAATTGTTCATCACAACTTTCAGCGTTGCTTGATCTGCTACCGGACGTATACCTAGTTGATTGATTCTGCCTCTTGGGATCATCATCTGCATATTCGGCATTTGAATCAGAAAATATTCCTCCGTCTTACCTAAAATCTCTTTTTCTTCCATTCCTTCAATCACACCGGCACCATGCATAGGATAAACAATTTTATCACCTATTTGAAACAAATCCGCCACCTCCGAAAGTATTCACATTATGATTATAACACATTTCATCGGTGGATAAAAATTTATATTCTATCATGTTATTTTAGCACTAGTCAATTCTTTTTATTTGAGTTTTTCAGAAAAAGCCTTTTTTTACAAAAAAAGCGCCATTATCCAGTCCCCTTGTCTTATTCTTGCATATACTAGCATTGAGTCACATTTAGGAGGGATGACAATGTGCAAATGCAAGTGCAAACATTCCCACTCAAACTGTTATAAAAAGCATGACGATCATTGCCATGAGGATCCATGTAAAGAAAAAAAGTTTCATCATAAAAAAGATAAATGGTTTGAGAGCGATTTCTGGGATACTTCTAGAAGCTACGATCCCTATTACTGTCCTAAAAGTGTCTGCAGCAGCTGTAAGAAGCGTCGTAGAAGAAGACATGGCTTCTCATATTAGCAATTGACGCTTTCACCTGCTTTTCGTTTTCCCGGCTGAAAAGCCGGTTTTTTTCATATGGATAGGCTCATGAAACGGATCATGCTCATAGGATATGGCAACCTGACATAAAGGATGAGATATCAAATGAACAATATGAATAGCCCAATGAATCATCATCACCAAGAAAACCCCTATCATACATTTGAGAATGTGTATACAGCCAATCATGAGCATGTGGTCGCGCCAAACATGCAGGATCCTATGAATATGCCAAAGCATGATCATACCGGTAAAAAAGATATGTACAGCGGACACTATCCGCATCATCATTCAACCTATTCGCCGTTTCCAAATCAGCATGATGCCTTTTCACATGTTCCAATGAAAGATCACCATCATCTTGGCCACTATGGTGGATACGGAATGATGCCATATCATCCATACGGATATCAAGATATGCATATGATGATGCCAAATCAGCAAATGACAGGCCATGGTTATGGAATGAACCAACCAAATGCGTTTTTCCCCCGTTATTACTAAACAAAGTGAAAAAATAAGGGTACAATATACCATTTAATACCATATAGGAATATGGTAACCTTATAGGTAAATAATGGGTGTAATCATCTATTATTTGCCTATATTCAACAAGGGGGAAGGAAAAAATGAAAAAAACATGGACAATGATCATGATCGGAATGCTTACACTGGTCATGGCACTATCGGTACCGATTGCCGCATCCGCAGAAGGAGTCAAAACGGAGGAAGGCAAAGCATCAACGAATGCAAGACCAGCTGAACTTTATGCAAAAATTACAGGTACAAGTAAGCAGGAATGGTCTTTTTCTGACATTGAGCTGACATACCGCCCAAATTCTATTTTAAGTATCGGTGCCATTGAGTTCACATTGCCTGCAGGCTTTCAAGCGACAACAAAAGACATCTTCAATGGAAAAGCATTAAAAGACAGCTACATTTTGAACAGTGGAAAAACTGTCCGCATTCCAGCTAGAATCGATTTATTAGGAATCTCACAATATAAATTACAACTTTCTCATAAAGTACTTCCTGCTGCAGGTACATATACGTTCCGCGCAGAAAACCGTGCGCTTAGCATTGGTTCTAAATTTTATGCAGAGGACACCCTTGATATTCAAACACGACCAGTTGTGGTCACACCGCCAAATCCTTGTGGATGCTAAATAAAAAAGCGCTCTAATAAGAGCGCTTCAGCGTGTAGACAAACCCTCGCATTCTTTGTCAGGTCTGTGCTCCGTTACTCACGAATGTTCAATTCGCTCCGTTCCGGTGCTCGCCCTTCCTAGACTGCAAAGGTTTTCTATCACGCTGAAAAGAAGACAAAGGGCCAAAATCAAGATGATTTTAGCCCTTTGTCTTTTTTTCATTTGATCACATGACCCGTTTAAACATTTTTTCCATTTCATATGTCGAGTGATGAATGATGATCGGCCGGCCGTGCGGACAAGTGAAGGGGTCCTTTGTCTGCCGGAGTTCATCTAATAAGGCTTTGATTTCATCATGACGCAAATGGCGATTTGCTTTGATAGAACCTTTACAGCTCATCATGATCGCCGCCTCTTCTCTCAATTTTTTGATATCAACACGCTTCTCATTTAGCACTTGCTCTATAATCTCTTCGATCAGTTCAGCCTCTTCCCCTTTTGGAAACCACTGCGGATGCGACCGAACAATGTAGCTTCCTGAACCGAAAGGCTCTAAGAAGACGCCCACTTTCGTTAGTATCTCTTTATGCTCTTCAATAATCAGCATATCGTTTTTCGAGTAGTGGAATGTTAATGGGACGAGCATTTCTTGCACTTCCTGCTTGATCTCTCCTACCTTCTCACGATAATACTCATACTTGATTCGCTCCTGGGCCGCATGCTGATCGATAATATAAAGCCCTCGTTCATTTTGAGCCAAAATATATGTGCCGTGCATTTGCCCGATGGGATACATGACTGGAACACGTTCGTT
The DNA here is from genome assembly GCF_002998735.1 of Bacillus sp. NMTD17. Taxonomy (NCBI): domain Bacteria; kingdom Bacillati; phylum Bacillota; class Bacilli; order Caryophanales; family Bacillaceae; genus Bacillus; species Bacillus sp. NMTD17. Next base: position 92,137 of record NZ_PVRH01000002.1, read on the forward strand.
TTCTGAAATGGCTTCTGCTGCATCTTCTCTCAGTACTGACTCTTCATATTCAAGAGAAGCAGCGGATTCCTCTAAATGAACACGCTCAGATGGAGCATCTTCATTAAATACGGGTGATGACGCCTCAGTCATTTCCTGCGCAGGCGTCCCGTATGTGCCCATCTGATTTGTCTCGTATACAACCGATTCGAGAGGCTCCGGCTGATAGGATAGCGGCGTTTCCGACACGCTTGTGTTTATTTTTTTCGCATCAAAAGTTAAGGATTGCTGCTCATTTTTCACTGCTGGCATTGGTGCTTTCTTTGGCACTGAAGCACTTGGAATAAGCTGCTGCTTTTGAAATACTTCCTTAATTCCTTGTTTGATTAGCTCATGAAGTTCCTGCTCTTTACTTAGTCTCACTTCAAGCTTCGAAGGGTGAACGTTCACATCCACTAAAATGGGGTCCATCTTCATCTCAATAAATGTAATCGGATGGCGGCCAATCGGCAGCAGGGTATGATACCCTTCATGGACCGCTTTCACGAGCGGAAAATGCTTAACATATCTGCCGTTTACAACAGAAGACATATAATTCCGTGATGCCCTTGTCACTTCTGGCAAGGAGATATATCCTTTCACTTCAAAATCAAGTGATTGCACGTGAAGCGGCACCATTTTTTTCGCAACAGCTGTCCCGTAAATGGCCGCAAGCACATGCCGCACATCCCCGTTTCCATTCGTCTGAAGCAGGACTTTCCCTTGATGTCGCAAGCGAATCGATACTTCTGGGTGAGCCAGCGCAATTCGATTGACGACATCTGATATATTGCCAAGCTCCGTATGAACGGTTTTCATGTATTTTAAGCGGGCAGGCGTATTGTAAAATAAGTTGGTAACGACAATCTCGGTACCGCGGCGGCCTGAGGTTTTTTTCTCTGAAATGATCTTTCCGCCTTGCAGTACCAGGTGCGTTCCAGCTCCTTCACCAGTACTTGTTTTCATTTCTAGATGAGAGACAGATGCGATACTTGGCAGCGCCTCTCCCCTGAACCCGAGCGTTCTGACACGGAACAGATCATTTTCATCTTTGATTTTACTCGTTGCATGGCGCTGAAAGGCGAGCTTACAATCTTCAGCATCGATTCCAACACCATTATCAATCATTCTAATAGAGGAAAGACCTGCTTCTTCTACATCGATTTCAATCACTGTACTGCTTGCATCGATTGCATTTTCCATAAGCTCCTTTACGACAGAAGCCGGACGCTCGACTACTTCACCTGCAGCAATTTTATTGGATAGGTCATCTGATAACTGAATAATCTTTGCCATTTTGCTCACCTCACCTTATATTATAATTTCTTTTGCAATTCATATAGCTTTGTCATCGCTTCGAGCGGGGTCATATCCATTAGGTTGAATGACTTTAATTCCTCGATCACCGCTTGATCTTTCTGTTTTAGAACTGGTTTAGTTTGCGGTTTTTCTTCTACTTCAAAGAAAGAAAGCTGCTGTTTTCCCTCGGTCTTTTCTGTTTTTGGGGCTGCAGATACGTGCGGGGTCACTTCATGTGATCCGCTCTCAAGCTCCGTCAAAATGGTCTGGGCCCTATCGATGATGGCATCAGGCAATTCAGCAAGCTGCGCTACATGAATACCATAGCTTTTATCAGCTGCCCCCTCTTTGATTTGATGTAAGAAAACGACCGTGCCTTCATGCTCTTCAGCACGTACATGGACATTTTTCAGCTCGCTTAATTGAGACTCAAGGACTGTAAGCTCATGGTAATGTGTAGAAAATAGCGTTTTGGCACCAATATGATCGTGAACAAATTCAATGATTGCCTGCGCAAGAGCCATTCCATCATAAGTGCTTGTCCCGCGTCCAATTTCATCAAATAAGATCAAGCTGTTTTTCGTTGCATGCACCATCGCATTTTTTGCTTCAAGCATCTCTACCATAAAAGTACTCTGACCAGAAATCAAATCATCTGCCGCACCAATGCGTGTAAAGATTTGATCAAAGATCGGAAGGGTCGCCTTTGATGCCGGCACAAAGCAGCCAATTTGCGCAAGAATTGAGATAAGCGCCATTTGTCTCATATACGTACTTTTCCCTGACATATTCGGCCCAGTAATGAGTAAGGTTTGCCGGCCATTTCCCATATGGCAGTCATTTGGCACATACTCCTGATGATCCATCACTTTTTCAACGACTGGGTGACGGCCATCTATGACATCCACCTCATCCTCTGAGAATTCCGGACGGATATAACGGCGCTTTTCACTGACAGTCGCAAAACATTGGAGGGCATCCAGCTCACTCATTTGTTTTGCGAGCAGCTGTAATCTCGGAATATAGACTTTCACTTGTTCCCTGAGAGCTGCGAATAGTTCATATTCCAGTTCGCTTATATTTGATTCTGCCTCAAGAATCAGCGCTTCTTTTTCTTTCAATTCAGGTGTAATATACCTCTCTGCATTGGCAAGCGTTTGTTTTCTTTCATAACGCCCTTCCTCCAGAAGATGCGTATTCGCGCGTGTCACTTCGATATAATAACCGAACACTTTATTAAACCCGACTTTTAAGGAGCGAATGCCTGTGTATTCTCTTTCTTGCTGTTCAAGCCGTGCAATCCAGTCCTTCCCATTTCGGCTGGCATCACGGTATTCATCTAATTTTGCATTGTAGCCGTCTTTAATCAAATTGCCTTCTTTTAACGTCATCGGCGGGTTCTCATATAGCGCATCTTCTAATAAATCAAGTAAGTCACCACAAGGATCAATATCATTCGCTCTTGATTTCGCCATTTCCTCTGGCAGTGAGTGCACAAGCTCTTTAATGGCTGGCACTTGCTTTAAGGATTCTTTTAACTGAATGAGATCACGGGCATTTACGTTGCCAAATGCGACGCGGCCCGCTAGACGTTCGAGATCATATACTTGCTTTAATCGTTCACGCAGATCCTCTCGTTCAAAGAAATGATCCATGAGAATTTGCACCATTTCCTGACGTTCCTTAATTTGCGAAAGACGAATTAACGGCCGGTCGATCCACTGTTTGAGCAGCCTTCCGCCCATCGCTGTTTTTGTTTCATCTAGCAGCCATAATAAAGAGCCCTTCTTGCTTTTTGAGCGGATCGTCTCTGTTAATTCAAGATTTCGTTTTGAGTAAAGATCAATTTTCATTGTTTGTTCGAGCTCAAACACTTGCACTTGCTGAAGGTGATCGAGACTTCTTTTTTGCGTTCTTCTTAAATAAGCATATAATGTCAAAAAGGTCGATCTTAGCTGCTCGCTCAGGCGGGACACGAGTCGCTCAGCTTCATCGATTAACTCATCACTATCTTCGTATGAAATGGTCGCTTGGCACCGTTCCTTTAATGTTTTGACTGTTTCCTCATCCAGCTGCTTTGACACCACAATTTCTTTTGCACCGACAGAATAAATTTCAGACACGACTTCATCTAATCGATCTATGAAAGCCGCCATATTTTCACCTGTAGATAAATCGGAAAGTGCAAGTCCGTATCCATTTTCAAATCTTGTAACAGATGCAATGAAGTTGTTTTCGTTTTCACTTAAGCCTTTACCATCCATCACCGTACCTGGTGTAATGAGTTGAACGACTTCTCTTTTGACCACACCTTTTGCCGTTTTAGGATCTTCCACCTGCTCACAAATCGCGACCTTGTAGCCTTTTGAAATCAATTGTTCTATGTATGCAGAAGCAGAATGATAAGGCACACCGCACATTGGTATTGTCCCGCCATCTCTGCTTGTTAACGTAATTTCCAATTCTTGTGCCGCTTCTTTTGCGTCATCAAAAAACATTTCATAAAAATCGCCTAAGCGAAAAAATAAAAAGGCATCTTGATACTCTGCCTTGATTTTTAAATATTGCTGTATCATGGGCGTATAACTTGCCATATTTCTAATCCCTCACTATATTACATTCGAATTCATACCATCTTTCATTATAGCATAAAAAATCCCCTTTTTTCTCCTAGATAGGACACAAAAAAACTAGGGGGATATGCGCCCTAGTCATCAATTACTCTTCTGGATCACCCGCTAGGAATTCTGGATGAATATCCTCTAACTCCTCATCCACCTCTTCTTCCCACTCGTGATCATCTTTTTCTTTCCAGCTTGAATTGACCTCTACAACAATTTTTGTTTCTCCTACCACTTCAGCAATGAATTCACGTTCTGCCTGAACGATAATTTTATTGCCGTTTGGTGAAATGGTCACTTCTAAACAATTCGGCTGCTGCAGCACTTTTGCAATCACTTCATGCTCATCATCAAGGAAATTTTTATCTTTATATCTCAGTTTGATGATGTCTACATATTTCACCCGTTCTGTGACGACTTCTGTTTTTGTGTTATCAGCGTAAGAATACCATACGTTAATATCAAAGGTTCCTTCAATCTCAACAGTTTTACCGACCTTTTCAGCATCATACTTATGATTAATGATCCAACCACCTAGGATGCTGGTTGGTTTTTGCGATGGAGAAATGGTGTGTGTGCTTTGGGTGAATTTCCTCCCTTTTGCAACCACCGCTTTTGTAATAATCTCTCTGTATTCAGACATTCCGGCATGCCTCCTTGTTCTTGATCGTTTTATCTTATGCTGGGCATTCGTCTAGTGTGTCACGATTTTGAACTTCATGTTCAATTAAATTCATTTCTGTTTCAGTGTATGCATGGTCGCCCATAAACTTGCCTTGAAAATTGGAAAAGTTGGAGAGTGAGAGATTTTGGGGTGACGAAGCAAGAGGTAGAACAGGAAGGGTGAATTTCTTCTGTTCTTTCAAAAAATGATGATAGCAAAGCAAAAAACCCCGCATCTGCGGGGTTTTCTCATTTAATGGAGCAACTTGGTGATGAGTTTTTCACTTTTGAACCGGTTTCTCCTAATAAGAGGTCACCGCCGGTTGAAAGAATGATTTCATCTGTTACTTGATTAGAAATCGTATGCGCTACGAGCTGAAGCAGGGAATTGACTTCCACTTGTGATTCTTTGAATTCTTGAATCACCGGGATTTCATCCAGTTCTTCTTGCAGGGCATCGATTTTTTCTTCCACTTGCTTTAAGGCTTCATGTTTGCCGTAATGCTTTAAATTCACAGCTTGTTTTTGAAGCGCCTTAATTTGATTAATAATCGTTGAAATTTTTGTATTTTCATTGATTTGCGCTTCTGCTTTCTTGAAGAAATCAACTTCTTCTGTTTCAGAAATCATTTTAGCGAGCTCTCTTGCACGCTCGACAATCTCTTTTTTTGAATAAAGCGTCATTTTAATTCACCTCGATAGCTTCTCCAACCATTTCTCCGTCAAGAGACCAAGTTTTGGCTTGTGTGATTTTCACTTTGACGATGTTGCCAATCGCTTCTTTTGGTGCTTTAAAATTCACAAGCTTGCTTTTACTTGTATATCCGGCTAGGATTTCAGGGTTGTTTTTACTTTCACCCTCTACTAATACTTCGACAGTCTGCCCTTCATATTCCTTCATTTTTTTCGCGGAAATTTCATTCACGAGGGCATTCAGGCGCTGCAGACGTTCTTTTTTCACATGCATTGGCACGTTGTCTTGCATTTTCGCTGCTGGTGTTCCTTCTCTTGGAGAGTAAATGAACGTATAAGCGGCATCAAACTCAACCTCGCGATAGAGGGAAAGTGTTTCCTCAAACTGCTCATCTGTCTCATTTGGGAACCCAACAATAATGTCCGTTGTTAATGAAGCATTTGGCATGGCTTCTTTGATTTTGCGCACAAGATCAAGATAACGCTCACGGTCATATTTTCTCGCCATGAGTTTCAATACAGAAGAACTTCCTGATTGAACTGGCAAATGAATATGATCGAGAAGGTTCCCACCCTTAGCAAGCACTTCAATTAAGTGATCGTCAAAGTCACGCGGGTGGCTTGTTGTAAAACGGATACGCGGAATATCGATTTTACGCAGCTCATCCATCAGGTGTCCAAGACCATATTCCATGTCTTCAAAATCTTTTCCATACGCATTCACGTTTTGACCAAGAAGGGTAATTTCCTTATATCCTTCTGCCGCTAAACGTCTGACCTCTTGAATAATTTCATCCGGGCGGCGGCTTCTTTCCTTACCGCGCGTGTAAGGGACGATACAGTATGTACAGAATTTATCACAACCGTACATAATATTCACCCAGCCCTTAATTTTTCCTTGGCGGGCTCTCGGAAGGTTTTCAATGACATCGCCTTCTTTTGACCAAACCTCGATGACCATTTCTTTTGAAAGATAGCATTCAGATAACAACTCTGGCAGGCGGTGAATGTTGTGTGTACCGAAAATCAAATCAACAAATGGATGTTTCTTCAAAATACGGTTGACGACAGATTCCTCTTGCGACATACATCCGCAGACACCTAAAATTAAATCTGGCTTTTCACGTTTTAATGCTTTTAAATGACCAAGCTCTCCGAACACTTTGTTTTCCGCATTTTCACGAATCGCACAAGTGTTTAATAAGATGACATTTGCATCTTCCGTTGAGTTTGTTGGCTCATAACCAAGCGCCATAAAGATACCAGCCATCACTTCTGTGTCATGCTCATTCATTTGACAGCCATATGTGCGAATATAAAACTTGCGGCCGTTCCCTAAACCTTGAAACCGCTCGTCAATTTGAAATTGATTGTATTCGACTTCTTCTTTACCCCGTTTTTTTGCTTCTTTTAAGGAAGGCGGAATGTACACAGCTTCAAAATACTGGCTGTAGTCCTTCTCGGATTTTTTGTCCGATGAACTTACTTGTCCGCTCGCTTTTCTCTGCTCTTCATTCATGAATTTGTACTCCTTTCAAACCAAGCTCCACCCTACAGTATAGACTATTTTGTGATGAATTGAAAATAAATTCATATGTGCCATCACTTTTCAATCCACACGAATTCTGCATGAATATTGAGTAGGTTTCAGATGTAGATCGTCTTTGCCTAAAGGGTTTTGTATTTCTTTGACAATTTTCATCTGCTGTGTACCGACACTCTCAACTAAAGTAATCACATATGCTTCTTTTTCCTCTTCTGCTACCATTCTTTCTTGTTCAGATAAGAAAAATGGAAAGTCTTGATGAGTAAGTTTAGATCCTTTTACTTCTATTAGTTTCTCTTTTCCATCGGGGTAATAAGATTTGATGTCAAATCCATGACCATCTTCCGTTTCAGCCACCCAATTGACAGCTTCCGCTAATTGTTCCTGACCCGCTGCTTTTAATTGCTCTACTTCCATATGATAAACAAATTTCTCAGCTATTCTACCTGTCTCTTCGTTTTGCTTTGCTCTTTCTTCTCTTAATTGTTTATAAACATCTCTATGAATGATTCTTTTTCTTTTAAATTTGTTCTGATGTTCCACTTTTGGAGTAAGGTCCTGATCCAAATATACTTCGTAAACAAAATCATAAAAAAACTCGTTTAAAGAATTGATATCTTCTATTAATTGGTGATGGTCAAAATGATCAATATTATACTTTTTAAAGACCAATGAGCTTGCTACATATTTTTTAGGTCTTAATGATTTACCCAAATGAAAATCACCTATATGAAAGCCCTCTAATCTTTTATGGTGCTTTAATTCTGGCTGTAGCCTTTCCCTCCAAACGGCTGCCTCTTCTTTAATTTCAGACAAAGATAAATTTTCAGTTCCAGTTTCAATTGTTAAATAAAAATCTTCCCCGTTCTCAGCAAATAAAATAACAATAAATATTCCTTTTTGTGTCGTTGTTTTTTGGGAATTAGGATTTGTGGTTAATCTCCTGTCTAAAAGTGCAATCCAAAAACATTCTGCAACTTTTCCATTTCCTGTAGATGCTTTAATATCGATCCTATCCAAATTCCTCATATGACGTTTTTCTAATTCACATTGAATTTTGTTTGGTATTTCTTTATTAAACATTTTGTGAAAAGGGTGATTCTTATCTGTTCTTGCATTGTTCTTATAATCTAAAAATTGCTTATAAAACTCATCTTTATTAAATAACATTTCTCTCATCACTTACCTCAATAGATCTTTTTACATACATTATACATAACAAACGGTAGATTTGATGAAATATGGAAAGAATAGTGCAAAAAAAAGAGAGCCTGCGCTCTCTCAATCAAGTATATTCAGTTTTTTTGCTTCTTCTTTGATCACCGTCAGTGCACGGTCTAGTTCTTCTTTTGTGTGCTCTGCTGTGATGATGGCTCTAATTCTCGCTTTTCCTTTTGCCACAGTTGGGAAGGCGATGCCTTGAGCAAACACGCCTCGCTCTATTAAAGCCTTTGAAAAGCGGAAAGTAAGGGCTTCGTCTCCAATCATAATTGGAATAATCGGTGTTTCTGTGGGTGCAACCTGAAATCCAAGACTGACGACTTTTTCTTTAAAATAGGCGGCGTTCTCCCAGAGCGTGCCAATTCGCTCCGGTTCATCTAACAGCACTTCAATCGCTTCTTCACACGCTCTAGTCACTGCTGGCGGATGTGAGGTGCTGAATAAAAACGGTCTTGCTTTATGCTTTAAATAATCAATTAAAACGGCTGATCCCGCTACATAGCCGCCGAGCACTCCGACAGCCTTGCTAAGTGTCCCAACCTGAATATGCACTCTGCCGTCGAGTTTGAAATGGTTGACTGTCCCGCGGCCATTTTCACCAAGCACGCCCGAGGCATGCGCATCGTCTACCATCACAAATGCATCATATGCTTCTGCGAGCCTGACAATCTCAGGAAGTGGCGCAATATCTCCATCCATCGAGAACACACCATCTGTGACGATGAGACGCATGCGGTAATTCATAGATTTCTTTAAAATTTTCTCAAGCTGTTCCATATTGGAATGACCGTATACCTTTTTATCTGCTTTTGTTAATCGGATGCCGTCAATGATTGAGGCATGATTCAGTTCATCTGAAATCACAATATCATCTTTTGTCAGGATACTTGATAAGACCCCTTGGTTGGTCGTAAAGCCTGATTGGAACACAAGGGCTGCCTCTGTCTTTTTAAATGCAGCGAGCTTTTTTTCAAGACGTTCGTGCATCGTCATTGTGCCGGCGATGGTTCGTACAGACCCTGTGCCAGCACCAAATTCATCAATTCCCTCTTTTGCCGCTTTCATCAGCCTTGGATGTGAGGTGAGGCCTAAGTAGTTATTTGAGGAGAGCTGTATGACAGATTGTTCATTTAATGTCACAGTGGATGATTGTTTTGAGTCGATCTCTTTCAATGTTTGGTGGGTGCCTTGCTGCTTCATTGTTTCCAATTCATCTTGTAAATACGTGAATTCTTTCATCATTTCTTCCCCCTTTGATTTGATGGCAGCATCAGTACGACCTTTCCGCACGTACCATTTCTCATGAGTTCAAATCCCTTTTCGAACTGTTCAAATGGCAGCGTATGGGTGACAACTGGCTGGACATCGATGGTATTCGTTCTTAATAACTCAGATACTTGACGCCACGTCTCAAACATTTTTCTCCCCGTGATTCCTTGGACGGTTAATCCCCTAAAAACAATTTGATTCGTAATATCAATTGTCACTGGCCTTTCTGGCAAGCTTAGTATATTGACTTTCCCTCCATTTGCACAAGCTTCGAGAGCTTGATTAATGGCAACTGGATGTCCTGACATCTCGCATATCACATCTGCTCCTTCCATCCGTGTGAACTGCTTAATCACCTCAACAGGATCATCTTTTCCAATATCCACGATATGATCTGCCCCCATTTTTCGGGCAAGATCCAGCCTGTATTCGTTTTGATCGACGGCAAACACTTGAACAGCACCGGAAGCTTTCGCGACGGCGATCGCCATTAAACCGATTGGTCCGCAGCCAAAAATCGCCACTGACTTACCTGAAACGGGTGTGTGCAGCACTGTATGAACAGCATTTCCAAGCGGCTCTTGGATAGACGCAAGCTCTACTGGCATTTGAGCTGGATTGTGCCACACATTTTGTTCAGGTACTTTGACATATTCAGCAAAGCAGCCGTCAATGTCTACCCCTAAAATTTTCGTTTCACTGCATAAATGCTGCTGACCGGTTAAACACATATAGCACTGATTACATACAACATGTGTCTCTGCCGATACAAAATCCCCTACTTTTGCACGCGAGACTTGCTTTCCCGCCTTGACAACTTCCCCTGTAAATTCATGTCCAAAAATGTAGGGCGCTTTAACTCTTCCCTTTGCCCAGTCATCCCAGTTATAAATATGCACGTCTGTTCCGCATATCGAAGTGGCTTTCACCTGAATCAATACTTCATGATCATTGATTTCTGGAATCGGCATTTCCATCAGTACCGCTCCGTAAGCGCTTTCTTTTTTAACAATTGCTTTCATCGTTCCACACATGACGTACAACCCCTTTGTTAAAAAAACTTCTCCCAATGAGATTTTAACACGTCTTATTTTAGTCGTAAATACCACTGTCTACTGTAAAAAGACAAATGAACACTCCACATATTTTTTTGGATATTTTTCTAAAAAAAAGCAAATCCCCGTAGAGAAGGAGATTTGCTTTTTGCGTCACCGTCTTTTTGAAACGGCAATATATAAGGCTGGCACAATGAAGAGTGTGAGAATCGTTGAGAAAAAGACACCCGAAACTATGCAGATTGCCAGCGGCTTAAAGAGCGGGTCATTACTTAATGCTACAGGCATAAGGGCAACCAGTGCTGTAAAGGCTGTTAGTAAAATTGGCCTAATCCTTGCTCTTCCAGCTTCAATGACAGCTGTCTGTTGATCGAATCCTTGCTTACGCCGCTGCTCAATAAATTCGAACAAGACAACCGCATTTCGGACCACGATACCAGCTAATGAGACAATTCCCATTGTTGCCATGAAGCTGAACGGTGTTTGTGTGACAAACAGTCCTATAACAGCTCCAGATATCGCTAAGTAAACCGTACCTAGAACTAACAATGGAAGCATCAATGAATTGAACTGAAAAGCGATGGTCACATAAATGAGCAGCAAGACAACCCCAAATAAGAGACTAATTTCAATAAAGAACTGGGTTTGATCTTCATTTTCTCCACCTTGAGAAATGGTTAGCTCCTTCGCTGCATCCGTTTTTCCTACTTGATTGACGACTTCTTTCATGTCATCTTTAAACGACTCTGACGTGCCAGGGTACGCCTTCAGCGTAATGGTCGGAATTCCATTTTCATGTGGAATGCTTTCGTACTGCTCTGTTTCTTTTTCTTTTACATATCGGCTAAGCGGCTCGAGTGAAGGCATACCACCTTCATTTGAATTGACAGGCACTTTTATTTCTTTTAGCTTTAATCCATTTTGGTGTGTAGCCATATCCTGTTTGACCACTAGGTCGATATCTTTTGTTCCTTGTTTAAAGCTGCCTAATGGCATGCCTTCTGTCACAAGACCGAGCTGTCTGCTGACAAACTGAGCGCTGAGTCCATCCTCTGCCATTCGGTCACGGTTTAATTCAAAGGAGATGGTTTTTACCGGCTGATTGACATCGTCAGTGATCAAGCTCGCTCCTTTTTCTTTCATTTCACTTGTGAGCGTTTCTTTGATATTAATGAGCTTTGCAAAAGAGTCACCCGCAATGGTTACAGTCACAGGCGCACCGGTTGGCGGCCCTTGAACAATGGTTTTCATAAAGATATCAGCATCTTTGAATTTCTTACGCAAAGGCTCTGTCATACGATCTATCAATTGTTTACTCGTCATCTGATCATTGTCTACTCTCACAACAACCTGACCAGTATGATCACTTGCATTTGAGATACTTTCATTAAACAGGTTCGGTACACCGCCGCCTGCAAAGATCGCCGTCTCTTCAATGCCTTTCTGCTGTTTCATCTCTTGTTCTATTTTCTCTAATGTTTCTTTTGTTTTGTCTAATGTTGTTTCACTTGGAAGTGTGACAGTGACAACCACTTCTTTCTTATTCGCTGCAGGGAAAAATTCAAATGGTGTGACGAAAATCAGTAAAAAGGCAAGCGTTGCAACGAGCAAACCACTTAGGCCAATAAGCAGCGGACGCTTCACAATATTCGTCAGCACACGGTCTGCATAAAAATCAGCTAATTTTTTTAACGGTTTGCCTAGGAACCCTGGCTCTTTTTGAATTTTCTTGTTCTTTCTTTTTCGGTTCACGGTATATTGATAGACTGGCACTAGTGTCAGAGAAATCACCATAGACGCAAGTACAGTCGTGACTAGGACAGACGGTAATGCTCGTATAAATGAACCGTTTGCACCTGATAAGAAAACAAGTGGCAAGAAAGCAAACACAACCGCAAGTGTTGAAGTCAAAATAGACCCTGCAACTTCTTTCACACCTGCAATCGTTCCTTTAAGCGGACTTTCGTATTTTTTCATCTGCCTTAAAATATTATCGTTGACGACAATGGCATCATCGACAAGTATTCCTAGGGCAATGATAAAGCCGATAATCGAAATCTGATTGAGGTCCACTTGTAAAAATGGCAGCGGAATCGTTCCGATTGTGATCGATAATGGGATGGCAAGTGAAACGATGAACGCACCGCCAATGGTAAGACCAAGTGTGGTGACGATAATGACAGCGATGACCGCAACAATGGCTTCTTTTATTAAATCATTAAAAATGGCATCCACATCACTTTTTTGTGAATAGTAGTCTACCCACTCCACACCATTTGGAAGCTGCTTCTCTTTCTTAATAACATCACTGACTTTGTCATACATTTTAGGAATATCAAGCCCTGGTTTGATATTGACTGTAAATGAATAGGCGGGCTTTCCGTTATACGACACAATGTCACTTTTCTCTTTTTCTACTTCTTTTAAGCTGCCAAGCTGACTGATTGTGACCGGCTCACGGTTCGTTTTGGAGAAAAGCTCAATCTTTGTCACTTGATCCAAACGGTCATAGGCATCAATGGACAGCTTAACCTTCTCGCCGCCTGCCCGAATGTCGCCTAGTGGAGATGTGTCAAATTCCTGATTGATGGCATTTGTAACATCCGTTACATTTAACCCTTCATCCTCCAGTTTACTCGAGTCTAAGTTTAATACCGCTTGTTTGTCATTGAATCCTTTGATGACGACACTGTCTACCCCTTTGATGTCCTCAACCTTTTCCTTCAACGCACGCAGCGATTCCTGACTTTTTGCCAAGTCCGTTAATTGACTCGCCACAACCATATAAGAACCAACCGGCACGTTGCCGAACTCATCCTTTACATCCGGCTCCATCACTCCATTAGGAAAGGACGACGCAGCACTCGTGGTTTCATTCTTAATCTGACTTGCCACCTTTTGAAAGTCGGCTTGATCATCAATTTCAAGCACAATATTTGAAAAACCAATGGCAGAAACAGAGCTCGTTTTCTCTACACCATTGATATCAGATATGGCTGATTCGAGCTTATTGGTTACATTACTTTCCACCTGTTTTGCATCCGCACCAGGAAACACGGTGGAAATCGTGACGATATTCGCTTGGAATTCTGGCAGTTCTCGTTTAGGGAGCTGCGCGAATAAATAGCCGCCAGCAATGAGAACAATAAAAAATAAAATAAAAACAAGCTTTCCTCTTTTCAAAAAAGCTTCAATCATTATTTCACCTACTTAAATATTTATTTTTGATGAAGTATTTTTAACTTCATCTTAATTTATCATTCTGGTGAAAAAATGCAAGCTCTAATATGTCATTTTTATCTATTTCATGAACTGAATATGTTATATAAGAAATGTATAGTGGTAAACAAAAACAACCTGCTCACATGATGTAAGCAGGTTGAAAATAATAAAATTAGAATTATCGCGGCTCAACAATCAATTTGATTGCTGTTCTTTCTTCTCCATCGATAAGAATGTCAGTAAAGGCTGGAATGCATATCAAATCCACTCCGCTTGGTGCAACAAATCCCCTTGCTATGGCTACAGCCTTGACCGCCTGATTCAGCGCTCCAGCGCCGATTGCTTGTATTTCCGCTGCACCGCGTTCACGTAAAACGCCTGCTAATGCTCCTGCTACTGAATTCGGATTTGACTTTGCTGAAACTTTTAAAATTTCCATTTCTGCTCCCCCTTAAATTTACAATGGATAAGTGAGTGTTCATTAGAACAATCTTTGTTAGATGATGCTATTTTTTGAAAATCCATCCCCAAAATGTTTTTCAAAAATAGCAGGCTACCTACCATTTTTACTATATTCACGATAGAGGGCGCATATTCCTTCTTTCTGATTAATATTTTTCTGAAATAAATATGTGAACATTTATTCAAAGAAAATATGGTCATCATTTATCAAAATTCGATCAATTTTGACAGCTTTTTTCGACTGTTCGTCAATTTCTACGATTACTGCACTTAATGTTGTGCGTCCTTCTGCAATCTCAAAACGGACTGGAAGACTCGTTTTGAATCGTTTAATAATCGTCTCCCGATCAACACCTAAAATGCCATCATAAGGTCCTGTCATTCCCACATCTGAAATATACGCAGTTCCTTTTGGCAAAACGCGGTTATCTGCTGTTTGAACATGTGTATGCGTTCCAACGACACATGATGCACGGCCGTCTGTATACCAGCCCATCGCTTGCTTTTCACTTGTGGCTTCACCATGAAAATCAATAAAAATGAACGGTGTACGTTTGGATGCTTCCGCAATTAACTCGTCTACTTTTTGAAACGGGCAGTCAATTGGCGGTAAAAAAGTGCGTCCTTGTAAATTGATGACGGCCAGTTCTTTTCCTTGTTTTTTTATAAATGTAAGACCTTTACCAGGTGTGCCTTCTGGGAAGTTCGCCGGACGAACCATGTTGGCTGCGTCATCGATGAAATCAAAAATGTCTCTTTTATCCCATGTATGGTTGCCCATTGTAAGCACGTCAGCTCCTGCTTGCAGCAGCTCATGATAGATTTTTTCAGTTATCCCTTTCCCATGAGCAGCATTTTCTCCGTTGACAATGGTAAAGTGGGGCTGATATTTCTTCTTTAGCTTTGGTAAGTATTCTTTCAGTGTGTCTCGTCCAGGTGAACCGACGATATCTCCAACAAATAATATTTTCATGCGCTTTGAACCCTTTCTCTTATAAATTGACTTCTTATCAGTGTTGCATATTTACACAAAAAAATAAAGCGGCGCTAAGCGCACCGCTCTATTTTGCATACTCTACTGCGCGAGTTTCTCGAATGACCGTCACTTTAATGTGACCAGGGTAATCGAGCTCGTCCTCAATCCGCTTACGAATATCCCTTGCTAGACGGTGAGCTTCAAGATCATTAATTGAATCTGGCTTCACCATAATACGTACTTCACGTCCAGCCTGTATCGCAAACGATTTTTCAACACCTTCATAAGATTCAGAGATATCTTCTAATTTCTCAAGTCTCCGAATGTAATTTTCAAGCGTCTCACTTCTTGCACCAGGGCGTGCTGCAGATAATGCATCTGCTGCCGCAACAAGAACAGCGATAATGGATGTCGGTTCTTGGTCACCGTGGTGAGAGGCAATACTGTTGATGACAACAGGATGCTCTTTATATTTCGTCGCAAGCTCAACGCCAATTTCTACGTGGCTTCCTTCTACTTCATGATCAATGGCTTTTCCAATGTCATGCAGAAGACCTGCTCGTTTTGCAAGCTTTGCATCTTCTCCAAGCTCTGAAGCCATGAGACCTGCAAGATGTGCAACCTCAATTGAATGCTTCAGGACATTTTGTCCATAACTTGTACGGAATTTTAAGCGACCGAGAATTTTGATGAGATCCGGATGCAGACCGTGAACTCCGACTTCGAATGTCGTTTGCTCACCCATCTCACGGATATAATCATCGACTTCACGGCGTGATTTTTCCACCATTTCTTCAATTCGTGCAGGATGAATGCGGCCATCCTGGACTAGCTTGTCCAGAGCTATCCTCGCTGTTTCACGTCTAATCGGATCAAAGCCCGATAGGATAACAGCTTCAGGTGTATCATCTATGATCAAGTCAATACCTGTTAACGTTTCTAACGTACGGATATTTCGTCCTTCACGTCCGATAATACGACCTTTCATCTCATCATTTGGAAGATTGACTACAGATACCGTCGTTTCAGCTACATGATCAGCTGCACAACGCTGTAACGCAAGTGAAAGAATGTTTTTCGCCTTTTTATCAGCCTCTTCTTTCGCTCGGTTTTCAGATTCTTTCGTCATGACTGCAATGTCGTGGGAAAGCTCATTTTCAACTTGATCCAGAATGATTTGTTTCGCTTCATCTCGAGTTAAACTAGAAATGCGTTCTAACTCGGCTTTCTGCAAACGAATCATATCATCCACTTTGCTTTCCATCTCTTCAATATGTTGTTGTCGTTCATTCAGAGAATGATCTCTCTTCTCCAACAGGGACTCCCGTTTATCTAAAGATTCGTCTTTGCGATCAAGATTTTCCTCTTTTTGAAGTAAACGGTTTTCTTGTCTTTGAAGCTCATTACGTCTTTCACGAACTTCTTGCTCCGCCTCTACACGAAAGGAATGAATTTCATCTTTCGCTTCCAAGAGCGCTTCTTTCTTCAATGCTTCCGCATCACGCTTTGCATCCTCAACAATTTGTTCGGCCATGTTTCTTGCGCCGGATATTTTTGCTTCTGCAATGGTTTTACGAACAAAGTAGCCAACAACTAAACAGATTAGGCTCAGCAAAATGGAGATGATCGTAAACATCGTAGGCGACATATTTTCACCTCCTCTTGCTATGAACTTGGTTTTACAAATAAAGTGTCGGCATGTACATTGTTTTGTGTCTCAACATACAGGGCCTTCACAGGGAATGAGATCCTCACTGCCCTTGTCAAGTTTAAATTAGTTATCAATCATGTTAAGAAAAACAAGTGATACATTCCCATTGTAATTGTGTCGGAAATACTTGTCAAGCTAGTCAGACTGAGGCGTAAGTCGTTATTTCAAGCAAAGACAGAACTTTTGACCTGCTAGCTGTCATGTAAATGTAAAAAAAAGACGCTTTTCAGCGTCTTTAGCGTGTAGACAAACCCTCGCATTCGGTGTCAGGTCTGCGCTCCGGTGCTCACGAATGTTTAATTCGCTCCGCTCCGGTACTCGCCCTTCCTAGACTTCAAAGGTTTTCTATCACGCTGAAAAGAAGACAAAGGGCTAAAATAAAGATCATTTTAGCCCTTTGTCAACCATCTAAGACGCTTTTCAGCGTCTTTTAGTCTTTAAATTTCCAATTCCTCTTGTCCTTCTTCTTCTTCAGCTGCTTTCACTCCGTTTGTGTCCAAACCGTAGTGCTCTCTAATTTGTTCTTGAATCATGAGAAGAATATCTTTGTTTTCTTTAAGGAACTGTTTCGCATTTTCGCGGCCTTGCCCAAGACGTTCCTCTTGATAAGAATACCAAGCACCGCTCTTTTGTACGATATCTAGTTCGCTTCCAAGGTCGATGATTTCTCCCTCTTTTGAGATTCCTTCACCGTACATAATGTCTACTTCTGCAATACGGAATGGCGGTGCTACTTTGTTTTTCACCACTTTAATTCTCGTTTTATTCCCCATAATGTCATTGCCCTGCTTCAGCTGTTCAGCACGGCGCACTTCTAAACGAACAGACGAATAGAACTTCAGCGCACGTCCACCTGGCGTTGTTTCAGGGTTACCGAACATGACCCCAACTTTTTCACGAATTTGGTTAATAAAGATGGCAATTGTTTTCGATTTATTAATGGCACCTGATAGTTTACGAAGTGCTTGGGACATCAAACGTGCTTGTAAACCAACATGTGAATCACCCATGTCCCCTTCAATCTCTGCTTTTGGTACAAGAGCAGCTACTGAGTCAATAACAACAATATCAACTGCACCACTGCGGACAAGAGCTTCTGCAATTTCAAGTGCTTGTTCTCCTGTATCAGGCTGAGAAAGTAACAGCTCATCAATATTGACACCTAGTTTTTGAGCGTAAACTGGATCGAGCGCATGCTCTGCATCGATAAATGCAGCTTGTCCTCCCTGCTGCTGAACCTCAGCAATGGCATGAAGTGCTACTGTCGTTTTACCAGAACTCTCTGGACCATATACTTCAATAATACGGCCGCGAGGATATCCACCTATTCCAAGTGCAGTATCAAGTGCTAACGAACCACTCGGTACTGTTGAAATGCGTGTATCTGTTTGCTCTCCTAGTTTCATAATAGAGCCTTTACCAAACTGTTTTTCTATTTGTTTAAGAGCCATATCTAAGGCTGCTTGACGATCACTCATTCTATTGTTTCCTCCTTTATCAATTCCACTATCTATACTATACCTTGTTTTACGTCATTTGCCAAGAAAAAAACGAACACATATTCGATTTTTTCTTGGCAGATTTTTAAGAAAAGAGTGATTTCTATTAGAAAAAACACTCTTTTATAAAGGAGTAAACCTAACAAAAAACAAAATTAACTCTCTTTTAATAAATTGAGCAAGTGATGCAGACCGTATTTCACAGCGCGCTTTCGAATGCCCGACCGGCTTCCTGTAAACATCCATTCAAACACGTCTGTATGGTCTTTCGTAGATAGCCCAATGAACACTTTTCCGACAGGCTGTCCCTCGTGGGTATCAGGGCCTGCTACACCCGTAAAACTAATGCCAATATCACTTCCCGCGAGCTTTCTAGCACCTTCAGCAAGCTCTAGAGCACACTCTTTGCTGACAGCACCATGAGAAGACAACGTTTCCTCCCGGCAGCCAAGCACCTGCTGTTTGACTTGATTTGTATAACAAACGACACTGCCGCTTAAAATCGACGATGCACCTTCAAGATCTGTCAGCCATTCAGAAAACATTCCGCCAGTCAGGCTCTCAGCCGCTGCCACTGTTTTCCCGTGTTCGTGCAAGGCCTTGGAAGCTTCACGGACAAGTGATGTATCACCATACCCGTAGAAGTACTCACCTACCCGCGCTAAAATTTTCGCTTCTGTTTCTTTTAACAGACGCTCCGTTTCTTTTTCATCCTCATGCTTAGCCGTGAGCCTAAGTGTCACTTCACCGTCAGATGCGAGAGGTGCAATCGTTGGGTTGGTTTGAGCATCAATTAAATCTTCTAGGTCTGTTTCAAGCTGTGATTCACCGATTCCGAAGAAGCGGAGAACAACAGACACGATTTTTTCCTTTAAACCCAGTTTCTCAGAAATCAGCGGCTTCGCCTCG
The DNA here is from genome assembly GCF_002998735.1 of Bacillus sp. NMTD17. Lineage (NCBI taxonomy): Bacteria > Bacillati > Bacillota > Bacilli > Caryophanales > Bacillaceae > Bacillus > Bacillus sp. NMTD17. The sequence goes on from NZ_PVRH01000002.1 coordinate 111,301, forward strand.
TTCTCAAACATCGGATGCAGTTCACTTGGCGGTCCAGGAAGCAACATATAAAATGTATCGTCTTCTTGAATAAACATACCTGGGGCCATCCCAAACCGGTTTACGAGCACATCAGATCCTTCTAGAACGAGTGCCTGCTTACGGTTATTCGGCGACATGTCTCGTCCAGTCTTTCGAAAGTAGTCTTGAATGGATTCAAATGCTTCTTCATTTAGCACGAGCTCTTTTCCGAGCGTACTCGCAATGGTTTCTTTTGTTAAATCATCTTTGGTTGGTCCAAGACCACCTGAGAAGATAATAAAATTCGATCTTTCCTGCGCCACTTGAATGGCCCTTTTTAAACGCTCTGGATTGTCACCAACTGCTGTGTGGTAATAAACATTCACACCAATTTCAGCTAGCTGTTTGCTGATAAATTGTGCATTCGTATTCGTAATTTGCCCTAGCAAAAGTTCGGACCCGACTGCAATAATTTCTGCTTTTCTCTCTGACTTCAAAGCGTACACGTCCTTTTTAGTTAGAATTCTTTAAAGCTTCCCAGTTTTTTGCAAAGTAATCCCAGCCTGACACAACAGTGAAGAACACTGCTACCCACATCGCAAGGTCACCAAACGGGAATGATACAAGTTCAAATGGCAGGTTATGCAATAGAAGTGCTGAAATCGCAATGATTTGCGCCCATGTTTTCACTTTTCCAAGCATATTAGCTGCTACCACTTCACCGCCTCCGGCTAATACAAGCCTTAGACCGGTTACAGCAAATTCACGGCTAATGATCACAATCGCCATCCATGCCGGTGTGAGGTTGTATTGAACAAGTATAATTAAAGCAGCTGAAACAAGCAATTTATCTGCAAGCGGATCTAAAAATTTACCAAAGTTTGTCACTAAGTTAAGTTTACGCGCATAGTACCCATCAATCCAGTCAGTTGTCGAAGCGACAATAAACAGGATTGCTCCAACAAGATGCGTCACTTCGATGCTGACGTGACCAAAACGCGCAACACCCCAATCTAAAGGTGCAAGCATAATGATCATAAAAACAGGGATCAAGGCGATCCTGGAAAGAGTTATTTTATTCGGTAAGTTAAACATGAAATTCAATCCTCCAATAAGCCATTTTTTTATGTATATATAATAGTAGGAACAAAAGAAAAGTCATCTACTTGCTTAAGATGACTTTTCCTTTCCTTTATTCACAATCACAATGTTTTGTGTCATGGTGTTTTTAGGGTCTAATTCGTACTTAAGCGTTTCGTCATTCACCTTGATATCAATTCCAGTCGCATTGCCTAGACGGATATCGACCTGAGAGAGCTCAGACAAGTCTGTTTTAAACGATTCGCCATCTTTTAGTTCACCCATCTTCAGCAATTTTCCAGATTCGTCTCTGACGCGCAGCCATGAAGCTTTTGTTGCAGAAATGGTTAACTCCATCTCATCTGCACCTGACACTTCATACGTTGTCGTTGAGCCTTCCGTATTCGCTGCCTTCAAAGAGACCGTTTCATCGTCTTTGGATGAATCCTTTGATGAATCATCTTTTTTAGATGATTTTTCTTGATCATCTGACGAAGCTTTTTCTTTTTTCTTTTGATCCTTTGCAAGAGATGAATCCTCAGATACTTCATATTTAGATTCTGACTGCTGAGGAGCCGCCTGATTGTTCTTCTGCCCGCTATCATGATTGACCGCCTGCACAATTACATAAATGATCGCGATGACCACAAGGACGCCTCCAATAATCAAGATGGTCGGCAGCAGCTCAAGCACCTTCGAGGCAGGCTTTGGCAGCTCTCTTTGCGGCTTAATATTTGATAATTTATCAGATACTTCATCGTTATACGTGCTCGGTACATCTTTACGAAATTCTTCGAACAATTGTTCAGGATTTAGTCCAACGGCTTCGGCATATTGTTTAATAAACGCTCTGACGTAAAATTTACCTGGAATAATATCATAGTTTCCTTGTTCGATTGCTAGCAAGTAGCGCTTTTGGATTTTGGTCACCGTCTGAAGATCCTCCAGCGACATCCCTTTTTCCTCTCTGGCCTCAATGAGCCGTTTTCCCAATTCAGTCAAAACAAACACCTACCATTACCATATTAAAAATCGAAGCCAGAAAAACCAGAATGATCAAACACTTGTGGTTCTTCAGCGTGCTCATATGTAATCTCTTCATCTGCACTATTACGCAATTCAATGATATAGTCGAAATCATCCATTGTATATTCTGAATTTTGAATAAAGATGTCTGGATGCTCAACCACCTTCGTTGCCGGCAGTCTCATAATTTCTCTTAAAAGCTGCAAGTGCTTCTCAGAACCTCTTCGCGTCGACACAATCCCATCAATAATAAAGACGTTATCTGGGCTGTATTCATCCGCAATCAGCTGACTTCGGATCGTCTGTTTCAAAAGAGTGGACGATACAAAAAGCCATCTCTTGCTGGCACATACACTTGAAGCCACAATTGATTCTGTCTTTCCGACACGCGGCATCCCGCGAATCCCAATCAATTTATGTCCTTCTTTTTTAAATAGTTCAGCCATAAAATCAACAAGAAGACCAAGCTCGTCCCTTTCAAAACGGAACGTCTTTTTGTCATCCGCATCACGCTGAATATATCTGCCGTGACGAACCGCTAAGCGGTCACGAAGTTTTGGCTGTCTTAATTTCGTTACTTTTATCGTTTCCATTGTATTTAAAATTGATTCAAGGCGCTTAATTTGATCTGTGTGGTCACAGCGCAAAAGCATTCCGCGTCTTGATACATCAACACCATTAATTGTCACAATATTAATTGAAAGCATCCCCATTAGAGAAGAAATGTCTCCTAATAGTCCGGGACGGTTTACCTGTATCTCATATTCAAAATACCATTCGAGCTTTGCCAAATGATATTACCCCCTTCATTGTGGCAAATTTTTACCTTCCTTTATCATAAAGCATTTTCACATTTTTAGAAAGCACAATGTTGCTAAACGGTTAAAATAAAAAGAGAGGCACAAACGACCCCTCTTTTTGTTTAGTGCGAGCTATTATTTTCAACCAGCTTGACCATCATATTGGCAATAGCGCGCTGCTCATCTTCTGATGCAACGCTCCAAAGGTCAGCAAGTACTCTTTCTTGCTCGTTCTTTGCTTCAACTTCGTTAGCTAAATATCCGCCAATTTCATACGCAAGGTTATTGATGGTATCATCTTTTAAACCTTTATCCTGCGCATGATTTAAACGGTCACCTAAAAAGTTTTTCCAATGGTCCCAGTTCTCAAGTACTGACATGTCGATTCCTCCATTCGAAAAGATGAATTACAGCCATAGCTTTTGTCATGGAGAGACGAATTATACACGTTTTTTAACAGTACCAGCCGCCATTAACGGATAAAATTTGACCTGTCATATAACTTGACTGCTTTGAGGCGAGAAACCAAATGACATTTGCAATCTCCTCAGGTGATGCAAGCCGGCCAAGCGGGATTTCTTCCTCAAGCATTGCAATATCTTCTTGTGTGAAGCTTTTCATCATGTCTGTACGGACAGCACCTGGCGAAACAGCATTTGCTCTAATTCCACTTGGGGCAAGCTCTTTTGCCAGACCTTTAATAAACGCATTTTGCGCCCCCTTCACCATGCTGTACAGCACTTCACACGATGCACCTGTTTCTCCCCATATCGAGCTTACTACAACAATATGACCTGCTTTTTTTTGAATCATGGCTGGCAATAGGTGTTGGGTGAGCTCATATGGACTTGTGACATGCAGCTGCACCATACTGGCTAATACATCTTTTTCTGTATCTGTCACTAATCCGACATGACTTTTACCGCTATTTAATACAAGAATATCTGGGGGTACAGGCAGACGGCTGACGAGCTCATCTGCTCCGCCCATTTTAGCTAAATCCGCTTGAACGACGTGCGTCTGAATATGACTTGTTTCTTCCAGCTGAGCGGCAAGCTGCACGGCTGCCTGTTCATTTTTGTGATAATGGAGCATCACGTGGCAGCCTTCATGGGCAAGCTTTTTGGCTGCAGCCTGCCCAATCCCGCCACTGGCACCTGTTATCAGCGCCCAACGACTCATCACATGGATTCCTACTTTCTATTTGAAATATCTATTCTTTTCGTTTAAATGGGAACCAGTTAGCTGATCCGAACAATTTCACCATCACAGGTACGAACAATGGTAGCACAACGAGTGCGTACAGCAAAAGTCCTGTTAGAACAAGTGTTGCAATCTGCAGGAGAGACAGCACTCCTGAAGGAAGCATTGCTGCAAAGGTTCCTGCCAAAATAACAGCAGCAGACATAATGACAGAGCCCATATTCTTCATTGATTCGGTCATAGCAAACTGAATGTCTTTTGTTTTGTATTCATTGAACCGCTCCATTAAGAAAATCGAATAATCGACTCCGAGCGCCATTAATATGACAAATCCAAAGAATGGAACAGCCCAGTTAATGCCCGGGTATCCGAAGAAATGGGTGAAAATAAATTCTGTCATCCCGATAGCTGTAAAGTAAGTCAAAATAAGTGAACCTACCAAGTACAGCGGCATAACAAGCGAACGGAACAGGATCACCAGGATGAGGAAAATACCGATCATCATGTAAAGAACCGTCTTATTGAAATCTTGGTCTGACAGCTGTTTTAAATCAGCGTTCATACTTGATACACCTGAAACGCCGAATGATGCATCTTTTAGGTTCGTTTCAGGAAGTGCCCGCTCGACAGAAGCTTCTACTTGTTTGATCGTCGACAGGGCTTCATTGCCATATGGATTTTTTTCTAAAATGACATCAATTTTTGTCATCTTGCGGTCATCCGACATGTATGAATCAAATACTTGCTTGAATGCTTTGTTTTTCAGCACGTCTTTTGGGATAAACCAGCCGGCCATGTCTTGATCTGGTGCATTTTTCAGTTCGTCTAAGTAGTCACCTGCACCCATTAACCCGCTTGAAATTTTCTCCAGGCCACTTGCGCTCTTGTTCAGCCCATCTGTCAGCTTGGTCAGGTCATCACCAAAGCCGCCAATCTTTTCTTTCATTTGTTTTTGACCATCAATCACTTTGCCAGCTCCATTTGCAAGCTTCGGCATATTATCAGCTAACTGTCCTTGACCTTTAGACGTTTGATCAAGTCCAGTTTCAATTGCGTCTAAGCCAGCAATGAGCTCATCGATTTGACTCGTCAAGACTTTCTGCTGCTCTGAAGCTTTTGCGATAAAGGCATCCGCTGCTTCAAGCTGTTTTTTGGCTTCTTTTGCTTGTTTGGCATAGCTGTCTGCCTGTTTCGCCCCTTCTTTTAACGTCGTAGAAAGTTCATTATATGAAGCTTTGATGGCTTGATACGATTGATTTTCTTTTACCTGCGGAATTTGTTTTTCGAGTGTACTAAATTGTTGATTTGCTTGTGTGATTAATGCTTTTACATCCGCTGCGGCAGAGGATGACGTATCAACTTGCGCTAATGCTGCCTTTAATTCTTTGGAAATGCTTTTATATAGCGCAACTTGCTGATTCACTTGTGCGACTTGAGCCGTTAATTCCTTTTTCGCACTTTTAATTTTTTCTTTAATCTCTGCTACACCGTTTTTGTTTTGATCGATTCCGCTTTGCAGTTTTCTTAACATTTTCTCGACATTTTGAATGCCTGTTTGTACTGATTCAGTGCCAGAAATCAGCTGGTTAATGCCTCTTCCAGATGATTTGATCTGCGGCGTTTGATCTTCAATAGATTTACTCATTGTCGTCAGTGCATCTTGGATTTTTTTCAAGCCTTCATTGCTTTTATCAAGTCCGGTATTCAGCTCTTTGGCTTGTGATTTCACGTACAGATCACTCAGCCCTTTACCGACAGGACGTGTCGCACTTCTCACTTTACTTACGCCATCTGTTTGTTCAATTGCACGGCTGAGTTTTTCAACAGCAATCAGCCCTTTATTGTTGTCTAACAGATCAGCTGATTTGACGACAATCGTTGCCGGCAGTGCTTCTCCTGGCCCAAATTTGTCAGAAATGGTATTGAATGCATTGACTGATTCGTATTTATTACCGATTTCATCTAAGCTGTTATACGAAAGCGTTCCTTTATACATGAGAATGGGCGGAAGCGTAATGATTCCTACGATTAATAAACTGAAAAGTGGTTTTTTAAATGAAAAGCGTCCTGCTGTTTCCCACATTTTTGACTGCGGATGAGCAATATCACCTTTAATCGGCCAAAATAACACTTTTCCTAAAACCGCCATAAAGAACGGAACAATCGTGAGAAGCGCCACAATCAGCACAGCGACACCAACTGCTACTGCAACAGCTGATTTATAGAGCTGGAATTGCGCCAGGCCTATACAGGTAAAACCGATTAGCACAGCAATTCCGCTGAATAAAACGGTCTTTCCTGCTGTTTTATACGTAATCAGAATCGCCTCAATTTTATCTTTACCGTGTGCGATCTCTTCTTTAAAGCGACTGAGAAGCAGAATGCAGTAGTCCGTTCCTATTCCAAACATGATCGCGACCATGAAAATTTGGGTAAAGGTCGAGAGCGGGAAGTCGAGATATTTAACTAAATAAGCCACGATGGATTGACTCACCAAGTAAGACAGAGCTACTGCGACTAATGGTACGAAAGGCGCCACAGCTGATCTAAAGACAAGGACAAGAACGATGAGAATAAACCCAATCGTAATGAACTCTGTTTTCTTCAGACCTTCTTGCGAGCTTGTGATCACATCATCATCAATTAACGGCTGTCCTGTCATTTCAAATGTTAGGTTTAAGCTCTTCAGCTTTTCATTGACTTTTTCTTTAAAATCGGAAGCTTTGATTTTGTTTGAGTCATATGTAACTGGAACAAGGAGCGTCGTGCGATCTTTAGAGAGCATCTGTTTTTTGATATCTTTGTTGGCGTCAAAATAAGAAGTGATATCTTCTACATGTAGATCATGATCCTTTTCTAAAATCTCCATTGCCTTTTTTAAAGATGTTTCTCTTTCTTTTACGATGTTCTTTTCTTGAAAGACAATGACGATTGATTTTTCTGTATCGCCGTTTTCAGACATTTTCTTTAATAACTGATCCGCATATGAGGACGGATAGCCGTCTGGTACAGAAATTTGCCCTTTTTCTTTTGTTAATTGCGCCATATTAGGAGCGGTGATGAGTAACACTGCCGCTAATACGATCCATAGAATCGTGATCAGCCATCTACCCTTTATGATTGCTCTCATTAGTACTTTGTGCCTCCTCTTCGATGATCACTTGATAGATCTTTTCATATGTTTGAATAAATGATTCCATTTCTTTTTCTTCCAGCTTTTCAAAATAAGATCGAACTAGATCCTGAAGCTGCTTTTCCATTCGGCTGACCACATCTTTGCCCTCTGGCGTGACGTATAGGTGAACATTTCTTCGATCGGCTTGATCGTGCTCACGGACAATATAGTTTTTCGTAAAAAGACGATTTGTCATGGAGGTTACAGCACTTTTGTTCACATTACATACATTTGCAAGGTCAGTTGATGTACATCCAGGATGTAAATTGATGTATCGAAGCGAGTAATACTGATCAAGCGTCAGCTCTTTATCAAGCTTTTCCGTGATCATACTCGATACCTTTTTTTCCATCATGAGATAGACGTCTGCATATCTCTGAATGAGCTGTGCAATTTTATTTTGTTCCATACGCTGCTCCTTTTTAGTTTAAGTGTTTAACTATTAAAGAGTTTAACTAACGAACAAATTGATTGTCAATGAAAATCCTCACTAATAACATGCTTTTATCAATTAGACATAAAAAAGACAAACTCATTTGATCTAAGTTTGTCTTTTTTTATTTATTTTGTTTTCGGGACGACTTTGAAAACGGACATCCGTTCTTCATCAATTTCTTCCTCTAAAATTTGCTGAATGTCGGCTAATTGGATTTGTTCCAGCATGGTCACGACATCAAATAAGCTCATGTCTAAAAATGCATATCGAGTGAATTGGTTCGCAATGTATTCGGGAGAGTTCATGGCTTTTAAAAAGCTGCCGATTTTCTTCTTGCGCGCTAGCTCAATTTTTTCTTCTGACATCAAGTTCTTTGCTTGAAGAAGGGTTTCTTTTAATTCTTTTGCCAGTTGATCAGGATCATTTGTATCTCCGCCAACTGACGTGAAGCCAAAGCCGCCTTCTTCCGTATAATCGTAGCTGAAGGTCTCATCAATTAAGCCTTTTTCATACATTTGTTCATATTGTAAAGAGCTTTTACCAAACAGCGTCTCTAAAATGAGATTCATCCCGAGCTCATGTTTTAGCAGCTCATTTCCTTTTTTATGAGGATTCTTTGTTTTTAATCCGAACATACATTTCGAGCCTTGTACGTTCATTGGAAGTTCGTATTCTTTTCGGTACACACCTTCAGGCTCATTGATGTCTTTTCGTTTGATATCTGGCTGGTCTGTAAATGGTTTTTTCGCCTGATTCGCTCGAACTTGGTCTAATATTTGCTTCGGGTCAACGGGACCGACAACAAATAGAAGCATATTGCTCGGGTGATAGAACGTTTCATAGCATTCATACAAATGATCTTTTGTAATCGGAGCAATACTTTCTACTGTTCCAGCAATATCAATTCTCACGGGATGCTCTTGATATAGATTTTCAATCAGACCGAAGAATAAACGCCAGTCCGGATTGTCATCATACATGTTAATCTCTTGACCAATGATGCCTTTTTCTTTTTCGACCGTTTTTTCAGTAAAATAAGGCTCTTGAACAAAATCAATGAGCGTCTCAAGATTTTGTTCGACATTTGAGGTGCTTGAGAATAAGTAAGCTGTTCTCGTAAATGTCGTAAAAGCATTTGCGGATGCTCCTTGTTTGCTAAATGTATGAAATACGTCTCCATCTTCTTTTTCAAACAGTTTATGCTCTAAGAAATGGGCAATTCCGTCAGGCACTCGAATCATGTCTTCTTTGCCAAGCGGCACAAATTCGTTATCGACAGAGCCATATTTGGTTGTAAAAGTCGCATAGGTTTTGTTAAACCCTTGCTTTGGGAGCACATAAACGTCAAGTCCGCTCTCCATTTTTTCGTGATAGACCGTTTCTTGCAGCTGGTCGAATTGAATTGTTTTCACTGTCATGAAGCACCCTCCGTTCCTTTAAGAAAATAGGTCGTATCCCATTCGATTTTCTGACCCACTTTGATGATGTCCTCTTTTGTCACTCGGTCAAGTGCTTGTAAAAAGGAATCAAGCGTTTCTCCTGTTGGCACAACGGCATGCTGATACAGGTATTCTGCTGTCCCATAAGATGTATCGATCGTTTCAAGTAGCTGATTTTTGACGACAGCCTTTGTTTGGTCAATCGCTTCATCTGAAAAATCACCCTTTTGCATCGCTTCAAATTGTTCTTTAATAATGTCTACTGCCTGCTGGTAGTTGCCGACTTCAATTCCTGACATGACCATCATCAAGCCTTTAAAGCTCTCAAGTCTAGACACAGCGTAGTACGCAAGACTTGCTTTTTCCCGAACATTGATGAATAGCTTCGAATGCGAGAAGCCGCCAAATATGCCATTAAACAAATGCAGCGCCGGATAATCTTCATCTGCAATCGTCGTATGCGTGCGAAAGCCGATATTCAGCTTGCCTTGCTTCACGTCCTCTTCATCAATGACTTCTTTTGCTTCTTTTTGCGTTCTTGTTGAGTCAGCGTGTTGTTTGACCGGTTCTCTATCACTTGTTTTGAAGTATTGAGAGACCATTCGGCTGATGTCTTGTTCGTCAACATCTCCCACAACATAAAGATCAAGCTGATTCGATTGAAGCGCACGCTCATAAGCTTCAAAAAGCGAGTGAGCTGTGATCGTTTCGATATCTTCCATTTCTCCATTGACGTGCAGTGCATATGGTTCACCTTTGCACATTTCCTGCACAAGCCTTAAGTTCGAGTAACGCATTTTATCATCATACACTGCTTGAATTCGCTGTTTTAAAGTACGTTTTTCTTGATCTACATATAATTGACTAAACGCTCCATCTTCAACATACGGATGGAATAGTAGATCAGATAGTAAAGCAATTCCTTTTTCTAGTAAAGGTGTTTGATCCTTTAAATATTTTTCATTCGCCATTTCCAGGCGGAAGGTAATGATGTGATTCTCCCCTTTTTTCGCCATGTCTGCTGAAACAGTAGCACCATAAAGCTCATCAAAATAAGCACGCAATTCTCCTGTTTTCGGCATTTTTTCTGTTCCTCTTAACAGCACATGCGGGAAAAGTGAACGCATGGTGACGTCATCTTTCGATAGAGGCGCAAGCATTTTAAAAAGGATTGTGACCGTTTTAAATTTTTCTGTTTTGACAATATGAGTATGAAGACCAGGTGTGTCTAGTGTCTTCTCTTGTAAGTACGTCATGAGAAACCTCCTTTGTTCATCCTATTTATTATGTATTAGAACATAGCTGATATATACGTGAAACAGCCATTTAATAGACATTATATCAATCAGAGGAAAGGATAGGAAATAAAAACGCCTCTGCTATGAGCAGAGGCGCCGGTCGTTATTTCATTCTAAAAGGCCACCAATTCCATTTTCCAAAAATACGAACCATGACCGGAATAAAGAGAGGTAATACAACAAACGCATATAATAAAAGTCCAATGAGTATGACCGTTGCAATTTCAACAAGTGATAATACACCAGACGGCAGCATGGCGGCGAAGGTCCCCGCTAATATCGCGACTGCTGAAATAATGACAGAACCCATATTTCTCATCGCTGATATCATTGATGCTTGCACATGCTCTCCCTTCCATTCATTAAAGCGATCCATTAGGAAGATCGAATAATCAATGCCAAGGGTGACAAGAATGACAAAGCTGAAAAATGGGACAGCCCAGCTAAGACCGTCGTAGCCAAAAAATGTTTTGAAGATCCATTCTGTTAATCCGACGGAAGTAAAATACGTTAAAATGAGTGAAAGTGTTAAGTATATCGGCATGACGATTGACCGTAATAATATAATTAAAATGATAAAGATGCCAACTAACATGAAAATGACCGTTCGAATAAAGTCACCGTCAGATGTTTCTTTTAAATCTACATTTAAACTTGAGATACCAGACACACCGTAATTTGCATTCTTTAACCCGCTGACAGGTAAATATTGATCAAGGGTGTCCTCAATTTTGGCAACGCCTTTCATCGCTTCATTGCTGTATGGATTCACATTTAAAATAACTTCTAAGGTTGTTAATTTACGATCTGGAGACATATACGTTTTAAAGATTTGCTTAAATTCATGGCGTTTCAGCACTTCTTCTGGAATAAACCAGCCCGTTATTTCTTCATCTGGCGCTTGCTGAAGCTGCTTTAAATAGCCGTCCGCCTCGGTGAAGCCGCTTTTGACCTGCTCGAGCCCTTCAATACTTTCACCTAATCCATCTGTTAATAATGTAAGTTTTGATGAGAGCTGATTAAATCCTTTTTTGATGGCTTTTTGTCCGCCTGTCAGTTGATCTGCGCCATCTTCAATTTTAGGCATTTCTTTAATCAATTGTTTTTGTCCTTCATTTGTTTGTTCAAGACCGTCATAAATTTGATCGAGCCCGTCCATGAGTGCTTGCACTTGGCGTTTTACGTCTTTTTGCTTGCTTGATAAGGTTTGAATTACTTGATCTGCTTTTTTGATCTTTTGTTTAAAGTGAGAGGCTTCCTCTTCATACACACTCATTTGGTCCCCAGCTTGATCAAGCATTTCTTTTGTGTCTTTGAATACTTTCTTGATTTCTTTATATTCATCCATATCTTTTACTTCTGGAAGCCGTTTTTCAAGTGCTTCAAACGATACATTTTCATAGGAATTTTTTACTTTTTTAATGGTGGTCATCAGCTGCTGATTGGATTTCGCATGACGTTCCAGCGTACTCACCATTCGCTTAAGCTCTTGAATCATCGCTTCACTGCTGCGATATTCTTGCTCTAATTCCTTTTTCGCTTCTTTGATTTTACTTCGGATGGTCCCGACGCCATCTTTACTGCGCCTTACCCCATCTTCTAAAGAGATCAAGGACTCCCTTACTTCTCCAATTCCGCTTTTGATCGCTTTTGTTCCATCAATCAGCTGGTCAATGCCTTTAGCGGATTCTTGAATTTTTGGTTTTTGTTTGAGAAGGGCAAGATTTGTTTCGGTCAGGCCATCTGAAATTTTCCCGATTCCTTCGTGGCCTTTGCCAAGTTCTCCTCCCAGCTCTTTTGCTTGAGAGGTGACGTAAAGCTGACTTAGCCCGTCTCCAACAGGCCTAGTGACACTGCGGACTGTTTTTACTTCGTCAATGTCATTTAATTTACGGGTCAGTTTTTCAATCATGACAATCTTTTCTTGGTTATCTAACTTATTGTCACTTTCAACAAGTACATTCAGGGGCAGCGCTTCCCCAAAGCCAAATTGCTCTGATATCGTATTAAATGCAGACACTGATTCATACTTTGTCCCAATCTCATTTAAGCTGTTATAAGAAAGAGTTCCGTCATACATCAAAATAGGAGGCACAGTAATTAGTGCAACTAAACCTAAACTGATCAGCGGCCTTTTAAATGAAAAACGCCCAGCCCATTCCCACATTTTACTTTGCGGGTGGCGAATGTTTTCTCTTTTAGATGGCCAAAAAAGGGATTGTCCGAAAACAGACATAAAAAAGGGAACGATGGTGACTAGGGCAATCAGCAGTATGCCAACTCCAACAGCAACACTAACGGCTGATTGATACAATTGAAATTTGGCAAACCCAATGCTTGAGAAGCCGACTAACACGGCTAAGCCACTGAAAAAGACCGTTTTCCCTGCACATTTATATGTGATGATAATCGACTCTTTGACATCACGACCTTGTCCGATCTCTTCTTTAAAACGGCTTAACAGCAAAATACAATAATCTGTTCCTATACCGAACATAATAGCTACCATAAAAATCTGAGTAAAATTAGATAGAGGAAATTGCATATATTCTACTAGAAAAGCCACAATACACCGGCTGACGGCATAAGAAATGCCGATTGTAATGAGCGGAACAACAGGTGCCAAAATCGATCTGAAAACAATGATTAAAATAAAGAAAATAAAAATCATCGTAATAAGTTCAGTTTTCTTCAGACCTTGTTGAGAGCTTTTAATGACATCTGAATCCACAAATTTTTGACCCGTCATTTCATATGAGACATGATAGGGCTTTAAAACTTCCTCAATTTGTTCTTTAATCTTCACAGCTTTTGTTTCGTAGTGGTCGAATTTGAATGGAACAAGAAGTGTACTTTTATCCTTTGATAAAAGTTGTTTTTGAATGTCCGGATCTACATGAAAATACGAAGTAATTCCGTCAATGTGGAGGTCTGGGGCATGAGTCATGAGTGCAGATAAAGCCTTTTTTAATTCCTGCTCTTTCTCAGGGAACAGATGTTGTTCGGAGAATACAATGACACCCGTATCTTTTTTCCCGTTATGATCTGATAGCTTATCCAATAAGTGAAGTGCCTCAGCTGTTGGTGTCCCCTCCGGAACCTTTAATTGCCCTTTTTCTCTTGTTAATTCCTCTAAATTAGGCGCAGTAATAAACAGAATCACAGCTGTTATCATCCACACCACTAATACAATCCATCTTGCTTTAATTATTTGCAACATAGCTGCTTCAAGCTCCTTCTAGTTCATCAATCAATTTGCTGTATTTGAGCGTGTCTGAAGTGCTGACTGCGTCTCCTTCAACGTGCTAATGGCAGGATGACCTATTCAATTGTCTTTTCGTGTTGAAGAAACACATATTCATCATCAGCACGCGAGCTCAATTTCTGCCTGAAGAAAGACAGAAAATGAATGTTTTTGAACACCTCCTATTTGGGATAATTTAAAAGATATTACTATACATTAGTTTAACTATCAAAATTTTACATGTCAATTTATAAAAAAGAAAAAAGATGGCAAAATACCGTCTTTTTTCTAGATTAAACCGTTTTTAATTGTTCACTTTCATCCTTTTCATCTGGCTGGATGAAGAAGAGGACCAAAAATAGTGAAATAAGACTGCAAATGGTCGAGAGAATAAAAACGATGGAGTCCCCTTTATCCATGAGATAGGCGTAAATCGGAGGTCCTAAAGCGACACCGATAAAACGCATACTGCTGTAAAATGACGTAATGGTTCCGCACTGCTCTTTTTCGATTCCTTCTGTAATCAGGGCATCAAGTGCAGGCAGTACAATACCGATGCCAACACCGCCAACGCTTAAACAGATAAACAATACGTAAAAGCTGTGATTCCACCATAAAAACATATAGGAAAGTGATAACAAGGCCATGCCTACGATTATAAAGATTCTCATTTTCCCTTTTTCTTTTCCAATCGTTTTCCCAGCAATGTATGAACTGATGGATAGAAAAAGGAGCGGGATACTAAGCAGGAGCCCTTTTTTGACACCCTTAATTTGATAAGCTGCCTCTAGGTTATCAGATAAGTAAAAAAGCACACCAAAAAGAAGAAACATAATAAAACCGCCAATTGCAAAAATGGCATAAAGCCAGCGTCCCTCATGCTTAAAAATGGTCTTTGTTGATTTTAAAAATTCTTTGAATGTAGGCGGGTCCTCCTCTTTTTTCGCGGACTCTACCATGAACAGTACCATGAGAAAGCTGATGATTGAAAAGAACGGAATAAACCAAAACGGCACAAACCAAAACCATGAAGCCAGAAGCGCCCCAATAATCGGGCTTAATACCTTTCCAGCTGTGTTAGAGGTTTCGATGGCGCCAAGTCCCGCACTTACTTCTTCATCATCATGAAACAAATCTCCTATAAACGGCATCACGACAGGTGCTGCCCCGGCTGAGCCAACACCTTGAAGGACCCTTCCAAATAGAATCCACATGTAGGGTTCTTTCATGATCGTTGAGGCAACTGCTGCCACAGCCCCACCAAGACCTGCGATTAACAGACACGGCAGGAGTACCTTTTTACGCCCGATTCGGTCCGATAAATAGCCGGCGATTGGAATACATAAGATCGCTACAACAGAGTATACCGTAATAATGAGGGAGACTTGAAAGGAAGTGATGGAGAGTGTCTTTTCTATCTCTGGCAATACAGGTATTAACATCGAGTTCCCAAGTGTCATGATTAGAGGCACTGATGATAATGCAATAATATTCTTTTTACTGACTGTTTTCTCGCCCAACATCATTCACCCAATTCTATATACTGTTACGTATTAGTGTGGCAAGTTTTACGGGTATTATGTATGGGCAAACAAAAAGCAACCGCTTATGGAAGCGACTGCTTGTTAAAATCGTTTACGTATCACATGAAAGCTAAATTTATCCGCTCGAAAATAATTAAGCGAGTATAAGACCGGCTGATCATCCTGATCATAGTGCATTTGTTTCAGTAATAATAATGCTGTTTCAGGGTCACATTCGAGTATCGGTGAAACCTGATCGTGGTAGCCGATTGGTTCGATGTCAGCAACTGCATATTTAATCCCGCTGTGTGGTTCTCTTCCAAACAGCTCAAAAAGAGACTCTTCTTCATGTGTAAAAGAAGCGGGAAGATGCTTGACCGGAATTTTATCTAAACAATATACCACTGGCTGTCCATCTGCCGTTCGAACGCGTTCCATTGAAAAAATCTCATCAGATTCATCACACTGAAAACGAATCACATCATTCTCTGTTGGCTCCCCTTCTTGCGAGGATAAAAAGATGGTACCAGGCGTCATATTGACCTGCTCGATCATTTTCGTGACACTTGCCAGCTGTTCTATGCCTGTTGAAAAGAGTGGTCTAGAGTTGACGAACGTTCCCACACCATGCCTTCTAATTAAATACTTCTCTTCTTCTAATACACGAAGGGCTTCACGCAGTGTCGCTCTGCTCACGCCTAAAAGCTTTGAGAGCTCAAACTCAGAAGGCAGCTTTTCTTTTTCTGCATATACGCCTGTTTGTATATCTTCTTTAATACGGTCAATCACTTTCAAATATAAATGGCGATTGTCTGTTTTGGTCGACATGTTTTCCCTCCGTCTAATCAATGCAAATGATAAGATGAGAAATCTCTATTCCGAGATAAGTTGAACACAACTATATCATGTTTTTGCAAATAAATAAATAGTCTGACTTCCAGTTAACATAATCATACTATCGTTTACTTCTTTTTTAGGAAAGCTCTCTTCGATTTATGAAGAGAGCTCGTCATATTGTTCTTTTGAGAGCAGGACTTCTCTCGGTTTACTTCCTTCATAAGGGCCGACAACGCCTCGCTCTTCCATTGCGTCAATCAGGCGGGCCGCTCGGGTATAGCCGATGCGGAATCTTCTTTGAAGCATAGAGACAGAAGCCGTCTGCATGCCGATGATGAGTTCCACTGCTTCATCATATAAATCGTCATCCACAGCTGTAAGCTGATCCTGCGTTTCTTCAGTTGGAATCATTTCTTCTTGATATTGTGCTTTTTGCTGGGTGATCACATGATCAACGACATGCTCCACTTCTTCATCTGATAAAAAGGCGCCTTGCACACGAACCGGTTTGTTTGCACCTACCGGTAGAAACAGCATATCCCCTCTGCCCAGCAGTTTTTCTGCGCCACCCATATCAAGGATCGTCCTTGAATCTGTTTGCGAGGACACGCTAAAGGCGATGCGAGATGGGATGTTGGCTTTAATGACACCTGTAATGACATCGACAGAAGGTCTTTGTGTAGCAATAATTAAATGAATCCCGGCAGCACGAGCCATTTGCGAAAGTCTTGTAATGGAATCTTCTACATCAGAGGAAGCGACCATCATTAAATCTGCAAGCTCGTCTACAATGACGACAATATAAGGAAGTTCTGGCTGTTTGGCCTCTTCTGATTGATTCATACGTTTAATGTAATCATTGTATCCTTCAATATTTCTTGTCCCCGTATGAGAAAATAATTCATAGCGGCGCTCCATTTCGCTGACTACTTTTTTAAGTGCCTGTGAGGCTTTCTTAGGGTCCGTTACAACGGGAGCGAGCAGATGCGGAATGCCATTATACACATTTAGTTCAACCATTTTCGGATCAATCATCATCATTTTCACTTCATGAGGTTTCGCTCTCATGAGAATACTTGTGATAATACCATTGATGCACACACTTTTTCCGCTTCCAGTCGAGCCTGCTACAAGTAAATGCGGCATTTTGTTCATTTCAGCCAGCACAGCTTCACCGGAAATATTTCGGCCCAGTCCAATCAGCAGCTTGGCGTTTGGACGGTCATTTTGCTTTGATTCTAATACCTCTTTTAAAGAAACCATCGCGATTTCTGCATTAGGAACCTCAATACCGATGGCTGATTTACCAGGAATCGGCGCCTCAATCCGAATGTCTTTTGCTGCGAGAGCAAGGGCTAAGTCATCACTTAGATTGACGATCTTACTTACCTTCACGCCGACATCTGGATAGACTTCATATTTGGTGACCGCCGGTCCTAAGTGGACCTGTGTAACTTTTGCTTTTACACCAAAGCTTTGAAACGTTTTTTCAAGCTTTCTTGCATTTTCGTATATATTTTTCTTGTCTGTTTGCTGCCCTGAGTGCTGCGGCTCTGCCAAAATATCAAGTGACGGCAATTCGTAATCTTTGTTTTCAAGTTCAGTAAATGTCATCGGCGGCGCCTCTTTTGGTTCATCAGCAGAATCTGATGGAACCGGTGCATTTTGCACAGACTCTTGAAGAGGCTCTGTCTCTTTTGCCACCTGCTCTTTTTGAACGAGCGGGGTGAGAATGTCATCTCTGTCAGCAAAGCTTGAGATAATCGGCTGGCTATTGTCAGAAACCGGCGTTTCCTCTTCGATCAAGATCTGATCATCATCGTCCTCTTCCTGAATACGAGACCGTTTTTTCTTTTCACCTGTTTTTTGAGGGGGCGCGCTCTTTTTCGCCTGCCTGATTCCTTTCATATCTTCAACAAACGCTTTCCACTGCTTCACCATAAATTGTGAGACAGGCACTGTCACTTTTTTCACCATTTCTTGAAGAGAACGATTTGTAATCAGCACAATTCCAATCAGCATCAGAACGATTGCCATAATTTGAGAGCCTGCTTGTGCAAATAAGAAATAAGAAGCAGCAAATAATACGGCACCGATCATGCCGCCTCCTAAATCAGATGACCCAGTCTCACCTTTCATGTCCATCAAGAAAAGCTCAAATGTATTTCTCATCACACTTTGAGAGCCTATCGCGCCCGCAGATGAGAGGTGCTGAAAGAGCTTCACATGAGACAAAAGCAAGATACTCGCAATGATGCAGTATAGCCCTGCTTTTCTCCTTGTCAACATATCTGGGATTTGTTTTTTCCAGAAGATGGTCACGCCAAAAAGAAATAATCCGATAAGGCAGAGAATGAACCATTCACCTGCAAAGAATCGGAATAAATGTACGAAGGTTTGTCCAACGACGCCTAGCTGTAAAATGGCAATGATCGCTATGGCAATACAGACTAACCCATTTAATTCATATTTCAGTTTTAGCTGTTTATTTTGTTTTTTTCTCGTTTTCCGTTTTCTCTTTTTAGCCATACTCATCACCTTACTACGAAAGAAAATATAACCTACCGAAAGATCAGAAAGAAAGCAGCCTGGTTTTGGCTGCATCTTGTTGTAAGTTTTCCCTTTATTATAGCATAGAATCATTCATATGAGTCGGTTTGATTGGTGCCTAATTGTAACTTCAATCGCTTGCCTGGTGCAAGCTCTTGATTCAGAAAGTCCATTGGATTGGTACTCATGACTTGAACAATTTCTGCTTCATCCTCTTTCATTTCAACCATAACTGGCACGCCTTGGATGTTTACCTGTTGAAGTTTGCGATCTCCTTGTTCCTCCGCGTAAATGGCTTCATATGGCATAGGTGTATATAAAATCATTGGATCAGCCCCTCATTTTGAGATGCCCTGTCTCCAATCAGTTCGTTCAACTTTTTAATCGCTTGTCCTACGCCGCCTACTTCATTCATGAGTCCGTATTCTGCTGCCTCATGACCAACAACATTTGTTCCAATGTCTCTTGTCAAATTGCCTTTTGAGAACATGAGCTCTTTAAACTTCTCTTCTGTAATATTGGAGTGGCTTGTTACAAAGTTAATGACTCTTTCCTGCATTTTATCTAAGTATTCAAAGGTTTGCGGGACACCAATCACTAGACCAGTTAAACGCACAGGATGAATGGTCATCGTGGCTGTTTCTGCAATATAGGAATAGTCACACGATACAGCAATCGGGACACCAATAGAGTGGCCGCCGCCAAGTACAATCGATACAGTCGGTTTCGATAAAGATGCAAGCATTTCTGCAATCGCTAGTCCCGCTTCAACATCGCCGCCTACTGTATTTAAGATGATCAAAAGACCTTCAATTTTCGGGTTTTGCTCAACTGCGACGATTTGCGGAATGACATGTTCGTATTTGGTTGTTTTATTTTGTGGCGGAAGTTGCATGTGGCCTTCAATTTGTCCAATAATGGTAAGGCAATGTATATTTGTATCTTGCGGCAGCTGTGGTATGGCTGTTTCACCAAGCTGCTGTATTTTGCTCATAATGCTGTCTTTTTCTTCTGGCTTTCGCTCAGGCTGCTGTTCATTCTTTTCGTCCATTTGTCTCCATCCTTTCCTCAAACTCTCCTTCTATTATGAACAAGAAGGCCGTATTCAATCCGCATTCCTAGCGCCACATCAAAAAAGCCCAAAGAGCTTATGCTCCTTGGGCTTTCTCATCACACTTCCATAATAATTGGAATGATCATCGGCTTACGTTTTGTTTTTTCATATAGGAATTGATTAAGTACGTCGCGCATGGATTGTTTCAATGTTGACCATTCAACAATTGAGTTTTCCGTTTGCTCTTTGACAATTCCTTTGACCATTTCTGTCGCTTTTACAATCAGCTCTTCGGATTCTCTGACATACACAAATCCTCTTGTGATGATTTCAGGTCCAGAAATTAATTGTTTCTTTTGTTTATCAAGCGTAATAACGACAATTAAGATACCATCTTGAGACAATAGGCGTCTATCGCGTAACACAATGTTCCCGATATCACCAACGCCAAGACCATCGATCAAAATATTGCCTTGGTGAACTTTTTCACCGATTTTTACGTTCTGTCCTCTAAACTCCACAACATCCCCTTTATCAATCAAGAAAATGTCACTTCGTTTCATTCCCACTTCTTCAGCAATACGAGAATGTGCTTTTTGCATACGATATTCGCCATTCACCGGAATTAAATACTTTGGCTTTAGTAAGTTCAGCATCAGCTTTAACTCTTCTTGGCAGCCATGTCCAGAGACATGCACACGTTTTTGCGCAAAAATGACTTGTGCGCCGCTTCTTGTGAGGAAATCCACTGTTTTTGAATATGTGAGTTCTTGTCCTGGAAGAGGTGTAGATGCAATCACAACAGTGTCATCTTTTTCAATATGAAGCTGTTTGTGATTTTGTTTTGCCATTTTTGTTAAAGCAGCAAGAGGCTCTCCGTGGCTTCCAGCTGTGAGGACGACCACATCGTTTTTCGCCATTTTCTTCACTTCTTGAACTGGTACAAATAATTCTTCGTCTGCTGTGACATAACCAAGTTTGATCGCCAGCTGAAGAATCGTCATCATATTCTTCCCTGCTACGGCAAGCTTACGACCATTTTGATTCGCTGCATTAATGATCTGCTGCACGCGGTTAATGTTCGATGAAGATACAGCGACAATTACTCGATTTTCAGCATTGTACATCGCATTTGAGATTTCGTCTTGGACGAGCGCCTCAGAAGGTGTATAACCTGGTTTTTCAGCATTGGCACTGTCTGAAAGTAGTGCTAAAACGCCATTGTTTCCAATTTTCGCAATCTCTCCGATGTCACAGGCTTGGTTAAGCGCTGGGGTTTGATCAAATTTAAAATCACCTGTGCATACGATTGAACCAAGAGAGGTTTTGAAGCTGATCCCAACTGAATCAGGGATGCTGTGATTCGTTCTAAAGAATGATACCTTTGTTGTTTCAAACGTAATGACTGATTTCGCATGTACCTCACGTAAATCAGCTTTTTGATTGAAGCCATACTGCTTTAATTTTTCTCGAAGTAACGCAAGGGTCAGCTTCGTTCCGTAAACTGGTACAGACAATTTGCTTAAGCAATGGAATACGCCTCCGATTGCTTCATCATGTCCGTGGGTAAGAAAAATTGCTTTCACCCGATCAGCACGTTCTGTTAAATAAGAGATATCAGGAATAACGACGTCAATGCCTAGCATTTCGTTTTCTGGATGCATCAAGCCTGCATCTACCACATATATGTCGGAATCAATTTCAATGACATATAAGTTTTTCCCGATTTCTCCAACGCCTCCCAGTGCAATAATTCTTACGTTCTCTGTATTTTTCTTTTTCAAAATTCTTATCCTCCTAGTCTCAAGCCCGTCCATCATCGCTTAATGCTATTATAACTGAATCTAATTTTAGAAAACAAGATGAAGTCACATTTTAAGAAAGTGTTTATGTATAAAAAACGGTCATACTCAGGGACATCTGAGAATGACCGCTTACGAAATCTTTTGTTTTGATCAGCTGTTTAAGACGCTGCTTAAATCCAGTCTCTCTTCTTCTGACAAAGGTAAAAGCGGAAGACGAACAGATCCGACATCTAGTCCTTTCAGCTGAAGAGCTGTTTTGACAGGCGTTGGATTTGGCGCTGTGAAAAGCTGTTTCATGATTGGGAGCAGCTTTTGATGGATCAATGCGGCATTGGCCGTTTGACCTGAAGCATAGCTTTTCAGCATTTGCTGCATATCAAGTCCTACGATATGAGACGCCACAGAGACCACTCCTTTTGCACCAACAGATACAGCTGGAAGTGTTAAGCTGTCGTCACCTGAATATACATCGAAATCTTCTGGTGTCTCTGCAATGATTTTTGTCATGGCATCAAGATCACCGCTTGCTTCTTTGATCGCGACAATGTTAGGTATTTGCGCAAGTTTAATGGTTGTTTCTGGGGCTAATGACGCAACCGTTCTCCCTGGTACATTGTAAAGCATGACAGGAAGAGATGTAGACTCGGCAATGGCTTTAAAGTGTGCATACATGCCTTCCTGTGATGGCTTGTTGTAGTAAGGTACGACAAGCATCACTGCATCAACGCCCGCTTCTTCTGCTTTTTTCGTTAGTTTGATAGACGCATTTGTATTATTACTGCCTGTTCCTGCAATGATTTTACAACGACCATTTGCTAATTTCACCGATTGCTGAAAAAGAGCGACTTTTTCTTCAGTCGATAAAGTTGGCGATTCGCCTGTTGTCCCTGCAACGACTAAAGAGTCACTGCCGTTTTTTAATAAGTAATCAATGAGAATTGATAGCTTTTGGAAATCAATGTTGCCCTTTTTATCAAAAGGTGTAATCATAGCTGTTGCGATATTTCCGAAATTCATTTTTTTCACCTCATCATGATTCAATCACATTTATCTTGAAAGTTCAAACACTTCGTGCAGGGCATTGACAGCCGCTCTCATGTTTTCTTCGTTCACTAGCACCCAAATGGTCGTATGGCTGTCAGCCGATTGTAAAATCGGAATGTTTTGCTCGGATAGAGCCGATACAATTTTAGATGTGACACCTGGTACACCCATGATGCCTGCGCCAACAGCTGATACTTTTGCACAATTTGTTGTCACAATTGGCGTATAGCCAAGATCTTTTAGGATCGATGTTGCCTTTTCAGTCATTGCACCTGTCACTGTATACACAATCTCACTCGGTGTAATGTTGAAGAAGTCGACACTGATTTGTGCGTTAGCCATAGCCTTGAAGACCTCTGTTTGGACGCTGTACTGCCCTTCTTTTGCCGGGACCTTGATTTGCGTCACATCATTGACATGTGCAATACCCGTAATGAGGCGGTCGTACACATCATGGCTCATTTTATCTGAGTAGTGTGACGTGACGAGTGTGCCCTCATCATCAGAGTATGTTGAACGGACCCTCATTGGTACTTTTGCTTGCATCGCAATTTCGACAGCTCTCGGGTGAATGACTTTCGCCCCTTGATATGCAAGGTTGCAAATTTCCGTATATGTCACGACTCTGAGCGGCTTTGCATTTTCAACAATGCGGGGATCTGCTGTCATGACGCCTTCTACATCTGTAAAAATATCAATGAAGTCTGCCTGTAATGCAGCACCTAAAGCAGCTGCGGACGTATCACTGCCGCCTCGTCCGATTGTGGTCACGTCCCCATTTTTCGCAGCTCCTTGGAACCCAGCAACAACGACAACATCATGTTCAGACAGTGCCGCCTCGAGACGTTCACACTTCATATCAATAATTTTCGCACTCGTATGCTCCTTATCTGTCACAAAGCCCGCCTGTGCGCCTGTCATTGCTACAGCCTTTAGCCCGTTTTCATTCAGCATACTTGAAAACACAACAGCTGAAATATTCTCTCCGCAGGAAACGAGCAAGTCTTTTTCTCGATTTGTCATATGCTGCGCGCTGCCATAAAGCAGACCAAGCAGCGTATCTGTCGCATAAGGGTCGCCTTTTCGTCCCATTGCGGAAACGACGACAACCGACTTATAGCCTTTCTCTTTTGCCGATAAGATATGTGCAAGTGCCCTTTTTCTACCTTGATCATCTTTGACAGATGTACCGCCAAATTTTTGGACAATTATTTTCACTGTTTTCACTCCAAGTTCATTCTGACGTAACAGAAGAGAGCAGGCGAAAGATGCCTAACTCTCTTCTGTTCGTCCTCATCATCCATTGAATGTTAAACTAATTTTAATGCTTTTAAGCTTTCTGCAATTTGAACTGAGTTCCATGCAGCGCCTTTTAGCAGGTTATCAGATACAATCCACATATGGAACCCGTTTGGACGGTCCAAATCTTTCCGAATGCGGCCGACAAATACGTCGTTTTTTCCAACAGCATCTGCAGGCATTGGATAAATTTGCTGAGACGGATCATCTTGCAGTGTAATGCCTGGTGCATCTTTAAGAATTGACTTAATGTCGTCAACTGTTGCGTCATTTGATTCTAGTTCGACGTAGACAGATTCTGAATGTCCTGTTTCAATTGGAAGTCTCACACATGTTGCCGCTACTTCTAGCTCTGGCATATGCATAATTTTTTTCGTTTCGTTGATCATTTTCATTTCTTCAAATGTATAGCCATTGTCTTGGAATTTATCAATTTGCGGAATCGCATTAAATGCAATTTGATAAGGCATGACTTCCGGCTTTACATCTTCTTTATTTAAAATGGCTTGTGATTGGCTGTATAGTTCGTCAATGGCTTCATGTCCTGCACCTGATACGGCTTGGTAAGTGGACACGATGACTTTTTTCATGCCATACGCCTGACGAAGCGGTTCTAATGCCGCTACCATTTGAATCGTTGAACAGTTAGGGTTTGCAATGATTCCTTGATGGTCATGCAAGTCTTTTTCGTTTACCTCTGGTACGACAAGAGGGATGTTTTCGTCCATACGAAAAGCACTTGTGTTGTCTACAACAATCGCACCTCGTTTGACTGCTTCAGGAGCTAGCGCCTTGGAAACATTTCCTCCAGCACTGAATAATGCAATGTTCACTCCTTCAAAGCTTTCAGGTGTTGCTTCCTGAACGGTATACTCTTGACCTCTGAATGTCACTTTTGTTCCAGCAGAACGTTTTGAGGATAGTAGAGTCAGTGTATCCATTTCAAAATCTCTGTCAGCTAGTGTTTTTAACATTTGTTGACCGACAGCTCCAGTCGCTCCAACTACAGCTACATGCAATCCTCTTCCCATCAGTAAAACTCCTTCCGACCCATCCATGATTCTTTTCTTTCGGATGGCCATCCTATGACTTTTTACATTTTATTTTACCATAGAAAAGCAAGGCTTGAAGCATCTTTTTTGAATCTTTCATGATTTTCTAGTGAATCTATTATTCGTTTGCTCCAATTAAAATCGGCTGAATTTGTCTATGCTGGAGCGCCTCTTCTACTGTTTGAGAAAGCAAATCCATGTTTGCGACCATGGAGGTCGGTTTTTTAAATGGATCATCTTGGCCAAATGGAATAAAGAAAATATTCTTTGTCGACATCAGCCTCATCAGATTTGTACCATTTAAGCCTAGCGCATCATTTGTTGAAATTCCTAAAACGACAGGACGATGATTTCGAATGGTTGCTTTTGCAGCCATTAAAACAGGGCTGTCTGTCATGGCATTTGCGAATTTCGCCATCGAGTTCCCTGTTAATGGAGCAATGACCATACAATCAAGTGGCAGCTTAGGTCCGAGCGGCTCTGCTTTCACGATTGAGTCAATCGCCTTAAAACCAGTCAGCTTCTCAATCCGCTCAATCCAGTCAGCCCCATCTCCGAATCTTGTATTCGTACTCTGGACCGTATATGACACCACTGGACGCACTTCTGCTCCTTCTTTTACAAGTGCTTCGATTTGCGGATAAACAGCTTCGTACGTACAGTGGGAACCAGTTAAGCCAAAGCCGATTCTTTTCCCTTTTAATGTTGTCATGATTCCATCCCCCTTTTTTCCTCTGCAAGTTCACATAAGAGCCCAGAAAGCACTTTTGCAATGATTTGCCCTGCTGTCTTTGGTGCAACAATTCCCGGGAGTCCTGGAGCAAGAAGCGCCTTCACTCCGTGTTTTTGTGCAAAGTCAAAGTCTGTTCCCCCTGGGCGGGAGGCGATATCCAAAATGAGTGTCTTTGGTGTCATACTGACGATGACAGATGAATCTAATACAAGGCTTGGAATGGTATTGATGATGATATCTACATCCGTTACTTCTTCTTTTAACCGGTCCATTGAAAATGGATCGAGTCCCATTTCAAAGGCCCGCGCTAAATGCGCTGTATCTGCTGCCCCTACTTTTACGTCCGCACCGAGTGCCCGAAATGTGCGGGCAATGGTGAGTCCTGTTCTTCCGAGCCCGAGGACAGCAACACGTGATCCATGAATCGTATAATCCGTTTGCTGAATGGCCATCATGATAATCCCTTCAACTGTTGGAATAGAGTTATATATGGCAATATCATCTCGCTCAAACAGCTTCACAAGTTTTCGGTTCACCTGCTTTGCCAGATTGTCTAAGTACGTATTAGAAATACCTGAGTACAAGGTACAATGGGCAGGGGTTCTTTCTAAATATGTTGCTTCTAGTAAAACCTGTTCATTTGAGAAAACTGTCGCGACAACACCTTCATCCGTTGCGCCTGATACTGGCAGGATCATACTGTCTACCTGTTCGAATGGAAGTTCTGACATTTTTAGCTTTTCAGCCCCAATAAATCCGTGATCCAGCTGATCAAATCCAACCAAAAACACTTTGGCATGCTGCTGTGACAGCTTGCGAATAATTTCAAGCTGCCTTGCATCTCCCCCGATCACCGCAACCGTTAAACCGCTCAACATACTGACCGTTCACCTTCTTTATTTAAAAAAGTCTGTAATATTTTCTGAATCTCCCTTTCAGCATATGAGGAGAGGATTCAGCCTGTGAACAAATCGGAGAGAGAAAAGAAAAAGAGCACCCATTTATGATGGATGCTCTTTTTCCCCGGGCGGCTGAAGTGATTCAGGCACATCGAGAATGATCATATCTGATCCTATTTTTTGAATGTGATTCCACGGGACGCGGATGTCATTTCCTTGCTTTCGAAAGCCAAACCACTTCACGGAAGGTATGATGAGTGCTGTAATTTGACCGTCCTGTTCATTGATTTCAAGGTCGGTTTGTCCAAGCACGCCAAGCCGCTCCGCTCTTTTGATATCGACGATCTCTTTTCCTGACAGCTCACTTAGCCTCAAAATCGCATCACTTCCCTTCCGTATCATATATGCAGCCACAAGAAGAAATAGACCGTCCCGCTTTTTCAAGTTATGAATGATGCCAATTTGAATACCAAGCTGGTTTCAGTAGATGAAAGCGATCATGGTCTGCCAGCATTCTCTCCACTCGGTTCACCATTTCTTTTACATGTTTAGGGTCATAAGAAAGCGTCCATACAATAGAAGAAAAGCAGCTCATTGCTGTATAGATGGAAAAAAGAAGCCAAAAATCGTCTGTGGCCTGCGTACTTACATAGTAATCCAGTTGCCCTGCTGAAAACGGAATACTGCTTTCTCGACTAAATAAGGACAATTTATAAAAGTCATGAACCGGGTCACCCCAGTCAGATTGATCAAAATCAATCACGCCGGCATACTCACCTCCTTGAATGATGATATTCCCTAAATGAAAATCATCATGCTGGAACTGGTTCGGTCTCGCCTTTACCGCATCAACATGTGATTTGATAAAATCTAATACGAATTGATCTTGAGCAAAAGTTACTCCACTTGATTGATAGGCATGTACATACCGTTCATGTTTCGCCATGACCCTCTCATCCCACGGTGCGACATGAGAAGGTGCGGGACATGTATGCATGAAACTTAGCTCTCTACCTGCCCGCCTCCCGATTTCATACTGCTCTTCATTTGTGAGCAGATGGATGGATGCTCTAGCATTCTCTCCTTCAATCAAGGAGAAAATACGATAGGTACAGTTAAGTTCAGCATTCATTCCAATCTCCATCACTTCAGAACATAGAAGCCCTCGATCTTTTAACTTTCGCTGAACTGACGCTTTTCTTTTAAAGCTGGAATACGTTTTGAGGTTTGATAGCTTGAGCACTAGCTTTTCACTAGAGGATGTTGTGACGAGATAAGTACGGTTTCCTGAAAAGCCAGATGTCATCGGCTGGAAGGAGATGGCTTGTGTCAGAAGCGGAGAGAGGCGTTTCAGTTTTTCATGTTCCATGAAAGCAGTGCTCCCTTCTTCTTTATATACAATAAAACGGCAGACCTCTTAGAAGCCTGCCGTGTTGTTTACATTATGATGGCTGATCACCCGTCGGACTAATAAGCGAGAGCGCATAATCTTCTGTAAAGATTCGTTTTGATAAGTTATTCACGCCGTCTAATGTGACGTGGTTGATTTCGTCAATAATTTCATCGAGTGTACGATGTTTGCCAAGGAGCAGTTCATTTTTACCGTTTCGGCTCATCTTGCTGTTTGTGCTTTCAAGGCTGAGCATGAGGTTCCCTTTCATTTGCTCCTTAGAGTTTTCAAGCTCTTTTTGCGTGATTCCCTCACGTTTTAAGACGTCTAATGTTTGTAAGATGGTTTCAGAGAGCAGGTTTAACTGCTTCGCTCCAGTCCCGCCATAAATCGTCAGCATGCCGTTATCTGCAAATGAACTGTGATAGCTGAAAACGGAATAAGCGAGTCCTTTGTCTTCTCTTACATCCTGGAACAAGCGGCTGCTCATGCTTCCGCCAAGAACATTGTTTAAGACGATTAAGTCATAGATGCCTTTATCTCCAGCTGGGAGGCCATTAAAGCCCATGCATAGATGCGCTTGCTCTGTTTCCTTTTTGCGTGTGAGCTTGTCATAGTGAAATTGCGGCGCTTCTAAAGGCTGTTTTTTCCCTTTCGTTTCATACGAACCGAACAACTTTTCAACCTCTCGAATGAAGGTGTCATCCACATTCCCTGCAACAGAGATCACAACGCGGTCCGGCGTGTAGAATTCATCCATATAAGCTCTAAGAGAGTCTCCGTTAAAAGTAGAAAGTGTTTCTTCTGTTCCTAAAATCGGGAAGCCTAAAGAATGATCACCATAAATCGCTTTGCTCAACAGATCATGAACGATATCATCAGGTGTATCCTCATACATTTTGATTTCTTCATAGACTACATTTTTTTCTTTTTTCAGCTCTTCTTCATCAAAAGCGGAGTGGAAGAACATGTCGCTTAATACATCGAGGGCGTAGCCAGCATGTGAATCAAGCACCTTTGCATAGTAGCAAGTGTATTCTTTTGACGTAAAGGCATTCACTTGACCACCAATGCGGTCAAAGGATTCTGCGATATCACGTGCAGATCTCGTCTTTGTCCCTTTAAAGAACATATGCTCCAGAAAGTGTGAGATTCCATTAATTTCTGGTGTCTCATGTCTAGAACCAGTTCCAATCCAGACGCCAATTGCGACAGATCTTACAGTGGGATTGTTTTCAAGTACAATTCTTACTCCGTTTTGGCATGTATACGTTTTGACCAAGTTTTGCTCCTCCTATTCAACAAACAGATCGGATCACGGATGTCTTTTTTCACTTAGGAGGTCTGAAACCGTTCCTAATTCATATCCTCTTTCCTTAATTTGAGTGATAAGTGCGTCAAGACTTTTCGCCGTCGAATCTGTTGGATGCATTAATATCATCGCCCCATTGTGAATTTTCCCAAGCACCCGTTTTTGTAATATGTCTGGTGACGGTTTTTGCCAGTCAATGGTGTCTACCGTCCACATAATGGTTTCCATTCCTTCTTCAGCAGCGAGTTTCACTGTTTCTTCTTTAAAGCTGCCGCTAGGAGGGGCGAACCACTTCGGTTTTTTTCCAAGGGATTCTTCAATTTGACGATTCGTTTTGGTAATTTGCTCTAATGCTCGTTCTCTTGTCAGTGTGCGCATATCCGGGTGATTGTATGAATGGTTTCCAATTTCATGACCATCTGCCACGATTTTTTTAGCAAGATCCGTGCTTTTTTTCACCCATTTGCCCTCTAAGAAAAAGGTCGCCTTGACCTGATGCTTTTCCAGTGTCTTTAACATCTTGATTAAATGCTCGTCACCCCAAGCCACGTTGATGAGGAAAGCATTCATTTTTTTATCTGGATGTCCCTTGTAAATGGGCTCAGCACCAAGTTCGTGTAAATGAATAGAAGGTTTTGTTTCATTGAAAACAAGCAGCTTTTCATCAAATGACCCTTGTTTTTTCATTTTTTCATAAGAGGCATCGATATTGACTGTCTGTCCATTTAAACCAGGCATCTTTTTCCACACTTTATCAATCTTAGCATTTTGCGCCTTCACTTCATAGTCAGAAGACTTCGATTCAATCTCTTGATATAAAATATCTTTTGAAACAGATGCAACCTCAGCATGCTCTTTCATTGATTCAATATATGTAACAGCAGCCGGCTGCTTCATCGTTTGATATGACACGAGCAGTAAAAATACAAACACAATGAATGGTAACGTTTTTTTCAATGGCTGTCCCTCCCCTTTACCACAAATTATGATGGGGAGAAACAAGCTAGAACTATTGTTAGCGCAAGAAAAGAAAGAAGCCTGGTACGGATACCTGGCTTCTAACACATTTCATTAAGACTGTTTTTCTTCTTTTTCCTTTTCTTCACGTAAAACAGCTTTGCGAGAAAGGTTCACACGGCCTTGTTTATCGATTTCAGTGACTTTGACAAGTAATTCATCGCCAATCTTCACGACATCTTCTACTTTGCCTACACGGTCAAGCGCAAGCTCAGAAATATGAACAAGTCCATCTTTGCCGCTGAAGATTTCAAGGAAAGCACCGAATTTTTCAATGCGTTTTACTTTACCTAAGTAAAGTTGCCCCACTTCAACTTCTCTCACAAGATCTTCAATGACTTTCTTCGCTTTTTGGTTCATGTCTTCTTCTGTAGAAGAGATAAAGATTGTACCATCTTGTTCAATATCGATTTTCACACCGGTATCTTCAATGATTTTATTGATTTGTTTACCGCTTGGTCCAATGACATCACGAATTTTATCAGGATTGATCTTCATCGTTAAGATTTTTGGTGCATAACGAGACAATTCTCCTCTAGAAGCAGGAATCGTTGACAGCATGCTTTCTAAGATTTCCATTCTTCCTTTTTTCGCTTGTTGGAGAGCTTCCTCCAAGATGTCTTTTGATAGACCATCGATTTTGATATCCATTTGAAGCGCTGTTACACCTTTTGATGTACCTGCAACTTTAAAGTCCATATCACCAAGTGCATCTTCCATTCCTTGAATGTCTGTCAGCACTGTGTAGTATTCACCAGATTTCACAAGCCCCATTGCAATCCCTGCAACTGGTGCTTTAATTGGAACACCCGCATCCATCATCGCAAGTGTGCTTGCGCAAATACTTGCTTGTGAAGTAGATCCATTTGATTCTAGTACCTCAGACACAAGGCGAACCGTATAAGGGAAATCTTTTTCAGATGGGATCACTGGTTCTAATGCACGTTCACCTAGCGCTCCATGTCCGATTTCACGGCGGCCTGGGCCACGCATTGGACCTGTCTCACCAACACTGAATTGCGGGAAGTTGTAATGGTGCATGAAGCGTTTCGATTCTTCAACGCCTAGACCGTCAAGAATTTGCACATCGCCAAGTGCACCTAATGTACAAATACTGAGCGCCTGTGTTTGTCCTCTTGTAAATAGACCTGAACCGTGCGTTCTTGGCAGAAGTCCTACTTCTGAAGAAAGTGGACGGATTTGATCTACACCGCGTCCATCTGGACGTACTTTCTCTTCAGTGATCAGACGGCGAACTTCATTTTTGACAAGCTTGTTTAATACATCCTTCGCTTGTTTAATCGTCGCTTCGTCGCGATCTTCTTCTTCAAATTTCTCAACCACAGCTTTTTTCACAGCACTGATTGCATCCTCACGTGCATGCTTCTCATGTACTTGAATCGCTTTCAGCAGGTCTGTTTCAGCAAGTGCTTTTACTTCGTCTGCTAACGTTTGATCTACTTCATATAAAGGAATATCGATTTTTGCTTTACCGACTGCCTTGACAATTTCCTCTTGGAATTCGATTAAGCGTTTGATCTCTTGGTGACCATACATGATGGCTTCAAGCATTGTTTCTTCTGGTACTTCATCAGCACCAGCTTCGACCATATTGATCGCATCTTTTGTTCCAGCGACTACAAGGTTGATGTCACTTTGTTCAAGCTGCTCTACATTTGGATTGATGATCAGCTTTCCATCAACTCGTCCTACTGTAACGCCGGCGATTGGTCCCTCAAATGGAATGTCAGACACACATAATGCTAAAGATGAGCCAAACATTGCAGCCATTTCAGATGAACAATCTTGATCCACACTCATGACGATACTAATGACTTGTACTTCGTTTCTAAATCCATCTGCAAATAATGGACGGATTGGTCTGTCAATTAAGCGGCTCGCAAGGATCGCTTTTTCACTTGGACGGCCTTCTCTTTTAATGAAGCCTCCAGGAATTTTACCTACTGCGTATAATCTTTCTTCGTAGTTCACAGTGAGCGGGAAAAAATCAAGTGGTTTTGGTTCTTTAGAAGCTGTTGCTGAGCTAAGCACAGCTGTATCTCCGTAGCGTACGAGGACCGCTCCGTTTGCTTGCTTTGCAAGCTGGCCAGTTTCAACTGTCAGTTGACGTCCAGCCCAGTCTATGGTGAAGACATGTTTCTCTTGTCCCATTCTGAGAAAAACTCCTCTCTTATCTTGAAATTTTAGTTAATTCTTATTATGAACAAAATGATTTTCACATATCAATGTGAAAGGTGTATGTAGAAGGGTTTTTGCCATTCTTTCAACATTTTAACCATAAAATATTAGTGATTATACGATAAAAAAGCGGGAATCCTCCCGCTTTTTACGATTATCGACGTAAGCCTAGTTTGTTAATTAACTCACGGTAACGAGTTACGTCTTTATTACGTAGATACGTAAGAAGATTACGACGTCTACCTACCATTTTCAAAAGACCGCGACGTGAGTGGTGATCTTTCTTATGAGTACGTAAATGCTCGTTCAAGTTGTTAATTGATTCTGTTAGGACAGCGATCTGAACTTCTGGAGATCCAGTATCAGATTCGTGTGTTTTGAACTCATTAATTAATTGAGTTTTACGCTCTTGAGTAATAGCCATCCTGTTTCACCTCCAAATCATGTTAGCCCCATCTACCTCGCAACCGTCGGTGAAGTCGGCCTGCCAAGTAAGTGGTTTTAAAGCTACAGGAATAATCATACTAAAAATATGCTGAATTTGCAAATGGTAGAGCTGTTTTTCTATGAATTTTTTGTTTGCCTTAGCTGATCTTGAAAAAACTGAATCGCTTCTTCTTTATCTTGACTGATTTGAGCCGTTAACTCCTGGATTCCGTTAAATTTTTGTTCACTGCGAATGCGTTTGAACCACTGTAATTTAATCGGTTCACCATATATTTCTTCGTTAAAATCAAAGAGGTTTACTTCAATGGCAGGCTGATCAGGGCGCTTTTCATAAAAGGTTGGTTTATAGCCAACGTTACAAACACCGTCATACACTTTGCCTTTGACTTCTGCTCTTACTGCATAAACCCCTGTTGGCGGAATAATGTATTCAGCAGATAAACCGACATTTGCAGTCGGAAAGCCGATCGTCCGTCCTCGCTTATCTCCATGAATGACAATACCGCGCAGCTGATAAGGTTTTCCTAAAAGCTCACTCACATATTCAACATCCCCATTTTTCAATGCGGAACGTATGAGTGTAGAGCTGACTTTACGGTCTTGATTGGACAACTTAGGAACGATGGTGGCCGTGATACGCCCTTTTCCGTACTCATCGAATGTTTCCATTGTGCCTGCACCAAAACGGCCAAACGTAAAATCAAAACCGGCTACTGCGTGCTTCACATTCAGCTCATCCAAATATTGATCCACAAACTCTTGAGGAGACAGCGCTGCAAAGGTTTCGCTGAATTGCACAATGTATAAATAGTCAGCGCCCAGCTGTTCGATGAAATCAATTTTATCCTCAAGCGGTGTAATTAAGTCCTTTGGTTCACGTGCTTTTTGCAAAACATGTGATGGATGCGGATGAAAGGTCATGACTGCTAAAGCCAATCCTTCTTTTCTCGCAATGCTTTTCGCTGCGTCAATAACTTTTTGATGTCCGAGGTGAACACCGTCAAAATACCCTAAAGCCATAACAGAAGGGTCTTGATCCTTTTGATTCAATGTATGTGGGTGTGAAATATGTATAGTCTTCACGAGATGGTCACCTTTTCTTTAAGATTGCTTGTCCTGAGATAAGATCTTCGCCGGCTTCATCAGATTCTGTTTGGTCGGGTGCTTCATATATATCGCCATACAGCGACCTGAAGGAGCAAAGACAGCGACACGATCTTCCTCTGCGAAATGAGCGAATTCATCAGGCATTGGCAGGACTGCACCGTTTTCCACTTTACTTGCTAATGTATCATTTATCTCCCATTTCGGCAAATGATTGAGCGCGCGCTCGATCGGGACAAGGTGCTCATCTACTGCTCCTTCCTCGCTTATATTTCGGAGCTCATCAAGGGTGATGCATTCATCTAGTGTAAAATCACCTGACCCTGTGCGAATGAGATGTGACATATGGGCTGGAAACCCTAGTTTCTTTCCAATATCAACCGCTAAGGTTCTGACATACGTTCCTTTTGAGCATAAAACGGTGAATCTAAATGATACCTTCCCATTCTCAAATAAAGCAGGTGTTGTCCGCTCGATACGGTGAATCGTAATTTCACGGCTCGGCCGCTCAATTTCAATGCCTTCTCTTGCATATTCATAGAGTTTTTTTCCGCCAATTTTCACAGCAGAAAACATGGGAGGAATTTGTTCAATGGTTCCTTGAAACTGTTTCAGCACAGCATCAATTTCTTCTTCTGAGATGGGTTTTTGCACCTTTTCTTCTTCTACGATCTCACCTGTTTGGTCTTCTGTTGTTGTAGAAAAGCCAATCATGATTTCTGCATCATACGTTTTCGATTTATCTGTTAAGTATTCGACAATCTTCGTTGCTCTTCCGATACAAATGGGCAGAACACCTGATACCTCCGGGTCGAGAGTGCCTGTATGTCCGACTTTTTTTGTATGCAAGATCTTTCTCACTTTGAACACACAGTCGTGAGAGGTCATTCCTCTTTCTTTATGTAATAAAAGAACACCATTTATCATCTGCGTTCTCTCCTTTCATAAACGATGAAAAAGGACAGACGATCATCGCCTATCCTTATTTCAACGTCTTATTCATGATCTTTTGTGTTTAGTTCAGCAATCAGGCTTTCAATTCGATTTCCATAATCTACGGATTCATCGAATTCAAAGTGCAGTTCTGGTGTTTTGCGAAGTCTAATTCGATTGCCAATTTCAGAGCGGATATACCCTTTAGCCTTTGCAAGGCCTTTTAAGGTTTCCTCTCTTTTTTTCTCGTCACCGAGAACAGAAATGTAAACTTTCGCAATTTGCAAATCACCGGATACTTCAACATCGGTTACAGTCAAAAAGCCAATTCTTGGATCTTTTAGCTTTCTGCCTAGGATGTCACCTAATTCTTTTTTCATCTGCTCACCCACGCGGGTTGCTCTCATACTCATGATCTTATCACCTCTAATTAAAACCACTCAGTTTTCGTGATCGTTCGTTCAATTTCAGGAAAAGAATCAATAAAGCTTAAAACACGCTGCAATTCCTTTTCCACTTGAACCCGAGAGGAGGAAATCACGGCGATTCCAATTGATGTACGCTGCCATGTGTCCTGGTAATCCATTTCAGCCATGGTTACATTGAATTTATGGCGCGTTCTTGTCAATATACGTTGAAGAACCGCACGTTTTTCCTTCAGTGAGGAGGCATCATAGATGATGCACTCACATTCGGTATAACCGATCATTTTCTTTCGATTTCTTGCATAACGAATGATTCCATGACATCACCTTCACGGATATCATTGTACTTCTTAATGGTAATACCACATTCATAGCCTTGTGAAACTTCTTTCACGTCATCTTTGAATCGTTTTAATACGTCGACTTCGCCTTCAAATATAACGACGCCGTCACGGATTAAGCGGATACCACTATCTCTTGTAATGGTTCCTTCAGTGACATAGCCACCAGCAATTGTACCGATTTTAGAAACTTTGAACGTTTGACGAACTTCAACTTGACCGATGACTTTTTCTTCATATTCAGGGTCAAGCATTCCTTTCATCGCAGCTTCAATTTCATCGATAACTTTATAAATAATGCGGTGTAAGCGGATATCTACGTTTTCTGTTTCAGCTGTGCTCTTCGCATTTCCATCAGGACGTACGTTAAATCCGATCACGATCGCATTAGAAGCACTTGCTAAAATAATATCAGATTCTGTAATCGCTCCAACACCCGTATGGATGATTTTCACTTTTACGCCTTCTACTTCAATTTTTTGAAGAGCGGCCGTCAGTGCTTCAGCAGAACCTTGTACGTCTGCTTTCACGATCAAGTTGATATCTTTCACTTCACCTTGTTTGATTTGCTCAAATAGGTCATCTAGAGATAATTTTGCTTTGTCTGAACGCTGTTCATCAAGCTGTTTCGAAGCACGCGCCTCACCCACTTGACGAGCTGTTTTTTCGTCTTTGAATACGAGGAACTGATCCCCTGCATTCGGTACATCATTTAAACCAGTGATTTCAACAGGTGTAGATGGTCCTGCTGTTTTCACGCGGCGTCCGATGTCATTAACCATTGCACGAACGCGGCCAAATGTATTTCCGACAACGATTGGATCACCTACATGAAGTGTACCAGTTTGAACAAGAAGGGTTGCAACAGATCCTCTTCCTTTATCAAGCTCAGCCTCGATGACAGTCCCTTTTGCCGCACGATTTGGGTTGGCTTTCAGTTCTCCTACTTCGCTGACAAGAAGGATCATTTCGATCAATTCGTCAATGCCTTCACCTGTTTTTGCAGATAGAGGAACGAAGATCGTTTCGCCGCCCCAAGCTTCTGGTACTAAACCATGCTCCGTTAATTCCTGCATCACACGGTCAGGGTTCGCTGTTGGTTTGTCAATTTTGTTGACAGCGACAATGATTGGCACTTCTGCCGCTTTCGCATGGTTAATGGCTTCAATCGTTTGCGGCATCACGCCATCATCTGCTGCAACGACCAGAATTGTCGTATCTGTTACCTCAGCACCACGTGCACGCATCGTTGTAAATGCTGCGTGTCCAGGTGTATCAAGGAACGTGATTTTCTTGCCGTTTTCTTCAATTTGGTAAGCACCGATATGCTGCGTGATTCCACCAGCTTCGCCTTCGACGACTTTCGTCTTACGAATGCTGTCAAGAAGCGTTGTTTTCCCGTGGTCAACGTGTCCCATGATCGTCACAACTGGAGGGCGTACTTGCATATCTTCTTCTTTATCTTCAACTTCATACTTTTCAAGTTCAGTTTCTTCTAAAATAATGACTTCCTCTACTGGAACGCCATATTCAGAAGCGATTAATTCAACTGTATCTTTATCCAGCTCTTGGTTAATGGTTGCCATAACACCAAGCATCATCAGCTTTTTGATAATTTCAGCTGTTTCTTTTCCAAGCTCTTCAGCCAACTGGCCGACTGTCATTGAATTTGTAAATTCAATTTTTTCAGGAAGCTCTTTCTTAGGCTTCACAGGTCTAGCTTGCTGATGCTGCGGTTTGTTATTCCCACCGCGTTTATTTTTGTTTTTGTTTTGGTTGTTGTTTTTTTTGTTTTTATTAAATTGATTATTCTGCACGTCATTCTTCTTTCTATCATTGTTTTTGTTAGATGATTGTTTTTTTTGTTCTGCGGGTTTCTCGTTAGCTGTCTCTTTTGCTTTGGCTTTTTTATAGATAGCGTCTAGCTTTTTCACAGTGTCGTCTTCAAGCGTCGCCATGTGGTTGTTCACTTCCACGTTCATATCCTTAAGCGCTGCTATAATATCTTTACTTGAAACATCTATGGCTTTTGCGTATTCATATACTCTCACTTTAGCCATTCGTTCACCCCCAAATAAATTAATCGAGCAAGCTTATCAGCTTCTTAGCGAAGCCTTGGTCAGTGACAGCGACAACTACGCGAGCTTCTTTCCCAATAGAACGTCCGAGAACGGAACGGTCTTCAACTTTTCTAACCGGAACATTATAAAATTTGCATTTGTCAGATACCTTTTTCTCTGTGTTCGATGAGGCATCTGCTGCAAGAAGAACCAGCTTAGCACGCGCATGTCTAATTTCTTTGATCACAAGATCTTCTCCTGACACGACTTTACGAGCTCGATTTGCTAGACCAAGCAAAGGATACCATTCAGATTGAGTCATTTGGTTTTTTCACCTTTTCAGCTAGTTCTAGTAATTCTTCAAATATGTGTTCGTCAATCTGTGTCTGAAATTGCTGCTGTAAACTGCGTTTGTTCTTTGCCGCAAGAATGGTTTCTTTATCGAGAGAAAGGTAAGCTCCGCGTCCGTTCTTTTTTCCGGTTGCGTCAACAGACACTTCACCTTCTTTAGATCGAACAACACGGATCAGTTCTTTCTTTGGTTTCATTTCTCCCGTCACGACACATTTTCTAAGCGGGATTTTTTTTCGGCTATTCACCTTTTACATCACCTCTTATTCGTCAGATTCCTCAGCTACTGGTTCAGCCTCTAAGAAAAGAGATTCAGAGTCTTCAGTTCTTGGGAAAATACCGAGTTCCCTTGCATCTGTTTCGCTTTTAATGTCAATTTTCCAGCTAGTCAGCTTTGCTGCAAGACGAGCATTTTGACCTCTTTTACCAATGGCTAACGACAGCTGATAATCAGGGACAATAACTGTTGTCGCCTTATCTTCTTCATTTACAATGACATCAAGTACTTTTGATGGACTTAATGCGTTGGCAACAAATTCAACCGGGTCATTAGACCAATGGACAATGTCAATTTTTTCGCCTTTTAGCTCGTTGACAATTGCTTGTACACGCTGACCTTTTGGTCCAACACAAGAACCAACTGGGTCAACATCAGGATCATCTGTACGAACAGATATTTTAGAACGGTCCCCAGCTTCTCTAGCAACCGATTTAAGCTCTACAGTACCATCATAAATTTCTGGCACTTCAATTTCAAATAAACGCTTTAAAAGACCTGGATGTGTTCTAGACACATAAATTTGTGGTCCTTTTGTTGTTTTTTCGACTTTTGTAATAAACACCTTAATGCGGTCATGTGGTTTGTAGTCCTCATTTGGCATTTGTTCGTTGACCGGAAGAAGGGCTTCGATTTTGCCAAGTGACACGTAAATGAATTTACTGTCAATTCGCTGAACGATTCCCGTCATAATGTCTTCCTCGCGATCGATAAACTCAGTGTAGATCACACCTCGCTCTGCTTCTCTCACTCGCTGCGTCACCACTTGTTTCGCAGTCTGAGCTGCAATGCGTCCGAAGTCTTTTGGCGTGACTTCAATTTCAACGACGTCACCTACCATGTAATTCGGGTTGATATTGGCTGCATCATCTACAGAGATTTCAAGGCGAGAATCATACACTTCATCTACAACATCTTTTCTTGCAAATACGCGAATCGTTCCCGTTTCGCGGTTTAAATCAACACGAACATTTTGTGCTTGATTAAAGTTACGCTTATATGCAGAAATGAGTGCAGCTTCTATCGCTTCAATAATAATTTCTTTACTAATACCCTTCTCTTTCTCAAGAACAGTCAGGGCATCTAACAACTCACTACTCATTTTTATGGTTCCCCCTTATATCAATGAAAAGGTTAATTGAACGAAACTGCTAATCTTGCGTTAGCTATTTTTTCGTATGGAATATTGATCTCTTTCTTTCTTGTCTTGATCTTCACTGTCACTGTTGCAATCTCACCATCAAAGCTTGTAAGCTCACCTTCAAATGCTTTTTCACCATCAATTGGTTCATATGTTTTCATGAAAACATTTTTTCCAAGTGCTTTTTCAAAATCAGCTTTTTTCTTTAATGGGCGCTCCGCTCCAGGAGAGGACACTTCAAGAAAGTAGTTTTGGCTAATCGGATCTGCCTCATCAAGCTTTTCGCTCAAGGCTTCGCTCACTTTGGCACATTCTTCGATATCGACACCTTTATCAGAGTCAATAAACACGCGAAGGAACCAGTTTTGACCCTCTTTGACAAATTCAACATCAACGAGTTCAAGCTGTAAGCCATCTAAAATTGGCTGCACCATTTCGCTTACGACATCCACTACTTTTTTGCTCATTCTCTTCCTCCTTGTGCTTTCGATAAACGCTCTTATCAATCATTCTGCATAAAAACCCTGCTTTATGTGAGCAGGGGGAGCAGAAAACGGATGAATAATGTCGAGACAAAAATTGCCTGTTCAATACAAAAGAGCGGGTTTCCCCACTCTTGTCTCGGTAATCGTTAGCATTTCCATAAAAACTATACCATATCCAATTTTTTTATGCAAATGAAGTTCCTTATTCAGCAGGCATTCGCCATCAGTTCTTTTCGTTCATTCTTTTCGCATGTTCACTGATAAGTGCTGACTCCCTGCTCCCCTTTATGATGCGGAAACCGTCATAATCCGGATAGAGCGAATCATCGTCCTGAATACTTGTTAAAATCCAAAATTGACTGCCAGCTCCTCCGAGCCGCTCAACCGCTGACAGCCAGCTTTGATATACGTCAGGACGCGCTGATTGATTTTGAACGCCAAACTCTTCTAACACAACTGGTTTTCCGATTGACTTCCCGCGGGTGATATGGTCTTCGATCCATTTCACTCCCCAAGCAGCTGACTTGTTCCAGTGATCTGGGTACAGATGATAGGTTCCATAATCGATATTAGAGAGAGCCGTCAAACGGTCCCAATCGACGCCTTCTCCGCCTCCATAAAACCAGTCTTCATGTCCTGGTATGCGAAAGAACCCTTCATCTCCTACTGCAACAAGATGGTGACGATCCAGCGATTTGATCCACGTACTCATTTCATCTGCCCATTTGACTAGTATATTTCCCGTTGGATCTGACTGCACACGCGGCTCATTGGCTAATTCCCAAGTCATAATAGCTGGATCGTCCTTATATTGAACACCTGTGTACGTATTGGTTCTTTCTAATACATAGCGCACATAATTTTTGTAAGCTTTTTGTATACGAGGATCTGTATAAAAGGCATCATGCGTTCCTGCCTCGAACCACTTTACGTATTGATTCATCCCGCCAAAATCATCCCAATTGTTCACTAGTGGGATGACAAGTTTTATTCCTTCCTGTCCCGCTTTATAAATCGCATAATCTAGTTTTTGAAAACCCGATTCTTCATAGACCCCTGGACTAGATTGTAAGACTGAGTTTTCTTGAGGGGCCCCATCGTGAAATCCCCAAATACGTATGACCTTTAAATTCATTGCTTTCATATCATCGAACACAGCATCTACCATCTTTTTAGATTTGTAATGGAAATAGTAATTATTTGTGCCAGCGAAGTAAAATGGTTGATTGTTCAGCGTAAATTGTGTACCAGACGTCTGTACATAAGAGGCGGCCTTAATCGTAAGTGAAAACCAGCCGGCCCATATAGCGGCCACAAGTATGAAGCAAAACACTCTTTGAGTCCATTTCTTCATTTAAATTCCCCTCACAATCTAGCCTTCTTCAGGTACGATCACATCTAGCCGAAGCGGTGTTTGTTCATTTGAATCAAGTTCAATTGTCTGTTGTTTTAACAGTTTACTTTCTTTACCGATTCGAATCTCATATGTCCCGTGAAATGCTCGACATGTCACATTGCCATTCGCATCTGTTTTTTCAACTCTTTGTGTCGTCCACTCATTTAGAAGCTTTTCGTAACGTCGGCCTGCTTCATTTAAAGACCAATCATAATTCACGATGGCCGCATGCTCACCTCTCCAATGGGCACCTGCCCAAAATCCCCACATTAGCACTCCTTTTACGGCTGGATGACTAAATGCGACGCGATATAAAGCCTCTAGGTTATCCGCTCTTCTATTAGCGTCAGGGTGAACAGAATCGTACTCTGTAACCCATATAGGAAGACCAAGCTCAGCAAGCACATCGAGCCTCTCTTTTACAACGACTGGATCGACCCGTTCTTCAAAATGTCCTTGAACACCAATCGCCTCAATAGGTGCGCCTAACTGACGCAGTTCATTGATATGCGCTTTATAAGCGTGGTGCTCACCATATGAGATCACATTATAATCATTCACAAACAATAGTGCTTGAGGGTCAATTTTTTTCGTTTCTTCATACATCCACTTCCAAATATTTTTCCCGAAGCGATCTTTAAAAAATGAACCATGCATCATTTCATTGTTTACATCCCAATGACGGAATCTCCCTTTAAAATGATTACCCGCATGCTCAAGCCGGTTTTTCATCGATTCATACACTTCGTGATTCGGTAGTGACCTCAGCCAGCTTGGATTCGCATCCTCTACCTCCCAAAATAAAGCGTGCCCTCTCACTGGAAGTTGATGTTTATCTGCAAAATTCAGCATCGCATCTGCTTTTTCGTAGGTGATTTTCCCTCTTTCCGGCTCATTCGCATACCATTTTGCCTCATTTTCAAAAACAGCCCAATTAAAATACTTCACAAAAAAATCGGCATATTGTTGATTAAACAACACTTGGTCATTCATCGCTGAACCAAATGCGAATTCATGCCTATTTTGCTTAATCTCAACCTCTATACCTGCTATTGGCTTTTTTTCGTGATTTGTGACATTTATTTCAAGATCTCTTTGTCTATGCTCTGAAATTCGATCATTCGCCTCTTTTTTCCACTTCAGATTTATCTGCCCATTTTCGCCCTTGTTTAATGATTGATGAAGAAAACTTCTTTCTTTGACCATGTAAAAACACCCTTATCTTCACTGGATTTATATTTCCTAATCAAACTGCCGGCTCAAAGAAACCGGCAGCTTAAATTTGACTTGCTAGTTGATGAGACGATGATATTCAGCGTAGGCAGTGGCCATATCCACTTGAGACCAGAAACGGTGATAGGTGAAAACCGGTGCCCCATTCTCCCATTTGCCTGTTGCTTCATTAAATGAAGACTGATATTTACTCTCGAGTGAAGACCATGCTGGATCTTGTTTAATGTTCGGACGAAGATCAGCAAAACTCGTATAGACCCCATTACCTCCTCGCTGCGGATCAGAAGGAATAGTGCTGGCTCCAGGAATCTGATTCCCTTGACCAAATGTCCCGTTCCAACCATTTGGGAAATACACTTCTTTTTTAAAGAAGCGGTCATAGTCCTCTCTTTCTTCTTCTGTTACAATGCCCACGCCATCATTGTAATTCCACGCAACCTCAAGGAGCTGTGCGGCAGCATCTTTCGCTCTGACACCAAGCGCTGTATAATCCCCTGTTTCTAGCTTAGTGGCAGCAGCAAAGAAAGTTAAAGCCTTGACTAGACTCCCTAGTACGCCCGTATCCTGAGTTGGATCTTTTGTTACAGCTGTTAAGTTTGGATTTCCTGTTGCAGACTGGAACCCATTCCAAGTGTCAGGCTGTCCGCTCCAAACAATATTTCCAGGAAGCCAAAACTCGCCAGGTGCACTCGTTGTAGCAACAGCAGCATTTGTTCCTCCTAGAATTCTTTGTCCTTGGTCATCTAAGAAATAACCCTCTTCATCCGACACAGGACGGCTGCCGATAAAAATG
The DNA here is from genome assembly GCF_002998735.1 of Bacillus sp. NMTD17. Taxonomy (NCBI): domain Bacteria; kingdom Bacillati; phylum Bacillota; class Bacilli; order Caryophanales; family Bacillaceae; genus Bacillus; species Bacillus sp. NMTD17. Next base: position 154,702 of record NZ_PVRH01000002.1, read on the forward strand.
TAATCTAATGCATAGTTGACCCATTTTGTGATGCAAGATTTGGCCATTTGGACATTTTCAGATGTTTTGTCTCCATCTTTCACAAAAATGTAATAAAGCTCTGCTACGCGCTCCATCGGCCATGCCTGCATCCCAAACCAGTTATTAGAAGGCGGGTCAAGATAAACAGGTGCATCCTCATATGCCATATCGTAAAAAGTACTTCTTCCCGCCGGATAAGCACTATAGTCTCCATTCCAGCTATTGGTTGCACCTCCTGCAATCGCTCCCTCTTTAGATTGAAGCCATACATAAAATTCAAGCTGCCTTTTTAATGTTTTTTCCCAATCGCTTGCACCAGTAGCGGAAGATGGCTTTAAGCCTCCTTTGTCTGAGGATAAAGCATAAGCGGCGACAGGGTTTTGATACCCTTGGTGACAATGGCTAGCTCCAATACGCCATGACCAGTTGGCATGGTCGCCAAGTCCTCCGCCCCAAGAGGTATACCACGCCATTAAGTAATGACAGGCACCCTTTCCGTTTCCAGGGTACGGATTCCCCTGTTTGCCGCTTCCAATCGTTTGAAAATATTTATCGTACATACCGTAACGAAGAAAATCCCCCATTTTTTTCGCTTTATCAAGATAGGCTGACTCATTATAGCCGAGTTCCTTCGCCCAATACATCACTTGTATTGCACGCGCATCAGCATCCGTCGCATTGGTATAGCGCCACTGAGCAGCTGGTGCTTGATTTTCTTTTGTGAACAAGCTCATAAAGCCTTCATTCGGCTTTCCAAAAGATTTATCATCTTGTGAAGGATGAGGGATGGCCTCCCATACGGATTCCTGCGGCCCGCGCTGGAATGTGTTCACATATGCAGCTTTATGTGATGGGTTGAGCAAGTTTCCATATTTATACCAGTTATCGACATCAAGCAGCCAGTGCATTAAATACGTTTCATTCGTTCCATAGGTTGATTTCAATTCACCATCAATCGGATCTTGACCCGCAGGACGAGCACCGCTTAACTGGCTAGGGTATTGATCCGGGTATGGTTTTTCTGCTGCGTATGTGGCTGGGCTAGAAGGATTGTAGGCGCTCATATGCGGCTGCTCATCATTTCCATCTTCATTTACTGGGATGATGTACTTCTCCATATTGTCCCAGGCTGCCTCTAATTTGCTCCAATCCCCTGTGTAATGTCCGTACAACACCTCAAGCCACAGCCAATAGCTATACGCTTCTGAAGTTGTCATATGCCCGTAATCAGGCGCTTCGCAAATGAGCGTCTCGATTGAATGATACGGAATTCCTTCTGATGAAAAATATCCATTCGCATCACTTTTAATTTGATGATAAAGCGTTAAAAACCGTTCTTTGTTTGACAAGTTCTTCACCCTTTCAATACATCTTGATTTTTAATTGTCTGGAAGTGCACCAAATACCAAAGCACCATCATCAAAAACAGGAATCCTCGCTGTTTTTTGCATATTGGAAGTTAAGCCTTGAAAGGAATAATCATTTGAGGCATCCCATATATTCGCCCCATTTGGTGCAGATAATCGAAATTGTATTTCCTTCTTATGCTCTGATTCTCCTCCAGGAAAAATCGCTACGCCCGTAAAATCAATTTCTGCATAATATACGTGGGCTGATGCGTCATATACCTTCAGCGGAGATAAGGAAGCGCCTTCATTGTAGGCTGCTGTCACTTGAATATCTTTTTCAGTGAATCCCTTTGCAAAGACCTCACTCAGATTGACATAATATCTAAAGGACAGCGTTTGACTGCTTCTTGCCGGCCAGCCGGACCGATTGTATAGAACCGCCTTCACCTGAGTTGATGTTGTATCGTTATTCATCAGAGCTGCCTCTACAAAAAACTCATCCTGAGCCTGTTCTTTAGGCGGGAAATTTGGAAGCTTAGATTGCCCCTTTCCAAACAGCTGCACCATTTTGGCTATATTTCCAGTAAAGGCGGCATTATAGTCCGTCGCCACCTCGTTTGATACATAATCAGAGATGTCATCGTCATATTGATCCTGTGCATTAGGCCCGCCAACAAGCGCTCCATAAAGAGTGTGCCGATGATACGGAGGATTTGTCAGCTGGTTAGACCATGAGCCATGTGCAGTTCGATGGTGTGGATGCTTCGGCGGGTTCTGGCCAAACCCAACGACATAGCTTCTATTTAGCGGATTATCACCTAGCATATAGTGAGTTTGCTTGATCGCAAACGTTTGATATCGATTCTTTTTTTCTTCATCTGAAACCCAATCAGCATAGACAAAGGCTAAAAATGCTGCATTTGCTGTATAACGAAGCGATCCCCATTGATCTAGCCATGCCAAACCGCCAGGCGTATAAGTGATTCTTTCGACTTTTCCATTTTGAACAAAACCCGTCGTCCAGTAATCGAGATTACGCTCTGTCGATTCTATAAATCGATTTTCTTTCGTGATTCTGGCGAGTAAGATTTGCGAAGCAAAAAAAGTATTGTCCCATGACATGGTAAACGTATAATCCCAATCCTTCGGCCATTCCTCTACTGCTTTTAGTGCTTGATTTAAATAGGTTTCTTCATTTGTTGCCAAGTACAGCCAGATTCCGCCCCAAATGAGTTCGTCAATATAGCCGCTCCAGGAGTTGTAAAACGGCTGAGCGTTTGTGACACAATCTGTATACTCGCCGCGATACCTGTCAGCAAATGCATAAAGCTGTTTCGCGTGGGTCAGAAGCTTTGCTGCATAAGGGGCATCTGTCTCTTTAAAAATGATAGAACTCGCTGCTAAAGCTGCAGCAGTTTGTGCGGCTACTTCTGTTCCTGGACAATTTTCATCAATTTTAAAAGCTGGCCGGCTCATCGGCATCACTTCTGCCGGTCCCCACCAAGCATGATCAGCGTTCCCATCACCTACCTGCGCCCAAAACTCGTTCGGACCTGTATGTGCTTTCAAAAAATAATCCGTTGCCCACCTGATTTGATCGAGGATGTCATCAAGCAGTTCTGCCTCTTCATAGGCTTCTCGGTATTCATATACTGTCCATGCAAGCACAGCTGCTGAGTAGGCCATCGGAAGCCCAAATTTCACATGATCACCTGCGTCATACCAGCCGCCAGTTAAATCATGCCCTACATCCTTCCCGTCCTCTAGTCCAGAATCTCCCCGCCAGTTGAGACGGCTGCTTTCGGGAAGCTTTCCAGACCGCTGCGCTTCATAAAACAACAAGGATTTTTGAAGAACCTCTACATAGTTATAAGATGCCATTTCCGTATGACTCACTCCTTCTTTTTAGTCAAACATGAATAGACAGCCACCTCCTTTTATTCAGAACGTGATTTGAACAGTTTTGAAAAGAATCAAATACGTTTCAAAAATAAGCATAGTAAACAGCAATCAGCTTTACGCTCATCGAAGGTTTTTTCTCTTGATTCTTTTTGTGACTGTACCCAGAATGATCATATGTCGCATGAGAACATTTCAGACGGCGAAATTCTCTTTTTTGCTCTATTTGGGTAGAAAGAATGACATACAATCTCTTCTCTTAAAACATCACGTTAAATCAAGGTATATGAATGAATAAGAAAATGATTCCATTTGGTGGAAAATCTTTATTAGTTAACATAATAAAATTATTGTATATTAAAAAAGAACGCCCCTTTAAGGACGCTCTTCATGAATCGCATTAAAACAAAGAAAGCTGGTTTTGATCGGGAAGTGCTTCTAAGCAGCCTTGACGATCTAAATATTCTAGAATCGTTTTCGACACTTTTCCGCGTTTTTGTAAATCTTCTTTTGAAAGGAATTCCCCGTCTTGTCGTGCGCGAACAATATTTAACGCAACGTTTGTTCCGAGTCCAGGGATCGAGTTGAATGGCGGAATTAATCCATCTCCATCAATGATAAACTCTGTTGCACTTGATCGATAGAGGTCCACTTTTTTGAAATGGTAGCCTCTTTCACACATTTCAAGTGCAAGCTCTAGTACAGTTAATAGGTTCTTTTCTTTCGGTGATGCATCTAGACCTTTTGAGTTAATATCGTCCATGACTGCTCGAATCGCATTCGATCCTTTTGTCATCGTTTCGATATCAAAGTCATCTGCACGAACGGTAAAGTAAGCCGCATAGTATAAAAGTGCATGATGCACCTTGAAGTAGGCAATCCGTACAGCCATTAATACGTAAGCAGCTGCGTGGGCTTTAGGGAACATGTATTTGATCTTTTTACAAGAATCAATATACCAGTTCGGTACATTATTATTCTTCATTTCTTCTTCCCATTCAGGGGGAAGTCCCTTTCCTTTACGAACAGACTCCATGATTTTAAATGCAAGTGACGGCTCTAAGCCCTGATAGATGAGATAGACCATAATATCGTCACGACACCCAATCACTTCACTTAGTTCACACGTTTTATTGTGAATGAGTTCTTGCGCGTTTCCGAGCCATACATCCGTCCCGTGTGATAGTCCAGAGATCTGAACGAGCTCTGAGAAGGTCGTTGGTTTTGTATCCTCAAGCATTTGCCGAACAAACCTTGTCCCAAACTCCGGAATACCGAGTGTACCTGTTTTACAGCCAATTTGCTCTTCTGTTACACCTAGAGGCTCTGTTCCTTGGAAAATTTTCATCACTTCTGGATCGTCTGTTGGAATCGTTTTTGGATCGATTCCGCTTAAATCCTGTAGCATACGAATAACCGTTGGATCATCGTGCCCTAGTATATCCAGCTTGAGCAAGTTGTCATGGATTGAATGGAAATCAAAATGCGTCGTTTTCCAATCAGAACCTGTCGCATCTGCTGGATATTGAATTGGTGAGAAATCATAAATGTCCATATAATCCGGCACTACGATAATACCGCCTGGATGCTGGCCCGTTGTCCGTTTGACCCCAGTACAGCCTTGGACAAGCCGGTCGATTTCTGCGCCCCTCATATGAAGATTATGATCTCCAGCGTAGCCTTTCACGTAACCATAAGCTGTTTTTTCTGCAACAGTACCAATCGTACCTGCTCGGTATACATACTCTTCACCGAACAGCTCTTTCGTATAGTTATGTGCAATCGGCTGATATTCACCTGAGAAGTTCAAGTCGATATCAGGGACTTTGTCTCCTTTAAAACCTAAGAACGTTTCAAACGGAATATCATGTCCGTCTTTTTTGTACGGCGTACCACATTCTGGACAGTCTTTGTCAGGAAGGTCAAAGCCTGAACCAACAGATCCGTCATTAAAGAACTCCGAATGCTTACAGCTTGGACATACATAATGCGGAGCAAGTGGGTTCACTTCGGTAATCTCTGTTAATGTTGCAACAAGAGATGAGCCGACAGATCCCCTTGAACCAACAAGATATCCATCATCAAGTGATTTCTTTACAAGCTTATGAGAGATTAAGTAAATAACGGCGAATCCATGGCCGATAATACTTTTTAATTCTTTCTCAATACGGTCTTCTACAATTTTCGGCAAATCATCTCCGTAGATGCTGCGCGCCATTTGATAGCTCATTTCCCGTATTTCTTCATCTGCACCTTCAATTTTTGGTGTGTATAGGTCATCTTTGATTGGTTTAATGCTTTCGACCATCTCAGATACTTTTTTCGTATTCGCCACGACGATCTCTTTCGCTTTTTCGTCTCCTAGGAAGGAGAATGCTTCAAGCATTTCATCTGTCGTTCTAAAATGAACTTTTGGCAGTTCGTGACGGTTAAGCGGATTTGCTCCACCCTGTGATGAAATTAAGATTTTACGATAAATTTTGTCTTCTGGATGCAGATAATGCACATTTCCAGTTGCCACGACTGGTTTATTGAGCTTTTCGCCAAGCTTCACAATGTTTGTGATGATTTCTTTTAACGCACGTTCATCTCGAACAAGCTCCAGCTGCAGCAGATGCTGATACACTTCTGGCGGATGAACTTCTAAATAGTCGTAAAATGCTGCAATGTCTTCCACCTCATCAGGTGATTTTTGCATCATCCCTTCAAAGACCTCACCCTTATCACAGGCAGACCCGATAATTAAACCTTCTCGATATTTCTCAAGCTGTGAGCGCGGAATGCGCGGCACCCGGTAGAAATAATGAATATGAGAAAGAGAAACAAGTTTGAATAAATTTTTCAGACCGGTCTCATTTTGTGCGATCAGAATGGCATGGTAAGGACGTGAGCGCTGGTAGGCATTAGACTGACCCATGTTTTCATTCAATTGATCGTGATAGGCAATTCCTTTTTCAGCCGCATCTTTTAGCATCTTCAGCATGAGGTAGCCTGTCGCCTCTGCATCGTAAATGGCCCGGTGATGCTGCGTCAGTTCTATATCGAACTTTTTACAAAGTGTATTGAGCCGGTGATTTTTAAATTCAGGGTAAAGGAATCGGCCGAGTTCAAGTGTATCAATCACAGGGTTTGACGCCTTATCTGTTTTTAACAGGCGTTTGTACGCTGCATTTAAAAAGCCCATATCAAAGCTTGCATTGTGCGCAACAAGGATATCTTGTCCAATCCATTCTTTGAAATCGCGCACGACATCGACGACATCTGGAGCATCTCTGACCATATCATCCGTAATACCCGTTAATTCGATCGTTGTCGCTGATAATGGGTGATGAGGATTTGCAAATGCCTCAAAGCGGTCAATGATTTCCCCGCCTTTTATTTTCACTGCTGCCAGCTCAATGATCGTGTCATAAACGGCTGAAAGTCCAGTTGTCTCTACGTCAAATACGACATACGTCGCGTCATCTAACAAACGGTGCTCCGGATTATAGGCAATGGGTACTCCGTCGTCGACCAAGTTGATTTCCACACCGTACATCATTTTGATGTCATGTTTTTTACTTGCTGCATACGCATCTGGGAAGGATTGTACAACCGCATGATCGGTCAGGGCAATCGCTTCATGTCCCCATTTTTTTGCTTGTTCCACCAGCCTGCCAATGCCAGTGACAGCATCCATTTGGCTCATTGGGGAATGCAAATGAAGCTCGACACGTTTTTCACCCTCAGGTGCCGTATCCTCTTTCAGCTGAGGTTTCATTTCATTGACGTCATTGGCAATCATGACAAGGTCTCTGACAAACGTATCGTTTTGAATGCTTCCTCTTGCTTTGACCCACATGCCTTTTTTCAATGATTTCATCAGCTGGGCATCTTCTTTTTCTCTTGCAAACATTTTGATTAAAATACTGTTTGTATAATCTGTAATCTTAAAGATACAAAGCGTTCTGCCGCTTTTCAGCTCACGCGTTTCTGCATCGAATACGTAGCCTTGAACGGTGATTCTTCGTTCCTCATCCATAATACTATCAAGCGTACGAATTTCTTCATTGTCTTTAATTTGATAGCCAATCATGAGAGGACCAGACGGAGCTTCATCCTGCTCCTCACTTTCCTTCTTCTCCATCTCAGTGAGGGCTTGCATCGCTCTTTCTTGATCTTCAGCAAGCTTTTGTTCTCTGAACTTCTGAATCTCTTGATCTGATACAAAAATTTCTGTATCGAATTGCAGCTCTGGAAAGCCCACTTGTTTAAAAGCAGCCTGGAGCATTGGGCTGTACTTCTTCTTGATGGCCAAAGCCTCTGTTTCGCTTTTCGTTTTGATGATGATTTTATGTCCAGACAGCGATGGTTTTTGCTGCTGAAGCAAGCTGATGATTGGAGGAGATATTCCTTGAAGCTCTTCCACACAATGTGACCAATACGATTGAACGAGCTCTTCAGAGATGTTCGGATCATTGACTTCAATCGTACAAGCGACTTGTGCAATATGAGAAAATGCATTTGTCAGCCTGCTGAGAAACATCGCATATACCTTGTAAGGCAGAAGCGCCTTAAATTTAAAAAGGAAATGCCACGTTTTCGTCGCCTTATGCACCGTCAATTTGACGATTTCTCCTTCTTCAAAGTAACGACTGAGGTCATCATCTGTCATTTGAATCTGATTGAGTAATATATGAAATTGCCGCCGTGTGATCGGTAATTGTTCATCCAAGACAGAACCCTCCTTTTGTCAATCAGAAAGGTACCTCTTTTCTACAGGAGGTACCTTCATTTTTTTGTTCGTTTTTATGCTTGGCGTATAAATGAAATCAGCTCATCAACAGATACTTCATGTGATTCACCTGATTTTCTAAACTTCACTTCAACAATGCCTTCTTCTGAACGTTTTCCGCAGCTAATGCGAATTGGCAGCCCAATTAAATCACTGTCTGCAAATTTTACTCCGGCACGCTCTTGGCGGTCATCGAAAAGTACGTCAAAGCCCTCATCTTCTAAGCGCTCGTATAACGTTTCAGCCAGCTCTTTTTGAGCATCGTTTTTCATATTTAATGCAAGGAGATGAAGGTCATATGGCGCAACAGTTTCGGGCCAAATGATTCCTTTCTCATCGTGATGCTGTTCAACAATTGCTGAAAGAGTTCTAGAGATACCGATACCATAGCATCCCATAATCATTGGCTGCGCTCGTCCATTCTCATCGAGGTACGTCGCATCCATTGACTCAGAATAACGAGTGCCTAGTTTAAAGACTTGTCCTACTTCAATCCCTTTGGCAAACTGGATTGTGCCTTCTCCATCTGGAGAAACATCTCCTTCTTGAATCAAACGAAGATCTGTGAATTCTTTCACTGATACATCACGCGCAGGATTGACATTGACATAGTGATAATCCGCTTCGTTTGCACCTGCGACAGCATTTGTCATGCCTTTAACCGCAAGGTCTGCATAAATATCGACTCCTGCTTCCAGCTTCACAGGACCAACAAATCCAGGCTCTGTTCCAATGACTTCTAGTACTTCTTCGCGAGTAGCAAGCTCTACAAGCTGTGCTCCTACCAAGTTTTTCACTTTCACATCATTTACTTCATGGTCGCCTCTAGTCAGGATTAGAACATACGCATCATCTGCTTTAAACAAAACAGATTTGATACAAAGAGAAGAATCAACTTCTAAAAATCCAGCGATGTCTTGAATCGTTTTCACTTGCGGTGTGTGGACTTTTTCAAGTTCTTTGAAGTCCGCAGGATTTGCTTCTTCTCCGTGATAAACAGCTTCAGCCATTTCAATGTTCGCAGCATAGGAAGATGTGTCAGAGTATGCAATTGTATCTTCTCCTACTTCTGACAGTGCCATAAACTCATGTGTATCTTTTCCTCCCATTGCACCAGAATCTGCAATGACTGGTCTAAAATTAAGACCTACTTTTGAGAATACATTGGAGTAAGCTGTAAACATCTTGTTGTATGTGTCATCAAGGCTTTCTGGTGAAGAATGGAATGAGTACGCATCCTTCATAATAAATTCACGTCCGCGCAGCAGCCCAAAACGCGGTCTCTGTTCATCGCGGAATTTTGATTGAATTTGATAAAGAGTTAAAGGAAGCTTCTTATACGATTTTACTTCGCTGCGTACGAGTGATGTGATCACCTCTTCGTGCGTTGGGCCAAGTGCGAACTCGCGGCCATGACGATCTTTCATACGCATCAATTCTGGACCGTATGTATACCATCTTCCTGACTCTTGCCACATTTCTGCCTGCTGCAGCACTGGCATTAACAGCTCAGCTGCTCCTGCCTTTTCCATTTCCTTGCGAACAATGGATTGAATATGCTGGATGACTTTATGAGCAAGCGGCAGATAATGATAGATTCCGCTTGTATTTTGTCTAATGAACCCAGCTCTTACTAAGAGCTGATGACTTTTTGCCTCAGCATCTGCCGGCACCTCTCGAAGAGTTGGAATGAAAGTCAGGGATTGTCTCATGTCGTTACACCTCATTTATGAAATAGGACTACTCACAAAAACTCTTGTTTCCCGTAATGAGAAACAAGAGACATTGGTTTTTATAAAAATAATCGCTGGATGTCATTCCACGTAACCACTAGCATTAACAGCATGAGGAATGCAACACCGATAAAGACAACAAGTGCTTCTTTCTCACGATTAATTGGTTTACCACGAATGGCTTCAACAAACAAGAATAGTAAACGTCCTCCGTCTAGTGCAGGAATCGGTAATAAATTCACGATGCCTAAGTTGATACTAAGGAACGCCGCAAACTGCATTAATGTTAACACACCTTGCTTGGCTACTTCTCCTGTCATGTCATAGATCCCAACAGGACCTGCTAACATATCTAGTGAAAATTGTCCTGTGACAATTTTTTGCAAGTTCGTTAAAATCAGTCCTGCTGTTGAAATCACAGTCGTTCCTGAGGATGAAATAACCTTCAGAAATCCATTTTCAGTTGGCGGATAAGATCCGAAACGGCCAATGCTTTTTCCGTCTGCTTTCACAGCTTCTGGAACAACCTGCACAGTGCTTTCTTTGCCGTCTCGGTCAATGACGACATTCATTTTTTTCTCAGGGTTCTTTTGAACGGTTTGAACGACGTCTGTCCAAGAATTCATTTTATCCCCGTTAATGGACACGATGTGGTCTCCCTGCATGAGTCCAGCTTCTGCCGCTCGGCCGTCTTTCGTCAGCTTGCCGAGTACAGGATCATCAACGGTTACCCCTTGAATAAAGCCTAAAGCAACCAAAATCACATACGCCAGGATAAAGTTCATAATCGGTCCAGCTGCGATCGCTTTAATACGCTGCCATACCGTTTTTGATCCAAATTGACGATTGTATGGTGCGATTTGAATTTCTTCACCATCTGCAATATAAAAGCTTGTTTGACTGACATTGTAGCCAGTTAAAATATCTTCATTTCCAGCTTCATATCCTGAGATTCTCATGGCATGATCTAAATCAATCTGCTCAACTTCGATGACAAGTGCATCAGGATATTTTTCTTTGTCATTTAAAATGATTTTTTCTACTTCATTTTGCTCATTGAATAAGAGCCCCACTGTATGACCTGGTTTAATTTCAATGACTTCAGGGTCCTCTCCTGCCATTTTAACAAATCCGCCAATAGGGAGCAGTCTAATGGTATAAACGGTTTCCTTTCGTTTAAAGGAGAAAATCTTCGGCCCAAAACCAATTGCGAACTCGCGGCATAAAATCCCCGCTCGCTGCGCCATAATTAAATGGCCAAGCTCGTGGAAAAAAACGAGCGTTCCAAAAATAATAATAAACGCAATCACTGTATTCACGAACATACCACCTTATGTGAGGATTGATTGAACAAAGTCTCGTGTATCTTTGTCCACTTCATGGATATCTTGCAAACTAGGCGTTGAAATCACATGATGTCTATTTAGTGCCTTTTCAATCAATTCTTCAATTTGCAGGAACGTTACTTTGCCTTTCAGAAATGCATCAACTGCCATTTCATTTGCTGCATTGAGCACAGCAGGCATTGTCCCTCCTATTTTACCTGATTCATAAGCAAAATGTAAGCAGCGATACCTGTCAAAATCCGCTTTTTGGAAATTCAATTGTCCAATCTCCCAAAGGTTCAATGATTTCGCTTCTGGTAATGGCGCCCTGTCAGGGTATGTGAGTGCATATTGAATGGGCACTCTCATGTCTGGTGTCCCTAACTGAGCCATGACGCTTTTGTCGTGAAATTCCACCATCGAATGGATAATGCTCTCTTTATGTAACAGCACATCAATTTGTTCATACGGTATATCAAACAACCAATGTGCCTCAATCACCTCGAGCCCTTTATTCATCATCGTCGCTGAATCAATGGTAATTTTCGCTCCCATTGACCAGTTTGGGTGGTTCAGCGCTTCTTCAACCGTAACACCTTCAAGTTCAGTTCGTTTTTTATCTCGGAAACTACCACCTGAAGCTGTCACGATTAAGCGTTCAATGTTTTTAGCTTGTTCACCTTGCAGGCATTGAAAAATAGCGGAATGCTCACTATCGACAGGAAGTAAAGGTACATCATATGTTTTCGCGTACTCTTTTACTATATGACCAGCTGTGACAAGTGTTTCCTTATTTGCGAGTGCAATCGTCTTTTTTTGTTCAATGGCCTTTAATGTTGGAACAAGCCCAACACTTCCTACAAGTGCATTGACCACAACGTCCACTGCATCATAGGTCGCTGCCTCGATGTTGGCTTCATCACCAGCAGCCATCTTGACATCGTATTCAAATGAATGACCTTTTAGCGTCTGATAAGTCTCTTCACTTAAACATCCGACAAATTCAGGCTGAAACTGTTCTATGATTGGAATGGCCTTATCTACATTTCGGCCAAATGTCATGGCTTTCAGCTTAAATTTGTCTGGGTGCTGCCTAATCACATCTAATGTTTGTTCTCCAATTGATCCTGTTGCGCCTAATAGCGAAATATATTTCAAATTGCCACTCCTTCTCTCGTTCAATAAGTTTCTATGAGGTTAGCTGGCAAACGTTGCGAGCAGTAAATATAAAAACGGCAGAACGAACAAAAAGCTGTCAAACCTGTCCAAAATCCCGCCATGTCCAGGGAGAATTGTCCCTGAATCCTTTACGTGATAATGACGCTTTAAAGCAGATTCCACAAGGTCGCCAAGCTGTCCAAAGATACTGAGCAAAAGAGTAATAAACATAACAAGCAGATATGATGGCAAAAATCCTGTAACCGCCTGAAACACAAATGACAACACGACCGCTGTGACGATTCCGCCGATAAATCCTTCTACTGTTTTGTTTGGACTGATCTCTGGCCAGAGCTTTCGTTTCCCCATAGATTTCCCAATAAAGTAAGCACCTGAGTCAGTGGACCAAATAATCACTGCTGCGAAGAAGATCGCACTCATGCCATATAAGCCTCTAATTTGGATGAAATAATAGAAACTGACGCCAATATATAATGTCGCTAATACAACAAAAGCAACCTCATCGAATGTGAAAGAGTTTTTGCTCAACACTGTATAAGTTAAAAGGATTAAGACTGCAAATAAAGCAATTTGCATTTTTGATGCGTCTACGTTCGGGAAGAAGCTGTTCTCTCCGCCCATTAAAAGCCAAAGCAATATTAAGCTGACAATACCAGGAAAGCTGAAAATCGATATCTTTTTCATTCTTAGAAGCTCAAAGAGAGCGACACTTCCCATTAAGTAAATCAGCAGGGTAAATGGCATCTGTCCATATATAACCGCAAGTAAAAAGACTGCAGCTGCCAAAACACCCGTCAAAATTCTTTGTTTCATCTGCACCACCCTCTAAATTCCACCGAACCTCCGGCCGCGGCGCTGGTATTCTCCGATAGCGCCTATAAGATGCTCATCAGAAAAGTCAGGCCAAAGCACATCCGTAAAGACAAACTCGCTGTATGCAATTTGCCAAAGCATAAAGTTACTTAATCTAATTTCTCCACTTGTGCGAATAAGCAAATCCGGATCTTGAAGAGATTCTGTCATTAAATAAGCTGAAAACATCTCTTCTGTGATGTCTTCTGCTTGAAGCTTACCTTCTTTGACTTTTTCAGAAATTTGTCTGCATGCGGAGACGATTTCTGTGCGCCCTCCATAGTTGAGCGCAAAATTCAAAACGAGTCCGTCGTTATTCGCCGTACTCTTTACTGCGTTCTCTACCGCTCTTTTCGTATGCTGCGGGAGGCCGTCTGGATCACCTGTTAAGCGCACACGGACATTTTCCTCGATGAGTTCAGGCAGGTAGATGTTCAAAAATTCTTCAGGAAGCTTCATTAAAAAGTCTACTTCTAGTTTTGGACGTTTCCAATTTTCCGTAGAGAAAGCATACAAAGTCAGCACTTTGACATTCAGCTCATTTGCAAGCTTTGTCATGCGCTTGACGACTTTCATTCCTTCATGATGTCCTGCTACCCGTGGAAGAGCACGTTTTTTCGCCCATCTTCCGTTCCCATCCATGATAATGGCGATATGTTCAGGAATTTCTCCATTTAATATGTCTTCTTTTGTCAGGCTTTCTAAGTTGGAAGCAGCAGTTTGCTGATTCTTCCAATTTTTGAGTATATTGAGCATGAGATTCCTCCATCACCCAAAAAGGTTGCGTTCCCGCTAATAATATAGTCACCAACAGTATTAACAAAAAAACCCCCTGTAAACATGAAGAGGGTCTTTTCACTATTATCTATTGTACATAGTTTTTTCTTAAACTTCCATGATTTCTTTTTCTTTATCTTTCGTCACGTCATCAATTTTAGCGACATATTCATCTGTCAATTTTTGAACATCCTCTGTCGATGATCTTAATTCATCTTCAGTGATCTCACCATTTTTCTCAAGCTTTTTCAACTCATCGTTTGCATCACGACGAACATTACGAACAGCTACTTTTGCTTCTTCTGAATATTTTCTTACCACTTTCACAAGCTCTTTACGTCTTTCTTCTGTTAGTGCAGGAATCGCAATGCGGATCACATTTCCGTCACTTGTTGGCGTGATGCCAAGATCAGACTTTTGGATCGATTTTTCGATATCACCGATGGCTGTTTTATCATAAGGTGTGATAATCAGCATACGTGCTTCTGGCACTGTGATTGACGCGATTTGGTTGAGTGGTGTTTGTGCACCGTAATAATCAACCGTCACTTTATCAAGCAATGAAGCATTTGCTCTGCCCGCACGAACAGTTGCTAGTTCACGTCCGTATGCTTGAACAGCTTTTTCCATTTTTTCTTTCGTTTGGTTCAATACTTCTTTTGACACGTTATTTCCCCCTCACAATCGTTCCAATTGATTCGCCATTGACGGCACGTTTAATATTTCCTTCTTCCATAATGGAGAATACGATTAATGGAATGTCATTGTCCATACATAATGAGGACGCAGTAGAATCCATTACAGCAAGCCCTTCTTTTAACACGTCAAGATATGAAAGCTTATCATATTTTACTGCATCCGCATCTGTACGAGGATCAGCACTGTAGACACCGTCTACATTATTTTTCGCCATTAAAATGACATCTGCTTCAATTTCTGCTGCACGAAGTGCTGCCGTTGTATCTGTAGAGAAATAAGGGTTACCAGTACCTGCAGCAAAAATCACGACACGTTTCTTCTCAAGATGACGGATCGCTTTTCTTCTTATGTATGGCTCTGCAACCTGTCTCATTTCGATAGAGGTTTGTACCCTAGACTGAATGCCAAGCGTTTCTAGGCTGTCCTGTAGCGCGAGTGAATTCATCACTGTTGCCAGCATGCCCATGTAGTCTGCTGTTGCACGGTCCATTCCTAAGTCACTGCCTGTCTTACCGCGCCAAAGGTTTCCTCCGCCTACAACAACTGCAACCTCAACATCAAGCTCTGCAATTTCTTTTACTTGCTTTGCAATTGATTGAATGACAGTTGGGTTAATTCCATTTCCAGCATCACCTGCTAGTGCTTCGCCACTTAGCTTCAGTACAATGCGATTATATTTCGGTTTGCTCATGATAACCTCCAAGTGTAAACTATACCGTCTCTTATTATGCGTAAGAAACTGTCTTTTGTAAATCAATATCCTCTAAAAAATAGGGAACACAGTGCTTGTGCTCCCTAAAAAAGCCCCAGAGAGCTTTTCAAACATTATTTTTTCACTTGGCTCATAACTTCTTCAGCAAAGTTGTCTTGACGCTTTTCAATACCTTCGCCCACTTCATAGCGAACATAAGTTTGAATGCTTGCGTTTTTCGCAGCTACTACTTGTTTCACTTTTTCATCTGGGTTTTTAACGAATGCTTGGTCAAGTAAGCAAATTTCTTCGAAGAATTTGTTTAGACGGCCTTCTACCATTTTAGCTACGATATTTTCAGGCTTTCCTTCTTGAAGCGCTTGCTGTGTTAATACTTCGCGCTCACGGTTTGCTTCTTCTTCTGACACTTGGTCACGAGAAATGTATTTAGGGTTTACAGCAGCAACGTGCATTGCAATGTCTCTTGCAAGCTCTTCGTCAGTTGTTCCGTTAAGAACAGCTAACACACCGATGCGTCCGCCCATGTGTAAGTAAGAACCGAATGCTGCGTTATCTTCTTTCGTGATAACAGAGAAACGACGTAGAGTGATTTTCTCTCCGATTTTTGCAATTGCAGATGTGATATGCTCTTCAACAGTTGAACCGTTTTCCATTTTAGAAGCATGAGCTTCTTCAATTGTTGCAGGTTTAGCAGCAAGCAAATGATCAGCAAGTTCGTTAAGAAGTGATTGGAATCCTTCGTTTTTCGCAACGAAATCAGTCTCAGAGTTCACTTCTAGGATCACGCCTGTGTTGCCGTCAGTTTTGATAAGAGTTAATCCTTCTGCAGCAATACGGTCTGCTTTTTTCGCAGCTTTTGCAATTCCTTTTTCTCTTAGAAGATCGATTGCTTTGTCGATGTCACCATCAGTTTCTGTTAACGCTTTTTTACAGTCCATCATACCTGCACCAGTTTTTTGACGCAGTTCTTTAACTAATTGAGCAGTAATTGCCATTTTACATTTCCTCCTTCTATGTTAAAACACGGATTACTAGGTGAAAAAAAGGTGATAAAAGGCATTTCCCTCTTATCACCTTTTGAATAGGTTACGCAGTTGTTGTTTCAGTTTCTGTCGTTTCTTCTACAACAGCTTCTTCTTCGCCTTGTTTAGACTCAAGAATCGCATCTGCCATTTTAGCAGTTAGAAGTTTTACAGCACGGATTGCATCATCGTTTGCAGGGATCACAACATCAATTTCGTCTGGATCACAGTTTGTGTCAACGATACCGATGATTGGGATATTCAATTTACGAGCTTCTGCAACTGCAATACGCTCTTTACGAGGGTCGATAATGAAAAGTGCATCCGGAAGACCTTTCATGTCTTTGATTCCGCCTAGGAATTTTTCAAGACGCTCTAATTCTTTTTTCAGTTGAACGACTTCTTTCTTAGGAAGAACATCGAATGTACCGTTTTCTTGCATTTTTTCAATATCTTTTAAACGTTTGATACGTTTTTGGATTGTTTCAAAGTTTGTTAAAGTTCCACCAAGCCAGCGTTGGTTCACATAGAACATACCAGAACGGATTGCTTCTTCTTTCACTGAATCTTGTGCTTGCTTTTTCGTACCAACGAAAAGGATTTTCCCTCCGTCAGCAGCAAGGTTTTTCGTGAAGTTGTAAGCTTCTTCTACTTTTTTCACCGTTTTTTGAAGATCGATGATGTAGATACCGTTACGCTCTGTAAAGATGTAACGCTTCATTTTTGGGTTCCAACGGCGCGTTTGGTGACCGAAGTGAACACCAGCTTCTAGCAATTGTTTCATAGAAATAACTGACATTTTGTTGCCTCCTAATATAATGGTTTTTTTTCCTCCGCTCAAGTCATGTTCACATAAAACTGCGCCACGGCAGCACCTTCATACGAATCATTAAGCGTGTGTATTTAACACCAAGAAATAATATAACACATGATGGACTGACAATCAAGAATCCTTTACAGCTTTCCGCTAAATTTTAATAAAAGCTCGATTTCTGTCTTGCCCGTTTTCAGTTCTTTCGCTATTTCTTCTAGCGAATGCCCTTTGTCATATAAGGTCTTCACTTGGTCCTCGAATGTTTCTTCTATTTCACTTTCAGAAGGCACAGAAGCTTCTGATTCAAGATGTGGAACGGGTTCGTTTACCTTCTCTTCCTGCACTTCAACTTCACTAAGGAGAGCCGACAAGTGCTCTGGTACTGGATCTTCACTTTCTACCGATTGCTGGGATTCAATTGGTGGTTGTGGCTGCTTTGGTGTCTGAAAATCCGATTTCAGCTCTTCAGCAGAAAAATCAGGGGAAGCGGCTGCCACTTTTGATAGTTTGTCATTCTCTTCTTTGACTTCCATCAAAAATGCAGCCAGGGTATTTTCCGTTTCTTCTAGAAGTTCTCGCTGCTTTTGTTCAGTTATCTTCAGCGAATTCATTCTCGTATATAAAATGATCACAAAATAAATAAGTGCAGCATGAAGCATGAAGCTAATCAGCCATAACATATTTTTTCACTCACTAACTCTTTAAGATTGAATGGCTTTATCAAGCAGATGCTTAAGCTTGAACAATGCCTTTGAATGAATTTGCGAAATGCGCGAGGTCGATAAATTGAGCACATGACCGATTTCTGTTAACGTCAGTTCCTCTTTATAGAAAAGACTGATCACGAGCTTTTCTTTTTCCGATAGCTCGGTCATTTTTTCAGCAAGCTGTTCTATTAATTCATCTTTCAGCATCTTCTCTTCAGGTGTCACTGTTTTCTCGTCGCGAATCATGACTTGGACGTTTTCACCGTCTTCTTGATCATGCAGCTTCTCGTCGATTGAAAGCAGATTCGCAAAGAAACCTTCATTCATTGTTGTGACAACATCCTGTTCACTCATGCCAAGTTCCTCTGCCACTTCTGTCGGCGTCACATTTCGTAAATAGCGCTGTTCAAGCTTTTCAATAGCCGCTTCTACTTTTTTTGTTTTTTCTCTTGATGTACGAGGCAGCCAGTCCTCTTTACGAAGACCGTCGATGATGGCCCCGCGGATTCTGAAGGATGCATATGTATCAAACTTCAGATCTCTTCCGGGGTCGAATTTTTCAAGGGCATCATATAAACCGAGCATCCCTAGACTGATCAAGTCTTCTTTATGCACTGACTTCGGGAGTCCGATGGAAATTCTTCCAACATGATATGTGACGAGCGGCATATAGCGGCGCATAAGATCATCTCCAGCAGCTGGGTCCTTCCACTCTTTCCATCTAGCCCATAGCGCCTGATCTTCGTAATTTAAGGATTGCATCTTTCTCCCCCTATACTTCCTTAGTTATATCTTCATAGTGCCTTGCTTCACAGTGCGGATCTCAAGCTCTGTCGTAAGCGGATCAAATTCAATCGTACGGCCATTGTTCCCGCCCGTATCCTCACTAATGATCGGGATGCGATAAAGAGACAGATGTTCTTTAACAGCTGATACGTTTCTAGGTCCAATTCTCATCAGATCATTGGTTGACTTAAACTTAAACATTTCTGCGCCGCCAGCAAGTTTTGCCTTTAGCGCATGTTTGCGTGCTCCTTCTTTAAGAAGCAGATCAATTGTATGCTTGACACCTGTATCTGCATATTTAGCCAAGTTCTCCACTGCCCCTTTTGCAAGGGATGAGTCTGGAAGCATGACATGGACAAGACCTGCCAGTTTTTTTTCTTGATCAAACAGAACAAGTCCTACACAAGAACCAAGTCCGGATGTCCGAATGCGGTCCGGTGTTTTCACAATCTGAACATCCGCTATACCAACCTTTACAACTGCCGGAATCTGAACGTTCATTACAGGTTACCTAATGCTTTGAATAGTTTTTCAAACGATTCAAAGTCTGGTAATAGAAACATATTTCCTTTCAGCTCTTGCTTATTTTGATCATCAAAAATCGATGTATCAATCACAATTGCCTGATCCCCTAGAGGGCTGAATTGCATTAACCCTTCACTAATGACAGCCCCGAACATATCGAGCGTAACATCTGGAACACTTGGGTGAAGCTGCAATTTTGTTAAATCGGCAAGGGCTGATAAATAAGAGCCTGCTAAAATATTTCCCAGCTCGTGTAGTGCTGACGTCCCCATCACATGCTCGTGAATGGTATCAATATCAAATGCCGGATCCTGTACAAGCTCTCTTACAAATTGCTCTGCTTGCTCAAATGGCATAATGAAAAAGATAGAGCCGGATAAATCTCCTTCCATCCGCAGGAAAATACTTGCAACTGGGAGGTCTGCACCGCCAAAGAAATCCATTAATTCTTCAAACGAGAGAACCTTGACAAACGGAACAGCCATATCTATTTTGCGATCCAATAGGCTGGCAAGAGCAGACGCGGCGTGGCCTGCTCCAATATTCCCAACCTCTCTTAATACATCCAGCTGTTCATCTTTTATTTCATTGAAAATGCTCATTTCACATCCTCCTTAATGAACAGGTGCATCTTGAACGCTCTTGTCGAGGACGGCACCAGGATGAATGATATTAAATAGACGCTGATCATGCTTAATGATACCTGTCACCCATGATTGTCCTTCTTTTTCAGCTGATTCAGGAGAAGATTCTACTTCTTCTTGATGGACTGTAATGACATCATTCGCTTCATCAACAATCCAGCCGACTTCAATGTCACCAACTTGTACAATAATCATTCTTGTTTCATCTGTAATGTCGTTGTCAGTTGATCCAAGTCTGACTCTAAGGTCGATGACAGGTGTCACGACACCGCGCAGATTAATAACACCACATATATAAGGGGCAACGCCAGGGACTCTTGTCGGCTGCTGCCATTTTTCAATGGACTTTACTTCTGATACTGAAATGGCGTATTCTTTTTTGTTTACGATAAACACAATCATCTTTTCGCCAGTTTTGATATCTGTACTCATTTCAGACCGCTCCTCTATTGTTTTTTACTTGATCAGTGCATTACAGTCAACGATGAGTGCAACTTGACCGTCACCTAGGATTGTTGCGCCTGAGATCGCAAACACGTTTGGCAGGTAATCTCCTAGTGATTTCAATACAACCTCTTGCTGACCAATAAATGAATCGACCACAAATGCTGTCAGCTTATCTCCTTTACGAACAACGATGATGTGCAGTTCTTCCTCTAATTCATTCGCATTTGGTACGTGGAATTGTTTCTTCAAGTACACGACCGGTACGATAAATCCGCGGAAATCAATCACTTCACGATCATGCGTTTGAAGGATGTCGCTTTTCTTAATGACAGCCGTTTCAATAATAGAAGAAATCGGAATCGCAAATGTTTCCTCTTCCAATTTCACAAGAAGAACGGAAATAATCGATAATGTAAGCGGAAGCTGGATCGAGAATAGTGAGCCCTGTCCTTCTGTTGAGTTGATGCTCACAGATCCGCCTAGTGATTCCAGCTTGTTTTTCACAACGTCAAGGCCTACACCGCGGCCTGAGATGTCAGAAATCGTATCAGCTGTAGAGAAACCTGCTGCAAAGATCAATGAATCAATTTGATGATCTTCAAGCGTTTCCGCTTCTCTTTCAGTAATAACCCCGCGCTCTAATGCTTTTTCAAGCACTTTCTTACGGTTAATTCCGCCGCCATCATCTTCTACTTCAATGAAGACGTGGTTTCCGCTATGATACGCCTTTAATAGAACGGTGCCTTTTTCTGGCTTGCCTTTTTTCACACGTTCTTCTGGCGATTCAATACCGTGATCTAGACTGTTTCTAAGTAAGTGTAAGAGCGGATCTCCAATCTCATCGATGACTGTTCGGTCAAGCTCTGTCTCAGCACCTTCAATGATCAGTTCAATTTTCTTATTCAGCTCTTTTGTCAATTGACGGATCATACGAGGGAATCGGTTAAACACTGTTTCCACAGGGACCATTCTCATGTTCAGGATGATCGATTGCAGATCTCCAGAAATACGTGTCATTCTTTCAACTGTGTCTGTAAGTTCATTATTTTCTAATTCTTTGGCTATCTGCTCTAAACGGCCTCTGTCAATCACCAGTTCTTCAAATAGATTCATGAGAGAATCGAGACGGTCAATGTTGACACGAATCGTTTTTGTTCCGCCGGCAGCTGCACCGTTATTGCCGTTTGCTTTTGGCGCATCGTTTGCTGGTGCTTTCGCAGCAGGCACGGAGACTTCTTCTTTTTCCTGTTCAGGTTTTGCTTCTTGTTTTTCAGCTGGAGCCGCGTCTTCAAATGCAGAGACTTCTGAGATCTCAACTTGTTCAACTTCTGAGATCGTCATCACGATTTTTTTCACTTCATCCATCGGTTGTTTAGATAAATAAGAAATACTAAATTCAGATTCGAAATCTTCTGATTCTAAAAGTTCTGCATTTGGAACTGTTTTGACGACCTCGCCTGCTTCGTTCAGTCTTTCAAAGATCATATAGACACGAACAGCTTTTAATAAGCATGCGTCACTTAATGTTACATTGAGTTCATAACATTTAAAGCCTTGTTCTCTCGCTTCATCAAGCACTGTTCGTTCAAATTCGTTATAGTCTAAGTCGTTAGCAGCCGCAGCTGATACATCCGCTGTTTCAACACTAGGAGCTGCCTCAGCATGGCTTCCTGTCACATCTAGCTTTTTACTAACCTCTGTGACATCGCGTTTCCCATCTCCGCCTTCTGCAATTGATTGAACCATTGCTTCAAGGTGATCAAGTGCTTCAAACATCGTGTCCATTGACTCAGGTGTGACAATCATTTGTTCATTTCGAATGGCATCAAACATGTTTTCTAAATGATGTGTGAGCTGAGCCATATCAGCGTAGCCCATCGTTGCACTCATGCCTTTCAATGTGTGAGCCGCTCTGAATATATCATTCACTAGCTGCAAGTCGGTTGGGTTCTTTTCTAAATCAAGAAGTTTTTCATTACAAGTTTGTAAGTGTTCTCTGCTTTCATCTAAAAAGATATCTAAGTATTGGTTTACATCCAACGTGTTCACGCCCTCTCTTTTTTCATGGAGCTTATAATTGCATGTGCGATGTCATCCACATGCCTTGTTTCATGTGCAAGGCCTGCTTTAATGACTGATTTAGGCATTCCGAAAACAACACATGATTCTTCTTTTTCTGCAATGACTTTCGTATGACCGCTTGCGACCATTTTTTTGACACCTTCTGTGCCGTCACTACCCATGCCTGTCATAATGACAGCAATTTTCTCGTAACCCTTTATATTGCTGATGGATTCAAATAAATAGTTAACAGAAGGTTTGTGCCGGCTTTCCGTGTCCTCTGGAGACAGCCTGATGACTAAGGATGCCCCTTGTTCATGAAGTGACATATTCATTCCACCAGGAGCTATGTAAGCCACTCCATTTTTAGCGATATCTCCATCTTGTGCTTCTTTAATCGAAATTTGAGATAAATGGTCTAACCTAGTAGCAAGTGATGCCGTAAATCCTGCCGGCATATGCTGCACAATCAAAATGGGTGCTTCTATGTCCTTTGGCAGCTTCGTGACGACTCGTTGAAGTGCTCTTGGCCCTCCCGTCGATGTTCCGATTGAAATAATCTTTCGGAGTGAGCTGCTTTTTACTGCTTGCGGGCGAGGAAAAGCCACTGGACTTGGCGTCTTCATCACCGGCTTAGGAGAAATCTGCACTTCTGTGCGTTTCCTTGACATCCCTGCCGCAAGCACTCGCTCTACAATTTGGCCTCTTACTTTGTGCAAATCGAGCGAAATACTTCCTGAAGGCTTTGTCACAAAGTCAAACGCACCAAGTTCTAAGCAATGGATAGTTAAATCTTTCCCTTGCTTTGTCTGGCTTGACACCATAATCACGGCAAGGTCATGTTCAGCCAGAATTTGTTTTAATGCTTCTGTTCCATTTAAAACAGGCATTTCCACATCTAGTGTGACAACATCTGGATTCAGTTCCTTGATCCGTTTTAAGGCATCTTCCCCATTTCGCGCCGTTCCGACGACTTCTATTTCTTGCTCGGCACTTAGGAAATCACTAATGAGCTTTCGCATAAAGGCCGAGTCATCTACTACAAGCACTCTAATCATGAGTCCACCTTCCTCCTTTTAAAAAAAGAGGACAACTTATCTATAAACGTATGCTGCTCTCTCTGTGCCTCTCTTATCTGCTGTTGATAAAGTGTTTCTGCCAGCATCTTGATCGTTTTACTCAGCCTTGAGTGAGGCTGCTTGATATAAAATGGAATTTGTTCAGCCACTGCTTTAGGAACCGCAGGATCATCTGGCACAGCACCAGCAAATACTAGCTTTCTGTGTAGAAATGATGTGACCACTCCTGCTAATTTCCGGTAGGTTTCAGACCCTTCTGACGGGGTTTTACACCGGTTGACAATGATTTGCACAGATTGTTCAAACTGATGAATAGCTAAGTGTTTAATTGCGCTGTAAGCATCCATGATCGATGTTGGTTCTGGCGTTGTCACAACCACAACTTCTCCTGCTGATAAAACAAAAGGCAGTTGATCTTTTGACAAGCCGGCACCCATATCAAAGAAGATACAATCAAAGTCGTGCATCATTCTTTCCATTTCCTCTAGAAAGAAAGACCATTGATCTTTATCTAAAGAAAACAGCTGTTCAAGTCCGCTTCCGCCAGAAATGTAATAAAGGTTGTTCGTTCCTTGTGTCATAGCTGCTTGGAAGGATTTCTTCCTGACAAGAACATCTAATATAGAGCTAGTCGATGTTTTTCCTAGTAAAATATCAATATTCCCCATACCAAAATCAAGGTCGATGACTAACACTCGCTTGCCTGCATTTGCGATAGACAGTGCCATATTCAGCGTCAAATTCGATTTTCCTACCCCGCCTTTACCGCTCATGACAGCAATGGTTTTTGCCTGTTTGCTTATACCAAGAGGAGCCGGTGTGATCGTTTGATTCTGCTGAACGAGCTTTCTTAAACCTTCCGCTTGGTCGGGCTTCATCATTGTAAGACCATCCTTGTTAATTCAAGAGGAGAGCCCTCAAGAATATCCTCAGGTACATTTTGACCATTTGTTAAAAAGCCAAGTCCGATTTGAGAGTCTGCAATGATTTGAAAGATTGTTCCCATCGTGTCTGTTTCATCTACCTTTGTAAAAATGAATTGGTCGATTGGAACGTGTTCAAATCGTTTAACCATGGCTCTCATGTCCTGATACTTCGAGGTCGCACTCATCACTAGGAAACTTTGAAAGCTTTCATCAAATGGAATAATGTCTGTCAGCTCTTTGATATACGCTTCTTCTTTAAAGTTACGACCGGCTGTGTCTACGAAAATATGATCATACTCTTTAAAGGTCTCTTGAGCTTTCACAAAATCCTCTCTCGAATAACAAACCTCAAGCGGTGCATTGAGCAGTTCCGCGTATGTTTTCAGTTGTTCGATCGCTGCAATTCGGTACGTATCTGTTGTAATAAAAGCGATTTTCTTTTGCTTCTGAATGGCAGTTTTGGCAGCCAGCTTTGCAATTGTTGTTGTTTTACCAGCCCCAGTTGAACCAAACAGCACAATGTATTTTGAACGAATCATCGGCTCATCAGAGGTATGAGCCGGCAGCATACCTGTCAGCAGTTGTTCAAGTTCTTTTTGAATTTGATCTTCCTTGACAGCACCCTTCGTTAAAAGACCTTTTAGGCATTCGTCTCGAATTGAATCATCAAGACCTTGATCCTTAAGCTTTTGATCGATTGCCATGAGAGGATCGGGCAGAATACCAGCATGCCGCTCATTCCTCGCATATTCTAAAGGCTGAGTATGAGAAGGTACTGGTTTCAATGCCTCAGGAGCAAAGGATGGCTCTTCAGGCCGGTGTTGCACCTGCTCCTTTTTCGGAAATACTTGAAGAGGAGGCGCAGGATGTCCACCTTTACCCGCTCTTTCTTCAAAATCTTGATCCAGCACAGCTATTACTTCAACCATTTGCTGTTTCTTTAAACCGAATAGCTTTCGTTTCACAACGGTTTTGGAATTTAAAATGACGGCATCCTTCCCAAGCTGCTGCCTAATTTGAATCGTTGCTTCCTGCATTGAATTCGCTGTGATTTTTTTCATTTTCATTAGATATCCACCACTCCGATGCTCTGTACTTCCACATTTGCTTCTAGTTCGTTATAAGATAGTACCGGTAAATCCGGGAAATATCTTTCTAACAGCTGCTTGACGTACATTCTTATAGGAGGTGAGCACAATAGAACCGGCGTTTCCTGACGAAGCGAAAGCTGTTCAATTTCTCTCGCCACTGATTGAATCACACTTTCAGAGGATTCTGGATCTAATGATAAGTAGTTGCCATGCTCTGTTTGCTGTACGCTGTCAGCAATTACCTTTTCGACTCGGCCTGAGCATGTCACGACTTTGAGCGATTCATTTTCTCTTGCATATTGTGCGGTAATCTGTCTTGCCAGCGCCTGTCTGACATACTCTGTTAACAAATCTGTATCCGTCGTTAATTTTCCGTAGTCTGCAAGCGTCTCAAAAATGGTGACAAGATTTCGAATAGAAACCTTTTCTTTCAGCAGTTTTGCCAATACTTTTTGAATATCACCAACTGCTAGTGGATTTGGCGTCACCTCATCCACTAAGACAGGATAACTTTCTTTCAGATGATCGATTAATTGCTTCGTTTCTTGGCGTCCGAGCAGTTCGTGTGTGTTTTGTCTAATCTTCTCTGTGATGTGAGTAGACACAACAGATGCAGGATCTACAACCGTATAGCCAAGCATCTCAGCCTGATCTTTTTCTGCTTCTGAGATCCATTTAGCCGGAAGACCAAAGGATGGCTCGATTGTTTCAATCCCTTCAATCGGATCATCATCAGGCGTAGGAGACATCGCTAAGTAGTGATCAAGCAGCAGCTCACCTTTTGCCACTTCGTTCCCTTTTATTTTGAGCCGATACTCATTTGGGTTAAGTGCAATGTTGTCTCGAATTCGGACAACTGGAATCACAAGACCTAGTTCGAGGGCAAGCTGCCTTCGGATCATCACAATTCGGTCTAACAGGTCACCGCCTTGATTTGCATCGGCTAGCGGAATCAGGCCGTAGCCAAATTCAAATTCAATGGCATCCATTTGCAGAAGGTGAATGACGCTTTCTGGACTTTTCATCTCTTCTACCTCTGCCTGTTCCTCTAGTACCTCTTCGATTTCTTCTTGATCCTGTTTGTTTTTCGACATCAAGTATGCGCCGAGGGCAAGTAAACCTGCGATCGGTCCTGTCAAAAGTACGCCGATTGGAGTAAACAACCCAAGAAGGAAGATCGTACCTGATGTGACGTAAAGCATAGCCGGGAATGCAAACAGCTGTTCAGTGATATCTGAACCAAGGTTCCCATTAGAAGCAGCCCTTGTGACGACAATCCCTGTCGCTGTTGAAATGAGAAGTGCAGGAATTTGTGAAACAATCCCGTCTCCTACCGTTAATAGTGTAAAGTGGGAAGCTGATTCTTGAATCGACATTCCTTGCTGAAGCATCCCAATAATAATGCCAAAAATAATATTAATAATGACGATAATAATACCTGCGATGGCATCCCCTTTAACGAACTTACTTGCACCATCCATCGCACCATAAAAGTCTGCTTCTCTCGCTACTTTTTCACGGCGATTTCTTGCTTCACTTTCTGTCAGCATCCCTGCATTTAAATCTGCATCAATACTCATTTGTTTCCCTGGCATTGCATCAAGGGTAAATCTTGCCGCAACCTCTGAAACACGCTCAGCCCCTTTGGTGATTACAACAAATTGAATGATGATCAGAATAAGGAAGACCACCAGACCCACGAGTACATTACCTCCAACAACAAATGAACCAAACGTTTCTACAACCTTTCCAGCGTCTCCAGTTGATAGGATAGATCGTGTTGTAGAGATGTTAAGCCCTAAGCGGAACAGCGTTAAGAGCAAAAGCAATGATGGAAATATTGAAAATTGCAGTGGTTCTTGCATGTTCATTGTGGTGAGAAGCACGATAAGCGCAAGAGAAATATTAATAATGATTAAAATACTTAATAGCATTGGCGGAAATGGTATGACCAGCATCGCCACAATTAAAATAACACTGAATAAAACAGATAAATCTCTTGCTGCCATGCCTGTTCTCTCCTTTTAAAACCAAAAATTCATAAAATCTTTTGTTTCGTTTTATATACGTAAGCTAAAATTTCTGCGATCGCCTTAAAGTATTCCTCTGGCACCGCTTGGTCGATGTCGACCTGATCATATAGTGCACGAGCGAGCGGCCGGTTTTCTACGGTCATGATATCGTGCTCTTTCGCAATCGTTCTAATTTTCAAAGCCAAAATATCTGTTCCCTTTGCCACAACAAAGGGCGCGTCCATCTTTTCTTCGTCATATTTTAAAGCAATTGCATAGTGGGTTGGGTTTGTAATGATGACGTCCGCTTTTGGGACTTCCTGCATCATCCGTCTCATGGCCATTTCCCGCTGGCGCTGTTTAATCTTTGATTTTATGAGCGGGTCACCCTCAGATTTTTTATACTCATCTTTGATGTCTTGTTTAGACATCCGTAAGTTTTTTTCATAATCAAATTTCTGATACATATAATCAAGCCCTGCTAAGATCATGAGAGCGCCTGCTGCATATAGACCCATAATCAAGGTCATATTTGCGACGAAATGAAGGGTTTCCTCTGCTGTTAATAAAGGAAGCCGCAGAATTTCGTCAAAGTGCATCCAAAGTGCAATAAATGTCGCAAAACCAACAAAACCAATTTTCAAAATAGATTTTAATAGCTCTACGAGGGCTCGAATACTGTATATCCGTTTAAACCCTTTGATAGGATCTAGCTTTTCTAATTTCGGTTTGATGACTTCTGTTGAAAAGAGAAAGCCAACTTGTAAATAGTTACTGATGACACCTGCCAGCATACCAACACCAAGGATTGGCATGAGAAGGAGCGCTGTTTCCTGAAGCAATTCCATGAATAGTTGATGAATATTAGATGTGCTAACCTTCATTAGCATGGTTGTTGAATAAAAACGTTCAATAAGCGCAATAATACGCTCTTTCATAAAAGGCCCAATAAAAAAGAATGATAAAAAGATTAATAGAAATGAGATGGCTGTATTGACGTCGGTACTTTTGGCAACCTGACCTTTTTTACGTGAATCTTGTCTCTTTTTCGGCGTTGCTTTTTCTGTTTTTTCACCTGCGAAAAATTGCAAGTCTAGTCTAAGCCTTGTCATCATGACGAACCACCGACCAATGCTAAGAAATTCCTCATGGTGAGTACAATCGTATCAAATGTATTTTGGACAACACCGAAGATGACGCCCATACAGATGATGATCATAATAAAACTCACACCCATTTTAATAGGAAGTCCGACCACAAAAACGTTCATCTGAGGAACTGTTCGTGCCACAATGCCCAGTGCCAAATCGACCAAAAACAAGCTGGCGACAACCGGTGCTGAGATTTGAAAGGCAATGATGAACATTTGGTTGAAGCTCTTTGCAATAAAGTAAGCAAAGGATTCACTGCCGAAATTCAGTGCGTACTGATCAACTGCAATATATTGAAAGCTGTAATAGATTCCATCAAGCAGCAGGTGATGTGCATTGGTTGCCAGCATCAATAGCAATGTGACCGTATAAAAAAACTGCCCCATCAGCGGCGTTTGCGCCCCTGTTTGTGGATCAATCACATTGGCGATCGCAAAGCCCATTTGAAAATCAATGAATGAGCCGGCAATTTGAACAGCGGACACCATGATATATGCAATCAGGCCAAGCAGAAGTCCAACCATTGCTTCTTTCACCGCAAGCATCATATAAAGACCGTCTATGTCGAGTGCTGGCGGTTCCTTAATCGTGCTAAAACTAATCACAGCTAAAAACAGTGAGAATCCAACTCTGTGTACTGCTGGGATTGTTCTATGCGCTAAAAGCGGTACTGTCACAAAAAAAGCGGTGATCCGAATAAAAACTAACAGAAAAGCAGGGAATAATTCTATGATTGACATCGCCGGTTAACCTGCAAATCGATCTAAATTCGAGAACAGCTCTGTCGTAAAGGACACAATGGTTGACAGCATCCATGGACCAAACACAACAAGCCCAATCAGAACTGCAACAATTTTAGGAATGAACGCAAGCGTCTGTTCTTGAATTTGGGTTGTCGCCTGAAACACACTGACAATCAGTCCCACAATAAGAGCGAGCGCTAGAAGCGGCCCACTGACAAGCAATACCACATACACTGATCTTTCAGCCATCGTAATGACAAATTCTGAACTCATGTTTTAAGCACCTACTCTAAAAGCTTTGCAGCAAAGATTTAACAATCAAATACCATCCATCGACTAAAACAAATAACAATATTTTGAAAGGGAGCGATATCATAACCGGCGGAAGCATCATCATCCCCATTGACATCAGGACACTTGCGACCACCATGTCAATAATTAAAAATGGAATAAAGATCATGAAACCAATTTGAAATGCCGTCTTTAATTCTGAAATCGCAAAAGCGGGTACCATCGCCGTTAACGGAATATCTTTTATCGATTCAGGTGTATCCATTTTTGCGTAACTAAGAAATAAAGCCAAATCCTTCTGTCTCGTATGTTTACTCATAAACTCTTTAATCGGCACTTCGGCTTTTTCATATGCCTGATTTAGCGTAATGTCATCATTTAAAAGCGGCGTCAGTGCCTCTTTATTAATCTCTGAGAACGTGGGTGCCATGATAAAAAATGTGAGAAACAAAGCAAGCCCTACAAGCACTTGGTTTGGCGGCATTGAGTTGGTTGCAAGTGACGTTCTAACGAATGAAAGTACAATCACAATCCGTGTAAAACACGTCATTAAAATGAGAATGCCTGGTGCAACCGAAAATACGGTTAAAAGTAAAAGAAGACGGACTGACGTGCTAATATTCCCTGCACCGCTGGAATTAAATAAATCGATAAACTCATTCATTTTGTTTCGGGCCTTTCTTTCTGACTTCTGATTGGGTCTTTTTCAATTCGGCTAGCTGCGCCTTCAAATTGGCTGAAAAAGAAGAAGTGGTTGGCTGATTTTGTTTCTTTACCTGCGATGTGAATTTTTGAACGATTTTTGGTAAATCTGTTTTGCTTTCCATCGCTTCTTCATATTGTTTCACGATCGCTTCACATTCTTGTTCATCATCAATTTCTTTTAGCAGCTGGATTGAGTCCGCTACACCGACAACTAATACTCGTTTGCCCACTTTGATAAGCTGGACTGAACGGTTTTGGCCAACCGTCGTTCCGCCAATATTTTCAACATAGCGAAATGGTTTGAGTAAACGGTTTTGCTTACCAACAAATCTCACCAATCCATATATGAGCAGGATGACAAAAAGTAAGGCACCAATCATTTTGACAAAATCCATAATGGAGACAGAAGAAGAGGGAACTTCTTCTGCCGGATTCGTTTGATTGTCAGTGGTTGTCTTTTCTGTATCCTTTTTGCTGCTTTTCTCTTCTTTGATCCAGTCATTCACTGTGCCATTTTCAGGATCTTTCGTTTCAGCAAGCAGTGAGGCAGGCTGCATCGTCAAGAAAAGCATAAAACTGATCATGGCTATACATATCAAACGTTTTTTCAACAAGTCTTACACCCTTTTTTAGCCTAACGTTTTATTAATTGCTTCAAGTACACGGTCTGCCTGGAACGGCTTCACGATAAAGTCTTTTGCACCTGCTTGGATCGCGTCAATAACCATTGACTGCTGCCCCATTGCAGAACACATGATGATTTTTGCAGAAGCGTCGATTTGTTTAATTTCTTTAAGTGCTGTGATCCCGTCCATTTCTGGCATTGTGATATCCATTGTGACAAGATCTGGAGAAGTTTCTTTGTATTTTTCAACTGCTTGAGCGCCGTTTTCTGCTTCTCCTACGACATCAAATCCGTTTTTTACAAGAATATCCTTTATCATCATTCTCATGAATGCTGCATCATCTACGATTAATACCTTAGTAGCCATTTACTTATTCTCTCCCTATATGTTTGTTTATTTTAAATTAGAAAGTCTTTCTGACTGACTTAATATATCAGTCACACGAACACCAAAGTTCTCATCAATGACAACGACTTCCCCTTTGGCGACGATTCGTTTGTTCACCAGAATGTCTACTGGCTCCCCAGCAAGTTTGTCCAGTTCAATGATACTTCCAGCTGAAAGCTCAAGGACTTCTTTTACACTGCGCTGAGTTCTTCCAAGTTCCACCGTAATGGAAAGCGGAATATCCATCAGCATATCAAGATTTCCAAGCTGGCTTGTTGTATGCTGAGGCTCACTGAACGCTTCAAATTCAACAGGCGCTACATTTACAGGTGCTGCCGGCTTTGGCTTCGCCTGTCTTTTCGCCGGAGCTGCTTGCTGCGCTGGTGCAGACTGCGTTTGCGGAGCTGCCGGCTGAGGTTCAGGTGTGCTCACTTGCGTGTCTTGAACCTGCTCTTCCTCTTGCGCAGGGTCTGTTAATTCTGCGATTAGATCTTTTGCAAATGTAATAGGATAAAGCTGCATAATATTTGAATCGATGAGTTCACCTATTTTTAATCTGAAGGATACTTTGACAAGCATTTCTTCAGCTGGAATGCGGTCTGTCCCTTCTCCTTCTTTCACATCAAGTAATTCGACGCGCGGCGGAGAAATATCAATCTTTTTATTAAAGACCGTCGACATGGATGTCGCAGCAGACCCCATCATTTGGTTCATCGCTTCTTGCACTGCACTTAAGTGAATCTCGCTTAAAGAAGGGTCAGCATTTGTCCCGTCTCCGCCCATCATTAAGTCCGCAATGACTGCTGCATCTGTTTGCTGGACGACAAGCAAGTTACTTGCGCTGAAGCCTTCTGTATAATTCACTTCAATAGCGACATACGGATGAGGAAATTCCTCATTCAGCATACTTTTTTGAATCACTGTAACAGTTGGAGTAGTAATCTCCACTTTTTGATTTAATAGGGTTGAAAGTGCTGTTGCAGAGCTACCGAATGAAATGTTTCCGATTTCCCCAATGGCATCTTGCTCCATTGCAGAAAGGATTGTATCAGGCTCTATATCGTCATTGCTGCCTCCTTTAAGGAGCGCATCGATTTCGTCTTGTGATAATTTACTTCCGTTATTCTCCATCTTCTTCACCTCTTATGTCGTGATCTAGAATTTGAATCGCCTGTTTCCGATTCACGCGGCCGGCCTGTCCCAAGAATTTCGGTTTATTTCCGACCATAACAGTAAGAGGCGCATTTACTGGTTTGTCCAAGGCAATACAATCACCAATTTCCAAATTCAAAAACTCTTCCACCGTCATTTCCGATTCCCCTAGCTCTGCGACTACCGGTATTTTTGCCGTCATAATCCGTTTTTCAATGGCCTTTGTTTCTTGTTGTTTTGGTTCATTTCGTTCAGACTGCATCCAGTAGTGTACAGACAGCTTCGGAATAATAGGCTCCAATACAACATGAGGAATACATAGGTTAATAACCCCGCTGACCTCACCAATTTGTGTATTAAGAGAAATGACGACAACTGTTTCGTTTGGTGACACCATTTGAACAAACTGGGGATTTACCTCGAAATCTGCCATTTCAGGCTCGATGTCGGTTATGGACTGCCACGCTTCTCTGTAATTTTCCAAAGCTCCCTCAAACATGTTTGAGATAATCTTTGTTTCGATTTCTGTAAGTGATTCTGTCTTATTATGACTAATGCCAATCCCGCCCATCAGCCTGTCCATCATGGCATAGCCGATTGTTGGGTTCACTTCAAGCATGATTCTTCCTTCAAGCGGGCTGACGTAAAATAAGTTTAATAATGTCATATTAGGAATCGAACGAATAAATTCTTCGTATGGTACTTGGTCAACCGAGCTGACAGTAATTTGAATATATGATCTTAGCTGAGCTGAAAAGTGCGTGGTGAGCAGTCTAGCGAAGTTATCATGAATCCTTGTTAAACTTCGAATCTGGTCTTTCGAAAAGCGCAGTGCACGTTTAAAATCATACACCTTCACTTTTTTCGTCGTTTCTTCTTTTTTCAGCTCTTCTGCATCCATTTCGCCTGTAGATATGGCGGATAATAATGCATCGATCTCATTCTGGGAAAGCACTTCTCCTGACATTTCTTCACCTCCATCGTGTCAATTAATCGCCTCTATTGCAGATTAAAGGAGGTTATATATACTTCTTTCACCTTGCCATCTTGCAAATAGTTATTCACTTTGTTTTTGACTAGTGTTTTAAAATGTTCTCTGCCTTTTTTGCCATCAAGTTCATCTGCATTCGTGTCTGATAAAATGTCGATTACGGCGTCTTTCACTTGAAAACTTCTTTTCTCGAGCTCTTCTTTTGCTTTTTCAGAATCCGTTTCAATATTCAATACAAGTTTGACAGCATTTCCTTCAGACTTTAAATTAGTAATAATCTCAGGAATTTCAACAGAAGCTTTTACGACTTCATCTGCTGTTGGCTCTTTTTCTGCTTTTGCTTCGTCTGACCCATTCAGCAGAAAAAAGATGCCTGCTCCAATTCCGACGATGGCAATAATCATGATTAGCATTACTACGACTAATTTCTTCTTCATTCAAACTCCTCTATTCCTTGATTCAATGAAATGACTTGGATTTTTCTGTAGAAAGAAATGATTTTCTCTTGAAGCTGCTCTTTATCTTCTTTCACAACGAATTTCTTTCCATTGGCTAATGTAATGGTCGTGTCTGGAAAGCTTTCGATTTGCTCGATATGGAGAGCGTTCAGCATAAATCCTTTGCCATTTAATCTTGTCACTTCAATCATATTAAGCAGAGAAGCGATAAACCGCTCCCCCTACCTCCTATCGTTTCAGATTCACAAGCTCTTGCAGGATTTCATCAGATGTTGTGATCGTCTTTGCATTCGATTGGAAACCACGCTGTGCGATAATCATTTCAGTAAACTCGTCTGTTAAATCAACGTTTGACATTTCAAGTCTACCTGTTTGGATGACGCCCGTTCCTTGTTCACCAGGTACGATAGGGTTACTTGGAGCACCTGAGCTTAACGTTTGGCGGTAAAGGTTGTCACCAACTTTGTCTAATCCTCCTGCGTTACGGAAAGATACGAGTGATACTTGACCAACGGTTCTTGATACATTGTTTTCAACAACCGAAACCGTTCCATCTGGACCAACACTCACACTCGAAACGCCGTCTGGAATCGTTATCTTTTGTCCATTCATTCCAAGCAGATAATTTCCATCAGGGGTGACTAAGCTTCCCTCTGAATCAGTGTCGAAATTCCCTGTTCTTGTATAAAGAATTTCTCCTTGACTTTCAATCCGGAAAAACCCATCTCCATTGATATAGAAGTCGTAAGGTTCATTTGTATTTTGAGAAGATCCCGCTGACATGATTTTATCAATAGAAGATAAAGATGATCCTAAACCAATTTGTTTTGAGTTGATTGAACCAGAGTTGTTCGTTGGTCCACCAGAACTTCCAATGGTTTGGCTGACCATATCTTTAAAAGTGATACGGCTTTTTTTGTATCCGTGTGTATTGACGTTGGCTACGTTGTTGGCTACAACATCTAATTTTGATTGGAAGTTTTTCATTCCGCTAATTCCTGAGTAAAGTGAGCGTAACATTTATTTTCCTCCTCGAATTACTTCGTTTTTTCTCCAACTGCTGTAACATCCCAAGGGCTGATTTTCGTTCCATCTTCTAAATACAAGAAGTATTCATTGTTTATGTTTTTAACAGACTTCACAGTGCCTGATATCTCTTTATCATCTTGTTTACCGGATACTTCTTTACCAATCCATCCTACATACGTCGTAAACGGATCTTGGTGAGCAACAAATGTAGACATGAGCTGATTCAGCTTGGTAATAGAATCATTCATATTGGTTTGTTGTTCTAAAGATGAAAATGTTGCAAGCTGTGTGACAAACTCACGGTCATCTAGTGGGTTTGTTGGATCTTGGTTTTGAAGCTGTGTAAGCAATATTTTCAAGAATTGATCTTTACCGAGCGTATCTGTTTTCTTTTCTGTCTTTGAAGAAGTGTCTGTTTGTGCGACTGTTCTATTTGTAGCATCAACTGTTGCCATTAGATTTCCTCCTCTTCTTCATCTGACCCAACAAGAGCATCCAGTACATCTTGGAATTCTGCTTCCTGTTCATCAGGCTTCTGGAAATTCTGCCCTTTTGACTGCTGCTGCTTGTTTTCTTCATTAAACTGTCCAAATAACGACTGCTCATTTGATTGAAGCGGTATATGGAAACGGTCCACTTGAACCGACATATTCGGAAGCGCCTGTTTGAGCTGCGGCAGATGGTGCTCTAACAGCTCTTTCGCTGCTTGCGTTGAAGCTGTAATTTTACTCGCATACATGCCGTTTTGCTTCGTCAGCTGAATCGTGATAAATCCGAGATTTTCTGGATTTAATCGAACTGTGAAGCGTCCGCTTGAGTTTCCAAATGGCGTGAATTTCATTTGCTTCCACGTATTTAGTATTTGTTGATCAACCGTTCCTGGCTTTTCATCAGTTGTTTGTGTCTGTTGAACAGGAGCTGCTGATTGCAGTTGAAAAAACTGCTTATGACCTGGCAAAAGCGTATGAGTGATGTTTTTTTCAGAAGCAGGTGCAGCAGTGCTTTGTCCTTTGACAACTTCCTTTTTGATGAGCCATTCAAGGGAGGAAGCACCTTTTGCCGGAGAAGCAAGAGTAGATTCTTGTCTTGGAGAGACCAATTCTTTTAACTCTCCTAAAGCAATTTTCAACTCTTTGTCTGATCCTTTTGCGTTTGCCATCATATGGTCGATTAACTGATTAAAGTGTTTCAGCTCACTTTGAGACATCGAATTCAGCTTTGGTGCTGAACCCTGCGAGAAAAACTGCTCTTTTACTTGCTGAATCAGTTTCTCATCTACCCCATTTTTTGAAAGAAAGTGAATGAAGTCTTGACCCTTTGCTTCAATATCCTGCACTAACTTTGCATCAAAGCTGAGCGGCTGTTGATTGAGCAGTTGATATAAGAAAAAGTGGACTTGTATGAGCTGCTCACTATGTTCAGAAGCTGGCTTATCAGCTTGATCACCGTAAATGGATGATTCCATTTTTTTAAATAGCTCTTCTAGTGACTTGAGATCAGACGAATCAAGCGTTTGACCTTGAAGTGTTTGAAGCGCGCTAAGAAGGTCTCCGTTGATGCCTTCTTCAGGTGATTGCATCCATTTTTCAATGATTTGCATCGCATCATTGATGGAAAGAGTGGCACCCGCTGTCTCAGTATTCACAAGGTCGCTTTGAGCGCCTGCCCCGCTAAGTAATTGTTTAAACAACCCGCTTGCAGAGGCCACGCCGCTCCCCTTTGGTCCCGAGAGACCTTGAGACGATTGCTGTAAGGCTCCAATATCCAATAGCTTCACTTATTGTCCACCCCCATTTTCACTTTCTTTTTTAGAAAGCTCTTTCGTAAACGTAGCTGCCTTCTGAGGTGTTAGTTTTGCTAATATGTCTGTTAGTTTATTTTTGCTCAGCTCTTCGAGGATCTTCAATGCCTCTTTATCACTTAATTCTGATAAAATTTTGGCGGATTTCCCTGCGTCCATGCTTTCATAGATACTGACAATCTTCCCTTTAGGTTTCTGGTTAGAGGCTCCTGCCCCATCAGAAGTTGTCCCTGACGCATTATTACCTGATGTATCTCTTGATGAGCTGTTGTTTGTTGAACTATCACTCGCTGACGTATTATTCGCATCATTTTTAGATGTTTTTTCAAGCGAACTGATTTTTTGATTCAGTCTTTTAATCTCTTCATCACTTGTTTTTAAATCTTTTTGCGCAATTTCAAGTTCATTTTTTTGCTCTTTAATGGTCTTTTTCAGTTCCTTCAATTCTGCATCGCTTTGATCATTATGTGAAGATGACGTTTTTGAGGTGTCATCTGAACCAACCAAACTGCTGATCACCGGAATGTTTTGGAGCGGTTTCTTTAGATCAAAACCCGCAATATAAAGGATTGTGCCAGTCACAATCACAAGCACAATCAATGGGATAATGACAATAAACAAGATCCATTGAAATTTACCGCCGCTTGATTCCTTCGTTTTTTCCTTCTTAGGCATTATCTCGACTCCTAATGTCCTTGAAACATGAATTGGCTGATAGAGATATCATCCATTTCTTTCATTTCAATGGCCTTATGTTCAAGGGAAAACTTTTCATACTGCTTTTCTTTCATTTTTTCAAACTTTTTAAACTCAATGTTTTTTTCAGTTAAATCAGATTGTTTTTCATTCATTTGATGGCGTTTCATGATCACAAGCTGCTGATAGTGCTGAATGGTGTTATCTAAATTGGTCACAAATTGCTGGTAATGACGCATTTCTTGAACACTCATACCACTTCTCAGCTTTTCTTCTTTGCTTTTTTCCATTAATTCTTTTTTACTCATATTTTCATAGAGTTTTTCAGCGACTTGCTCAAATGCTGAAACGGATTGTTGGTACGCTGCGAGTGACTTGTCTTTTTCACTTTCTTTCAGTTCTAAGAGCTTTTGAAATTTGTATTGATATCTCACTGTTTTTGTCAATCCTCTCTATTCATCAAACGGAGCAATAAATTCACACTGTCTTCAATAGATACAGCCTCTTCTACATCCTGCTTCAAAAATGAAATCAGATGAGGATAAGCCTGCATGGCCTCATCAATGTCTTTCGAGGAGCCTTTTTTATAAGCTCCAATGTTAATGAGGTCTTCAGCGTTTTGATAAGTGGATAAAAGCTGGCGGAACCGGTTGGCCGCCTCCTTGTGATCATGACTTGCGATATTGCTCATAACGCGGCTGATACTTTTCAGAATATTGACAGCGGGAAATTGTCCTTTGTTGGCTAAAGCACGATCAAGTACAATGTGGCCATCTAAGATCCCCCTGACTGTATCAGCGATTGGCTCATTCATATCGTCACCATCAACAAGCACTGTGTAAAACGCTGTGATGGAACCAAGCTGATTCGTTCCAGTTCGTTCAAGTAATTTAGGCAGTATAGCGAACACCGAAGGCGTATATCCTTTTGTCGTTGGCGGTTCGCCAGTTGCAAGACCGATTTCCCTTTGTGCCATAGCGACCCGTGTAACAGAGTCCATCATGAACATGACATTTTTCCCTCTGTCTCTAAAATATTCCGCAATAGCTGTTGCTGTATAAGCAGCTTTCATTCTCGTCAGTGCAGGCTGGTCAGAAGTTGCGACAACAACAATTGATCGCTTCAGTCCTTCGGCACCTAAATCCTTTTCAATAAACTCACGAACTTCACGGCCACGCTCTCCTACAAGGGCAATGACATTCAGATCTGCTTCTGTCTGCTTTGCAATCATCCCCATTAAGGTACTTTTTCCAACACCACTTCCAGCAAAAATCCCGATCCTTTGACCAGTGCCAACTGTGAGCAGACTATCGATCACTCTGACACCAACGCCCATCTTTTCTCGAATCGGCGGCCTGTCCATCGGATTTGGGGGAGACTGTTCTGTCGAAACAGGCGCAAGTCCCTTTGGAAGCATACTGCCGTCCAGCGGATCACCGAAGGCATCAACGACTTCGCCGATTAATCCAGTCCCAACTTTGACCTTCAGCGACTCACCTGTCGCTTCAACTAGACTTCCTGGTGAAATATTGGATGCTTCTACATAAGGCATGAGCAGAATGTTTTCATCTCTAAACCCTACGACCTCTGCTTTTATCGGATCGTGCCTACGCCCTTTTTTATGAATGAGACACACGTCTCCGATAGAACTCTCCGGCCCCTTAGATTCAATCATCAGCCCAACAACTCGATTGACTTTGCCAAATCGTTTATAAGGATCGGCGGTTTCAATTGTTTCTTTTAACACATCAATGTTCATTTGTGATCACCTGAATCAATGACTTCTAGTAACTTTTCTTTCAACTGATTCATTTGGGTATCAACACTCGCTTCCACTTTTCCAAAGCTTGTTTCTACGTAACAAGTCCCTTTTGGCGCTTTTTCATCCGAGTAAATGGCAAGGTGTGTATCCTTTTGAAGGATTCTGATTAATTCGTCTTTATACTCCATCACATGATCGTAATGTTCAGGGTCAACATAGATGGAAATATCGTCATATTCTTTCACTTCTGAAATGACCTGCTTCACGAGAGCCAAAAATTGATCTTTCGTGTCCTCAGCCGAGTACCAAACGCGTTTGGCGAGTTCGAAAGCCAGTTCCACAATTTTTTCTGCGGAGCTTTCAATTTTTTCTTCGTAATCCTGCTTGGCAAGACTGACAATGTCATTCGCTTGATCAAGAATCGATTGGTACTGCATATTCGCATCTGTTTCACCCTTTTGGAAGCCATCTTGGTAACCTGCTTGTTTCGCTTCTTCAATGAGCTGCATTCTTTCTTCTTCAAAAGCAGCGCGGCGCTGATTGATTTCAGCCATTGTTTTTTCAAGCTCACTATTTGCTTGTTCTACTATACGGCTTGCTTGATCTTCAGCATCACTTAGTACAAGCTGCGATGCTTCTGTTTCATTGACAAGCTCTTCTTCGTGATGTTCTTTTTTAAACTCCACTTGCTGCAAAGGAATCGTTTGCCGGCCTTGCTCAGGAATAACAGATGTTTCATGTTTGATAATCCTAGACAATGATATCGTCTCCTCCGCCTCGAGCTATGACGATTTCTCCAGCTTCCTCGAGTCGTCTTACGATGCTGACAATACGAGTTTGTGCTTCCTCGACATCTCTAAGCCGGACAGGTCCCATAAACTCCATTTCTTCTTTGAACGTTTCGACCATTCGCTGTGACATGTTGCGGAAGACAATTTCTTTGACCTCTTCGCTTGCCACTTTGAGCGCGAGCAATAAGTCGTCATTTTCAACATCTCTGATCACGCGCTGAATCGCTCTACTGTCAAGAGTGACAATATCTTCAAAGACAAACATACGTTTCTTAATTTCATCAGCAAGCTCAGGATCTTGAATTTCAAGTGTGTCTAAAATGGTCTTCTCGGTCGCACGGTCTACACCATTTAGTACTTCTACAACCGCTTCGACCCCGCCCGTTTGCGTATAGTCCTGCGTAAAGGTTGAAGAAAGCTTTTGTTCAAGAATGCGTTCCACTTCATTGATGATCTCTGGAGATGTGCGGTCCATTAAAGCAATACGTCTCGCAACCTCTGTTTGTACTTCCTCTCCTAATTCAGATAAAATCTGCCCAGCTTGGACTGGATCTAAGTAGGAAAGGATGAGCGCGATGGTTTGTGGATGCTCATGCTGGATAAAGTTTAAGATTTGTTCTGGGTCAGCCTTTCGAGCAAAATCAAACGGTTTCACTTGAAGCGAGGATGTTAATCGGTTTAAGATGCTGTCCGCTTTGTCCTCACCAAGCGCTTTTTCAAGCACTTGTCTTGCGTACATAAGACCGCCTTGTGATATGTAGTCCTGCGCGATGGCGATGCTGTGAAACTCTTCGATGATTTCATCTTTCTTAGCAGTATCTACACTTCGTACATTGGAAATTTCTAATGTTAATTTTTCTATTTCGTCTTCAGACAGATGTTTGTATACAGATGCTGACACGTCTAGCCCTAAGGAAATCATTAGGATTGCTGCTTTTTGTCTGCCTGTTAGTCGATTTGGATCTTTTCTCGACATGTGTATTCCTCCTAATCCTCGGACAGCCAGCTGCGTAGCAATTTAGCAAAGTCTTCTGGTTTTTCTTTTGCCATTTTTTCAAGCTGATTTTTTCTCACCATTTCTTCTGTTTCTGGTTCAGTGTCGATATCAGGAACATGGATTGGTGTACGTTCATCAAACTCAAACTCTTCTTCCTCTTCTTTTCTGCGTTTACGCACAAGAAGAATAATGAGAGCGATAATTGCAAGTAGTAGCACACCGCCTACAATATAAACCCAGATTGGAATATTGTTTGATGGGTTTTCTGCTGCAGTTTGCTGTTTACCGTCTAATTTTGATACAGATAAAACAATTTTGTTATCTAAGTCCGCTTGAGTGAGCGCTTGACCATTTGTGTATTCTTTATCAATTGAAGTGCTAATGATCGTTGAAAGAATCTTTTTGATATCATCTTGCCTTTCAGGTGTTAAAGAGTTCACATCGTTTGCAGTTGGTGGTTCGACCAATGCTTGAATGCCAACATCTCTAATTTTATAAGGGCTCTCTTTGATATCTTTATGAATGCGGTTGACTTCATAGTTGATACGATCTTCGCTCTTTTCGTAATCTCCGCTACCGTTCGCTCCATCGGCGCCTTGATAATTTGTGACATCATCGTCGCCTGTTCCAGCGGTGCCTCCAGCTGCTGCACCATTTCCTGAATAAGTTTCAGCAATCTTTTCAGCACTGACAGCAATGCCTTGCATGTTTTCTTTATCAACTGGTTCTACAAGATCTTCTTTTCTTTTCTCTTCAGTAAAATCAATGTCTGTTGTGACCGATACAGCCACTTTTTCTTGACCCATCATTGTTCCGAGCAGCTGTTGAATTTTTCTTTGAAGGTTCTTTTCAATCTCTTCTTTTTTCTGCTGCTGTGCATCCATTCCACTTGCATAAGAATCGGAACTGCTGTTTAAGTCGTAGTAGTTGGAATCTTGGTCCATAATGACAATGTTTTCTGTCTTTAAATTCGGCACACTTTTTGAAATAAGATGATAAAGGCCTTTTACTTGCTGCGGCGCGAGCGTGTAGCCAGACTCAACTTGCAGCACAATGGATGCTGATGCATTACTTTGCTCTTCTCCAACAAAAACGGAATCTTTTGGCAGGTTAATCATAACTTTTGAATCTTTAATCCCATCAATCGTGTTGATCAGATTGGATAGTTCTGTCTGAGTTGCGTCTACTTTCAGAACATCAAATTCATTATCTGTTAAACCGAAGCCGGAATTGTTCGCAAAGAAGGAATAATCAATATTCCCTGTCTTAGGGAGACCCTCAGATGCGAGTGTTACTTTTAAAGTGTCGGCCTGCTTTTCTGGAACGAGAATCGTTGTTCCATTATTCGCAAGTTCCGATTTAACGTTTTTGCCATCCAGTTCCTGTTTGATTTGCCCAGCTTCTGCCTCAGACAAATCTCTAAACAATGGAACCATTTTTTCAGAAGAAGCAAAGATGCTAACAACCGTAATAATGATTGCTAGGGCAGCAACGCCGCCAATCATGAGTATTTTTTGTAATTTTGATCGATTTCGCCAAAACTCAACTGTTTTTGTTCTTAATTGCATTAAAGTACGATTCATCTTAACCCCCGGTCATTCCATTCAGTCTTTTTTTGTCCGTCAGCACCTCCTACATCTGCATTCTCATAATCTCTTGGTACGCTTCGACTGCTTTATTTCGAAACTCCGTTGCAGCTGTGAGTGTCACACTCGCTTTTTGCGAGGCAATCATGACTTCATCGAGATTGACATCTTTTCCTTGTGCAAGAGCATTTGTATACTGGTCTGATTTCAGCTGTGATTGATTTAATGCCTCAATGGAATTCTTCAGCACATCAGAGAAATTCGTTTGACTTTTAGGTGCAGCCGCCTGAACGGACGATGCATTCGTCAATTCACTTGCTTGCTGAGCGGTTTGAAGCTGGAAAGGAGATATTGCGTTAACCAATTCTTTTCACCTTACTTTCCTATTTCTAAAGCTTTCATCAACATGCTTTTATTCGCATTTAGTGCGGTCACGTTTGCTTCATATGACCTTGAGCTGCTGATGAGGTCAACCATTTCCTTTAATGGATCAACATTAGGTGTTTGAACATATCCATTTTCATTGGCATCGGGATTTGTAGGATCATATTGAAGGTTGAATGGAGTTTCGTCTTCTGTAATCTTCGTTGCTTTCACGCCGTTTCCTAATTTGCCGCTCGAATTCATGCTTGAGTTCAATATAGATGAAAACGATTCACCTGACGGCTGTAATGTGACGAGCTTACGTCTATAAGGCTCCCAGTTGCCATCAACCTGTTTCGCTCTTGTTGTATCCATATTTGCAAGGTTAGAGGATACAACGTCCATTCTGAGCCTCTGAGCTGTTAATGCTGAGGCCGAAGCGTTAACGCCTGAAAAAATTGACATCACTTACCTCCTGTCAAAACTGTTTTAAGAGAATTGAATTTTCCACTCATTCTTTCAACCAACGCATTATACTGAATTTGGTTTTTAGCGAGTTCACTCATCTCTTGATCAATATCGACATTATTTCCGTTTTCTTGATATGAAGTACGGTTGCTCGAAACAACTGAATAATTAGACCCTGTTTTAGAAAAATCAATGTGACCTTGGTATGTTTTTTTAGCATCTAACTTGATCGACGCATCGTTTAGCATATCATGAAAAGCGACGTTTTTCGACTTGTAGTTCGGTGTGTCTATATTCGCGATATTATTGCTTATGACTTTTTGCTTAACATTCGCTCTGCCCAAGGCATTCTCAAGGTTGCTTATCGTTCCAGAAAATATATCCAAAACCATATACCTCCAATCATATGTATTTCATTCCATTTAATCATGTCGAGATTTGTAAAACCATATGTTCATTGTAAGAAATAATAGGATTAAAGTCTATGATGTATATGTAAAAAAAACTCGTAATATATATCTATTTTACGAATAGGTATAAAGACCTAGATTCAAAGAACTAAGAATTGTAAGGGTTTTCTTGGAAAAAAGAGTGTCATTTTTCGGACAAATCCTCTTTTTTATAAAAAAATACCCCTTTTCAGCTTGTAATTTTGGCCGAAAAGGGGTTTTGATTAATGAGATTTTAAATTTTCAAGTTCGATTAAAAATTTGTTGTTTAACACTTTGATATACGTTCCCTTCATTCCAAGAGAACGAGATTCGATGACGCCTGCACTTTCTAACTTACGTAAGGCGTTCACGATCACTGAACGAGTGATTCCTACACGGTCAGCAATTTTACTTGCCACAAGAAGCCCTTCGTTGCCATCAAGTTCTTCAAAGATGTGCTCAATGGCTTCAAGCTCACTATATGATAGAGAACTAATCGCCATTTGGACAACGGCTTTACTTCTTGCTTCTTCTTCGATTTCCTCTGCTTTCTCACGAAGGATCTCCATTCCAACAACTGTTGCACCGTATTCAGCAAGAATTAAATCATCATCTTTGAATGTATCTTGCAAACGAGACAGGATTAACGTGCCTAAACGATCTCCTCCTCCGATAATTGGAACAATGGTTGTCAAACCTGATTCGAATAAATCACGGTTCTCAATCGGGAAAGCTGTATACTCACTATTAATGTCAAGGTTTGAAGATGTTTCAGGGATGTTGAATAGACTCTTTGTATATTCTTCAGGGAACTGACGGTCTTCAAGCATTTTCTTCATACGCGGATTTT
Source organism: Bacillus sp. NMTD17 (assembly GCF_002998735.1). Lineage (NCBI taxonomy): Bacteria > Bacillati > Bacillota > Bacilli > Caryophanales > Bacillaceae > Bacillus > Bacillus sp. NMTD17. Next base: position 199,414 of record NZ_PVRH01000002.1, read on the forward strand.
CAATCTGCTGGTTGATCGAGTAGCCTAGAAGCTTCCCTCTTCTGCTTAACACGAAAATGTTTGAATCAATGACATCTCTCAACGTTTCTGCCATTTCCTTAAAATTAACTGGTTTCCCCGCTGCATCTTGCAGCATTGAGTTAATAATCCTTGTTTTTTGTAGTAACGCCATATTAATGATCCTCCTAGATTACTTTATTCATTTGTTAAAGTATAAATTGACTTAAGTCTTTGTTATTTGCAATCTTTCCTAGCTTCTCTTCTACATACTGAGGGGTAATGGTCACTGTCTCCAGTGTAATATCAGGCGCCTCAAATGAAAGCTCTTCAAGCAGCTTTTCAAGTATGGTATGAAGCCTTCTTGCACCGATGTTATCTGTCTCCTGATTGACATGATAAGCCACTTCGGCAATCTTATGAATAGCATCGTCAGAAAATTCAAGAGATATACCTTCTGTTTCAAGTAAAGCTTTATATTGCTTTAATAATGCATTATCTGGTTCCGTTAAGATTTTCACAAAGTCTTCGATACTTAATTTATCTAATTCTACACGGATTGGGAAGCGCCCTTGAAGCTCTGGAATCAAATCTGATGGTTTCGCCATATGAAATGCACCTGCTGCTACAAAAAGCACATGGTCTGTTTTCACTGCCCCATATTTCGTCATCACAGTTGAACCTTCTACAATCGGTAAAATATCACGTTGAACACCTTCACGAGAAACATCTGCAGATGATGCACCACCGCTTTTGGCGATTTTGTCGATTTCGTCGATAAAAATAATCCCTTGCTGTTCTGCTTTATAAACGGCTTCCTGACTGACTTCATCCATGTCAATTAGTTTTGAAGCTTCCTCAGCAGTTAACGCCTTTCTTGCTTCTCTGACGGTCAGCTTTCTGCGTTTTTTCTTTTTAGGCATGAGATTGCCAAGCGCATCCTGCATGTTCATGCCCATTTGCTCCATACCCGAGCCCTGAAGCATATCAAACATGGATGGCTGCTGCTCTTCAACTTCGATCGTGACGTAATGATCTTCAAGTTCTCCCATAGCCAGCTGATGAGTGATTCGCTTTCTTGTCGATTCAAGTTCAACTTCTTCACTTGATTGATCTCGATCACGGTCATCTTCATCAGAACCGCCAAACAGCATCTCAAAAGGATTTTTCACAGACTGGCTTTTTTTCTTGCCAGGAACAAGTAAATGAACAAGACGTTTATTTGCTTGTTTTTCTGCTTCTTCTTGAACGTCTTTCATCTTTTCTTCTTTGACAATTCTGATCGCTGTCTCAACTAGATCTCTGACCATCGATTCTACATCACGGCCGACATAACCAACTTCAGTAAACTTCGTCGCTTCCACTTTAATAAAAGGCGCACCAGAAATTTTTGCAATTCTGCGGGCAATCTCTGTTTTCCCCACACCTGTTGGGCCGATCATTAAAATATTTTTCGGAACGACTTCATCCTTTAGCTTATCATGTAAAAGGCTTCTTCTGTAACGGTTTCTTAAAGCCACCGCCACTGCTTTTTTCGCATCAAGCTGACCAATAATATATTGATCAAGCTTTTCAACTATCTCTCTTGGGGTGAACGGCTTTTTCTCCATACGTCTCATGTCCTTTCTATTCAAGCTCTTCTAAAGTGATTTGATCGTTCGTGTAGACACAGATTTCTCCGGCGGTTTCAAGAGCAGCCTTTGCAATATCTCTCGCTGTGAGATGATCACCTGCATGTGTTTTGAGTGCTCTCCCGGCGCTAAGCGCATAATTGCCGCCTGAGCCGATGGCCAAAATACCGTCATCTGGTTCGATGACCTCTCCTGTCCCAGAGACAAGCAGGATGCTGTCTTTGTTCATAACGATCAGCATGGCCTCAAGCTGTCTGAGCATCTTGTCACTTCGCCATTCTTTCGCTAGTTCTACGGCTGCCCGCTTTAAGTTACCACCATATTCTTCAAGCTTCGTTTCAAACTTTTCAAAGAGTGTAAATGCATCTGCTACTGAACCTGCAAAACCTGCAAGCACCTTGCCTCCGAAAAGACGGCGCACTTTTTTTGCCGTGTGTTTCATCACGACAGCCTGCCCGAAAGTGACTTGACCGTCTCCAGCCATCGCACTTTTTCCTTTATGTTGAACGGCAAAGATGGTTGTTGCATGAAATGATGACATGAAAAAACCTCCTTTTAGGATCGTTTAAAAGCCCTTGGGTGATGAGACATGTATGTTTTCCTTAAAGAATCTTTTGATACATGCGTGTACACCTGAGTTGATGATAAATTCGAATGACCGAGAAGTTCTTGAACACTTCTCAAATCTGCCCCCTCATTTAAGAGGTGTGTGGCAAAGGTGTGCCTTAACATGTGAGGATGGATATGTAGTGTGCCTGACGCCTTTTTCATTAATTCAGTGAGAATGAATCGAACGCCTCTGTCTGTAAGAGGCGCCCCGCGCTGATTCAAAAACACATATGCATCAGCACGATCATTCCCCTTAGCTTTCAGTTTCTGCCTTCCATCCTCTAAATAAGTGATGAGCGCTTCATGAGCATATGAACCGAAAGGAACATACCGCTGCTTGCTGCCTTTCCCATGAACAAGCACTGTATCCAACGATAAATCAAGATCAGATTCTTTTAATGAACATAACTCACTGACCCTCATACCTGTTGCATAAAGAAGTTCTAAAATCGCTTGGTTTCTTTGCCCAAGCGGTGTGCTGACATCAGAAACTGTAAAAAGCTCTTTAAGTTCCTCTTCATACAAAAATGAAGGAATTCGCTTATCCTGCTTTGGTAAGCTAACGAGTAAAAAAGGATTTTCTTTCACAAGCTGTTCTCTTAATAGAAATTTATAAAAGCTGCGAAGCGCAGAGACTTTCTTACTAATCGTTCTTCTTGTCAGGCCTTTTTCATAAGCTTCTGTTAAATAAATTCTCGTATCTTGATAGGATACCTCTTCAAAACCGTCTATTCCTTGAATGTTCATAAATCTGACAAACTCTTCAATCGCTTCTGTATATCCTGAGATTGTTAAAGCAGAATAGTTTTTTTCAATTTGCAGATATTCAATGAATAAGTGGACAAGACGCTGTTTATTCGTCATTTTTACACCTCTTTAAGGCTTTTAAATGGTATCACATATCTTGCTTTCCGTGCAATGTTTTACTACAGAGATTTCGAAATAGTTTGAATAGTTTCGATTGCGCGCTTAGCGTACTCTGCATAACGCTCTTGTTTGTTTTTAATACGAACACCAAGATCTTTCAGCAAGCCAAAGTTCGCATTCATCGGCTGGAAGCTTTTCTTGTTTGTCGATGTGATGTAATAAGCCATGCTGCCGATCGCCGTTTCCTCCGGAAGTGTCACAAGCTCTTCTCCTTTGACAAAACGAGCGGCGTTAATTCCAGCCACTAGTCCGGAAGCTGCGGACTCGACATAGCCTTCAACGCCTGTCATTTGTCCGGCAAAGAATAGATCCTCTCTATTTTTAAACTGATACGTTGGTTTTAAAAGACTTGGTGAGTTAATAAATGTATTGCGGTGCATTACGCCGTATCGAACGATTTCTGCTTCTTCAAGACCTGGAATCAAGCGGAATACTTCCTTTTGGTCGCCCCACTTCAGATGTGTCTGGAAGCCGACGATGTTATATAAAGTACCTGCTGCATCATCTTGTCTTAATTGAACAACAGCGTAAGGTCTTTTTCCTGTTTTCGGATCTTCAAGTCCTACTGGCTTCATCGGACCAAACAGCATCGTTTTCTTTCCTCTTTTCGCCATGACTTCAATTGGCATACAGCCTTCAAAGAAGATTTCTTTTTCGAACTCTTTTAATGGCACAGTTTCAGCAGAAATGAGCGCCTCATAAAAACGATCAAATTCCTCTTCTGTCATTGGACAGTTTAAATAAGCGGCTTCTCCTTTGTCATAACGTGATTTCAAGTACACCTTATCCATATCAATGCTATCTTTCTCTAGAATAGGTGCCGCTGCATCGTAGAAGTACAGATACTCTTCACCAGTTAAAGATTTTAATTCTTTTGAAAGTGCTTCAGATGTAAGCGGGCCCGTTGCAATAATTGTCGGACCTTCAGGAATGCTTTGCACTTCTTCTTGAAAAACCGTCACATTCGGATGATTTTTCACGCGATCGGTAACGTTTGCTGCAAATTCATGACGATCTACTGCAAGCGCTCCGCCAGCAGGGACTGAGCTTTCGTCTGCTGCTGCGATAATCGCTGAATCTAAATGACGCATTTCTTCCTTTAATACACCGACCGCATTCGTCAAAGCGTTGGCACGCAGTGAATTGCTGCATACAAGCTCTGCAAATTTATCTGTGTGGTGAGCTGGCGTTTGTTTGACAGGTCTCATTTCATACAAGTTGACTTTAATTCCGCGTTTGGCAATTTGCCATGCCGCTTCACTTCCGGCTAAACCTGCTCCGATCACATTTACAAATTGACTCATTGTACAACTCTCCTATTTCGTAAGTTCTGTTTGATGACATAAAAAAGCAGGTGAACAAGGCTGTTCACCGCTATTTTTGTTGTTCCTCTTTATAATCACAGTTCACACATTGAACTTGAATGCCTTTTTTCAGTTTTTTCTCTACAAGCATATTTTCGCATTTTGGACACTTTCTTTCAATCGGTTTGTCCCAAGAGACGAATTCACACTCTGGAAAACGATCACAGCCATAAAAAATGCGGCGCTTCTTAGATTTTCGTTCAACAATGTTTCCTTCATGACATGTCGGGCATTTCACACCGATGTCTTTGACAATTGGTTTTGTGTTACGGCAGTCAGGAAAGTTAGAGCAAGCCATGAACTTACCGTATCGACCCATTTTGTACACCATCGGATGTCCACACTCTTCACAGTCAACTCCGGCGTATTCAGGCTCAATCTCAACTTCTTGCATCTCTGCTTCTGCTTTTTCTACCCGTTTTGCAAAGTCTTGATAGAAGCTGTCGATAATGCGAACCCATTCGATCGTACCTTCTTCAACGCTATCAAGTTCTTTTTCCATTTTCGCTGTGAATTCCACGTTAATGATTTCAGGGAAGAATTCAATGATTAAGTTAAGAACAATTTCCCCAAGCTCTGTTGGGATAAACCGTTTATTATCAAGTGCGACATAGCCGCGCTTTTGAATCGTATCTAATGTTGGTGCGTACGTAGACGGACGGCCTATACCCAGCTCTTCAAGTGTTTTGACAAGTCTTGCCTCAGTGTAGCGCGGAGGCGGCTGCGTGAAGTGCTGTTCAGGTTCGATATCTTTTGAAAGAACCGTATCACCTTCTTTAAGATCAGGCAGCATTTTGTCCTTTTCTTCTAGCTGGTCGTCCTTCCCTTCTACATATACCTTCATGAATCCAGGGAATTTCACTTTGCTCCCGTTAGCACGGAATGTAAGCCCGTTATTGTCAAGGTCTACACTCATTGTATCAAGAACAGCCGGCGCCATTTGGCTTGCCACGAATCGTTCCCAAATCAATTTATACAGACGAAGCTGATCTCGGCTTAAGACATGTTTGACATCTGCTGGTTTTCTTAGCGTAGAAGTCGGCCTGATGGCTTCATGAGCATCTTGTGCATTTTCGTTCTTTTTAGCGGTTCGTTTTGTTGTATTTAAGAAATTCTTACCGTACGTCTGATCAATGAAAGCAGATACTTCTTCAATCGCCGTATTGGAAATACGTGTTGAGTCCGTTCTCATATATGTAATGAGTCCGACTGTACCTTCTTTACCAAGATCTATTCCTTCATATAATTGCTGTGCAATCATCATCGTCTTTTTCGCACGGAAGTTTAATTTTCTTGCAGCCTCCTGCTGTAAAGTAGATGTTGTAAACGGAACAGCTGGGTTGCGTTTACGCTCTTTTTTCGTCACTTTCTCTACAGAGAATTTGCTCCCTTTTAGTTTCGAAAGGATTTCTTTTACATCTTCTTTTGTTTTCAGTGGATGCTTTTTGCCATTGACGCCAAAGAAGCTCGCTTCGAAGCTTTCTTTTCCTTTTAGGAATGTACCGTCAATTGTCCAGTATTCTTCTGGTTTAAATTCATTAATTTCATTCTCGCGATCAATAATCAGGCGGAGTGCAACTGATTGAACACGACCGGCACTTAAGCCCTTTTTCACTTTCTTCCATAAAATCGGACTGATTTTATACCCGACGAGACGATCTAAGATCCGTCTTGCCTGCTGTGCATCAACTAAATCCATGTTGATCATACGTGGATGCTTAAAGGAATCTTTAATGGCATCTTTTGTAATCTCATTAAAGACAACGCGGCAGTCAGAAGAGAGGTCAAGGTCAAGGCTATGCGCTAAATGCCAAGCAATCGCTTCTCCCTCTCTATCGGGGTCAGCTGCGAGATAGACTTTCTTTGCTTTTTTCGCAGCTGTTTTTAATTCTTTTAAAACGGGGCCTTTCCCGCGAATCGTAATATATCTCGGTTCGAAGTCATGCTCAGTGTCAACACCAAGCTGACTTTTCGGTAAATCTCTTATGTGCCCCATTGAAGCCTTTACTTTATACTTTTTACCTAAATAACGCTCAATCGTTTTCGCCTTGGCTGGCGACTCAACGATGACTAAATAATCAGCCATACTCAAAATCCCCCTTAAGAGGTGTTCTCTCTTTATACATTTCACAATTCATATTTATGTTAATTGCACTTATCTAACAGGCAATCATTAAAAATTCTTTATGATGAACATCATTATAAACACGAAAAACAAAGTGTAAACTTAAATCCTCACTATTATTAAATATTCCTATGTCTTTTGTCAAACGATATTTTTATGAGAGTTCAGTATATTGAACGCTGCGGAAGGAGAATTCCTCTAAAATATCCTTCGTTGAATGAACAAGCTTTGCTCCCTGCTGTATAAGTCTGGCTGGTCCTGTGGAATTAGGATCAAAGATAGATCCTGCAACCGCAAATACCTCTTTACCTTGCTCAAGTGCTTGATACGCGGTAATGAGCGAACCGCTCTTTTCTTTGCACTGAATCACGATGGTTCCACTTGTCAGCGCACTAATTAAACGATTCCTCATTGGGAAATGCCACTTTTCTGGTTTCACATAAGGCGGATGCTCGGATAAAAGCAAATGATGCTCTCCCATGTATTGAGCCATTTGCACATGTTCCTTTGGGTATAAGTGCTGAAATCCGCCTGCTATAATACCGATGGTTTTCCCTTTATTCCGAATGCACTCTTTATGTGCAAGTCCATCAATTCCTTTTGCTAAGCCACTGACAATCGTCCAATCTTCCTTTACAAGCTCACCAACAATTTTCTTCACACATGCTTCTCCATAAGACGATGGAACTCGTGTGCCTACTACACCTAAACTTTTTTCTTCATTTAAATATGATATGTTTCCTTTTAGGAATAACACAGGGGGAGGATCATAAATATGTTTTAGTGTGCTGGGATATAAGGGTGATGTGATGGGTATCATGTGAATGTTTTGCTTTAAATAGGCTTGAACGATGTGTTGAAAAATGGGGAATTCATTTTCTTCGGCTTGTTTTAAGCGGGTAAAGTCGATCGTTTGTAATGATCGATCCTGTTTGAAATGTTGTGTTTCTTCATTTATATATAGCTCAGGATCGACTTTCCACCATTTTGTTAACAAAGAGGGTGAGATGAGGCCTTTTAAGCGGTGAAAAATCATTCTTTCGGACACGTTGTACATACCATTCCTCCAGTTTAAGATAGAAAGAAGAAGACTTGTCAAAGAACAAGTCTTCTTGTGTCATTAATGCGTTTTACAAGCTTCGAAGAGATTTTTCTCTTTTAACACTTTAATCAAAGTTTCTCCCATGACAGATGGTGTCTCTGCCACTTCAATTCCACATTCACGCATTGTTTTTACTTTTTCATCAGCTGTTCCTTTACCACCAGAAATAATGGCACCAGCATGTCCCATGCGTTTTCCTGGAGGCGCCGTTTTACCGCCAATAAAGCCAACGACTGGCTTTGTCATATTTGCTTTTACCCATTCAGCTGCTTCTTCTTCAGCCGTACCGCCGATTTCACCGATCATAATCACAGCATGTGTATCAGGGTCTTCATTGAATGCTTTTAATACATCAATAAAGTTCGTCCCATTGACAGGGTCTCCGCCGATTCCTACAGCTGTCGATTGACCAACGCCAGCTTCTGAAAGCTGATGTACCGCTTCATATGTAAGCGTTCCAGAACGAGAAACAACACCCACATGACCTTTTTTATGAATGTAGCCAGGCATGATCCCAATCTTACATTCTTCAGGTGTAATGACACCTGGGCAGTTAGGGCCAACAAGTCTTGTCTTTTTCCCTTCCATATACCGTTTCACTTTGACCATGTCAAGCACTGGAATATGTTCTGTGATACAAATAACTAGATCGACTTCTGCATCAACAGCCTCTAAAATGGCATCTGCTGCAAATGGTGCTGGTACATAGATAACAGAAGCATTTGCTCCAGTTGTTTGAACAGCTTCAGATACTGTATTAAATACAGGAACTCCTTCTACTTCAGTTCCACCTTTTCCAGGTGTGACACCGCCAACAATATTTGTTCCGTACTCAATCATTTGTTTTGTATGGAACAATGCGGTTGAACCGGTAATCCCCTGAACAATTACTCTCGTATTTTTATTAATAAATACACTCATTTAGGTTCCCTGCCTTTCTGCTCTACTTGACTAAAGATACAATCTTTTCTGCCCCGTCAGCCATAGACTCAGCAGAAGTGATATTTAAGCCTGAATCACTCAGGATTTTCTTCCCTAATTCAACGTTTGTTCCTTCAAGACGTACAACGAGTGGTAATGTTAAGCCGACTTGTTTCGTCGCTTCAACGACACCTTCTGCAATGACATCACATTTCATGATACCGCCAAAAATGTTCACGAAAATCCCTTTTACATTTTGATCAGATAAGATGATTTTAAATGCTTCCGTTACTTTTTCAGCTGTTGCACCGCCCCCAACATCCAGGAAGTTTGCAGGGTCCCCGCCGTAATGCTTGATGATATCCATTGTAGACATCGCAAGACCTGCACCATTGACCATACAGCCAATATTTCCATCTAGAGAAATGTAGCTTAGATCATATTTAGATGCTTCAATTTCTTTTGGATCCTCTTCATCAAGGTCACGGTATTCTAATATATCTTTTTGTCTATATAAAGCATTGCTATCAAAGTTTAATTTCGCATCAAGTGCCATGACTTTTCCATCGCCTGTTACAACAAGTGGATTAATCTCAGCAATTGAACAATCTTTTTCAATAAACGCATTGTAAAGACTTGTCATAAACTTAACAGCTTGGCCAACTAATTTTGTTGGAATATTAATTTTAAACGCTACTTCTCTTGCCTGATAGCCTTGCAAGCCAATCGCTGGGTCGATGACCACTTTGACGATTTTCTCTGGCGTTTTTTCTGCTACTTCTTCAATTTCAGTACCGCCTTCTTCAGAAGCCATCAATACAATTCTTGATGTCGCTCTGTCCAAAACAAGTCCAACGTAGTACTCCTTTTGAATATCGCAGCCTTCTTCAATAAGTAAGCGTTTTATTTCGCGCCCTTCAGGCCCAGTTTGATGTGTGACAAGTGTTTTACCGAGCAATTCCTCTGCAAACCCTTTCACTTCATCTTTTGTTTTTGCAATTTTTACCCCGCCTGCTTTACCACGGCCGCCTGCATGAATCTGTGCTTTTACGACATATACAGAGCTTTCTAGCTCTTCTGATGCTTTCACTGCTTCATCAGGTGTAAATGCTACTTTACCATTTGGAACTGAAACCCCATATTTTCTTAGGATTTCTTTTCCTTGGTACTCATGGATATTCATTTCCCATCCTCCCAACATATGTAGAAACAAAAATTATAAAATAGACTGCGCTTTCATTTTAAAGAATAAAAAAGAGAATGTCTAGGGTTCTATGTAAAATCGTAAAATCCTTCTAAACATTCAAACTTTTATTTTATTAAAAATATAAATTTTTCAGCCAAATCACTTATTTTTCCTTATTTTTTCATTTTTTGATCTAACCTATAGATAAACGAAAATATTTCTGCTACAGTATCGTATAACGCTTCAGGGATCTCCTCATCAAGTGTTAAATGGCGCATGAGTTCGACTAAATTACGGTCTTCTTGGATAGGAACTCCCGACTTTTTTGCTTCTTCAATAATATGGTCTGCCACATAGCCGCTCCCTGTTGCGACGACTTTTGGCGCCTTTTGTTTTTCTTCATCATAATGTAGAGCGACCGCCCTTCTAAGCGGTTTTGAATCCTTCATACTCGTAAGTCCAGCCCTTTCTCGCTTATTTTATGAAAGTGTTCATCTAGAAAGTGAGACGGATCTACTGGCTCTTGTCTCTTCTTTGCTGTAATTCCCGTTAGACTGTATCCTAAGGCATTTAAATTCTCCCGAACAGCTGGAATCATCGGATTAATGGTTCCTTGAAGTTCATGACCGGTTTCAACTGTAATTGACATGACCTTTTGCTGAATCGTACAGTCGATTAATGTCTCTTCGAGGTTTTCCATGTTTAAGTAAAACATGAGACGGCACTGAGAAATATCAATAGAGCCATCTTTTTTCTTATGTCCTTTTAGAATAAAGGTTAAATCTTGAACACTATGTTTTGAAAAGAGCGGATAAGAGACCATCATTTGGCTGATGGTTTGGTTCTCCTGCTGCACAAATAACTGGCCGTTCAATCTATGAAACAATTGATCGACTTCTTTTTTTACGGGCTCTGGTAAATCAGCCTGCCTCACATCATTTAAGACGAGCTTTAATTGGTGAAGCTCCTGACTTTTTACATCCTGGCTGCCTTTTTCGAGTAGTTTCAGCATACCGATTTCATCTCGTACACCTATTGCCTTTTTCATCGTCATGAGTAAATCGAGCACATCGGTTTTATTGCTTAATGCGGGTTCCGTCTGCTGCACCACCTGAGCCAATGCTTTCGCCTCTGTTTTTGACAGGAACGGAAATTCTTTTTGAAGCACGGATGCTTTTGCGTCAGGCTGAGATCCTGCCTGCTGAAGCCCTTGCAGCAATGACGTGAGCTGTTTTAAGCTAGGCTCTTGCTGCCCGTCTGCACCTTGCTTCGTCAAACTTGCCATTATCCGCTCAATTTGCTGAAGCGGGATTTGCAGCTCTTTTGGACTTGTTGACTGCTGCACGTTAGTTTGAAGAACTTGGGTCGTCTGACGCTCTTGAGCGATTGGAGTTTGGCTATTTTCTTTTGGCTGAGACAGATTGGGCTGAGGCGTTACAGGTAGACTGCCTCCTTGCTTCGCCGCCCCTTCTCTCGCTGCTAGAAGGACCGATAAGAGCTTTTCTGCATGGACGGTCGTCTCAGTATCTATGACTGATCGAATGGCTTGTGTAAGGGCCTGTGTGGCGTCTGAGTGCTTCGGGAGCTGTGTTAATCGTTCTAGCAACGCTGTCATATCCTGATGAAGAGCAGAGGATGATTTCACGGCTAAAATTGATTGAAGCACTCCTTCCTGGATCGGCAAGTCTTTTTTTAAAGCAAATAGGAGTGCCTGAAGACCTTTTTTCACATCAGCTCCTTGAAGCTGTTCGATCCACTTCACTGCCGTTTTTAACTCTGCTTCGTTGATAACGGATTTTTCTTTTAAAAAAGCTGTGGCTGTTAGGATGTTTTCAAGTCCGTTTTTAAGTGAGAGACCTTCTAATAGTTTGGCAGCTGCATCCTTTAATGTCTTAGGGTCTTGATCAAATTGCTGTACTGGCCTTAGTTTATTGAGGCTGCCTCCACCCTCTTGTTCAAATTGGAACCAATAAAATGCGTCTGCTTTGAGCTGAGCCGCTAGCTGTGCTTTTATTTTTGTTGAGCCTATTTGAACAAGGGCTGTATCATCTCCAAGCATTTTCAGTACTTTACCGAGAATCAGCCGATGCACATTTTCCTTTCCTTCGGTGTTTAATGTAACAGATTCTGCCTCACTTAACCGGCTATTCAGTGCTGTATGTATGTCCTCAACTCTTGTCATCACAGGCAGCCTCCTTAGGTCAAAAATTTATGATATAACGGATTTCACTGGCGCAAACGATAATCGATGGATTGGGGCAGCTCCATGTGTTTGAATGGCAGCCAGATGCTCTTTTGTTCCGTACCCTTTATGTTTTTCAAATTGATACTCAGGGTACTTATGCCCGTATTCTTCCATCATCTGATCCCTTGTCACTTTTGCAATACATGCACCAGCTGCGATGGACGCACTTTTTGCATCTCCTTTGATGATATTCTCTTGGTGAATAGGAAGCGGGAGCGTCATGGCATCTATGAGTAGATAATCAGGTATATGAGTTAACTGCTCCACCGCTCTCACCATCGCCAGTGTTGATGCCTCGTAAATATTGATTTCATCAATCGTAGCCGCATCAACAATGCCGATTCCGATATCAAGTGCTTCTTTTTGGATCAGGTCATAATACGCCAATCTTTTTTTCTCAGATAATTGCTTTGAGTCGTTTAAACCGAGCAGGACTGTGTCTTCCTTTAATATGACAGCTGCTGCGACAACGGGGCCTGCCAGCGGTCCTCTTCCTGCTTCATCTATTCCAGCAATACATGTGTATCCCTGCGCCTTAGCTTTGTTTTCAAATTGCAGCATTTCATTCCATGCTGCACGAAGTTGCTGCTGCTTTTCTCTCTCTTTGTGCCACTTCTCTATCAGTTTTTGGACACTTTTTCTCGTATCATCTTTTACAAGCTCACGAATGTATGACTCGTCTTGCGAATGCTTTTCTATCAGTTCTTTTATTTGTTTCACCGTGTACATCAGCTTTTCGTCAGCCTCCTTCTTTATATCGGCAGTTTTCCGCAAAAAATAAAGACCCGCATGAGCTGCGTGTCTTTTAGCTTTCAGGCTTCTCAAAAGTGAGGGGACCAAATTTTTCTGTTCGAATATCCCGAATAATGATTTCGGTGGTTTTGTCGTAATTAATAAATCCACCGCTCATGAGACAGCCGCGCTTTGTACCTATTGCATCAAACAGCTCAACCGTATCTTCAGGGATCTCCGCCAGGTCATAGCGTTTTTTTAATCGCTCTGGATAGTTCTCTTCTAGAAAGCGAAGTCCATACACAGCGACATCCTGTAAGTTGATGATAGAATCTTTGATCGCTCCAGTCACCGCTAGCCTGAGTCCTACTTGCTCATCTTCAAACTTAGGCCAGAGGATTCCAGGTGTATCAAGCAGTTCAAGTTCTTTACCTACCTTCACCCATTGCTGTGAGGTGGTAATACCAGGCCGGTCTCCTGTTTTGGCAATGTTCTTTTTCGCTAAACGATTGATTAAGGTCGATTTCCCGACGTTGGGAATTCCGATAATCAGCGCCCGGATTGCACGCGGTTTGACACCTTTTGCTTTCATGCGGTCGAATTTTTCTTTTAAGATTTCTTTTGAAGTTGTGATGATCTGATTTAACCCTTGTCCATCGACAGAGTTAATAGCAAGTGACCGAACACCTTGCTGCTCAAAGTGCGCCTGCCACTCCTTTGTCACACGAGGATCCGCTTTATCTGCTTTGTTTAATAGCATGATTTTGGGTTTGTTCTGAAGGATTTCTTCGATCATTGGGTTTCTAGAGGACATCGGAATTCTAGCATCGGTTAATTCAAATACGATGTCGATGAGCTTTAATTTTTCTGTGACTTCACGTCTTGCTTTTGCCATATGGCCTGGAAACCATTGAATCGTCATATGTGCACCTTCTCTTCTATCGATTATCTCTATACATTGTACAAAAAAAGAGCCTGTTACAGGTAACAAGCTCTTTCTTTTGATATCATTATCGTCTGATTTCTTTGATACGAGCCGCTTTACCGCGAAGTTCACGTAGGTAGTAAAGTTTCGCACGACGTACCTTACCGTGACGTACAACTTCGATGTTAGCGATTTTTGGTGTGTGTACAGGGAATGTACGCTCAACGCCTACACCGTAAGAAATCTTACGAACTGTGAAAGTTTCGCTGATTCCACCACCACGACGCTTAATTACAACACCTTCAAAGATCTGGATACGCTCACGAGTACCCTCGACAACTTTAACGTGTACACGTAAAGTGTCACCAGGACGGAACGCAGGAAGATCAGTGCGTAATTGTTCTTTTGTGATTTCTTCAATCAAATGTTGCATCGTTTTCAACTCCTTCCAACAGATGCTCATGTCCTCTTTCTTCATTGCAGCGGAACATCGTTTTCAAACTTGAATCGGCAAGCCGTCCAAGTCACAAGTAGTATCATACCATACCTATATGCAGTGTGCAATACAATCTAGTCATTATGAAGCTGCCAAAGCCATCTTTTTTCTTCTTCTGTTAACGTTTTGCAAGAATCGATCAAATCTGGCCGTCTTGTATAAGTTCGCTTCAAAGATTCTTTGCGCCGCCACTCTTCTATTTTGGCATGATTTCCAGAAAGGAGCACATCCGGCACTTTTAGTCCTTTATAATCGGCTGGTCTTGTATAGTGAGGATGCTCTAGCAGACCTGTACTAAATGAATCTTCAATGTGAGACGCTTCTTTTCCAAGCACATGAGGCAAAAGCCTGACCACACTGTCTGCAATCATCATCGCTGGCAGCTCTCCGCCTGTGAGAACGAAATCTCCGATTGAGATTTCATCTGTGACAAGATGCTCCCTGATGCGCTCATCGTAGCCTTCATAATGGCCGCAAATGAACATAAGGTGTTCTTCTTTTGCAAGTTCCTCTGCCTTCTTTTGCGTATATCTTTCTCCTTGAGGACAGACAAGAATAATTCGGGGCTTCTTGCTTGCTTTGTTCGTCAAATCTTCTACCGCATCGAATACGGGCTGTGCTTTCAGTACCATACCAGCACCGCCGCCATACGGATAGTCATCTACTGTTTTATGCTTATGATCCGAATACTCTCTAAAATTGACAACATTGAATGAGACAGCTTCTTTCTCCTGTGCCTTTTTTAAGATCGATGAGTGGAGCACACCTTCGAACATTTCAGGAAAAAGTGTTAAGAAGTCGATTTTCATTCGTCAATGAGTCCTTCCATCACTTCAATGTGTATGGTTTTGGATGAGATATCGATCTTTTTGACGACAGATGGGATATAAGGAATCAAGGCATCTTTTTTACCTTTTCTTCCGACAACCCAGACATCATTTGCCCCTGGTGTTAAAATCTCTTTGATTTGACCGACAAGCTGATCATCTTCATCGTATACTTCACAGCCAATGATTTGGTGGAAATAAAACTCTCCTTCATCTAAAGAGCCGAGATGTTCTTTTTCTACTTTTAAGATTGATTCTTTCAATAGCTCTGCTTCATTTAATGAGCTAATTTCTTCAAATGTGAGCAAATCAAACTGTTTGTGCTGCCTATGTGATGCGACAGTGACTTTCAGCGGCTCCCCTTGACCTTGCTTAAAAATATAGAGGACGCTTCCTTTTTTGTAACGCTCTTCTGGGAAATCTGTCTTTGACACGACGCGTACTTCTCCGCGAACTCCGTGTGTATTAACAATCTTTCCAACATTTAACCATTCTTGTTCCATGTTCTCAATCACCCCTGACGTATTTCCACAATGGTGCCGTCTTTCACGACGATGACATTATCTTGCATCTTGTCATCCCATTTATCACCTATTTTCACTTCAACCAGCGCATCCACTTCTGTCTCTTTCATTTCACTCCCAAGCGGCAAAATATGCAGCTGCTCTACTTGAAAGTCAATTTGCTGGATCTTCTCCTGCCGTTTATCGATGGCTTTTTGAAATTGAGGGATGGCTTCTTGCTGATGTGGTTCTTTTTCATGTTTTTTCAGTTGAAAATATAGTTGATTGCACTCACGTTCTAGTCTTTCTTTTTTCTCCAAAAAAGTCGTTAACAGTTTGTCCTTACTGCTTTCAGTTAATACTTGCATGACGGTGACATGTTGAATGATCTGCATCTTCCTTTTTGTCCCCCTATCCGAAGGCATTTGTCCTCTACAGTATAACGAAAAATAGATTTAAACGTGTAAAAAAAGGGGAGGTCCTAAGCCCTCTCCCTTTTTAGTCAGCAATCTCAAGTTGAACTTTCTTAGAAGACTCTGCACTTGCTGCAAACATGACTGTTCGTATCGCTTTTGCTGTACGCCCCTGCTTTCCGATGACCTTTCCGGTATCTTCAGCATTGACAGACAGTGTGTAAATCACTTGCTCATCTTTTTCTAATGAAGATACATGAATATCTTCAGGGAAATCAACAAGTGGCTCGACGATGGACACAATCAATTCTTCCAAGGACAGCTCATTCATTATTTGCTGTTTTTCGCATTATGAAATTTTTCAAGAATTCCTTGGCTTGAGAAAAGGTTACGAACTGTATCAGATGGTTTCGCACCATTTTGAAGCCATTTAAGAGCTAATTCTTCGTTGATTTTCACCTCAGCTGGTGATAACACTGGATTGTATGTTCCAACTGTTTCGATGAAACGACCGTCACGTGGTGAACGAGAATCTGCTACTACAATACGATAGAAAGGAGATCTTTTTGATCCCATACGTTTTAAACGAATTTTTACTGCCATTTTACTAGCACCTCCGAAAATATTTCAACAAGATAGTATATTAACAATGATAAAAGGGTTTGTAAAGTGTTTTTTCTTAACAACGGTTTTATCATGTATAACCAATTACATAAATGGTAATTTAAAGCCTTTTTTCTTCCCTTTGGACATGTTGGTCATTTGCTTCATCATCTTTTTCATTTCGTCAAATTGCTTTAAAAGGCGATTGACTTCCTGTACAGATGTTCCGCTTCCTTTTGCAATCCGTTTTCTTCGGCTTGCATTGATGACCTCTGGCTGTTCTTTTTCCTCGGTCGTCATTGATTTAATGATCGCTTCGATGTGATTGAGCTGCTTTTCGTCTACTTGGACGTTTTTGAGCCCTTTCATTTTACCGGCTCCCGGCATCATTTGGATCAAATCATCAAGTGGACCCATATTACGAACTTGCCCAAGCTGCTCGAGGAAATCATCGAGCGTAAAGCTCATGGTCCGCATTTTTTGTTCAAGCTCTTTCGCTTTATCTTGGTCAACGTTTGCCTGTGCTTTTTCAATAAGTGTAAGCACATCTCCCATGCCAAGAATTCTTGATGCCATCCGCTCCGGGTGGAATGGTTCAATCGCATCCAGCTTTTCTCCTAGTGCGGCGAATTTAATCGGCGTATTGGTGACAGCTCGAATGGAAAGTGCTGCCCCGCCTCGTGTATCCCCGTCTAGTTTCGTTAGAACGACACCTGTTAAACCAAGCTGTTCATTAAAGCTTTTTGCTACATTGACAGCATCTTGACCTGTCATAGAGTCAACAACAAGGAAAATTTCTTCTGGACTCGCTACTTCTTTTACTTTCTGAAGTTCATCCATCAATTCTTCATCGATATGAAGGCGTCCTGCTGTATCTAAAATGACATAATCGTGGTGTTCTTCTTTCGCTTTTTCGATTGCCTGTTTGGCAATGTCGACAGGGCTGACTTGATCACCTAATGAAAACACAGGCATATCAAGCTGTTTCCCCAGCGTTTGAAGCTGCTGGATCGCTGCTGGTCTGTAAATATCTGCAGCCACCATCATCGGCTTGCGATTATGTTTTTTGCGAAGTAAATTGGCAAGCTTCCCAGTTGTGGTTGTTTTACCTGCCCCTTGAAGACCAACCATCATAATGACTGTCGGAGATTTTTTCGCTACAGCGATTTTACTCTCTTCCCCACCCATTAATTCAGTGAGTTCTTCTTTTACAACTTTAATGACCTGTTGTCCAGGGGTAAGGCTTTTCATCACCTCTTGTCCAACTGCCCGCTCGCTTACTTTTTTCACAAAGTCTTTGACTACTTTAAAATTGACGTCAGCTTCAAGAAGGGCAAGGCGTACCTCGCGCATCATTTCTTTTACATCTTGCTCTGACACTTTTCCTTTGCCGCGGATTTTTGAAATCGTCTGCTGCAGTCGGTCGGCTAATCCTTCAAATGCCATACTGTGCCGCCTCCTAATCTAATTTCTCAAGCGATTCAATTAAAGCTTCTGCTTCTTCCGTCTGAGCGGAATCTGCTACGAGCTCTCTCATTTTTTTGAGAAGTTCTTTACGCTCTTTAAATTTCTTAAACAAGAGCAGCTTTTCTTCATATTGTTCAAGCATCGCTTCAGTCCGTTTAATATTATCATAAACAGCCTGTCTTGATACTTCATATTCATCCGCAATTTCACCGAGGGAAAAATCGTCTAGGTAGTAAAGCGACATGTAGCTCTTTTGCTTTGCGGTTAACAACGATTGATAGAAGTCAAACAAGTAGTTCATTCTCGTTGTTTTTTCAAGCGTCATGGGCTCTCTCCCCTTTGTTAAGTTCATTCCCTTTACATCAACTAAGTTTACACGGTTCTCTACTGTGTGTCAAGTTTTTATCTTGTCACTCCATAAAGCGGCGTATAAATAAAAATGCCAGCAGTTTTGCCGGCATTTTTGTTAGTCCTCTTGATCAATCACGTCTGAGAATAATCCATACACATACGATTCTGCATCGAATTCTTGCAGATCGTCTACCTTTTCACCTAAACCGACAAGCTTCACGGGGATGTTCAGCTCATTTCGAATTGCAAGGACAATCCCGCCTTTTGCAGTCCCGTCAAGCTTTGTTAAAGCAATTCCTGTCACATTCGTCGCTTTAGAAAATTCCTTCGCTTGTGCCATCGCATTTTGACCGGTTGTTGCATCAAGAGCGAGCAGTACTTCATGCGGTGCATCTGGAACCTCGCGTTCAATGACTCTCTTGACCTTCTCTAGCTCTTTCATCAAGTTCACTTTGTTTTGCAGTCTTCCTGCTGTATCACAGATAAGGACATCCGCATTTTTCGCTTTTGCTGATTGAACGGCATCATAGATCACCGCTGCAGGGTCAGAGCCAGCCGTCTGTTTGACAACAGGGACACCTGAACGCTCTCCCCATACTTCAAGCTGCTCAATCGCACCGGCACGGAACGTATCACCTGCTGCTAAAATGACGGATTTCCCTTCATTTTTCAGCTTATTCGCAAGTTTGCCGATAGTCGTTGTTTTCCCAACGCCATTGACACCTACAAATAAAATGATATTTAATCGGCCGTCTTCGATGTTCAGCGCAGAGATTTGTTCCTCTCCGCTATTGTAGATTTCAACCAGTTTTTCAGAGATGACCGATTGTACTTCACTTGGGTCTTGAATGTTTCTTAATTTCACTTCTTTTTTCAGCTCATCAATCAGTTCCATCACCGTTGTGAAACCGACATCTGCTCCGATCAGAACTTCTTCTAATTCTTCAAAAAAGTCTTCATCGACTTTACGGTAGCGTGAAATTAGTTCGTTTACTCTTCCTTGAAAGGAGTTTCTCGTTTTTTCAAGTCCATCTTTAAACTTTTCTGATACTGAATCGGTTTGCTGCGTAAATTTTTCTTTTAATTTCTTAAAAAAGCTCATTTGGTTCAAAAACCTCCTTTAATTACTGGACAAGCTCTTTCGTTTCTTCTAGTTTGACGGATACAAGCTTAGAAACACCTGACTCCTGCATAGTAACGCCGTAGAGCACATCTGCTTCTTCCATTGTTCCTTTACGGTGCGTAATGACAATGAACTGTGTTTCCTGGCTGTATTTCTTTAAATATTGCGCAAAGCGGAAAACATTTGCTTCATCAAGCGCCGCTTCGACCTCATCTAACACGCAGAATGGAACAGGTCTGACTTTTAAAATAGAGAATAGTAAAGCAATCGCTGTTAATGCTCTCTCTCCGCCTGAAAGCAGGCTTAAGTTTTGCAGTTTTTTCCCTGGCGGCTGCGCGACAATATCAACGCCAGAGTTTAGTAAATCGTTTGGATCTGTCAGCTTAAGATCTGCTCTTCCGCCGCCAAATAACGCTTGGAAAACTGATTCAAAATGCCCGCGAATTTGCGAGAATGTTTCAGAGAAGCGCTTTGTCATCTCTTGATCCATTTCTTCGATCACTTGGAATAATGTATTTTTCGCTTCTGTCAGATCGTTTCGCTGTTCTGTTAAGAAGAGATAGCGTTCATTTACTCGTTCATACTCATCAATGCTGCCTAAGTTCACTGTTCCTAGCTCTTCAATGGCTAATTTGATCAGCTTCACTCGTTTTCTTGCTTCATCTGGTGATAACGTCAGATGATACATCTCTTTTGCCCCTTCAAACGAAAGGGCATACTCTTCGTTCAAATAAGCGATGAGGTTGTCGAGCTCAACTTCCATACGGCCAAGCTTAATCTCTTCATCTTTTAAGCTTGTGGTGAGCTGCTTGTAAAGGCGCTTTTGCTCTTTCAGTTCACGTTCAGCAAATTCTAACGTTTCAGAAAGAGCCAGGCGCTGTTTACGACGCTCTGAAATAAGTGCGGTTGTTTTGTTTTTATTTTCCAGTTTCTCTTTCGCCGCTTCTTCCAGCTGTTCTGCTCCGCTTGAGCTAGACGTCATTTCACTTGTTAAGAGTGACAGGTCTTCTTTTGTTTCCATCAGCGTTTGTTCAGCCTCTTCTAATTCGGCCATTAAGCTCGAAAGCTTTTCTTGTTCATTCGCTAAGGACTGCTCTTTTTTGGCCAGCGAGATTTTCAGCTCTGTTAATTCGGCAGAAATGGTTTCTTTCGTTGAGCTTTGAGTCTGCTTACGCTTTGTTAATGTATTGATCTCTTGATCAAGCGTGGTCAGTTTCTCCCCTATTGAAACTTCAAGGGCTGCCTGCGTTTTGTCCTTATCTGTAAGTTCAGTAGAACGCTGCTGCAATTCTTCTTTTTCTTGATCATAGAGTTCAAGGTGAGCATTAATATTTTTTTCGGCTACTTGCAGTTCGTATAGCTTCCCTTTGAGCTCTTGCTGCTTTTCTCGAAGGGTTTCTCCGCGTTGACGCAGTTCGTTTAATTGGCTTTCGTTTGCTGCAATCAATTGCTTCGTTTCTTTTGTTTCTTTTTCAAGGATCGTTGTTTTTTCTTCCATTTCAACGAGCTGCTTTGTTAATGTTTCGATCTCCCGGTTTCTTGAAAGAAGGGAGTTGTTCTTTTTCTTTACACCGCCACCGGTCATTGAACCGCCGGGGTTCACGACATCTCCATCAAGGGTCACGATGCGATAACGATGACCAAGCATTTTTGCCAGTTCATTGGCGCCTTTTAAGTCTCTAACGATAAGTACCGTTCCAAGCAAGTTCTGTATGACTTTTTGATACTTTTCATCAAAGGAAACAAGGTGACTTGCTACACCGATAAATGCAGCATGCTGCTCAGCTGTTTGGACGTCCCTATGCTGAATGGTTCGTTCTTTGATCACATTCATTGGCAGGAAGGTCGCACGTCCAAAGGAGTGCTGCTTTAAGTATGCAATTGCTTGTCTCGCAGCTGCTTCATTTTCTGTGACTACGTGCTGCGTTGCTGCGCCTAGCGCGATTTCAATCGCTGTCTCATGCTGCTGATCTGTTTGAATCAGCTCTGCAATGGCACCGTGAATACCGCCTAAACGCTCTTTTGCCTTTAAGACCTCTTTCACTCCTTGGAAAAAGCCTGAAAAGTCTTCCTGCATGGATTCTAGCATCTCTTTTTTTGATCTTGCCTGCTGCACATATTGATAGGCTTGGTAAAGAGCCGTTTCTTTTTTCTCGTATTGACGTTTCATTTGCTCAAGCTTTTGTTCCGCTTCCCTAAAGCGCTTGACCTGACCCAGTATGTCTTCTTCTAGTGCGGAAAGCTGCTGCTCAGCTTCTATTTTCTTTTCTTTGACAGACACACGTTCTTCGATGTGTTTTTGGTTGTTTTGCGTGAGCCGCTCCAGCTGCATGGCCGCTTGGCGCTGCTGTTCTTCTAGTAATTTACGTTCATTGCGGATGGTAGCCTGTTCATTAAGCAGATCAAAATAATCGCTTTTCAGCTGTTCAATTTGACCTTCCACATCTTCACTATGGAGCGACAGTTGATGCTGCTTTGTTTTCACTTCATCTTTTAGCTGCTGCACTTCTTTTTGAAGGCTGTCCCGCGTGATTTTCTGCTGCTGAATCTTTTCGGTTAACTGCGTCTGCTTTTCAGTTAAGCGAATGAGCGTTTCTTCTAGCTGTCCTTGGTTTGCAGCTGCATTTTTTTTCCGTTCTTTTAATACTTCTTTTTTTCCTTCAAGCTTTTCTAATTCCTCACTTGTGAAAAGAAGAACTTCTTGCAGGTCATTAATTGATTCGTCAAGCGCTTGAATGCGGTCTCTTGACTCTTCAATTTTGGCTTCTTTTGCTTGAATATCTGTGGACTGCTTCATTTCATCTTGTTTGAAGCGCTCGACAGCTTCACCAAGTGTTGTCCATTTTTCATGAAGTGCTTCGATGTCATGGACAGTTAAGGCAATTTCGACATTTTCAAGCTCTTCTTTTTTTTGCAAATAGTCCTTTGCAATAGATGCCTGCATTCTTAATGGTTCTACTTGATCTTCTAGTTCATGCAGAATATCTTCTACTCGGTTTAAGTTGTCCTGCGTTTCAAACAGTTTATTCTCGGCTTTTTTCTTTCTTGTTTTATATTTCAAAACACCAGCCGCTTCTTCAAAGATGCTTCTTCTCTCTTCTGCCTTGCTTGATAGAATTTCCTCTACCTTTCCTTGGCTGATGATCGAAAAAGCTTCTTTTCCAAGACCTGAATCCATGAAAAGATCAATAATATCCTTCAAGCGGACAGATTGATTGTTTATGAGAAATTCACTTTCTCCTGAACGATAGACTCTTCTTGTCACACTGACTTCGTGAAAATCGATCGGTAAAAAGTGATCTTCGTTATCTAATGTTAAAGTCACCTCTGCTAGATTGACTCTTTTTCTTGAGTCGCTTCCTGCAAAAATGATGTCTTCCATTTTTCCTCCGCGGAGGCTTTTCGCTGATTGTTCTCCAAGTACCCAGCGGATGGCATCGGTAATATTACTTTTGCCGCTTCCGTTTGGTCCAACAACAGCTGTGACCCCTTTGACAAAGTCCACGGTCACTCGCTGTGCAAAAGATTTGAATCCTATCACGTCTAAACGTTTGAGGAACATGAGAGTGATCCTCCTTATGTATTTAAAGTACTATCATCTTACCATATGAAGTGAAAAAAGATGATGGAAAACAGAGTGAAATCCCCCTGAATGACGAGGGGGATTTTATTGGTTCATATGATGTTTCTGCAATTTAGCAAGTGCTTCCTGTGCAGCATGCTGTTCTGCTTCTTTTTTAGAGCGGCCATTTCCAATTCCGAGCACTTCTCCGCGAAGGGATACATTTGCTTCAAATTCCCGGTTATGTGCTGGTCCTTTTTCATGCAGGATGTGGTATTCCAGTACACCTTTTCCATCGCGCTGAACGAATTCTTGCAGCTGGCTTTTAAAGTCCATGACGTGCGAGAACGCTCCATCGTTAATTTTCGGATAGACATAGGCAACTAGGAATCGTTCCACTGGCTCCAGCCCCTGATCTAAATAAAGTGCTCCGATAAACGCCTCGAATACGTCCGCTAAGAGTGCTGGGCGTTTTCTCCCGCCTGTCATTTCTTCGCCTTTTCCTAAAAGAACAAGGTCTCCGAAGGACAGCTCATGTGCCAGTGACACAAGTGACGGTTCACATACGATTGCCGCTCTCAGTTTCGTTAAATCTCCCTCGCTCATCGCTGGATATTTCGCAAATAAGAATTGAGAGATCGTCAATTCTAAAACAGCATCTCCTAGAAATTCAAGTCTTTCATTATCCTCGTATGGCTTTTTCCGGTGTTCATTCACATAAGAGGAATGCGTAAAGGCTTGATATAGAAGTTTTTCATTTTGAAAGTGTACAGAAATGCGCTGCTGGAACTCTCTAAATTGCTCTAGTTTTTTGCTCTGTTTCTGTTTGTCTTTATAGTGTTTTGGCATAGCAACCTCCAGGTAGGCTTAATCGCCTTTAAGGATACTGATTATATGGAGTCTCTCTTTCTACATGCAAGGAAACATTGCTCCTTAGCATCTGAAAAAGGCTGACAATTGATCAGCTGAATGTGTTGAAACTAACATAAATTTTCAAAGTCCCGTCATGAAAATAGACGGGACTTTGTTACGCTTATTGCTGGCTATTTATGTAGTTCACAGCGTCACCGACTGTTGCAATTTTTTCAGCATCTTCGTCAGAAATTTCCATATCGAACTCATCTTCAAGTTCCATAACTAGCTCAACTACATCAAGGGAATCAGCGCCTAAATCTTCTTTAAATGAAGCTTCCATTTTCACGTCAGCCTCATCAACGCCAAGGCGGTCTACAATAATTTTTGATACACGCTCTAATACGTCTGCCATTGCCTTTCACCTCCCCTCAAAGTATTATAGTTGATTCGTTTTTAAAAAACTAGAGAAAACCTAATGAAATTTTGATATTTCTTAGGACATAACCATTCCGCCATCTACTTGGATGGTTTGGCCTGTAATATAACCTGCTCCTTCTGAAGCTAAAAAGACAACGACGTTGCTAATATCTTCAGGTGCACCAAAGCGTGCAAGCGGGATTTGTTTGAGCATTTCAGACTGCACATTCTCATCAAGCTTGTCTGTCATATCTGTCGAAATAAAGCCTGGTGCTACTGCATTGACTGTAATATGACGGGTTGCCAGCTCTTTTGCTGTTGTTTTCGTTAACCCGATGACGCCAGCTTTTGCTGCAACATAGTTTGCTTGTCCAGGGTTTCCACATACGCCAACCACTGAAGCCAAGTTGATGATTCTTCCGCTGCGCTGTTTCATCATTTGACGTGTCACGGCTTTTGTACAGTTAAAGACCCCTTTTAAGTTTATGTTAATGACGTCATCCCATTCATTTTCTTTCATTCTCATGAGCAGGTTGTCCTTTGTGATCCCTGCATTATTGACAAGGATGTCAATTGAACCAAATGTGTCAATTGCTTGTTTCATGAGCGCTTGTACTTCTTCAGCATTTGAAACATCAGCTTTAACGGCAAATGCCTGCTGGCCAAGTGCTTTGATTTCGTCTACGACTTCATTTGCTTTTGCTTCGTTTCCAGAATAGTTGACGACAACATTTGCACCATTCTTCGCTAAATCGATCGCGATGGAACGGCCAATCCCGCGTGATGCACCTGTTACAACGGCTGTTTTATTTGTCAGCATCAAGAATCCTCCTTCAATGTTTGAATAGCTGCTTCAATTGTTTCCTGATCTGAAACAGAAATGGTTGTCAGGCGGCGATTGACCTTTTTCACAAGGCCTGAAAGTACTTTGCCCGGACCAATTTCAATAAACGTTGTCACGCCTAAATCAATGAGGCGTTCCACACTTTCTTCAAATCGAACAGGAGAATACAATTGTTCAATGAGCTTTGTCTCAATAGCATCACGAGATGTGACGATGTCTGCTGTTACATTTGAGATCACTGGTGTTTTGGCATCCGAAATGTCTAGCTTTGACAGAACATCTGTGAATTTTTCAGCGGCTGGTTTCATTAAGGCAGAATGGAAAGGTCCGCTCACTTCAAGGGCAATCGCACGTTTTGCGCCTTTTTCTTTCGCTTTCTCTGAAGCTAGTTCTACACCTTTTGCTGTACCAGAGATGACGATTTGACCAGGACAGTTTAGGTTAGCGAGTTCTACAAGGTGACCGCTCTCTGTCACTTCTTTTGTCACTTCTAGAAGCGCCGCTTGATCTAAGCCAAGAATCGCTGCCATGGCGCCTTCTCCTGCTGGAACAGCTTCGTTCATTAATTCGCCGCGCTTTCTTACTGCATAGACAGCATCTTGAAACGAAAGTGCGCCTGCTGCAACGAGGGCCGTATATTCACCAAGGCTATGTCCTGCTGCGTAATCTGCTTTGATTCCGCTCTCTTCAAATTTCTTTAAGATGGCGATACTTGTCGTTAAAAGAGCTGGCTGCGCATTATAAGTGAGCGTCAGTTCTTCTGCATCTCCTTCAAAAATCATCGAAGATAAGTCAAAACCGAGGGTCTTGTCTGCTTCTTCAAATACAGCTTTAGATACTGCTTCTTGGTCAAATAAATCTTTTCCCATGCCAATTTTTTGAGAGCCTTGGCCAGGGAATAAAAATGCAATTTTAGTCATGCTGCTTTACCTCCATTAAGACTCGTTCGTGGTTTCTTTTTGGACTTCTTGATGAATGATGGCTGAAACGTCTTTTTCTACGATATCACGTGCCTGACGAATTGCATGAAAAATGGCGTTTTCATCAGAGGAGCCGTGTGCTTTAATGACAGGTGCTTTTAAACCAAATAAAGCGGCACCGCCATATTCGGAGTAATCCATTTTAGACTTCATCTGCATCAATTTCGGCTTCATCATGCCAGCTGCTATTTTTGCTGTGAAGCTGGATGTTAATGTTTCTTTCAGCATTTTAAATACAGAAAGGGCTGTGCCTTCAATCGTTTTCAAGGCGATATTTCCTGTGAAACCATCTGTGACAACAACATCAGCAACACCTTCTAGTAAATCACGAGACTCCACATTTCCTACGAAATTCAAGTCTGATGCTTTTAATAATTCAAAGGTTTTTTTCGTGAGATCGTTACCTTTTTTATCTTCTGTTCCTACATTTAACAATCCAACGCGCGGATTGCTCTTTGGAAAGACACGCTCTGCGTAGATTGATCCCATCATGGCATATTGCATTAGGTGTTCTGGTTTGGCATCAACGTTTGCGCCGACATCCAGTAATAAAAACCCGCTGCCATCAAGTGTTGGCAGTGTTGGAGCAAGTGCCGGTCTGTCTATGCCGTCGATTCTGCCTACGATAAACAATCCTGCTGTCATGAGAGCTCCAGTATTTCCTGCTGAGATGCAGGCATCTGCACGTCCCTCGGATACTTCCTGCGCCATTTTCACCATAGATGAATCCTTTTTACGTCTAACTGCACGCACTGGTTCATCTGTCGGTTCAATGACTTCTTTTGCATCTAAAATCGTGATGCGCTCGTTATTTGTTATGTATGGTTTGATTTTGTTTTCATCGCCGACAAGTGTAATCTCGATATCTGAAAATGCCGTTAAGCTTTTTTGCACACCGTCAATAATGGCTTTAGGGGCATGGTCTCCCCCCATTGCATCGACTGCAATTCTCATATTACGTGCCACCTTTTACTTTTGTTTTGAGCGATACATGACGAAGTCACCTGAGAAGACAACTTCCTCACCGACATAGCTGTTTACTTCAACTACAGTTCTGCCTTTTTCTTTATCATGTGAGGCTACTTTAGCTTTTGAGACGACTCGTTCGCCTTGTTTAACCTGCCTTGTAAATCTGATATTCGCTTTTGCTGTCAGCGCCAGTTCATCGTCGATGACGGCTACTGCGAGCGAATTAGCCTGGGCGAAGAGATGATGTCCCCTGGCAATTTGATTTCGGCTAAATACATGCTCTTTTCTCACTTCTAAAATGGAAATGGCTTGGTCATCAAGCTCTACATCAATCATTTCTCCAATCACTTCATCCAGCGGAAGTGACTTCACTTCATCCTCTAATGTCTTTTCGGCCACATGCTTAATTCTTTCGCGTAATTCAGGAATCGACAGTTCCAAACGATCAAGACGAACCGTTTGAATGCTTACACCGAATTTACTTGCCAATTCTTCATCAGTAATGAACGGAGTCGAGCTGATCGTTTGCTGGAGAAGCTTTTGACGTTCTTTTTTATTTAGTTTCATATGCAGACACCATCCGTACATTTATGACTAGGTACTAATAGTAGTATATAATCTCATAGATGATAAATCAATCCTTGTTTCAAAAAGACAAGAAAATTCCTCCAGCGCTTGATCAGCTTAATTTATCTCCGCCCAGCACCCCGCTGTCTACAAGTGTTTGCCGAAGTTCTTTGTATTCGGGGTCTGTCCAAAATGCGTCTGATTGCACAAGTTCTGCCGCATCTTTTCTAGCGGTTTCCAGCGCTCTGTAGTCATGAACCATATCTGCTACTTTAAATTCAGGCATTCCGCTTTGTTTTTTACCGAAGAAATCGCCGGGTCCTCTTAGTTCTAAGTCCTTTTCAGACAGCTCAAAACCGTCGGTTGTTTCGGACATGATCCGCATCCGCTCTTTCCCCGTTTCTGATTTTGGATCCGCCATTAAAACACAAAATGATTGATGCTCTCCGCGTCCAACCCGGCCTCTGAGCTGATGAAGCTGAGACAGTCCGAAGCGGTCTGCATCATAAATGACCATGATAGTCGCATTCGGTACGTTGACCCCGACTTCAACGACTGTGGTTGAAACGAGAATTTGTACTTCATTTGCTGTAAAGTCTCTCATCACCTGATCTTTTTCATCGCTTGCTAGTTTCCCGTGCATTAAGCCGATCGACCACTTACCGCGGTATGCCTCTGTCAGCATACTGTGGACATCGATCGCATTTTGCACATCCAGCTTGTCTGATTCTTCTATGAGCGGACAAATAATATACGCCTGTCTTCCTTTTCTCAGCTCTTTATCCACAAATGCAAGAATCCTCTCAAGCATGTCATGCTTGACCCAATACGTTTCGATCTGTTTTCTGCCGGCTGGTAATTCATCAATGACGGATACGTCCATTTCTCCAAAAACAGTGATTGCAAGTGTTCGCGGAATAGGTGTGGCAGTCATAAACAAGACATCTGGGTCCTGCCCTTTACTTCTTAGTTTTTTTCGCTGTTCTACGCCAAACCGGTGCTGCTCATCTGTGATAACAAGACCGAGCTGCTGAAATTCGACTTCGTCTTGAATGAGCGCATGCGTACCGACTAATATATCAATCTCGCCCTCTTTTAGACGTTCCAGCAATTCTCTGCGGCGCTTTCCTTTCACAGAGCTTGTCAGAAGGGCGATATTCAGTCCCCATTTTTCAAACAGCTGGTAAAGTGAATCTGCATGCTGTTCTGCCAAAATCTCTGTTGGGACCATTAATGCACCTTGATAGCCGGATAAATGAGCGGCATAAAGTGCAATGGCTGCAACAGCTGTTTTCCCTGAGCCTACATCCCCTTGAAGCAGACGGTTCATCCGGTACGGGGATGCCATATCAGACATAATTTCATCAAGCACTCTTGATTGTGCCTTCGTCAGCGGAAATGGCAGGCTGTGAACAAACTCAAAAACAGCCTCTTTGGAAAACGGATGCTGGATGCCTGATGTTTTTTCTCGCTCTTTCTTTCTGATTGCCTGCATCTTCAACTGAAAGATGAGAAATTCCTCGTACACAAAGCGGCGTCTTGCTTGCTTGAGCGAGTCTCTTGTTTCTGGCAGGTGAATGGTTTTTAATGCTTCCTGATAGGACATGAGTTTATAGGTAGAGACAAGTTGCTTTGGCAGTGGATCTTCAGCTTTGTCTACATAAAGTGACAGGGCCTGTTTCACAAAGCGTCTCATCATCTTCACGGTTACATTTTCTTTTACTGAATAAACAGGCTCTATACTGCCATCTTGCTCGTGCGTCCCTTTTTTAAATTCCTGCACCATGATGGATTGACGGTTTTTATCCCATTTCCCAGTGACGGATACTGTATCACCTAAAACAAGGCTTCGTTTTAAATAAGGGCGATTGAAGCAAATCGCTGTGATGAGAAAACGCCCGACAAGCAGCCTGAATGTCAGCCTGCTTCGTTTTTTTCCATAATAGGTGAGGACGGGCTCACTGTGCACTTTCCCTTCAACTGTGACACGTTCATCATGCTTAACTTCTTCTAAATTACGAAGCTCATAGTCGTCATATCGATAAGGAAAGTAGCCAAGCAAATCGGCTACTGTATAGATTCCAAGTTCATTGAGTGTTTTTTCGGTTTCTTCTCCAATCCCTTTGAGGACAGAGACATTATCTTGCAGTTTCTGTATCACGAGATGAGGTCACACCTCCGAAAATCTTCTTTTCAAGCTCTCTTGCTGTCGGTGTTGCAGCAAGTCCGCCTTGTGCTGTTTCACGAAGTGCCGTTGGCATGGTTTGACCGATTTTATACATCGCATCAATGACTTCATCACATGGAATACGGCTTGTGATGCCGGCAAGTGCCATATCTGCTGCGATCATCGCATTTGATGCACCCATTGCGTTTCGTTTTACGCACGGTACCTCGACAAGTCCAGCTACTGGGTCACAAACAAGTCCAAGCATATTTTTCAGTGTAATCGCCATCGCTTCAGCAGATTGCTGAGGTGTACCGCCTGCCATTTCGACAATGGCTGCTGCCGCCATACCTGATGCTGAACCTACCTCTGCCTGACAGCCGCCTGCTGCACCAGAGATGCTCGCATTATTGGCCACAACAAAGCCAAATGCGCCAGAGGTGAATAGGAATCTGACCATTTGTTCCTTAGTTGGCTTTAATGTTTCTTTTACTGCAAATAACGTACCCGGCACAACACCTGCTGAGCCTGCTGTAGGCGTTGCACAAATCGTCCCCATTGCGGCATTGACTTCATTCGTTGCCACTGCCTTACTGACAGCATCTAATATTGTATGTCCAGACAGCGTTTTGCCTGATGCGATATATGCTTGAAGCTTGACCGCATCTCCGCCTGTTAAACCTGATAATGATTTCACACCTTTCAGCCCGTTTTCTACGGCCTGTTCCATCACTTCTAGGTTGCGGTACATCTGGGAGAAAATATCTTCACGTGACTTCCCTGTCACTTCCATTTCTTGCGCGATCATTATTTCTGAAATGGAGGTATTCCGTTCTTCTGTTAGCTGCACGAGTTCTTTGACGTTTTTAAACATCATTCATAACCTCCTTGTTGTTACTCTGCAATTTGTGTGACTTGAATAATGTTTGGCAGCGTTTCAAGCTCTGATAGGACAGCTGGGTCAATATTTTGATCCACTTCGATGGTCATCAGAGCCTCTTGCCCGACATCTTTACGTGCCACTTCCATATGACCGATGTTGATGGCGAATTTCGCTAACACATTGGCCACTGCTGCAATCGTGCCGTAGCGATCGTTATGAACCACAAGAATGGCAGGATGATTTCCTGAAAGCCTGAGCTCAAAGCCATTCAGTTCAGTGATTTCAATTTTACCACCGCCGATGGAAATCCCGATTAATTCAAGCTTTCCATTTGCATCTGATATCTCTACTTTTGCTGTATTCGGATGCGCTGGCACCGCATCTTCTTCTTTAAATTCAATGTCGATCTCTTTGCTTTTTGCAATATCAATCGCTGTTTTGATGCGTTCATCAAATGTATCAAAGTCAAGAACACCGCCGATAATGGCGACATCTGTACCGTGTCCTTTATACGTATCTTTAAAAGAGCCATAAAATGAAACGACAATTTGTTTCGGTTCTCTTCCAAATAAGCTGCGAGCCACTCTTCCTATACGAGCCGCACCCGCTGTGTGCGAACTTGATGGACCAATCATGACGGGTCCAATAATATCAAACACACTTCTAAATTTCATAGGTCTTCCCCTCTCATAACCACTCACATATTGGTTTGGTTCTTTCTTTAGACTAATGGATTCATTCGTTTCCCGCAACTCATTTCACCGTTGAATCACTAGTAAAAAATTGCAAAAGAAGAAGAAGGGCTTTATTTGCCCTTCTTTCGTTATTCAACAGCCAAAATATATGAATAAAGCGGCTGTTTTCCATCGTGGACTTCAACTTCTACCTCTTCAAATGTTTCTTCAATAAAGGCTTCTAACGCATCCATCTCTTCAGATGATGCATCTTCCCCTTTAATGATCGTGACAATCTCATCATCTTCTGTCACCATTTTGGTCAAAAGCTCTTTTGCTGCATCTAATTGATTTTTCGCGGTTAAGGTAATTTTCCCGTTAAAGAGACCCATATAATCGCCTTTGGCAATATCAATACCATCAATTTGGGTATCTCTTACTGCAAAGGTAATTTGGCCGCTTTTCACGTGGTCAATCGCTTCTAGCATCGCTGCTTCGTTGTCTTCATTTGAAGCTGCTTCATTTAGAGAAAGAAGTGCCGACATTCCTTGGGGAACGGTCTTCGTCGGAATGACAACGACCTCACGACTTGAGACAGTTGCCGCCTGTTTCGCTGCCATGACAATATTAGAATTATTAGGTAAGATAAAGACGGTTTCGGCATGTACGCTTTCAATTGCTGTGACAATGTCTTCTGTGCTCGGGTTCATCGTCTGTCCGCCTTCAATGACGACGGAAGCTCCGATACTTTTAAACAAGTCAGCAATTCCTTCTCCCATTGCGACACTGACGACTCCAAAGCGCTGTTTTTCAGCAGCAGGTGCCTTTGGTGCAGCGGGCGCGTGTTCTCTTTCTTCGTTCACAATCGAGCTATGCTGCTCTCTCATATTTTCAATTTTCATATTGATCAGGCTGCCGTAGCGCTGTGCATAGGATAAGACATCTCCAGGCTGCTCTGCATGAATATGAACTTTCGCCAGCGTTTCATCAGACACCACAAGAAGTGAATCTCCGAATTCGCTTAAGTCTTCTCTGAAGGCATTCTCATCAAAGGACTGTTTGTCTTCTTCAAATTTCACCATAAATTCAGTACAATAACCAAATTCGATATCTTCAGTGTTCATATGGCTTTGTGCACTTTTATGATGCTCTGCACTGACAAGTTCTTTTAACGTTGGCAAAGAGGCCGCTTTCAGATGGAGGTCCTCTCCTCTTAATGAAGCAAGGAAACCTTCATATACGCACAGAAGTCCTTTACCCCCACTATCGACAACGCCCACTTCTTTTAAAACAGGAAGCAGATCTGGCGTTCGATCAAGTGATGCTCTCGCTTCCTCAATCGTTAACTCAAGAACGCGGTCAATGTCATTTTCTGCTGCTGAAACAGCAACCGCTTTCTTTGCTGCATCCTTTGCAACCGTTAAGATGGTCCCTTCAATCGGTTTCATCACGGCTTTATATGCTGTATCAACACCTGCCTGTAAGGCAAGGGCAAATTCTTTTGCATCAATCGTTTCTTTTTGTTCAATATGTTTACTGAAACCTCTAAAGAGCTGTGAAAGGATCACGCCTGAGTTTCCTCTTGCGCCCATCAACAGCCCTTTTGACAGGGCCACGCCGACCTTCCCAATATGATCGGTATTTGTTTCTTCAACTGCTTTTGCCCCTGAAGTCATCGACAAATTCATATTTGTCCCCGTGTCTCCGTCTGGCACTGGAAAAACATTTAACGCATCAACAATTTGTGCGTTTTGAGAAAGATGGTGAGCACCTGCAAGAATCATTTTTGCAAATGAGCGGCCATCAAGATTTCTAATAGACAATATATTTCCTCCTTACTACGGGTTCGTAACTCTTACTCCTTGTACATAAATGTTGACCGAATCAACAGAAAGTCCAACTGTGTGAGAAATCGTATATTTGACTTTCGTTTGAACATTATGTGCGACTTCTGATATTTTTGTACCGTAGCTGACGATGATGTACATATCAATATGAATGCGGTCTTCTTTTTGACGCACAAGAACACCCCGGCTGAAGTTCTCTTTGCGGAGAATATCCGTCAAGCCGTCCTTGATTTGATTTTTGGACGCCATCCCAACAATACCATAGCAATCGATCGCAGCGCCTCCTGCCACCATTGCAATGACTTCATTTGATATATCAATTTGTCCGTATTTCGTTCTAAGTTCAATGGACACATTGGTTCCCCCTTTTTGAGAAATTGCCCTGAGTTATCACTATTTTACTATAAGACCCTTCTTTTTAAAAGAAATCATTCAATCCGACCCAATCCTACTTATACTATAGCCTTGATTTTTTATCAAGATGTCAAGGTATTTTTCTTGAAAGAGGAGTAAACAATCCTTGCAAACCCCTTGAAGCTGTGGTAAATTATTAAAGTATCTTGAGGCATCTCTAAGTACGTATATGAAGAATATGATGATGTTTTCGCAGTTAGGAGGGAAACAAATGGCACGTAAATGCGTTATTACAGGCAGAAAAACAAAAGCTGGGAACAACCGTTCTCACGCAATGAACTCTACAAAACGTACATGGGGTGCGAACCTTCAAAAAGTTCGTATTCTAGTGGACGGTAAGCCTAAAAGAGTATATGTATCAGCTCGAGCTTTGAAATCTGGTAAAGTTGAGCGTGTATAAGCAAGAGTAAACGCCTGCTACAATTCATTGTAGCAGGCGTTTTTATGTGGAAATAAAGGAGATTACTCATTAATCTTTCTTAAATGAACCAAGCATCGCACGGACAATGCCGCCAAGAAATCTAGGCAGTTTGATTGTATAAAATTTCATTTTGTCCCCCTCCTAAAAGTACCGCTTGCAGCACAATTGAGCTTAATCAGCCATCCACATTGATAGGTTGGTCAATCTTTGCTTCTTACCATTATTAATATGCCTTCATGAAAAGAAAAAGTACCATTTGAGTGGATGAGTTCGTTACTAATACATAGTGTGGAACCAGGCTCAATATGACAATTTTTCAGAGGATATTTGAAACCTTTTAATGTCAGCTTTTCAACCGGTGTTCCAAAGGGTAGAAACGACACATATTTTTTATCCTGATCTTCTTTTATTTCGTATGTACCAGGTTCAAACATTTGAATGATATTTTGTTTATCTACAAGGGTGATATTCTGCTTGTGCTGAATCCCTTTGTAAAGAAGATGGATATTTCCTAGAAAATGATCAGCCCTTCCTCCCGTAATACCGTAGATGTAAATATGTGCTGGATGCTGACTCAATGCCCAGTTCAGTGCAAGCTCTAAATCGGTTTCATCCTTTTCAGCTTGAAATACATTCAGGGCAGGCAATTTTTCTTTCAGCTCCCGAAGCTCTTCTTCTGTCACACTGTCAAAATCACCAAAGGCTTTGGCAGGGATGATGCCTTGCTCTAGTAAGAAGAGGGTTCCACGGTCTACACCAATCCAGAGAATATCCTTCTGTGATGCTTCATGTTCAAGTGGCGGAATGTATTCAAAAGGACCGCCGGCTACGATATGTATGTGCATGATATACGCTCCTCTCTATATAAAAAGAACCAAAGATCACAATGACTTTGGTTCCTTTCTTTACGCTTCTCGAATTGCCTGGATCGCTGCTGCGCGGTTGTCTTTACCGTATACCGCTGAGCCCGCTACAAGTAAATTAGCGCCTGCTTCTTTGCAATCCTTTGCAGTTTCTACATTGACACCACCGTCTATTTCTATCAGTAAATCGGTTAAGCCCTTTTGTTCACTCAGTGCTTTTACTTCTTTTACCTTCGTGAGAACAGATGGAATAAATGCTTGTCCCCCAAAACCAGGATTTACCGTCATGAATAACACAAGGTCCACATCCTCTAATACATGCTCAATGTGAGAAACAGGTGTGTGAGGATTCAAGACGACCCCTGCTTTTACACCTTGTTCTTTAATGTGCTGTATTGTTCGGTGTAAGTGCGGACAAGCTTCCACATGAACAGAAATAATATCAGCGCCTGCTTTTGCGAATGCAGGAATATACCGGTCTGGCTGCTCAATCATTAAGTGAACATCAAGCGGAAGACGCGTATGCGGTCTAATCGCTTCGACAACATTCGGCCCAAATGTCATATTCGGTACAAAATGACCGTCCATGACATCGATATGAATGTAATCCGCACCGCCTTGTTCCACATCACGGATATCTTTCTCCAAATTGGCAAAATCTGCTGATAAAATGGAAGGGGCAATATAAACCATGATTTAGTACCTCGGCTTTCTGTCTTTGATTTCAGTTAAAAACTCTAAATAATGCTGATAACGATACTCTTTGATTTGATCATGCTCGACCGCATCTTTTATCGCACACCCAGGCTCTTTCACGTGCAGGCAGCCTCTAAATTTACAATCTGCACTCCGCTCTCTGATGTCTAAAAAGTATAGACCTAGATCTTCTGCTTCGATCCCAGTAAATTCGAGCGAGCTAAAGCCAGGAGTATCTGCAATGAGCCCGTCTGCTGTTCGAATAAGTTCAACATGCCTTGTCGTATGCTTTCCTCGTCCGAGATGGGATGAGATATCATTTGTTTTCAGCGCCAATTCAGGACTCATCGCATTTAAAAGGGAGGACTTGCCTACACCAGACTGACCGGCAAATACAGTGATCTTATTGTGAAAATGCGGGGTCAGCTTCTCAATGCCATCTCCTTCAATCGTAGAGGTTAAATGAACCTCATAGCCCATTTGCCGATAGTCGTCTGCATATGCCATGATCGTTTCACGCTCTTCGTCTGTTTTCAATAAGTCCATTTTAGTGATGCAGATAATCGGCTCAATATGATTGGCTTCAACAAGCACTAAAAATCTGTCTAAAAGTGATGTGCTAAAGGTTGGTTCTGCTGCTGAGAAAACAAGTACCGCTTGATCGACGTTACTAATAGGCGGACGAACAAGTTCGTTTGTCCGTTCTTTTACTTCTAATAAGTAGCCTTCTTTATCGTTGTCTGCTTGATACACGACATAATCTCCAACAAGAGGTGTGATTTTGTTTTTTCGAAAAATGCCTCTTGCTCTGCACTGAACCACTTTTCCACTTTCTTGTGACTCATCCAGCACATAGTAGAATCCACTTAATGCTTTAATAATTTTGCCCTCAGGCATAAAGTCCCTCCTTTATTCATCATCAGGGTATTCGATCGTTTTAGAGCTTACGACTTTATCATCAACCGTCACTTGATAATATCCTTTTTGACCTGGTTCAATCTTAAACTTAATGGTCCGCTCAGTCGGCGCAGTGATTTTAAAGCTTTCATATGAATCAGAGATGCTATGCTCCGCATCATCAATGGAAATTTGGACATTCATCTCCTGCCCTTCCGTTTCTGGTTCATAAGGGATCGCAATCTTTTCAGTCACCGTTTTGGCTGGTTTTTCCTTCGGTCCAAGAGAGAATGTAATCTTAACCGTATCACCTGGTTTAACAGCAGTTCCTGCTCCTGGTTCCTGCTTCATGACCTCGCCTTTTGGCACATCGTCAGAATGCGCTTCTTTTTCATCAAGCTTTAATCCGTTATCCTCTAAATAATTCGATGCCGCCTGCTTACTATACGTCGTTAAATCACGTAATGTAATATCGGCAGGACCTATGCTGACAGTCAACGTGACTTCTTCATCTGCTGCTACAAGCTCTGTATTCGCTGAAGGATTCTGTTCCATGACAATCCCAGATTCGGTGTCATTATCATTCACTTCCTCCACAACGACCTGTTTAAACCCTTTTTTCTCTAATAATTCTTTTGCTTTATCGACCTTTTCGCCTGTAACATCAGGTAATTCGGTCTTTTCCTTGCCAGTACTTTCGTAAAGCTGAATTTCTGTCCCTTCTTTTACCTTTGTGCCGATTTTCGGATCTGTTTTGACGACAAGCCCTTTTTCAATTTTCTCATCAGCGATCTCAATTGGTTCCGAAGCGACGGTGAACCCAGCTTTCTTCAAGGTATCTTCTGCTTTTTCAACCGTCATGCCAGATACATCCGTGACCTCAACATCTTTTGGAAAAAGCAGCCCTGGAAACACAGTGATGGCTAAAATCGTCGCAGCGGTCAAAATAAATAAGATGGATGCCACAATCCATGGCCATTTTTTTCGTTTCTTTTTCGGCTTTTGTTTCTCTTTTTTCTTCGGTTTTTGAGCCGGGTGGACAGCTGTTTTTTCATTGTCTTGATCGATTAGATGATCTTGAATGATTGGGATCGCTTTCGTTGCTTCATGGTCTTCTTCAATGACAAAGCGTTTTTCTTTTAATCTGGCTGGATCGAAAGCGGTTTTTAAGTCTTTTTGCATTTCAGATGCATCTTCATATCGATAAAATGGATCTTTGGCCATCGCCTTTAAAATGATGTTTTCCACGCTTTGTGGAACAGAAGGATTCCATCTCCTCACAGATGGAGGCTCTGATTGCAAATGCTTCAGTGCGACACTGACAGCCGATTCCCCTTCAAATGGCATGCGTCCTGAGATGAGTTCATAAAGCACAATCCCAAGCGAATAGATGTCTGACTTTTTCGTTGCAAGACCTCCGCGTGCTTGTTCTGGAGACAAATAGTGCACGGAGCCTAGGACAGAATTTGTATGGGTAATGGTCGCTGAGCTGAGTGCCATGGCAATCCCAAAATCAGTGACTTTGATATTCCCCATATTGTCTATTAATATATTGTGAGGCTTAATGTCACGGTGGACGAGCTGTTTCGCATGGGCTTCTTCCATCGCCGCAACGACTTGCTCCATGATGCGAACGGCTTCTTTCGGATGAAGCGGGCCATTGGCGTGTATGTATTCTTTCAGCGTCATCCCCTCGACATATTCCATCACAATATAATAAATATCATCTTCTTCCCCTACATCGTAGATGCTGACAATATTCGAATGATCTAAGCTTGCAGCTGATTGCGCTTCCCGTCGGAATCGTCTAATAAAATCATCATCGCTCGCAAAGTCAAACCGCAAAATTTTAATCGCTACTTCGCGATCTAAAATCATATCCTCCGCCAAATAGACGTTTGCCATTCCGCCTCCGCCTATGACGCGAAGAATCTGATAACGGCCGCTGATCCTTTTTCCGATCAACACTTGCTGTCACCCTCCTCTGGCTGGGAGGAGATTTCTAACAGTACTGCTGTAATGTTATCTTCACCGCCGTTGTCATTCGCTGTTTGAATTAACTCTGTTACTTTTTCCTCTGGTGCGTTCGTTTGCGTTAAAATATGAATCAAATTCTCTTCTTCTACTTTATTCGATAGACCATCTGAGCAAAGCAGGATTTGATCTCCTGGGTCCACTTCAAAGGTGCGTGCATCAATTTGAACACGTTTATCTGTTCCTAATGCTTTCGTGAGCACATTTTTTCTTGGATGATATTCTGCATCCGCTTTTGAAATTTCACCTGTTTTCACAAGTTCATTCACAAGTGAATGATCATCCGTTAATTGGGTCAGCGCTCCTTCTCTTAGCAGGTAGCAGCGGCTGTCTCCAATATGCGCAATTGTGACCGTTTGCAAATGAACGAGCGCACACACAATGGTCGTCCCCATTCCTTGGCACTCCTCATTGTTTTTCGCATGTTCATATACTTGGTCATTAATGTCACTGATTTTTGAGATTAACCAGCTTTCTTGATCGGCTGGCTTTTCTGGAATTGAAGATGTTTTTTCCCAGTATTCTTTCAAAGAAGAGACTGCCATCTTGCTGGCGACATCACCAGCAAGATGACCTCCCATGCCGTCTGCTACAACAGCGAGAAGTGAGTCTTCTTTTGCTTCAAAAATACCTGCATCATCTTCATTATGCTGACGGACTTTTCCTGTATCGGTTAGAAAGGCTGCCCTTATCAACATTCGTCACCTCGTCTCTTCCTGACGCTCCTTCGCTCTTAGCTGACCGCAAGCAGCATCAATGTCATGGCCTTGCTCTCGTCTAATCGTTACGTTTACGCCGCGTTCTTTCAGCGTTTTTTCAAATAGGAAGATTTGTTCTCTAGGTGTTCTCACATAATCTCTCTCTGGTACATAGTTCACCGGAATGAGGTTTACGTGGCACTTGATTCCTTTTAAAAGGTCTGCAAGTTCTTCCGCATGGTGAACTTGATCATTTACTCCGCCAAACAGGCCGTATTCAAAGCTGACACGTCTACCCGTCTTTTGAATGTAGTATTCAATGGCTTCCATTAATTTTGGCAGCTTATATGCCTTATTGATCGGCATCAGGCGGCTTCTGATCTCTGTGTTCGGTGCGTGCAGAGATACAGCAAAGTTGATTTGCATTTGCTCATCAGCGAATTGATAAATCTTTGGAATGATTCCGCTTGTCGAAACTGTAATATGACGTGCACCAATATTTAAGCCGTTGTCATGGTTGATGATTTTAAGGAAGGCAAGCATTTCTTCAAAGTTATCAAACGGTTCGCCAATTCCCATGATGACAACAGAGCTGACTCTCTCATCTGTTTCGTCAAGTGCCTGCTGCACTTTTAATACTTGTGCAACGATTTCTCCCGCTTCAAGGTTTCGTTTTAAACCGCCAAGTGTAGATGCACAGAATGTACAGCCAATTCTACAGCCAACCTGAGTCGTGACACAGACAGAGTTTCCATATTCGTGACGCATAAGCACTGTTTCAATTGTATAGCCATCATGCAGTTCAAATAAAAACTTGATCGTTCCGTCCTGAGACGTTTGTTTGATCACGGTTTTTAAAGTTGTGATTGTAAATTGATCTTTTAATTTTTCTCTTAAATCTTTGGAGAGGTTAGACATTTCATCAAAGGATGTCACACGTTTCTCATAAAGCCACTCAAAAATTTGAGCTGCGCGGAAAGGCTTTTCGTCTTGTTCTTTTAACCATTCTTTCATTTCGTGAAGCTCAAATGAATAAATCGACGGCATATCTGTTTTCAGTTCTTTTCTTACTTTTTGTTCTGTCATTTTTTATCCCTTCTTTCTCATGCTGCAAATAAAGAAACCATCTGTTCCGAAATAATGAGGAAGAATTTGTACACTTCCGTTTTGAACAAACGGAGCAACCTGCTCAGGCAGCCGTTCATTAAGAGATAGATCGGGTTCGAAGTCTTGGTGTTCTTGTAAAAACGCATGAATCACTTGTTGATTTTCTGTTGGGTCCATTGTACATGTACTATATACAAGGGATCCGCCAGGCTTTAAAAGCGGAGCTGCTTCTTTTAAGATTGCCTGCTGAATAGCAGCAAGCCTTGCTGAGTCTTCTGGAGACTTAGTATATTTCATATCTGGTTTTCGTCTGATGACGCCAAAACCAGAACACGGCGCATCAATCAGAATACGGTCAAATGAAGCTTCGCTGTAATAGTCTTTCGCTTTCCTCGCATCAAGCGCTTTTGCCTCAATCTGAGTAAGGTTCAGGCGTTTTGCTGCTTGTTTGATGAGTTTCACTTTGTGTTCATGTAAATCAAGTGAAACAATTTGTCCTTCGTCGTTCATACGCTCTGCGATATGTGTTGATTTTCCGCCTGGAGCCGCACAGGCGTCAAGCACTGTTTCTCCCGGCTGAGGGTCTAGTGCTCTTGCGACAAGCATTGAGCTTTCATCTTGAATGGTCACATAGCCTTCTTGAAAAGAAGGGGTTGAAACGATGGACCCTTTCATCAGCTTGAGTGCATCTTCAGATAAGTCGCCGAGCTCCGTTTCGATTCCGGCATCCAGCAGTTCTTGCTGCAATGCCGCGCGGCCAGTTTTCATTCGATTGACACGGAGGGTTTGCTTTGGCGGTACTAAATGAATGCGGCACATGCTTTCTGCCGCTTCAAATCCGTACGACTGAACCCATTCCTGCACGAGCCATAATGGGTGGCTTGTCTCAATTGAAAGCCGCTTGACCGGATCTTTGATGTCATCAAAAGCCGGAACACCTTCTCTTTGCACGGAACGAAGAACGCCGTTCACAAGTGAAGAAATGCCCTTGTGCCCTCTCTTTTTCGTTAGCTCAACTGCTTCATGGATGGCTGCACGGTCTGGAATCTTTTCAAGGTAGACCATTTGATAAAGAGACATTCGCAAAAGCTGCATGACCCATGGAGCCACCTTTTGCGGTTTTTTCACAAATGGCGCCAGCATATAATCTAATGCCAGCTTATTTTGCAGTGTACCGTACACAAGCTCTGTTAAGAGCGGTTTGTCCTGATCTGCCAAGTCTTTGTCTTTCATGACTGACTGCAAAAGCAAATTACTGTAAGCTTGGTTTTGTTCAAGTTTGATTAAAGCGTCCAGCGCTACTTCTCTCACATTACTTTTCTTCATTCATTAACCCTAATTTCTGTCCAATTTCGATATTTGCGCCTCTTAAGAAGTCTTCGCCGCTCATTTTTTTCTTACCAGCTGGCTGCACACCTGTTAATAAAAGGCCTTGCTTATTCCCAGTTCCAATGACCGGACCTTCTTTTTGAAGCTCAATCACTTTCCCAGGTTCTTCTTGCACTTGAAGTGGAACTTTTTTCGCTTCCCATACTTTTAGATGAGCCCCGTTCCATTCAGTATAGGCAACTGGCCATGGATTTAAGCCGCGAACTTGGTTGTAAAGCTCTTCTCCGGTCTTTGTCCAGTCTAACCTTTCTTGCTCTCGCTTTATATTAGGTGCGTAGGTTGCCGCTTCTTCATTTTGCGGAATTGGAGAAATAGATCCGCTCAGAACATTTGGCACAGTATCTTTCAGCAATGCGGCGCCTGCTACACTTAATTTGTCATGTAATGTACCGACATTGTCTAATTCGTCGATTTCTACTTCTACTTTACTGATCATGTCCCCTGCATCGAGTCGTTCCACCATGTACATGATGGTGACGCCTGTTTTCTTTTTACCTTGAAGGATCGCATAATGGATCGGCGCGCCGCCTCTTAGTTCTGGCAGCAGTGAGGCATGAACATTGATACAGCCAAACTGAGGTTCATCCAGTAATCGTTTTGGTAGAATTTGTCCAAATGCCGCCGTTACAATTAAATCGGGCTTTAATGAAAGCACTTTATCAATTTCTTCATCAAGACGCACCTTTTCAGGCTGCAGTACAGGAATGCCGTGCTTTAAGGCTTCTACTTTCACAGGAGGCGGTGTGAGTACTCGTTTTCTGCCTTTTGGGCGATCTGGCTGCGTGACGACCCCGACAACTTCGTATCCTTCTGTTATGAGTGTTTGCAGCACAGGTACTGAGAAATCAGGGGTTCCCATAAATACAATACGTGCCATTTTCTTCACCCTTCCATTTCCGCAAGTTCTTTTTCTGTATAGGTTTGAATGATTTTCGACGTGAATAATATACCGTCTAAATGATCAATTTCGTGCAATAAGGCTCTTGCTAAAAATCCTTCTGCTTCTATTGTAAATGGTTTGCCTTTCTTATCAAAGGCTTTTACCTTCACATAGCTCGGTCTTTCTACTGTGCCGTATAAAGATGGAAAGCTCAGGCAGCCTTCAATATCTGTTTGACTTCCTTTCACTTCAAGAACCTCGGGATTCACTAAATCAATTCTGCCAGGTTCCTCTCCGATATCGACAACAGCCATTCTTTGTGAAATGCCGATTTGTGGTGCTGCTAGTCCGACTCCATCTAGCTCAAGCATTGTATCATACATATCATCAAGCAGTTTTTTGAGCTTTTTATCGAACGTATCAACAGGCTCTGCCTTTTGTTCAAGTACTTCTGCCGGATGTATGACTATTGGTTTTACTGCCACTTAAAGCCCTCCGTTTTACATCATCATATATGGATTCATATCTATTGAAATCATCAATTGTTTTTGTTCCATTTCCTTTTGATAATGATCTTGTATTTTCCGTAGTAAACTTGCCAGTTCATTTTCCCTTTTGTATTTTATCACGCATTGATATCGATATCTATCTTTGATCTTAGCGATTGGTGATGCAGCCGGACCAAGGATTCTTGTATTCGGTGCACAGTTCATTTTTAGGAACTGGACAATTTGATCAGTGACATGCGCTGCCTTCGTCACTTCCTCGTGTGATACCGTCACCATTGCCAAATAGTAATACGGCGGATAGGACTGGTGGCGGCGATGCAGCATCTCCTGTTCATAAAAGGCTTCATAGTCATGCTGCTTCGTTAATTCAATACTATAGTGAGAAGGCGTATACGATTGAATGATCACAGAACCCGCTTTTTCATGACGTCCTGCCCTGCCGCTGACCTGCGTGAGAAGCTGAAATGTTTTTTCACTTGAACGAAAATCAGGAATATGAAGAGACGTATCCGCACTGAGAACACCAACAAGTGTGACATCTGGGAAATCTAGCCCTTTTGCTATCATTTGCGTCCCGAGCAAAATGTCCGCTTCTTTATTGCCAAAAGACGTGAGGAGCTTTTCGTGAGCACCTT
This sequence comes from Bacillus sp. NMTD17, assembly GCF_002998735.1. Lineage (NCBI taxonomy): Bacteria > Bacillati > Bacillota > Bacilli > Caryophanales > Bacillaceae > Bacillus > Bacillus sp. NMTD17. The sequence goes on from NZ_PVRH01000002.1 coordinate 243,269, forward strand.
TACGAGACGTTGTATCTACATCCATTCGGATCACTCTTGCCTCAGGCAGTACTTTTGTAAGCTCTTCTTCTACACGCTGCGTACCCGTCCCAAAATAGCGAATATGCTCACTATGGCATTCTGGACATTCAGCAGGCACCGGTGCTTCGTGCCCACAATAATGGCATTTCAGCCGTTTTTGATAGCGGTGATAGGTGAGAGAAATTTCGCAATGAGGACATTGCTCCACATATCCGCAATCACGGCACATCACAAAGGATGAATAGCCCCTTTTATTCAGAAATAAGACGGCTTGTTCTTTTCTTTCAAGCACTTCCTTTAATCTGAGCATTAATTCTTCTGAAAACATGGACCTGTTGCCATTTCTCAATTCTTCTCTCATATCAATTAACGAAACGTGCGGCAGCTGCTGCTGGTTGACGCGATGTTTAAGCGTCAGCAATGTAAACACGCCTTTTTTCGCACGCGCGTAGGTTTCAAGTGAAGGGGTTGCACTGCCTAAAACGACTGGGCATCGATGCCTTCTGGCTCGTTCAATGGCGACATCCTTGGCATGATAACGAGGCATTTCTTCTTGTTTATAAGAAGATTCATGCTCTTCATCTATGATAATCATGCCTAGATTTTCAAATGGAGCGAAAACAGCAGATCTCGCGCCCACGACAAGCTTGACTTCCTTGCGGTGGATTTTCCGCCATTCATCATATTTTTCCCCTGTCGATAAGCCGCTGTGAAGTACAGCCACATTTGAGCCGAACCGTTCTTTAAACCGCTGAACCATTTGAGGGGTTAACGAGATTTCAGGAACGAGGACGATCGCTTCTTTTCCTTTTTGAAGGGCATGATCAATCGTCTGCAAGTATATTTCCGTTTTACCGCTTCCTGTCACCCCGTGCAGCAGAAAGGTTTCATGCCGGTCATCACTGACTGCTTGATGAATATGTTTTGCCGCTTCTGCTTGTTCTGGCATGAGATCAAGTGAAGCAGATGGTGTAAACGCCCGGTCACGATAAGGATCACGATAGACCTCTTCATAGCTTTCTGTTAGCAGCCCTTCTTGAATAAAGGTTTTAAGCGTTTGAGAACTCGCGCCTGTTTGCTGCTGCAAGTCTTTCGCTAAAAAGGTCGTCTCACTCGCTTGAAGCAAAAAGGAGAGCAGTGCCTTTTGTTTCACCGCATTTTTCTTAAGCTGCTGTTGTTTTTCTTCAAGCTTATCTTTCGATACAGCTAGATGGAGCATGCGCACCTTTTTCTTTCCAGATTTTTGCGAGACGTGATACCTTACCTCTAGATGACCTTTTTGGACATGCTTTTGAATCTGTTTTAGTTGTTCGGCCGGGATGTCAGCGTAAAGGATGCTATCTCGCTGACCGAAAAGCTCTTTCAATGACTGCGGAAGTTCTTCATCTGACAGCACCTGAATTTCTTTTTCATACTTCGCCTTCATGGCTGCAGGCAGCATCGATTGAAGTGCCGTAATGTGATAGGACAATGTTTTTTCCGTCAGCCAGTGGGAAAGCTCCAATAGCTCATCTGTCAGAACAGGTGATAAATCAAATAAATCGACAATGTCCTTGATGTTTCCTGTCTTTATGTCTGTTTCGTCTTTGACTTTTGTCACAAACCCTTGAATCTTCCTTGGGCCAAAGGGAACGACCACCCTCATTCCCGCTTTGACGAGATCTTTGAATCGATCTGGTACACGGTAATCGAATGGCCGGTCAATGGCTTTCGTTGTGACATCCACGATGACTTCAGCAATCATGCTCGATCACGCTCTTTTGGCAACAGCTGTTTTGCCTCCTTTAAGATTTCAAAAGCGAGGTCTTTTTTGCTCATCATCGGCAGCTCTTTTGTTGTACCATCTGCTTTGATGATTGCTGCTACATTTGTGTCTGTGCCAAAGCCTGCACCTTCTTTTGTGACGTTGTTGGCCACAATCATATCTAAATGCTTGGATTCGATTTTCTTTTTCGCGTAATATTCTACATCCTGCGTTTCAGCTGCAAAACCGACAAGCACTTGATGCTCTTTTCTTTTCCCCAGCTCTTTTAAAATATCTTTTGTCCGGGTGAATTCAATCTCTAAGGCGCCGTCCTGTTTTTTCATTTTATGAGGATATGATGTCACAGGGGTATAGTCGGCGACCGCTGCTGATTTAATGACAAGGTCCGCTTCCTCGTACACATCTAATACGGCTTGATACATGTCCTCTGCCGATTCAACGTGCACCACATGTACATGGTCAGGTGCCGTTAAAGAAACAGGTCCTGAAATGAGCGTGACATCAGCCCCCATTTGCTGCGCAGCCTCTGCAATCGCATAGCCCATTTTTCCTGACGATCGATTTGTAAAGAAACGCACAGGATCGATGACTTCTCGTGTAGGACCTGCTGTCACCACGACTTTTTTACCTGAAAGCGGTAAGCTTTTTGGCTCTTCAAAAAATGCACGGATGTGCTCAACAATTTTTTCAGGCTCCTCTAACCGCCCTTTTCCAATGTAGCCGCAGGCTAAATAACCTTCACTCGGCTCAATAAACCGGTAGCCGTCCTCATATAATGTGCGAATGTTCCGCTTTACAGCCGGGTGATCATACATATGCACATTCATTGCTGGTGCGATCCATACAGGAGCGGTTGAAGCAAGTAAGGTCGTCGTGAGCATATCATCTGCAAGCCCTGCCGCCATTTTACCAATCGTATGTGCTGTTGCAGGGGCAACAAGAATGAGATCGGCCCAGTCAGCTACGTCAATATGCGCAATGACTTTTGGATTGTTTTCTTTAAATGTATCCACATACACCTCATGTCGAGACAGAGCTTGGAAGGTAAGCGGAGACACAAACTCACGGGCAGATTCCGTCATAATCACTCTTACATTTGCGCCCGCCTGTACGAGTTTACTAGTAAGAGCAGCTGCTTTATATACGGCGATTCCTCCGCTGACGCCGAGCAAAATATTTTTTGACTGTAACATTTGTTTGTCCCCCTTAACGGCCTTTTTCACAAATTCGTCTACAATTCAAAAAAGTCAAAACCAATCATAGTTTTGACTTTTTTGAACGTATCGTATCTGCATAGCAGAAGCGATGTGTTATTCTTGATCCTCTTTTTCAAATGTCAAAAGACCGGCATCGATTTCTTCCAGTGCTTTGCCTACGAATTTGTAAGACTTTGTATTTTCGATTTGCTGATCTTGGTGGATCTGCATTTCACGTGCACGGCGTGCAGACACTGTCACAAGTGTATATTTTGAATCAAGTTTGTTCATCAATGAGTCAATTGAAGGATCTAACATAGTTTATTCTACCCCCAGCATTTTTTTATATCTTGGTGCGACTCTGTCTCTGCGCAGGTGTTCTGCAAGGACGATCGCTTTGATTCTTTCACAAGCAAGCTCGACATCATCGTTTTCCACGACATAGTCGTAAGCATCCATCATTTCAATCTCTTCTTTTGCAGCAGCCATTCGATTGCGAATGAGCTCCTCAGACTCTGTACCACGTGTAATGATGCGGTTTTGAAGTTCCGAAAGACTAGGCGGTGCAAGGAAAATAAAAAGACCTTCTGGGAATGCTTCTCTTACTTGAAGTGCACCTTGCACTTCGATTTCAAGGAAAACATCTTTTCCTTCGCTTAATGTCTGTTCTACATAGTCAACAGGCGTGCCGTAGTAATTCCCGACATACTCTGCCCATTCTAACAGCTTTTTGTTTTCAATCATATGTTCAAATTCTTCCCTGGATTTAAAGAAATAATCGACACCATTTCTTTCACCTTCACGCGGTTTACGTGTCGTCACAGAAATAGAGTATTCAAATTTCGTATCTTCCTGGGAGAAAATGGCTTGTCTGACCGTTCCTTTTCCAACTCCCGAAGGTCCAGAGAGAACGATTAAAAGTCCTCTTTCTTTCATAATGGCGTATTACCCCTGCCCTTCATCTATGATTTCTTCTTTTACAGAAAGTCTTTGCGCGACAGTCTCAGGCTGAACGGCAGATAAGATGACATGGTCACTGTCCATAATGACAACAGCACGGGTTCTTCTTCCGTATGTAGCATCTATGAGCATGCCTCGATCTCTTGCGTCTTGTATCATTCGTTTAATCGGTGCTGATTCTGGACTGACGATCGAAATCATCCGATTCGCTGAAATGATGTTTCCAAATCCGATATTGATCAACTTTATGGTCATCTTCTAACGTCCCCCTGTAATATAAACGTCTCTAGTCTCGCCGAAAGAGACGCACTGTAAACAGCTTACACAATGACTATTCTATATTTTGCACTTGTTCTTTTATTTTTTCAATAGCACTTTTCATTTCAACCACCAGCTTTGTTAAATGATGATGGTTCGCTTTTGAGCCAATGGTGTTCACTTCACGGTTGAGCTCCTGTACAAGAAAATCAAGTTTTCTGCCGGCAGCACCGCCTTGCATCAAGATTTGCCGGAATTGCTGAAAGTGACTTTTCAATCTCGTAATCTCTTCTGTAATGTCACAGCGGTCAGCAAAGATGGCAGCCTCTGTTGTCAATCTGCTTTCGTCAAGCGCCTCTCCGATCCATTCTTGCAATCGCTGATTGAGCCTGTCTTTATACTGACTCACAACCTCTGGTGCAAAGACTTTGATTTCTTCTGTATAGGCCTCTAATTCAGAAAGCCTCAGCTCACAGTCTTTTTGAAGTGATGTCCCCTCCTGCTCTCTCATGAAGCAAAGCTCCTTGACAGCCGTTTCACAAGCATCCATCAGCAATTGCTCTAACTGCTCATTTCGGCTGGCCGACTCTTCTACTTGAACGGCATGCTCCAGCCCCAGTAAGTCATGTGCATGCTGAATGCCTGAAATGTGATAGCGCTTCTCGAGGTCTTTTGCGGCTTTCATGTATTCATCAAGCAGCGGCCAGTCGATCTGCAAGGACCGGCTTGCTAGTTTACCGCCTTCAATCGTGACAAACAGCTCAATTCTACCGCGCTGCACGTGACGAAGAATGATTTTTTTTAATGTGTCTTCGAAATATAAAAGCGGCCTCGGCAAACGGGCATGAACCTCTTTAAAACGGTGATTGACCGATTTTAGCTCAACTGACACTGTCAGTTCTCCATCCGTTTTACTCGCTTGGCCGAATCCCGTCATACTGCGTATCATGTCAAAACACCCAATTCTTTCATATTAATAAAATGAAAAAGGTAATAGCAGACACTATTACCTCAAAATTATACCATAACGAATTATTTTTTTCTTGTCAAAAGTGATCCTGCCAGTAAAAAAGTTGGCAGTGCAGACATACCGATGATCAGCAGCCAATCAATTGGTGCAATGGCCACCGTTTTGAAAATCGGCTGAAGCGGCGGATAATAAATGACCACAAACATAAGTAAAAGTGATGACAAAACCGCACCGATCAAGTAAAGATTCCCGAATGGATTGCGTTCAAAGATGGACCGTTCACTGCGGCAGTCAAATACATGAATGAGCTGCGCCAAAACAAGCGTACTAAATGCAACAGTCTGTGCATATTGCAGGTTGTTTGGATCGCGGTGATACACAAACATAAATGCTAAAAGGGTCGCAAGCCCGATGAGGAATCCTCTAGATACAACCTTCCAGCCGAGCCCTCTAGCAAAAATGCCCTCTTTCATGTTCCTCGGCTTTCGCTTCATGACATCGCCTTCTGGCTTATCCATGCCAAGTGCCATCGCTGGAAGACCATCTGTGACAAGGTTGACCCATAAAATTTGAATAGGAACGAGAGGAAGCGGAAGTGCTAGGAGCATCGCGAACAGCATAACCAAAATTTCTCCCACATTGGATGCCAGCAAATACCGGACAAACTTCCGAATGTTTTCATAAATATTCCGGCCTTCTTTAATGGCGGATTTAATGGTCGCAAAGTTGTCATCAAGTAAAATAAGAGAAGATGCTTCTTTGGCTACGTCTGTTCCAGTGATGCCCATGGAGATGCCGATATCTGCTTGCTTAATCGCAGGCGCATCATTGACCCCGTCACCTGTCATCGCCACAATATGTCCATTTTTTTGATAGGCCTTCACAATTCTCAGCTTATGTTCAGGTGATACCCGTGCAAAGACGTATACATTTTCAGCCGTTTGCTCAAGCTCTTTGTCACTCATCTGATCCAGCGCTTTTCCGTCGAGCACCTTTCCTTGCTTTGGTAAAAGGCTCAAGTCTTTGGCAATCGCTTTGGCTGTTTCCACGTGATCCCCTGTAATCATGACTGTTTTTATACCAGCATCCCTGCACTCTTTAACCGCTCGTCTGACTTCAGGACGAGGTGGATCGATCATGCCCTCTAACCCGATAAATGTCAAATCGGTTTCAGCCTGCTGGACAGAGTTGATTTTTTCTGTCAGACCGACTTTTTTATACGCAATGGCAATCGTTCTCAGCGCTTGTCTTGCTAAGCCTTGAATCGCAGCCTCTGTTTCTTGCCTGTGAGTGGTTGAAAAAGAAGCTGTGCGGCCGCCGTGCATGATATGACTTGAACGGTTCATCAGGACATCCGGCGCACCTTTTGCAATGACATACCGCTCTTTTTGATTCGTTTCGACGACGACTGACATCATCTTTCTTTCTGAATCAAAAGGAAACTCCTCTACAACGTGAAATCCGGCTTCGATGAATTGCTCAGTAAACCCTGCTTTACGTGCTGCTGTGAGAAGCGCCCCCTCTGTCGGATCTCCATCAAGCCTCATTTCGCCGTCTTTTTCAACGATGGTTGATGTATTACAAAGCGCCCCGTATAATAACACCTTTTGCAGACTTGGATGTTTGTCTACATGGACAAGTTCTCCGTTTAAGGTGAAATCACCAGATGGCTCATAGCCCGTACCAGAAATATTCCACGTTTTGCCCTCTGCCCATACATGTGTCACAGTCATTTTATTTTGCGTCATTGTCCCTGTTTTATCTGAGCAAATGATCGAAGCGCAGCCAAGTGTTTCCACCGCCGGGAGCTTTCTGACAATCGATTTTTGTTTGATCATCCGCTGCACTCCTAAGGAAAGTGCGACGGTTACAATCGCCGGCAGTCCTTCAGGAATGGCAGCAACTGCAAGAGATACTCCCGCCAGGAACATATGATACAAATCATGTCCTTGTACAACGCCAAGAACAACAACGAGCACCGTTAAAAATAAGGCAGCAACAATCAGGATTTTCCCCAGCTGTTCGAGACGTCTTTGCAGCGGTGTTTCCATATTCCCTGCTGCATCCAGCATGCCGGCAATTTGTCCCATCGCTGTATTCATCCCTGTACCAATGACAACGCCCACGCCGCTTCCTCTAGTGACAAGCGTCCCCATAAAGGCCATGTTCGTCAAATCTCCAAGCGAGACATGGTCTCGTGAAAGCGGACTTGCGTGTTTGACCGCAGGGATGGACTCGCCAGTGAGAGCGGACTCTTCAATTTCTAAACTTTTGGTTTCTAGTAATCTAATGTCTGCCCCAATCCGGTCTCCACTCGAAAATTTCACAATATCCCCTGGCACGAGATGTTTAGACGGGATCTTGACCCATTCATTATTTCTCCTTGCATACACATGCGGGGTTGATAATTCCTTTAGCGCTTGAAGAGATTTTTCCGCCCGGCGTTCTTGATAAAAGCCGAGCACTCCATTAATCAGAACAATCGCTACAATTGCTACAGCATCAATGTATTCGCCTAAAAAAGCAGAAATGATCGTTGCCGCAAGCAAAATTAACACCATAAAATCTTTAAATTGCGCTAAAAAAATGATCAGAGCCGACGCCTTTTTCCCTTCCTGCAATTCATTTGGCCCGTGTTTTTCAAGCCGTTTTTGTACATCTTTTTCTGACAGTCCGTCACCTATCGATGTATTCATTGTTTTTAATAAATCGGTTTGGTTCAGTTCATGCCAATTCATTTGACCTCGTCCACTCCTCTTTTGTTCTCTCTCATATGCAGTGTTCTATAAGCCAGTTTATTCAGACTCGTCCTAAATCATGCTATAATAATAAGACTGCCTAAAGAACGAGAAACGGAAGGTTCTTTCAGTAGATTTGTGTGAAAGAAGAGGGTGTATCCAACATGTCATTTGACGGCATTTTTACATATGGTATGACAAATGAATTGCAAGAGACATTAACTGGCGGAAGAATTTCAAAAATTCATCAGCCATATAAGCACGAGCTGATTTTTCATATCCGGGCAAACGGAAAAAATCATAAGCTCCTTTTATCCGCTCATCCGAGCTACGCTAGAATTCAGCTCACAGAGCATCAATATGACAATCCAAGCGAACCTCCAATGTTTTGTATGCTCCTCAGAAAGCATCTTGAGGGCGGATTCATTGAACGTTTTGAACAGATTGGATTTGACCGGGTGATCGTACTTCATGTACGAAGCCGCAATGAAATTGGCGACGAACAGACTCGAAAGCTCTACATTGAAATCATGGGAAGGCATAGTAATTTGATTCTTGTAGAAGATGACACGCAGCAGATCATCGATGGCCTAAAGCATCTTTCTCCATCTGTGAACAGCTATCGAACGGTACTTCCTGGTCACGAATACCTTCTGCCGCCTGCACAGCAAAAATTGAATCCGTTTGAAGTGACGAAGAATGATATTTTAAAGCATTTACGCTTTCAAGAAGGAAAGATCGCAAATCAAATTGTCGATACATTCTCTGGGGTTTCTCCGCTGTTTGCAAAGGAAGCTGTACACAGGGCCGGTCTTGTCAATCAGGAAACGATTCCAAATACACTGCTCGACATGTTCCAGCTTATTCGCATGCACTCCTTTACCCCGCAGCTCACAAGAAAAGACGGGAAAGAATATTTCTATTTATTAGAACTTCAGCATGTCCATGGCGAGATGAAAACATTCGACTCTCTCAGCCAGCTGCTTGACCGCTTTTATTTCGGAAAAGCTGAGAGAGACAGAGTTAAACAGCAGGCGTCTGACCTTGAACGGTTTGTCGTAAATGAAAAAAAGAAAAATGAAAACAAGCTCAAAAAACTGAAAAGAACTCTTGAAGAATCTCAACATGCACATAAATATCAGCTCTATGGCGAATTGTTAACAGCCAATTTATATGCCATCAAAAAAGGGGATAAAGAAGCGACTGTCATCAATTATTACGATGAAGATGGCGGAGAGATCACGATCCCGCTTAAAACAAACAAAACCCCTTCTGAAAATGCGCAAGGGTATTTCACAAAATATCAAAAGGCAAAAAATGCAGTAGAAGCGGTCAATGAACAAATTGAGCGGACGCATGAAGAGATTGCTTATTTTGAAGAGTTGATTCAGCAGCTATCCTCTGCCTCACCGAAGGATTTAGAGGAAATGAGAGAAGAACTTGTTGAAGGAAAATATTTACGCGCCAAACAAAAGCGCAACGCCAAAAAGAAAAAACAGGCGGCCATTCAGCTTGAAACGTATGAATCGTCTCAAGGTATTCCGATTTTAGTCGGAAAAAACAACAAACAAAACGAGTATTTAACCACAAAGGCTGCTGCCCGTGACGACATTTGGCTGCACACGAAGGATATTCCTGGATCACATGTCGTCATCCGTCATCAAGCACCTGATGAAGAGACGCTGCGTGAAGCGGCTCAAATCGCTGCCTACTTCTCGAAAGCAAAGGAGTCGAGCTCCGTTCCTGTCGATTATACGAAAATCCGGCATGTGAAAAAACCAAATGGAGCAAAGCCGGGATTTGTGACGTATGATCAGCAGCAAACATTATTTGTCACGCCTGACGAAGATGTGGTCCTAAAGCTGCGAAAATAATAAAAGCCGATAAAATCCCTTAAAGAGATTTTATCGGCTTTTTCTTTGTTGTTTTTTTCTTTCGATATAAAGAGCGTCAAGTGCATCTACATCCTCTTGTTCTAGCAACGCCTCAATTTCCGCAGCCAGTTGTTTTGTCCGGGCTGGGCTCGCACCGCTTGTAGAGACTGAAATCGTCACTTTCCCTGCTTTGACCACCTTTGGCACGATCACATTGCCAAGCTCTGATTGGCTCACACAGTTCACTAGCTGGTGAGGCCGGGCTGTTTGTGCAATCCATTCATTTACCGCTGGATCGTTTGTAGCAGCTACAATGAAAAATGCACCCTCTAAATCTTCCACGTCCACTTTCTTTTCCTTCCAATTCAGGTTGTATGTATCAATGAGACGTGCCATCTCTTTAGAAATGTCAGGACTCACGACGGTTATATGGCAAGGCTCCATGCATAGCGCCTCTGCCCTTCTTGCGGCTATTCGTCCACCGCCGGCGATGAGCACTTGTTGATCGGTTAAATCAAGATGGACTGGAAGCATGGCTTTCTCCTTGGAAATGAAACGCATGGTCTTTGTTTAAAATGGTTTCTTGCACGCGTTCAATATAAGCCGCTTTTACATGCGGATGAAAGCCAATATACCGGCATACCCGGACATCTTTCAGCCTCTTTCTCGCCTGAGCCGCTTCATTTTCAATCTCTTTCATTAAAATACCCGTAAACAACAAGTAAGGAACGAGATAAACAGGCGCATCATCATCTGCTGTTAATTGCGCAAGAACATCTCGGTAATTTGGCTCACATGCCGTAATAAAACATGGCAAGACCTCTGCGAGAGGGAGCAGGCGCCTGACATCGTCCGCAATGCCAAACACATCCCGCTTCACATCGGGGTCAGAGCTTCCGCGGCCAATTAAAAGAATCCGTGCTTTCCCGCCTTGATATCCTGCCTCTTCAATTCTTGCAGCAACTGCTTTTGTCACTTCTTGATTGACCCCGATTGGTTTTCCGTATGTGACCTTCACTTGCGGATATCGCTTTTGTACTTTCTCAATCTCGACTGGAATATCTGATTTGGCATGCATGGCAGTTAAAAGGAGGAGCGGGACGATCGCAATGTGTGTAGCTCCTTTTTTCACACAGGCTTCAAATCCTTCTTCTATGGAAGGGGCTGTCAGTTCTAAAAAACAAATTTCTTGTATATCTGCTTCTACTAACGGCATACAGCTTTTCATAAAAGAAATGGCTTTATCTTGTGCTTCTTTTACTCTGCTTCCATGCCCAACATAAAGTACAGCTTGTTTCATGTGGCTCCTCCCTCTACTTGTTTTGATCAGACGAAAAGACACGATCGATGTACGTGTCTTTTCTTTATCATTCTCATTTCTCGATTAAGGCGGGTTCAAACCAGCTCAGTTTTTGGTGAAAATGAACGACATCTCCAACTACAATTAAACTTGGATGCTCGATGCCTTCTTTTTCAACTGTTTCAGACAGTGTCGCCACAGTGCAGCAAGTCGTCTTTTGCCTCGTCGTGGTTCCCCAGTGTATAAACGCTGCTGGCGTTTCAGGATCGCGTCCATTTTTTAAAAGAAGCTGCTGCACTCTTTTCACGTTTTTGACGCCCATGTAAATCACAAGGGTATCAATCCCTGTAGCCAGCGCTTCCCACTTTTCTTCAAAATGCTCATCCTTTTGATAGTGACCCGTGACAAAAGCGACATTTGAGCTGAATTCACGATGCGTCACGGGAATGCCTGCATAAGCGGCCGCTGCAATACCAGAGGTAATTCCAGGGACGACTTCATACGGAATTCCGTGCTCAGCTAAGCATTCGATTTCTTCACCGCCTCGGCCGAATACAAAGGGGTCGCCGCCTTTCAGCCGAACGACAACGTTCCCTTCCTTTGCATGGGCCACAAGGGCTTCATTGATGGCTTCCTGTCTCATCGTATGATGATTTGGCAGCTTGCCGCAATAGATTAATTCCGCCTCGGGTTTGGCGTGGGCGAGTATTTCTTGATTGACAAGGCGATCATATAAAATGACATCTGCCTGCTGTATTGCCTTATGGGCTTTTAATGTAATTAAGTCTGGATCCCCAGGTCCAGCCCCCACAATGTATACTTTCCCCATCGTGCTTTTCTCCCCCTGCCATCAGGCAATTATTTCGCTCTTCCCTTTACATAATCAACAAGACGCTGTTTGGACTCTTCACGAGATAATTCACCTGTATCTAGTACGAGCTCAGGCGCAGCTGGTTCTTCATACGGTGAATCAATTCCGGTAAAGAACGGAATTTCTCCATTTCTGGCTTTTTTATATAACCCCTTTGGATCACGCTCTTCGCATACGTTCAGATCACATTTCACAAACACTTCGTGAAATTCTCCCGCTTCAACTAACTGTCTGACAATGCGGCGGTCTTCTTGAAACGGAGAAATAAAAGCCGTGATGACAATCGTTCCTTGTTCAACAAATAACTTTGCCACTTCTCCGATGCGGCGAATGTTCTCTTTTCTGTCATCATCTGAAAACCCTAAATCTTTATTCAGTCCATGCCTTACATTATCGCCATCAAGAACGGTGACTTGATAGCCTTGTTCAAACAGCTCTCTGGCCGCTGCATTTGCGATCGTTGATTTACCTGACCCACTTAGACCCGTAAGCCAAATAATGCCGCTCGTATGATTGTTTTTCTGTTGATATTCTTTTTTTGTAATAGATGAATCATGCCACACGATATGTTCATTGCTCATGTCATACCCTCCCATTAAGATACCGTCGTTTTTAATCCTTCGATTAATGTTTCAATAACTTCTTTTCGGCTGAACGTGCTTGGCGGTAATTCACCGTTTCTCAGCATCGTTCGAACCTTTGTACCTGAAAGAATGACATGCTCGCTTTTATCGTGAGGACATGTTTTTGGTGTTGCCATTGCTTCACATGTATTACAGTAGAAGCTATGTTCAAATTTTAACGGGGTAATGCCAATTTCTTCACTTGTAAATTGTTCAAATAACTCCTGCGCCTCGTATGTGCCGTAATAATCACCAACACCCGCATGATCTCTTCCCACAATAAAATGAGTGCAGCCGTAATTTTTTCGAACAAGCGCGTGAAAGATTGCTTCCTTTGGTCCAGCATAACGCATTGCCGCAGGAAAAACACCTAAAAAGACGCGATCCTTTGGATAATAACCGTTCAATAACACTTGATAGCTTTTCATTCTCACGTCTGCCGGAATATCGTCTGATTTTGTTTCACCGACAAGTGGATTTAAAAACAAACCATCGACTGTTTCAAGTGCTGTCTTTTGAATATATTCATGGGCACGGTGAACAGGGTTTCTCGTTTGGAAACCAACAATGGTTTTCCAGCCGTTTTCTTTGAAATGCCGTCTTGTTTCTTCTGGCTCATACGTAAATTGAGGGAATGGTTTTTCACTGCGTTTCGTCAGTGTAATTTTACCACCAATGTATATGTCACCGCGTTCAAATAATTTTTTCACGCCTGGATGATTGCGGTCATCAGTTTTATATACATTCACCGCTTCTTTTTCCTTATCTGGTGTGTATTGATCCTCTACTTCAATCACCCCATATACAGTTCCATTATACGATAGACGCACAATATCACCTTGATGGATCTCCGCTGCCTTTTCCTTTGTCACTGGCAGTGTAATAGGAAGAGACCAAACAACACCACTTGCTAACCGCATACTGCTCACAACGGCTTCATAATCAGCTTTTGTTAAAAACCCTTCAATTGGACTATACCCGCCAATTGCTATGAGTTCAAGGTCTGCAAAGGAGATAGCATCTAGTTCAATTTCCTTTGCAGCCGTGCTGAGATCATACTCTTCATTTACTCGATTAATTAATACGCCACCATGTGGTGTTAAACTCATTTGTTCATCTTCCTCTCAATGTTCATATTTATTAGATGTAAATAGTCGGATTTGCCGTTAAATCCCGCCGCCCTGTTCATGAATCGAGCTGCTTTCATTTTTGACTGCCTTCATCAGACTCAGCGCACCAAGTGAGGCAAGCAGTACACTCATCATGATAAAGATAGAATAATAGTCTCCTTTTAAGAAAAGGCTCACCAGCAAATACGATAGGCTAAGTGATAAAAAGGGTGACACTACCCACACTTTCAACATTTTTTTCACCACATGTTTATGAAAAATATTTGGTCCGCCTTTTGCCATTCCAAGCCCAATGATAGACGAGGAGGTGATTTGGGTAAGTGGAACTGGCAGCCCAAAAATAGAGCTGACGATGACAAGTCCAGCACCGGTACTCGAAAGCAAAATCCCTTCACCTGTTTGATAGCGGGTGATTTTCTTTCCGTTTGTTTCAAGCACTCTTTTTCCTAATAAAAGGGCACCCAGTGCAACGAAAAGTCCGCCGTAAAGCGTTCCTTGCCCAACGGATAAAATGCCTGAAGCAACAAGGGGGCCTACAGCATTTGCGACATTGTTCATCCCAGCAGAAAACGCTTCTAGAAATCCACTGATGATCAAAACGATCGATAAAATCATGGTGCCTTTTTTTGACAAAGTTCGTTTCGGGAACATTCTGATGATTTTGACTACAACGAATGTAAAAAGAAAAGCAACAATAGGAATGATGACCCAAAATGACACAATGACTAAAATGGATTTCACATATAATACTTTATATGCGACCGCGACTCCAACCACAGCTCCTACCGTAACCTCACTCGTTGATAAAGGGATGGCCATCAGATTCGCTATAAAGAGTGATAATGCAGCAGAACCAATAATAATACAAACAATTTCAAGTGTAATGACGGATTCAGGCATAATTCCAGAGCTAATCGTTTTGACGACCTCACCGCCGCCAATGACTGAACCTGCTAAAATCCCAACTGCACATACGCTAAGTGCATAGATAGGCTTTTGAATAGCACCTGACCCGTACGCGATGCCCATCGAAGCAGCTGCACCACTCGCGCCAATGTTTAGAGCGAAAAATAAACTAAATAAAATTGCGGCGATTTCCATACATTATGCTCCCTTACTCATGTAATCCGCACTCAGTCTTAGCTGTGCCTGACCATCTGCCAGAACGAAGATCCTCGGCAGTAAATGCCGGCTGTGTACACGGGGCACAACCGATACTTGGATATCCCTGATCATGCAGCGGATTATAAGTAAGTTCCTCTCTAGATGCATATCTCCATATGTCCTTCCACGTCCAGTGGATAAGAGGACATACTTTCACTGATTTGAATTTTTCATCCTGATTTAAAAAGTTCGTCCCTGCTCGCTTGGGTGACTGCTCTCTTCTTAAGCCAGAAAGCCATGCCGGATAGCCGGATAGCGCTTCTTGCAAAGGAATGACCTTACGCATATAGCAGCAGCTTTGAGGGTCCGTTTTCCATAGCTGATCACCATGCTGCTCGTTTTGCTCCTCAACCGTCAGCTCAGGGGTTTTCAGCACAATATCTAAACCTGGGTATCTTTCCTTTACCGCATCAATTGTGTCGTACGTTTCCTTAAAATGCAGACCTGTATCTAAAAAGACAATTCTTGCATCCTTTTTTACTTTCGCAATAAGATCAATGAGGACGATGCCTTCAATACCAAAGCTGCATGCATAAACGAGCTGATCACCATAATGACCGTATGCCCATTTCAGCACAGATAAGGCCCCTTTATACAAATCATCCTCTTGAAATGTAATGGACGGCTCTTGCCAATTTTCATAAGTTAACATTGTTTCTCCCCTTCCGGAGTATCACTACTCTCCGCACTACGTCAACCGACTTTTTCTGTTTTCTTCCACTTGAATCACTTGACCGTCCTGAACAATCAGCGTAACTGAACCGAATTCATATCCCCAATCAGTTTCTGCATATGCTTCAATAAGTCTTCATCCTGATTTCGCTTCACTTCCATCTCGTCTTCCTCCTCACCGTTAAAATAAAAAAACTTCCTTTCAGTCCGAAAGAAAGATGAGGAAGCTCATTTCCTTATCTTTCAAAATAGAATCATTTTGCAGGAAGTAGCACCTTGCAAATCGCAGGTTGCCGGGCTTCATCGGGCCAGTCCCTCCACCTCTCTGGATAAGTGTTTTAATTTGTCTTAAATATTAACACAATTCAAACAAAAGTCAACCCGACTTTATTGATAGGATTAGTTTTTATTTGAATTTGAGTCTATTTTACTATTTTTAACCAAATAAAAAAGCTGTGCGGGTACGCACAGCTTTTTAGACGGTTTCTTCCATCCAAGATTCAGAGGAAGGATCTTGTCTCCAGCGTTTTAGTTTATTCATAGCAGAAGGCTCGATCGCTTTCAGCTCAAGTGCCACGTCTGTCAGTGTGTCATAGTCTGTTAGGGTGACATATGGAATGTTTTTCTCTTGAAAAGCAGCTGCAGCTTTTGGCAGTCCGTATGTGAAGATCGCGGCAACTCCTAGTACGTCACAGCCCGCTTCTTGAAGAGCAGCGACCACTTCAAGCACACTGCCTCCTGTTGAAATCAAGTCTTCTACGACGACCACCTTTTGACCTTTTGATACGGCTCCTTCAATTTGATTCCCTTTTCCATGTGCTTTTGGCTTACTTCTCACATAACACATCGGCACGTTCAGACGGTCTGCCGCTAATGCCGCATGCGGGATGCCTGCTGTTGCAGTACCAGCAACAACCTCCGCTCTTTCAAAATGAGTGAGGATCAACTCTTTAAGACCTTCAGCAATGTCGTGTCTTACTTCTGGGTAGGACAAGGTAAGACGGTTGTCACAATAGATCGGTGATTTGATACCGCTTGCCCATGTAAACGGTTCGTCTGGTTTTAATGAGACCGCTTTGATTTGTAATAGGTGTTTAGCGATTTTTGTTTTCATCTGGCAGTCACTCCCACTCTTTTAAAATTTGATGATAGGCTTCCAATGGTTTTTCAGCTTTTGTGATTGACCTTCCGACAACAATTTGTGAAACACCTTGCTCTTTTGCATAGGCAGGAGTCGCCACACGCTTTTGGTCATCGGTTTGATCATTTTGTAAGCGAATCCCCGGCGTGACAGTGAGAAAGGCAGGTGAGATGTGCTCATGAAGGGCTTTGGATTCATGAACAGAGCAAACAACACCGTCTAGTCCACTTTCATATGCCAATTGCCCGTACCGGATGACAGTCTCTTGCAGCGGACGGTCTATGAGTAATTCGTTCCTCATCATGTCTTCTGACGTACTCGTCAGCTGTGTCACTGCAATAATGCCTGGACGTTTTTGTCCAGCAGGCGTCCCGCTTTCAAGCCCTTCTAACGCAGCTTGCATCATATGTTTCCCGCCAGCAGCATGCACATTGACCAAATCAACACCAAGTGCGGCAAGCCGGTTCATTGCTTTTTGCACCGTTGTTGGAATGTCATGTAATTTGAGATCGAGGAAAATGCGGCAATTTTTTTCTTTGAGCTCGTCAAGGATAGCAGGTCCTTCTTGGTAAAACAGCTCCATGCCGACCTTCACAAATAATGGCGTCCCTTCAAAGGGTTCTAAAAAGGCGAGCGCTTCCTGCGCTACCGGAAAATCAAGCGCGATGATGGGCAAGTGCTTCATGTTTCCAGCTCCTTCCGATACATTCCTCTACAGATGAATAGCCATATGCTGCTAACACTCTTGGCAGTTCTTCAATGATTTCTGGGCAAATAAATGGGTTTACAAAATTGGCTGTGCCAACAGCTACTGCACTTGCACCTGCTAGTAAAAATTCAAGTACGTCTTCAGCATTTTGTACCCCGCCCATTCCAATAATCGGAATAGAAACCGCTTGACTGACCTCATGTACCATGCGCACAGCGACAGGTTTTACTGCCGGTCCTGATAATCCGCCTGTTTTATTGGCAAGAATCGGTTTCCCCGTTTTTAAATCTAAACGCATACCGATTAACGTGTTAATCATCGTGAGTCCATCCGCTCCAGCAGATTCAATCGCTTGAGCAATCTCCACAATATTGGCTACGTTAGGAGACAGTTTGACATAGACAGGAACGGAAGAAACGTCCTTCACCGCTTTTGTCAATGCTGCTGCCATTTGAGGATCTGTACCAAAGGCAATTCCGCCTGTTTTGACATTCGGGCACGAGATATTCAGTTCAAGGGCATGGACATTTTTTGCTTGGCTGATTTGCTTGGCTACTTCGACATAATCATCGACCTGTGAGCCAGCGACGTTTGCAATGATCGGTGTATCAAACTGCTCAAGCCAAGGCAATTCATTTTCCAGCACGCCTTTTAGGCCTGGATTTTGAAGACCGATTGTATTGAGCATACCGGCACCTGTCTCCGCTACCCTTGGTGTCGGATTGCCAAATCTCGGTTCAAGGGTTGTGGCCTTGATCATGATACCGCCCAGCACTGATAAGTCATATAATGAAGCAAATTCCCTTCCGAATCCAAAGCAGCCTGATGCAGGGATAATCGGATTCTTTAAAGATAAGCCGGGTAACTCAACGTTTAGCATGACAATGCCACCTCCTCTGCTTTAAATACAGGTCCATCCAGACAGACTTTGACGTAAGGTTTTTCGTGCTGGTCGGTATGACAGACACATGCAAAGCAAGCACCAATTCCGCAGCCCATTCGTTCTTCCATTGAAATATAGACAGGCTTATCGGGATAAGAGTCTTTTAGTGCTTTTAACATAGGTGTCGGTCCGCAGGAAAGCATGACATCAAAGCTCAAATCATTCTCTTCAATGACACCTGTCACGAAGCCCTTTGAACCATATGTCCCATCAACTGTCGCGATAAACGTATCTCCGAGTGCTTGGAATTTCTCCTCGTAAAATACATCCTTTTTCGATTGAAAGCCAAGGACATGCTTGACGATGACACCTTTTTTCGTTAAACGCTTGGACAGTTCATATAAAGGCGGTACACCAATTCCACCGCCGACTAGTAAGGCTGTCTGACCTGGCTGAACAACTGAAGGATCGTACCCGTTGCCAAGCGGTCCTAATACATCGATGGATTCCCCATCCCGCTTTTGGGAAAGGAGCTTTGTGCCCTCTCCCTCTGCGCGGTAGATGATGGTTGCTTCTTGTTTCTCGGCATGAATATTGGCAATACTGATCGGTCTTCTCAGCAGCGGTGTCATGGACTCGCTGACCTTGATATGAAGAAATTGTCCAGCCGTTTGAAAGGAGTCCACAAGGTCACCTTTTAATGTCATTTCGTAAATATGATCAGCGATCTCTCGGTTTGAGACGACCGTCAAGTATGCTTTTTTCATATCGTTACTGTCACCTCAGCATTCGTTTTCACTTCTGGCATTTCGTCCGCTCTAAATGTCATGCTTTCCAGCACTCTTAAAATGGCTTCTGCTGTATCTAGCGATGTTAAGCAAGCTACGCCATTTTCAACAGCTTCACGTCTGATTCTAAAGCCGTCTCTTGCCGGCTGTTTTCCTTTTGTTAGAGTGTTGATGACAAATTGAGCTTCCCCGTTTCGAATGACATCGAGAAGGTTTTTGCCTTCTTCTCCTATCTTGCCGACAACACTTGACGGGATGGAGGCTTGTTTTAAGTAATTCGCCGTTCCTTCTGTCGCTAAAATATGATAGCCGATCGAATGGAATCTTCTTGCAATCTCAAGTCCTTCTTCTTTATCCTTATCAGCAACTGTTAGAAGAACTGTTCCGTCTTTAGGAATTTGAATGCCCGATGCAATTAATCCTTTGTAGAGGGCTTTTTCAATTGTGACATCTTTCCCCATGACCTCACCTGTAGATTTCATTTCAGGCCCGAGTGTAATATCCACTCTTCTTAGTTTTGCAAAAGAGAAGACTGGAACTTTGACGTACACCCCTTCTTGCTCTGTGTGAAGTCCTTCTTCGTAGCCATAGTTTTTAAGCTTGTCACCTAAAATGACTTTTGTCGCTAGATTTGCCATCGGGATGCCTGTAATTTTACTTAAGAAAGGAACTGTCCGGCTTGAACGAGGATTCACTTCAAGTACGTACACTTCACCTTTCGAGAGAACAAATTGAATGTTTAGCAGCCCAATAATATTGAGGCCTTTTGCAAGCTTGATCGTGTATTCTGCGATCTTCGCTTTGATCTCATCAGACAATGTTTGCGGCGGGTAAACCGCAATCGAGTCACCGGAGTGGACCCCGGCTCTTTCAATATGTTCCATAATGCCTGGGATCACGACAGTTTCCCCATCAGATACGGCATCTACTTCAATTTCTTTTCCCGTCAAATATTTGTCAATTAACACTGGGTGCTGCGGATTGACTCTCACCGCATTCTCCATGTAGTGAAGAAGCTCTTCTTCTTGATAAACGATTTCCATCGCACGACCGCCTAATACATAGGAAGGACGGACAAGGACTGGGTAGCCGATCTGATTGGCAATCGCTACAGCTTCAGGCACAGACGTAGCTGTTTTCCCTTTAGGCTGCGGCACGCCGAGTGCTTCTAATGTTTGTTCAAACTTGTCTCGGTTTTCGGCGCGGTCTAGGTCTTCAAGAGAAGTGCCGAGAATCTTCACCCCTCTATTTGATAATTCATCTGCTAGGTTGATCGCCGTTTGTCCGCCGAACTGGACGACGACTCCTTCAGGCTGCTCAAGATCAATGATGTGCATCACATCTTCTACAGTGAGTGGTTCAAAGTAGAGCTTATCTGAAATACTAAAGTCTGTTGAGACCGTTTCAGGGTTGTTGTTAATAATGATTGCTTCATAGCCTGCTTGTTTAATTGCCCACACAGAATGAACCGTCGCATAATCAAATTCAACTCCTTGACCGATTCTGATAGGACCTGAGCCTAATACGATGACGCTTTTCTTGTCTGTGCGTTCTGATTCATTTTCATCTTCATACGTGCTATAGAAATATGGCGTCTCGGATTCAAATTCAGCCGCACAAGTATCTACCATTTTGTAGACAGGTACGATGCCTGCTTCTTGTCTTAGCTTGTAGACATCCGCTTCATTCATATTCCACTCACGGCTAATATAGATGTCTGAGAAACCTTTATCTTTCGCATCTTTTAATACGTCTGTATTGCCTTTGTTTTCTTTTAATGTCTTTTCAAATGCGATGATGCCTTCCAGCTTATGAAGGAAGAAGTAATCAATTTTTGAGAATTCATGTATTTGTTCAACCGTATAGCCTCTTCTAAGCGCCTCGGCCATATAGAATAATCGTTCGTCTCCCGCCTTGATAATCCGCTTTTCAAGCACTTCGTTTGTGATATCTGCTTCATCTTTTAATTCAATGTGATGCACATCAGCTTCAAGTGAACGGACAGCCTTTAGAAGGGACTCTTCTAATGTACGTCCGATCGCCATCACTTCACCAGTTGCTTTCATTTGCGTCCCAAGACGTCTGTTAGCAGATTCGAATTTATCAAACGGCCAGCGCGGGATTTTAGACACAATATAGTCAAGTGCCGGTTCGAAGGCAGCATAGGTTTTCCCTGTGACTGGATTCATCATTTCATCAAGCGTTAAGCCGACAGCAATTTTCGCTGCAAGTTTGGCAATTGGATAACCAGTTGCTTTCGACGCAAGTGCAGAAGAACGACTGACGCGCGGGTTTACTTCGATGATATAGTATTGAAAGCTGTCTGGGTCAATCGCCAGCTGTACGTTACAGCCGCCTTCAATGCCAAGTGCCCGGATCAGCTTGAGCGACACATTGCGAAGCAGCTGATATTCACGGTCACTTAATGTTTGGCTTGGCGCCACAACGATACTGTCACCTGTGTGGATACCGACAGGATCAAAGTTTTCCATGTTACAAACAACGATCGCATGATCACCGCTATCACGCATGACTTCATATTCAATTTCTTTAAAACCTGCAATGCTTTTTTCAAGTAAGCATTGTGTGACTGGGCTTAACTTCAGGCCGTTTTCGACGATTTCCTTCAGCTCTTGCTCGTTTGTACAAATTCCGCCGCCTGTTCCGCCTAATGTATAAGCTGGTCTCACAATGACAGGGAAACCGATTTGATTCGTAAACGCTATCGCTTCTTCAAGGTTATGGATGATTTCACTTTCTGGTACAGGCTCATTTAGTTCATTCATCAGATTACGGAATAAATCTCTGTCCTCTGCTTTTTGAATAGCTGACAGCTTTGTTCCTAATACTTCAACACCGCATTCAGCTAATACGCCAAGGTCTGATAATTCAACAGCAAGGTTAAGTCCAGTTTGTCCGCCAAGTGTTGGCAAGATCGCATCAGGACGTTCTTTTCGAATGATTCGTGTTAAGAATTCTGGTGTCAGTGGTTCGATGTATACCTTATCGGCCATTTCTGTATCTGTCATGATGGTCGCTGGATTGGAATTCACAAGAACGACTTCATAGCCCTCTTCTTTCAGTGCTAAGCAAGCCTGTGTGCCTGCATAGTCAAACTCCGCTGCCTGTCCGATGATGATTGGACCTGAACCGATGACTAAAATCTTTTTGATGTCTACGCGTTTTGGCATACTTCTTCCCCTTCTTTCTCAGTTGTATGAATCATGTCCATGAACTGGTCGAATAAGTAGTTCGCATCTTCTGGACCTGGTGACGCTTCTGGGTGGTACTGGACAGTGAATGCTGGTGCTTCTTTATGTTTTAACCCTTCAATCGTATTGTCGTTTAGGGCGATATGTGTGACTTCGAGCACGTCCTCGTTAATTGCACTAACTGTGTAGCCGTGGTTTTGAGATGTCAGTGTCACCTTGCCGGTGGCTAGTTCTTTGACTGGGTGATTCGAGCCTCTGTGTCCGAATTTCATTTTTTCAGTACTTGCGCCGCACGCAAGAGCGAATAATTGATGTCCAAGGCAAATGCCAAAGAGCGGAACCTTTCCAATCAATTGCTGAATCATCTCGACTGCTTCTGGTACATCAACAGGGTCTCCAGGGCCGTTTGAAAGCATGATCCCATCAGGCTTTAACTGCAGCACTTCATCTGCCGTGATATTGTACGGCACCACGATGACATCACAGTCACGTTTATTGAGCTCGCGCAAAATGCCATGCTTCATGCCGAAATCGACAAGGACAATTCTCTTTCCTCTTCCCGGGCTTGGATACGCATTTTTCACAGATACTTGACTCACTTGATCAGTCGGCAGCTGCATTGTTTGAAGGCGGCGGACTAAGTCTTCCACTTGTTCATCCGGTCCTGCAAACGCCCCTCTTAAAGTCCCTGCACTTCGAATCATTCTCGTCAGCTTCCGTGTATCGATTCCGCTAAGACCTGGAATGTTTTTCATTTTTAAGTATTCATCTAGTGAGTATGAAGAGCGCCAGTTTGAGGGCTTTTCACAAAGCTCCTTCACAATCAGCCCTTTTACAAACGGTGTGATCGATTCAAAATCATCACGGTTAATGCCATAGTTGCCGATGAGCGGATAAGTGAGTGTGACAATTTGTCCGCAGTATGATGGATCAGACAAAATTTCTTGATAGCCCGTCATCCCTGTATTAAAGACGACTTCTCCGACTGACGATTCTAAGCTGCCAAAGCCTGTTCCTTCGAATACTGTTCCGTTTTCTAGCACTAAGCGTCTCTTCATTTTACTAGTCTCCCCTCTTCATACACGACTTTCCCAGATGCAAGTGTCATGACCGGCCATCCTGATACAGTCAATTTGTCAAACGGTGTATTTTGCCCTTTTGATAAGAAGCTTTTTTTATCGATTGCCATTTCTTTGTTTAAATCAATGAGTGTGATATCAGCTGTTTGTCCTTCTTCCAGCTTTCCATATGGAAGAGAGAAGGCTTCTGCTGGCTTGATTGTCATATAATCAACGAGTTCTTTTAATGTCCATTCGCCTGTTTTGACAAATCGTGTATACAGAAGCGGGAACGCTGTTTCAAGCCCGACAATTCCAAAAGGTGCACGCTGCATCGTTTCGTTCTTTTCTTCTTCAGTATGCGGCGCATGGTCTGTTGCGATGAAATCAATCGTTCCATCTAAAAGTCCCTCGATCAGTGCCTCGCGATCCTCTTTTCCTCTGAGCGGCGGGTTCATTTTATAGTTTGTATCAAGACCAGGGATGTCCGCATCACATAACAGCAGGTGATGCGGTGACACCTCAGCTGTCACACGGATGCCTGCTTTTTTTGCATCGCGAACGACTCGCACAGATTCTTTCGTACTGATATGACATACATGATAATGGCAGTTCGCTGCTTCTGCTAAAAGAACATCTCTTGCAATATGCACCGATTCACAAATGGACGGTATACCGTTTAATTCATTTGCTTTTGAAAATTCTCCTTCATGAACGCATCCTCCGTAAATGAGCGAGTTATCTTCACAGTGTGCCACAATCGCTTGATCAAGACTTGCTGCCTTTTTCATGGCTTCGTACATCATGCCTGCTGTTTGGATGCCGACTCCGTCATCTGTAAAAGCGAAGGCGCCTGCTTCTTTTAGTGCTGCAAAGTCCGTCATTTCTTCCCCAATCTGTCTAGTTGTAATGGAGGCGTATGGCAGTACTCTGACAGAAGAGGTCTCTTCGATTCGATCCATGAGCCATTCCATTTGCTCTTTTGTATCTGGAACTGGGCGTGTATTCGGCATAGCTGCAATCGTCGTATAGCCGCCTCTTGCGGCTGCTTTAGAGCCTGTTTCAATCGTTTCCTTTTTCTCTCCGCCTGGCTCTCTTAAATGTACATGCAGATCAATCAAGCCTGGTGAAACAAATAGCCCTTTAGCATCAATGACCTCTTCTCCGTCTTCTCTTTCTAAGTGACCAATCGCTTGAATCACTTCTCCTTCTACCCTAATATCCTGCTGCACTTTTTCGCCTGTGCTTGTTAAGATAAAACCGTTTTTAATGAGATATGACATAGACAGAATCTCTCCCTTTTTGATGTAGTCTGCTATTTTGAAAAGCTCTTTTTAATACGGCCATTCGGACATAAACGCCATTTTCCATTTGCTTGAAAATTCGTGACTGCTTTGATTCCACTAAAGAATCATCTATCTCCACACCTCTGTTCACTGGTGCTGGATGCATAATAATGGCTCGTTCTTTCATGTTGTTTGCCCTGTCTACTGTTAATCCATAAGTCGATAAGTAATCTTCACTGCCCATTTTTTCAGCATGTCGTTCATGCTGAATTCTGAGCAGCATCACCACATCAGATTGTGTGATGGCTTCATCTACTTGGACATACGTTCCGTGAGGGTTTTGCTCATCTTGGAAGGAAGCAGGCCCTGAAAAAAGGACTGTTGCTCCCAGCCTTGAAAGAACCTCAGCATTCGACCTTGCCACCCTGCTGTGTTTGATGTCTCCATGAATCGAAATCGTTAAGCCCTCAAAGCCGTCAAACTCTTCATAGATGGTCATTAGGTCGAGCAGTGATTGGGTCGGATGCTGCCCGCAGCCATCTCCAGCATTGATGATGGGAATCCCAACCTTCCCGATCAGCTCATTGTAATATTCATCGGTGCTGTCTCTGATCACACATGCTTTCACGCCGATGGATTCGAGCGTTTTTACCGTATCGTAAAGTGTTTCGCCCTTTTGAACGGAGGTGCTTGCTGCATCTAAGCTCAGTACATTCATCCCCAGTTTCTTTTCGGCAACTTCGAAGCTAAATCGTGTTCTTGTGCTTGGTTCAAAGAAGAGGTTTGCTACAAATTCTCCCGCTAAGCCAAGTTCTTGCTTCCCCTTTTTGAGAGCCGCTGCTTCTTCAATCAGCTGTAAAATCTCTTCTTTAGACAAGCTGCTCATTGTCGATAGATCATTCATTTTTTCTTCCCCCTCTAGTTTTTCATCACTTTCAGGTTCAAAAAAACCCTAAGCCTCGGCAGCTTAGGGTTCTCCAAAAGAAGCAGCGGCACTTTCGTGCATTCTGCTCATTTTAGAACCCTTGTCAGCCTCACTGGACTTCTTTTAAAAGGTTTTCTGTATTCGATTCATTTGACTCGTCATCCTCCGCTTTTTGCTGCGGCAGGATCAGGTTTAACAGGACACCCGTGATGGCAGCAAGTGCCATTCCAGATAGTGTGAGGTTGATTTGTTTCACCTCAATGAATGCCCCGCCAATTCCAATGACTAAGATGACTGATGCGATAATGAGATTACGCTTTTCTTCAAAATTCACTTTATGATCAATCAGGATTCTCAGACCGCTTGAGGCAATGATCCCAAAGAGCAGGAACGAAACGCCTCCCATGACCGCGGACGGCACTGTACTGATTAATGCTGAAATTTTTCCGACAAAGCCGAAGCAGATCGCAAAGACTGCTGCTCCGCCGATGACGAAGATACTGAACACTCTTGTGATGGCAAGGACCCCGATGTTCTCTCCATACGTTGTTGTTGGCGGTCCGCCAATGAGTGAAGCGAAGATCGTCGCTGCACTGTCTCCTAAAATGGAGCGGTGAAGACCAGGTTTTTTAATAAAATCTTGCCCTACAACTTTACTTAACACCACTTGATGGCCGATGTGCTCAGACATTGTCACAAAGGCAACCGGCACCATCACTGTGAGAATGCTTAAAGTCACAGCAGGTGTGTAGTCGACAAATGGTACGACGAAGTCTGGTACAGCAAACCATTTCGCGTCAATGACCGGCTGGAAGTTCACAATGCCTTGTGTTAAAGCAAAGAGATAGCCGCTAATAATTCCGATTAATACTGGGATCAAGCTTAGGAATCCTCTTAGGAAGATCATGCTGATAATCGTGACAGCCAGTGTGAAGCCGGCGACCATTAGGTGCTTAAGGCTGTAAACAAGCTCGGTTGCATTCGGATCAACATACATCGCCATGTTGACAGCTGTTCCAGCGAGTCCGAGTCCGATGACCATAATGACTGGCCCTACGACGACCGGCGGCAGAAGTTTCATCAGCCAGCCTGTGCCGAGCCATTTAATAAATAGTGCAATGAGTGCATAAGCGACACCCGCCATGAAGGCACCAACCATTGCGGCTCCAGGGCCGCCTGTTGCTTTGACATTCAGTATGGGGGCGATAAAGGCAAAGGACGATCCAAGATATGCCGGAATTTGTCCTCTTGTAATGATTAAGTAAACAATGGTTCCAACACCACTTGAGATGAGCGCGACGGCCGGACTCATATCAATGATTTTTGGTACAAGAATGGTCGCACCAAACATGGCAAACAAATGCTGAAGGCTAAGTGACAGCCATGTGAACGGTTTTGGGATATCTCGAATGCCTAAATTGGCTTTTTGCTGACTCATGATTTTCCTCCTAGATGTGTCCTTTTTCATTAAAAAAGCCTCTTTGCGAGTATGCGCAAAGAGGCCTAGAAAAACCGTACACGTCACTTAAGCCGTGTGCTCGGTGTCTCTGTTATTGCCCTCTTTGCAAACTCTCTGGAATGCATTTAAAAAGGTTATTTTTCATATATAGCGACAAGGTCGTTTTGATCTACTTCATTCAGCTGAACCATGACGGTCTCTGCTTTTGATGTCGGAATGTTCTTCCCGATATAATCCGCTCGAATCGGAAGCTCCCGGTGTCCCCGGTCGACGAGAACAGCAAGCTGAATGGAAGATGGTCTTCCTACATCCACAAGGGCATCCATGGCCGCTCTGACGGTTCTGCCTGTAAACAGGACATCGTCAACGACGATCAGTGTTTTGTCATTAATGTCAGCTGGGATGTCTGCACCCTTTACAAGCGGGTCTTGGTTGTCTGTCTTTTTTGTCAGGTCATCACGGTATAGCGTAATATCAAGTTCACCCACTGTGACTGGATTTCCTTCAATTTGCTCGATGCGCTCTGCAAGGCGCTTTGCAAGATGAATGCCTCTTGTCTTGATCCCCGCAAGGATGACATCTTTCATCCCTTTATTGCGCTCAATCATTTCATGTGCAATTCGGGTAAGCGCTCGTCTGATCGCTTGTTCATCAAGAATGACTGCTTTTTGTTCCATCTTTTACACCTCTTTTTGACAAATAAAAAGCCCCTTCTGCAAAGGGCAGAGAGGGGCGTTCATTTGTGCATACACGTGCACAAATTGATCCGTTATCCTTCTCAGCCTCTCTGGACTGTTTTAAAGAATCTTCATTTCTTCGTTTATTATTTCAAAAAAAGAACTGCCTGTCAATCGTTATTTCTTAATGAATCGATAAAAGCTTGCATATCAGCAGGAATCGGTGCTGTGAACTCGATATATTCTCCTGTTCTAGGATGATCAAATCCTAGAACACCTGCATGAAGCAGCTGTCCATTAAAATCGACTGTCTTTCTCGGTCCATATTTCGGATCTCCTGCAAGCGGATAGCCGATATATTTCATATGAACACGAATTTGGTGTGTTCTTCCTGTTTCAAGACGGCACTCCACAACCGTGAAGTCCTGAAAGCGTTCAATCACATCAAAGTGAGTGACTGCTTGTTTTGCACTTTCTTTTGTAACCGTCATGCTTTGGCGGTCTTTTTTGTCTCTGCCAATTGGGGCATCAATTGTGCCTGTATCATGCTGGATAATTCCATGTACAACGGCCGTATATTTTCTTGTGACGGTCTTAGCCACGAGCTGATTGACGAGTGATTCATGCGCCATATCGTTTTTCGCGACCATTAACAGTCCAGACGTGTCTTTATCAATTCGGTGGACAATTCCAGGACGCATCACACCATTAATGCCTGATAAGTCCGTGCAATGTGCCATCAGTCCATTTACAAGTGTTCCAGAGACGTGACCTGGCGCTGGATGAACAACCATTCCTCGTGGTTTATTCACCACTAGCACATCTGCATCCTCATAATAAATATCAAGATCCATTGGTTCTGCTTCTACATCTAGTACTTCTGGGTCTGGAATCTCGACTTTAATCTCATCTCCAGCTTGTACTTTGTAATTGGCTTTCACTTGTTTCCCGTTTACTTCGATCAGCCCATCCTTTACCCACTGCTGGACTTGGGTTCTTGACCATTCTGGTTCTGTCGTGCTTAGAAATTTATCAAGCCGTTCACTCGTTTGATCTTCTGAAACGGCAATATTTACTTGATTCATGTAGTTGACTCCTTCGTTTTCTTTCCATCTAAAAGCATTTGAATGAAGAGCAGAATAACCCCTACACATAGAGAAGAATCTGCAATATTAAAAATTGGGTAGTGATAATTCCCAAAGACGAAATGAGCAAAATCTACCACTTCCTGACGGAAAACGCGGTCGATAAAGTTTCCAATCGCTCCGCCAAGCATTAAGGCCAGCGCTACTCCAAGCAGCTTGTCCTTTTGCCCATGCTTTTGCAAATAATAAACAATTCCCGCAATAACAACGAGTGTGATCACATAGAAAAACCACATTTGTCCTTGGAGAATTCCCCATGCGGCTCCTGAATTTCGGTGAGACGTGATATAAAAGAAGCCATCAATCACTGGATAAGAATCTCCGAGCATCATATTTTTGACAATGAGCCATTTTGTTAATTGATCTAAACAAATCATCACGAATGCGATTATGTAATAGAACACACACGTTCCTCCATCTTCATACTTTGATCTTTAAGCATTTTATCAAGAAAACAGGAAGGAGTAAAGAAACTTTAGTTGACAGACAAAAACCTCCCTACATGTGGAAGGCTTCAAAATGAGAATCATCTGATTCGTGAGGATAAGGAGTGAAGGCTTTTTTCTCGTATTGCTTATGATATAGAAAGTCGTCAGCCGTGCGGGCGGTAGGAAGAATACTCATTTGTTCAAGCGGAATGACCTCACCTGTCGCCTCACATATACCATAGGTTCCCTGCTCAATTTTTGCAATAGCAAGAGACACATCTTGCAGCTCTTCTTTGATGTGATAAAGAAGCGTGGTCGTTTGGACCTCGTTCATTGTGACATGCTCAGCGGGTGAACGAAATGATGCGTATTCAAACAGTTTAGATTGCAGCTCTTCTTTCATTTGAAGGAGTTCCGTGTAAATCGTCTCTAGATCGCCATTCATGTCGCTATTTCAACTCCTGCCCTGTCGTGATAATCATATTGTTGCCCCGGCTGCTCACTTTAAAGCCATAAGATTTTTCCTTTCGTTCTAAACGCTGTCATTTTCGCAAAAAAGAAAACGCCCCGCATATGGCGGGGCGCTAGTTGGTCATATCACACTGTTAATTCTGGTAATATTTTTCCACGATTTCAGCATTTTTCAGTGACAATGTTGGGTATTTCGGATTTGCACCAACATCTTTTGAAATAATGCGGGAACGTTCGCACAGTTCTCCTTCTGCTTTTTGAACCAGAATCCGTCCTGATGTGTATCCAGGTGCTGATGCGTCAGCATTTTGCTCATCTTCTACCGTTAATTCAGAGATGATAAAGAGCTGCTTCACATCTTCTTTAATGGATGCAAGAAGATTTTTCACTTCTTCTGTCGCATAAAGAGTCACATTTGCTTCAAGTGAACGTCCGATGACTTTCTCATTACGCGCAATTTCGAGCGCTTTTAGCACATCGTCACGCACTTCCATAAAGCGGTCAAACTTCACTTCTGTCGCTTCCGCTTGAGGAACAGTCACACCTTCTGGCATATCTGTTAACTGAACACTTGGCTCTTCAACAAAGCTTAAGTGGCTCCATAATTCATCTGCTGTATGCGGAAGAATTGGTGCAGTCAGCTTCACTAATGCCATTAATGTTTCGTAGAAGACCGTTTGCATGCTGCGGCGGTCTGGATGATCTGCATGCTCAATGTACACGACATCCTTTGCAAAATCGAGATAGAAAGAGCTTAGCTCAATCGTACAGAAATTGTGAATCGCATGATATACGACCGCAAATTCGTAATCATCATAGGCCTTTTTCACTTTATCAATCAATTTGTTTAATTTGATCAAGATATATTGATCCACTTCGCGAAGCTCTTCTACCGGCACCGCATTGACTGCTGGGTTAAAGTCAAATAGGTTTCCATGCAGGAATCGGAACGTGTTACGGATTTTACGATAGACCTCTGCTACTTGTTTCAAGATATCATCAGACACTGGGTGATCGGCTTGATAGTTGACAGAAGATACCCAAAGTCTAAGAATCTCCGCCCCAAGCTGCTTCGCTACCTTTGTTGGGTCAATCGTATTGCCTAATGATTTACTCATCTTGCGTCCTTCTTTATCAAGCGTAAAGCCGTGGCTTAGAACACCTTTATACGGTGCTTTTCCAGTAACAGCAACTGCTGTTGATAAGGAAGAGTTAAACCAGCCGCGATATTGGTCAGAGCCTTCAAGGTAGAGGTCTGCCGGACGGACAAGGTCATCTCTTTCTTCTAAAACGGCCTGGTGAGAAGAACCTGAATCAAACCATACATCCATGATGTCCTGCTCTTTTGTGAATTCACCGTTCGGGCTTCCTGGATGTGTAAAGCCTTCTGGCAATAGTTCTTTCGCTTCTTTTTCAAACCAAATATTAGAGCCATGTTCTCTAAATAATTGAGAGACATGCTGAATCGTTTCATCTGTGATGATCGGCTCGCCATTTTCCGCATAAAAGACCGGAATTGGAACGCCCCATACACGCTGTCTTGAAATGCACCAGTCGCCTCTGTCTCGCACCATGTTGAATAGGCGTGTTTCGCCCCATGCTGGAACCCATTTCGTTTCTTTAATATTGTCTAATAGCGCTTCTCTGAAGTCTTTAATCGATGCAAACCACTGAGCTGTCGCACGATAAATGGTTGGTTTTTTCGTTCTCCAGTCATGCGGGTAAGAGTGCGTGATAAAGTCGAGCTTTTTCAGTGCGCCTTTTGCTTCAAGCTGTTCTGTGATCGCTTTATTGGCATCCTCGTAGAATAATCCTTCAAAACCAGGCGCTTCTTCTGTCATCACACCTTTTTCGTCTACTGGACATAGCACATCAAGACCGTATTTCATACTGACAATAAAGTCATCTTCCCCGTGACCTGGTGCTGTATGAACACAGCCTGTTCCTGCATCCGTTGTCACGTGGTCGCCAAGCATCACAAGAGAGTCTCTGCCATAGATCGGATGCTCTGCAACGATGGTATCTAATTCTTTTCCTTTTAATGTTTTCACGACTTCATACTCTTCAAAGCCAAGTGTTTTTGCCACTTGTTCAACTAACTCAGATGCGACAACATATCGCTCAGCACCCACTTGAAGAACGCTGTACTCTAGGTTTGGATGAACACAAATCCCAAGGTTTGCAGGAAGTGTCCAAGGGGTTGTTGTCCAGATGATGAATTGTTCGCCGTTTTCAAGTACGCCTTTGCCATCTTTCACTTTAAATGAAACGTAAATGGATGGTGAACGTTTGTCTTTATATTCAATTTCCGCTTCAGCAAGTGCTGACTCACTTGAAGGAGACCAGTTAACAGGCTTTAGCCCTTTGTAAATATAGCCTCTCTTCGCCATTTCTCCAAAGACAAGAATTTGCTGCGCTTCGTACTCAGGCTTTAACGTGACATATGGATTGTCCCAGTCTGCTCTTACGCCTAATCGCTTAAATTGATTGCGCTGACCCTCGATTTGCTTCCAAGCATACTCTTCACATAATTTACGGAATTCAGCTGTCGACATTTCTTTACGTTTGACTTTTTTATTTTTAGTGAGTGCTGTTTCAATTGGCAAGCCGTGTGTATCCCAGCCCGGTACGTACGGTGCGTGGAACCCATTCATTGATTTAAAACGGACAATAAAATCTTTTAGGATTTTATTGAGTGCGTGCCCCATATGAATGTCACCATTCGCATATGGAGGTCCATCATGCAAAATAAAGGTCGGGCGTCCTTTTGTCCGCTCTAAAACCATTTGATAGATGTCTTTTTCTGCCCACTCCTCTTGGATTTCAGGCTCTTTGTTCGGCAAGTTCCCTCTCATTGGGAATTCTGTTTTCGGCATTAATAAGGTGTCTTTGTAGTTCATACCCATTCCTCCATATGCAAATTCTGATTAAAAAACAATAAAAAAAGCCCTCTCATCCCATAAGGGACGAGAAGGCTTGTCTCGCGGTACCACCCTTTTAGACAGCGCTATGAAACAGCCGCTTATCCACTCTAAAATCGTAACGTGATCAGACGCCTTTTCTTACTCATTCATTTCAGAAAAGGAACTAAAGGGGTGATCTCATTGCAGCGTCTCGTAATGTCAGGCTTCCACCATCCCTGATTCGCTTTATTACGCATATGACAACTGCGAGTGTCCCTTTCAAACGTTTATCTCTTGTTAATTTATGATGGTATTATATGCAACATGTGCACGTCATGTCAAGATGACGCGCTTATTCTTTTTCGTCAAAGACAGCGTCAACTTCATATTCCAGTAAATGATCCCAATCGTCATTTTTTAGAAGATCAAGCTGAGCTTCGATGAGCATTTGGAAACGAGTTCTAAAGACCTTCGACTGTTTCTTCAGCTCTTCGATTTCCATCGCAATCTTTCTTGATTTTGATAGCGCTTCGTTGATAATACGATCTGCATTTTTCTCTGCTTCACGAATAATCAATTTCGCTTCTTTATCAGAATGACGTTTGACGTCTTCTGCTGCTTCCTGCGCCACAAGTATTGATTTGTTTAATGTCTCTTCAATTGTCGCAAAATGACCAAGTCTTTCGTCAAGTTCGTTTACTTTTTCTTCAAGTTCGTTCTTTTTGCGAAGCACGATTTCGTAATCTTTACGTACTTGGCTTAAAAACTCGTTTACTTCATCTTCGTCATAGCCGCGAAAGCTTTTTGTGAACGTTTTATTATGAATATCATTAGGTGTTAATGGCAACCTCGCCACCTCCAGATTCAAGTTCGTTATGTCAGAAGCTCAAATGTTACTTTAAATTTATCTTTTTTGGTCTTCCCATCAATCGTTTTCAAGCTAAAGCGGCCAAATCCCCGTACAGAGAGCTGATCGCCTTCGCCGATTGTAAAGGAAGGGTCCTCAGTGACTTTCCAATTAACTTTGACAAGCCCATTTTTGACCAAAAGCTGTGCCTTTTGCCGAGACTGACGGCTGATTGCAGCACATACCGCATCAAGCCGCAGTGAAGAAATGGTATCTTCTTTGATGTCAGTCTTGCTCATAACCGGCTTTAAATCTGCCTGCGTGATTTCCTCTAATGAAACGGAGGCTCTGCCGACATGTGTCAGCTGCGCCCGCACAAAATCGGCGACATCACTTGTACAAATAAACTGCACATCTTCCTCTGAAAATAACAGATCTCCGAATTTTTGACGCTTCAAGCCTGTCCCAATCAGTGAACCGAGAAGCTTCGGGTGTTCTAACGAAATAAACTTTTTCGCATAGTTCACCTGAAAATAAGACAGCTCAACATCCTGAGTAGCCGGTTCTAAATATTCAGGATAAATGAGAGCTCTTTTGCGCTCCGCTCCTTCATACCCGCCAAAAAACATGATCCCAAGCTCATCAGCATGCTGGATGACGGACTCGGTAATAAACTGCTCACGCGGATCAAGAAAGTCTGTTAATTTCATTCGATACTGGTCGAGTGCGATTTTTTTCCAGCCTAACACTTGGTCGACAAATGGCTGTTCGTCTTTTCTAAAATGTTGATAAATATCGCTCATTTTGTTCCCCTCTTATGTAAAAGAGCCTGGCAGCGCCAAGCCCGGCAGCCTGTCTACATGAAGCGTACAATCATATTGTAAAGACCAGTTAGTCCATATGATGATGCAAAACGAATCACAAGCAATGCCACAATTGGCGAGATGTCAATCATGCCAATTGGCGGAATAATTTTACGAAATGGTTCTAAATACGGTTCGCAAATATTTGTCAGAAAACGCCCAATCGATGTTTCTCTTGCAGATGGCACCCATGACATAAAGATGTAAATAATAATCGCGAATGAGTAAATCGTTAATACCGTTCCTAAAATATTAAAAATGAAATTTAGAATCACTATGATTTACCACCTCTGAGGTTCTTCCTCTGTCAAAAGTTCTGATATTGTGCCAGATACATCCACATTATCAGGTGTGCAGAGGAATATATTCGAGCCAATGCGCTGGATGTCTCCACCGATTGCATAAACAGTTCCGCTTAAGAAATCAATGATTCGCTTTGCTTGATCGTGCTGAATGCGCTGCAAATTCACGACGACTGCACGTCTGTTTTTAATATGGTCTGCAATCTCTTGCGCTTCTGCATAAACACGCGGCTCACTTAACACCACTTTAGAGGATTTCTGCAAGCTTTGCAAGCTGACGACATTTTGTTTTCCAGTCTGCGGACGCTCTTGAAATGCCGCTTTGTCCTTTGTTCCTTTTTCTTCTTGGACTGGTTCTCTTTCTTCATCAATATATTCGTACTCATACTCTTCATCGTCGAGAGTGAAAAAGCTTTTAAACTTATTTTTTATGCTCATGTCACGCACCTCCTGTTTCATTTCCAACAAGTGAAGAGCCAATCCGAACGAATGTCGCACCTTCTTCAATTGCGATTTCAAAATCATTTGACATGCCCATCGATAAATGCTGACAAGGTGCATTTACTTGGTTAAGATGTTTTACTTCTTCTTGAAGATTTTTTAATGTTTGAAAGCAGTTTCGTATCACAGTGTGATCATCTGTAAATGGAGCCATCGTCATCAGTCCAGCAATTTCAATCTTTTTGAAATCAGCGAGCTGCTTCACAAATGGAATCACGTCTTCACTTTGTAAGCCGTGTTTTGACTCCTCCAGCGATGTGTTTACCTGTACAAAACAGCGAACCGTGTGATCCGCTCTTTTTTCAATTTCATTCGCAAGAGACATCCTGTCGAGCGAATGTAAGTAGTCAATTGTTTGAATGACAGATTTTACTTTTCGTGTTTGTAAACTGCCGATGAAGTGCCAGCTAATGCTTTCATCGGTTATGGCCGCTTGTTTTTCAAGTAACCCTTGGTCACGATTTTCTCCAAAGTGCAAAATTCCTGCTTCCTTGGCTTCTTGTGCTCGCTCAATCGAGACATACTTTGTGACAGCGACGACCGATACATCCGCTGGGTTCCGGCCGGCTCTTTTACATGCTTCGTTTATTTGTTCATTTATTTGTCTGAGATTCTCTCGTACATTCAATTGCACTTATGCCTCCTTAAACCCGACAAAAGACATCATACGTCCTGTTTTCCCTTGATCACGGCGGTGTGAGAAGAAAAGCTGATCACTGCAGCTTGTGCACATCGAACTGACATGTATGTTTTCTTCTTTCATCCCTGCATGAAGCAATACGTTTTTGTTTAATGTTTTTAAGTCTAATTTATATTGTCCTTGTGAAATCTCGGAATACACATCCTCTGTTGAAAAAGGAAGCTGTTTCACTTGATCCATGACCACGTCATCGACTATGTAGCAGCAGCTGCCAATGGATGGTCCAATGACGACTTGTATTTGATCGGTCTTGGCACCTTCTTGGTTGACCCATAGATCTACCATCTTTGCACCAATTTGCTTGACGGTTCCTTTCCATCCGGCATGGGCTGTTCCGATGAGTCCATTTTGCGGAGCTAGAAAATAAAGCGGAACGCAATCGGCGAAACAAAGAGCGAGCATCATGTTCGGTTCAGACGTATATAAGCCGTCTGTTCCAGGCAGTGCCTCATGATAATGAAGACTTCCTCTTCCTCTTTGCTCCTTGGTGACTTTCTTGATGCGGTCATCGTGTGTTTGGTCTGCAAACACCCAATCAGAGAGCGGCACAGCAGTAGCATCTGCTATGACTTGACGATTCATTTGGACACTAGAAGCATCATCTCCTACATGGAGTCCAGTGTTCAATGATTGATATGGAGAAAGGCTGAAGCCGCCATTTTTTGTCGTAAATCCGGCCAATACCTCTTTACCAGAACATGTCATGTTCGTCCAATCATGAATGGTCATTGCATAAGGTGATTTCTGCTGAAAGGGGTCATATTTGTGTGTCAAAGCTGCCCTCCCACCTTTCATTCATCTCTCTTTATTTCGCTCCTATTTTACCACAAGACATGCGTAGACAGTTAGTGGGATTCATTAAATATTACACTCAAATGTGCCCTTTCTACAGGTTTTTTTTCAAATTGATATGAAAACGTAATCTTTTTACCCGAAAAAGACATTGTTTGCTAAGAATGGAGAGCTTATTTTAAGGATCATTGAATAATTCATTGAGGAGTTATACGAATTTTAAGAAGACAATCGGACAAGTATCACATCTTCGCCAATTTTTACTATATTTCGCCACGGCACAATCATTTCCTCTTCTTTTCCGAAAAATCCCATCATTTTACCTGTGCCGCCGATAATGATCGCTTGTATTTTACCGCTCGTGACATTAATATCAATGTCCCCAATGGTGCCTAGTTTTTTTCCGCTCGACACATCGACGACATCCTTGATTTGGAATTCAGAAATACTGATCATCTGTCCTTCCCCGCCTTTCGTTTTCTACTATAATATGTATGATGGAAAAGCAGGGATACAGACCAATAGTTTCTTTCATCTACAATTTACTTAAGTGAGGACGGCCATTTCTCCACATCACATCTACCGGACATTCAAAGAAGGAAGAAAGCAAATCGCTTGTCATCATCTCTTTTGTTTCTCCTTGATCAAAAACAGTCCCATCTTTTAATAATAAGGTGTGCTGAAAAACAGGCAAAATCTCTTCTGCATGATGGGTCGTATAAAGTAAAGTAGGCGCATCAGGCTTTGAAGCAATGAATGAGATGGTCTCCAGCACCTGTTCTCTTGCTAAAAAATCAAGACCCGTCACAGGCTCATCTAAAATCAAGAGCTTGGGATCATTCATTAAAGCCCTCGCAATCAGGACTTTTTGCTTTTCTCCTTGTGAGAGTGTTTCATATGTCCGGTTCGCATATTTGAATGAACCAAATGCTTTTAATAGATCAATGGCTTTCTCTCTTATCTCATCTGTCGGGGTTTCATAAAGCCCGATCGAAGCAAATGCTCCGCTGAGAACTATTTCAAATGCATTGTCGTCTCTGTGCAGTTTCTTTTCAAGTCCCGCAGAAATGAGGCCAATTTTCTTCCTGAGCTTTTCGCCAAGCGCCTCCTTGCCAAAGACATGTCCCAGCACGGTCATCTCACCTGATGTAGGGAAATAATATGAGCAGAGCATATTTAATAAAGCGGTTTTTCCCGCACCATTTAAACCGTAAAGCACCCAGTGCTCCTCTTTGTTCACCTGCCAGTCAACAGATTGCAGCAGCCATTTCCCATTTCGTTTTAAAGAAACATCCTTCAATTCAAGTGACACCATCATTTCCCCCTGAGTAAAAATTCTGAATAAACAAATAATGAATGTTTACAGCATATCGCAATTGCTCTTTCTGGTAAACCTCACATAAAAAAAGCTGCTCCTTTTACGGAACAGCTTTTCTTTATCGTTACGAAATTTCAATTCGTACGCCTTCTTTTATATCAGGAAACGTGTGCGGGAATGCAAAGACAGCTCCCGGTAATACATCATCAAACGGCTCTTGGAAGTAGATCGAAATATGGCCGAGCTCTTTAAAGTTGTCATTTGCTTTATTGCCGAGGGCTGTGATCGTGTACGTTTGATCGCCCACTTGAATGGTACCGCCCAGCTTCAGCGGCTGTTCTTCTAAATGTTCGAACTCATGAATGACGGACATATCTCTTAATTCCTGCGGCGCTGCGGGTCCAAATAAAACAATCAGCTTATCTTCTTTAAATTGCGGGACTAAGATCCCAATTTCTTTTACGACAGATTGTGTTACCATGTATCTCGATTCCTCCTTTAATACGTTTAATACATACCGAAGCTGGCAACGTATGCGATCACAACAGATAGAACCCCTGTAATGAGACGGCTATACAAAACAGCTGGTACCCCATATTGTACCGTTTCCGGCTTCGCTTCACCAAGTGACAGACCAACTGGAATGAAATCACACCCTACTTGACCGTTGATGGCAAATAGTGCAGGGAGTGCAAATTGAGGCGGGATATTCCCTAGTGCAATTTGACTACCAATGAGAACACCGATGACTTGTGCAATGACTGCTCCAGGTCCTAAGACAGGCGATAGGAACGGCAATGTACAGACCACGACGAGCAGTAAGAGCCCCCATATAGATCCTGCCAGTGGCGATAGAAAATGAGCAATCAAGTCACCGATTTTTGTATAATTGATAATTCCAATTAACATACTGACAAATGCCATGAATGGAATAATGTTTTTCAAAAGCATATCAACGGAATCACGGCCAGCCTGATAGAACGTACCGGTGACTTTCCCGATTCCTCTTGAGAATCTCATGAGGAAATTACCTTTTTCCTGACGCTCGATATTTTCCTCTTTCAGTTTTGAATAGGTTTCTTTGAAATTCTCCTTGTCAATTGGCTCACTGTTTTCCTGACCTTCTACTTTCGACTCACCATCAGATGCTTCCGCAAAGGAAATATCCTTTTCTGTTACGCCTGATACGAAGATATCCTCTGTAATATGTTTTGCAAGCGGTCCAGAAGGAGAGGATGCCAAAACGTCTACAGTTGGAATGCGCTTCATTGGATACAGTCCGATTCGCGCAGTTCCACCGCAGTCAATGACAACACACATCATTTCATCTTCTGGTATCGAGTTTTTAAAGCCGTCACATGCTTCTGTCCCTGTCATTTCTGCAATTTTACGTGCAACTGGGTGAATGCCTCCCCCTGTAATGGAAACAACCTTTCTTCTTTTACCAGTCGGTTCAAGCTCCAAGCCTTTTCCCCATCCGCCAGCACCTTTTGCAACAAATACTTTGTGGTTTGTCATGTCTAACCCTCCCCTATTGTGAATTCGCTTTCATTTTTCCTGCTAAGTATTTTGTAATCCATTCAGTAATAATACCGCGAAGTAAAATGACGACGATCCCGACTAAGAAGTAACGAACAGCAAGTTCTGACATTGAATATCCTGCTTCTTTAATCCCGTTTGCAATCCCTAAGTAGACAAACAGTTCTCCTGCGTTGGCATACGGGAACAGTGATGTCACCGGATGAACAAATGAAACAGCTGAATCATAGAATGCTGGTTTTTGTTTTTCAGGTAAGAAGCGGCCAAACGTATAAGCCATTGGGTTTGTCAAAATAAGAACAGATAAGATCGGCATTAACGTGTAGCGCAAAATCGTATATTTCGCTGCAAACTGGATCGCTCTATTCACTCGCTCTTCTCCAATAAACTTCATGACAGCATAAGTGAAAGTAAGTAACACAACAAGCGTTGGAACGATGCCTGTAACAAGACCCATGAATTGCTTTCCACCGGCTTCAAACATTCCGATAAAGTGCTCTCCAAACCATTGAATCCATTCCATGTTTCATCTCCCCTTTCTTTAGTTCACATTTGTTATATTTTTTTTCGAAATCGAGACAAGTGCTTGTTCAGCCGCCATGGAAAGTGCGTGCATGACAGCTGGCCCCTTTTTGCGTTTTTTCAATGTCTGCTTCATCATATGGTGCTCGTCTAGCACTGCACCAACATGCTTTCCTTCATATGAAGGAACTTCTTTAAATTTAGATAAGATCGACACACCGCCAAGCACATGGCATTTTTGAATGATATAAGATTCATCCACAATGATGAGCGCTATGGCTCCAGGGCCAACTTTGCGCCGTTCCATTCCCGAAAACAAGTGATAGCCTTGCTTCCCTTTGTAGTCATCAATAAGTGAATCCATGCTCTTGCGGTAGTACTTGATTTGAATAAAAGATAACCCATACTGCACAATGAGAATGATACAAAGTACGATTGCTAATTTTTCCATAGCTTCACGTCCTTATGATTGAAATAAATGATCTTGTAATGAACGCAGCTTCCAGACCGTTGTGTTTGAATCAAGTTCTACATCATCATGAGTCAGGAATTGTCCTAATTTGATGTCTTTTTTCGCTACGACTTTTCCGCTGATTAAGCCAATTGGAATGTGGCCGTTCGTTTTCATGTCTTGATGTGTTTCAAGTACACCTCTTACGGAGTACCCGCCAATTCCGTCAAGTGATTCCCCTGCTTTAATCTCTCTTTTCGCAACAGCTACTGTTTCTGACACTGGTACACCAATTGGGTGGATGGATGAATCATGCTGTAAGATCGCTTTTGCGATGGTGACAGGTGTTTCAAGACTCGCTAAGTGGAAAGGACGGTAAAGTGTATAGTGCGGACCTTTTCCAACTTTTAAGTAGCGCAGTTCTTCATCTACTGGCTCAAGATCACTCTTGACGATGACAAATACGCCTGGTGCAAGTCCATTTACATATTCAACGACTCCGAAGTTATCCAGCACGCCGCCTTGCTGTTTTTGATTCAATTTATCTGCTACATTCTCTAAATTCGCTTCGACTCCGTGCATACCGACTTTATCAGGCAGAAGCCCTGTCGCATTACTTAATAAGTTCATTTCGGCCATTGTTTTTGTGCCGTCCTGGAATGCAGCCAGCATATGTGCACTCATATGTTTACTATCTGCTTCTGCTTTACACGTATCTGGATTTGCTTCTGGGAAGAATGGGTTGTTCTTTCCTTTCCCGGCAACCAGCACCTCAAGACCCATTGTTTTCGCAAATTCATATAATTCTAGTGTTGCTGCTGGTTCGTCTCCAGCTGATCCTGAGTAAACAAGCCCTGCATTTGTGAATAACTTATGCATGACCAAACCGATAGTAATATCAACTTCTACATTTAAAAGAACGAGATGTTTTTTCGAATTAAGCGCTTCCAAAGAAATGTTTGCTCCGACCTCTGGAACTCCTGTTGCATCTACGACAACTTCCACGAAATCTGATTGAATCACTTCTCTGTAGTCATTTGTGACAACCATTTGATGCGGCTTTGCATGCTGCTTGTAAAAATTCGCTGCCTTCTCTGCTGCACTAAGGTGAATATCACAAACACCAGCGACAATCATGCCTGGAATTTTAGAAATTTGTGAAATGAGTCCAAAGCCCATTTGGCCTGCTCCAATAATCCCTACTTTGATTGGATCTCCACTGCGTTCTCGAGCTAACAACTGTTGATAGATTGACATCTAAATCATCCTTTCAGGTTTTCTTGCTTCTCAATAGATTGCTAGAAATATAATCTGAAACTTTTAACAAATGTTATAAAAATTAACAAAGATCTGCTTATTGTAACATTTGTTATTTTATTTATCATTTGTTATGAACTTAGTTTATATGATGTGTCAACTTTGTGTCAAGCTAAAATCGATAAAATTTTCAATCTTTTTGAGTCTTTAGACTCAAAAAAAAACTACCTAATGATATTAGGTAGTTACAGATTGTTGACAAAGGGCTAAAATGATCTTCATTTTAACCTTTTGTCTTCTTTTCAGCGTGATAGAAAACCTTTGCAGTCTAGGAAGGACGAGTACCGGAGCGGAGCGAATTTGACATTCGTGAGCACCGGCACGCAGGACTGACACCGAATGCGAGGGTTTGTCTACACGCTGACTACCTAATAATATTAGGTAGTTACTTTAATAAGGCATCTCCTGTTCGTTCATCGGTAATTAATACATGAATTAATCCACCTGCTAATGCCGCCCGGATCGCTTCAATTTTTTCTTCGCCTCCGGCGACACCTATGACCAGCGGAATTTCTTTCAGCTTTTGCGGGCTTATGCCCATCACCCGGTCGTTCCATGGGTGGGGATATACTTCCCCTTGATGATCAATAAAGTTATAGCAAATGTCACCTGCTACACCCTTCGCTTGAAGGATGTCCTCTTCGCCGCTTGTCATATAAGATTTCACCATCGTTGAATGCTGCGGAACACCGCCAATTCCGACAACCGCAATATTTGATGATTCTCCTAGTTCAATCACTTTTTTGATCGACGGCTGTCTAATCAGTACTTCCTTCGCTTCTTTCGTATCAAGCATGACGGGAACATGTAAAAACTCACATTTAGATTTGAGTGCCTCTGTGCATCTCGCAATAATATAGTTGGCGTGGATATCGACGTCTTCATTTCCCACACCTCCGACAAGCGGAACAAATGTCACGGATGGATAGTACTGAACAGACGTAAGCGCTTTCGCCATTTCATGCAGCGTTGTCCCTGAGGAAAAGCCGATAACTTGTCCATCCTTCATCACTTTTAATAAAAAGCCCGCCGCCGCCGCACCGATTCGGCTTTTGGTTGTGTCTTTGCTAAGCGTTTCCACACAGACGACTTCTCGCAGCCCATATTTGCGTTCTATTTTTCTTTCTAACGATCCATACTGTTGATTGACTTCATCATGAATAATGATTTCCACGATTCCTGCTTCACGTGCTTTTGCCAAATATTTCGATATGAGCGAACGGCTAACCCCAACAGCTTCTGCAATGTTAGATTGAGTGGCGCCTTCTTCGTAATACATATGCGCAACCTTAATGAGCAGCCTTCTTTCATCATGGAATGTCATAATAACCCTTCTTTCCGCTTAAGTGTTCCCTAACAAATGATATCTAAAATAACATTTGTTAAAAACAGATTAAATGAAAAAAATAACCGAGTCAATACTAGGGGCATGTTCTCTAACAAGAATGAAAAAAGCCGCACATGAAGCGGCGGCTTTAAAAGATGTTTTTATTCATTTGTTTTATGGCTGCTTTTTCAAGCCTTGAGACCTGTGCTTGAGAAATCCCGATCTCTTCAGCGACTTCCATTTGCGTTTTGCCCTGGAAAAAGCGTTTACGAAGAATCATTTTTTCCCTGTCGTTCAATCTGCGCATGCCCTCTTTTAAGGCCAATTCTTCCACCCATTGTGTGTCTTTGTTCCGTTCATCACTAATTTGATCCATCACATAAATCGGATCTCCTCCGTCATTATAGATCGGTTCAAACAAAGATACAGGATCTTGAATCGCATCTAGGGCAAAGACAATTTCCTCATGAGGCACTTCGAGCACTTTGGCAATGTCTTCTGCTGTTGGCTCCTTGCTTGTCTCACTAATCAGCCTCTCACGGACCTGAAGTGCCTTATAGGCAATATCTCTTAGTGAACGAGACACCCGAATCGGGTTGTTATCACGCAAGTATCGACGGATTTCTCCTATGATCATAGGAACCGCATAAGTTGAAAATCTGACATTGTGGCTTAAATCAAAATTATCAATTGATTTCATTAATCCGATACAGCCTACTTGGAAGAGATCATCGACATACTCGCCTCTGTTGTTAAAACGCTGAATCACACTTAAAACCAACCGTAAATTGCCATTGACTAGCTTTTCTCTTGCTGTATCGTCACCCTCATCTTGCAGCTGTCTGAACAATTTTCTCATCTCGTCGTTTTTCAGAACAGGCAGTTTGGAGGTGTCGACTCCGCAGATTTCCACTTTATTTCTGGACACTTTTTTCCCTCCCTACAGGAGCTGTTGTACAAAGTTCAGTATCTCCTTGGGATGGAAAAATATGCACGAGCGATGACGAGAATCATGTGAAAAAATGGTTATCCCTTTGGCAGTACAGGGATCGAGCTTTCAAAAAATTTTTTTAGACCATTTTATTAAATTCTTTTTGTAATCGTTTAATGATTCTTTTTTCAAGCCTCGAAATATACGACTGGGAAATCCCAAGCATGTCAGCGACATCTTTTTGGGTTTTTTCCTCACCGCCGACCAAGCCAAATCTCAGTTCCATGATCTGCTTTTCGCGGTCATTTAATTGCTCCAGCGCTTTTTTCAGCAGTTTTTTATCTACATTTGCTTCAATATCCCGCGTGATAATATCATCATCTGTTCCAAGTACGTCTGATAAAAGCAGTTCATTTCCGTCCCAATCAATGTTGAGCGGTTCATCAAACGAGACTTCTGAACGGATTTTATTATTTCGCCTCAAGTACATCAGAATCTCATTTTCAATACATCTCGAAGCATATGTTGCCAGCTTGATCTTTTTTTCAGGGTTAAATGTATTGACTGCTTTGATCAGGCCAATGGTTCCGAT
Source organism: Bacillus sp. NMTD17 (assembly GCF_002998735.1). Classification (NCBI taxonomy): domain Bacteria; kingdom Bacillati; phylum Bacillota; class Bacilli; order Caryophanales; family Bacillaceae; genus Bacillus; species Bacillus sp. NMTD17. The sequence continues at coordinate 287,898 of NZ_PVRH01000002.1, forward strand.
ACTAATTAAATCCTCAATATTAATACCTGTGTTTTCAAATTTCCTTGCGATATAAACGACTAAACGCAAATTTCTTTCGATCAGAATCGCCCTTGCGGTTTGATCACCTTTTGGTAATTTGACAAGCAGTTCCTGCTCTTCATCCTTTGATAATGGAGGCGGCAGCGCTTCACTTCCACCAATATAATAAATTTCATCACTCTTTAGACCTAGCTTCATGAGGAGTTTATACCAGTAGTAAGTGAGTTTAAATTTTAATTTTTTCATCTTCTTCTCCCTTCTAAATGTCAAGTTGACCTCGTAAGATAAAAGACATCACAAAAAACTACGACACCCCCTGGATGATTTTCCCGTCTAACATATCTGGATGAATGATGGATTGAAATTCCTGATCTGCTGATAAACCGCTCAGACTCAACCCTACAAAACACTTGGCTGGCTGAATCATAAGCGTCTTTGAATAAATGAAGACTGTATCTGGTTTTAGGCATAGTAGAAAACCGTGATCATGACCGACTGCTCGATATGGAACAAGTCTTAATCGATCAAGAAGGGGAAATTGATCATCGATCTTTTGCATCACTTCAACAGGATGAGACTGTTTCATGAGCTCTATAAATGGCTCTCCGCAAATGGCCGTTAGCTGATCGGCCTGGACGATCATGACAGGTGTTTTTGTCATAGGATCATACAGCTGATTGCCAGAATCGACGAGTCCATTTAAGCGGATGGTCTCCCCGTGAATGTGTATCTCTACAAGCACTTGTTCATCATATTGTCTTTTTTTCGCACCAACCTCTCCTAATCTTTTCTTTGAAAACAGCCATATCGCAGGAAAGCCGGTTAAAACAAAAAGCCAGCTAATGGGATCACCAAAGCCATCATTTTGTGAAATGAGCAGGCCATCTTGGATCACTGTGTTGGTTTGCAAAAACGAATGAACCCCGATCATGCCTCCTCCCATCAAAAATGTTACAAAGTAAAAAGCAAACAGATTTTGAAAAAAGGAACGAAATCTTTGAAAACCAAAGGTTGCAAGAACGATGAAGACAGAAAAAAATAGTTTGCCTAAAGGGTGTGACACAACCATTGCAAATGGTGTAAAGAGCAAGAGAACAATGCTCGATCCAATGAGAGCTCCTAACATATATCGCCTTTTTTTTACTTGTCGTTTGAGAATAAATGCAGTGAGTAAGAGAAGCAATAGATCAAAACAAAAGTTTAACAGCCAGATCACATCTAAATAAATGACCACCTTCTGCTCCTTTCATCTGAAACAAAGAATCAAAAGCAGTACTTGCACTTGTTTGTACCAGTATAAAACAGTCAAGAGATGGAAGTCTGTCAATTCTTGTTGGGGATGATAGAGAACTTTTGGTGGATTGTTATTGTTTTTGTCGAGGAATGAGAGCGCGAAGCAAGAGAGTGTTCTTCTGGACAAGCTTTCAAACAATTGCTCGAAAAAAAAAGACACGCTCCTGGAAATCGTGTCTTTTGTTTAAGTTACTTTTCATTGATGTTTAATGTGCCTGAAGCCTTTTGTCTTGTGACATTTCCATAATCATCTCGCACAATTACTTCAATGACCGCACCTTTTGCTTTGGCGGTAGAAGTAGCTGTCCAGTAGCCTTCATATGTTCCGCTAGATACTTCGCGAAGCGGCAGCTCTGTTGTATTTTGAAGCTTTGATCTCGCGTTTGTCAGCGGCATGTGAATAACAAACGTTGCGTCTAGCTTTTCCCTGCTGTTAAATGAAATTTTAACAGACTCTCCTGATGATAGATGGACATTCTCTGCTGGAGTCAGCTTAGAAATTTCAGGTGCCTCGTATTGGACATCGATATTGACTTTTTTAGTCGTTTTGTTTCCTGCTGCATCTTTCGCTGTTACTTTTATTGTATTTTTCCCGTTCTCAAGCAGTATTCTTGCGGAATATTTTCCATCTTTTACGGTTGCCTTTTTTCCATTTACAGTGACTTGATCAAGATGATCATCTGTGACCTTTCCTTCTACAGTGAGTGATTCTTTATTAGACTTTCCCCCTTTTTTAGGTGTATCTATGGTGAGTGCTGGAGCTGTTTGATCAATGATGACCTTTACTGGTTTTGATCGTTTCGTTGCGCCTTTATCCGTAACAGTCGCAGCTGTGAATACATGCTCTCCACTTGAAACTGTGACCTTTTCTTTGAAAGCGCCTGACTGATCTGCTTTCACTTTGGCAATCTCTTCATCGTTTTGATAAATCGCTACATCAAGCCCAGGGGAGGCTTTGCCTTCAATCTCCAGTTCACCTTTGTTCGAAATGGTTCCCGCCTTCGGAGATATAATCTCTGGCACATCTGCTTCATAGTCAACAAGCGCCCGAATCATATAATTCCCTTCTTCTTTTGGAGAAGGAGAAAAAGCACCGCTTGTCAGCTGCCAGCTTCTTTCAGCATTTGGACCATCTTCGTCCGTTGCAAGTCCTGGAGACTCCGTATTCTTTTTCGTTTGAATATAGACAAGATAGAAATCTCCATCCACCGTAATGGCTTGATCTTCTAAATCTACTTTTGTCCATTCACCATTACGCAGCGCATTCGCTTTTAGAGGTCCTGCAATTTTCTCCCCTGGAGCTCCATTCTTCCCAGAAGCATCATACACCTCAACCGCAAATTCATTCCCGCCAGGAGCTGGCCACTCTGATGACCAGAAACGGAAAAGCCCCCCTGTGAGTTGCGCTTGTTTCTTCCCCTTTTCTAATGAAAACTTCACAGCCCAGCCATTGCCAGGATCATAGAAGGCTCGCGCATTTTCAGCTGTTCCGTCATCGTAGCCAATTTCACCAGCAAAGCCGATGAATGGCTCCAGCTGAATGGCTTTTTTAACCGGCTTTTCTGTCACATCTGCTGTAAAAGAATAACCTTTAAACCCTTTCGCAAATACTTTGACGGTATAGACACCGCTCAATGCCTCTAGAGAAAATTCGCCAGCTTCATCTGTTTTCACCGGCTTAATTTTCGCATCCTCTACAAGATAAACCGTGGCATCCTTTACTTTTTCACCCGTTGCTTCATTGACAATTGTACCGGATATCGTTCGTTTCTTAAGTGGCTGTAAGGGGAAATTTGCCTCAGCCGTTTCATTTGAAGAAATATTGACTGTTTGTTTGCGTGATTCAAACCCGTAAGCTTCCGCTTTCACTGTGAATTCCCCTGCACTGTGAGTAAGCTGATATCTCCCTGTCGCTTCATCTGTGTACGTTGATTTTCCGCTTTCAAGAACACTAATTTCCGCTTTCATAGGAAGAGCTTTGATGGACGGAGCATCAAGATTTTTTCCCTTTTTCAATTCTTTTGTTTTTGCAGGCTTCTTATGTGGATGTACAGCCTTTTCTTTTTGAGGCAGGGCTTGATCTGTTATTTTCATATCACCTAAATTAACATCTTCGTTTGTCACCTGTCCTTCAATCGTGCCAATTCCATCTGTTAATGCCGTAATCGCCTCTTTTGCATCAACTAAACCTGCCCCATAGCCATTGTTAGGGGATTCCGGGAATTGCTGATCAGTCAACGGCTTCGCTGTATCAATGAGAATTTGTTCAATCTCTTCAACAGAAAGATCTGACTGTACTTGGCGAAGAAGAGCCACAACAGCTGAAACATGCGGACCAGCCATCGACGTCCCATTCCAGCCATCTTCATACCCTTTCCCTGGAATGGATGAACGAATGTTTACCCCTGGGGCCGCAATATCTGGTTTCATGACGCCATATGGAGACGGACCTTGCAGCGAGAAAGACCCCAATTTGTTGTCTTGATCCGTTGCACCCGTTGCAAAGGCCTCCTGATAGTTCGCAGGATTTGCAATTGATCCCTCACCACCAGGGTTAAATAAATCGGTATTGCCAGCTGAAAACTCTGGGAAGATGTCCGCCGCTCTCCAAGCATTGACCACATCTTTATACCAATCATCAAGACCAGGCCCACCGCCCCAAGAATTATTGACGACATCTGGTGCCTTTTCTGGATGTGGGTTTCCGTCCTCATCTTTTGGTGCTAAAATCCACTCTCCTGCGTCAAGCAGATCAGCATCTGAACCACCATCTTCTGAGAAAGCTTTCACCGCAATCCATTTTGCGCCTGGTGCGACTCCGATTTGATTCTTTCCATCTGGCTCAGAGCCAACCATCGTCCCCGTCACATGTGTACCATGCTCTAAATCGTCGTATGGCGCTTCAGATCCTGTTGTAGCATCGTACCAATTGAATTCATGAGATGGATCATTCGGGTGTGCTGGATCAAATCCGCGGTATTTTTCCTTTAAAGCAGGATGATCCCATTCCACTCCTGTATCAATACTTGCCACAACAGTACCAGTACCGTCATAGCCTAAAGCCCACGCTTCTGGAGCATGAACTTGAGAAATGTTCCACTCGACTCCATCTACTGCTTTCATTTGTTTTTTCTGCTTAGACGTCTTCAAATCAACGGGGCGATGAATTTGACGGGTTTCATTCGGCAGCACTTGATCTACTTCTGGGAAGGAAGCCACCTTTTCCATGACTTCTTTCGTTCCCGTCACCGCTAGACCATTCACAATATAGTACGAATGAATCTCCTTCACTTGCTTTTTCTTTTGTTCCTTTTGTAAATACGTAAGCAGCGCTTGCTGCGTCTCCTCAGACGTTGCTCTTAATTCTGATACGACGGCTGATCTTTTTGTGTACTGCGTTTTAGCCGCTGTTAATTTCTGTTTTTTGGCTCTGGACACAGCTTCCTTCGCCACTTTTTGCGTATTTGTTTGCTCCTTCATTTTGATTAAAAAGGTCACCTTGTCATCCTGTTGAAACTGTTTCATTAATCTAGATGAGATCTTTGCTTTTGTTGTCTTAGAGGAAACAGCTTCCTCCTGATATGAGGTAGAAGTCGATTTTGCTTGAACCATCCCAAAGCTTGTCATCGTTAAAGTACCTATCACCAAAAGACTCATCAAACGATAGCCGGCGGTTTTGCGAAACTTCAATTTCAATCAAATCCCTCCTCCTCAAATGGCCAAACAGAGTATATGTCTCACTCCTTTCCTTCTTTTGTTCATGACAAGATTCATGGTGTTCTTTTTAATGTAGTCAAATAAAGGTCATCATCTTGTCGTTTTTTGTAAGAGGGGTTAAAAATGATTCTTTTTTCTTAAGCACCTTAAGTCAAATTACATATGAAAGATGAAGTGGCTCTCACGCTTTTAAGACTTTTTGATTAGAGTCCCCTTATACGTTGAGACATGAAAAAACCCCTTCCAATGGAAGGGGTTAAGCTATACTCGATTAGCGTTTATTGCGGTTGCGTAAGAACGTTGGAATGTCCAGCGTATCATCACTTGATTGTGTATTTTGTCTCGGCTGAGATGATGGCTGCTGATGTTCCTCACGTTTTACTTCACGTTTTTGAGGAATGGATTGATTTTGCTTTAATCCTTGTCCTAGTGGATTTCTTTGTGGTTTTGTCACTTCTGGCTCTTGCTCAATAAATCCAGTTGCGATCACAGTCACCACAATTTCATCCTTCAAGTTATCATTGATGACAGACCCGAAAATCATGTTTACATCTTCGTCAGATGCAGAAGCCACAATATCCGCTGCTTCTTGCACTTCATAAAGACTTAGGTTCGTGCCACCCGTAATGTTCATGATGACGCCTTGAGCACCATCGATCGCTGTTTCTAGAAGTGGTGAAGAAATGGCTTTCTTCGCTGCTTCAGCAGCACGGTTTTCACCTGTTGCGACACCAATACCCATAAGAGCCGAACCTTTATTGGACATGATTGTTTTCACGTCAGCAAAGTCAAGGTTAATCAGACCTGGTGTTGCAATTAAATCGGAAATCCCTTGAACACCTTGTCTAAGCACGTTATCTGCCGCGCGGAATGCTTCCAGCATTGGCGTGTTTTTATCAACAATTTCAAGCAAGCGATCGTTTGGAATCACGATTAATGTGTCCACTGCTTCTTTCATAGAAGCAATTCCTTCAACTGCTTGAAGCTGACGCTTTCTTCCTTCAAATGTGAAAGGACGAGTCACGACTCCAACTGTCAATGCACCAGAATCTTTTGCGATTTTTGCAATGACAGGTGCAGCACCCGTACCAGTTCCACCGCCCATACCAGCTGTAACGAAGACCATGTCTGCGCCTTTTAGTACTTCTTCAATCTGCTCTTTGCTTTCCTCAGCAGCCTTCTTACCGACCTCAGGATTCGCACCTGCTCCAAGCCCTCTTGTCAGCTTAGCACCGATTTGCATTTTAGTTTCTGCTTTTGATAGATTTAACGCCTGTGCATCTGTATTGACTGCAATAAAATCGACACCTTGTACGTCATTTTCGATCATTCGGTTGACAGCGTTATTCCCGCCGCCACCTACTCCGATTACTTTAATTGATGCTAGGCCGTCTATATTTGTTTCAAACTCCAACATGCTGAATCCTCCTAATCCGTCGAAAATCTAATTCTATTCCCAGAACATATTAAATAGTTTTTTCATTTTGCCCGGTTTTTTATTTGTCTCTTGTTGTGCTTTTTGTTTAACTTTCGGTCTTGGCTGCGCTTCTTTCACTTGTGGTGCAGAAGAAACCGGCTCCATGGATGCGCCTACTTCATGAAACGCCTCATCTGGCATTTGGAATCCAACCTGTCTGCCCTGAATCTTTGCATTGCGATAAGCAAAGTGGATCAAACCCACTCCTGTCATATATTGAGGCTCTCTCACCCCGATATAATTCGGACTTGCAATCCTGACATTGTTTTGCAAAACCGTTTGTGCAAGAGAAAGGATACCTGGTATGGCTGCCTGTCCACCTGTTAGAACGAATCCACCAGGCAAATCATGGACACCCATATTTCTTAATTCCTCTGCCACAAAGAGCAGGATTTCCTCCAGCCGCGCTTCAATAATGTTAGCCGCATCAAGTTGTGTATACGTTTGTTTTTGATCGGTACCGATCACAGAAACTTCAAATGTCTCCTCAGTCGATGCCTCATCATAAAACGCATGCCCAAATTGTTTTTTGATTCGTTCAGCTTCTTCAGTGGAAGTTCTAAGTCCTATAGACAAATCTTTTGTAATGTTCTCTCCGCCCAAAGGGATACTGTGAGTAGAATAGAGATGCCCGTTTTCAAATACGGAAATCGTTGTAGATCCGCCGCCAATATCGACAAGAGCTACCCCGAGATTTTTTTCATCTTTCGATAATGCTGCTGAGCCCGATGCGATTGGCTGCAAGCAAATATCCATAATTTCAATTCCAGCTCTTTCTACACATCGGAGCCAGTTATGTAGAATCGTTTTAGAACCTGTAATTAACGATCCTTCCACCTCTAGCCGAACACCAAGCATTTTTTTCGGATCTGTGATCTCATCTCTTCCGTCGACGATAAATTGTCTCGGAATCACGTCTACGACGAGATGTTCTTGAGGAATAGATACTACTTGTGCTGCATCTAAGACACGTCTCACATCTTCAGCATGTATTTCTTTGTTTTCACTAGATACTGCGACCACGCCGCTCGTATTCTGAATATGAATGTGGTTTCCGTTAATTCCGACAATCGCCTTTTGTAAAGGAAATCCTACCATTCTCTCAGCCTGTTCAAATGCTTGTCTAATAGAATGAACTGTCTCATCTATATCAACAATCGATCCTTTTTTTAACCCCTCTGAAGGGACATTTCCAACACCTATAATGTTAAGCGAATCATCCGCCATTTCTCCGACGATGACTTTTATATTGGATGTACCGATGTCAAGGCTGACGTAAATTTCATTGTTGTTCATTCTATGGCACCTCCTCACATATCAATACTTTCTATTCTATTATTTGCTGAACAACAATACAATGAATGTGTTTTTACAAGTGTGTAACAAAACTTAAAAAATCAACATTTTTTATTAGGATTACTGAAAATATTCGTTACATCATATGTATATCCTTTTTTATGACTCACTTTTTTTCTTTTTTTCTCTTGAAATTGTCCATTTTGTTAGTAGAATTCTTCTGATAACTGCTATATTTTGAAACAATCTAACGCCGAATGCAAACATTCCGACTAAGTACAAGTCTACACCAAGATGGACGCCCAGAAAAGCTAAACTTATTGCGAGTATAATATTAAAGAAGAAGCCTGATACAAACACTAGTTCATCGTATGCCCCTTGCAGATGTGCTCGGATTCCACCAATCAATGTATCAAGCGCAGCAAGTACAGCGAGGGAAAGATAGTTAGAATACTCATTCGGTATCGTAAAATTTGTTAAGAAACCGATCGCAACTCCTATGATTAAGCCAAGTACAGGAAGCCACATTAAGATTTTCCCTCCTTTACATCTTCAAGAGGCTTCAATTCGTTTACTTGAATTGCACCGTCATATGCTTTTAAATGGATTTTTTTCTTCGGCTGGCTCATACTCAAGCTGAAGTTTTCCTGAGCAAACAAATCACCAATATCTGATACATTTAAACGGCTGTATAATTTGTCGGCCTGCTCACTAATCATTTTAATGTTGACTTCATCACTATCTAAGCTGTAACCATCTATTTTTGTCGTGCCATTAATATCTCGAATCACACTTGTATTAATTACACGGCGATCATTGATGGAAATATGTTTTGCCCCAAACATATTGGCTTCATTAATTAACTTTTTCAGAAGATCAGGCGGGATATTTTTCACTTCTTCTCCGGTAAGGTCCTTTGAAAAAAGCTGAGAAATTTCAATTTCAATCCCCTCCCCTTCCACTTCTGTAAAACCAGCCTTTTCTTTTAAATCTTTTAACGTTTTTGTTAATTGTGCTTCTTTTGATTGATCTCCTTGATGACCATATTTTTTTAGCATCTCGTCGTATTTATCAATTTCTTTGAGCAAATCCAATTCCTTACTTTTAGATGCAGATAAATCCTCTCTCAGTTCCCAAACATCACGAGTATCACGAACTTTGGGCTTTTGTAAAGAATTAAACTGGATGGAGACCATGATGCCAAATATGATCATTAAAGCTGTTAAACTAAGTAAAGGCTTCTTTTTCCTCAACACCACTCACCTTTTCACTTTTAATCTTTGTTTCTTAAAAGAGGGTTCATACGAATATCCGTTTTCTCAATCGTCATTGAAATGTGATCACTTGTCAGCTGATCGACCACTCCTCCTGCAATATTTAAAGCAGGTATTAACACAGCCGGATCTCCAATACCAGAAATGACAAATGGTGCTGGATGCTGAACACCATCAACAGTGACAACTGGACCATTACAATGTATGTATGATTGGTGTGTGATTCTTTGCCCATTAATAGATACAGCAGAAGCCCCTGATATAAATAGTTCGTTTATCACATGAAAAATGTGGCTCTCATGCACAATGTAATTATTGACATTTTGTCCACTCGGGATATAAGATGCATCTTCAAGAGATACATTGACCCCTTTTCCTTTTACACCAATCTCTCCTGTAAACATTCTGTATTTCTCAACATCTTCCAGTACATTAAAATACTGCTCTTTTTCATTTTTCAAATTGGACTCTGTCGCTTGAACCTTTGATTGAAGACTATATAATTCTTTTTCGAGTTTCTGATTCGCCTTTTCTTGCTTTGTGAGCTGACTTTTCAGAGAGTATTCTTTTTTCCATTGCTCTGTTCGAATGACATCTGCCTGATGCTGCTTTGTATATTGGTATGAAAAAGAAATCAGAAAACCAAGAACAAGCATGACAATTGAGAATATAACTGTTTTGCCTCTCAACGCTCATCTTCCTTTTTCTTAGATTTAAACGCTTCAAAATACGTAGCGACTTCCATATGGATTGTGCCTTTTTCAGAAGACGAAAGTTCTTTTACAATGGCTGGATAGGTTTTCATTTTATCACCGAATGTTTTAATTGATGCAATCACAGTGTTTCCGTCATTCATATAAAATTTAACTAGCCACTGGTTTGAATTTGTCGGCACATAATATACTTCTGAGATGAGTTCCTGAATAGAGGCTGGCAGCTGATTTAAAGATCTAACGGTTTGCTTCAGCTTCTCCTTGTTGTCCCAATCGACAAAAATAGGTCCTGCATGACTCGGTGTAACTTCTTCTGGTAAAGCGGTCCCATTTTCAAGAAGCTCATAATATAGATTTCCCTTTTGAAGATACGCAATATTTGCATATTCTTTGACAGCAATACTGACCTTATTTGGGAAATGCTTTTTGATCCTAACGCTTTTAATCAGTTTATTTTGTTTAATATGATCTGCTGTTATATCTTTATTTAAATTCCAAAACTCTGTTTCGCCTTCTTTAATTTGTGAAAGTTTAACAAGCTGTTTTGTAGAGACATGCTCGTTACCTGTGATGGTTAAAGAAGAAATTTTGCTGATTGGTGTTTGCAAATAAATAATAATTAAAACCATGATAAAAAACAGTAGTATAAAAGAGATCAGTCTACGATTCGCTTTTTGCTTCCTTTGTTCTTTAATTTTAGGAATTCGCTCTTCTATATTGACGATCTTTTCATTTTCATGATCAGGCCGCATATATACTCTTCACCTCATTCAAAGCTGCTTGTCCACATCTTTGGGTCATCATTTTGATGAGAAAACAAACGGCATTCTTTCATGCCGTTTGTTTTCCTGTGATGCCATCATTCATAAAAACTAGCTGTTAATTTTCTTCACCGATAATTTCTACCTCTGTATGCATATCTACGTTGTAGTCTTCTTTAATTTTCTTTTGGATGTACTGAATTAGGTCCAGCACGTCTTGAGCAGTAGCTCCACCAGCGTTGACTATAAAGTTGCCGTGCATATCGGAAATTCTAGCTCCGCCGATTTGGTATCCTTTTAAATTCGCTTTTTCTACAAGCTGTCCTGCATATTCAGGCAGCGGATTTCGAAAAATACTGCCAGCACATGGCCGGTTATAAGGCTGGGTTTCTTTACGATAATCTTTATTTTGCTGCATTTTCTTTGTGATTTTTTCGCGATCATCCTGTTTGAGCTTAAACACGGCTTCGAGAACAATGCCAGGTCGTTCTTTTTGAAGGACTGATGTTCGATAGCTGAAATTCATCTGTTCATTTGTGAGCCACTCGATGCTTCCATCTTCAAATAAGATTCTAGCTTTCACAAGAATCTTACTGATATCAGATCCATGTGCACCTGCGTTCATATAAACAGCGCCTCCAATAGACCCTGGAATACCAGCTGCGAATTCCAACCCTGAAAGACCCTGCTTACTAAGAGATGTCGCGAGCCTTACGACAGAATAGCCGCCGCCAACTGTAATTTCTTCATCATTTACAGTTAGGTGATCCAGTCCAGCACCTAGCTTGAGAACAACTCCACGAATTCCCTTATCAAGTACAAGTAAATTCGATCCTCTTCCAATGACCGTCCAATTCGTATGGTGTTTTTTCACCTGATCCATGATCGTTTTAACTGCATCGATATCTTTTGGGATGATCAAAAGATCTGCTGGTCCGCCTATTTTCATTGTTGTATGATTAGCAAGCGGCTCATTTTCAAGTACTTTACCAACTTGCGCTTCTAATAATTCATTCTTCAAGTTCTCCATATTACCCTCCGCCTTACCTAATATCATTCCATCATGTAGTCGTAATATCTTTTAACACATTATATAAACGTGCAGCCGCATCTGGTACTCCGAGTTCTTTCGTTAAACGGCTCATTTGGTTGAGTTTTTCTTCATTACCGGCAATTTCATCAATTGCATGCAGCAGACGATCCCCTGAAAGCTCTGATTCTCTTAAAACAATCGCAGCATCATGTTTTTCAAGTGATCTTGCATTGATTTCCTGATGATTTGCCGTCACGTATGGGCTCGGAATAAAAATGGTTGGGATTCCAAGAGCCGTTACTTCAGCAATTGTTGTAGCTCCCGCTCTTGCAACAATCACATCGATCGATTTCAGGTACTCCGGCATTTGATGTAAGAAAGGTTTTGTGATCATATTAGGTGCTGCACCTTTTTCCTTTAGCTCATTCAACACTTTTTCATAATGAACCTCACCTGTGATATATAAAAGCTGGTAGTTTTTAGCCTTTAAATCATCTTGCATTTCGATCACTGCTCTATTGATAGGAGCAGCACCTCGGCTCCCGCCGAAAATAAGAACCGTTTTTTTCTGTTCATCGAGCCCAAATTCTTTAAGAGATTTCCCCTCTTTTATAGAGACGACTTCAGAGGCTCTAGGGTTTCCCGTAAATACAACCTTTTCAGAAGGAAAATGTGCCTTTGCTTCGTCAAAGCAGATGGCTACTTTATTAACATATCTCGCTAGGAACTTATTTGTAATACCAGGCAGGCTGTTTTGTTCGTGTATAATAGTCGGGATCTTCAGCTTAGAAGCCGCATAAACCACAGGCCCACACACATAACCGCCTGTTCCAATGACCGCATCAGGTTTGAATTCTTTTAAGTAAGATTTGCTTTTTTGAACGCCTTTCAAAAATCTCATCACCGTTTTGACGTTATCAAAGGAAAGCTTTCGTTTAAAACCTGAAATTTCTATCGCCTTGAAAGGGATATTTTCTCTTTCTACAATTTTCTTTTCAAGTCCATTTTCAGTACCGATATATAAAAATTCCACATCAGGATGCAGTCTTTTCACTTCTTTAATAAAGGCTAAGGCCGGATAAATATGTCCGCCTGTTCCGCCTCCACTGATTACTATACGCATTATACCATTTCCCCTCAATTTTTTTCTGCTCTGAACAAAGTATAAACCCTGTTTTAAACAACAGGGCTCCGTTAAAACCTGTAAAGAAGAGTCAAAAAACACGTTTTCGAAACAAAAACTGTCATTTTCACTCTTCAAATCATTTTTTTGTACTTTTGCAAAATAAACGTCAACATGGTTTCATGAGCTTCAGCACGTTAATATCTTGCGTACCTGCTTACATTCAAAAGTACGCCAATCGCCATCAGCATTAATGTCAGTGATGAGCCGCCATAACTAAGGAATGGGAGCGTGATACCTGTCACAGGAATAAGTCCAGTGACAACTGCGATGTTAATCATTACTTGAATGGCCACCATTGAAATAATACCAACTGCCAGGAAACTTCCATATAAATCTGGGGCTCCAAGTGCTATTCGTATGCCTCTCCATAATAGAACACTAAAGAGGAGTAAAATGAGTGATCCCCCTATAAAGCCAAGCTCTTCAGACAATATCGCAAAGATGAAGTCCGTTTGGGGCTCAGGTAAATAGAAGAATTTTTGTCTACTTTGACCAAGTCCCATTCCGAAAAGACCACCTGGACCAACAGCGTATAAGGATTGAATAATTTGAAACCCACTGCCTAGCGGATCTTCCCAAGGATTTAAGTACGATGTAATTCGTTTTATTCGGTAGGGTGCTGATAAGACAAGTGCAGCAAACCCGCTGAGTCCTATAAGACCGAGAAATATAAAGTGAGCAATTCTCGCACCTGAAACAAATATCATAATAATACAGGTTCCAACCATCACCGTTCCTGTTCCCAGATCCGGCTGAAGCATAATGATGGCAAATGCAGAAAATACAATGCCTAAAGCTGGGGCAAAACCTTTGCGAAAGGATGTGATATTTTTTTGTTTTTCAGATAAGAATTTTGCAAGAAACGCAATCATCGCAAGCTTCATAAATTCAGAGGGCTGAATACTAAACGCACCGACACCGATCCAGCTTCTTGATCCATTTCTCTCCATACCGATACCAGGAATGAGTACAAGCAGCAAAAGGAGAAAACAAACAGCAATCAATATCTTTGACCAAGTCCGCCACGTCCAATAATCGACTCGCATAATGAAAAACATTGCGATAACTCCGATTCCGGCAAACAAAAGCTGTCTTTTTGCAAAATAAAACGAATCATCAAATTTATACGATGCCCACACAGCACTAGCGCTGTACACCATAATTAAACCAATCGTCAATAAAAGTAACGTAATGACAACAAGCAAAAAATCCGGAGAAGTTTTCTTATTCGTCAAGAGACCGACACCCCAAGCATAATTTCATTTGGGCTGTCAGTCATATGAGAGACAAGCCCTTATTTAAGCATATGCACGGCGTTTACAAACATGTCTCCACGTTCTTCAAATGTTTTATGTTGATCCCAGCTTGCACAAGCCGGAGATAATAAAATCACGTCTTCTTCTTCAGATATGTTAAACGCCGCAGGTACTGCTTGTTCAACATTATCGACATGTTTTACGTGATGTATTCCAAGCTCTTCACCAAGCTTCACAAACTTAGGTGCAGTCTCACCAAATGTGATAATTCCTTTTACATTTTTCATGAAAGGTTTCAATTCATCAAATTCATTGCCGCGATCAAGTCCACCTGCTAATAAAATGGTCGGTTGTTCGAAGGCTGACAATGCTTTACTTGTTGCCAAAATATTGGTTGCTTTACTATCGTTATAAAATTTCCGACTTTGAATTGTATCTACAAACTGCAGACGATGCTTCACTCCACTAAATGTCGTGAGAACGTGTACGATTGCTTCATTTGAGCAGCCTGCATTTTTCACAACACAAATAGCTGCCAGAATGTTTTCTTGGTTATGCTCACCAGGAAGGACAACATCCTTTACATCAATGATATGTTCATTCATGTAATAAATTGCACCATGTTGAATAAACGCACCATGTTCTACTGGCTCTTTCACTGAGAAAAACACTTTTTTTGCTTTTGAACCTTCTGCCAGTTTTACGACCGATGGATCATCTAGGTTAATTACAGCGATATCATCTTCATGTTGATGTGCGAATACTTTCTGCTTTGCTTTTTCATACTCATCACGAGTGTGGTGATAGTCTAAATGTGCATCAAAAATATTTAATATTAAGCTGATTTTAGGTCTAAACTCAACTGTTCCCATTAACTGAAAAGAAGAGAGTTCCGTTACGATCCACTCATCGCCAGCTGCATTTGCAGCGACTTCGCTGGCAACTGTTCCAATATTACCCGCCACTAATGTTTTTTGGCTGTCTTTTTTCAGCATTTCATAAATCAAAGTCGTGGTAGTGGTTTTTCCATTCGATCCAGTAATCCCAATAAAAGAGGATGAGGTTAAATGATACGCTAATTCTATTTCCGTCCAAACTGGAATTTGGCGGCGAAGCGCTTCTTGAACCATCACATTTTCATATGGAATTCCTGGATTTTTAATTAAAATCGTAATTTCTTTATCTTCGAATATACGAAGAGGATGACTGCCACAAACGACATCAATCCCCTTTTCAGAAAGTAGCTGAGCAGGTTCGTTTTCTTCAAACGGTTTTTGATCATTTACCGTCACATTTACTCCATGTTCATGAAGAATTGAAGCTGCCGCATATCCGCTTTTTGCAAGACCTAATACTAGTACATGTTCGTTTTTTAACATTTGCATCTTATTCAATTATAACCACACCTCGATGTAAATTCCTAAAACAGCAAGTAATAAACCAGCTGTCCAGAAGGTGACAACTACTCTCCACTCTGACCAGCCAACTAACTCATAGTGGTGGTGAAGCGGACTCATCTTAAAGATTCTTTTGCCGGTTGTTTTAAAGGAGATCACTTGAAGAATAACGGATAGCGTCTCAACAACAAATACTCCACCAATAATGACAAGTAAAATTTCAAGCTTCGTTAAAATCGCAATTGCTACAATGGCTCCGCCTAATGCTAGAGAACCTGTATCACCCATAAATACTTTTGCAGGATGTGCGTTAAACACAAGGAAACCAAGGACGGCTCCTGCAACAGCTACTGAAAAGATCGCTACATCATACTGGGATTGATTCCAAGCCAGTATGGCAAAAGCTCCGAAAGCAATAGCAGCGGTTCCAGATAAGAGACCATCCAGTCCATCCGTTAAGTTCACGGCATTAGAACCTCCGACAAGCATGAAAACGACAAGGATAAAGTAAGCCCATCCTAAATCAAAGCTGACGTCTGTTCCTGGAATGCGAATCGTCGTTGCAAACTGATAATAATGGAAAACTGCATAAAAGATCACTGCGATCACAATTTGACCGATTAATTTCTGTTTCGATGTTAATCCAAGATTTCGTTTCATCGCTACTTTAATATAATCATCTAAAAATCCTAATAGGCCGTAACCAAGTGTGACAAATAACAGTAAAAACATTTCTGGACTAATCTCAGAGAATTTGTTGATCATCACAATCGTTGTAATGGTGATAGAAAAGATAATCATAATTCCGCCCATTGTCGGAGTACCAGATTTCTTTTGGTGAGACTGCGGGCCTTCTTCTCTAATACTTTGACCAAATTTAAGTCTTCTTAAAAACGGTATAAAAATCGGGGATAAAAGAACACTGATTAAAAATCCCATTATGATTGTAAACAATATCACCTGTTCAAGCATCGTTCTTTACTCCTTCCGAATTTCCAAAGCCGTTTTCCATCAGAAAATTGCATTCATTATTATGGTATTCATTCGCGTTCTTCGTATGTTGTTTTTGTACAAAATGCTTCATTTCATTACACTCTTTTCATCATTTTAAGATTTGTTTAGATCTAAAATAGCGTCAACTGCAACCTTTGCATCATCAAAGTCATAGACTTGATCGCCAATGATTTGATATGTCTCATGGCCTTTACCCGCTATTAAGACTGTATCGCCTTTTTTCGCATTGGCAATGGCAAAGAAGATGGCTTGTTTCCGATTCACAAAGCTATGATAATACGCGTCTGGCACCCCATTTTCCATATCTTTTAAAATGGCTGAAGGATCTTCGCTTCTTGGGTTGTCTGATGTAAATACAGGTTCATCTGCATATTTCACAGCGATTTGGGCCATTTGAGGACGCTTTGTTTTATCACGGTCGCCGCCGCAGCCAATCACACAGAAAATTTTGCCCTCTGTTAATTCTCTACACGTTGTGAGGACATTTTCTAAACTGTCAGGTGTATGCGCGTAATCGACAATGACAGGGAAATCTTGATCGCAGTTTACAAGTTCAAATCTGCCTTTGACTCCCTCCAACTCTTCAATCGCACTAACGATCGACTCAAACGTTAAGCCAGATACGATCCCGACTGATACAGCTGCCAGGATATTATACACATTGAACTTTCCGACGAGGGCAACCGTCACATTCTTGGTGCCAATTGGAGTGACCAAATCAAATTGAGTTCCTTTTGGCATAATTTGAATATTCTTTGCCATGACATCTGCTTTTTGCTCTAAGGCATACGTCATGACTTCAGCAGCTGTGACTTTTTCAAAATAACTCGAAGCCTCATCATCTGCATTTAAAATCGCATGCTTGGGTTTATTGTGATGAAAGGCGCTTCCGAGCTGAGAAAATAGCAAGCTTTTCGCGTGTTTATATTCTTCCATTGTGTTGTGGTAGTCAAGATGATCCTGTGTAAGGTTTGTGAAAACAGCAATATCATAATCACATCCATGCACCCTGCCAAGATGGAGTGCATGTGATGATACTTCCATAATGGCTGTATCTACATCTTGATCAAGCATCTGTTTAAACGTTTTCTGAAGTGTGACACTTTCAGGTGTGGTGTTTTTCACGTCGAGAATGTCATCATTCACCTTCATATACATCGTACCGATTAAGCCTGTTTTCTTCTCGGCTTTTCTCATCATTTGTTCGATCATGTGTGTTGTTGAGGTTTTTCCGTTTGTGCCTGTGATCCCGATGAGATTCAGCTTATGAGTTGGCTGTCCATAAAACGCATCAGCTATTCTTGCAAGTGCTCTTTGAGAGTGTTTCACAATAATGACTGGTACATCTGTTATGTTAAGAGGGTGTTCCGCTACAATTGCTGCAGCCCCGCTTTTCACCGCTTTTTCAGCATAATCGTGTCCATCTACTGTATAGCCTTTTATACAGACAAAAAGGCTTCCCTTTTTCACCTCTCTTGAATCCATTTCAATGGAAGTGATATCAGGATTTTCGTTTATCAATTCGTTGTTTTCACTTTTAAAGTATGTAAGCAGTTCTTGTAATTTCATTTTCATATCAAACCTCTCAAATTCGTTCACGTGCATGTCTTGTGAAAAAAACACACAGTCTATATTTTATCGTAAAAAAAAGGATACATCCAGCGTATTCCTTAAGTTTCTGTTGGAAAAAACACACTTTGGACTCTTTTTTTCAAACGGTTCTTCTCTTTCAACAAAAAGAGGCAGCCGAATGAGTGCGGCTACCCTCTGTTCATTCTTTATTATTCATCGTTTAAGTATAATCTGATCGTGGAGCCTTCTTTGACCTTTGTCCCAGCAGCAGGTGATTGCTTCACTACTTTACTGCCAGTTCCTGAGGCATCGATCTTTAGGTTGATCAAGAGGGTTTCAAGATCTGAAACAGATCCTCCTACAAGATTCGGTACTTCAATGGTTTTTGTGTCCAGCCACTGGTACTTCTTTTCAATTTGCCCTTTTCTTTTTTTCACACCCATCTCTGGCAGGCTGTCCCGCATAATATGACCAACAATTGGTGCGGCCACGGTACCACCAAATTGAATGGTGCCTTTTGGGTTATCCACAGCCACATAGACTACAATACTTGGGTCATCTGCAGGCGCAAATCCGATAAACGACACAATATGGTTATTCTCCATATACTTTCCGTCCTTTACCTTCTGTGCTGTTCCTGTTTTTCCGCCGACCCGATACCCTTCAACAAATGCATTTCGGCCAGTTCCTTGGGCGACTACACTTTCAAGTGCAAACCTGATTTCTTTAGATGTCTCTGCTGAAATCACTTTCTTTTTGGCAATCGGTGATTGCTTTTTCACGACCTCTTTTGTGATTGGATCTATCCATTCTTTTGCAATATAAGGCGTGTAAAGTGTCCCGCCATTTACCGCAGCTGCTACTGCAGCTACTTGCTGAATCGGCGTAACAGATACACCTTGCCCAAAGGCCGTGGTCGCCTGCTCTACAGGACCTACACGATCAAGCGGGAACAAAATCCCCCGCCCTTCCCCTTGAAGGTCGATTCCTGTTTTTTGGCCAAATCCGAAATTTTTAATATAGGAAAATAATTTATCTTTCCCAAGACGGTCTCCTAGCTCTACAAAGCCGGGGTTACAGGAATTTTGAACCACTTCCAAGAATGACTGTGATCCGTGCCCGCCTTTTTTCCAGCACCTGAGTCTTGCACCATCAACTGTCACAGATCCGCTGTCAAAAAATGAATCGCGCTTTAAATTTACTTTCTTTTCTTCTAATGCTGCTGCAAGTGTAATAATTTTAAACGTCGAACCCGGCTCATATGTGCTCCACACCGGAAGATTTCGGTTAAACACTTTTGGGTCAACTGATTGATAGTCAGCTGGATCAAAATCTGGTCTGCTTGACATTCCCAGCACTTCACCATTTTTCGGATTCATCGCAATCGCAATCATACCATCTGGATTATACTTTGCCTGCGCGTTGTCTAATTCTCGTTCTATGATGGTTTGTACTTTTGAATCGACTGTTAATTTCATATCAAGACCATCTTTAGGCGGTGTATAATCGTCTGCTTCATCTGGCATTTTCTGCCCTTTTGCATCGGAATAAAACTTCACAGAACCTTTTTCGCCTTTTAGATCATCGTCATAGTAGGCTTCCAGTCCAAGTAAACCTTGATTATCGATTCCAGCAAAGCCCAGTACATGTGAAAGAAAGCTGCCAAACGGATAATGTCTGATGCTGTCTTCTGCTACATACACGCCTTCTAAATCAAGCTCTCTTACTTCTTTTGCTTTTTCATGAGATACCTTTCTGCCCTCAGGAGAAATTCGTTCAATTGATGTTTTCTTCGTGACATGCTTGTACGCTTTCTCTTCAGACATATTCAGTACTGCTGCCAATTTCTTGCTTGTTTCTGCGGGATCTTTAATTTGCCGAGGGACGACCAATATAGATGGGGCACTTTTGTTCGTCGCAAGCTCTACCCCATTCCGGTCCAAAATATCTCCCCGTTCCGGTTCGAATGGAAGGTTTCGGCTCCATGAATCTTTTGCTAAGCTTGTCAGCTTCTCGCCCATTATAAACTGTACATATCCTAATCTAGTATCTATGATGAAAAAAATGATCACCCCAAACAGCAGCACGAAAAGCAATCGTTTTCTCACTGTTACACTTGACACTCGCACGCCCGGTTCACTCCTTACATATGGCTTGTTTTCATCATATGCAGGCCCGTCCTTTTGTAGAACGCTACGTGATATTCAGCTGGAGCAAAAGAAAAAACCTAGCAAGCGGTTTGCTAGGTTTAAAGTTAATTTGGGCTTTTAAATGTCACAGTGACGACTTTGTCTGAAATCTCCGCTCCACTTTTGACACTTTGTTTTACAGCATATCCTTGTCCATTTGTTTCTATATGCACACCGGAAATCGAAGCATATTGAAGGACTTCCCTTCTGGACCAGCCTGTCATATCAGGCATCTTAATGGTTTTCCCTGCTGTTTTCAAGAAGACTTTCTGGCTTTCAGAGAATTCAGAGCCCGCACTCGGCCACTGGCGTTTAATGGAGAGGCCGTCTCCAATGACAACAGGCGCTAAGTGTTTATTTTTGGCTTCTGTTTCCGCCTGCTTCACTTCTAAATCCAGGAATGAAGGCATCGTTTCTTGTTTCACTTTTTCTGCGCCTGATTTTTTATCGTCTGTTTTTGTTGGTGCAATATTTAAATATAGCAGACTATTTTTCATCACAGGGTTAAAGATTTGAGAAACCGGGGCAGACCCTGTTTCTGTTTCAGACAGCTGCGGCTGCTGTACAGCTACATAAACAAGCAGCTTCGGATCATCTTTTGGCGCCATTCCCATAAATGAAAAGACGTAATCGTTTCTTCCTTGGAGGTAACCGCCGGCACCGCCAATTTGCCCCGTTCCTGTTTTTCCAGCAACGTCGAAGCCTTTGATTTGGTAAGGCTGACCTGTTCCAATTTTTGAGGAAACAACCTCACCTAATATGTCGCGAACTTGCTTCGCTGTATCAGATGAAATCGGTTTTCCTGCTGCTGTTGGTTCGTGCTGCAAAATCGTTTTGTTTGTATTCGGGTCTGTAATATGGTCAATGACATATGGCTTCATCATTGTTCCGCCGTTTGCTATCGCTGTGGCTGCTTCGATTTGTTGAATCGGTGTGATGGCTGACGCTTGACCATAAGCCGTCGATGCTTTGTCATATTCGTATCTATAATTGATTTTGCTAGACGCTTCGTTCGGCAAGTCAATCCCCGTTTTGTCATAGAAATGGAACTTCTGCAAATATTGTTCGTATCGTGTGAAGCCTAGTTTTTCTTTCGCCAGCTTTGCAAAGGCCACGTTTGATGAGCGAAGAACCCCTTGATGAAAGTCAATTTTCCCCCAGCCATTTCCGTTGTTGTGGTCTCTCACAAGGCCGCCGCCTACTTTATAAGTACCAGATTGATATTTGTCACTGCCTTGGTAGACCCCTTCTTGGATCGCCGCAGCGAGGGTAAAGATCTTCATCGTTGAACCTGGTTCAAACGCATATGAAATGACATCATTGTTATAATTCGTAATGTCTAGTTCATTTAAATTAAAGCTTGGCCGCTGCCCCATCGCGAGAACCTTTCCAGTTTTCGGATCAACGACTGTGGCAATGATTTTCTTCGGCTTATACTTTTTGGCAACCTGCGTCATACTTTCTTCAAGAAACGCTTGAATTTTCTGATCGATGGTCAGCGTGACGTTTTTCCCGTCTTTCGGGGCAACAATGTCTTCTTTACTATTCGGCAAGGCCCATCCGCTTCTGTCACTGTTATATGTCACATAGCCGTCTTTCTCTTTTAAATATTTGTTCAGTGCCTTCTCAAGTCCCATTGCACCTGACATGTCCTTTGTCGCCTCATCTAATCTGGCATAACCGATCAGGTTAGAAGCAAACATGCCGTTTGGATAATATCGCTTCGTGTCTTTTTCAAATGCGACCCCTGGAAGCTTTAGCTTTTCAATTTTTTCCTTCGTTGAAAAACTAATATCTTTCCCCGCTTTACCAAACTCAACTTGGAATGCATCTTTTGTATTGAGACGCTTTAAAATTTCATTTTCACTCATGTCGATGACTTTTGAGAGCTCTTTTGCCGTCTTTTCTTTATCGACGACATGCATTGGATGCTTAGGGTCCACTGTCATTTTCTTGCTCATGACCGCAATGAGCTTATACACAGATGTATCCTCAGCAATCACATTTCCATTCCGGTCTAAAATAGACCCTCTTTTGGCTTCAAGTGTTTTCTTCGATTGATATTGTTCATTAGCCTTGGCGGCTAACACTTGTCCATCAACCGTTCCTGTAATCTGAATATAGATAAAACGTGCTAGGATGATAAAGAAAAACAGGGCGAAGCAAATACTTGCAATTGCCGCGCCTCTGTTCATCATTTTATTCTTTTTAGGCATCGCCATGTTAATCGACCTTCTTAACATCTTTCGATATGCTTAAGCCTGCTTTTTTCGCGGCTTCGATGATTCTTTCTGGTTCACTCAGCAAGTCTTTTTCCTTTTGAAGCTCAGTGATCTTCTTCGATTCTAAAGATACTTGCTGTTCTAATTTCTGCACTTCAATATTGGCGTGATAGACAGCAAAGGCTTTAGAAATGATGAGAATGGAGCTGCACATAAGAGCCATGACAAACATGACAAGTAAGATTTTTTCACCAAGTGTGATAGAACCTCTTCTTTTAATGACAACCGATTGGCCTTGCTGCTCTGTTTGATGTTGCTTCACTTCTCTTTGATAAGCCAAATTACTCATAAGAAACCTCCTTTTTATCATCATCTATGGTGTCGTTTTACTTTTTTTCTGCAATTCGGAGCTTCGCTGAACGGGCACGGTTGTTATGTTCCAGCTCTTGTTCTGATGCAACGATCGGTTTTCTCGTGATCAGCTTCAGCTTTGGTTCAAGTCCTTCTGGAATCACTGGTAGTCCGTGCGGAAGTTCTGGAAGAGAAGACATTTCTCTAAATGTACTTTTACAAATCCGGTCTTCAAGTGAATGGAATGTAATGACAGAAATTCTCCCCTTCGGATTGAGTAACTCTATTGCTTGTTCTAGTGCTTCTTCAAATACTTTCAATTCATCATTTACGGCAATTCGAATCGCTTGAAACACTCTTTTCGCTGGATGTCCGCCAGTTCGTCTTGCAGGTGCCGGAATTCCTTCTTTGATAATGTCGACAAGCTCACCCGTTGTTTCAATTGGCGCTTTTTTTCTTGCTTCTTCAATTTTGCGTGCGATTTGCTTGCTGAATTTTTCTTCCCCATATTTGTAGAAAATCCGAACTAGATCTTCAAATGGCCATTCATTCACCACTTTTTTTGCCGACAATGCGGCTGATTGATCCATTCGCATGTCAAGAGGTGCATCATGGTGATAACTAAAGCCTCTCTCTGGTGTGTCGAGCTGAGGAGATGAAACCCCAAGGTCAAAAATCACACCGTCTACGCTTGTAATACCTTGTTCATTCAGACGTTCTTTTAAATATCGGAAGTTGCTTTTTATGAAAAGAATGTTCGCTTTAGAATCCGCGAGCTTCTCTCGTGCATGATCCAGTGCAGCATCGTCTTGGTCAAATCCAATCAATGTTCCTTTTTCTGATAATTGAGATAGTAAATATGAGCTATGACCTGCTCCGCCCAGCGTGCAGTCCACATATGTACCGTCTTCTTTTACGTTTAAACCGTCAACTGTTTCTTTTAATAATACTGTCTCATGTTGAAACATGATGTTATGGTCCCACCTTTTTCAAATAGAAATGAATGTGTAGAAAGCTTGCTGCACAAGGGATTATTATATATCAAATCCAATCATGTTTTCAGCAATTTCAGCAAAAGAATCTTCTTGCTCTTCTGTATATTGTTCCCAGATCGACTTACTCCACAACTCAATTCGATTTGAAACGCCGATGACCACACATTCTTTTTCGAGTTTTGCATATTGGAGTAGGTTTGATGCGATGTTTATACGCCCCTGCTTGTCCAGATCGCATTCGACTGCGCCAGAGAAGAAGAACCGGGTAAACGCACGTGCATCTTTTTTCGTTAGCGGTAGTGCTTTGAGTTTCTCTTCGATTAGTTTCCACTCACTCATAGGGTAGCCAAATAAACATTGATCAAGCCCTCTCGTCAGCACAAACTGTTCTCCGAGACCGTCTCTAAATTTAGCAGGGATGATCATGCGCCCTTTTGAATCAATCGTATGCTGGTATTCACCCATGAACATGATAATCAGAGCCCCACTTTCTCACCCTTACTCTCCACTATCCACCACTTCTCTCCACAAAACTTATTCTACACTGTTTCTACATAAAAAAAAACCCTGAACTAGTCAGGGTTCATTAAAACTTTATTTCAAAGTTTGACAATTTGTTGCTTGTTTTGAAATGAAAATGGCAGATTTTTGAACGTTTTGAAGAATTCTGGTCCATATTTGTTTAAAAAATACATGATATTCCAAATTCTTTCTTGCGGGGCGTCCAGTGGTTTTAAACTATTTTCAATCCGTTCAAAGTCCCGAAGGATATATCCTTCCTTCTCTTCCACACGCTGCGCCACCTTTTGATAAACAAATTGAAGCTGGTCTTCGATAAATTTGGCATTTTTATCTAGCAGCTGCTCGAAGTTTGGTTCAATCTCCAGTGCTTCTTGTCTCATCACACCATGAGCATTCGCTAATTCACGTTTGGCCTGTTGAACTGCTTGAACAAAGCTGTCTGGAAGACTTTGTTCAAAGTGCGCTTCTTTCTTTTCATTCACTCCGCTTGTCAGCACTTCTTCTACCGACAGTTCTCTAACCGGCAGTTTCTTGTTGATGTGCCTTTCAAGAATGGTCACATGCAGTCTTGGAAGAACAGGCGCCATCTTTAATTTAAAATGCTCAAAGATTCCTTTCAGTTCTCCCCAATAGTTAACCTCACCGTGTCCTGCCATAAAAGCAAGTGTTGGGAGAAGGGTTTCCTGCATCAAGGGACGCGTCACCACATTGTTGCTAAACCGTTCTGGGTGCTCCTCAACTTCCTGCAGAAGCTCTTCCTTTGTCCATGTAAGCCCCACTTCTGATATAGAAAACCGGCCGTTCTCTTTCTCAATTAGGAAACGTTCCTCATCATATTCGTAAAATAGGTTTGCCTGACTGTCACCAGCTTCAATGATCGGCTGATATCCTGCTCGTTTCATGGCGGCCTGCGTGTCTTTTAAGCGAGCAGTGACTGCATCATTTGTCTCAACAATGTGCTTGAATAACGCACGTTCAAGTGGTTTGACACCTAAGTCACCTGAATTAAATAAAAGCAGTCCATCTTCTTCAAAGAGGTCACTTACAATCCATTCAAAGAAATCAGTAAAGGTTTGTGATTTGCGTAAACATCGAAGAAGCTGATCGAGCAAGTCATTGGTGTACGCAGATTCTTCATATGTTGAAAACACATCACGGAGCCATTTCTCGGTTTTTTCTTGATCAAGCGGGATTCTTTTCGCAGCCGCTTTTTTGACGTTATGTAATGGCAGCTTTTGTTTCACTGGTTCTTTTTCGCCAGACGTGTACACAAAATTAATTTCATCTACGTCATGATCCTCACCGGCTACCCAAAAGACCGGAATCACTGGGACTCCAAGCTCTGTTTCTTTTTCTTTTGCAAACTGAATGATGGATATGATTTTATGTATGGTATAAAGCGGTCCTGTTAATAGACCAGCCTGCTGTCCTCCAACCACCATGACACTCCGTTCATCACGGATCTTTTCAATGTTCTGACGCATCGCTGCCGATTCAAACTTTGCATGGTATGCGCTCATATAATCCGCTAAAGCCTCGCGCGGGAAGCTCATTTCCATGAGATCGTCGTATCTCTTTTTCCATGTGTGCTCAGAATGTATATCATAATCAAAAAAAGTCGTCATCTCTTTTTTTTCTTCTATATAATCACGTATGAATAAATTCTGACTTCGGATGGAAAGTTCAGTCAATTGCATGTTTAGAACTTCCTTTCTTCAATAAATAGTTAGTTTCCCGAAAAAAGTATAGCATGTAAATGATCTCACTCAAAAGATTTTGTTTGCTTTTTTTCCAATACTTCCAAGCTTCGATAAAAGAAAGTGAGATGTGGCGCCGCAACACCTTGAACTTGAGCCTTTTTTAAAAGATAGCCAACGATGGCTTTTCTTTCGGTTTGGCGGCCTTTCACAATATCTTGAAGCATAGACGACTGATTCGCAGCCGTTTTCTCACAAACAGAGACTACATAAGGCCAGAGCCGCTCTTTTTCAGACAATCCCAAGATGGATACCGCTTCATCAAATGCACATTTCATCATGTATTCATATGAGGGGTTTGCGATCAATTTCCCGTTTCTCACATGCAGCAAAGCCGTCAGCGGATTAATACAGACATTGACAAGCAGTTTTTCCTCCAGCACCTTTTTCCATTCATCCGTATAGATCATCTGAAAATGAGATGATGTCTCATTCAATGCATTTTTTATATCAGCTGCTTCCTCATGCTGAAATGCCCCCCACTTGATGACACCAATACCTGTATGGTTCACTGCATGATCTGACATCTTCATAGCCCCGTGTTCTACCACACCTATATATAATGAATGTGCCGTTTTCCAATTCTCCAAATCTAATAAGTGAGCCATTCCGTTCTGTAAAAATAAGATACGCTGACGAGGTAATGTCGATAATTCATCGAGCACATCTTGCAAATGATGATATTTCACTGTCACGATGAGCAAATCAAATACTCCTGTTATTCCTGTCTGTGCATGAACAGCCGCCTGACATGTTTCTCCTTTTACTGTTCGCTGAATGCCTGATGCTCGAATCTCTTCTGCCTGATCTTTTCTTCTTGTAAAGACCGTGATGTCATGATGCTGTGATAAATAACTAGCACAAAGCAGACCAATCGCACCGCCGCCAATGATTCCAATGTTCAACTGCCGCACTTCCCTTTTTCTGTTTACTTCATTATATCAATTATTGTAACAGGTTCATGTCGTGATGCAAAAAGCAGATGGCGCGCTATGATTGAATTTTTTTAATTTAAAAACTATAATAATAAGTGTAAAAACTTTTCGAGGCGGATGGGATGAAAACGCCTTCAATGACATCACTGTCGACATTATGTGTGTAAGGGGGAAGATCATATGGCACAAGTAAAACGACTTCTAATTAATTACAAAACTTTAGAGGAATTTAAACAATTTAAGGAATACGGCATACAAGAGCTATCCATGCTTGAAGACCTTGAAAGCAATATGATTGAAAATGACAGCAACTCTCCATTTTACGGAATTTATTTTGGAGATAAGCTAGTGGCACGTATGAGCCTTTATCAAGTGGACGGCTCAACGACAACGTATTTTAACCACAATCATGATTATTTAGAGCTGTGGAAGCTGGAAGTGCTTCCTGGGTATCAGCGCAAAGGGTACGGCGAAGCACTTGTTGAATTCGCCAAATCGTTCGGATTGCCAATTCGGACCAATCCGCGCGTCAAATCAGCCGGTTTTTGGGATAAAATGGGCTTTGAAGCAGTAAAATATGATATGGAGCGCGATAAGGGTGAAAATCCACTCATCTGGGAGCCCGCTCATATTCAAAAAAATACAGGTGAATCCGCTTAAAGACTGATCACAAAACGCCCCTCCTTTCTCTGTGAGGGGCGTCTCTTTATTTAGCATATTCTTTTAAGCTGATATTCTGTTTGACTCTTTCAACAATACCTATGAGTGCCCGGTAATCTTCTTCTGTCATTTTTAATTGCCGCTTTAAGTGTTCATTTTCTTCTGAAAGTGTCTTCAATTGATGCTGTGCATCTGCCAGTTCCTCGCGTAAATGAGCAGGTCCATCAGGTTCTTTTTCAAGCTGCTCTAAAAACTGAATCACTTCTCGAAGGGTCAATTCAGCCTGAATTGAAGATGTCTTCTCTTCTATGGTTAACGCATGCTGTGGTAAACCAGAGGAATGAATACCGATTTTTTTACGCAGTTCTTTCCGCTGTTTTTTCGCCAGCTCTATGCCTGCCTGATATTGTTTTCTAACGTATGAGTTCCACCTGAAACCACATGCTGCAGCTGTTCTTGACAATGCTTTCCCGACTTCCTCAAATGCGGAAAGCTGCGTTCCTCCATCTCGAATGTGCCTTAAGACGACTTCTGCTAAAAGTAAATCTTCATCTTGTGTCCATGCGTCCTGCCTTGTAATCGTCAATTGATCATCCCCCCTGAATCTGAATACCACATCATATGCGCCTACTAGAGTAGATAGACTATTTGCAGGAGAGAAACCTAAAAAATAGACAAATAAAAAAACGCAAGGGAAGATTCCCTCACGTTTTTTTATCAAGCATTAGTTACTTTTTACGTCTTTGCCTTTGTATGTTCCGCAAGATTTGCAGACACGATGAGAAATTTTCATTTCACCGCATTCTGGGCAAGCTACCATACCAGGTACTTGTAGTTTGAAATGCGTACGACGCAATCTTTTTTTCATTTTAGAAGTTCTTCTAAAAGGTACAGCCATTATTCCCACCTCCTTAAAGAGTTAAGTTAAGATTCATTATTTTCTTCTAAGAGCTTCTTCAAGCCTTCCAGACGCGGATCAATTCGGTTTTGATGTGCATCTTCCGAAATGACCGCCCAGTCATTCCCTTCTTGTGGTGCAGCACCTTTTACATCCGTTTGGTCGCAAAAGATTTGCATCGGCACTTCAAGAAGAATTTCTTCCTTGACTATAGGCGTTAAGTCGATGATGTCGTCTTCTACAATAGAAACGTCTTCATCTTCTATATCGTCTGTCTTATGAAGTACAAATAGTTCTTTCGTTGAAATCGCAAATGGATAATTTACATCAACAAGCGTTCTTGAACAAGGCAATGTCATTTCACCTGTGATGGTTAAATCAAATGCGACTTGCTTTGATTCGATCACTCCAGTCCCTTTCACCTCTACCGGTGAAATGCGACGTATATCTGAATGAAGGCTAGTAAGTTCATTTAAGTCAACCGTCTCATGAAAATCGAAGCTGTTTTTAGCTTTTTGATGTAACTGATAAACTGTCCATTTCAATTGTATCACCTCTAAGAGCAACAAACATGATTATAGCTTTCATCATGTTATTTGTCAATATTTTTTCTTTACAGTCCTTTGTGATGTCAGAGGGTTGTTTGACATCAGTTCGCGGAATGCCTACACTGAAAAAAATGGGCTTCATTTTTCCCTTATGCTACTTTAGCATAGACCATTTAACCATAGCAAGAAAGGCGGAACATCTATTGAAAGCAACAGGAGTCGTTGTCGAGTATAATCCATTTCATTATGGACATGCCTATCATGTTCGTCAGGCGAAAACACATACCTCCTCAGATGTTGCCATTGCCGTCATGAGCGGTTCCTTCCTCCAGCGTGGTGAGCCTGCCATCGTCTCAAAATGGGCGCGGACAAAAATGGCGCTGCAAAACGGTGTAGACATTGTGTGTGAGCTTCCATACATATACGCAGTGCAAAAGGCAGAAACCTTTGCAAACGGTGCTGTGGCGATTCTAGATGCTTTAAAATGCCGCTCCCTTTTTTTCGGCAGCGAGGATGGTGACATTAAAGCATTTGAGCGAACGGCTCATGCTTGGCTTGAGAAAAAAGGAGAAATTGACCTTTTCACAAAAGAAAAGGTGAAAGAAGGCCTTAGTTATCCAGCAGCTGCAGCAGCTGCGTTTCAAGAGGTGATTGATCCTAAGCACTTACTGGATCTGTCCAAGCCAAATAACATTTTAGGTTTCCATTATGTCAAAGCCATCTTGGAGAGATCCCCTCACATGCAGCCCTTTACCTCTCAAAGGATTTCATCTGGTTATCATGATGAAGAACTTCCTAAAAATCAGAAAATCGCAAGCGCAACAAGTATACGAAAAGCCTTAAAAGATCACGGCACATTTGAAACAGTCGCCCCATATCTCCCAGAAGCTACGCTCAAGCAATTACATGACTATCATTCTTCTTATGGTCTTTTACATACGCAAGAAGCCTACTTTAGCTTCTTAAAACAAGTCTTTCACACAATGGATACAGCAGAACTAGAAGGCATCTATGAAATCGAAGAAGGCATCGAACACCGCATGCAAAAGGCGATTTCACATGCGTCCTCCTACGAGGAATATCTATCTCTTGTGAAAACAAAACGATATACGTGGACAAGGCTGCAGCGGATGAATACACATCTCTTAATGAGGGTGAAAAAGAGTGCCATGCATGAGCTGCTGAAAGAGAGAGAAGCGCCTTACATTCGTTTACTTGGTATGTCAAAGAAAGGGCAGCAATACTTATCTCTTGTGAAAAAAGAATTGGACGTGCCGCTCATAAGCAAGCTGTCTGCCTTTTCACATCCCGCACTTGATCTTGATATTCGCGCGTCCCGCGTCTTCAGCCTGCCCGTTAGTGAGCCAATGCAAACGGACTTAACGGAAGCGGAGTTTAAAACCTCACCGATCCGATATGATGAAGAGACTGGTCTCTTCCAGTCTTAACAAAAAGAGCAGCCTTGATGAAGGCTGCTCTTCTTTGATTAAGATGCTTTCTCTTTTAATTTGTTTAAATAGTTCAGGGCATCTTGCATCGTATCTACAGGCACAATTTTCATATCACTTTTAATATCTTTCGCTGTTTTGACAGCATGTCGGTAGTCTGAATTTGAATCACCTTTATCGTTTGGTGCAAAGAATATATCTTTTCCGGCTTTATCTGCCGCCACGACCTTTTGATCGATTCCGCCAATTGGACCGACCGTTCCATCGGCGTCAATCGTCCCCGTTCCCGCAATCGCATAGCCATGTGTTTCGTCTTCTTTTGTGAGCTGGTTATAAATTTCAAGTGACATCATGAGACCTGCTGATGGGCCGCCGATATTTTCAATATCCACCTTAATGGAAGGCGAGACTTTCACATTTCGATCTGTAAATAATGATACACCGATTCCAACTCGATTCGGCTCTTCTTTAAATGGTTTTAACGTCACTTTCTCCGTGATGTCTTTGCCATTTCGTTCAAGGACAAAACGGACAGATGTACCTGCTTTTTTGCTGCTGATATACGAAACCATTTTATCAGCAGAATCATAGGTCTTGCCATCAACGCTTTTGATTCGGTCGCCCACTTCAATTTTGCCGTAAGCAGGCATTCCTTTCATCACGTAGCTAGCATATACCCCGTTAAACGTATAATCTACTTTTTTGCCTGCTTTTGTATACGCTGCAATCATGGCATTTTCTTGAGAGCTTTTCATCAGCTGAAGCTGCCTTTTCATATAATCTTCATCCGACTCCCCGTCCGCTTTAATATTTTCTTCCGGGACGATCTCGTCATATTTATTCATTTTCGCAAGCAAATACGTATACGGATTGGCTGGACCTACTTTTATCGTCATAAGTGAGAAGCTGCCCTTCTCGTCATATCCGCCGTCTACTTGAATGTGGGGAGCAATCTCGGTTGCATCACCCGGCTTTGTCACGTAATATGGCAGTTTGACAAAGGTTAAGCCAAATAATACAAGGATAACGACAAAAAAGCTGAGCCAGCGAATATTCAATTTTTTCATTCGATTAACACTCCCATTTATCAATGACATCTTTCAGTTTACCTGTTAGTTGATCTGCGGCGAGCTCACCTGCTTCAATCATCTCCTGTACCTGTGTAAATGCACTCGAGCTAAATGTTTCAAGCCTCGGCCGGATCATGACATCAGCGTGAATGGTTTGATGACGGACCAATTCATTTTGAAGGATGTCCAAACTCTGCATAATCACATCCGATAATCTCGTCGCCTTTTCTGTTTTTTTCACCCTTGATACATCAGAGGCGATAATGAGGTCCGCGCCCATTTCTTTTAAAACAGACACAGGAATGCGGTCAACAACCGCTCCATCGACTAGCTGTCTGCCTCCCATTTCATGAGGAACAAACACGCCCGGAATGCTGATGCTTGCTCTGACTGCTTGTGAAACAGACCCTTTTTTAAACACGACCTTCTCCCCTGTCTCGAGGTCACAGGCAACCACCGCAAGGGGCATTCTTAATTCTTCAAATTTCTTCCCATATGTAAACGTGTGAATCAGCTGCAACATTCGATTCCCTTTTAAAAGACCGATTTTTGGCAGTGTATAGTCAGCATAATACTTTCTTCTGAAGACAAGTGCAAGTTTTTTCATTTTTTCTACGTCTTGTCCTGCCGCATAAAAGCTCCCAACAAGTGCGCCAATACTGCTGCCAGCGATCATATCTACCTGAATTCCTTGTTTCTCAAGACTAGATAAAACTCCGATATGCGCCATTCCCCTCGCACCCCCGGAGCCTAACGCAAGTCCAATGACTGGTCGCCTCATGAAAATCCACCCTCCTCTTTTCTATGCATATATACGAATCTATTGGTCTAAACATGCCCCTTCTGCTCGTATAGTAATAGAAGACAGGCTCGGCTAGTGTCTTTCTTTTTTGATCACGAGCTCGCCAATAGATCATAACGGCAAGGGGCGAAATCTCCATGAAAAAATGGAACACTCTGTTCATCGCTGCTTTTTTTATCTTTTTAACAGCCACTGTGATTACACATCCACAAGCCTCTTTGCAAGCGTCTAAAAATGGACTTGCAATGTGGTGGGAGGTAGTATTTCCATCATTGCTTCCTTTTTTTATTTTGTCCGAGCTATTAATTAGTTTCGGGATTGTCAGATTTGTCGGGGTATTATTAGAGCCATTTATGCGCCCCATCTTTCGAGTGCCTGGTGTAGGGGGATTTGTCCTAGCAATGGGAATGGCATCAGGCTTCCCTTCTGGTGCGAAATTAACCACAAGACTCAGGCAGGAAGGACAACTGACACAAATCGAAGCAGAGCGCCTCGTTTCTTTTACAAATTCATCGAATCCATTGTTTATTTTCGGTGCGGTGGCTGTTGGTTTTTTTCATCATCCAGCTTTAGGGATTGTTTTGGCATGCGCACATTATTTAGGGAATCTCGCTGTTGGTGTGACGATGCGGGGATATAAAGCGCGGCATGATGCACATCTGAGAAGCCGTAAGCGATTTTTATTCCCACCGTTTCAAGAGGCATTCAGCGCTCTTCATACAGCAAGACTCGCAGAGAAAAGACCGCTCGGCCAAATTTTAAGTGATGCGGTGATGTCATCAGTCCAAACTCTCTTTATGATTGGCGGCTTTATTATCTTATTTTCTGTATTTAGTAAAATGCTGTCAGTTGTTCATGTGACG
The DNA here is from genome assembly GCF_002998735.1 of Bacillus sp. NMTD17. Taxonomy (NCBI): domain Bacteria; kingdom Bacillati; phylum Bacillota; class Bacilli; order Caryophanales; family Bacillaceae; genus Bacillus; species Bacillus sp. NMTD17. The sequence goes on from NZ_PVRH01000002.1 coordinate 321,168, forward strand.
GACCTCTTATCCATAGGGATCGGATATATGCTGCAAACGATGCATCTTCCGCCAGAATTAGATCTTGCGATGATTGCCGGTTTATTTGAAATCACATTAGGAAGTCAGCTGACAGGGTCACAGGAAGTCACCCTTCTTGCTAAAACGATTGTCGTCAGCTTTATATTAGGATTCAGCGGGTTTTCTGTTCAAGCTCAGGTCGCCGGCATTCTGGCGGCAACAGATATACGCTTTAAACCGTTTTTCTTCGCTCGTTTGCTTCACGGAATTTATGCAGCTGTTTTTGCCTTTTTATTGTTCAAGCCTCTTTATGTCTCTCGATCTGACATGGCTCTCCCAGCAGGTGCCTTTGAAGCAAGCCAGCAGGTCGTCGTGTACAGCAGTGTGCTTTGGAATCAGCTTGTGACAGCTGGCCCATTGATCACGCTATGCAGCTTGATCTTGTATATCGCGCTATACTATCAGAAATTAAAAAAAGGATGAGTGCACGGTGCGGTGCACTCATCCTTTAAATTTTTCTTTCAGCGCTGCTTCTACCTCTTTTGGGACAAGATCTTTGACTAATCCATGATATTTCGCTACTTCTTTGACAATGCTGGAACTTAAGAAGGAATATTGATTGTTGGTCATCATGAAAAACGTTTCAATTTCATCGTTTAACACTTTATTCATTGATGTGCCTTGCATTTCATATTCAAAGTCCGTCACAGCTCTTAATCCGCGTAAAATGACTTTGGCTTCTTTTTGTTTCGCATAATCAATAAGCAGACCGTGAAAGGATTCAACTTTGATATTTGGCAGATCCTTCGTCGCCTGGCGAATGAGCTCACACCGTTCTTCAACGGTAAATAACGGTTGTTTGGATGAGTTATTTAGTACACATACATACACTTCATCAAAGATCTTTGCACCTCTTTTGATGATATCCAAATGGCCCAATGTGACTGGATCAAAGCTACCCGGACAAACGGCTATGTTTCCCATGCTTTAATTTCCCCGCTTTCTATAGATCGTAATACCAGTCAACCCGTACAGTTCCTGTCTTGATATGTAAAGCTGTCCAGCTTCCTCTGGCAGTGTGACGTCCTTATCATGCTCACACACGATCACGCCGTCATCTGTTAATAAGGCATGCTCGTCAATCATTTCAAGAAGTGCTTTCAGCTGTTGATCTTTATAAGGCGGATCAAGAAAGATCGCTTGAAAGGATTCCTCTCGTTTCACAACGGCTGAGAGTGCACGCTTTGCCTCGTTTCGAAACACTTCACTTTGATCGAGCAGCGACAATTGGTTGAGGTTTCCTTTAATCGTCTGAATTGCCTTCATATCTCGATCAACGAAAATGCAATGATCGAATCCTCTGGAAAGCGCTTCAATTCCTAAACCACCGCTTCCCGCAAATAAATCAAGGGCCCATCCGCCATCAAAATACGGGCCGATCATATTAAATATAGATTCTTTTACTTTATCTGTCGTCGGTCTTGTTGATTGACCTGGTACCGCTTTAAGTGTGCGGCCTTTTCTCGTTCCAGAGATGACTCTCATTTTCCCACCACTTTTTCTGCTTGCTTCTATTGGTTATTGTTTATGACAAAAAATTCAACATTATCTTACCACAACACTCCGCAGGGGACAATGCAAGGATTTTCATTCATTTTCTATGTATAGATCAAGGAATGCGGGGTCATACTATTTATAACAGCATCTGATGTGGTGCTGTTGCCAACCGCGGAGAAGACTTACGTTTCCCCATAAGTTCTTCCTCCGGTTTCTCCTCTCCCTTTGCCTTCTCCTTAATGAATCATTAAGAATAGAAGGACCCCGCGGGTGATGCCGCGGGGATTTTTTTGTGTCTTTAAAAGCCCACTTTATAATCATACTCTTTTGCTTTGTCCAATTTGGATTCGTACTCTAATTTAATAAAAGGTTTATATGAAGGCTCAACACGCTTCACAAATGGCAATGAGCTGAGCTTAGCCATATGACGCTCGAGATCATTCATATCACAATAGATCACTGCATACTTCATTTTCCTTGAAATATAGTGAACATTTCCAAATTTTCTTAGCGCCTTTGACTGCTTTAACGAATGCAGCCAAACGACCATCCCTTGACGTTTGGTTTCCATCTTTTCACCTGCCGCTTTTTCAATTCTTTTCAGTCATTATGTAAAAGACGAGACATTCAAGTCTCGTCAAGATACTTTACAGCCACAGCTGCCACCTGATCCACAGCCACCGCCGCATGATGATAGACCATCAAAATATGGGTTCCCTGTTGGAACTTTGATATATGCTGATACAGCTTGACCGATTTCAATACTAATCTCATCTAAGATGGATTGAATCGCTGTTTCTGCTTTTTTGAAATCAACCACTGTATCGTGAAGATCTAACTTTCTTTTGACCTCACGCATTTCCTTTGAGATCGTTCTATAGTCCGGATGGTATTTGCCGAACCGCTGCACATCCTCATATTGCTCTTTTACTTTTGTAAAATGGGCAATAATTTGTTGGGCTTCTTCGTCTTGCTGGAGACGCTTAAAGCAGTTGCGGTAATGTTCAGCCTCCTCCGACTGAAGAATCATGGCAGCCAATTGATTCGCTTCCTCTTGGAGCTCCACAGATTCGATTGTCGCATACATAAATGTTGCACCTCCAATTCATAGTTTACCACGAAACCTATGGATCAGAAAATGCTTTTACGTGACAAATACATCCCATGTTTCTCTTTTCTGCTTATATTCTGGATGACGGGAATTGAGCACAACGGTCATTTTATGCTTTCCTTTTGAAAGATGCTTGACCACAAATGCAGCAGTATACTCATTGCCTGCACGTTTTCCGTCTACATACACTGTAAAATATCCCGTCTTCTCATTCTTTTTTAGACGCGAAGGTTCAAGATGAAAATCTTGTAGTGTACTTTCTATATAGACAGAAGACCCCTGCACTTTGTATTTTAAAAAGCCTTGCTGCTTCATTTCGCTTTCGGCTTGCTGCATCACTGGTACAGCTGGATCTTGCTTCATGACTTGCTTCTCTCCATGTTGACTTTGACACCCAGTGACAAGAAAAAGCAATGCGCATATTGACAGCATCCATTTCATCTTCTGATTCTCCTTTCATCTACTTTTATAGGATGCTCAGGAAATAGACATCTTAATCAACTCAAAAAAGCCTCACCCGGCTCCATTTTGATTGCGCATTGCTTGGAACATTTGAATCATCATTTCAGCCATTTGAACACTGTTGCTCAACTGACTCACACGATGAGGAATGGTTTTTTCGTAAAAATTCATTTTATCTAATTCAAAGGACGATAGCTTTTCAGGATGTCGAGTCAGCTGTCTGTACCAGAGAGGACGCTGTCTGATGAATTTGATTCGATCCTCTTCGGCCATGACAAACTCCTGTACTTCTTTCCGCACCAAAAGCATCCCCTTTCAATTAATCTTTCCTGAAGGAGAATGGGTGCTGACTGCCTCCAGATGAACCTTTCTTTGAGCCATTTGATGAAAATTGTCCGAGTAAGCTTTGTAAAGAGGAAATAGACTGGCTCATTTTGTTGATTTGTTCATTCATTTGATCAGCGTCCATTTTTTTCACGGCAGAAACCATTTTAGACATAAAATCTGCTTTTCCCAATTCACTTGGCTTAGAGGCTTTTTCTTCTTTACCGCCTTCAGATTGCGTTTGCCGGTAAGGAGACCACATCTCGTCTTCTTCACCAAACATGATCCAATTTTCGTATACACTTTGCCAGCTTTTTTCTTGCGTTTGCACTTCTTGAATTAACTTCGGATGGCGTCTGACGAATTGTTTAAATTCATCAATGGATGTTTGTTTTTGTTTGTTTGTCATATCCTCACCCCCCATACAAATGCCTACTATACTATATACACCAGCAGCTATTTTGGTGAGCCTCTTTTTCAATCAAAAAAACAGCTGCGATTGTGCAGCTGCTTTCGTTTAAGATGTTTTCTTGATGAAGTTTTGAGTGTAGTATTTTTCTTTCACACCTACGCCAAGGTGTGTGTAATCTTTATTTAATAACGCCTTCCTATGACCTTCACTATTGAGCCAGCCTTCTACCGCTGCAGGTCCATCTACATAATTATAGGCAATGTTTTCACCTGCGAGCTGAAATGCCACCTCGCCTCTTTCTAACCGATCTTTCAGCGTACCGTATTTTTTTGATTCATGGGAGAAATAATGATTCTCTTTCATGTCCTCACTATGCATGAATGCCACTTCAGAGGTTTCATCATCCCACCTTAAGGTCGGCAGTTTGTACTTATGACGGATAATATTGGTCATATCAAAAATTTGTTTTTGACTGGAAGCTTCGATCTCTTTCCATTTTTCACCTGATATTGCCTCAGGTTCTATCAATTGACCACGATAGACGACCTCATATGGCTTTTGTTTCACAAATGTATCTGCGTTAAACGCCCTGATACTTGAAAGAGTGCTTTCAAACTTATCCATGTAAAGCTGAACATACACATCATCTCCCACTTTCACAGTGGGTCTTGTATTCATATCATCTTCTGAGAATTCAAAGCGGTATGAATTTTGTTCATCCTCTACATGAATGTAAGGTGCAATTTGTGTTTTTTTAAATACTTCACTTGTGGCTTGACCGATTTTAAACGGTTCGACATTGAGCCCGTCTCCTGTTGCAAACAGGGTCACCACTTTACTATCCTTTACCCCTACTTGAATATAGTGCTTCTTCGATTGGTTGTATATCCACCAGTCATAATCATATGCGGAAGGATCAATGCGATCTGGTTCTCCCAGCTGTTTAAGCACTTCGTTTGAAGATTTTCCCATAAAGGACATGAGCCCCTTTTTCGGGATGTTGATCGGCTTATCGCTAGATGTTTCTTCATTAGACACCTTCGGTTCATTGCTGTTTTCTTTTTCTGGTGAAGATCCATATTGAATAAACAGAACGTACGTTCCAGATATAATCAGGAGGATGAGGAGTGTTTTGAGCACAGTTTTCAAATAAACACCTCCGTTAAATTGGCAAGGTACAAAAAGTACCTTCTACTGTCATTTAAACAAAACTCGCTTCATTTATCAACGACAATACAGCCTATTTAACACGAATTTAAAATATGCCCCTCTTAATGAAGAAATCCTTGCCCGTGATCTTGATCCTGTTGAGAGATTTCTGTCAGTGCATCTCCCGCGCGATCATTTGATAAATCTTCGACTGATAAATCTCCAAGAGCGACAATCCCTGTTAATGCGCCATTTTTCACAACAGGAATGCGGCGGAGCTGGTGCTCTGACATCAGCCGGACAATTTCTTCAAGCGTTGCATCTTCTTCAGCTGTCAGTACTTCCTTCGTCATCAGCGAGCCCACTTCCTGTGAGTTTGGCTTTTTTTCTGCAATGCCTCTGAGTACAAGGTCACGGTCTGTCACTATGCCAACGAGCTGATCTCCGTCAACCACCGGAATGGCCCCAATGTCCGCGTCTCTCATTTTGACTGCCGCTTCATACGTATTGTCGTCTTGCTGACATGTCACTACTTTTTTTGTCATAATATCTTTGATTTTTTTCGTTTTCACATCGATTCCTCCATCTATTATTTTCTTTATTACTGTAACCAGGTTATAAAAGAACATACCTTTCACAGTTGAAAGTTTAACGCTTTCATACTATGATTGTCAGTAAAGGGAATTTTTATAAGGAGGGGTTTTGGGTGAAGTTTGAAGGTACGGGGATTGAAAAGGTAGCAGCTGACTTAAATAAATTAGATTTCATCATGGAAAGTGAAGGATTTGTACGAGCCGATCAATGGGATTATGAGCGTGTGACGTACGACAGAAAGTATAACATGGTAGAGGGAACCTTTTATTTACGGATTTCCGGCTACGCCACCGAAGGAGATGTTGGTTCCAAAAGAGCACACATACAGCTTCTAACACCTTTACTTGGAAAACATTATTATCCGCACGGTGTTGAATACGGCGAAGGTGAAGATTTCCCTAAATCTCTCATCCAATCAAGCAAGAAAACGCTTGAACAGCTGAAAGATAAACTAGAAGCAATGACTGCTGAAGCATAAAAGAAGACAAAGGGCTAAAATCAAGATCATTTTAGCCCTTTGTCAACAATCTGAGCACAGCCATACGGCTGTGCTTTTTTCATTCATATTTCGGAATCAGCGCATCTGGTACGGCATCTTTCGCTCTTTCTTTTCTTGCCCAGTCAAAGAACACAACAGCAAGGATCGAGCCGTACACAATCTCCTGAATAATTTTCATCAAAATCGCGCCTAGCTGCTGGTCCTCTAGCAGAGGCAAGGTATGGAACATTTCAGGACCTGTGAGCGCAAGGCCTGCCAGCATATCACTTGGCACGCATAAGTGCAGTGCCTGTATCCAAGCGCCAGCATCAGAATAGGTTGCATAGATCGGTGCCTCACTAAACATGATGAGAGCACACGCAGGAGTCATCAATATTCCGTCTGCCATGATATAACCAAGCTTTAAAATGCCTGTAATCTGCGGCTGACTTTGGACTTTATGAACGAGCGGCCACCACATGAAAAAGGCAGCGATAAAAATGACCACCGTCATCAACGCATGATAAAACGGATCTGTTTTCACAAAATCAAACACAAGCGGAATGTGATACATCGAAAACAATCCGTTAAATCCAAGCAATGCAATTAAAGGCTTGGAAAACAAACGAAAAATTTGCTGAATGCCTGGTGTTTGTATGATCCGCTCCCAAATGGCCGCAGGTAATCCTGTAATAAGGAGAGGCGGAATGACTAAATAGAGCACCGCCATTTGCGCCATATGTGCACTAAACATAATATGCCCCATTAAATCAATTGGGCTTCCTTTCACGGCGTATAACAGGACAAGCCCCGTCAGAAACAACGTTTTCTCTTTCACCGTCGCACGGTGCTTTCCCTTTGTCACAAGAAGCAGATAAAGAGCAGCTGCTATGACAATACTAGTCAAATAGTAAGGGCTCCATAATGCCCGAAATCCGAATATTTCTAAGTTCTCCATTGCTGCGCCTCCTTCAAGGGCAAAGCGGGCTTACCACCAAATAATGGTCAAAAAGGCTAATACGGTAATAAACGCGACAAACACACCTGAGTAAAGAAACAATGCGGGTGTTTCATGCCCTTTTTGGTTCATGTGCATAAAATAATAAAGCTGAAAAGCCACCTGAATAACTGCAAGCAATAAAATAAATGGTACTGCGAACCAGTTCCCAACGTCTTCTGAAGCAATTGTTAAAAAGGCAACAAAGGTTAATCCAATCATCAAGCCGAAAGAAATGAGCTGATGCTTCATTTCTTCGGCATTTTTCTTTTTACGGTATACAAGATCGACTTTAGACTGATTTGTGTTTTTATTTCCCATTCTTATCCCACCATTCCCATTAAATATACAACGGTAAAGATGAAGACCCACACAACATCAATGAAGTGCCAATACAGACTTGCCACATAATATTTCGGCGCATTGTATAAATCGAGTCCGCGTCTCATATTTCGAATCATAAGAGCGGTAATCCAGCAAAGTCCGAAGGCGACGTGAGCCCCGTGAGTTCCGACAAGTGTATAGAAGGAAGAACCAAGAGCTGAGCTGGTAATTGTAAATTCATACGCATGCACATAATGATAGAACTCATAAATCTCAACCCCTAGAAATGAAGCACCTAATAGCACAGTCACGCCAAGCCAAAGCTGCATCTTTTTAAAGGCAAAGTTTTTCATATGATACATTGCATACACACTCGTTAAACTGCTCGTCAGCAGAAGCATCGTGGCAATAAAGACAAGTGTGAGATCAAACATATCAGTTGTTTTTGCTCCGCCTGCATTAGAGTTTTTCAGCGCCAAATACGTGGCAAAGAGCGATGCAAACAGAACGGTTTCTCCCCCAAGAAACAACCAGAACCCGACGAACTTATTCTTTCCTTCTAACGTGGCTTTCTCAGGAGAAGCCGGAAAGGTTTCTGCTGTCATTTTTTGTGGTTCCATTATGCTTTCACCCCTTTATCATCGTCATCGGTCAAATCTTCTTTGTGAATATGGTACCCATGATCATCTTTAAGAGAGCGAACCAGCATGGTCGCAAATGTAATGCCAAGACCAATGAAAATCACTGGAAGTCCCCAGCTGTGCTCTTGACGATACATGAAGCCAAACGCTGAAACAAATAGACCGAATGAGATAATGACAGGTAAGATGGAATTATTCGGCATGTGAATATCATCGAGCGGTTCAGATGCTGTCATTCCTGTTTTACCATCCATTTTTTCAATCCATAATGGATCTAGTCCTCTGACAAGCGGAAGCTGTTTAAAGTTGTATTCTGGCGGAGGTGAAGACACTGCCCATTCAAGCGTTCTTCCGTCTCCCCAAGGATCGCCCGATACACGCTCTCCTTTTGCTGTAGTCCAGATGATGTTAATCAGCATGATGACAACAGCTATAAACATAAACAGTGCCCCAATCGTACTGATCAAGTTCCCAAGGTCTAGCCCCTGACCTGGCAGGAATGTAAAGACTCGGCGCGGCATGCCCCAAAGCCCGAGAAAATGCTGGATAAAGAAGGTTAAATGGAAACCGATGAAAAACAGCACAAAGCCAATTTTCCCAAGCTTCTCATTCAGTATTTTTCCAAACATCTTCGGCCACCAGTAATGCACACCAGCTAAAATACCGAATACGACCCCGCCAATAATGACGTAGTGGAAATGCGCCACGACAAAGTACGTATCATGGAACTGATAATCTGCTGCAGCTGCTGCAAGCATGACCCCGGTTACCCCGCCAAGTAAAAACGACGGTATAAAGGCAACGGAATACAGCATCGGCGTTGTAAACTTCACATTACCGCCCCATATGGTGAGCAGCCAGTTGAATACTTTAATTCCTGTAGGCACCGCAATCGCCATTGTGGCTACAGCAAAGATCGCATTGGCAATCGGACCAAGTCCTGTTGTGAACATGTGATGCGCCCATACCATGAATCCAAGGAAACCAATCAATACAGTAGCGAACACCATGGACGAATAGCCAAACAACCTTTTTCTTGCAAACACTGGAATGATTTCAGAGAATATTCCGAATGCTGGCAGGATTAAGATATATACTTCTGGGTGTCCGAAAATCCAGAACAAATGCTCCCAGATGATTGTATTTCCGCCGAGCTCTGGATTGAAAAAGCTCGTATCAAACATTCTATCAAGCATCAGCATCGCAAGCCCTGCTGTAAGTGGCGGGAATGCGAATAAAATCAGTGCTGAGGCGACAAATGTCGTCCATGTAAAGAGCGGCATTCTCATATACGTCATACCAGGCGTTCTCATATTAATAATCGTTGCAAGAAAGTTGATCCCGGCAATCAGCGTACCAATACCCGCTATCTGCAAACCTAAAATATAGAAATCCATGCCGTGCCCTTCTGAATTCAGCGTGAGCGAGGCGTATGCAGTCCAGCCTGCATCAGGTGATCCACCCATAAACCATCCAAGGTTTAAGAAAATTCCTCCGAAAAAGAACAGCCAAAAACCAAGTGAATTCACAAACGGAAACGCTACGTCACGTGCACCAATTTGAATGGGTACAACCGCATTCATTAATGCAAATAAAAGCGGCATTGCTGCAAGGAAAATCATCGTTGTTCCATGCATCGTCATGACTTCATTGTAAAACCCTGCACTTACAAAATCATTTTCAGGGATGGCTAGCTGAATACGGATAATCATCGCTTCCAGGCCGCCAATTAAAAAGAAAAATCCCCCTGCCACTAAATATAGTACGGCAATTTTTTTGTGGTCAACCGTCGTCAAGTAATCCCATAAGACAGCGCCAAACCCCCGCTTTTTAGCTATTGTACTCACCATGAAATCCCCCTCTTATCTCCCATTTGCCCCTTTTCATATAGATGTCTATCTTAACTTTACACAGACTGTGTCTGACAGATGGCTACTTCTCGGTTGTAGAGACATATTCGGGAGCTCTTAACAAAAACTTCACATCGATCACATACCCTCTTGCACATTCGCATTAGAAATTACTCGATTTTAAGTCCTTTTAAATACTCATAAAGTGCATCTGCTTCTGAGTCATTTAATTTAGGGTACGTCCCTGTCATTTTATTCCCTGGTTTAAAGCTCTCTGGATCTTTCAGCCATGCTTTCACATTTTCTTTGTTCATATCTTTGATTCCTGCTACTTTCGTTCGGTCTCCGAAGGTCGCAAGGTTTGGTGCCGTCCTTGCCGCTTCCGGCCGTTCGTCACCAGGCTCTACTGCATGACAGCTCAAGCAGTTTTTCTCTTTAAATAATTTTTCACCTTCAAGTGCGAGATCTTTTGTGGATGTAGGCTTCTTGTAATCAGCCATTTTTTTCGTCCATCCCAAAAACTCATCTTGAGAAAGCGTTTTAACTTTAAAGTCCATTAAAGCATGCGAGGGACCGCAAAGCTCTGCACATTTCCCGTAGAAATATTCTCCTGCATCTTTCGTTCGTTTTGAATCAAAGGTTAAATAAAACTTGTTTTCATTTTCTGTGTTTGTATCAATTTTACCGCCAGCCGATGGAACCCAGAAAGAGTGTTTCACATCGGATGCTTTCAGCTTAAAGTACACCTTTTGATCTGTCGGTACAATCAATTCCTGACTTGTGACAATCCCATAATCAGGGTATTCGAATTCCCACCAATATAAACTGGCTCTTACATTGACGACAAGTGTCTTTTCAGGATCTCGTTTTTTCTTATCCATAGCGCTTGTATCCCCAAGCTCAAGCGTGTATGCCACAACAGGCACAACGAGAATAATGAGGAGAAGAATCGGAATCGCTGTCCACGTAATTTCTAGGTTACGGTTCCCTTCCACCTGCTTTGGAATCGTATCTTCTCCCACTTTAGAACGTTTGAATTTAATGATGACGTAAAAGAAAATGATCGATACAACAATGACGACAAGAACCATAATGAGTGTACTCAGTACCGTTAGGAAAAACTGTTTATCTGCTACTTCCCCAACTGGTTTGAGTGTTGATAAGTATGGTTCACCACAGCCCGCCAAAACGAGCGTCAGTAAGAGAAACAGTGAATAAACACGCCATTTTCTTATCATAATTTGTCCCAACCCCTTTTGCTTGATCTCCTTTGCCTTTCGCTTTTTACCTCTTATTTATAAAATCACTTTTCACCCATTCATAACCCCCGCCTCTTATAAAAGCACTTACATTTCCTCTTTTCATAAAAAAATGATGTTTTTACTCAAAATACCATCTATGTATAAACAGAAAGCCGCCTAAATAGAACTGAATATCAGGCGGCTTTCATAGTTGTTAGAAAATGTTGTGTTATAAGATATAGCCATTGTTTTGATGTGATCAAAGTGTATTTTACTCTAGAATAGTGTAATGATAATCATCGCGACGAAAAAGATGGTTAAGTAGTTTAATGAATAAACGAACATGAGCGTTGACCACTTCATGACGTCTTTCATTTTAAAGCCCATAAGGCCAATGACGAGCCATCCAATATTCAGCAATGTGCCAAGTGCGACAATCGGCCATCCTAATCCACCTAAGAAAAATGGAAGTGGAAGAAGACATGCTGTCCAAATGATAATTTGGCGTTTCGTGACTTCAAAGCCATAAACGACTGGCAGCATTGGAATACCTGCCTTACGGTAATCTTCCGTTTTCTTAATCGCAAGTGACAGGAAGTGAGGGATTTGCCAAATGAACATAATCATAAACAAAACCCAAGCCGTTGTGTCAATTGTACCTGTGACAGCTGTCCAGCCGATTAATGGCGGCACCGCACCAGATACACTTCCAATAACGGTATTGATGGTGTAATGACGTTTAGACCACATGGTGTAAAGAACTGCATAAGTAAAGACTCCGATAAAACCAATCACTGCTGATGTTATGGTTGTCATCAGAAGCATGATGAGTCCAAGTACAACAAGCAAAATACCAAATGCATACGCTTGCCCCGGCTGAATCTTACCTGTAACCGTCGGTCTTGTTTTTGTTCTTTCCATTAATATATCAATATCACGGTCAAACGCATTATTAATGGCGCATGAACCGGCAATAATAAGAGAAGAACCAATCATTGTTAACAGCACAATATCAAGATTCCCAAGGAAACTCATACCTGTAAAATAAAAAGCAAGCCACATTCCAGTAAATGTTGTAATGAAGTTGGAATTGACGATGCCCATTTTAATCAGAGCAAGAAAATCTTTCCAAGCTGTTGTTTCTTCTATTTGTCCATGAATAGCTGCTTCAGCGGCTGTTTTGGAATTTGCCAATGTGTATAACCTCCCTTGCCCAAACCTTCAAACGAACAAATGAAACGTAAATTCGTTACAACTCTATCATACAAGATAAACAGCTGTAAAAAAACATCCTATTAAATAATAAACGACAATCTTGAAGTTATTTGTGAACTTTTCGTGAATTTATAAGGATTTATGTGTGTTTCAGAAGGCGGTGCAAAATGAAATATTCTCTCCTCTATTTCTATCAGACTGTCAAAGAAAGATCAAGCACTCTAAATCTGTAAACTTTGTGAACTAACATATCATTTTTTTGTGAACTTTGGTCATTATGAATTGCAACAGAACACGCATTTGGCTTAAACTTGAGAGCATATGAGGTTTTTCATTTAGATCAGAAGTTTTTTAGAGAAGGTGAAATAATTTGATGAAATTTGCTTTAAGGTTATTGAGCGTGATCACAACGTTTGTGATGCTGATCGTTTTGATTGGCGGTGCGCTTGTGACGAAAACCGGCTCGGGTCTTGGCTGCGGCCGGCAGTGGCCCCTTTGCCACGGACGTTTCTTCCCTGAAATGAACCCTGCTTCCATCATCGAATGGAGTCACCGCATGTCAACAGGGGTTTCCACCATTCTTGTTCTGGCACTGGCGGTCTTATGCTGGAAAAAGATTAGTCCAGTATTCCGTGAAACCAAATTTTTGGTCATCATGTCGATTATATTCTTACTGCTTCAAGCGCTTTTAGGAGCTCTAGCCGTCGTGTTTGGTTCTAACGCCCTTGTGATGGCACTGCACTTCGGTATTTCACTCATTTCTTTTGCTTCAGTGTTACTGCTTGCGCTTCTTGTATTTGAAGCAACCAGATCTGAAACAAAGCTTGTGAAGCCGCTTCATATCGGCAAAAAAATGCAGTTCCATATTTATGGTTTGATCACCTATACGTATATCGTGGTGTATACGGGTGCTTATGTGAGGCATACAAAGTCAAGCCTTGCTTGTTCTGTCTTCCCGTTTTGTTCAAAAGACGGTGCACTTCCAGCGTACTTTAATCAGTGGGTGCAAATGTCTCACCGAGCAGCAGCACTTCTTTTATTCGTCTGGATATTTGTTGCGATGTTCCATGCCATGAAACATTATAAAGAACAAAAGCAGCTGTATTATGGATGGATTATTTCAGCCATTCTGATTACACTTCAAGCCATTTCAGGTGTGATGTCTGTTTATTCTCAGCTTGCACTTGGTTACGCGCTGGCTCATTCATTCTTTATTTCCGGTTTGTTTGGGATACTTTGTTACTTCTGCTTACTCATTGCCCGGTTTAAATATGAAAGCAAAGAACCATTCAAATAAGAATTTGTATCCCCCTTTCATGCGGAATGGGGGATTTGTTTTATTGTTGTTTTGCTTCTTCAAATAGCGAAATGGCTTTTTTGCGTCTTTCCTGATGATCAACTGTCGGCAGCGGGTATGTATCACCTAGCACACATTCCGATTTCAGTTGTTCATCTAATGGCATTTTAATTGGTTCATGTATCCACTTTTCATCGACATGCTCTAGCTCTGGTACATATCTTCTAATATATTCCCCGCTCGGATCAAATCGCTTCGACTGGGTCGTTGGGTTAAAAATACGGAAGTACGGCACGGCATCTGTCCCGACAGAGGCAGCCCACTGAAATCCTCCGATATTTGACGCCTCATCATAATCCACAAGTTTTTTTGCAAAATACGCTTCGCCCTTTCTCCAATCAATCAAATAATCCTTTGTTAAAAATGAGGCTGTGACCATTCGCAAGCGGTTATGCATCCAGCCCTCCTCATTTAACTGTCTCATCCCTGCATCAACGAGCGGAAAGCCTGTTTCCCCTTTACACCAAGCTTCAAACAGCGCCTCATCTTCATTCCATTTCATTCCTTGAAACGCCGAATTGATTTCTTTTTCTTTCATCTCTGGATAATGTGCATAAATCATATGGTAAAAATCGCGCCATGCCAGCTCTTTGATAAAGGTCTCTCTGCCCTCGTCTTCAAATAGTGCTTCTTCATACATCGCATGAAAAATCGTTCGGATCGAAATAGTGCCTGTTTTTAAGAAACGCGACAGCTTGCTCGTTCCAAAAAGAGACGGAATATCTCGTTTCTCATGGTAACGCGTTAATCTTTTTTGGATAAAGTGATGCAGCGTGTTCATCGCTTTGTCAGAGCCGATTTGATCAAACTTCCTTGAGCAGCCCTTTATCATGTCACACAGTTTGTCATTTCCTTTTTGCGAAAGTGACTCATCACAAATCGTATGCTCGCTGCTGAAAAATGATTTGTCAACTTTTATCACAGGCTGCTTCTCTTGCTTCCGCCATGATTGATAGTATGGGGTAAACACTTGATAATGTGAGCCATCTGCTTTTAAAATATCTCGTGCCCCGTGAAGATGTGTATCTTGCCACATTGACACATGAATGGCCTTCTTTTCTAAAAAATCGGTTACTTGCTGGTCACGCCTTTGGCCGATACCCACTTCATCTTCATTAAAAAAGACGGCTTTGATGTCATACACATCCATGACCTGCTGAAAGGCGCGCAGGACATCATCATGGAGAAGGTGAACATAAATTTGAGATTCTCTCGCTTCCTTGACGAAATGCGCCAAGTTTAGAAAGAAATGTTCGTTGTTTATATCCAGTTCCATTTCAGTAAAAAATGGATCTAGATGATAAAGAGCCAATAATTTGTACTCGTGTTTTTTTGCATATGTGATCGCTTTTGATAGGGCGATATGATCATCCAAACGCATATCTCGGCGAAACCAAATCACAACAATTTTCAAACTTTCTTCACCTCACTCTATAGTGTAATTACTCTCGCAGGCTGCTGCACATTTTAATGCGCTCAAAAAAAGACACATCACGACGGATGTGTCTCACTTATTATTCAGGCTTTAACACAATCAGCAGATCACCGGTTTGAATCGGTTCTCCATTTGTCACATGTATTTCATCTACGACCGCAGTGAATGGCGCTTGTACAGTCGTTTCCATTTTCATGGCTTCATTGATCATCAAATGCTCACCTTGCGAGATTTTCTGTCCTTTTTCCACGAGCACTTTGATGACAGTGCCTGGCATTGATGCGGCAATGTGATTTGGATTTGAACGGTCCGCCTTCATTTTTTCTTGAACGGAGGATTTGATGCTTTCATCCTTAATCACGACTTCACGCGGCTGTCCATTTAGCTCAAAGTAAAGAACTCTTGTGGCATCTGGATTCGGTTCTCCAATCGACACGAGTTTGACAATCAGGGTTTTTCCTTTTTCGATTTCTACCTCAATCTCTTCACCAAGCCTCATCCCATAGAAGAACGTTGGAGTGTCAAGAACAGAGATGTCCCCATAGCTTTCTGCTGTTTGGACAAATTCAGAAAAGACTTTTGGATATAAGGCATACGCAATCGCGTCTTGCTCTGTCAGCGTCAGGTCATGAGATTCTTTGAACTGCTGCTTAATGTCTTCAAAGTCCACTGGCTTCAGCTTCTCACCAGGTCTGACAGTGAGCGGTTCTTCTCCTTTTAAAATCAGCTTTTGTAATTTTTCAGGGAATCCGCCATGCGGCTGGCCTAAATAGCCTTTAAATAATTCCACAACAGAATCCGGGAAGTCTAATGTTGCTCCTTTTTCATAGACATCTTCCTCTGTTAAATCATTTTGCACCATATAAAGTGCCATGTCTCCAACTACTTTAGAGGAAGGTGTGACCTTCACAATATCACCAAACATGTCATTCACACGTCTGTACATTTCTTTTACTTCGTTCCAGCGGTCGCCAAGGCCAACACCTTTCGCCTGCTGCTGCAAGTTACTATACTGACCGCCAGGCATTTCATGCTCATAAATTTCTGTATGAGGTGAGTTCATGCCGCTTTCGAATTCACGATAGTATTTTCTGACAGAATCCCAGTATTGAGAAAGGTGTTCGACAGATTGGACGTTCATGTCTGGCTTTCTTTCATGTCCATCTAAAGCATAGTACAGTGAGCTTGCACTTGGCTGCGATGTGAGTCCTGCCATAGAGCTGACGGCCACATCCACAATATCAACGCCTGCATCAATCGCTCTTGCATAGGTGAACAGTCCATTTCCACTCGTATCATGCGTATGAAGATGGATAGGGATCGTGAGCTCATCTTTTAAAGCAGAGACTAACTCATAAGCTGCCTGCGGCTTTAATAATCCCGCCATATCTTTAATACCTAAAATATGTGCACCGGCAGATTCAAGCTCTTTCGCAAGAGATACATAATACTCAAGATCATATTTCGGACGAGATGGATCAAGAATGTCCCCCGTATAACAAATGGCTGCCTCTGCCACTTTGCCTGATTCACGAACAGAATCAATGGCAAGCGTCATGCCTTTGACCCAGTTTAAGCTATCGAAAATACGGAAGACGTCAATGCCTGCTTCGGCCGACTCCTTTACAAATGCTTTAATCACATTATCCGCATAGTTTGTATATCCGACAGCGTTTGATGATCTTAAAAGCATTTGGAACAACGTGTTTGGCACTTCTTGGCGAAGCTCTTTTAATCGTTCCCAAGGATCTTCTTTTAAGAAACGGTACGCAACATCAAATGTAGCACCGCCCCACATTTCCATACTAAACAGCTCTGGCCATAAACCTGCTGTTGGCTGGGCAACTTTCTTTAAATCATGTGTTCTGAAGCGTGTCGCAAGCAGAGACTGATGCGCATCCCTAAAGGTTGTATCTGTTAAAAGGACGCTATTTTGTTCTTTCACCCAATTGGCAAGGCCCTCAGGTCCATGTGTGTCTAACAATTGTTTTGTCCCAGACGGAATCTCTTGATGAAGAGGAAGCTTCGGTACAATTGGCTTGTCAAAATGAGGCTTCTTTTTCTCCGCTATACCAGGGAATCCATTAATGGTCACGTTACCAATATAAGTCAGCATCTTCGTTCCACGGTCTTTTTGCTTAGGGAAATTAAATAGCTCTGGCGTTGAATCGATAAACGACGTATCGTATTCCCCTTTTAGAAACTTCTCATGCTTTGCCACGTTTTCAAGAAACGGAATGTTTGTTTTAATCCCGCGAATCCTGAATTCCTGTAAATTTCGGACCATTTTAGCAGCCGCTTGGTCAAATGTGAGCGCCCATGTGGACAGCTTGACCAATAGTGAATCGTAATAAGGTGTAATGACTGCACCTTGAAAGCTGTTCCCTGTATCAAGTCGTACACCAAATCCCCCGCCTGAACGGTAGGCCATAATTTTTCCTGTGTCTGGCATAAAATCATTTAAAGGATCTTCTGTTGTGACCCTTGATTGAATGGCAAAGCCATGTGTAAAAATATCTTCTTGCTTTGGTATACCGACTTCCTTGCTGTGAAGGTCATGACCCTTTGCGACAAGAATTTGGGTTTGGACGATATCGACACCTGTGATCATTTCAGTGATCGTGTGTTCTACCTGTACCCTTGGATTGACTTCAATAAAGTAAAACTCTCCATTTGCGACAAGGAATTCTACAGTCCCTGCATTAATATACGATACATTCTGGGCCAACTGAACAGCCGCTTCACAAATATCTTCACGCAGTTGATCTGTAAGAGACACACTTGGCGCCACTTCAATGACCTTTTGATGCCGCCTTTGAACAGAGCAGTCACGCTCATATAAATGAATGATATTGCCGTGATTGTCACCAATCACCTGCACCTCAATATGTTTCGGATTTTCAATCAGTTTTTCAACGTATACTTCGTCATTTCCAAAAGCAGCTTTTGCCTCTGACTTCGCACGGTCATAGGCTTCCTTCAGCTCCTCTTTCGTTCTGACAATCCGCATACCTCGGCCGCCGCCGCCTAGTGAAGCTTTAATAATAAACGGGTAACCGTATTCTTCACCGAATTTTTCGACTTCTTTGACCGAATCAACTGGTCCGTCACTTCCTGGAATGACTGGAATTCCAGCTTTTTTCGCTTCATCTCTTGCCTTTACTTTATCTCCAAACATATCTAAATGCTGAGAAGTTGGACCGATAAATTGAATGCCTTCCTCTTCGCATCGTCTTGCAAAATGAATATTTTCAGATAAAAATCCGTAACCTGGATGGATCGCATCCACGTCATTTCGTTTTGCAATTTCGATGATCCCCTCGATATCAAGGTAGGCATCAATCGGTTTTTTCCCTTCTCCAACTAGATATGCTTCATCTGCTTTATAGCGATGATAAGAGCCCGAGTCTTCTTTGGAATAAATGGCCACTGTACGTAAATTGAGCTCCGTACAGGCCCTGAAGACTCTGATAGCAATTTCCCCTCTGTTTGCAACTAGAACCTTTTGAATTGTTCTCTGTGACATTTCTCACTCCTCCATATCCCTTAAAATTTTATATGTACTCTATAATAAAGGAAGAAATGAAAACTGTACACTTTTGTTTTCTAAAGATTCAAAGTTTTCTGCAATCCATTTTTTTGAACTGATGGCTTGCTCATTGATTTTTTCTTTTTGTAACGCTCTTTATATTCAGTAAACATGCTGATATTCAGCAATATTCCCATACAGCCGCTCAGTAAAATGATAGACGATCCCCCGTAGCTGATAAACGGAAGTGTGACCCCAGTAATCGGAATCAGACCTGAAACACCGCCTAAATTAATGCATGTTTGGATCGCAATCATGGAGGAAATTCCTATTGCAAGCAAACTTCCAAATGGATCTTCACACTTTCTTGCAATATAAAAACCTTTCACGACGATGAAGCCAAGGAGAGCGAGCACAAAAAATACACCGAAAAAGCCAAGCTCTTCTGAAATGATCGCCATGATAAAATCTGTATGCGGCTCTGGAAGATATCCGTACTTTTGAACGCTTTCTCCGAGACCCAGTCCAAAAAAGCCGCCTGATCCAATAGCATAATAGGAATTAATCAATTGATGTCCAGTCGCCCCTGCATCTTTAAATGGATCTTGGAAACTCTCAAAACGCCCGAGACGATTTTGCGTGAAAATTTTATCCCAAAAAAGAATAATAAATGGGGTCACGACGACCATCACGGCACTAAATAGCGCCAGCAGCTTCGCAAGTGTTTTCCCGCTAAAGCCTGAGCATAAAATCATCGCAAGGGCAATCATGCCAATGATAAAGGCTGTCCCATAGTCTGGCTGCAAAATGATAAATCCGCATAAGATCGAGACAATCACGATGGGAGGTGTGACTCCTCTTAAAATATGATCAATATAATGCTGCTTTTTTGCATACACAGCAGCAAGATAGATAATGACGACAATCTTTACAAATTCCGCTGGCTGAAGACTAAATGGGCCTATTTTGATCCAGCTTCTTGCGTTCCCTGCAATATGACCGCCAAAGTACACATAGATGAGTGAAAACACTGATAGCAGCAGCATACCGATCTGGAATTTCTTATTTGAAAACAGCTGATATGGAACTAGTGCTGTAAAGAACAAGATGACCGCTCCAACGATCATAAATAAAAGCTGTTTCTTAAAAAAATTATCTGGTGCGGCATCGTATCTGATCACAGATGTAATCATACTTGAGCTATACACCATGACCAAACCGAATGCGCTAATTAAAATAATGGCGAACAATAATGAGTAGTCATACGATTTTAGCATTCTCTTTAACATATAATCCTCTTCCTAACGTCTGTTTCTACTGCTTGATATCCTCTTAGCTGTTTTTATTCTACTACATTTTCTCCGTTTGATCTCGTTTTACCTCTTTTATATTGTTCGTCATTCATGAAAGAATCAAGTCCGTTTGACATCAATCAATGAAAAGAAAATAGAGGACAAAAAAACTCAAACTTATGTTGAGGAAGTTTGAGTTTTCAATCATTATTTTTTTGTGAACGCATCATGAAGTGCGGAAAGCTCTCTCTCAAGTTTATCGAGTAGTTTCTTACCTTCATGTTGATCAACTAATCCAAGCCGGACAGCAAAATCAATTTCTCTCGATAATCCGAACATTTGAGTATCTAAAACCTCTTCATAAAGAGGACATTGCGGCATCGTTAAGTTGTCCATTTGCACTTGGATCAATTTTAAAATTTTATCTGCATCCAATTTTAATAAAGCCAGTGCTTTTTGCCGATGATCGACTAAAATTTCTGACGCCAAAAGTATCCCTCCGTTCCCCAGGCGAGTACCTAATTCTTCTATTTATCATAAAGCGAAACGCCCAAAATTGCAAGCAGATTTGTACAGTTCGCTTTGTAAAAATAAAAAGAAGCCTTCCTTCATTAAAAGATACTCATCTCATATTTTTCACTCATCAGCTCAAGCAGCTTAATCCCAGCAATACTATTCCCTTTTTCATCCAGAGCTGGACCGAAGATACCGATCCCGAAATCATATGGTGCCGCCCCCATAATCCCGCCTGAGACACCGCTTTTAGCAGGAATTCCGATGTTAATGGCAAATTCTCCGCTCGCATTGTACATGCCGCACGTCACCATAAAGGTTTTACAAATTCTAGCGACATCTTTCGAAAGAATCTGCTTACCCGTCTCTGGATGTCTGCCGTCTAATGAAAAAACACAAGCAATTTTCGCCAAATCCAAGCTATTCATCATGATGGCACATTGTTTCGTATAGACGTCCATGACTTCTTCTACGTTCCCTCTAATAATATGATATTGCTTCATATAATAGCACATCGCCCGGTTAATCATGGATGTCTCAAATTCGGAGGCAGCTGTTTCTTTGCAGTATGTAATGCTTTTGTCATTTCCCAGCTCTCTAATGAAGCCAAGCAAACGGCTCAGCTGATCTTGCGGAGTCGCTCCTCTGATTAAACTCGTGACTGCGAGCGCCCCTGCATTAATCATTGGATTCAGCGGTTTATTCGGGCTCGCTGTTTCCAGTTTGATCATCGAATTAAACGGGTCACCTGTTGGTTCTTGTCCAACAAATTGAAATACTTTTTTTGGTCCTTCTTCTGAGAGCACGAGCGCAAGTGCTAATACTTTTGAAATGCTTTGAAGAGTAAACCGTTTATCTACATCTCCTGCCGAGTGGCACGTATTACTCACATGATACACAGCCACAGATAAATCCGTCTGATCCGCTTTGCCGAGTGCGGGAATATAGGATGCTACTTGACCATCTTTGGCCACTTTTTTTGCTTCTTCTACAAATCGATGAAGCTCTTCATTGTCGCGACATGCCATGCCTAATATCCTCCCTATCCTTCATGTAAGATTAGTGTGTACAAGGAGACGCATGTTTATGAAAGTGACAAAGCGGGGGAAAACTTCTATAATTTATGTTGGAAAGGGGTTGTCTTGAACATGAGCATCATTCAAATCAAGGGGAACGTACAGTACAAGATCACCATTGATCCAAGTGTATGGATTTTTGATGACCGTAAATTTTTAATGGATTCATTCTTTGAAAAAAGTGCAGAAAGTGAAGAGAATCAGCTAGATCAGGAGCTTGACCAAGAGCGGGTCATAAGAGAAGGTCAAACACTTCCACCCACGTTAAAAACAGAGAAGAAGTACGAAAAGGAAAGACTCGTCACAGGCAGCTTCGGGATGAAACTTGGCGATATGCTAAAAAATGCTGAGCCGCTTGAACATGCGGATACATGCGAATTTGTCACAGAAACAGGTACAATTGCTGTGCCGCTTTCTCAGGCAATGGAGAGCATTGCTCATTTCAGTCAAAATGGTAAGCCAATCACAGAAGAAGGACCAATCCACGTCTATTTCGCGGATCAGTCCAACCTCACTCAGCCGATAAAAGGTGTCAAAGAGCTGATGATTACATAAAGTCAGAGGGTCTGGACTATAGCAAATCAGCGGCAAGCTGTGCAAGTCCAGACCTTTCTCCTTTGACAAGCTTGACATGTCCAGAGATTTGCTGTCCTTTGAACCGCTCGATCACATACGTAAGCCCATTATTTAAGCTGTCTAAATAAGGATGATCAATCTGCTCTGGATCTCCCATCAGCACAATTTTACTTCCTTCTCCGACTCGCGTTAATAATGTTTTCACCTCGTGCTTTGTTAAATTCTGTGCCTCATCAATGATGATAAATTGATCAGGTATACTTCTTCCCCGGATATACGTTAATGCTTCGACTTGAATAGATCCAATTCCCGCCAAAATCGCATCAAGCTCACCTGGTTTTTTTGTATTAAATAAAAACTCTAGGTTGTCATAGATCGGCTGCATCCATGGTCTGAGCTTTTCTTCCTTTTCTCCTGGCAAGTAGCCTAAGTCTTTCCCAACAGGCACGATTGAGCGCGCCACGATCAACTTTTTAAACATACCGAGATCCTCTGTCTGCATTAATCCGGCAGCAAGCGCAAGCAATGTTTTACCAGTCCCTGCTTTTCCGATCAGCGTCACGAGCGGAATGTCACGGCGCAAAAGCAGCTCGAGTGCCATCGTCTGCTGGACATTTTTTGGACGGATTCCCCAAATATACTCTTGATCATAAACGAGACGTTTCATATGCTCTGCCTTTTGATCAAGCATTCCTAAAGCAGAACCGCCTTCATTTCCCTTCATGATGACAAATTGATGAGGGTTAAATGGTGCACTTGTGACCTCTTTTATTGGTAATTGATTGTGCTTATAAAATGTATTCAATTGCTCAGTCGGAATGTAGAGCTCATGATAGCCATTATCGATGTCTTCATTTTGCAGGACACGGTCACTTAAGAAGTCTTCTGCTTGAAGCCCTATAGCATCTGCCTTTACCCGCACTAACACATCCTTGCTGACCAAAATGACAGGCCGGCCATGAGGCTTTGTTTCTTCCTCTAAGCTCAAATTTTTCGCGACTGCCAAAATCCGATTATCGTTCGTTTTTTCAATAAAAATTTCTTGAAGCTCATGGAAGGAGCGGTGATTCAGTTCAATGCGCAGCGTCCCTTTTGATTCTAGTGTAATTTTTTCATGCAGTTTCCCTTTCGATCTTAAACCGTCGATTAAGCGTGAGACACGCCGGGCATTTTGCCCAACCTCGTCCATATATCTCTTTTTCGAGTCTACTTCTTCTAACACAACGGCTGGTATGACGACCTCGTTGTCTTCAAATGAAAAGATTGAATTCGGATCCTGTAATAACACATTTGTGTCTAATACATAAATTTTACTCAGGTCCTTCGCCTCCTGATCGGGGTTTCATTCATCCTTGTCTTTCCCAAAACGATTGTTAAAATATATGTTTTCATGAATAAAGTTAGAAGGTTAATTCAACAATAAAATAAATCATGCAGTTTGTGAAGGAGGGAATATAGATGCGACTATTTATGACATTATTCATGATTCAAGCCATCATTCTGTTGGGCGCTTGCCAGCAGCAGGAAAAGCCAGAAGCACTGGACAAGCAAGATGGACGCCAGCACGTAGTACGGGTGTCAGACTCAACAAAGAAAAAGACCAATCAAGCCCGGTCATCCACAGATGTTGCGCAGCATCTTGTCAAAGTGACAGAGAACGTAGCAGATGTCAATGATGCAACGGCGATCGTCATCGGCCGCTATGCTGTTGTTGGTATTGATGTAAAAGATGATTTAGATAGAAGCAAAGTAGAAACCATTAAATATTCAGTTGCAAAAGCGCTGAAAAATGACCCAGAAGGTGCGAATGCTGTTGTAGTCGCTGATCCGGATACAGTCAGCCGGTTAAAAGAAATGGGCAAAGAAATACAAGCAGGCCGTCCTGTAAGTGGGATTATGGATGAACTAGCTGCCATTGTCGGCCGCGTAATGCCAGAGATGCCGAGAAATGAAATCGATCGTCACGAAAAAGACCCGACGAATGAGCCAAATGATCAGCTCAAACAAAACGATCAAAAGCAGTTAGACAAACATCAAAATGATCAATCAAACCATCATATGAATCAGAAGAAATAAAGAGAACGGCTTATATCTCCTGTGATATAAGCCTTTTTCTACGCTGATTTCAAGTGCTTGGAAAACATGCTATAATAAATGCAATAAGTGAGGTGAAAATGATGAGAGTGAAGTGCTCATTATGTGAGAAGCTTGAAACAATTGATGATGATACACTCGTTGCTAAGCGGTTAAGAAATCGACCGATTCATACATATATGTGCGATGACTGTCAGGAACGCATTAAAGTAAAGACAGAAGCACGCATCAAAACTGGCAGATTCTCTCTTTATCAAGATCCTGCGACGAAAGAGAAAAAGAAGAAAAAAGGAAAAAAAGAACAAAAGACATAAAAAAGACCTGACACATGTTCAGGTCTTTTTTTTACGTATTCACTGTTCCTTCTTTTTTTGCACGATGCAGCCGTATTTTATAAATAATCAAAATGGCAGCTGCCACGACTAGGCCTTCCGCTACTGGCAGAAAGATTCCTAGAAATGTGAGAAACGTGCAGCCAAAAATCAAAAACAAGTAAATCACGAGTGCTTTTAAAATCGGTAAACGTCTAGCAAAGCCGAGCTTAAAAACAATAATCGCTAAAACAAGGATGGTTCCATATAGGAGCCACATCCCTGTTTGCGGATTTTCATCGACACGAAACAGCATCGCGAAAAAGGATAGATTTTCACTGACTTCCTGATCATTCAAAAAGATTCCCTCCCCTTATCTTTCAGGGTTCTATCTTTTTAATTCTTCATGGAATTACGATAATCCTGCTAGCTTTTTCTTCTTCGCTGCTTTCTCACGTTCGTTTTTATCTAAAATTTTCTTTCTTAAACGAATCGATTCAGGTGTAACCTCACAGTATTCGTCTTCATTCAAGTACTCAAGAGATTCCTCAAGTGACATAATACGTGGTTTCTTCATGCTCACCGTTTGATCTTTCGTCGCTGAACGTACGTTTGTTTGTTGTTTCATACGGCTAACGTTGACAACAAGATCGTTCTCACGGTTATGCTCACCAACAATCATTCCTTGGTATACTTCAGTACCCGGCTCAACGAAGATCACACCGCGCTCTTCAACGCCTTGGATTCCGTAAGCAGTCGCTTTACCTGTTTCCATTGAAACAAGTACACCTTGACGGCGTCCGCCAACTTGGCCAGACTGCATTGGCTGGTAGCTGTCAAACGTATGGTTTAAAATACCAAAACCACGAGTTAATGAAAGAAATTCAGTTGTATATCCGATTAAACCACGTGATGGCACTGTAAAGATCAGGCGAACTTGACCGTTACCATTATTGATCATGTCAATCATTTCACCTTTTCTTGCGCCCATTGATTCCATGATAGAGCCAGTGTGCTCTTCTGGTACATCAATTTGAACGCGTTCAACAGGCTCACATCGAACACCATCAACTTCTTTTACAATAACTTCTGGCTTCGATACTTGTAATTCAAATCCTTCACGTCTCATATTCTCAATAAGAATGGATAAGTGAAGCTCTCCGCGTCCAGATACAACCCAAGCATCAGGTGAATCAGTTGGATCCACACGAAGACTGACGTCTGTTTGAAGCTGCTGCTCTAAGCGCTCTTCAATTTTACGTGATGTCACGTATTTTCCTTCACGGCCTGCAAATGGGCTGTTGTTTACAACAAACGTCATTTGAAGTGTCGGCTCATCAATACGAAGGATTGGCAGGGCCTCTTGGTGTTCTACCGGACAAACCGTTTCACCTACGTTGATGTCTTCCATTCCCGATACAGCAACAAGATCTCCTGCTTTCGCTTCGTTGATTTCCACTCGTTTTAACCCTTGGAAACCAAAAATCTTTGTCACACGGAATTGTTTCACACTGCCGTCAACTTTCATTAAGGCCACTTGCTGTCCTACTTGCATTGTTCCTCTGAATACACGGCCGATCCCGATTCTTCCAACATAATCATTGTAATCAAGTAGTGCCACTTGGAATTGAAGCGGCTCTTCATGGTTATCAACTGGGCAAGGGATATGGTTAACAATGGCTTCAAACAAAGATTCCATGTTTTCATCTTGCTTGCTCGCATCGTTACTTGCTGTACCATTGATTGCTGATGCATAGACAACTGGGAATTCAAGCTGTTCTTCTGTTGCATCCAATTCAATGAACAAGTCAATTACTTCATCGACTACTTCAGCCGGACGAGCAAAGTCGCGGTCAATTTTGTTGACAACAACGATTGGTGTTAAGTTTTGCTCAAGTGCTTTTTTCAGCACAAAGCGTGTTTGAGGCATACAGCCTTCATAAGCATCCACAACGAGAAGTACACCATCTACCATTTTCATGATACGCTCAACTTCACCACCGAAATCGGCGTGTCCTGGTGTATCTAAAATATTAATGCGTGTATCTTTATAATGGATCGCAGTATTTTTAGCTAAAATCGTAATACCGCGCTCTCGCTCTAAATCATTTGAATCCATGGCTCTCTCAGCGATATTTTCATTCGCACGGAAAGTACCAGCTTGATGGAGCAATTGGTCAACAAGCGTCGTTTTACCATGGTCAACGTGGGCAATAATTGCGATGTTGCGAAGATCTTTTCGAAGTTTCACATTTTCATCTCCTAAAATAATTAGATAACTTTCATATTATATCACAATCCCCTTTAAATGCCGATCGTTTTTCTGTAAACTTATATTAACTCTAAAAAAAGGGATGGAGACAAATGAAACAAATCAAATGGCTTCTATTATTATGTGCATTACTTGCAGTTGTCAGTATGGCGTTTATTGGGGTATCTCTTGCAGAAAAAAACGTGCTGGGTATTTGTCTAAGTATTATGTTCGCCATGATTTTCATGGGTACAGGATTTACATTAAAAAGAAAATTAAACGTGCAATCATAAAATTCCTCAAAAGCCTTTTACATTCTACATGTAGAAGGCTTTTTATTTTGAGTAAAAATAAGACCAACCACCTATGAAAGCTCGAGTGTAGAGACGAAACATATCATATAGAATTGGCAAAAGTAAGCAATATGAACCTCTTCATTTTTCGACAATAATGTTTATAGTTCTCCAAAACCAAACATAAAGTTACAATTTTCCTATTCTTCCACAAAGTTTCTCATGGTATGCTGTTCTTGCAACAAAATTTAACAGAAAAGGGAGAGAAAAGAAGCATGAAGAAGTTTTTGAGCAAATCGCTCAGCTCTGTTGTATTTTTCGCTTTAGCTATTATCCTTACTTTCACAACAGTAGCTCCTGGGCAAGCAAGTGCTGCAACTTTCAAAGGGATTCCTTTTGAACAGCAGCAAATCATTAAAGAATTATTGGAGAAAAACGAGCGCGTCATCAACATTCTCATCAATTCATTTGTTGAAGAAGACAACAGCTACACATTTGATGTGAAAAAAGCTGTTGAGCTCGGACTAACTGAAGAAGAAGCGGCGACTGCTGAGAAATTCTTAGATCGCGCAGCTGTTCTTACAATCGTTTTCAGTGAAAGCATCACTAAAAACGAAAAAGGGAAATTGATCTTTGATGCAGCAAAAGCTGTTGAACTTGGTCTTACGAAAGAAGAAGCAGCTAAATTCGAAAAACTTTTCAAATCAGTGATCAGACTTGCTGATCTTGCTGGTGATGCACTTGTTCTAGACAAAAAAGGAAACGTTGTAATTGATTCAAAAATTGCAAAAGGTCTTGGATTCAGCTCTACTGAATTACTTGTTTTCAACCAAATGCTGAAGAAAATTCCTCAAGAGCAATTAAAAACGTTCTATGATGCAGTTCAAATGGCAAAAGAAAAATTAAGCTAAGCTCGAAAACCCCCCTCGCCCAGATGGGGGGTTTTTATTTCAGCCAATAAAGAATGATCGCTTGACTTTTTCATATCGACAACTAGTCATTTGTTACCAAAAAGTTTCATCAAACACAAAAAATCACTTCATTCTCATGAAGTGATTTGGTTTATTTTTTATTTCCTCTGCCTTTTATGTAATCGTGTAAAATCTTTTCACAAACGGATCGATTTCCGGCGACGATACTGTTTTTCTCTAGAAAAGTTAGGCGTTCTCCATGTATATTTGAGTAGACAGCCCCTACTTCATCTAGAATCACACACCCTGCTGCATAATCCCACGGCGCAAGCCTTAACGTAACGTATGCGTCACTTCTGCCGCTTGCGATATAAGCGAGCTCAAGGGCAGCTGATCCAATCGTTCTCGTCCCTCTCACATCACGCACGAGACGGGCAAACGGTTTAGCATCAAAATAAGGGCTTTCGATCGCCCAGGTCGGGTTAATGCCGACAATGGCTTTTTCAATCGCTACATCTTTTAATGGCGGAAGCAGGGTATCATTCATATAGGCCCCTTCCCCTTTGACCGCATGGTAAAGTTCGTCATGAATGACGTCATAAATGAGACCGATTTTCCCTATGCCATTTTCAAATATCCCGATTGAAATGGCAAAGTTGCGTTTTTGATGGACAAAGTTCATTGTGCCATCGATTGGATCAATGATCCACACGATCCCATCCAGTGAGGTCACCTCTTCCCCTTGTCCCTCTTCTCCTAAAATGTGATGATCTGAAAATGTCGATTGTATCTTTTCAATGAAAAAACGTTCTGTTTCTTTATCGATATTAGTGACAAGATCATTTGGATTTGATTTTGTTTCAATTGATAGACCTTCCTGCATGGACGCTTTAATACGGCTTCCTGCTTCTTTTACCCAAAGCTTTGCAAGACGGTCAATTTCCACCCAGTTTGTCATCAGACTGTAAACCTCTTTTCTATGTAATACCTATTTGTATTAGCATACTGATATTATGTACGTAAAAGCAAGAAAAAAGCAGCTTCATACAAAAACGAACCGATGAATTGGTTCGTTTTTACCTCACCTTGTTTTACCCTTTAAGCTGCTCCCATTCTTTTCTTAGGCGCTCAAGCTTTCGTTTGCTGCGTTCGATTTGGATGTCATCTTTTTGCTCGATGGCTTCATGAAGCGTAGAAAGCTCATAATCCACCTCTAATCTCCACACAGCGATGCGATTCTTCTTCTCCTGTCTATACCCCTGCTTCACGATTTGCTTCATTTGGTCAACGCCCCTTCCAGAGAATGATTCATTCCTTGTCAGTTTTCATTGATAAAAAATTCAATCGATAAGAGAATTGGTTCTTGCTTATATCGTATGAAGCGATCGCATAACCGCAACGACATTCTAAAAATTGTGTCTTTACCTATTTATTATGTACCACAAAATCGTTGTTTTTAAACGCTGTCCTACTTCCTCTACAATCTTTGATCTGACAGTGCATCTTTTTTTGAGCTTGACCCAAGCTATGATAAAATATGATCAGCTAAAGAATACAGGAGGCATAATATGAGTGAAATGCGTTTTAGAGATGAAGATTTTGAGACATTTACAGTTGACGGTTTAGATGAACGAATGACCGTATTAAAAGAAAGAGTCCGTCCAAAGCTCGAGGCACTTGGTGAACACTTTGCACCACTTCTTTCTTCTATTACAGGAGACGAAATGTTTGTACATGTCGCAAAGCATGCTAGAAGATCAGTCAATCCGCCAAATGATACGTGGGTTGCTTTTGCAAACAGCAAGCGTGGGTATAAAAAACTCCCTCATTTTCAAATTGGGCTTTGGAAAACACATGTCTTTGTATGGTTTGCGCTCATTTATGAATCTCCTGTGAAAGGCGAGTATGGTCAGCTGTTCGAAAAAGAACTAGATACCATTCAGAAGAAAATACCACAAGATTTTGTTTGGTCTAAAGATCATATGAAACCAGATGTCATGCGTCACAGCGAGCTTGATGCAGAACAGCTGAAAACGCTGTTTGAACGTGTCCAAACGGTGAAAAAAGCTGAACTCCTTTGCGGCATTCAGCTGCCTAGAGAAGAAGTCGTTCAAATGAATAATGAAGAATACTTATCAAAAATCGAAGATGCCTTCCGCACGTTGACTTATCTATACCGCTTTACACAAAAAGAATCTGTATAAAAAAAACGAGCCCATGCAGGCTCGTTTCTGATTGTTGACAAAAGGCTAAAATGATCTTCATTTTAGCCTTTTGTCTTCTTTTCAGCGTGATAGAAAACCTTTGCAGTCTAGGAAGGACGAGTACCGGAGCGGAGCGAATTTGACATTCGTGAGCACCGGCACGCAGGACTGACACCGAATGCGAGGGTTTGTCTACACGCTGAAACGAGCCCATGCAGGCTCGTTTTTTCTTACATACGTATAACGGCTGTCTCTTCTGCCTCTCTTGCAGATTTCACTGTACGATAAGGAGAATACCCGCTTTCCTTTTCAAACGCTGCACAATGCGTCTTTTCCTCTGCTTTTGATGGCACAACCTCTTTAAATCGTTTATAAGTATCTAATAACTCCTGCTTCGCAATTCCTTTTTCATAGGCTTTTTCAACAGCTTGAAAAAACGAAATAACGGCAATCTTTTCCTCTGTCGTCCAGTCGACATCCATTGGATATTGATATTCCATTTACTTGTCCCTCACTTTAACACTCATTTCTTATTTGAACTTTTATTATAGCATCTGTTCGATCAGAAACCGATTGATTTTATGCTTTACATTCCGATCAGTTCATAATATAATTCTTTTGTTTTATGCAATGAAATCTGCCATTATTGGCACAATAATAGCAGGTATTTCGATGAAGGTGGGAAAGCAATTGTCACAACATGATACACCCTTATACACTGGACTAAAAAAGCATGCTGCAACCAATCCAGTCCAATTTCACATTCCAGGCCATAAAAAAGGAGCCGGGATGGACCCTGAATTCAGAGCATTCATTGGCGACAATGCATTAAGCATTGATCTCATTAATATAGAACCTCTCGATGATTTACATTCACCTCGAGGGATGATAAAAGAAGCACAAGAGCTCGCTGCTGAAGCATTCGGTGCTGACCATACATTTTTCTCCATTCAAGGAACAAGCGGCGCCATCATGACAATGGTGATGACCGTATGCGGACCTGGAGATAAAATCATCATTCCGCGCAACGTCCATAAATCGATTATGTCCGCCATTGTATTTTCTGGCGCAGTTCCTGTTTTTATTCACCCAGAAATAGACAAAGAACTTGGCATCTCTCACGGCATTACACCAGAATCAGCGAAAAAGGCGCTCAAAGAGCACCCAGATGCAAAAGGTCTGCTTGTGATTAATCCGACGTATTTTGGGGTTTCAGCAGACTTAAAATCGATTGTAGACATTGCCCATTCATTTCATGTGCCTGTCCTTGTCGATGAAGCACACGGCGTGCATATTCATTTTCACGATGAGCTTCCACTATCTGCGATGCAGGCAGGTGCCGACATGGCAGCAACGAGTGTCCATAAACTCGGCGGTTCCCTTACCCAGAGCTCTATTTTAAATATGAAGGAAGGGCTTGTCTCAAAAGATCGCGTACAATCGATTTTGAGCATGCTGACGACAACGTCTACTTCTTATTTGCTCTTGGCGTCACTTGATGTCGCTCGAAAGCGATTAGCCACTGAAGGAAAGGCACTTGCAGATGAAGCCATCCGTTTGGCTGAATCAGCGAGAAACCGTTTGAACCAAATTGATGGCATTACGTGTATTGGCAAGGAAATACTCGGTTCAGCTTCTACGTACGATTATGACCCAACGAAATTAATTATCTCAATTAAAGACCTTGGGCTAAATGGCCATGATGTCGAAAAATGGCTGAGAGAAAGCTACCGGATTGAAGTGGAGCTCTCTGACCTTTACAACATTTTATGTATTGTGACCCCTGGTGATTCTGATGAAACAATCGATACGCTTATAACGGCTATGAAGGAAATTGCCGCAACCTCTACAAGTGAGAGCGGCACACAAGCGGTCACAGAAGTCCTGCTGCCTGAGATTCCATCGCTTGCCATGACGCCCCGTGACGCCTTTTACGCCACAACAGAAGTGGTTCCGTTTAAAGAAGCAGCGGGCCGCATCATCGCAGAGTTTGTTATGGTGTACCCGCCAGGCATTCCTATTTTTATACCAGGAGAAATTATCACAGAAGAAAATATCTCATATATCTTTAAAAACATTGAAATTGGTCTCCCTGTCCAAGGACCAGAAGATTCAACGCTTGAAATGATCCGCGTGATTAAAGAACAAAAACCAATTTTATAAAAAAGAAACATGCAGCCCCAAATGGAGCTGCATGCTTTTTTATTTATTCAGAGGCTTCATCACAGCAATGACAGTGACCACACGTTCCGTATAGCGTTGTCACTTTTTCATTTTCAAATTGATCAATGGTTTCATTGCAATCTTGACAAATAATTGTACCCACGTACATTCCCCTTTTCTTCATTCATAATTTGAAAGCGTTTAATCTATTTCATACCTCTATAATATGATGTCACATTTAAGTTGTCAACGGTTAATTGTATGACACATTTAAATATTTTTTATGAATATGTGCTTTTTTCTCATCATATTGAGGGAACGTTTCAATTGTATTTTGCTTCATATCAATTCTGTAACAATTGAGTAACAATCGAAAATTGTCAAAAAGGACATGATACACTAGAGTGACTAACAGGTAACCAGCTCCTAAAAATGTTGGGACAACCCCAAAGGATTTTGAGGTGAATAGATTGAATTTTATGAGGTCACTTCTCATTATATTCCCCATGCTCTTTGTACTTAGTTCATGCTCATTTGCGTATATCATACCGAATCAGACCGACCAAGTCAGTCATATTCAGAAACCAAGAATT
Organism: Bacillus sp. NMTD17; assembly: GCF_002998735.1. Taxonomy (NCBI): domain Bacteria; kingdom Bacillati; phylum Bacillota; class Bacilli; order Caryophanales; family Bacillaceae; genus Bacillus; species Bacillus sp. NMTD17. Next base: position 354,121 of record NZ_PVRH01000002.1, read on the forward strand.
CTCTTTTTTACAGATGCAGAAAATCTTGATAAAGAAAGTCCTTATTATGATGCAGTCCTCGATTTAAAGAATGAATATCCGAAGGAAATGTCAAAGATGATTGTGAAAGAAGATCGTAAAGGCTGGAAAAATGAAGTAGACGAATTGCCGGCTATTTTACTTGTAAATAATGAAAAAGTCATTGTGAAGATTGAAGGAAATGTCAGCAGCAAAGAGGATATTTTATCGCCCTTATGCCACGCTTTAGACCGCGTGAATACAAATTAATGGCCTACCCTTGCACTTATATATCCATATGAAAAAGCCCCTCATCTCATGAGGGGTTTTTCATATGGGAGCGCTCAAAAAAACCCTCTCCATCAAGAGAGGGTTTTAATAGGTTCATTATTTTACGATATGAATTGGGCTTCCAATTGCTACTTCAGCCGTTTCCATTGTAATTTCACCTAAAGTTGGATGAGCGTGAATTGTCATTGCGATATCTTCAGCAGTCACTCCAGCTTCGATTGCAAGGCTAAGCTCTGAAATCATATCAGAAGCGCCAACACCTGCGATTTGTGCACCGATAACAAGACCATCCTCTTTACGAGTGATCATTTTCATGAAGCCATCAGTTGCATCAAGAGAAAGTGCACGTCCGTTCGCTGCGAATGGGAATTTCGCTGCAACGATTTCGATTCCTTCTTCTTTTGCTTCTGCTTCAGTGTACCCAACAGTTGCAAGTTCTGGCTCAGAGAATACAACAGCAGGAATACCAAGGTAATCAATTTCAGCTGGCTCTCCAGCGATTGCTTCAGCTGCAATTTTACCTTCGTAAGAAGCTTTGTGTGCAAGTGGTGGTCCATCAACGATGTCACCAATTGCATAGATGTTAGATACGCTTGTACGGCATTGTTTGTCTGTTTTGACAACTCCGCGGTCAGTCAATTCAACACCAACTTGCTCAAGACCAAGCTCATCCGTGTTTGGACGACGACCAACTGTAACAAGTACGTAATCAGCATCAACTGTTTTTTCTTCACCTTTTACTTCGAAAGTAACAGTGACACCATCAGATTTTTCTTCAACGCCTTTTGCAAGAGCGTTTGTATGGATTTCAACGTTTCCTTTTTTCTTCAGGTTACGTTTAACCAATGAGCTCATTTGCTTTTCGAAACCTGGAAGGATTTCGTCTCCACCTTCAAGGATGACAACTTCTGTTCCAAAGTTTGCATAAGCAGTTCCAAGCTCAGTACCGATATATCCACCACCGATAACAACTAACTTTTTAGGTACTTCTTTAAGCGCCAAAGCACCAGTTGAGTTGATCACGCGGTCTGTGTATTTAAAAGTAGGCAATTCAATTGGACGAGATCCAGTTGCAAGAATTGCATTTTTGAAAGTGTAAGTCTGTGCTGAATTTTCATCCATTACACGTACAGAGTTGCTGTCTACGAAATAAGCTTCACCTTTAACGATGTCTACTTTATTTCCTTTAAGAAGACCTTGAACTCCACCTGTTAATTTGTTAACAACAGAAGCTTTCCACTCTTGAACTTTTGTGAAATCAACTGTAACGTTTTCAGCTTTGATACCCATGTCTTCAGAATGCTTAGCATTTTCGAAACGATGGCCAGCATTGATTAATGCTTTTGAAGGAATACAGCCAACGTTTAGACATACACCGCCAAGTGTTCCTTTTTCAACGATTGTTACTTTTTGTCCAAGCTGTGCAGCACGAATAGCAGCTACATATCCACCAGGACCTGCACCGATGACAAGAGTATCTGTTTCGATTGGGAAATCTCCTACTACCATGACATTACGCCTCCATTAAAATTAATTGTGGATCATTCAATAAACGCTTGATGTGGTTAAGGGCATTTTGCGCAGTAGCTCCGTCGATCATACGGTGGTCAAAGCTTAGGGAAAGAGCTAAGACTGGAGCTGCAACGATTTCGCCATCACGAACAACCGCTTTTTCAGCGATACGGCCAATACCAAGGATCGCTACTTCTGGGTGGTTGATGACTGGAGTAAACCATTGTCCACCAGCAGAACCGATGTTTGTGATTGTGCAAGATGCACCTTTCATTTCAGCTGGAGCCAGTTTACCATCACGTGCTTTTGTTGCAAGCTCATTGATTTCGTTAGACACTTCGAAAATTGCTTTGCGATCTGCATTTTTCACAACTGGAACGAGCAGGCCTTTTTCAGTGTCAGCTGCAATTCCGATGTTGTAGTAATGCTTTTGAACAACTTCATCTGTTTTATCATCGATAGAAGTGTTAAGTACTGGGTACTTTTTCAAAGCAGAAGTTAGAGCTTTTACAACGTAAGGCAAGTAAGTTAACTTGATTCCTTGATCAGCTGCAACTTGTTTGAATTGTTTACGATGTGCAACAAGGTTCGTTACATCAACTTCATCCATTAATGTTACGTGAGGAGCTGTATGCTTAGAGTTCACCATTGCTTTCGCGATCGCTTTGCGGATGCCGCTCATTTTCTCGCGAGTTTCTGGGAATTCTCCTTCAAGAACTGGAGCTGCTGCCGCTTTTGGAGCTGCTTCTTCTTTCGCACTTTCAGCTGCTTGAGGTGCTGCTTCTTGAGCTGCAGAACCACCATTAACGAAGCTGTCGATATCTTCTTTTAACACACGGCCGTTTTTACCAGAACCTGCAACTTTGTAAATTTCAACGCCTTTTTCGCGAGCATATTTACGTACAGATGGCATAGCGATGACGCGTTTGTTTGGATCAGCATCTACTTGCTCTTGTGCGCCTGCACCAGTTGCTGCTGCCGCTTCTTCTTGTGCCACTTCTTTCTTCTCTGGCTCGTTACCAGCTTCAGCAGTACCTTGTACTTGAGCTTCAGTTTTTGCTTCGCCTTCTTCTTCGCTGCCTTTAAATTGAAGATTTTCGTAACCAGGTGCATCAAACGTAATGATTGTTTGTCCTACAGTTGCAACTGTTCCCTCTTCAACTTTTAATTCTAATACTTTTCCTTTAACAGGTGAAGGAATTTCTACAACTGCTTTATCGTTTTGTACCTCTGCTAAAACGTCATCTTCATTAATTTCGTCGTTTGGTTTAACAAACCACTTAACGATCTCACCTTCGTGGATACCTTCTCCGATGTCCGGAAGTTTAAATTCAAATGCCACTGTTTTTCGCCTCCTAGATTTTGTTGAATCCTTGTTGTGTATGTTTACACGGTCTTGTAATTGATAAAGGGGAAGAGAAATAAATTCTTTTCCCCTCTGTCATTTAATTAAAATTCAAGAACTTTCTTAGCTGTTTCAAGCACGTCTTTATGGTTTGGAAGCCATACGCTCTCAGCTTGAGAGAAAGCAAATACAGTATCAGGTGCAGCTACACGAAGTACTGGTGCTTCTAGGCTAAGGATTGCTCTGTCATTGATTTCAGCTACTACGTTTGCAGCAATACCAGCTTGTTTTTGTGCTTCTTGAACAACGATCGCACGACCTGTTTTTTCAACAGAAGCGATGATTGTTTCAATATCAAGCGGGCTTACTGTACGAAGGTCGATCACTTCAGCAGAAACGCCTTCTTTTTCAAGTTCTTCAGCAGCTTTAAGTGATTCGTGAACCATTGCACCATAAGTGATGATTGAAAGGTCAGAACCTTCACGTTTCACGTCAGCTTTACCGATTTCAATTGTGTACTCTTCTTCAGGAACTTCCTGACGGAAAGAGCGATAAAGTTTCATATGCTCAAGAAACACAACCGGATCGTTGTCGCGGATTGCAGAAATTAATAGTCCTTTTGCATCGTAAGGTGTTGAAGGAATGACAACCTTGATACCAGGCTGTTGTGCGATAAGACCTTCTAAGCTGTCAGCATGAAGCTCAGGAGTATGAACCCCTCCACCGAATGGAGAACGGATTGTCACTGGAGAATGCCAGCGTCCGCCAGAACGGTAGCGCATACGAGCCATTTGTCCAGAAACAGAATCTAATACTTCGTAAACGAATCCGAAGAATTGAATTTCCATTACTGGGCGGAATTCTTGTAGTCCAAGGCCAATTGCAAGACCGCCAATACCAGATTCAGCAAGTGGAGTATCGAATACACGATCCTCACCAAACTCTTTTTGCAATCCTTCAGTCGCACGGAATACGCCGCCGTTTTTACCAACGTCTTCTCCGAAAACGAGAACGTTTTCGTCATTTTTCAGTTCTGTGCGTAACGCATCAGTGATCGCTTGAATCATTGTCATTTGCGCCATGGCTTACTTCGACTCCTTCTGTTTGTAAATTTCAAGCTGTTCAACTAAGTTGAATGGTTTCACATCGTACATGTTTTCAATCAAGTCAGTGACTTTTTGCTTAGGCTGTTCGTCAGCTTCTTTGATCGCTTGTTTGATTTGTTCTTTTGCATCTTCGATGACTTTATTCTCTTCTTCTTCAGACCATAGGCCTTTGTTTTCCAAGAATCTGCGGTAGCGTACCAATGGATCTTTTTGCTCCCACTCATTTTCATCTTCTTTTGTACGATATCTTGTTGGATCGTCACCAGCCATTGTATGTGGACCGTAACGGAATGTAAGAGTTTCGATTAATGTTGGACCTTCGCCATTTACAGCACGCTCACGAGCTTCAGCAGTTGCTGCATATACAGCTAATGCATCCATACCGTCAACTTGTACGCCTACGATACCAGCTGCAGCTGCTTTTTGTGCAATTGTTTGTGCAGCAGATTGCTTTTCAACAGGTGTAGAGATTGCATATCTGTTGTTTTGGACAACAAAAATCGCTGGCGCTTTGTAAGCCCCTGCAAAGTTGATACCTTCGTAGAAATCACCTTGTGAAGCTCCGCCATCACCAGTGTAAGTGATTGCAACAGCATTTTTACCGCGCTTTTTCAAACCAAGAGCTACACCAGCAGCTTGAATGATTTGTGCACCGATGATGATTTGTGGAGAAAGTGCATTCACATCTTCAGGCATTTGGTTACCAACAAAGTGTCCACGAGAGAACAAGAACGCTTTTGTTAATGGAAGGCCATGCCAGATTAATTGTGGTACATCACGATATCCTGGAAGAATGAAATCTTCTTTCTCAAGTGCAAAGTGAGTTGCAAGCTGAGAAGCCTCTTGTCCAGCTGTAGGCGCATAGAAGCCAAGACGTCCTTGACGGTTCAATGAAATTGAACGTTGATCTAATACACGTGTAAACACCATACGGCGCATTAATTCTTTTAATTGGTCATCTGAGAGATCCGGCATTGCCGCTTCGTTTACGACTTCGCCTTTTTCGTTTAAAATTTGAAACGTTTCAAACTGCTTTTTGATGGCATCAAATTGCTTTTTGCTATCAACAATTGCTTTTTTTGTTTTTGCAGCCATTCTAAAGTCACCTCTTCCTTTCTTTTAACAGTCAATTTGTCGTGAATCCATTTATACATACAGATATAGGATAACCCAAAATACTCATATGACTCCTGTATTTAATAGCCACTAGGATCGTTGTCGAAACATTAGATGATCGCTCGTTTTTGAGTTCTTCTAACTGTATTAACGATAGTTCACAAAAAACTAATACAACTTCTGTTAACAAGGACTAGTTTACAACAAGAAAAATAGTCCGTCAATTGATTTAACGGCTTTATTTAAATAAATGTATTCGCTTTACTTTTTATAGTGAGCTGTATCAATCTGTTTAACAAACACCTCGAACTGTACTAGTATAGATTGTACTACTGTACTACAATAGAAAATGTTTGTTTTTGTCGAAAAATAAAAAAAGAGCTGTTTTTTTCAGCTCTTTTGGGATTCTTGATCTGCCGCTTTAGACAAAGCCTGTTTATGCTCATTCAATTGCTTTGTATATTGATTGAACTTCTTACCTTCTTTTCTGACTTTGCTATAAGAACGGTTCACCGTCTTCAGCTTGGATTTCAACTCTTCATATCCCAAGTCCTTCTTCTTTAAAGATTGATACAAATGCTGATCTTGTTTCAGCGCCTTTTGATATTCCTTGTAAAGCTGGTCATACGACGCATATCTTTTCTCAAGCGATTTGACCGTTTCATCTGCTTTTTCTTTTAAATCCGTATCTTTTATACGTCCGGCAGATTCCTTTACCGTTTTCAATTCTTTTTTCGATTCATCCATGCTGTCTTTTTCTGTTTTTAAATGTTCTTTTCGTTTCGCTGCAGATGCTAACGCCTGATCAGAAAGGCTTGACACTGTTTCTGTATGATCTTTTGTGGTTTGAATCATTTTTGTATAGAGCTGCTGCTCTTTTTTCTCATAGCTTTGCAGTGTACCTTGCTCTTTTTCAAAGGATGCCTCTTTTTCGCTCATTTTCGTCATCGCATCTTGCATGTCATGAAATGGACTTTGACCTCCGCATCCCGCCAGCAAAAGGGTACATATCCCCGCTAAAGCAGCACATGCTTTCATGCTTCTTCTCATCTGTCTCATCACAAGGTTCCCCCTTTACATCTCCACATACCACTATAATTTTTATAGGCGCTTGTGACAAGGAAAGAGGTCATCCTGATGAGCCGGAGAAGATTTTTTTCAAGTGATAGGCGCATGACTATACAAATAGTGCATTCATACATAGTTTATATTACACGCTTCGCCTTCACTTATGAGAGGCCGAGTGTATTTCCAAAGGAGGTCAAAAGTATGTCTAATTATAGTCATGGAAGTATGTATGGTGGATACGGCGGTCACGGGTATGGATACGGTGGTGGATATGGCGGTGGCTGTTGTTACCCAAGTTATGGCGGTGGCTACGGATACGGCGGAGGACGGACATTCGCTTTAATCGTTGTCCTTTTCATCCTATTAATCATCGTTGGCGCAGCATTCTTAGGCGGCGGTGGCGGCTGCTGCTAATGGCTGTTTAAGCCTCTGACCGGTCTCATAGGACCGGTCTTCTTTATTTCATTGCATATGTTGTGTATCATTTTATATACTTTACATACAAAGGAAATAGGAGTGAAGATTTGTGATTACCATGGAAGATATCGTACGGGACGGACATCCCGTATTAAGACAAACAGCTGAAGCGGTCGAGCTCCCGCCGACAGAAGAGGAAAAACAGCAATTAGCTGACATGATTGAATTCGTCAAAAATAGTCAGGATGCTGACATGGCTGAAAAGTATGGACTCAGACCCGGCGTTGGACTAGCAGCTCCGCAAATTAATATCAGTAAACGGATGATCGCTGTTCACTGTGAGGACGAAGATGGAGAGGAATACAGCTATGCCCTTTTCAACCCGCGCATTGTCAGTCACTCGGTCAAAAGAGCTTATTTAGCAACTGGTGAAGGCTGCTTATCTGTTGATGAAGCCATTCCTGGATTTGTCCCTCGATATCAAAAGATCAGGGTGAAGGCCACAACGCTTGAAGGAGAAGACATTGATATTCGCCTAAAAGGGTTCCCGGCCATTGTTTTTCAGCATGAAATCGACCATTTAAACGGCATTATGTTTTATGATCATATTCAAAAGGATCAGCCCTTCGCTGAGCCAGACAACTCTGTTGCGATCGGCAGATCATAAAATAAAAAGAAGACCCATTAGCCTAAGGGTCTTCTTTTTTTACTCTTCAATGAGGCCTAGATGAGTCACTGCATGGAATATGCCGTCTTCATCTACTGGCTTTGTCACAAAATCAGCCAAATCTTTTAATTCATTCACAGCATTACCCATGGCAACGCCAGTTCCAGCAAATGAAATCATCTCTCGATCGTTCAGACCGTCTCCAAAGGCAACGGTATCCTTTTGATCATAAGGCAGCCTTTCGATGACTCGTTTAATGCCTTCAGCCTTCGACCCGCCTTTTGGCAGGACATCTGTTGACAGCTCGTGCCATCTGACAAGATCAATTTCTTCGCGGAACGCCTCGTATTGGACTTCCTCTTCTGCCTTACAGAATAACAGCATTTGAAAAATCTCGTTTTCTTTAAAGTAAGACAAATCATGCTCAGGATGCTCTGTTTTTAAAGTCCCAATCCCCTCATGGATAAACGGATGATTTGGCACAGAAGCCTTCATCGTTTTTTCCCCCATAAAAACAAGCGGATGATCATGACGATCCGCCGTTTCATAAATTTGCTCCATCAGCTCCAGTTTCAGCGGATTGCCGTAAATGACCTCTCCCTCATACATGACATACTGACCGTTATAAGCAATAAAGGAGTCAAGCCCTAATTCCTCTAAAATAGGCTGAATCAAAAAAGGCGAACGCCCAGATGCAATAAAGAGATGATGACCTTTTTCTTTTAATAAGCGAACCGCTCGCTTCGTTGATTCAGGTATTTTTTTATCATGATCATATAAAGTACCGTCGATATCAAAGAAGATGACTTTTTTATTCATATCCCGTCTCCTGTCTCTTGTTATGTATACCCACTCCCTTTCATCATACAGAAAGATTCCCTCTTTCGAAACCACTTCCTATGAAAACGCCTATTTCCCACATATAACCATGTAACATTCAATGGAATCGTCATATAATACAAGTATAAAGAGAGCACGGAATACATGGTCTAATCTGACTTCAAACCGAAAGGAGGCGACCTGTGATGCTTCGTCGTCTGCGCAAGAAAATTAGAAGACAATGGAAGGACATGCTTCGTAAAAAATCGATCGCTTAAAAGGATCTTCCGCACATTTGCCGAAGGTCCTTTTTTCTCAGAGACTTTTCTTATGCGCGTTTTTTTAATATAATAGAATTAGCGAGTGTAACATACGGTATTTAAGGAGAGATTTGGATGATATATAAGGTATTTTTTCAGGCAAGTACTACTGAGGTACCTGTAAGAGAACACACAGATTCACTATACGTTGAAGCGGTTTCTGAAAGAGACGTACGCGATAAGTTGAAAAAACATAGCTACAACATTGAATTCATTCAGCCTGTAGACGGTGCTTTTTTAGACTATGAACGAGAAAGTGAAAATTTTAAAGTATTGGAGCTATGAGAGGAATGAAATTTGTTAAAAACGATCAGGCGGCAGTTTTTGCGCTCGGCGGTTTAGGCGAGATCGGTAAAAACACGTATGGCGTTCAATTTCAAGATGAAATCATTTTAATTGATGCTGGTATTAAGTTCCCTGAAGATGAGCTTCTTGGAATTGACTACGTCATCCCTGACTATACGTACTTAGTTAAAAACGAAGATAAAATCAAAGGTCTTTTCATCACTCACGGACATGAAGACCACATCGGCGGTATCCCTTACCTTCTCAAGCAAGTGAATATTCCAGTTTACGGCGGCAAACTCGCAATCGGCCTACTTCGTAATAAATTGGAAGAGCACGGTCTCTTGAGACAAACAAAACTTCACATTTTTGAAGAAGAAGATACCATTAAATTTAGAAAAACAGCTGTGTCTTTCTTTAGAACAACACACAGTATTCCAGATTCTTATGGAATTGTCGTGAAGACACCTCCTGGTAACATCGTACATACAGGTGATTTCAAGTTTGACTTTACGCCTGTTGGCGAGCCTGCCAACTTAACAAAAATGGCTGAAATCGGGAAAGAAGGCGTTCTATGTCTTTTATCCGATAGTACAAACAGTGAAATTCCAGAATTTACGATGTCTGAAAGACGCGTAGGCGAAAGCATTGATGACATCTTTAGAAAAGTCGACGGACGTATCATCTTTGCTACGTTTGCTTCAAACATTCACAGACTTCAGCAAGTCATTGAGTCCGCTGTTGCCAACGGCCGAAAAGTTGCTGTGTTTGGACGCAGTATGGAGTCTGCCATTGATATTGGACAAGATCTTGGCTACATTAAATGTCCGAAAAACACGTTTATTGAACATAATGAAATCAACCGTCTACCAGCAAACAAAGTGACCATTCTTTGTACTGGGAGCCAAGGTGAACCGATGGCTGCTCTTTCACGTATTGCAAACGGCACTCACCGCCAGATTTCGATTAATCCTGGAGACACTGTTGTCTTCTCATCTTCACCGATTCCGGGTAACAATATTAGTGTAAGCCGCACCATTAACCAGCTTTATCGTGCTGGCGCTGAGGTCATTCATGGCTCACTCAATAATATTCATACATCTGGTCACGGCGGACAAGAAGAACAAAAGCTGATGCTCCGTTTAATTAAACCAAAATTCTTTATGCCGATTCACGGTGAATACCGCATGCAAAAAACGCATATTAAACTTGCGAATGATTGCGGAATTCCTGAGGAAAACTGCTTTATCATGGATAACGGTGAAGTTCTTGCACTAAAAGGTGACGAAGCAAGTGTCGCTGGCAAAATTCCATCAGGTAACGTGTATATCGACGGAAGCGGAATTGGCGATATCGGGAATATCGTCTTAAGAGACCGCCGCATTCTTTCAGAAGAAGGTCTTGTCATTGTGGTCGTCAGCATGGACATGAAAGAATTCAAAATCTCTGCTGGTCCTGATCTCATCTCAAGAGGCTTTGTCTACATGAGAGAATCTGGAGACCTCATCAACGACGCACAAGATTTGATTTCAAAGCATCTTGAAAAAGTAATGGAACGTAAGACAACTCAGTGGTCGGAAATTAAGAACGAAATTACGGACACACTTGCACCTTTCCTTTATGAAAAAACAAGACGCCGCCCAATGATCTTACCGATTATTATGGAAGTGTAATAACAAAAAGAGACACGAGCCGACTGGCTGTGTCTCTTTTTTTCATCAAGCATTGAAAAAAACCGCACATATAATACAAGGTATACATGCAGTTTCTCATTCTTTTATGATTGAATTGGGAGGTGCTGAAAGCTTCTGACATCAAACAAGCCCTTTGTCGTCATTTTCACATCAGGAATGACTGGAAGTGCCAAGAAGGACAGCGTCAAAAACGGATTAAAGTCTAAGGAAAAACCAGTTTCTTTTAGTGCTTCATGGAGTTCATGGAGGCTTTCATTGACGAGATGTACCGGCTGATCTGACAATAAACCGGAGATCGGTAATGGCAGCGTATGAAGAGACTGGCCTTCTTTGACAACGGTCAAACCGCCGCCTGCTTCTTTTAACGCCTCAATCGCTTTAATAATATCGGCATCATTTGTGCCAACTGCAATTAAGTTATGTGAATCATGTGCAACCGTTGTTGCAATCGCACCCTGTTTGATGCCGAAGCCGCTGACAATCCCTACCCCCATTTCAGATAAACCTTGATGACGTTCGACAAGCACCATTTTTAATACATCTCTGTCTGTATCACTTGTAAATTGTCCGTTCGTTTCTGAAGGAGTGACTTGTTCTAATTTTGTTTCAAGCTGATTCGGAATAATACGGATGACATTCATTTTTTGATCGTCTGTGATAGGCAGTGCAATATCTTGCTCTTGAACGTCTACTGCATGAACAGATTGTAATAATGCTGAGCTCGGTGCGATCTTTTCGACACTCGGTTTGTACACTCCATGCTGCGCAACCAATTCTCCCGCAATAAATACGCTTGAGATGTCTACATGATGAAGGTCTGAGACGAGCATAAAATCAGCATCATAGCCTGGTGCAATGGCTCCCTTTGTTTTAAGACCAAAACACTCTGCGGCATTTAAGCTTCCCATTTGATAGGCTAAAAATGGATCTAAGCCTGCTTTTATGGACATCCGTACTTGCTCATCAATACTTCCCTGCGCCATTAAATCATCTAAATGTTTATCATCTGTACAAAAGAAAAAACGTCTCGCATTCTTCTCATTCACAGCAGGTAAAACGTTTTTCACGTTTTTGGCAACAGATCCCTCTCTCAGCATGACATACATGCCTCGTTTTACACGTTCAAGGGCTTCCTGTGCTGTTGTCACCTCATGGTCTGTTTGGACATTGGCCGTGCGGTAAACGTTTATTAATCGGTCTGTTAAGCCTGCTAGATGGCCATCAATCAGTTTATTCTCGTTTTGAGCATCAAGCAGCTTTTGAAGCATATCTTCTTCTGCCTGCTCCACACCGACATAGTCCATTACCTCAGCAAGACCAAGCACTTCCTTCTCTTGATAAAGGGGCTTTAAATCTTTCGCTTTTAATGTAGCACCTGATCGTTCAAAACTGACTGCCGGTACACAGGATGGCAGCATGAAATAAATATGTAAGGCAGCTTTTCTCGCTTCTTCAAGCATAAAACGGATGCCTGTTATACCTGACACATTGGCGATTTCATGCGGGTCTGTTACGACAGTTGTCACACCGCGCGGAACGACAGCTTTGGAGAATTCAGCAGGGGTAACCATAGAAGACTCGATATGAACGTGGCCATCAATAAAACCAGGTACAAGCATTTGACCTGCTGCATCCAGCTCCTGTTCTCCCTCGTACTCCCCTATCCCGACTATTTGTCCATTTTCAACAGCGACATCAGCGTCTATCCATTCCTGGTTAAACACATCCATGACTTTCGCATGTTTAATCACGAGGGCTGCTTTTTTTCTCTTTGCTGCTACCTCAATTTGATGTCTGAAAAGCTCCTTATCCAACGACACTGCCTCCTCCAAGTAAACAATATAATGTTTCTTATCGTAAACGAATCTGTTTGCCCAGTCAATGACATTTAGAGAAAATCAACCATATCAAAACACTGTTTTTTATTTCTGAATAGTGATAATTGCACGAAAAATATGATGACTCATTTTTGAGGTTATACATGAACAAAGCAACCCTTTTCAGTGTCTATTTCCTTCTCAATGTCCACCTGTCATGTACACATTCATATAAAAAAACACCCCGTCATCGGAGTGTTTAATAATCGTTCTGCATTTCTCGTTTTTCAAAGCGTCCTATATCGGCTACTGCCCCTATGACAATGAGGATATCTTCTTTTTGAATCATTTCATCTGCCAGAGGGGAAACGATGACTTCTTTTCCGCGCTTAATCGCCACAATGTTGATGCCGTATCTTGCCCGAATATCAAGATCTAAAAGAGAATGCCCCGCAAGCCTGTTGTTTGCAACAATCTCAATCAGGCTGTACTCATCTGACAGCTCGAGGTAATCGAGCACGTTATTTGAAATAATTTTATGTGCAATCCGTCTGCCCATATCTCGCTCTGGATGAACGATGCGATCCGCTCCAATTTTGTTGAGCACCTTTTCATGGTAGTCATTTTGCGCTTTCACGGTGACCATTTTGACGCCAAGCTCTTTCAGCATAATCGTTGTTAAAATACTTGCCTGAATGTTTTCGCCAATTGCAACGATGACATGATCAAAATTACGAATACCAAGATTTTTTAAAACGGATTCGTCGGTCGAATCGCCAATGACCGCGTGTGAGGCAATTTTCGCGTATTCGTTCACTCGATCTTCATTCATATCCATGGCCATGACTTCAAGTCCTTCTTCGCTCAGCGCCTTGCAAATACTTCCGCCAAAGCGTCCAAGACCAATGACTGCATATTCCTTTTTCATGTTCAGACTCCTTTTATTTCACTTATCATGTATTTTACTACGGTTTGATTAATGAATCCATATGCGAACGAATTTTTTTGCGGAACGCTTCACTTAAGTAGAGGTCTGCTCCTTTTTCGATTTCACTGCGATAATGAGCTGGCGGAGCGATTTCTTCGCTCTTTTGAAGCACAAGAAAGGTTAAACAGTCCTCATAAATTTGATCACCTATTTTGACATCGACATAAGCCGGACGATATGTGCCCTCATATACTCCTTCTCGTTTATACAAATAACGAATGGCATCAAAAGGAACCTCATATAAAACACCCTCTGTTTCGCCGCCGTCTTCTACCATATCAGCCCTTGATCCATCAGGCCTCACCAATGTAAATCTCGTGGTAAAACCGTTTAGTACACCGCCGCCGATGACTTGTTTGAAGTGATGATCGACTTCTGCCAGCTTAAATCTAGCATCGTCCATACAGGAGCCATAGGCAAAATAATAGAAGGATGACGGCTTCTGCTGCCACAGTCTATAAGCTTTCCAGCACCCTCTCTTTATTTCTTTCAGAGCTGATGTCTTCTGCTCTGGCAAAGTGTATGTCATGGCCTCTACCTGACCTTGATCCGTCATGACATTAATTTCCTGCTTGTCATACCCTTCCTCTAGTACGTCTATCTTATTCAACGCATCAGCGGTCACCTCGTACAATTCCCCGTATACAGTGCCTTTTCCTGCGGGAACGCACGCTGGGTATCCTTGACCTGTATCATAGATCCTTCCACTCATCCAAGCTGATTTAGCTAAAAGCCTGCTTTCCTTCATGTACGCTTCGTGGTGCTCTTCATGCAGCAATAGCGTCCCATATACAAATAAAGCTTTCATCGTCATGACATCACGTCCTCTCAACTTGCTGCTGCCTGCTTTTTTGACACACAGGCAAATAGATTTGAAAAGCTGCGCCTTTTCCAAGCTCACTGGATACGTCCATTCTTCCGTGATGATCTTTTAAAATCGTCGCACAGATGGTCAAACCAAGCCCTGTCCCTTCTTTTTTCGTGGAAAAGAAAGGATCATATATTTTTTGAATATCCTCTTCAGACATCCCTTTTCCTTCATCTTGAATGGTAATCTTCCATTCATTCAATACTTTTTCTGTAGATATGTATATGCTGCCACCTTCAGGCATTGCCTCAATAGCATTTTTAATTAAATTAATGAACAGCTGCTTCATTTGATTAGCGTCTGCTAGGATAGCACCGGCATCCTGCTTTTTAAATGGCTGTTTGAGATCAATATTTGAAAGAACTGCATTTGTTTTTAATAAGGTAATCACCTGTTCTAGGAGCTCATGAAGCTGGACTTCTTGAAAATGGACCGCTTGAGGCTTAGCCAATACAAGCAGCTCACTTAAAACAAAATCAATCCGTTTAATTTCGGAAAAGATAATGTCAAAATAATCGGTTCTTTCAGGATATTGTGTCTTCATCAGCTGCAAAAAGCCATTTACTGATGTCAGTGGATTTCTGACTTCATGGGCGATCCCAGCAGCTATTTGTCCAGCAACAGCCAGCTTTTGCGCCTGCATTTGCAATTGCTGATTGGATCTTTCAAGCTCAAGCTTTGCCTGCTTTTGTTTCGTAATATCAGCAACCGTCCCAATCCCTCCGGTAAACTGGTGATGCTCATCAAAATAGAGCTTGTAATGAACGTCTCCCCATACCTTCTTTCCCTCTTTATGGAGAAGCTGCAGTTCTACCCGCCCCGCATCCTTATGTTCCTTGATCACAGATAACAAATGCTGGACCACGCGCTCCTCTTGATCAAAGTACTGATTGTACATGGTGCCTAGACATTCATCTATGTCATAGCCTGTCATTTGTGTCCATGCTTGATTTAAGAAAATAATTTCACCTTTCTCGTTTGTTTCAAAGACGATTTCTTGCAAGTTATCTGTGATTCGATTCAGCCGCTCTGTCAGTTCGTGTGCTTCTTTTTCTCTCTTATTTAAGTCTGACACAAGTAGATTTAAGCGGTCTACATAGCCTGAGACAACCCAGATCCCTGTTAAAACCAAGACTGTAAAGGCTAGATCGAGCGGCCAATTAATTTGATAGCCGCCTAGATAATAAAAGAAATCCCAGCTTAAGATTAAAATAAATGCAAGAACAGATAACACGATCCGCACTTGATATGTTTTGTTCAAATGATTCCACCTGCCGCCCTGAGATTCTTTGTCAATTGTACCATTTTCCACTTATTTTTTGAGGGTGATGGGGCATTTTTAAGGAACTTTTTCAGAAAAAAACAGCCTGTTCTCAGCACAAAGGAAGAGAGCAGGCTATTTTAATTACTGCTGAAGAGCTTCTTGCAGCTCTTTTAACAGTAGTTCTGCGCCTTCAGCGCTTAATGTAATTTGACCATTTCCATAATCATGGTTCTCCGATGTAATCTCACCAGTCATGAGGCAAACGCCCTCTGGCTGGTATTTTTTCAAGACGATTTTCTCCCCATCTATAAAAAATTCCATACTGTCTTTAATAGCAATATCAAGTGCTCTTCTTAATTCGATTGGCATCACAATACGCCCTAGTTCGTCTACTTTTCTTACGACTCCGATAGATTTCAATTTCGTTCCCTCTTTCTTTCATTAGCTCAAGATCAATCTGTTTTGCACCAATTGATATATCGTAGACGTAAGAGATTCTCAAAAGGTTTCTCCTCTATAAAAATTTTTTTCATAAAAGAAAAAACAAAGGGAAAATTTATTGTGATTGTCAAAATGATACTTGAATTTTACAAGTTCATTTCAAGGTCATCACAAACCCCCACAAATGACATCAACCCTCTGAACTTTTAAATGTAAAATTGTTTAAAACAGCAAAAATAGAGATTGGGTGAAAACATGTTTCAAAATGCCGAAATTGGAATTGATTTAGGAACAGCTAACATATTGGTTTATAGTAAAAATAAGGGAATTATTTTAAATGAACCGTCCGTCGTGGCAGTCGATACAGAAACAAAAACTGTACTTGCAGTCGGAGCAGAAGCAAAAGAAATGATTGGGAAAACACCTGGTAAAATTGTGGCGATCCGTCCGATGAAAGACGGTGTCATCGCTGATTATGATATGACAACAGATTTACTCAAACAAATCATGAAAAAAGCAGGGAAAAATATCGGGTTTACCTTCAGAAAACCAACGGTCGTGGTATGTACACCTTCTGGTTCAACAGCTGTTGAACGCCGTGCCATCAGCGATGCTGTGAAAAACTGCGGAGCAAAGCACGTGCATTTAATAGAAGAACCTGTTGCAGCCGCAATCGGCGCTGATCTCCCAGTAGATGAGCCTGTTGCAAACGTCGTAGTCGATATTGGCGGAGGAACAACGGAAGTTGCAATTATTTCGTTTGGCGGCGTTGTCTCTTGTCATTCCATTCGAATTGGCGGAGATCAGCTGGATGAAGATATCATTACGTTTGTCCGAAAGAAATATAATCTATTAATAGGCGAGCGGACAGCCGAGCAGGTTAAAATGGAAATTGGTTATGGTCTCATTGAGCATGAGCCGGAATCATTAGAAGTACGTGGACGTGATCTGGTGACAGGTCTTCCAAAAACGATCACACTTGAATCTCATGAAATTCAAGGTGCCATGCGAGAATCACTTCTTCATATTTTAGAGGCGATTCGTGCCACATTAGAGGACAGCCCTCCAGAGCTTAGTGGTGACATTGTAGACCGCGGCGTGATCTTAACTGGCGGCGGCGCTTTGTTAAATGGGATTCAAGAATGGCTCTCACAGGAGATTGTCGTTCCAGTTCATATTGCAGCAAATCCACTTGAATCTGTCGCAATCGGAACAGGTCGTTCACTAGAAGTCATTCATAAATTGCAAAAAACATTAAAATAATCTTCTTGTTCTACTTCTTTTTTTATCATTTCGATCATATCGTGAGAAATGGATAAACGTGAAGGAGGAAGAACATGTTGCTTGATTTAGGTAAACGAGTCGTTGTCACAGTTATTTTAACGGGTATTATTTTAGGAGGAATGAGCCTGTCGTTTTCACATATGCCCCCTTCTAATGCACAGCCTGTGAAACAACTGAACCGCTAAAAAAGCCGCACGAAAGCGGCTTTTTTATTTTGGCTTTAAGCATGCTCCCCATTTTCCTTTTCGGTCTTAAATCTGATATGATGAACATGACTAAAGGAGGGTTTTTATGAGTTCATTTGAAAAACAACTAGATCAATATGCTAAGACCATTGTTGAAGTCGGTGTGAATGTTCAAAAAAGACAAGAAGTCGTCGTATCTGCATCTACTGAATCTGCAGACCTTGTTCGTCTTGTCGCGAAACATGCGTATGAGCGCGGGGCGAAAAACGTACATATCCGCTGGAGTGATGGTGTTCTTGCCCGTTTAAAATATGAACATGCACCGCAGGATGTGTTTGACCAATTCCCAGAATGGGAAGCACAGATGATGGAAACCATCGCAAAACGCGGCGGCGCTTTTATCACGATCTTGTCAGAAAGCCCTGACCTTCTGCGAGGCATTGATTCGAAAAAAATCGCTGCACAGCAAAAGGCCGCTGGATCAGCCCTTCATACATATCGCCAATACGTTCAATCAGACAAAGTTGCTTGGACGGTCGTAGGCGCTGCATCAAAAGAATGGGCAAAAAAGATTTTCCCTGACCATACAGATGAAGAAGCTGTCGCTTTATTATGGGATCAAATCTTTAAAGTCGCACGCGCTGATCAAGCAGATCCTGTTGAGGCTTGGAAAAAGCACGATGAGTCACTAAATGAAAAGGTCAAAATACTAAATGAGCGCCACTACCACAAGCTTCATTATGATGCTCCTGGCACAGATTTAACGATTGAGCTCCCAGAGCAGCACATTTGGGTAGGTGCCGGCAGCGTGAGTGAGCGCGGCGTCTCTTTCATGGCCAACATGCCGACAGAAGAAGTATTTACCGTACCTAAAAAAGACGGTGTAAATGGGACTGTCTCAAGCACAAAACCGCTCAGTTATGCAGGAAATATCATTGATGAATTTACATTAATATTTGAAAATGGTCGAATTGTCAATGTGAAAGCGAAGGAAGGCGAAGACATTTTAACTTCGCTCGTTGAAACAGATGAAGGCTCCCATTATCTAGGTGAGGTTGCTCTCGTACCAGACGATTCACCAATCTCAAACTCGAATATTCTCTATTACAATACCCTTTATGATGAAAATGCATCGAACCACCTTGCCATCGGCAGCGGGTATGCGTTCAATATCGAAGGCGGAAAAGAGATGAATCGTGAAGAATTGGATGCAGATGGTGTGAACAACAGTATTACACACGTCGATTTCATGATTGGTTCAAAGGAAATGAATATTGATGGCATTACAAAAGACGGAAAACGCGAACCGATCTTCCGTAATGGAAACTGGGCGATTTAATCGAAAAAAAGACATCCACTTATGGATGTCTCAGATTGTTGACAAAGGGCTAAAATGATCTTCATTTTAGCCTTTTGTCTTCTTTTCAGCGTGATAGAAAACCTTTGCAGTCTAGGAAGGACGAGTACCGGAGCGGAGCGAATTTGACATTCGTGAGCACCGGCACGCAGGACTGACAACGAATGCGAGGGTTTGTCTACACGCTGAGACATCCACTTTTGGATGTCTTTGCTTATTTATGCATAAAGCTCATCGAGTCTCTTTTGAATGTCTTGATCTGATAAGAACTCATCATATGTTGTTTGTTTATCGACGATGCCATTTGGCGTCACTTCGATGATACGGTTTGCCACTGTTTCAACAAACTGATGGTCATGAGATGAGAAGAGCATAGCTCCTTTAAAGCTCATTAAACCGTTATTCAGCGCTGTAATGGATTCTAGATCCAAGTGGTTCGTCGGCTCATCCAGCAGCAGAACATTCGCTCCTGACAGCATCATTTTCGATAACATACAACGAACCTTCTCTCCTCCTGATAAGACGCTTGCTTTTTTCTTTACTTCTTCCCCAGAGAAAAGCATACGTCCTAAGAACCCGCGTAAGAAGCTTTCACTTTGATCATTAGGAGAATATTGACGAAGCCAATCCACTAGATCGACATCGTTTCCTTCAAAGTATTCACTATTGTCTTTCGGGAAAAAGGCTTGAGATGTTGTAACGCCCCATTTAAACGTCCCGCTGTCTGGCTCCATCTCACCAGCAAGAATTTTAAATAAAGTGGATACAGCAAGCTCATTACGGCTTAAGAACGCAATTTTATCCTCGCGATTCATGATAAAGCTGACGTTATCAAGTACTTTCACACCATCAATTGTTTTCGATAGACCTTCTACTTGAAGGACATCATTTCCAATTTCGCGCTCTGGCGCAAAATGAACGTACGGATATTTACGTGAAGATGGCTTAATGTCGTCTAAAGAGATTTTATCAAGCAATTTCTTTCTTGAGGTCGCTTGCTTCGATTTAGAAGCGTTCGCACTGAACCGGGCAACGAACTCTTGAAGCTGCTTAATTTGTTCTTCTTTTTTCTTATTCGCATCTTGGCTGAGCTTCAGCGCTAGCTGGCTGGACTCATACCAGAAATCATAGTTACCGACATATACTTGAATTTTTCCAAAGTCTAGGTCCGCAATATGTGTACATACTTTGTTTAAGAAATGACGGTCATGCGAAACGACAATCACGGTATTTTCAAAATTAATGAGGAACTCTTCCAGCCACTGGATTGCTTGTAAGTCCAAGTGGTTCGTTGGCTCATCAAGAAGAAGAACGTCAGGCTTACCAAATAAAGCTTGGGCTAGTAGTACTTTTACCTTTTCAGAACCACCAAGCTCAGACATTTTCTTCGATTGAAGGCTCTCTGGAATGCCAAGACCTTTTAATAAGATCGCTGCTTCACTTTCTGCTTCCCAGCCGTTTAACTCAGCGAACTCACCTTCAAGCTCTGCTGCACGAATCCCGTCTTCATCTGAGAAATCAGGTTTCATATAGATCGCATCTTTCTCCTGCATCACATCATATAGACGTTTATGACCCATCATGACGACTTTTAATACTTCAAATTCTTCGTATTCAAAATGGTTCTGTTTTAAAATCGCTAAACGCTCACCAGGGCTCATATGAACATCGCCCGTCTGAGCTTCAATTTCACCTGAAAGAATCTTTAGAAACGTTGATTTACCAGCTCCATTGGCACCAATTAGACCGTAGCAGTTGCCAGGAGTGAATTTAATATTTACTTCTTCAAATAGTTTACGATCAGCAAAACGCAAACTAACATTATTTACTGCAATCATTTATTAATCCTCCATCACTCATTCATCATTATGAAGTATAACATGAATAACGTTTGATAGAAACGTCTCTCGCTAAGAACGAAGGCAATTTGTCCATTATGGTATAATAAATGGGAATGATTTATTGAAGGAGTTCGTGCGATTTGAGATTACTTACACTTATGGAATACTGTTTATTGATTTTCTTTATGGGTATTTATTTATCTGCAACAGGCTTTAATGCAAGGGATTTTGGCCTTTATATTGGGCTTGTGCTTATTTACACACTGGTACACATCTTTTCGAAACGCTTTTTACAAAAGCGAGGGAAAGAAAATCAAAAGGTCGGATTGTTTCGGTCCGTTTTAGCCATTACTGGGTCTGTCTTCGCTTCTGTGTTGGCGATTGTGATCATTGTTACGGTGCTCACGCCAAATTAAAACGACCCTTCTTTTAAAGGGTCGTCCATTCAAGCACTTTTCTCACACACCTGAGAAGGGTGCTTTTATTTTGTTTGCCGAATGTCGCCAAATGGGAAGAAAACAAATTCTGATGTCCCGACAACCCGATCCTTTTCAATGAGTCCAAGTCCATTTCTGCTGTCCATGGAATTGAGTCTGTTGTCCCCCATCACAAAGTAATCGTTTTTCGGTACTTTCACTGGACCAAAATCCCCTGTTAAATGCACTTCATACTCTTTCGCATGTGCCTTGTTCTCTTTTAAATAAGGCTCATCAACTTTTTTACCATTAATGTAAAGCGTATCATCCTTCATTTCAATCGTGTCTCCCGGAAGGCCGATCAATCGTTTTACATAATGAATCTTCTGGCCATCTTTTCCATTAATAATCACGATGTCACCTCGTTTGACACCACCTAGATAGTTAATGGTTTTGTTGACAAACAGCTTTTCCCCATCATGAAGAGTCGGTTCCATTGACTCTCCTTCCACCACATACGGCTCAAATATAAACGTACGGATGAGCAGGACGAGCGCAAGTGCAATTAAAATGGCTTTGATCCATTCAAACAGTGAACTTTTCTTCTCTGTTTTGTCTTGCTTTGCATCAGATTGAATATCATTTTCGTTTTGTTTGTTTTCTTCGTTCAAAATACTGCTTCCTCCTAAGACTTTCTGCTAAAAGACTTGAAACGTGAATTGAATAACTTTACTTTATCACATGTCATTTAAAAATTCACAAGACAACCATTCAATTAGATATTTTTTCCTAATTTGTTCATGATTAAACAAAAAGAAGCACCGCTCTTCACGATGCTTCTCTTCTGAATTACGCTTCTAGTTTGACTGGTTTTTTCAAAATACCCAGTAAAATCGCTGTTACAACGGCACCGATTAAGATGCTGATGATATAAAGAACCGGATGATTTGTTACCCAGAAAACGAATAGTCCGCCGTGCGGCGCAGGAAGCGTGACTCTAAAGAATTCCGTTAATCCGCCAGCCACTGCTGCTCCAATAACAGCTGAAGGAATTACGCGCAGAGGGTCAGCCGCTGCAAACGGGATCGCCCCTTCAGTGATGAAGGCAGCTCCCATGAAGTAGCATGTAATCCCTGCTTCTCGGTCACGTTTTGAGAATTTATTTCTAAAGATTGTTGTAGCAAGTGCAATACCTAATGGTGGTACCATTCCGCCTGCCATAATGGCAGCATGCGGTGCATAGTTTCCAGCAGCAATCATCGCAAGACCGAATGTGTAAGCCGCTTTGTTAATTGGGCCCCCCATATCAATCGCCATCATACCTGCCAAAATAATGCCCATTAAGACAAGGTTTCCAGTACCTAAAGTTTCAAGCCAGTGAGTTAATCCATCCATCACCATTTTTACCGGTGTGTTAACAATGTAATGCATGATGATGCCTGTGAAGAAAATACCGAACAATGGATACAGCAGAACCGGTTTAATCCCGTCGAGTGACTGCGGTACGAATGTGAATACTTTTTTAAGTAGCACAACGACATAACCTGCAAGGAAACCGGCAATTAGTCCGCCTAAGAATCCTGCACCTGCTGCCGACGCCATAAATCCACCGACCATACCTGGCGCAAAACCTGGACGATCTGCAATACTCATTGCAATAAATCCGGCTAAAACAGCAACGATTAAGGCAAGCGCATTATCTCCGCCAATTCCTTTTAATACAGCTGCAAATGAATTAAATGAAGGGTCCTTAGGATCTGCTGAGTTAATTCCCCAGAAAAATGAAATTGCAACAAGGATACCGCCCCCGACAACAAATGGAAGCATGTTGCTTACACCACTCATTAAGTGCTTGTAGAAACCACTTCTACCTTTGCCAGATGACTCATTTTCGTCTTTTGAAGAACTGCCGCCTGAGCCTTTATAAATCGGCGCATCTTGATTGACTGCTTTTTCAATTAATTCCTGAGGACGGCGGATTCCAGCTGTCACAGGTACTTCAATGACATGTTTGCCTTTAAAGCGTTCCATTTCAACTTGCTTGTCCGCTGCCACAATGATGGCTGGTGCTTCTTCGATTTCCTTTGCCGTAAGGGCGTGTTTAATACCGCCAGAGCCGTTTGTTTCGACTTTAATGTCAATGCCCATTTCTTTTGCTTTTTCTTTCAAAGCATCTGCTGCCATAAATGTATGCGCAATACCTGTTGGGCAAGCTGTTACTGCTAAAATCTTAGCTGTTTTACCTGATACAGCCGGCTCTTCTTGAACTTCCTCTTCTTCTTCATCATCGTCCTTGTCATGCGTATTGATGATATCGATGATTTCATCTTCAGTAGCCGCTTCAAGAAGCTGCTTTCGGATTTCTTCACGCATGAGAAGTGTTGATAAACGAGAAAGTGCTTCTAAGTGCGTGTTGTTTGCGCCTTCAGTTGCGGCAATCATAAAGACAAGATGACTCGGCTGCGCGTCCAGTGATTCATAATCTACACCAGCTGTCGAGCGGCCAAATGCAATGGCAGGCTCTTTTACACTTGCTGTTTTAGCGTGAGGGATAGCAATTCCTTCGCCAATACCAGTAGAGCTCTGTTTTTCACGGTTGATCACTGCTTCTTTGTAGCCCTCTTTATCATTTAGCTTGCCTGCTGTATCTAAAACAGTGACTAGTTCTTCAATGACTGCTGCTTTCTGCTGGCTGTCTAATTGAAGCTTAATTGTCTGCTTTGTGAGTAGTTCTGTAATTTTCATGATGACTCCTCCTTTAAATGCGTGTGACTTTTACTTGTGGTAATAGTGTGTCGACAAGCTCTTTTGTTCCAAGCTCCTCAGAAAATGCTGTAGCGCTGCCTGATGTGACGCCAAGCTTAAATGATTCTTCAATCGAAAGGCCTTTCGAAACGCCGGCTAAAAATCCTGCAACGACTGAATCCCCTGCACCAACTGAATTAACAAGCGTGCCCTTTGGAACATTGGACTGATAAACCCCTTCCTTACTGAATAAGAGAGCTCCATCTCCAGCCATTGATACGATGACATGTTCAGCACCTTGTTCTAACAGCTTCTTCCCATAAGGAATGGCTTCTTCCGCAGATGAGATGCTCGTCTCAAACATTTCACCTAGCTCATGATGGTTTGGCTTCATTAAGAACGGTTTCAAGCCTGCTGCTTTTTTTAGTGCTTCCCCGGAAATATCAAGGACAACTCTGACACCTTGCTTTTCGCACACCTCAGCAATACGTTCATACGTGTTATGAGGCAATGAAGAAGGAATGCTGCCAGCTAAGACAACGACATCTCCTTCAGTCAATGAAGAAAATTGAGACAGAAACGACTCAAATTGCGCTTCAGTAATAGATGGGCCGAGTCCGTTGATTTCGGTTTCTTCACCTGTTTTTAGTTTCACATTAATTCGTGTATCTTCTGACACCTCGTGAAAGGCTGTTTGTAATTGTTCGTTTTGTAAAAAGTCTTGAATATATTTTCCTGTAAATCCGCCTATGAATCCAAGCGCTTTTGATTCAACACCGTGACGTTTTAAAAGCCTTGAGACATTGATCCCTTTTCCACCTGGATATTTTTTGTCATAGGTTGAACGATTCAAACCGCCGACTGCGAAATCCTCCACGTGTACGATGTAATCAACTGATGGGTTTAAAGTAACTGTATAAATCATGTTTTCACTACCTTTATAACCGTTTTTTCATGGTAATTATCGAATGAATCCTCTTTTGCGTCGTTTGTGATAATGGTGGCTTCCTGTAAACTAGCAAAGGCTGAAAACGATATTTCGCCAAACTTAGAGGCATCTGATAAGATATAGGTTTTTTTCGCCTGCTTCATGGCTCTTTTTTTCATGAGCGCTTCCTCTGGATCAGGTGTTGTAAACCCCGCCTCGGGATGAATGCCGTTCGTCCCAACAAAGCTTTTGTCAAAACGGTAATTTTCCATCGCTTTCAAAGCTGCGGCTCCCACCATGGCTCCTGTTCGATGTTTCACTGATCCGCCTATCAGGTAAAAAGAAATGCCTTTTCTCATGAGTGCTTCAATGTGCATAACACCGTTTGTCACCACAACAATATCTTGATCGGGATCGATATATTCAATCATTTGCTGTGTGGTCGTACCAGCATCTAAATAAATACAATCGCCTTGTTTTAAAAGTGAAGCAGCTGCCTCTGCAACCAATGACTTTTCTTGAAGGTTTTTGGCAGATTTCTCAAATACATCTGGTTCAAGACGGATACTTGATATCTTGGCTGCTCCCCCATGGACTCTTTTAAGAAATCCTTTTTCTTCAAGGGCTGATAGATCTCTTCTAATTGTAGATTCAGACGCATCTGTCATAATCGTTAAGTCCTGTATTTTGATGACATCATTTTCTTCTAAACAGTCGATAATGAGTTGATGTCTTTCCGGTGTCAACAAGAAAACACCCCCTTTTGAAAACGTATTCATTTTGCGCGCACCTTTATTGTAATCGCTTTTTTCAACATTATCAATACAAAACAATCAAATACATTCAATAACTATCAAAATCTTTCACCATGGTCATCTTACCTTTATATGTACCATTTGTAAACTGAAAAATATGTGACATTAAGATGAAAGTCATGATCTTAGCATTTCTATCATTTTTCAGTTCATTCAATGGAACTAAAAAAAGCTTTTATGCGATGTGCATAAAAGCTTTTGATGGTGGATTACAGGCGAATTCACTCTGTTTGTATGCTTTTGTTCTTCTCCGAATTATTCATATCTAAGAGAATCAATAGGATCTAGTCTTGCTGCTTTATTCGCAGGAATTAACCCAAAAACAATCCCAATAAGCATACTAAACAGCACACCGCCACAGATGACTTGCCAAGATACTAAGGACGGCCAGCCGGCAACTAGTGATACTAGCGCGGCGCCACCTAAGCCAAGTGCGATCCCCATCAACCCGCCGATCAATGTTAAGACGACAGATTCAATTAAAAATTGAACGAGTATTTGAGCCCTTGTTGCCCCAATCGCCTTTCGGATACCGATTTCCTTTGTCCTCTCTGTCACAGAAACAAGCATGATATTCATCACACCGATACCGCCGACAAGCAAAGAAATCCCAGCTATTGAGCCAATGATTGTTGTCATAACAGATGTGATTTGACCAATGCCTTCTGCGATTTCTTCCATATTGATCATTTCATAAGCATCTTCTGTATGATGATTTTCATTTAATAATGCAGCCGCATTCTTTCCTACTTCCTTCATTTGATCAGCATGTGCGACTTGAATTGACAACTTATCATATTCATTGATCCCAAATGTGGAGGTGAGCATAGCAAACGGGACAAATATTTCGTTCATATCAAATGAAAACATCCCTTTCTGTTTTGCTAAAACACCGATGACTTCAACAGGCTGTCCGTTCATCCAAATCATTTCGCCTAATGCCTTCTGTCCATTAAATAATTCTTTTTGTAAGCCTTCAGAGATGAGAGCGGCTCTTCTGCCGCTTCTAAAGTCAATATCTCTTAAATTCTGTCCTTCTGCTATTTGTAATGAATGTACATTCGTATACCCTTCATTTATACCGTTAACTGTCGCATCCACTGTCGTATCTTGAAATCTCAGCTGCATTCCTTGTGCAGTCGAAGAGGCAACCTGATTCACCCCGTTGATTGTCTTAACGCTTTTTATGTCTTCCTCAGTAAATGTGGCGTCGAATAAAGCGTTTGGATTTGCATTTAACTCTTCGTCAGAAGGCGTATATGTCATATCAATGGTATTGTTTGGACCTGAAATCGACCCTTTTAACATTTGCTCGCCGCCTTGACCGATAGCCACGACCGCAATGACCGATCCAACACCAATAATAATCCCAAGCATCGTTAAAATAGAACGTAATTTATGAGCTAAAACAGAATTCATCGCTATTTTGATATTTTCAAAGAGTTTCATTCATAGCGTCCCCTTGTGTCAATCTATCTTCAACGAGCCGTCCATCTCTTACAACGACCGTCCGATTTGTATACGCAGCCATTTCTTCTTCATGGGTGACAAGCACAATCGTTGTCCCCTCCTCATTCAGCTTAGTAAACTGTTCCATGATTGAGAAGCTTGTTTTTGAGTCAAGAGCGCCTGTTGGTTCATCTGCTAAGATAAGCTGCGGCTTATTGACAATAGCACGGGCTATTGCCACTCTTTGCTTTTGCCCTCCCGACAACTCACTTGGCATATGTTTCATTCGGTCTGCCAAACCAACCTTTTCAAGTGCCATTTCTGCGCGTTCTTTTCTTTCCTTTTGACTGATACCAGCGTAAATCATCGGAAGCTCAACATTACGCCTCGCATTTAACCTCGGCAGCAGGTGAAATTGCTGAAAGACAAATCCAATGAATTGATTTCGAATCACTGCAAGCTCTTGATCCTTTGCAGCTGACAGCTCTCTTCCTTGAAAATGATATTGTCCTGTAGTTGGCCGGTCTAAACAGCCAATGATATTCATTAACGTCGATTTTCCAGAGCCTGACGGGCCCATAATGGACATATACTCGCCTTTTTCAATGACAAGATCGATCTCACTTAATACATCAAATGTTTCTTGGGCGACCTCATAGCTTTTTATCACGTTTGAAAGCTGAATCATTCAGCATTCACTTCCATTCCGTCATACATGTCATCTGATGGATGAGCAATGATTTGATCCTCTGCCTTGACACCTTTTGTCACTTCAAGGTCATGACCTGACGTTTCCCCTAGCACCACTTTTACTTTTTTAAGTACATTCTTTTTGACAACATAAACGTATTGTCCATCATCCTCTTTTTTTACAGCTGATTCAGGAATCGTTTGGGCTTGACGCTTATCTGTTTCAATTTCCATGATCATTTTAAAACCAGGTTTCGCTTCAGGTTTTTTTCCCTTTATTTCGATTTCAACAGGATATTGTACCGTTTGATCACCTGCAGTTGTTTCGGATGCTGCCTGAGCAGGTACAGCCCCCACTTTTTTCACGACCCCTTGCCAGCTCTTTCCGCGAATGACATCAGATGTAACCTTTACTTTTTGTTTCTTTTTCACTTTTATGGCGTCATACTCAGAAATCAATCCTCGCACAATCATTTTTTTCTCATTGCCAATATGAATGATCGGCTGTCTTTCTTCCGGCTTTCCTGCCCCTTCTTCTTGCTCAATGGAAATCACTGTACCGTCAATTTTACTATGTACGGTTAAATCTTCTATTTGTGCTTTTACTTTTTCTTGGCTGATCTCTGCTTGTTTTTGTTCTAATTCAGCCGCTTTCAGCTCTAATTCGAGCTGGTCTCGCTCGTTTTTAGGATGGGCGACTGAGTCGCCTGCTTGTTTTTCATCTAATTCGCTCAGTCTATTTTGTAATTGTTCGCGTTTTAGCGTACTTGATTCAGCCGCAAGAGCTTGCTGCTGCTCTTCAAGCTCCAGCTCCCTATTTTCATATGTAAGAAGCGGCGTTCCAGCCTTTACCTTTTCTCCTTCTTTCACAGAAATCCCCTTCAAGTGTCCTTTTTCCTCTTCTGCATAAATGAACTGCTCTTCAGAGAATGAAAGTGTCCCTGGCGTCATTACCGTAGTGGTGATTTCTTTTTGTGTGGGTTTTACTGTTTTAATAGCTGCTGTCGAAGCAGGCTTTGATTGATTTTTCGCAATGTTAAAGCCAATAAATAGACCGATGACAATAATAAAAATGGATCCGATGATGATTTTCTTTCTCATAAAGACATTCTACCCCCAGCTTACTGATATGTTGATTGCGGTTCCTACATATTGAAGAATGAAAGAAATGACATAAAAGACTCCTATCATGATCCAAGATATTCTTGGAGATATATGACCGACTTTGATCAATAAAAAGCCTGTTAAAACAAGATTCCAGATCACAAAGAGATCAATATTAGCAAACACACCGAGCCATGGACCAGAAGTTTGAATGAGTGCATTTAATGAGGTGATTGTGATGTTTTTTGGCACATGGAACAAGATGACGGACAGATGAGAAATAATCGTACCAATGATCGTAACTGGTGTAATAAACAGGACCGCTGAAAACAGCTGCTGAAACGATGCATCACCCTTTGCTAAAAATACGATGAACTTATATATAGCAGCATTAATCACAAGTCCGAGAATTAGACCAATTAGCGTCACCACATAAACGACCGATACCGGCAAGCTTAAATCTGCCCACATTCCTTCATTCACTAGCTCTGACAAATAAGTCACAATCACTGTTAAAAGAAGCACACAGGATAAAGGCCACCAAACCACCGGGTTTTCCCATACTCTTTTCAGGTGCTCTGAAGGTCTTGTGCTCACTCCAATGATCGTGGGCTTTTGCATATTTTCTTTCATCAAATGTCTCCTCTCTATGTCATGCAAGTATGCAAACGCACATGTTCTCTCTTGTTCTTTCTATTTTATCAAAAGATTGCCAATAAGTGATGGATGATTTGATTTTCTTATTTTCATTGAGGAAAAAATTTATCTATTATTCTATTATCACGAATGACATCCTCCAAATGACACCATGACCAGACCATATTCATATCAAAAAATAGAGGTTTTACTGACCTAAAAACATTTTATCAAAAAACCACATGTCTTTCGGAATAAATATCCTTTTCCTTTGAATTCGGATGGTCTTAGTTAGACACAACAATTTTTTGTTAAAATAATCCTAGTAATTTCGACAAATCCCGGCTTTATAGGACTATGATTGGTTTCTTTTATAGAACGAATGAGCCTTTAGTATCAATACTTTCATATTAAAAAATGAAAAATATAAGGTTTTTACTTGATCAAAAGTTATTTTTTCATATAATGTAAAATAGAGGTAGGTTAAATGATAGTGGAAATGGAGTCAAGTGAATGTTAAGAGAAAAATTGAAAACACAATTGATTTTACTTTATGAAAAGGAACAAGAAGCATGGCAATACTTTCGAAAGGAAAGAGAACTAATTTATCATGAGCTCAAATTACTTGATATGAAAGAAAGCAGACCCTCTAATGACAAAATATACTACGCTGCTAGATGTGTAGATATTATTAAAGAGAAAAAGGGAAGCATTGTGAGTACAAAAGAATTAAAAGAACAGCTTCAAGCCCAGACAGATTTCAATGTGAGACGAATTAGCGAATTGTATGATCTGATCCAGCAGCTCGACCCTCACATTTCTAAAGCACGAAGGGGATGTTTTATTTACGAAGATCACACCCAAATACCTCTACAATCTTTTCACACATAAAAAATTGGTTACAGCCGCTGGCCATAACCAAATCCTCTAATATCTATTATCCACCGCTTACAGGAGGAATGAATGCAACAGTGTCCCCGCTACGCACTTCAGCGTTTTCCCTCGTATATAGTTCGTTGACTGCAACCATCACGTTTTGTGCAGCATCAACACCATATACCTCCTGTAATTCTAATTTAATCTCATCAACCGTTGTTTGATCTTTTTGAATGATGATTTGTTGTTTACCGGCCTTCTCAGCAAGGCCGGCGAACAATAATACACTAATCAAGCTGATCACCTTCTTTCTTTGCAAGTTGAAGATCGCTAGGTTTCCCCTCTGGATATGAAACCGTTTCAAGCTGATCACCTATCCAGGCTTCCCCGTCTTCCCAATATTCTTTTTTCCAAATTGGAACGATTTCCTTAATTCGCTCAATGGCATATTCGTTCGCTTCGTATGCAGCCTTCCTATGAGGAGATGAAACGGCTATCACAACAGCAATATCCGTTATATCAAGTGTCCCGATCCGGTGCACAATGGCTGCTTCAGTTTCAGGCCACTGTTTCTTGATTTCTTGTCCAATTTGACTTAGCATGCTTTCAGCCATTGGTATGTATGCTTCATAAGTTAAACGCAATGTTTTTTTGCCGTTTGTCCACTCTCTGACCGTCCCGATAAACGTCGTAATGGCCCCTGCCTTTCGCCTTGTCACATGCTGAATCAATTCGTTTACATCAATCGGCGTTTTTGTTATTTTAAAAAATTCACTCAAGCAGAGACGCCTCCCTTCAATAAGTTAAAACCAAATGTGACTGCGCCCTTTTCAAAGGCTGAAAACACTGGAAACGAGTAATTTTCGATTAATTGAAACTCTTGAGAAAAATAAATAGCTGCTTGTATATTGGAAAGAGTTGAAAGATCAATGAGCTCCTCTTCATTCTTTACACAAACGATTTTGCGGTATGGTGCCTGTTTATACCCTTCTATCAAGACAGCGTCTAATGGAAGATGCTGACACATGTTGAGCAACTGCTCTAACGTGATGTGCTGCATTGAAAAGTGAAATTCACCCTCTCCTTCCACGCCAGCGGCAAATGCACCTGCTTGAACATATCGATCGGTGTCTTTTTCTTTCAAAAGACGATCTGGTTTACCGCCATGTCCATGGTGTTTAAAGCAGCCTAGCTTCAGCCCGTCAAGTACAGCCAGCTGACAGAGCTTTTCAATCAACATAGTCTTGCCGCTGTTTTGATAACCGACCACCTGTAATATGCTTAATGTGTCATCCAGCATGGGGAACCCTCTCCTTCGTGCTGAAACAGCAGAACATGGACCTGATCACCGGCCTTAAAACCTCTTGTTCCTCCGGGCAGCACGATGAAACAGTTAGCATCTGCAATAGAGGTCACGGCACTTGATTTATCAAGACCTGTTGGGGTCACACTGAGCTGACTGCCCGTGAATTGTAGTGCCGCTCTGACAAATCGAGTGAACGGATTGGCTTTTGGAAAATCGTGTGTCAGCTTCGCCTCAGCAAAAGCAGGAAACGGCTGCTTCTTCAAAGACCATTTATAGATCATCGGTTTCACAAATAATTCAAAGCCAACAAAACAGGCAGCGGGATTTCCTGACAGCCCAAACAGCAGTTGACCATTTGGCATTGCAGCAACCGTCGTCACACTTCCGGGTCTCATGGCCACTTTATTAAACAGCACCTCAGCTCCCAGCTTTTCATAAATCGCAGGGAGAAAGTCAAAATCACCTACTGACACACCGCCTGTTGTGATTAAGAAATCTACCTTGCTTAAGGCTGCTTTGACTGCATGATAGCTTTTGTCAAAATCATCAGACACACCGCCTAAATCAAGCGGCTCTCCCCCGGCCTCAAGTATCTGGGCATAAACCATACTAAGATTACTGTTTCTAATCTTACCGTCCACCATCGCATCACTCACTTGAAGAAGCTCTGTACCTGTTGAGATGATGCCGATCACTGGCTTTTTGACAACTGGCACTACACCATATCCAAATGTCGCCAATAGGGCCGTAACGCCCGGAGTTACTTTGGTTCCTTTTTTGACCATCACATTTCCTTCAAGTACTTCTTCTCCTTGACGAGAAATATTGTCCCCTTTTTTCAGCGGTCTTTTAAGTGACATGTATGATTTGCCGTCTTTTTCGAAGGTCTTAGTCAGCTCAAGCATGATGACGACATTTGCTCCATCCGGGATTTTTGCTCCTGTCATGATACGGATGGCTTGAAAGGGACCGATGGTTTTTGCTGAGACCATTCCTGCACCAATATGGTCAATGACCTCAAATTCAACCGGATGCTCGCTTGACGCTTCTTTTGTATCTTCTGCCCGAAGTGCAAAACCATCATACGGGGAACGATCAAATGCAGGAACATCATGATCTGCTAAAATATCTTCTGCAATGAACCTTTCAAGGCTATTTTTTAAAGGCACCCATTCTGCTTCTCCATGCTTTTCATATTGATGGACTTTCTGAATGGCTTCTTCTACTGGAATTGGCTGACGTCTTTCCATCACACTTCACTCCTATATCCCTAGCAGTCTTGCTAGTAATGAATTGGCTGCTTTTTCATCATTCGTCCCATGGATTAATGCACGTCCACCTTTGAAAAAGACAATACGATAAGATTCATAGCGGACATGGATTAAGAAGTCATTCACTTCCACCTCACAAATAGATGACAGCCTCTCTTTCATATGCTGAAATGATAGATTTGCTAAATCTTTAGATACAACTTGAACTGTATCCCGTCCGCAAAGAATCGTCGTTTTTTTACGCTGCTCATGTAAATAAGGATAGGTTCTTTCTTCACCGCAGGATGGGCAGTTCTTCTGCTTAGTACGAGACAAATCCATTTTAAACGATGTCGCCTGCCAAAGATCAAATGTGACAAATTTCCGTTCGATTTGATCTTCATGTCCTGTTAAATATTTTAGCGCCTCTGTTTGCTGATAAGCAGAAACCATTTGAACTGCTGGAGAAATAATCCCCGCTGTATCACACGTCAAGCCGCCAACAGGCAGTTCTGTAAAGACACACGATAAACACGGCGTTTTATCCGGCAAAATGGTCATATACATCCCCTGGCTGCTCACACAAGCGCCATATATCCACGGCGTCTTCGTTTCCTGCGATAAATCATTCATCACCATTCTCGTCTCAAAATTATCCGTCGCATCAATGACAATATCTGCGCTCTGAAATAACGGTCTTAACAGCCTCGCGCCTGCATCTTCAATCAGGGCGTGTATGATCACTTCATGATTGATCTCTTGGAGACGTTTTTTTGCCGCAGCTGCTTTTGGCACATGTGCCTTTGCATCATGTTCTGTGTACAGCTGCTGCCGCTGTAAATTTGAAAACTCTACATAATCACGATCAACAATCGTCAACGTGCCGATCCCAGACCGGACAAGCCCTTCAGCGGAGGCAGTTCCAAGTGCACCGGCTCCAACGATCAGAACATGACTGTCAGCAAGCGCACGCTGACCCTTTTCCCCAACCGGAGGGAACAAGATTTGTCTTGAATATCGGTCATTCAATGCTGTTCTCTCCTCACCATTTTTATGTATCATATCATACCGTTTTCAGGTAAATCGCTTCTTTTATTGATATTTCGAAATTCATTTGGTGTTACGTTCAGTTCCTCCTCTGGGACGATGCGCACCTTAAGCCTTTGAAGTAACTCTTTGATGGCTAATTGATTCTCTTTTAAACACGCATCAATGGACGGCAGACAGCGGCGGTGATAAAGCGCAAATAAAGGCTGTAATCTGCCCTGAACAAGCGGGATGATAGCATCTACGTGCTCGCTGCAATAGGACGATAATGCTTCGGCGGTCTCCCTCCGTATGAAGGGCATGTCACATGCCATCACCAAATACCATGCTGCTTCTTGCTTTTGCATCGCCGTATACATGCCGGCAAGCGGCCCGCATCCGCGCACCTGTTCATCATCTAACCACACACTTCGTTCACCTCTTTCTTTAAAAAAGGGCAGAAGTGATGGATGGCTGATGATGACCGTCTGTCCTTTCAAAAGCTGATTTTTCACATGCTCATATAGTGGTTTTCCTTGATACATATAACTTGCCTTTGGCTCTCCAAAACGTCTGGAAGCTCCTCCAGCTAAAATGACATTCACTACATCCATTCTCTCACCCTCCTTGGATATGGTTGTTCTAATCGCACTCATTTCGCATACTTTATTGGTAACATGAATAAGGAGGGTCTATCTATGAACAGGCGCCATGCTTCTCCCCTATTCCATGACCTATCTCAAGAGAATTTATACTTAAAAGCTGAAACAGCCAAATATCAACAAATGATCTCTGATTTACAGTCCTCATATACGTATTCTAAAAATAAGAAGTTAACTCAAGAATATCATGAGATGAAAAAGGATTACACGCTATTAAAACAACAATTGGATGAAATGACCATTGATCAAGACGATGCAGCCTCAAAAATACAGGATCTCTCCTACAGCAAATCTGAATTATTACATAAAATAGTCCTTCTTCATGAAATGCTGCAAAAGGAAACCTTTCATAGAAGAAAAGAAACGGAAGAAAAACACCGGCTGCATTTAAAAGTGATCAAATATAAAGAAATCTCTCAACAATTAAATGAACGGATGCAAGATCAAGATCAACGGCTTGCAAAAGAGGAGAAAAAAGGAAATACTTTATCCGCTGTGATTGAGAAACTGCAGCAAACATTGGGTGATAAAAACTCAGAGCTCCATTTATTACAGGAAGGCGTCAGACATCTTCAGGAGCGTTTTTATGAAACACAAGAGAAATTACTGCAAATTGAAAAAGCAAAGGAAACGATTTTTTATGAAACGCTCACAAGCTATCAAAAGCAGTTAGCAGAAAGTGAGGAATGGATCGCATCTCATTTTGCTGATATTGACCAGTCAGCTCAAACAAATTCACAGCCATTCTCTCGAGACAGCTTCCTGCAAACAACGGAAGAAATCGAACCCATCTTGAAAAAGCTGAACGAACAAGTTCAAATACTCCAGGCACAAGTCGATGCGGTGCAGCGAAATGGAGAGGTCATGACAGTGAAGATCGATGGCTTCAAAAAACAGCGTGATCACCTGTCAAAGGAACGAAAAATTGTCTATACAGTTGACCAAAAAAAGTAATTCTCGCAATAAAAAACTGCTGGCTTTTACGTCAGCAGTTTCTTTTTATTTATTCGTCTTCTGTTTGAATGTCGCCTTCTAAAATATACTGTCCGCGATATGGCTTTTTCACTTCAGGATACATTTTAATTAAGCTTTGCATAAACGTTGTCATATTTGGAATTTCAAGACCGCTCTCTTTTTCAATCTCTTTTTGAAGCTCAGAGCTTTTAATCGCCGCATTATGACGCTTTAACGTTTTAATCGCAGCTTCACGAAGCTTAGCTGCCTTTGAACCAGGGCGGGCTGTGCCTCTTCTGCGTCTAGTAGATCCTTCAGGAATACCTACAGGTACACCGTTTAGCTGTCCTGTTCCTAAAGATGATGCAGGATTTGATTGTGATTGTGCCGGCGGCTGGTAGCTTCTCATTTCTTGTGCAGCCAGTTCAGCTAATACAGGCAGCGAATCCGTCTTTCTTTCTGTACGCACTTCTTTTTTTGTATCTGACACTAGACCTGTTCCTTGACGGTCTAATTCTCTTAATTTTGCATAAATCGCATCTCGCTCAATTTGATATTCACGGATGACCTTTACTTCTGCTTCGTTTAGTTGTTCCAATCGTAATCGTAACGCTTCCCTCTCATTAAACAATGGATTTCCCCCTCATCATATAAAAAATATTCTATAGTAAATATTAGATTAGAAAACTAATTTTATCAACTATTTTTTTATCATTTTACAGTTTGCTATCAGATAGGTATTTTCAACTAAAATTTTGCCAAAGAGGAACAATCGGCATCCATTTCATTGCCACTAAAGGCTTTTGACAAACTTTAAAATATTGTAAAAAATTTGAATAAACACTTATACTACTTGATTTACATCGTTATTTACCAAACTGAAATTTCTTTTGTGCAAAAACGTTCTGAATAGTAAAAAGTTAAAATCTTTACATTTTCATTTCAAAACAAAAAAGTAAATAGGTCTTAATGCCCTTTTGTTTCAGGAATATTTTTTAATAAACTCCCTCAATTTCTCTTTTCTTAGGAATGACACGTACATAAAAAGTCCATTCCGTGCAATAGGTCGCCTATTTTTGTCCATGAAAAAACCCCCATTTATGGGGGAAAGCCTATTCTGCAGCCTTTTCAGACTCAGAAAGCACTCGATTGACACGTTTCTCAAGCATTTTCATTCCGCTTCCGCCAGCTTGGAAGTGGCGCAGAGCACCTGTTTTATCAAATACATAATATGCTGGTACATATTCATTTTCAAAGGCTTCTGTTAAGTGATGATCACTGTCCACAAAAATTGGCTGCGTGATTTCATGCTCTTTCGCAACCTCTTTGATTTTATCTAGATCTAGGTCATCCTCTGAACGCGGCATATGAACGGCTACAACGTTTAGTTGATCCTTGTATTCATCACGGAATTGATTGACTTGAGGCATGGCCTCTTTACAAAGATGACAGCTGACTGACCAGAAATGAATCAATGTTGGTTTGTCACCAATTAGATCTTCTTTTGTTACTTCTCCATTTAACCATTCTTTTGCACCAGTTAGTTCTGGCATTGGTTGACGTAATTTCATTTTGAAGCGCCTCCATCCATTGTATGTGTCGAAACAAAAAGGTCTAACATCAGTTAGACCCTCCTGTTTCTTCAGCTATCAATTAAAGTGTTTTTTGACCAGGCTTCCAGTTAGCTGGGCAAAGTCCACCAGTTTGTAATGCTTGAAGAACACGTAATGTCTCATCTACATCACGACCGATATTGTTGTGGAATACTGTTTGATATTGAAGTTCGCCTTCTGGGTTGATAATGAATAGACCGCGAAGTGCAATACCTTCTTCTTCAATTAAAACGCCGTATTCTCTAGATACTGTGTGGTTTGTGTCAGCAGCTAGCGGATATTTCAATTCACCTAGACCATTTTCTTTACGGTCTGTGTTGATCCAAGCAAGATGCGTATGGATTGTATCAGTAGATACACCAATGATTTCTGCATCTAAATCTTCGAACTCATCATAACGATCGCTCATTGCTGTAATTTCAGTTGGGCAAACAAATGTGAAATCCATTGGATAGAAGAAAAGAACTGTCCATTTGTCATTCTTCATGTTTTCCTCTAAACTCACTTTACCAAATTCCTTGTTAGCAAGTACTGCTTCCATTTCAAAACGTGGAGCTTGTTTTCCTACAAAACGCTCTGCCATATGTAAATCCCTCCAAAAAATAATATCTTTATACAGACTTCTAAGCTGTATATAAAATGAGAATCAAAAGTTGAAATTCTCATTTAGTTAATAACTTCACAATTACAATTATAATACTTAAGCGGTTTTTAGTCAATATTAATTAATAATAAATTTAATTAACGATTTGTCACAATCTCTTGCTCCACTTAAACAAAAGTTTAACATGTCTTGCATAAGGGAACAAATGATTAGCTTCTCTATTAGAGCATACATAGAAAGGTTTTGAAGAACATGAAAGCATTTGAACAAGTAGATTGGGTTTCCATTATCCTCAATAGCAGTATGATTTTGCTAAAACTAATCGTTATTTTTGCGATTTATTTTATCATCAGAGTCATCGGAAACAAGATGATTAGGCGTGCCTATTCCACATTCTCTGAAAAGCATGACGTCTCTTTATCAAGAGCTCAGACGCTGCAAAGTCTCACGTTAAATATTTTCGCCTACATATTGATTTTTATTCTAGTGGTCATGATCCTCGACTTATTTCATTATAACCCGACCGCTTTGCTAGCTGGCGCAGGCGTTGTGGGGCTTGCGATCGGTTTTGGCGCTCAAGGACTAGTGAGTGATATTGTGACAGGATTCTTTATATTATTAGAGAAACAATTCGATGTGGGAGAATATATAACAGTTGCTGGCTTTGATGGGATCGTAGAACAAATTGGACTTAGAACCACTCAGCTTCGAAGCTTTGACGGCACCCTTCATTTTATCCCAAATCGAAGTATATTGAACGTGAGCAACCATTCAAGAGGGACGATGCAGGCACTCGTTGATATCGAGTTATCTCCAGAAGAGAATGTGGATCAAATGATCACAGCCCTTCAAGCTGCGTGTGATGAGGTTCGGGAAGAAATCCCTCAAATTATCGAAGGACCTCAAGTTGTCGGCGTGGAGGCGTTCGGCTCCTCTTCCCTCGTACTGCGCATCATAGCTAAAACCGAAACAATGGAGCAATGGCGGGTAGAACGAATCTTGCGCAAAAAAATGAAAGAAGTACTCGATATAGAAAAAGAGCAAAAAGAACCGGGGTTATAATCTACCGGTTCTTTTTCTTGTTTGTTTTATTGAACACGCTGTTCTACTTCTTGACAAATTTCATCAGCCGTCATACCTGACGCAGTAATCACAGATGCTTTTGTCGTTGTGTCTGAAATGCCAAGAACATTTGAATCCAGCCCTGTGACCACATAGCAGTCACACTGATCCATTTGCTGTTCATTTTGAATACGTACGACGTCATACCCTTTTTGCTTCAGTAGTTCTTCTACATCGGATAAAGATGGTTCTACACCAATTTTTGTCATAATCAAGAACACCTCCTGTTCATAAGGTGTACAGGAGGCAGCTTGATTATTCATTCACCTGCTTGCTTTTTGAAATAAGCTGTCATAACGTTTACAGCTGTTTCTATCGCTTTTTCATCAGGCATGAGTTTTGCATGATGCAGGCCATATTCTGAATCGACCCCTAACCAAAACATGAATCCAGGGTATTTTTTCAACATGTAGCCAAAGTCTTCTCCTGTCATAGCTTCTCTGCATTCAACCACATTCGCAAGCCCTTCTCCGGCAACATATGACATAAATTCCTCTGTCAGATCCTTTGAATTGTCCACTTCGTAATAAGATGAAGGGTATCGCACGGTTGCCTTGCATTCGTAGCCAATTTCAATCCCTTTTGCTAGTGCTTCAATTCGCTTTCTCACCTTATCCATAGACTCTGGTGAAAGTGTACGAATAGTGCCGTCAAGCTTTGCATGCTGGGCAATGATATTTTGAGCCGTTCCGCCGGTAATTGTGCCAATCGTAATGACCGCACTATCAAGAGGATCGACATTACGAGAAATAACCGATTGCAGTTGACCTACAAGTGCACTCGCAGCCACAACCATATCATTCGCTAAATGAGGGTAAGCAGCGTGTCCGCCTTTTCCTTCAAGATCAATCACAAGCTCACTCGTATTAGCAAATAACAGCCCTGGCTTTGTGGCTATCGTTCCGACAGGATATTCAGGTGCAATATGCAGCGCTGTAATAAAGTCTGGCGTCCACTTTTTCAGCACATCGCTTGTAAGCATCGGTTCAGCTCCGCCTGGACCTTCTTCTGCCGGCTGGAACATAAATAATAGATCTTCTTTGATTGGCTCATGAACGAAATGATCAATGATTCCAAGTGCGATGGTCATATGAAGGTCATGTCCACATGCGTGCATGTTCCCTTCATGTACTGATTGAAATGGATACCCTGTCTCCTCAGGAATAGAGAGGCCGTCCATATCTGCACGATAAGCAAAAACGCGCTCAGGATTTGTTCCCTTTACTTTAACAAAAAGTCCAGTGCGCCACGTTTCCATCTCAACTCGATCTTTTGAATAAGCACCAAGATGCTTGATGAGATACGCTTGTGTTTTGAATTCCTTAAAACCAAGCTCAGGGATTTGGTGTAAATCTCTTCGAATGGATATTAATTGCTCACGATTTAACAAGTGAACTCGCTTCCTTTCCTCTATACGAATAAGACGTGGATATATATCATCCACGTCTATGTCTTCAACTGCGAATTATGTGAATTAAAGCTGACGCAGTTCTTGTTTGATTTCCGTTTTACCTTTTGTTTTTTCATCAATGTCTTTGATTTTCTTTGCAGGTGTACCTGCTACAACTGTGTAAGGCTCCACATCGTTCACAACGATCGCACCAGCTGCTACGACTGCACCTTTACCAATTGTCACACCTTCTAGAACAACAGCGTTCGCACCGATGACAACATCATCTTCTACAACAACTGGTTTAGCAGACGGCGGCTCAATGACACCTGCAAGAACAGACCCAGCACCGATATGACAGTTCTTACCTACTGTTGCACGGCCACCAAGCACCACGTTCATGTCAATCATGGTACCTTCACCGATCACAGAACCGATATTAATAGAAGCTCCCATCATGATGACTGCATTATCACCGATTTCTACTTGGTCACGAATGATAGCACCTGGCTCAATACGTGCTTTAATGTTCTTTAAATCTAACATCGGGATTGCAGAGTTGCGGCGGTCATTTTCCACGACAACATCTTCAATTTTGTCTTTGTTCGTTTCCAGCGCTTCTTGGATTTCGCTCCACTCACCGAAAACAACTCCAGTGTTTCCTGTGATGAACGTTTTTGCATGTTCACCAAATTTAATACCTTCTAAATCACCTTTGATGTAGACTTTCACAGGTGTTGATTTTGTACTATTTTGAATAAATGAAATAATTTCATTAGCGTCCATTTGTTTCATGTATGTATGTCCTCCTCTTAATTTATACTTCATTACTGTACCAAAGGAGAGTTTTAATGACAAGTGAAAGAGTTGACTCTTCAATGGAAAATAAAACAAGCGGGACCGATTACCCCGCTTCCTGCTGGTGAAGATGAACAAATTGTTTGCCAAAAGAAATCAATTTCTCTTCTTCTTCTCCTTCTGGATTCAGCTCAATCTTGACTGATGGCAAGACAATGTCACCGCCAAGTTCCTTCACTTTTTCTTCGATTAGGTCAACAGCTCCGCAAAAATGCTCATAAGATGTATCCCCAGAACCGAATATAGCAAATGCTTTTCCCGTTAAATCAAGCTCTTC
Source organism: Bacillus sp. NMTD17 (assembly GCF_002998735.1). Taxonomy (NCBI): domain Bacteria; kingdom Bacillati; phylum Bacillota; class Bacilli; order Caryophanales; family Bacillaceae; genus Bacillus; species Bacillus sp. NMTD17. The sequence goes on from NZ_PVRH01000002.1 coordinate 395,524, forward strand.
CATTTCTTCATATAAATCAATAAAATCATCAGGAAGGTCACCATCTCCCCATGTGTACGCACCTAACATAATGTGCGTGTAATCATTGAGAAGCTCTGCATCAATATCCATCGCTTCATGCCGGTCCACGCTAGCTCCCGCTTCTGTTATTCCTTTTTCAATTAAATCTGCCATCGCTTCTGTATTCCCAGACATCGTGGCATACACCAATAAAACCTTTTCTGTCACTTTTTCTTCCTCCTTATCAATGAATCAATGCCGGCTCCTCATATGGCCTCACAAACTTGCTTTCATATAAACCAGCACAGAAAAAGTTTTCATTTTGATTGGCTACACGAAAACCGTGTCCTTTGATCGTATCAAACCATTTGAGCTCTTTTTGCTCAATATCAAGCTGATACACTTTAGAAAATCCGTGTTCATCTTGTGAGGTGGTCACATATACAATTCCATTATCCTCTGACACATCCAAAAATGATTCCTCTCTAGCAAAGGCCTGTGATTGAATATCATGCAGCATATTTGTATGTAAATCTAAAATTTGAACAGACCCCTTTTTTCCTTTTTTTGATCCTAATGCGCAAACAAGAAGATGTTCCTGACAGAGCAGCATAGAAGCTGTCATCCGGTGCTCCTCTCTGTTTAGGAGGAAAACCTGCTCACTCTCCAAGTCATACATCCATATTCCTCCGTGAACCTCATGAATCTGTGTTCCAATATAAAGGTGATCACCTGCAGCACATAAAGAACGAATAACAGGCGGGTGGTTCACATGAGCAAATGGCTTCATAATTTCCCAGGAAATCCCGAAATCATTTGACACATAAATACTATGTTTTCCATGTGCACACACAAACCCGTCTTTGCGTCCTGTAATAGACCAAACGACTGCATTTGTTGGAAATGATGATAGCGCCCATGTATTGCCTTCATCTCCTGATCTAATCACTGTGCCATTTTCACCAACACCGAATAAATAAGGTCCGATATAGCTGATGGCATGAATTTTATGCTTGAGCTTAAAGAGCTGCTGCCACCCGCTCTCCACACTGTAGTGAAAAATACCTTCCCGTTTTACAGCGACAAAGTATCCACCACTTTTAGAAGCAGCAACAGCTGTCGCTCCTTTATGAAACATGATTTTCAACTCGTTTCTCAGATAACGCCGCCCACGTTAAGAAGCTCGTAGCAAATTCCTGACAGCACGCCACATCCTCATCTGTATCTGGCGCAAGCTCCATTTTCAATGTTTCAGGAAATACGGATGCACCGGTTGATTTGAGCATGTTATGAAATGTGTGGACAGCCTCACAAAACTTCGGGTAGCTGTAATCTCCAGATCCGAACACAGCTGCTTTGATGTCACTTAGTTCAAGCGTAGAGACCTCTTCATAAAAATCCTCAGCTTCATAAGGTAAATCACCATCACCCCATGTATAAGAACCGATGAACACATAATCGTATGAAGAAAGGTCCTCTGCATTCGTATCATCAAATTCCATCATCTCCGTATCTATCCCTTTTCCTTCAAGTGTTTGCTTTATGATTGCTGCCATATCTTCTGTATTACCAGACATACTCGCAAATGCAATTAGTGCTTTCATCTATCGGTCACCTCATCTAAATGATAATCATTTTCAATTATTATATGTACACTTTAAATGATAATGATTTTCATTGTCAAATGATTTTATGAAAAAGCTTTGACCAATCATTACTATAACCCAATGAAAAACCCGCTCATTCCAATTGGAAGGCGGGTTTTTCATATCGAAGAGATCATCGGTTCCTCATTCGTTCAATTCATCTATTCGAATAAAATATGGACCATAATCCGTTTCGTGCGTCATCACAAATGTCCATTTTTCATTCCAATCCATCACATACATATCGTTATAATCCATATTATTAGACTCATATGGTAAATCATTGATTAAAAGAGAGCTGGCATTTTCGAAAAGATACGCCTCGTCAACAAATTGATAAAAAACAGTACATTTATCCTTTGATTGGTGAAAAAATGCGTCTATCGCTTCAGCCTTTTCAAGGCATGTAACCATTCCAAAACTGCATAAATGCCATAAAAAATCATCTATTGATATCTCGTTTTGTTCTTTAATTGAAAGATGACTAGCAAAACGTTCACGCCACCTCACGCGCAAACGATCTCCCCATTCAGGTTTGTTCATTTTGATTAATTGATTGTTTTTCATAAGATCGAAGTCTCCTCTATGATTCGCTCCATCTATCTATTGGATATGCGTGCAATAAGTAAATTTAATCAAACTGATTATTTACCTAAAAAAGCACCTTCCTCTTCCAAGAAGGTACTTACACCGCATCACTTTCAAGCATTTCTTTGACCACACCGACAAATGCTTGCACCTGTTTTAATTGAAAAGAAGCTTCATAGCCTAGCAGCCATGTGTCACGTCCGATTTGCTCTCCATTCACGTCAACAAGCGGTGTTTTATGAACACTTTTTTCGTGGTCATATAAGGTGACTGAAGGCAAAATGGCGTAGCCGATGCCGTGGTAGGCCATTTGTTTACATGTCTCAATCTGGTCCACTAGAATCGTCTGCTTTGGAGACACTTTAAATTTTTGGTGCCACCAGTGCTGGATTTCCTGATAATACGTGCTGTCACTTTTAAATTGAATAAACGGGCGTTCTGTCTCGATTAACTCGTCCACGTCTTTGATGACAGAATCGACTAAATATAAATGATCTGTCATCAAATATTCCTTTGTTCCCTTCCAATCAGGGTTTCCGCGAATAATTCCAATGTGCACGTGGTCCTCGTATAAGCTTTTGAGCATTTCACTACTCCAGCCGGTCACAAGTGATACCTTCGCATTTGGATATTTTTCGACATACCGCTTTAACACTTTCGGCAGCCAGTGCTGTCCAATAATGGATGCAACCGCAAGCTTTAGTGTACCGTGAATTTCCCCTTCAAGTTCATCGATTCGTTCTCTCACTCGATCTTGCTCAACCGTCACCTCTTTTGCAAATTGAATGATCTGTTCACCTGCCGAAGTCACGGTGAGCCCTTTCTGAGAACGAAAAAAGATTTTGGTTCCCCACTCTTTTTCGATCGTCTGCAATCTTTGGGATAAAGCAGGCTGAGAGACAAAGAGCCGCTCCGAAGCCTTTCTCATATTCAATTCTTCACTAAGCACAACAAGCATATGTAACTCCTGAAGCTGCATGGGCGTCCCCTTTCTCTCTATAAGATTTTCTTATTCCATATGGTCATTATATAAATTATAGCTTATGAAGGCAAAAAAAATAAGCTGGGCTTCAGCTCATTTTTTCGCGGCATGAATCACTTCATTTAAGCGCTTTAATACAACACGTCGTGTAAATATTCCTTCAAAGACTTGCTCCTCATTTTCTACACAAACAAATCCATTATTCGTCACAGCGTGAACGCCTTTTAGCACAGGGTCCGTTGTTTTAAGTCTTGGAATATCAGTCAGCATGACCTCTTCTACCTTCAGTTGGTCCAGCTTTTCGAATTCAATTCGTTCTAAACCAAAGATCTTATCCATGATCATATTCGTTCCAATTAACCCATGCAGATGATAAGAAGGATCTAAAACCGGGATGGCTGTATATCCTGTTTTTGTTAGGACCAATAAGGCATGCTCAAGGTTATTTCCAATTTGAACATGTGCCACTTTATCTGCATCAATCATATGCTCGGCTATTGTTGACTCAAGCAATTGAGTTGGTTCTATCTCTATCATGTTTCTTCGACCCCTTTTCTCTCGATCATCAATCATACATTCCCCTTTACCATTAAGCATAAACTAAAACGAAATTTGTCGAAAGATTTTTTCTGCATAAAAAAGATACTCAGCTCCCGAGTATCTAATAGAATGTTAAATCAATATTAATTCTCAAACCTTACTCTGTCATACAATGTGATCAATTGCTTATACGTATTGTCATCGACATTTTTTGTTCCACATTCTATATCATTGATCTCACTGCTTAGTAATTCGACAGCATATTCCTGATTCAGCAATACGTTTAATAATAGCTTTTTCTCTTCTTCATTAAAACGATTTTCGATGACGCTCATCCAACATCAGGCCCCCTGTTTCATATATGCTTTTATATTGATTAGCAGGCTTTTGAATGTCTGCTTCCTCTCTATACAGCTAGAATAAGGAACTAGAATCGAATCGTCAACCGCACGTTTCGACAAGGTTTGGAGAAAAATGACGGAATTTATTTTGTGTATCGATTGGCATAGCAAAATGCTGCGTATGAGTCGGGTTTTATTTTAGCTTCAATTCCCATAGCTGTGATCATTCCGGTCATTTCCTGGATCAGCTCTTTCGTACTTCCTTTTTTGCCAATATCTAGATGGGCTTCAAACCGGAGGTCTGCCCCTTCCTCAGCAAACGGAAGAAGCAAATCCATCAGTTCTGTTAAAGGTCCCTCAAGGATGTCTGCACATACCTTTTGGCTAAACGCTGTCTCTAATGAAATTTTTTCTCTAAGACTTTGCACAGGCCTGCTGATCACTTGTTGTGTGAGGCAGCCCCAAGCCCCTTTGCCAATCCGGTGGAGATGAATTGCAGTCATAAATCTTGTGACATTTTGATTGACCTGAGAGTCCGTACCAATTGATAACACATAGGCGGATCTAGGGTCTTTTCGAATAAAGTCTTTCATTCTCATGACGACATCAGAAAACGCTAAATAATCTTCAGAAAGATTGTAGTAAAAAGAATCACTCACAGAAAGGAACTCCTTTTTAATGGTCTCTTATCCGAAATATGCGCTGATTGATCATCTTCCATTTGTACACAGCCAATAATGACACATGTATATTGCCGCAAATAAACGAAGGAATCCTTAGAAAAAACATTTCATACGATTCAGCTTAGGATTGTAGAAGCTCAAAAATCTCAATCGAAATCATATCAATGTTGTCAAATGGGAAAGTATTTGGCTTATCCCCTTGTTGAAAAACAGTCAATTCAAACGTTTGATTCTTTTCGAAATACTTAACACTACAGATTTTCTCACCGTTCACTTCGAAATAACGCTGTGCCGGTTCGTTTGCAGCTTCTGCTGTCTCTTGAAGACTTTGCAGCCTTGTAATGATACCCATTAATTGTGACATTCTAAAAAAAGACTCCTTTCAAAAAAACAACTCAAGATGAACCCGTATTGATTATACACAAGTCCTACAAAGCATCATACCATAAAGTGTTCTCAGATGATATTTTTCCTCTTGAATTCAAAAAAAGAAAAAGAATCTGTTTTTTTAGTTTGAGTCTTTTTTCTGATCTCATGCGCCATGTTTTTTATAAACCCGCAGATCTCATCAGCCGTTTGGCAATTTCGTCAAAATCCTCTTTGGAAATGCCTGGGGCAAACTCTTCCGGTAATTCTCTATAATCTGGCACAGGTGCTCCTTGAGGCGTACCCTCAATCACTGTGAGCGGCTTTCCATCAATCGGATGGTTGCCTTTCCAAATCTTATTAATGTCCTTGTAATCCGTATCACTAAATGTGTACAGCTTTGTATGGACATTTTGGTCTTCAAATTTCCTCGCTGAATCAAAGTATTTGTTGTCGAGGTTTGGGATCGGCAACATCTTTCCTAGATCTACACCCGTGGCTACCTCAAGCGCCTTTGCATATGCCACAACATGCACTCCGCCCCTGACGAGTAAATAACCGATCATCTCTCTTGCTGTAGGATGATCTGTCATTTCATATACGCGCATTTTGTGTGTACGAGCTCCGCATTCAAGGAAGAAGTTATGAAGGAGGTCAAGAATCAGGTTGCCGCTTGAGAACACATTCTCCCCGGTCCAAGGTTTTGCCATGGAATCAAACGGATAGCCTGTTTGAGCCGTTTGAATAAAATGCTGTGTATTTCGTTTATCGACAGCCGCTTTCATCGGTGTCGTATCTGGATCTCCGCCATGGGTGGTCCCTGTAATCATAAGATTCACAGCTGTGGTCACAAGTTCTACATGACCGAATTCTTCAGCCGTAATACTGGATACGAGGTCATAAAACGGTTTGAGTTTTCGTTTTCCTCTAAAGTTAAAGGATTGAAACATGTAATTATTTAATGTGGACATTTCACCGAATTTTCCGCCGAGTAATTCTTGCACAGCAGCAGCACCATTTGCATCTGGGTGATCTGGTCTTGGCAAATCAATCAGCAGCCGCTTGTCGCGTTTGATCATGACGTTCCCTCCTACCGTCTAACTATCATCACTTAAGATGTATGGAGGGATTGGGATGTCCTATGCATGAGGGGAAGATGAAAAGCACAAAAAAACTTGGCGGGGGTAGCGCCAAGTTTTTTGGATCTTGATCTGATAGAGGGGTTGGGGAACAGAGAGTAGCTTCTCTCTATAACTAAATGATAATGATTATCAGTTTCATTGTCAACCATTTTTTATTTCTTTTTTCTATTTAAAAAAACAGCCTAAACGGCTGCTTTTAAATTAATCCATCTTGCTCATATAAATAGGCATACGGAAGGTCTATAAACAAATACATGTCTCCCTCTAACGGATAAGAAAACGTACGTATCCTCTCACCGGTTTCTAAATCGCTGTAAATATCACTGAAAAATCCTTTCCCGCTCATTCTCATTTGGAGAATATTCGCTAGGAAATAAGGGCGCCAGCTCCAGTTTTTCTCGATATATTCAGGCTGAAACAGCCATTCTTTTTCTTTTTTAAACACATTACCAGTGATTTGAAAGCCTTCTTCATTACACATATAAATCCGAAAGCTGCAATCCGTTAATTCTAATGCCAGCTTTTGTATGAGTTCATCATTTGTGCTGCATGATTTTTTTAATATCGTGACCGCTTGATGAATTCGCTTATAAAATGTTTCAGAATGTTCGTAGACAGTTTGAAGTTTCTTTTTCTCATGGGCAATAAATTGCTGGAATTCTTCTCTCAGCTGATCTTTTCGTTTATTGCGGTCGATTAATTCCGCCACCGGCTCGTGAAGATAGAACCCTTGAAAGTATCTGCCGCCATTTCTCCAAGCATATTGCAGCTGAAAATTTGCTTCAATGTCTTCATAAATTAAAGCCGCCCCTATTTTTCTCGCAAGCAATGAAATGCTGTACAAGACATATTCATAGGAAGGAGAAGGAGCCGATGCCCTTAATGCGTGTAAATCTATTTTTAATAGATCGGGTGAGAGCAAGGCAATCCGGTCAAGATTGCTGCTTTCTTTTCCAATATTTGAGATGGCGATTTTAATACCATATGTACGAAAATACGTTATCGTATGGTAAAGCTGTTCAATATCGCCGCTAAACGTATGCTCTGTAAATTCGATAACAAACCGATTAAGCTGAATGCCCCTTGCTTCATATTCCTTCAAAAGTTCTAAAAAGCTTTCACCATGATCAAGCATCAGGATATTGGCATCATGATTAATAAAAATGAGCAAATCATCATCTGCTGTTGTGAAAAGATCGAGTGCTTGCGTCAGTACTTTATGATCTACTTCCACTTTATATTCGTCAGGAATAGATGAATCCGTAAAGAAGGAGCCTAGGCTAACTGTTTCAGACTCAAGCTTCATTCTTCCTAAAATCTCATAGCCTATCACTTTTTGCTCTTCCGCACTGAATATGGCTTGATAGTGCGGGAAAACATCTTCAATATTCGTTAAAATATCCAATGGATCGACCATTTTCATCACCTGCTTCTCTCTTTGTGTGATTATAACACATCAAAAGCAGGTCTTACATCGTCATTCAAAATGGGGATTGGTTGAGCCATTGACCCCCATCCATCGTGATACAATCTCCATTTATATATGAGGCTTGCTCAGATAATAAAAAGCTCGCAAGCTCTGCAATTTCCTCTGGTGTGCCCAGTCTGCCAAGAGGAACACTATCTAATGTTCTTTGCGCTGCCTCTTCCGATTCCCACAGTTTATCCGCACCGCCTGTTCTCTCGATTGGTCCTGGTGCGATGGCATTGACGCGAATTCGATATTGCTTTCCCCATTCCACTGCAAGCGTTCGAGTGAGAGATAAAACACCTGCCTTTGCTGCCGCTGAATGCGCCACACCTACACCAGCACCCCATGCATAGGTAGCCACCATATTGATCATACTTCCCCTTTTCTTTTGACGAATCCAGTAATTGCCCACTGCATGACTGCAAAAAAATGTTCCATTTAATACAATATCTATGACAGCCTTCCAGCCGTTAGGAGACAGTTTTTCTGCTGGAACCAAAAAGTTTCCTGCAGCATTGTTAATCAGAGCGTCCACATCACCAAATGTATCTACCGCAAACTTGACCATTTGATCGGCATCCTCTGGATTTCGCACATCCATTTGGAAGTAAGCGATCGAGCCGCCATTCTGCTTTATTTCATTTGCCGCCTTTTCTAACGTTTCTTCCGTTCTTCCAGTAATCACGACATTCCAGCCTCCGTGTGCCAAATGGGCAGCCATCGCCTTCCCCATTCCGCTTGATCCCCCTGTGACAATCACTGTTTGTTTCGTCATTTGTTCTCCCCCTCTGTGGTTTTGAATGACTATTCATTCATTATTTTCTATCATATCATGATTGACCCTAGATGCACCATATGGGAGATTCATCAAATATGATGCTATACTTAATTTTATTTATAAAGGAGTCTTATATGAAGCAACTTTCTCGGAGACAGTTTTTAAAAGGAGCAGCTGGCGCGAGCATTCTCGGTTTTTTAGCTACAACATGTGGATACGGATATGCCAGATACATCGAACCACGCATGATCGATACCGTGTCACTGACCATTCAGGATGCTCAACTTCCAGCTTCATTTGACCAGTTTAAAATCGCTCAATTTAGTGATGTTCATTTAAGTGATACATTTCCTGCGAAAGAATTAGAATCCGTCGTCCAGCAAATCAACGCTGAGTCTCCAGACCTCATTGTGTTCACAGGTGACCTCGTTGATTTTCAAGCATCGATTGAAGAGCATGAAAAAGCGAAAGCATATTTGACCAAGCTCCATGCCCCGTTTGGTAAGCTCGCAATATGCGGAAATCATGACTACGGACCATTTGGCGTTGATCTTTATGAGAAAACGATGAAAGCTTGCGGTTTTACAATATGTAAAAATGATGTGTTTCAATTAGAAAAAGAAGGGGCGCATATTCAGATTGCTACATTGGATGACCTGATGATGAGTGTGCCGGATTATGACCTGATTAAGCGGGAAGTATCCTCTGATTTATTTACGTTACTGCTCGTACATGAGCCTGATGCAGCATTGGAGTTAAATACAACTCCCATTAACTTGCAGCTTTCTGGACATACCCATGGCGGACAGGTGCAGCTTCCTTTCTATGGCCCCATTCTCACAGCACCTTACGGCCATACATATGTGGAAGGTTTATACGGAAGTTATCAGCACCGAATCTATGTCAACCGCGGACTTGGGACAACAAGACTGCCACTTCGATTTTTAGCCAAACCTGAATTAACCTTTTTCACCCTCTCCTCTCGCATTTAGACAGAAGCCAAATTGCTCCTTTTTGCATATGTATAATCAAAGATCTTTCTCATGACAAATGTTAGGAGAAACCTTCCTTCGCCTGATTCCGTCCATATATATATCTAGTGACGGACATCATGGCTTCTTTTATTTGAGTGAAAGGAGTGTCCTTTGGTGCTGCGATATACGGTGAAAAATGGAGAAACCCTTGCTTCTATAGCACTTGATTTCCGAACAACAACAGATGCTTTAAAGGCTGCAAATCCGTCACTTCAAGGTCAAGAGCCTGTACAAAATGAGGTCATCATCATTCCTGGTCTGCCCGATCCTAGTTCGATCCCTTACCGCATCTCTGTTTCGATTTCAAGGAAACGTCTCGTATTGTTTTCTGGATCACAGCTTATTCGGTCGTATCCGATCGCAACAGGAAGAATTTTAAATATGACACCGACAGGTTCTTATTATATTGTCAACAGACAGCCAAACCCAGGAGGTCCCTTTGGCGCCTATTGGCTGAGCCTATCGAAAATTCATTACGGCATCCACGGTACGAATAACCCGTCTTCAATTGGTAAAGCTGTGTCTAGAGGGTGCATTCGTATGTATAATCAGAATGTCATCGAACTTGCTTCAATCGTTCCAAACGGAACACCTGTGACCATTAGCCAGTAGGAGAAATTAATTGTATGAATGCTTAAAATTTTATATGATATAAAGTGGGATCTTCAGGTTAAGGAGCGTATTTATGGATATTTTTAAAAACAGAAATTTTGTTCGTCTCTTTTTTGCAGCACTTGCTTCGCAAATGGGGACAACAGTAGGCAATATGGCGTTTGCCTTTTATTTGCTCGATCATTTTAGTCATCAGCCCGCCTATGCCACATTAGCAGAGCTCATGTATTCACTTCCAACGATCTTTGTCTTTTTTATGGTCGGTGTAGTAGCAGATCGTTTTGATCGTAAAAAAGTCGCAGAGAATTGCGATTGGATACGAGCTGGGCTGACGATTGTTTTATTCATTGTGATTTATTTCAATTCACTTCCACTTATTTTCTTGATCTTGTTTATACGAAGTGCCATTACGAAGTTCTTCTATCCAGCTGAAGCCTCTCTCGTTCAGGCGATTTTAAATAAAGATCAATATGCCAAAGCCGCTGGCTTAAATCAAATGCTGTTTAGTTTATTCATGGTATTTGGTGTTGGAATCGGTGCTATTATGTATAAGACAATTGGACTTCACGGTGCCATTACCATTGATTTGATCAGTTTTATTGTTTCAGGCATCCTGATTCGTTCATGTAACATTCCAATTGAAGCACGTCAGCCAAATGGACAAGCAGGCTGGAGAGGCATGACCATTAAAACGTCTCTAAAAGATTTTAAAGAAGGCATTCTTTACATTATAAAAAATAAATTATTGGCTTCTTTAATTTTTGGCTTTTTTGTTTTTGGTCTAGTCAATGGCGCATTTGCTGTACTTCCAATGTTTACAATGAAATATGGCCTTTCACCGGACCATTTTGAACTGCATACATCCTTCTTTACAATCGCGATCGGTGCCGGTCTACTTGTTGGCAGCTTAATGGGCTCTGTTCTCGCTAAAAAAGTAAAGATGCAATATCTCATGTCGCTTCCGATTTTGGTTGCAGGCATTCTGATTTTTGTACTTGGTTCCACCCATACACTATGGTTGTTTTATGTCACATCATTTGTCATTGGTACATGTATTGGACCGGTCAACATTGTCATTGGCGGCTGGCTGCCGAGAATCGTCCATCCTCGTCTGATGGGACGTGTGTCAGGATGGGTTGATCCACTTACCATGTTTGCTCAATCCATGACATTAGGTCTGATTGCGGTACTATTTCCAAAACTCATTACAAACGTTTCTTATATTTATTACGGAATGGGCGTTATTATTTTACTCGTTTTCCTTTTTTACTTCATTACACTGCCGAAGTTCAGCAGAGAAGCTGCCGACTTAGACGTGCAGCGAGAACTAAAAGGCCAGGGAGCGCAATAATTGAACAGGAAAAAGGGCTTTCTTTAAAAGGAAGTCCTTTTTTTCATAGCTGAAACGCCCTACGACGTTATTTACTCTGTTGATTGAAGCTATTTGAAGCAACATCAACCAATAGAGGAGTCAACATACCCTTCAATCGATCCATTCTTCTTTTTTAACTTTTACCTCTTACATCCATTCTATCAATCCCTTTCATTATTTAGCCTTTATTTCTTTTTTTCAAAAAACAGGAACGTGTATAAAATTGCAAAAATTTTTATAAAATTTCTTTACATCTTTGGAAGTTTTATAGTAGGATAGTCAGGTTGGAGGTGAGGGGTATGCTAAAAAGTTATTATTTTATTCATACAAAAGATGATCAAGGACAGTATGTTGTACATACAGAAGATTGTGCATTTTTAGGTGATGCTGCAAGCCGTAAATTGATTGGTCTGCACATGAGTGGCGAGAGCGCCATTGATGAAGCTAAACAAATGACGAATGAAACTGATTTTAATGGTTGTTTTTATTGCGCTTATTCAAGTCATAAGAAATAGACCATGTTGTTAAACCATATGTTCGACATGTTGTCAGGCATATGGTAAAGTTTCAGACGAAATATGTAAAAATGAATCCAAATTGAGAAACTACCCATTTATTTAAATAGGTAGTTATCATGAACTAATAGTTCACTTCATATATATTTCATTCAGTCAATTCTTCTGCCCTTCTTGCAATGAACGTCTCTTCTCCTTTGCCCACCAATGACACCGTCAGCAATGGATTTGCCAACATTATCGAAAAGATGCTACTTCAAGATATCCCTCATGCTGGTCAGCTAAACCGCTCTGAATGCTGCAGATCCTTCAATTAAAGAAGTTTATAGAAGTTACCTCCTCATTATGTGAAAGTTCAACAAAGCCTCATCCTGCTTCAAAAAACGGACTTCAATACAGAAATTGCTTACCAAAGCAGCTTCAACTATGCTTAAAAGAATGAATATACAACACCTTTAGCATATAGAAAATGAAATGCGCCGCATTCTTTCCACCTGAAACAGATAGAAGAAAAATCATAGTGAATAGATGCTGTGTCTTTGCTGATCATTCTGCCATTTTTATATTCAACCACGTTTTAGAACCCTCCTGAATGGCTATTGTAGATAAGAGGGCTATGAATCCTATCGCTTTTACAATAACTCTATTTGCAATTTACTAATAAAAACGTATAATTTATACTAAGCACAGGAAGACGAAAGACAAAGGAGAGAAAAAATGGACGATTATGCTCATACTAAAGACATAGAACCTACAGCAGAAAACATCGCAAAAGCCATTTATACTGTTAACCGCCATGCTAAAACCGCACCAAACCCCAAGTTTCTTTATCTTTTGAAAAAACGTGCGCTGCAAAAACTATTGCAAGAAGGTAAAGGAAGAAAAGTGGGCCTACATTTCTCTAACAATCCCAAATATAGTCAACAACAGTCCGACGTGCTGATTGAAATTGGAGATTATTATTTTCACCTGCCACCAACCAAAGAAGACTTCGAATTTTTGCCACACTTAGGAAATTTAAATCAATCATATCGCAATCCGAAAGCGAATATGTCATTAAACCGAGCAAAGCAACTACTTCAAACGTATGTCGGTTTAAAAGAAAAACCTACCGCCACAAAACAAAAATCACATTACACAAAGCCCGTCTTCAAACGACTCGGGGAAAGTTATTTTTAAACAAAAAAACCACTCATGCCGAGTGGTTTTTTGTTTAGATAATAAAGTGATCGACTTTTTCAATCAGCTGATGAATTTCTGGTTTACTAATTTGATCATCTGCACCGATTGTTTCCCCTTTATGGCGCAAATCTTCAGTGATTAACGAAGAGAAGATGAGAATCGGTATGGAACTCGTTAAAGGATTTTCCTTCAACAGTTTCGTTAATCGGTGACCATCCATTTTTGGCATTTCAATATCCGTAATAATCATATCAATTTCTTCTGTCACACTGATTCCTTTACTGACAAGGTCCATGACGTGGTCATATGCCTGTTTGCCATCTTCAAAGGTCACAATGTTTTTATAGCCTGCTTCGGTTAATTCATTTGTTAATAAACGCATGAGAAGCGGAGAGTCTTCAACGACATAAAGCTTCTTCCCTGTTCTTCTCTCGTCTTTCTCACCGTCAAACATATGATACGTTTCTACTCCAGAAGCGGATTCAATATCATAAATGATTTTCTCGTAATCTGGAAGGAAAATCATTTTTTCATCAAGCTTAATGATGCCCGTTAAATGACGGTCCATCCCTTGATTGAGTGCAGTTGGCTTTTCAATTTCTTCCCAGCTGACGCGGTGAATTTGTGATACCGTTCCTGTATGGAACACAAATTTCCGTTGGTTGAATTCAGTCACAATATATTTCTCTTGTTCTGACTGATCTGACTCGACATTAAAAAAGGAAAATAGATTGATGACTGGTAAAATCTCGCCTCGTAAACTAATCATCCCTTCTACATCTTGATGAGAGTGCGGTACAACCGTCACCTCAACCGGCTGAATGATTTCTCTTACTTTCATGACGTTAATGCCGAATTGATTTGAACCAATTTCAAACTTCACAATTTCCAATTCATTGGTACCAGAGTCAAGTAAAATTTCTTGTTTGTTTAAAGCCACGGAAATCCCTCTATTCTTCAATATAAGATTGTACTTTTTATATCGGCAGCATAGGTAAAAAGTTGACGTTTCTTTACGCTTTCTCTCGTACGAATTGATGAATCACAAGTCCTATCGCTGCAAGAATGAGTAAAGACCCTAGTGCAAGGCGGCTTGCGAGATTTCCGTGCTCTGCAAACAGCAGAGTGACTGAGCCATAAATGATGGGTCCAATAATGGAAGACACCTTCCCTGAGAATGCAAAGAGACCAAAGAACTGTCCTCTCTTTTCCTTAGGTGTCAGCTCAATTATCAATATTCGTGATGCCCCCCAGCTTGCGCCGAGTGAAATTCCGAATAAACTGCCGGCCACCCAGAAAACCCATTCCGTTGTGGCTGTCACAGCCAAAATCAGGGCCACGATCAAAATCACATACACGACTGTAATCGAGCGCTTTGCCCCAATCGCCTTTGTGATATATCCAAATAGAAAGGAGCCAATGATACTTGAAATGGTCGACACCAGATAAAGCAGAATAAATTGCCCAGCGGTAAAGCCAATGATGATTTTGGCATAAACAGCCATCATCGCAATCGCTGTCTGTAAGGCATCATTCATAAAAAAGAAAGCAATCATAAAGATAAAAGCCGGTTTGAATTGCTTCATCTCTTTAAACGTGCGAATAATTTCTTTATACCCGCTGAAAAATGACGCCTTTTTCTCTTGCTGCGGCAGCGGATGAGGGTCTTTTACAAAAAAGAGAAAGGGCAGGAAAAAGAGAAAGAATAAAAGCGCTGTCGGAATAAATGCTTCATGAAATTGGTCATTGCCGACAAGTAAATAAACTGAGAGACCGACAAGCGTCCCTAAATAACCAACGGCAATGCCAAACCCAGAAATAAGCGGTATTTCATCCTTTGTCCCAAGATCGGGCAGAATGGTGTCATAAAACACTAGGCTCGAGTGATAGAAAAATTTTGCGATCACAAACAAGGTGACCACTACTAATAAGGAGACAGGCAGCCCAAACCATTCGCTTGAGAAATCAATTCCAGCAAAGATCCCCATCAAAAACGTACAAGTTATACATATTAAAGTAAACACTGTGATGTAGCGCTTCTTTTTTCCTGTACGATCGATCAGAACCCCGTATAATGGTGTAAAAATGACGAGAAAAATGCTGGCTAGTGCGTTTGCATAAGAAATAAACGTACTGGCGATCTGATCCATTCTCGCACTTTCTCCAATCGTTTCCTGCAAGTAGAACGGGAAGAAAATGGTGATCATATTGGATGAAAATATCGTATTTGCAAAGTCATACAATGCCCAGGCCAAAACAGGTGCTGTCAAAAACAACCCGAAGCCTGCCCCTTTTTTCTGCATGGTCTTTTTTCCTGTTCTCAATCGTTTGTCTCCCTTCCCTACCTGATTTTTCACTATCATTCTATTTTATGTCATCCTTCACTCTTCCATACAAGCAATCTATACAAAAAGCACCCCTTACGATTGAGCAGAGGTGCTTTTTTTCTTTATTTCTTCACAACAATCGTACTTGCAATTAAATCGTGAAGCGCTTGTTTTTTCTCTGTGAAAAAGGCAATGATGTACCCAATACATAAGATTGGAGACAAAAAGACTTTTGCAAAAAAGCGGCCAGTTGCTCGTCCGAATGTTACTTTTTCGCCTGTTACTTTTGTCACTTTGATCCCAAGAGCCATCTTACCAAGAGTTCCTTGCAGTTTTGATGCTTCCATAATAGCGTAATAAAGCCATGTCAACACGATACCGATTAAGATCGATGCTACGTAGAAAAAGATAAGTCCCATAATGACAGCCCATTCTTCATCCGTCATGACGGTTGTGGAATAGTAATAGCTGTCATCCTCTAGCATAAATGCTGCCTCTGGGCTTGAGACAAAAAAGAGTGTGAACAAAATAAACATAATGAAGGCATAAGGAACACTGATAATGACGCCGTCCAAAAGGTGGGCAAGAAAGCGGTAGCCCACGCCTGCTAGCTCAGGATGCTTCTTTTCTTGAATGTGTGGTTCTGTTATGTTTGTTTCCATCCTATTTCTCCTTTATTATGTATGTTTTCTATAAATTTCTTATAATCATTCGTTATTATATCTTATGAATATAGTAAGATCAATGGAGTTGTACACTTTTACATATATTTTAGATCAGTTTGTTCTTAATGTTTTATGTGAATAAATACTGAAAATTTGTGAAAATCATGGCACTTCTAGTTCTTTTACCTCCTGATTTTTTAACATTTTGTGATATTTTCGTCTTGTTTCCATTCTGCTGTTGACAACCGCTCTTCACATGGTACAATAGTCAAGGATTTTTTAAAGAAAGGTGTTCATGATGGGAACTGTCGTACTATTAAAGAACAACGAAATGACTGTGATTGAAGATATTTGCGAAGCTGATTTTTTGGACATGAAGCATGATTTGTCAAATGATGACGCAGCTTATATCTCTTGGTATGAAGATTACGATACTGCTTATGGATATTGATTTCATTTCATAGATGAAGCGTAAAAAAAGGCGATACAACCTAAGTTGGTTGATCGCCTTTTTTACGTTTGTGAAGTTCTTTCACTTTCAGGTTCTACATGAATAAAGATTTGTGCATGCGGAAATTCTTGCTGAATCTTCTCTTCAATTCGATCACATAATTGGTGAACATCTTCAATCGTTGTCTTACCATCTACAATCAAATGGAAATCAATATATTCCTCTGCACCGGATCGTCTTGTTCGAAAGTCATGATATTCGATGAACTCTTGACTGAATCCTTGAATGATTGCTTCTATCGATTTTTCTTCCTCGGGTGTTAGCCGGGCGTCTACAAGCGGCGGGAAGGCTTCTTTCATGAGTTTAAATGCTTCACGCATAATAAAGAGAGCGAGTATCATTCCAATGATCGGATCTAAGAAATACCAATCGGTTAATGCTACAAGCAATAAACTGAATGCGACCCCTAGTGACGTATACACATCTGTTAACAGGTGCAATGCATTCGATTTCATGGCAACAGAATGCACTCGCTCCGCCTCTTTGTTCACAACCTTCGATACGATAAAATTGATGAGCGCGCCTATCAGCATCACCACAATGCCAAGCACAGGCAGCTTGACTGGCTCTGGGTGCATTAATTTGTGAACACATTCGTATATGATCCAAATGCCAGCAACGAAAATCAGCAAGGTCTCAATCGTTCCTGAAATATTTTCGACTTTTCCATGTCCATAAGGATGTTTAGAATCTGCTGGCTTTCTTGAAATACGAACAGAGATAAATGCAATAAAAGATGCCATTAAATCGAGAAAAGAATGAATGGCTTCTGATAAAACCGCAACAGATCCAGTGAGCAGCCCCACAATGATTTTTAAGATGACAACAAATGTGTTACTCATCACGGATAGAAACGCGATTTTCGATGTCTTCGCTGATTGTTCCATCTATCGTCCTCCTTTAGGAGATCGTATGTCTATGAAAGCAATTCCCATGACCTGATTCTCACGTTCTTTCAGTTTACACAGTTGTGACGTTTTCTAATCCTGTTCACCGCAGCCTGTATTTTCTCGTGAGGTTACGCTATAATAAATGTTGCTCTTTCTTCAATATATCACTCATGCTGTGATGAATAGGAGAATAGACTACAGATAATGATATCCAGTGCCTTTCGCGGGTGACATTTATGCAGTGAATGGTAAAATAGGATAAAAACATAAATTTTTAAGGTGATGAGAAATGGAGCATTTGCTGAATCCAAGAGTAAAGGATATTGAAATTTCAGGCATTCGAACATTTTCAAATCTCGTATCGTCATATGAGGATGTCGTTTCTTTGACGATAGGCCAGCCCGATTTTTATACGCCGCATCATGTCAAAACAGCTGCCAAAGCAGCCATTGACGAGAATTTCACCTCGTACACTCATAATGCTGGTTTCCTAGAGCTAAGACAAGCGATCCAGCACTACATCAAGAAGAAAGTCAATCTTGATTATGATGCAGAGTCAGAAATCATTGTGACGACAGGTGCAAGTCAAGCGATTGATGCTGCGTTTCGAACCATTTTGTCAGAGGGTGACGAGGTCATTTTACCTGGACCTGTCTACCCTGGCTATGAACCGATCATTCGAATGTGTGGCGGGAAGCCTGTACATATCGACACAACGAATGCTGGCTTTAAATTAAATGCCAAGCTGATTGAGGATGCATTAACGGAAAAGACAAAGTGTGTTGTGCTTCCTTATCCTTCGAACCCAACTGGTGTCACGCTTTCGGAAGAAGAATTGAAAGAGATTGCCCAGCTCCTTGAAGGAAAAGACATCTTTATTTTATCCGATGAAATCTATAGCGAGCTGACATTTGACCGGCCGCATCATTCAATTGCCTCTTTCTTAAAGGAACAGACCATTGTGATTAACGGACTGTCTAAATCTCATAGCATGACCGGTTGGAGAATTGGCTTTTTATTTGCTTCAGCTCCAATTGCTAAACATGTATTAAAAGTACATCAATATAACGTGTCTTGTGCCTCGGCTGTCTCACAAAAGGCGGCACTTGAAGCTGTGACAAATGGTGTGGATGATGCACTCATCATGAGAGAGCAATATAAGAAAAGACTCGATTATGTATATGATCGGCTCATTTCTATGGGGCTTCCGGTCATTAAGCCTTCTGGCGCTTTTTATATTTTTCCATCCATTGAATCGTTTGGGATGAGTTCCTTTGATTTTTGTATGGAGCTGTTAGAAAGTACAAGACTTGCTGTTGTACCAGGGTCTGCTTTCTCTCCACTCGGCGAAGGGTATGTGCGTCTGTCCTATGCTTATTCACTTGAAACACTGAAAGAAGGACTTGACCGCCTAGAACAATTCGTCCTTGAAAAACGTTCAATTCATTTAACAGACTGAAACAACGGCTCTCTTGCCGTTGTTTTTATTTTGCAGGAAACATGATGTGAAATACGGTGCCCTTTTCGGGATGACTATCCACACGGATCGTCCCGTTGTGATTTTCTAAAATATTAAATGTCACCATGAGGCCAAGTCCAGTGCCTTTTTCCTTTGTCGTTAAAAAAGGCTCTCCTATTCGCTTCATGACCGATTCAGGAATGCCGACCCCTTCATCACGAATGGTGACGAGAATCCCATCTCTTTCTGCTTTGGCCGTAATGTCAACCTTACCTCCGTCCGGCATGGATTCGACGGCATTTTTGATTAAATTGATAAACACCTGCTTGAGCTGATTTTGATCCCCGTTCATCAGGAGATCCTCTTCTATCTCACTTGTATTCATTAAAATACCATTTAAGTTCGCTTGTGTTTCTAATAGAGCCGTGACTTCGCTGATGATTTTTTTCAAATCAAGTGTCTGCATCGATGCCGTTTGCTGCGGTTTTGCCAGCATGAGCAACTCGCTTAATATAATCTCTATCCGGCTCAGCTCAGAGAAAACAATCTCGAAATATTGATCGCGATCTTTTGTTTTCGGTTTAATGAGCTGCAAAAAGCCTTTGATAGCGGTCAATGGGTTCCTGATTTCATGTGCAATGCCAGCTGCCAATTGACCTGCGATCGATAATTTTTCAGATCGGAGCATGAGCTCTTCTGTCTGCTTACGTTCCGATATATCTCTTAAAATAATTTGAACGGCTGTTTCCCCAAAGAATGTGGTTGGGATACACACCATTTCAGTATAAATCAGCTTGTGTTTAAATGTATGACAGCTCATCGTGACAATCTCGGAATCTGATGCTCTTTCAATAATACGCGACAAGCTCTTTTTCACTTTTTGCTGGTCACAGGAATGTATCTGGTGGAAAATATCCTTTCCTATTAATTTATCGTAATGTTCGGCTTCAAATAATTTAATGCCTGATTCATTCATAAACACCCATTTATGATCATGAATGACCGCAATCGTATCAATGGAGTTTTGGATGAGCAGCTGATACCGCTCCCGGCTTTTTTGAAGAACGGTTTGGAATTTCTTACGGGATGAAATGTCCACTAACAGCAAAAGCTCTGCCCGCTGATTTTGATAGATCGTAGGTGATGACTTCACTTCGATATGAATGCTGCTCCCATCTTTCCGCTTCCATATCTGTTCAATCATTCCGACTGGAAGGCCTTGCTGCAGCCTCGTAATTCGGCTTCTCACAATGTCATGGTACTCCTCAGCAATAAAGTCAAATGCAGTTTTGCCGATCATGTCATCTCTTGTACTTACCCCCATTAATTGAAGCATCGCATCATTCGCATAAACAATTTCCCCTAAAATCGTAATACATAACGGATTTGGCAGCATGGCAATCAATTGTTCAGCTTCACTGACATGTTGGAAAGCCGGCAGACTGCCTAACGACTGTTCTGACACTTCTGATGTTGTTTGAAATGCTGCTTTTTGCGGTTCAGCGTCCAGCACCCTCATTTTTAGGATCATTTCTCTACTTAATTCACTGTCTAACTCATCACAAGCAACAAAATCAATACTAGCTTCAATCCATACAGCTGTTAGGTCACTTCTAAGTAGCCTAAAGTGGGAAATCTCTAGCATGTGCTGATTGTAGAAATAACTCTCGACGAGAAATTGATCTTCGGTATGAACAAAGTCTTTCAAAAAACACCCTAGTAAATCCTTTTGTTCATAGAGCAAAAGCTGCTTACAGTTAGAAGAAATGTAGAGAAAGCGGCCATTAGAAGAAAGAACGGCATGTAAATCAATATTCGAATAAAGCTGATTCGAATCTTTCATTTTTTGTTCCATCGTCGTCCGACCCTCCTTTTCATTTTTTAGGGTTGTCCTTAGATTGATGTATAAAAAAGATTCGCTAGAAAACCCGTATTTTCCTTCCGTCATCGAGGGAAACGTCCATATTTTCAGCAAAAAAGAGCACATTCTCTTGCTGTGCTCTCTGCTGTTTACTGCTTTTCGTATTTCTTTTGTAATTCAACGTACTTATCAATAATTTTACTTGGGATGGTTTTAATGACGGAATCTTTATCTGAGACATAAGGTGTCACGACACTAAAAGCCACCTTCGGATTGGACGATGGATAATATCCCCCAAAGGTTAAATTGTACGTGGCATTTCCCCACCAGCTGCGGTTAGCACCATAGTAAAAGGTTTGGGCCGTCCCTGTTTTTCCTGCGACATCATGCTGACCAAAACGGCCAGCGGCAGTTCCACCTGTTGATGTGACCATTTTCAGCCCCATTTTGACGCGGTCAATATCTGCTTTTGAATTGTTAATCGTGTTCAGCACTTTCGGCTCATATTTTTTCACGACTGGGCCTACTTCATTCTTCTTCGTTGGAAGGTGAACGCTTTTCACCACTCTTGGCTGAACGCGATTTCCTCCATTGGCGATCGTCGACATGTACTGGGCAACTTGAAGCGGTGTATACGTGTCATACTGGCCAATTGCTTCATCGAGCAAAAGTCCGCCGACCGTCTTAGGATGTGTCTGCATCCCGCTTGATTCCTGCGGCAGGTCGATCCCTGTTTTTACGCCAAGACCGAATTGCGCATAATAGTTTCTCATTTTTTGCAGGTGCTCAGGTCTTGCCGGTAACGGACCATCCTTTTGATAGGTGATGCCCGCCATTCTCATCGCTACTTGGAACATGTAGACGTTGGAACTTTTTTGGAGAGCCTGAAGGTCATTGACCCATCCAAGAACTTTGTAAGACTGTTTCGGCTTTCCATTACTTCCTGCAAAATAAAGCGGTGTATCCATATAGGATTGGTTGTGTGACATCCCGTCCTGATAACCGCCAAGTACTGTGGCTCCTTTGACAACAGAGCCCATTTCGTACTGGGTCGTAAATGTTCCGATGGCATAATCTGTGACGTCTCTGCCATCCATTTTCTTGCCAGACATCGCAAGAACATCCCCAGTGTTAGGGTCCATCATCACGACAAATGCGCGGTCCATCATATAGTTTCTCGCACTAGCGGATCTAAGCTCTGATTCGACGATCTTGTCGACTTCCTTTTGCAGCTCCATATCAAATGTCAGTGCAAGATCAAGTCCTCTTCGTCCCTCTGTCCGCTTGATTTCATCGAGCAGCTTCCCGCCAACCTGAGTATATTGAACGGTCGCTTTCTCTGGGTTCAGAAAATCCTCGTATTGATACTCTAAATAGCTCTTCCCTACCCGGTCATTTCGTGAGTAGCCTCTTGCCATATAGTAATCTTCACGCTCTTTTATAATGCCTTGCTCTGGTGTGGTCACACCGCCAAGTACATTATAAAGCGTCTTTTCATACGGGTATTTTCTTGTCCAATCATTGATGACATTTACACCAGGCAGTTCATCCAGATGCTCTGACACAAGTGAAATCTCTTCATATGTCAAACTCACGGATGACGTCTGCTTGGATTCTTTTGTTTCATCAAGCAAAGCCACTTTTTCGTCCCCTTTTTTCTCTTCGTTCGGGTCCATTGCTTTCACAATTTGAGGCTCAAAGGCATATCCGCCTGTAAATCTACGATAGATCGCTGCAACTGCTTTTTCCTC
Source organism: Bacillus sp. NMTD17 (assembly GCF_002998735.1). Taxonomy (NCBI): domain Bacteria; kingdom Bacillati; phylum Bacillota; class Bacilli; order Caryophanales; family Bacillaceae; genus Bacillus; species Bacillus sp. NMTD17. The sequence continues at coordinate 418,240 of NZ_PVRH01000002.1, forward strand.
TGCATTTTTTTCGATCGCCTTGACCTCTTCCTTAGGCACGCGCTCTACTTGAAGTGGATAGACATCTTTTGCTTTAAGATTCTTTTGCTCTGCTTTTGAAATGAGCTTATCCGCTTCTTTCGGATGGCTTGCCAGCCAAAAATCTCGAATGTCACGCTCTCTCAAAAAATCAGTATCCATTTTTATATAAGTTGCAAGTTTTCTTGCTACTTTAATCTTATCCTTCGCCTTCACACCACTTTCTGATGTATAAACGATGGCAGGTACACTTTCGTTATCAACGACGACTCTTCCTCTCGCGTCATACATTTTTCCTCTCGGAGACGGGTATGATGCTGTTTTGACCTCTGTTCGGTTTGCTTGCTTTTTATAATCCTCACCATTGACGATCTGCAGCACACCAAGCTTGATCACAAGTCCAGCAAATAAACTAAAGACAGCGAAGAAAAAGAGATTAATCCTCCAGGCGTTCCGGCGCTTGAATTTTTTCTGCTCGGCACCACCTTGATGCTGTTTCTCTCCCACTTATGTAGCTCCTCTCATCCTTTCAATCTTTTACAATTACCACTCATTATTGTAACACTTTTGTAATAGTTGTTACAGCGAAACAAGTGAAAAAAAGCTGTCAATCCCTATTATGCAAAAAAATATACTAACACTTTAAAATATTGGTATGTTTATGTCGTTTTCATTAAATGGAAGAATTCCCTATCCTTTGATATGAGGCGGGTTTTTTTGTGACTTTAACAAAAATGACAAACAGGCATTGTCAATGGAGGATGCTGGTACGTTTATAACAAAAAGTCCATGTTATGATTTTCTGTGAGAAAACAAAACAAAGATTTTAGGAGGAGTTACAATATGAAGAAGAAATCATTCTTTTTTTCAGCGCTAACGGCTGCTGCACTCATCACGTTCACTGGGGGACATTCAGCTGATGCGAAGGAGCTTAACCTGAAACAAGTAATACATGTACAGCATCAAACCATTGATCTTCATACATTAGCTGCAAAATTACATATCTCTTCAGATGTAAACAAGCTAAGCAAGTCGAATCAAAAAGAGATCGAAGCTCTTTTAAACAAGCTGATCAAAAGCGGTCAACCTGTTACTGGCACAAAAGTGGTGAAAGAAGTAAACAAAGCAAAAAATGAACAAAAACAAGAATCAGTGAAAAAACCTACTGCTTCTAAACCAAGTGCGCCAGCAAAACAAAATACAAACAACAATAACAATACAAAAGCTGATCAAAAAGACACAACGACAGCAAAAGCAGACAGCAGCTTGAATGCATTTGAAAAAGAAGTCGTTGAGCTTACAAACAAAGAGCGTGCAAAGCAAGGATTAAAAGCACTTTCTGTTGATTCAAAACTAAGCAAATCTGCTCGCGCAAAATCTCAAGATATGAAAGATAAAAACTATTTCTCTCATACAAGCCCAACTTACGGATCTCCATTTGATCAAATGAAGAAATTCGGTATCACTTACAAAACAGCAGGTGAAAACATTGCCCAAGGTCAAAGATCTCCTCAAGAAGTGGTGACTGCTTGGATGAACAGTGAAGGTCACAGAGCAAATATCTTAAATAAAAGCTATACACATATCGGTGTTGGTTATGTGAAATCTGGTAACTACTGGACGCAGCAATTCATCGGAAAATAAGATATCTAAAAAACCTGTCCCTAAATGGGACAGGCCAGATTGTTAACAAAGTGCTAAAATGATCTTCATTTTAGCCTTTTGTCTTCTTTTCAGCGTGATAGAAAACCTTTGCAGTCTAGGAAGGACGAGTACCGGAGCGGAGCGAATTTGACATTCGTGAGCACCGGCACGCAGGACTGACACCGAATGCGAGGGTTTGTCTACACGCTGACCTGTCCCTAAATGGGACAGGTCTTTTTATTTTACCCATAATTTATATATACTCTGTGTGCCGCTGTTTTCTTGGCCCTGTTCGCTCAGCTTTTCATAAAGTGATTTTGCAAGTGAAAGTCCTGGCATTTCTTCTCCCATCAGTTCTGCTTCCTCAAGTGCAATGCCCATATCCTTGATAAAATGCTTCACGTAGAACCCTGGCTCGAAATCACCTTTCAGCATTCTTGGTGCAAGGTTTGACAAGGACCAGCTTCCTGCTGCGCCCGTTGTGATGCTTTTGAGCACGTGCTCTGGATCAAGTCCTGATTTTTCGGCATAGGCCATAGCCTCTGCAACGCCTACCATACCTGCTGCGATCGCAATTTGGTTACACATTTTGGTATGCTGACCGCTTCCTGCAGGTCCTTGATATTGAATGTTTTCGCCCATTTGCTCAAATAAGGGCAGGCACGCTTCATAGGCTGATTTTTCTCCGCCAATCATGATCGCAAGCGTTCCATTTTTTGCGCCTACGTCTCCGCCAGAAACTGGTGCATCTAACGCAAACAATCCTTTTTCTTTCGCTTTCACTTCAATTTCTTTTGCCAGCTGAGGCTTCGATGTCGTCATATCTATCAGATAAGTACCAGGCGTAGCATGTGCCACAAGCCCCTCTTCACCTAAATAGATTTCTTCTACATCTGATGGATATCCTACCATTGTGATGACAGCATCTGCATGTTCTGCAATTTCCTTCACTGCCGGCTTCCATGATGCGCCTTTTTGAATGAGCGCATCTGCTTTCGCTTTTGTTCTTGTATAAACGAGAACTTCATAACCAGCATCCATTAAATGTTCTGCCATACTGCGTCCCATTACACCAATTCCAATAAAACCAACTGTTTTGATTGTCACCCCATGTTCCTCCTTAAAGAGACTTTGTCAATCCACCATCAATGATGAGTGTTTGACCTGTCATATATGTACTTGCTTCAGATAAAAGAAAAGCTGCATATGCTGCAAATTCCTCTGGCTGTCCGTAGCGGCCAAGCGGAATCGCACGTTCAGCCTGTGCTTTGATTTCTTCAACTGTTTGGTGCTCTGCCTGTGCGCGGTGCTTGTCCAGCTGTTTAACGCGGTCTGTTTCAATTTTCCCTGGGGCTAACGTATTAATCAAAATTCCATCCTTTGCAAGCTCCTGAGCGGCTGTTTTTGTCCAGCCGACAATAGCTGGTCTAAAAGTATTTGACAGCATCAAGCCTGGGATCGGTTCTTTTACTGACATGGACGCAATGTTTAATACGCGTGCGCCGTGTTTTTTCAAATAAGGCAAGGCCTCTTTTAATAATCGAATATAGCTGAGTAAATGAAGCTGAAATGATTCCAACCAGTCCTCATCTGTTAAGGTTTCAAGCGTCCCTGTTTTTGGCCCGCCTGTATTGTTCACAAGAATGTCTAGACACTTCTCATCACCAGCTGCCGCTTGAACGAGCGCCTTGATTTGCTGCGCGTCAGACACATCACATACTTGATAAGTCAGCTTTCCTTTTACAAGCGGAGATAATTCTTTCACCGTTTCTTTCAGCGTGTGCTCATGCCTTCCTGAAAGCATCACATCCGCTCCCTCTTTTGCTAGAGCAAAGGCAATCGCTTTTCCGATACCTTGACTGCTTGCAGCGACCAATGCTTTTTTCCCAGATAAATTGACATTCATGTCAACACCTCCTCTGCTTTATTTTATCATACAAAAAGAACCTTGCTCACGCCGCAAGGTTCCTTTCCGCTTGATTACAGCTTAAACCGATCAACCGCCTGACGTAATGCCTGGCTTGATTCGTTCAGCATTTCAGTCGAAGTTTTCGTTCTTTCTAAAGCTTGGACTTGTTCATCTGTAGACGCATGCACTTCCTCAGCTGAAGCCGCAGATTCTTCTGAGATCGCAGCAATGCTTTGAATGGAGTCATTCATTTTCTGCTGTTCGTCTGTCATTTCATTGATCTGTGTATGAATGCTGTCAATTGAGCCGACAAGTGCCTGCATTTCCATTGTGATGCTACTCAGTGCCTCGCCTGTTGCATTAATGGCGTCACCTTGTTCCTCATTCATCTTACTTGCTGCCGTCATCGCTTCAGCCGCCTTCTTCGATTCATCTTGAATGAGTTTGACGGTTTCACTAATGTGTTTGGTTGATTGCGCAGATTGTTCAGCAAGCTTTCTGACTTCTTCTGCAACAACAGCAAATCCTCGTCCGCTTTCTCCGGCTCTCGCTGCTTCAATGCTTGCATTCAGTGCAAGTAAATTCGTTTGATCAGAGATTTCAGAGATGGCGGTCACAACGTTTTCAATATTTTTCGTTTTATGTTCAAGGTCAAGCAGCATTTGTTCCACTTTCTTCGATTCTTCGTTCGCTTGTGTTGATTTTTGAACGAGCATACCTAGTGCATCTAGCCCTCTATAGCCTGCATCTTCAGATGATTTTGAGTTGGCTTGCATTTGCGTGGCAAGCTCACCCATATGACGTACTTTTTCATATAAATGCTCTGATTTCTCATTAATCGTTTCTGCTTCTGAAGCCTGCTTAGACGCACCTGTTGCCACCTCTTGAATGGCCGTTGCAATCTGTTCGCTCGACAGTAAGGTTTCATTTGAAATTTGCGTGACTTCATCCGTTGATGTCACTACTTGGTCTGAAGCCCCTTTTACTTTTTCAATTAACTCCCTAATGTCCTCTATCATTTGATTAAAGCTTTTCGTGAGGAGACCAATTTCATCTTTGGACTTCACTTCAAGCGTACTTGTTAAATCGCCTTCTGACACCTTACGCACATGCCCTGTTAGACGCTTGATTGGCGTAGTAATGCTTCTTGCCAATAAGAAGCTGAGGATCATCGCAAGAATAATAGCAATGACGGATATAATGATACTTGTCTGATTCATTTGTTCTGTGATCCAAAGCAGTTTCTTTTTCTCAAAGCTGACACCAACCGTCCAATCGGCTTCTTTGATTTTAGATATGACCGTCAGTTCTTTGCTGTCATCAATACCTGAGTTGTCAAGCGCTTTTTTCACAGAGGCGACCTTTGATATGTTTTTTCCTTGCTCTGTTGGATGCGCCAAAATGGTGCCTGTGTTATCAACTAAGAAAGCGGTCCCTTTATAAGGAATCTCTTGTTCATTTATATAAGATTGAATGGAGGACAGCTTCAAATCAAGTCCAGCGACCCCAATGACCTTTCCATTTTTGACAATCGCCTTCGTGGCTGAGACAATCACTTTTTTCGTTGCTTCATCAATATATGGATCTGTCCAAACAACCTGATCAGGCTTTTCGGCTGCTTGTTTAAACCAGCCTTGTTTAGATGGATCATACCCTTCGCCAAGATCGAACTCTGGGAAGCCGAGCATTTTGCCATCAGTTGTTCCAATATAAGCAAACGAAATGAGTTTATCCTGTTCCTGCAAGTTTTTTATTGCACTTTTTTCAAAATCCAGTGTTTGCTTTGTTTGCTTTTGCGCAAATTCTTCAGTTATTTTACCTGTTGCCAATTTGTTAATTGTATTGCCGTAATTATCAAGCTTTTCTGTAATAATGTCTTTCAGGCTTTCTGCCGTTGCTGTGGCGGTCGTTTTTGCATCTCGTTCAATCAGTGGTGTTAATACCATGTTGGAACCCACTTGAACTGCCACAACGGTTAAAATTAAAATAACTGAGATGAAAACAGCTATTCTCACTTGAAGTTTCTTAAACATCTCATCACCCCTACATCCTACTTTCGCATCTTATTTTGTATATCGGCAAAATTGGTACCGCATTCAATAGTTGTAAGAAAATTTAAATAGAAAAAACAAGCCATAAAGGCTTGCTTTAAGTAAAATATTCAATTTTTGCAGACGGAAAGTACTGATCGATATATGATTCTAACGTCTGTCTTAGTTCTTGTTCCTCATCTTTTTGATAGATATATTTCCCAATTCCATATCTCCCCCACTTGTAACGTCTTTTTTCTTCATCCAATTCTAATTTTGATTTCGGATAGTTTTTTTGGATCACACGCTTCGCTGGTTTTGTAAAACGATGCTGAATCATTTCAAAGGTGATATCGTGCCTGACATCCTCAGTTAGGGCTGCATCGAGCTTTTCAAAAAGAACTTTATATCCTTCCTGCCAGCCTTCGTGAATGTAAATTGGGGCAATAATAAAGCCAAGAGGATAGCCTGCTTTTGCAACCTTAACAGCTGCTTCAATCCGCTGATCTAACGGTGATGTTCCGGGTTCGAAATATTTAATGACATAATCCGCATTGATACTAAAGCGGAATCTTGTTCGGCCATTATGCTTTGCATCAAGTAAATGATCGACATGATGAAATTTGGTGACAAAGCGAAGCTTACCAAGATCAGTCTGGCCGAAGTATTCAATCGCTGCCTTTAGTGTATGTGTCAAATGGTCAATTCCTACAATATCTGAAGTACAAGAAGCTTCAAATCTCGTGATTTCAGGCGCACGCTCGTTCATGTACTGCTCCGCCTGATCTAATATTTCTTCAACATTCACATATGTTCGAATGTACGGCTTACTTCCCATTGTCGTTTGCAGATAGCAATAATGGCAATGCCCCATACATCCTGTCGCAAATGGGATCGCATACTCTGCAGATGGTTTAGACGTATCAAACTTCAACGTTTTCCTCACACCAATGACAAGCGTTGATTTCGCATTACGATACTTTTGCAAGTCATTTTTACCCGGAATATTTCTTACTTGGTTATGTGAAGTCGTTTCTCTTATTTCAATACCCATACCCTCGAACTTTTCCTTCAGCTCTCGTCCTAACGGGTACTCTAACGCCCTTGGTTCAATGTAAACAAGCTGGGGCACAAAAGGTTTGATCATATTTAGCACATCCTTACCTTATAGGTTTTCATACGGTTACTTTAACCGCGCAGGATGGCTTTTATCCTTTCTAAAATCTCCCTTATTCAAACAAATCTTGATAAAGAGCTTCTGCTTCTTCATATGTTGGAAAGACCGCATCATCTGGAGCTAAAGGATGATACGTTTCAAGTAAAAATAGGGCAAGCTCCTCTTCGTTATATGGATGTGAAACAATTTCTGCTTCTTTGATTTGTGCTACGTTTGCTGCATGTGGATTTCGATAAATCACATATACTTGATCACCCGGTTTATAGTCTGAGAAAGGCAATCTGGTCACCTCCATTTTTCTTATAGGATGCCCTTCTCTCTGCCGGATATGACCCAATATGATAAAATTCGACAAAAAAACCAGACAGGGTTACTGTCTGGTTTGAATTCACTTAGTGATGTTGAAACGTTTTCTTCACGAAATCAACCACTTCTTCTGTTGTGCTAAGTGATAAAATATGCTCTTTAAATGATGCAGCTTCTTCCTTAGAAAGCTTGCTTAGCTGTGTTCTTGCTGGAAGAATAGATGTTGCACTCATTGAGAATTCATCTAATCCTAATCCAAGTAGAAGTGGGATTGCGATTTCATCTCCTGCCATCTCACCGCACATGCCAACCCATTTACCTTCTTTATGCGCTGCTTCAATAACAAGCGTAATCAAACGTAAAATCGCTGGATTGTAAGGCTGGTAAAGATAAGACACTCGTTCGTTCATTCGATCAGCAGCCATTGTGTATTGAATCAAATCATTTGTTCCAATACTGAAGAAATCAACTTCTTTTGCGAATTGGTCTGCGATGACAGCGGTTGATGGAATTTCTACCATTATACCGATTTCAATGGAATCGGATACGTCTGTACCAGCCGCAACCAATGCTTCTTTTTCTTCAAGTAAAATGGCTTTTGCTTCTCTAAATTCTGATAATGTCGCGATCATAGGGAACATGATTTTCAAGTTTCCATATGTACTTGCACGAAGTAAGGCGCGTAGCTGTGTTCTGAAAATCTCCTGTTCTTCGAGGCAAAGGCGGATCGCTCTAAAGCCAAGGAACGGGTTCATTTCTTTTGGAAGCTGCAAGTAAGGGAGTTCTTTATCGCCACCAATATCAAGTGTGCGGACAACAACCGCTTTACCTTCCATCTTCTCTAACACTGTTTTATAAGCATTGAACTGTTCTTCTTCTGTTGGAAGCTGATCTCTGCCCATGTATAAAAATTCTGTACGGTACAATCCGACTGCTTCGCCGCCATTTTCAAGTACACCTTTTACATCTTCAGGTGTTCCGATATTTGCAGCTAGCTCTACGTGAACGCCGTCTTTTGTGACCGTTGGCTGGTCCACCAGTTTCGCCCATTCCGCTTTTTGAGCTAAGTAGTCTTCATGCTTTTTTTGATACGCTTTCACTTCATCTTCAGAAGGCTGAATGATGACGTCTCCGCTAATACCATCGACAATGATCAGATCATTGTTTTTCACCGTTTTTGTTGCTTCTTTTGTTCCAACAACTGCTGGAATCTCCATAGATCTTGCCATGATCGCTGAGTGAGAAGTACGACCGCCGATATCTGTCGCAAAACCTTTGACGAATTGTCTGTTCAGCTGAGCAGTATCAGAAGGTGTTAAATCTTCAGCGATGATGATGACTTCTTCAGAAATCATGCTTGGATTTGGAATGTCAACGCCTAGCAAATGTCCAGTTACACGTTTTGTTACGTCGCGAATATCCGCTGCACGTTCCTTCATGTATTCATTGTCCATTGCTTCGAACATGGTGACAAACATTGTCGCTGTTTCTTTTAAAGCAAATTCAGCATTTACTTTATCAGAGTTGATTTTATCCTTTACTGGGTTTAGCAGCTCTGGATCACTTAACACAAGAAGGTGTGCAGAAAAGATATCTGCTTTGTCTTGGCCAAGCTCTTTTAGCGCATGTTCTTTAATTGCTTCAAGTTCTTGTTTAGAAACATGAATTGCTTCTTCAAAACGCTTCACTTCTGTCTCTGGATCATTGATGTCTTTTTGGTGAACTGTTAAATCTGGTTCTTCCAGACGATATGCTTTTGCAATCGCAACGCCTGCTGAAGCACCGATTCCTTTCAGTTGTTGCATTACTCGCCTAGGCCTTCACTTTTCATTGTGTCTTTAAGCGCAGCAAGTGCATCATTTTCATCAGAACCAGAAGCAGAGATTGTGATTGTAGCACCTTTCGCAATTCCTAGAGACATTACACCCATAATAGATTTCAGGTTCACTGTTTTACCATTATATTCTAAGTTGATATCAGCATCATATTTACTAGCAGTTTGTACAAGAACTGTTGCAGGACGTGCGTGAATTCCAGAATCTGCAGTTACTTTGAATGTTTGTTGAGCCATTTTTATCAATCTCCTTTTTATACAATTAATACATCCACAATATTATATCATACTGCCGAGCTTGTCATCTAACAAGAACGGCAGTTATGAAAATTATTTTGAAATTTTCATGATGTTTTCTTGACCAGCTTTGATTTCACCGGGTTCTTGAAGGTCAATAAATTGTCCTTCACCTAAGTTGGTAAATACAATTGGTGTCATCAAAGATGGTACTTCAGACTTAATTTTATCAATATCAACCTCTAAGAGTTTTTGACCGATTTCTACTTGATCTCCCTCTTGTACAAATGCTTCAAATCCTTCTCCTTTAAGGCTGACCGTATCAATACCGAAGTGGATTAAAATTTCAAGTCCACCGTCAGATTGCAGGCCAATTGCGTGTTTCGTTGGGAATACATTTAAGATCTTCCCTTTCACCGGTGAAACCACCGTTCCATCTGTTGGCAAGATGGCGAAACCGTCACCCATCATTTTCCCTGAAAATACTTGATCTGGTACATCTGTAATCGGATGAAGCTCCCCTGTAATTGGTGAAGCAAAAATTTCTTCACCTAGCTCGTTTTGAAGCGGTTTTGCAATGACTTCTTCGACCTGCTGGCTGACTTCTTCTTTTGCAGAAGGGTCTTTCGCTGGACGAGGCGTGCGGCCTGCAATGATGTCCTGCATTTGTGTTTTTAAATTATCAGAGCGTGGTCCAAAGATGGCCTGGATGTTGTTTCCTACTTCGAGAACTCCTGAAGCACCAAGCTTTTTCAAGCGGTCCTTGTCCACTTTCTTCTGATCATTGACAGTGACACGTAAACGCGTAATACAAGCATCAAGGTGTTTAATGTTTTCTTGGTCACCCATTGCTTCAAGAATTTCATAAGGTAAGTCATTACCCTTTTCAGACTTAGCACTATCTGCACCGTCAGCTGCTTCATCCTCGCGGCCTGGCGTTTTCAGATTAAATTTGCGAATGGCGAATCTAAATCCGAAGTAATAAATAGCAGCAAGTACGAGACCAACTGGAATCACAAGCCACCAAGCGGTTCTGTTTGGCAAGATACCGAATAAGAAGAAGTCGATTAATCCCCCTGAGAAGGTCATACCGATTTTCACGTTTAGAATATCCATAATCATAAAGGATAATCCAGCAAATACACAGTGGATTGCAAATAACACTGGTGCAACAAACAAGAATGAGAATTCAAGCGGTTCAGTAATCCCTGTTAGGAAAGAAGTCAGGGCTGCTGATCCCATAATTCCAGCGACAAGCTTTTTATTCTTTGGTTTTGCTTCATGGTAAATCGCAAGTGCTGCTGCTGGCAGACCAAACATCATGAACGGATATTTCCCTGTCATGAATGTACCAGCTGTCAGCTGTACACCATCTTTGATCTGTGCCATGAAGATACGCTGATCACCACGGACAAGCTCACCTGATAAGCTCTTATAACTAAAGAACTCATACCAGAATGGCGAGTAGAAAATGTGGTGCAGACCAAACGGAATTAATGAGCGTTCAATCACACCGAATACAAAGGCAGCAAGCGGCTCATTCGCTGCGAGCAGTCCTGTTGAAAACGAGTTCAGTGCACCTTGAATTGGCGGCCAAATGACTAGCATCAAAAGCCCTAAAATAAGTGCTGAAATAGATGTAACGATTGGAACAAAACGTTTACCAGCAAAGAAACCAAGATATTGCGGGAGCTCAATTTTGTAAAATTTATTATACATATAAGCTGCTAATACCCCGACAATAATCCCGCCGAAGACGCCGGTAGACAAGGTCGGAATGCCGAGCATATTAATATACGCTGGATGGCTTTCCTTAAAGAACTTAGCCAATTTGATGGAATCGGATGGAATCGATCCATTGGCCATTAATACGGCGCTCATTGTCACGTTCATGACAAGATAACCGATAATTGCGGCAATCCCTGCCACACCGTCTCCATTAGCAAGACCGATGGCAACCCCTACAGCAAATAAGAGCGGAAGATTCGAGAAGACAATGTTCCCCGCATTTTCCATGACACTTGCAACAAGCTGAATTGTATCATTGCTTAAAAATTGAGCCACATCAATCAGCTGCGGATTTTGCATCGCATTCCCAAGTGCTAGTAAAATACCAGCAGCAGGAAGGATCGCAACTGGAAGCATAAGTGCTCGTCCAATTTTTTGCAACACACCAAAAAGTGATTTAAACACTGGTTGAACCTCCTTTTGTTTTCGCTTACAACATACATGTGGGACGCTCCCTGACGTACATTTCATAATTAACCGTTTACATTTCACCTTCAAACACAAAAAAGGCATGGTGATATAAGGTTGCGCAAATAACAGGATCTTATCCTGTATTTACCTTAAGTCACTCATGCCTGATCGAATCAGTTACACGTTTCAAGGAAACTATGAAATTTTATTTGTCAATCTGTACAGATGAAGTGTCAGGTAGACAGCCTCCGCATCCTGTACAGGCTTTTTCAATGCATGTTGTAATATTTTGATCATTTTCCAAGCAGTATTGTAGCATAAAGGATATTCATTTTTCAATAGATGAAGCAATTTTTCTGGCTCCTCTAATGATTCTTCCCGTTTAATGCGCTCAATCGAAAATGTAATATGGCGCAATAAGCGTAAATAATGAATACTTTCACGGTCTACTTTCATATGAAATGAATCTTCTATGACTTGGACCATCTGCGTAATAAGCTGCGAATGACGGTTCACCTCAGATAAGGGCCGATTCGTCAAAGCTGAGTGAATATGGAGCGCAATAAAACCAATCTCTCCTTCTGGCAGCTTTGTTTCGACATCTGAACGCTCGTTAATCAGCTCAACGACTTCCTTTGCGACCTCGTATTCTTTCGGATACAGCGATTTAGTCTCAAGCATAAAGGGATTGGTGATATCATATCCTTGCTGCACCCGCTTAAAACTAAAGGCAATATGGTCAGTCAGGGCAATATGAATATGCTCATTCAAACGGTGCCCCATTTTTTCTCGTATATGATAAATGACGTCATTGGCAAGCTCGATCATGTTCTCATCAATGTGGTGAAGCAGCTGTTTATATTCTGTTTGTTCTTTTGTATTTTTAAGTACAAACATTTTTTCAAATGTGTCTTGATCGAGAACATCACCCGATTTTTTCCCGAAGCCGATTCCTTTCCCAATTAGAACCACTTCGCCCCAAGAAGGGTGTCTTGCGATGATGACATTATTATTTAACGCTTTATCAACGGTGAAGGATTCCATGAACATCCCCACCTCCTTCTTATTCAATCCCTCTTATCGTACAAAACAGATGAAACGTGCGTCAACGATTGTTTTTGAAAACGGTGGTTGATCGCTCGATCAGGCGAAATGGCAGCATTCTTTTTTCTGGTGTCTCTCCCTTTACGGCCCGGTCGAACAAGTCAAACGCTTCCTGACCCATACGTTTAAGCGGAATATCAATGCTGGAAATCCCCAAAGCCTCACTCAATTGATCATTTTGAAAGCCGAGTATGGCTGGAGATTCTCCTACTTTTATATCATGACGCTGCGCCTCTAATAAAAAGCCTGCTGATACGTCGTCATTTGTGATGAATAATGCTGTGGGGCGATTCTTCATCTCCTGCCACTCTGTGAATAATTGTTTTCCATCAAAAAGTGTGAGCTTCCCTTCGATGATCCATTCTTCATCAATCTCCTGCCCGAGCGATTTCATCATATTTTGATAAGCTTGAAGTCGTGACTGGCTGTTTGCGCCTTCTATTCTGGCTAGAACAATCGCGATTCGCTGATGTCCGCATGCTACTAAATGATGCAGCCCTTCTTTAAATGCTTGATCATGTGCAATCGACACCGTTGAGCAGTCTTCAAAAGGCGCCGGATGGCAAAAAATAATAGGCCCGGATTCCTGCCACCTTAAAATGTCTCGATCACTTAACGCATTTGAGCAAAAGATTAACCCATCCACGCGGCGCTCTTTTAAACTCATCAATGCTTCTTTTTCTTTTAAAGGATCATACCCTGTTTGAAATAAAGCAAAATGCATACCGCGCGCCTGTGCTTTCTCGGCAATCCCTGTGACAAGTCTGCTGAAATAAGAATGATCAATCGTTGGAAGAACAATGCCAAGCATATTTGAATAGCCCTTTGCTAAATGTACAGCCTGAATGTTTCTCGTATATTTGAGCTCTTTCATCGCATGTAGCACTCGTTCTCGTTTTTCTTCTTTGACATAAGGATGATCATTCAACACACGTGATACAGTTGTCACAGATACGCCCGCTCTTTTCGCAATCTCCCTTATGTTTGGCATTTTTTCTCCTACTTTCTCTTGATATGGTAAGCGTTTCATACTTTAAGATGTATGTGAGCTGAACAAATCACTGGATGGAAAGGGGAATTCAAGATGGGTATCATCATATGGATTATATTATGTATGACTGTTTTGTTTTCTGCTCGTTTTGCACTACATCCTTTAGGAAAAGAACATAAAATCAAACCGTTTGAATCAATTGATGATTTTTTTGTTGATAAGGATCGAAAAGAGTGACAAAAAATCACGATGACACTTCCAAGACATGGACGTTCATCGTGATTTTTTTATTACTTGATGATCGTCAGCTCTTTCGGATAATTGGTTAAAGTGACTGGACCATCTGCTGTGATCAGTACATCATCTTCAATTCTGACGCCGCCGACTCCTGGAACGTAGATCCCCGGTTCGATCGTATACACCATGCCTTCTTGGAGAAGATCATCATTTGCCTGGCTCATAGAAGGAAACTCATGAACAGACACCCCTAGACCATGCCCAAGGCGGTGAGGGAAATAGGCCCCATATCCAGCTTCTGTGATCAGCCCGCGTGCTTTTAAGTCCAGGTCTCCAATTCTCACGCCCGGCTTACTCATTTCAAGTGCCGCCATTTCTGCGTTCAGGACGGTTTGATAGATGTCCTTTTGCTTGTCAGAAGCTTCCTGATAGATGAATGTTCTTGTAATGTCTGAGCAATAGCCATCAACAATGACACCAAGGTCAAATAACACAAAATCGCCTTTTTTTAAGGCTGTCTGCCCTGGATTTCCGTGAGGCTCTCCTGATTTTTCGCCAAAGAGAACCATCGTCGAAAAGGACATGCCTTGAATGCCTTTTTTCTTTAGCTCATATTCAATGACAGCGAGCACTTCTGTTTCGGTGATTCCTTCTTTTAAGGCGTCCACCCCAATTTTCACACCTTCATCTGCCAATTGAGCGGCTTTTTTCAGTGTAGCAATTTCAGATTCATCTTTAATCAGTCTTAGCTGATTGAGCTCTTCTTCTGCCCGGACAAAAGTTTCTGCCCCAGTGGCAGCTTGAAGCTGCTCTGCTCTTTGAAGCGGAATCGACTCTTTTTCAATTGCAAGTTGAGTTGCTCTTACACCGCGTTTTTCTACTGCTGACTGAATGAAATCAAATGGATTCTCATGGTCTTCATAACCAATGATATCGCCTGACCATCCAGCATTTTTCGCCTGCTCGACTTCCATTTTAGGCAAAACAAAAAATGGATCTGCCTCTTGAAACACAAACAGCCCCATTACTCTTTCATGCGGCTCTGTGAAGTATCCAGATAGATAAAACACATTTTCCTTTGTATGTATAAATGCACCTTGAATGTCTTTTTCCTTTAGCCAAGAAGACAAGCTCTTCATTCGGTTCATCGTGATCCTCCTCACACGTTTTTCTACTGATCTATTGTATCAGTTTTTGCTATATTTCGCACAAAAGCGCACTGGCAGAAGCCAAGTGCGCTATGATGATTCGCTTAAGATGCCCGAAGAAGACGCAGTCCATTTAAAATGACCAAAATCGTACTTCCTTCATGCCCGATGACGCCAAAAGGCAAATCAAGCACTTGTAAGAAATTCGCACAAATTAACAAACAAATCACCGTTAATGAGAAAATGATATTTTGCTTAATGATTCGATTCATCTTTCTTGAAAGACGGATCATCTTTGTTAAGTTATTTAAATTGTTCTTCATTAAGATCAGATCTGCTGTTTCTAAGGCCACGTCTGTGCCTCCGCCCATCGCAACCCCCACATCTGCTGTGGCGAGTGCCGGTGCATCATTGATTCCGTCTCCTACCATGATGATGGAATTACCTTGTTTTTTAAGTTGATTGACCTCATGTACCTTTTCATCTGGAAGGCACTCAGCGACAACCGTTTGGATGCCGGCTTCCTGCGCAATGGCTTCAGCCGTTTTTTGCTGATCTCCTGTCAGCATGACGGTTTGTATGCCTAAATCATTCAGCTCTTGAATCATTTTTTTAGCTTCAGGTCTAATTTGATCCTTAAGGCCAAGGCAGCCAACGACTTCTTGATCCTTTTGAACATACACCACTGTGTATCCTTTTTCAGAAAGATAATCTTCCTTCTCTTCGATCTCGCGGTCCATTGAAGCCTTGCCGGCAAAGTCTTTCTTCCCAATCCGCCACGTTTCTCCATTCAATTGTGCCTTTACACCAAAACCAGAGGTTTCTTCAATGGTGACATGAGCTGATCTTTCTATGTGGTGCTCTTTTGCCATATCAGAGATCGCTTTCGCTAACGGGTGGTTTGATTGACTTTCAATTTGATAAAGCGCCTGATAAAAAGCAGCTTCCTCTTGTCCTTTAGCTATCACAACTTGATCTACAGCCGGCTTTCCGCTTGTAATCGTCCCCGTTTTATCAAAAGCAATCATGCTGCTTGTGCCTAGCTTTTCTAAAAAGACGCTTCCTTTGACAAGCATTCCGTTTCTTGCGCCGTTTGAGATCAGTGACAAAGCAGCTGGCATAATGGATGCAACAAGCGCACAAGGTGATGCAACAACCATAAATACCATGGCCCGGTAGAAGGTTTCACTCAAGCTCCAGCCTAGTACAAAATGAGGCAGAACCATTAAAATCGCGACGGTGATCAGTACACCTTTTACATACGCACCTTCGAATTTTTCAATAAATGCCTGGCTTGGTGACACACTTTCCTGAGCCGATTCGACAAGTTTAATAATTTTATGGAAAAGCGTTTCTTCATTATGTTTAGTGACTTCTACTGTTAAGGAACCATTTAAGTTCACTGTTCCTGCAAACACGTCTTCGCCCTGCCCTTTTTCTTGTGGTACAGACTCGCCCGTGAGCGCAGATTCATCTACACTTGTTCTCCCGCTTAAAATCACACCATCTGCTGCAATACGTTCCCCAGCTTTGATCATGATACGGTCACCTGGTGTTAAAGATGAAGCAGCGATTTGAATGGTCGTGCCATCTTCTTCAATTAAAGTCGCTTCATCTGGTGCGATGCTCATTAAAGCTGTTAAATCCTTCTTGCTTTTATTTGACGTATACGTTTCAAGCGCACCACTTAGTGAGAAAATAAAAATTAAGATAGCGCCCTCTGCCCAATATCCAATGATAGCTGAGCCAATGGCTGCGAAAATCATTAAAAGTTCAACATTCAAGCTTTTAGACGAAATGGTTTCTTCAATTCCTTCCTTCGCCTTTGCAAAACCTCCAATCATAAACGCAAGGATAAATAAAGGAATACTCCACATGCTCTCATCCTTTAGAATCCATCCAATCAAAATGAGAATCCCCGAGATACCTGCTGCTATTAATTCTCCGTGCTGTGCCCATTGATGAAGGGACCATTTCGATTCCTTTTGATTTGTTGTTTGATAAAGTGCTGTATTCTCATTCATGATTGTTTTCTCCTCTCTAATTGATAATGGTTTTCACATCATCAATCGTTGCCCGTTTCCTTTTTTCATCTATATTTTCTGCTATTTCAAGCTTTTTATAGGTCTGTCATTCATTATAACAGGTTCTGATCAATTTTCAATTAATAATTATTATAATTTCTTTTTGATAATAATTATCATTATTGATGTGGACCATTCCGTCTCTTCTGAGCACAGTTTATTCAGATGAAAAGCAATTGAACACAAAAAAGAACCAAAGGAATGAGCCTTGGTTCTTAACAATAAGGTTTCGTTCTAAAAATCCGTCCACTCTTTGATTTGTTTTTTCGTCAGTGGACCTACATGATTTTTCACTATTTCCCCTTTTTCATTTATCAAAAAGGTGGTTGGAATGGTGATGATTTGGTATTTCTTCATCATTTCTCCGTGCTCATCTAGAATGACCGGGAATGTAAACTTTCTGTCTTTCACAAATTGGGCAACCGCATGTTTACTTTGTTCAGCCCCTAGTAAATTCACGGTTAAGATATCAACATCACTCTGATTTTCTTTCACGATTTGGTCAAATACGGGCAGCTCCATTTTACAGGACGGGCACCATGTTGTCCAAAAATGCAGGATGGTCTTTTTTCCTTTCGGCGGAATCATCTGCGTATCACCAGTTAATGTAGAAGCCTCTATCCTTGGCGCCATAACGGATTCTTTTGCTTCAGCATCGTTGCCTATGAGTAATAGAAGCAGGGTCATCATGAGAAGCCTGGCGGGTAGACATTTACGATTCATCAGGATCTTCCTTCCCAGTTTTCTTATAGCTTGCCCTCTCGATCACAATGACATTCAAGCTTTTTTCATTCTAAGAAACATGGAAACGCCGAGCTCCTTACATATTGTCGCATAATGCAGTGCAGTCAGCAGCAGCATCCCCGTATTCATCCCTAATATAACCCCCATCATATTTAAGCTTTCAATTGAACCAAGAAAATAGACCATAGAAAACGAGACGACATGCACCCATATATTATGTAGGAACACATCTTTAATGAGCCCCATACCGATTAAACACGCTTGAAATGGCATCACAAACAGATGGCATAAAAAGTACGGCCAAAGCAGCTGTAAATAGACAGCAGCTTGCGGTGAATCAAAAAAGAGATGTGTGAGCGGATAAGCAAAATAATACATCACCATCACTGCCGGCACCCCGTACCCAAACGTAATGAGTATTGCCTGCCTGACACGTTTTTTCACAAGATCATACTGACCTAATGCATAGGCTTCAGATACATTGGGAATCATCACAATCATGATGGAATGGGCGATAAACGCCGGGAAAAAACCAATCGACATCGCGACACCAGCCAGCATGCCGTAATGATCAACAGCAAGTGTGCCAGAGATGCCTGCTGCAATAAGCGCTCCTTTGATTAAAAACGGTTCAACCGCATTGGCGATCGCATGAAAAATCCGCATGCCCGTTGTCGGAATGGAGACGGCTAAGAGGCGCTTTCTCACGTCAATCCCTCTTAATTCAACAGACCTGACATTGACAGCATTTTTCGCCATGACGTATTGGGAGTATAAATAAATAAAGACGACGAGATCACTCGCGACAATGACACCGATGGCAATGAGTACCGCTGTTTCAATATCAAACGAATACCAATGAAAAAACAAAAACAAGCAGATAAGCTGGATCGTTTTCTTCAGCATATTGGCGAGAGCGATCCTGCCCATTTGCTGCTTTCCCATAAAATAGCCGCGTGCGATAGAGGTAAACGCAATAATCGGAATAAGAGACAGCACCAGCCCTTTCATGAGCGGATGATATGACTGAAATACAGGAATGAACGGCAGTACAATCGCTGCGATCCCCGTTGTTGTACATGTCACCACAAGCGTCATTTTAAACGCATGGCGGAGCATACTTTTGTGGAGCCGCTCATGCGATTCTGCAATGAATTTAGAAATGGAGACTGGCAGCTCTAAGCTGGCGATCACAAGGACAAGCATGATGATTGGAAGGATACTCATATATAGACCCATTCCATGTTCTCCAAGCTCTCTCGCTAAAATCATATTGACTAAAAACTCTATACACTCCGCAATGAAAGCTGCGACAGATAGCAGAATGACCCCTTTTACAAATCGATTCATGTAGCCTCCCCTTTGTCTAAAAGCAAATTCTTTTCACATTCTATGAGACAAGTCCTGAAAATATTTTGATAATTGAAGACAAAAAAAAGAGCGATCTGATTGATCGCTTTAGAATATTGACAAAGGGCTAAAAATGATCTTTATTTTAGCCCTTTGTCTTCCTTTCAGCGTGATAGAAAACCTTTGAAGTCTAGGAAGGACGAGCACTGGCGCGGAGCGAATTTGACATTCGTGAGCACCGGAGCGCAGACCTGACAACGAATGCGAGGGTTTGTCTACACGCTGGAGCGATCTGATTGATCGCTTCTTTTCTTTATACGGCAAATACGTGACGACCGATACGTTCTACAATTTTGCGGGAACGAATCCAGTTATCTGTTGCCGTTTTGGGATTATAAAAATAGATGGCCTTTGTTGTTCTGTCATGTTCTTTCACTACCTGTTTCACAGCTTTAACAGAATCTTGATCTGCTTTATCATGAATACTTCCATTCGATACTGGCTGGAAAGCATTTCGCTGATAAATAACACCTTTGACACTGTCAGGAAACGAGCGATGCTCCACCCTGTTTAAGACGACGCTTGCCACAGCTTTTTTACCTGCGTAAGATTCACCTTTCGCTTCAGCGTGTACCAATCGTGAGAGTAGCTCCATTTCTTCATTAGAATAGCGTTTGGCGCTTTCCTCATTCGTCGTTTCTGATTTTACTCTTTTCTTTTGCTTCGTTTTTGAAGACTTTTCTTCTGTAGACGTACTAAGCATTTTGACTTTCGGCTGACGCTTCTCCTCTGAAAATGCTGGGATGACTTGATCGTGATCATCTTGATCTATATATGAAAGCTCATGCTTAACAGGTGCTTGTGAAAGTTCGTGACTTAATGTGCCTTGCTGCTCTTGTAGGTTGTCCATCTTCATGGCTGCGACCAGCATAAGGATGACAAAAAGAGCTGTATGAATTTTCATCATTCGCCTCATTCCTCCTTTAATCAAAATAGGCGGTAAGATACTTGTCCACTCTAACAAGAGCTCCTTCTATTTTCACGCACAAAGATTTGCATGCCTGTCCAAATTCCGTCATTAAATGGAATTTATTAGTTTGATCGCTTATAAACTGGCATTGTTAGCGCTTAAAAAGGTCCTGTTTCCGCCTATAATCATCCTTATGCACCTGATTATGGGTTATTACATTTTCTTTTCAGATGTATCAAGCTCGTTTGAAGTGTGACAAAAGAACTAAAATAAAAAAGCTTTCTCTCATTCATGAGAAAAAGCTTTAGCTTCTTGCTTCTGTAAGATATTCAAAAATAACATCTCCACCATGTTTCGCAATCCCGCGAAAATGCTTAAAATCATCTTGATTCACCAAGACCGAACGAAACGTTAAAAAATCATCTTTTTGGATGGTCACTTGCTTTTCCGTCCCATTTCGTAACGATTCAAGGATTGTGAGGATTTGTTCTTCAGTCAAAAAAACCGCTCCTTTACAGCCATCATCAAATATTAAATATACCATCCGTTAGGAAAGCATACAACGAAAACGAAACAAAAACGTCTTTATCCTTTACATTGGTATGAAAATATTGCAAAATACTTTTTAATAGGGAATGAAATCTGTTTTTAAAGGAGAGGGATCGGTTGAAGATTGCAAAAATTGGAAATGTGATCGAATTTAGAAATGGTTTAACAGGTGTAGTTGAAAAAGTGAATGAAAACTCTGTCATTGTGGATGTCACCATTATGGACAACTATAGAGATTTAGAACTGGATTCACTAACAGTCGTTAATCATAAAAACTATAAAATCATCAAAGACTCCGTACATTAATTTGCAATCCTCAATTCAGACTATCGTTACATACGTAAATACGAAGCAAAGCTGCTCTCGTTTGACAGTTTAGCTCTCTTTGACAATCACATATGAAAAAGACTGACACTATATGAAGCGGTGTCAGTCTTTTTGCGTATGAAAGGTTTGCATTTCCGCTTTCGTCTTGTACATGTCAACTTCCTCGGGGGTGATAACGCCTTTATCAATCAAAAGTGCAATCACTCCAAGCAATGTGGAGGCACTCCATTTATATCGTTCTTTGTTTTGATGTTCGAGCATTTGAAGCTCTTCTCTTAGCTCCATCAGCAGCTTCTCTGTCTTTTCTTCTTTGTTTGCCAACTCAAACGCCTCCGTTTTCCGTTCATTGCCCCCTATTTTATCTCAAAGCAAATAGGATAAGCAAAAAACACGATTTATCTTTACAAACATACGTTCTGTCATATATAATATGTTTACGAGCTGGTAGCCCCCAGCCGTCCTAGCAAGTTCTATTCCCATTTGTATGAGAAGAGCGACATGACTCTTCTCTTTTTTTATAAGTTCAGCCTGATTGATTCATTTTAACCCCGTAAAAAAAGACATGTCATCAGGCATGTCTTTTCCTATTGATTAGCGATTATCAATCGTTTCTGGATACATATCATGGTTCATCATACGATATGATGCCATTTCTTCATATTTGGTACCAGGTTTTCCGTAGTTCGTATACGGGTCAATTGAAATACCGCCTCTTGGTGTAAATTTGCCCCACACTTCAATGTATCTTGGGTCCATCAATTCAATGAGATCGTTCATAATAATGTTCATACAATCCTCATGAAAGTCACCATGGTTACGGAAGCTGAACAAATATAATTTTAGTGATTTACTTTCGACCATGATTTCATTTGGGATATAGCTGATATAAACTGTCGCAAAATCCGGCTGACCTGTTTGCGGACAAAGTGACGTAAATTCTGGGCAGTTGAATTTCACAAAATAATCTCTATTTGTATGTTTATTCGGAAACGTTTCAAGCACTTGTGGTGCATAATCAAACAAATAATTGGTCCCTTGATTTCCTAGTAAAGTGACACCTTCTAATTCTTCTGGTTTTCTTGTCGTCATGTCTTCTCTTCCTTTCTATACGCCTCGTTTATTTCCCCACAATAATGTGTGCAGCTGCGGCAGCACTCTTACGCGATTTAAGTCTGGATCTTGCGCTACTTGATCGACAAGCGCTTCATATCTCTTTAATAAATGCGTCAATAAGTACGCATCATCACCTGTCGTCGTGTCATCATTTCCTACCTGCAGATAAAAAGGAAGCTCTGGATATTTCGCATGAACATCCTTTGCATAGGCTAGATCATGATCGTCAAAGATCACGACCTTCAGGCTTGCATGCTGCAATCTATTTCCGCTTTTCAGCTCATCTATGATTCGTGTTAGTTTCGTAAAATCTGTTTTCATATTTGAGCTTGGCGGCTTCGGAGAAATGGTTAAATCATCGATTTTCAAAAACCAGTCCTGATACATCGTCCCTTGTGTTTCAAGCGCTGTATCAATTCCTTCTTCGTGCAGCAAATCAATAAGTGATTCCATTTGTTTTAAAAGCGCAGGGTTCCCCCCTGAAATGGTGACATGAGAAAAAGCCTGTCCGCCTATTCTTTTTAATTCTTTGACAATGTCTTCTGCGTGAAGCCACTGAATGTCATGCTTCGCTGAGCCATCCCATGTAAAGGCGGAATCACACCAGCTGCAAGAGTAGTCACAGCCAGCTGTTCTGACAAACATAGTTTTTTGTCCAATGACCATCCCTTCTCCTTGAATGGTCGGACCAAAGATTTCTAATACAGGAATCGCTTTAGCCATTGTTTTCAACTCGTTTCGGCCGGTAAATGCAGTAGCTTGTTGGAGTCTCCCTCACAAACACCTGAACACATACCGGTTTGTTCGCTAAAGTCGATAAATACGCTGCCACTTTGTCATGGACTGTCTTTGCCACAACCTCTGTAGTAGGCATCGCGTATGGATCGGTTGACGAGAACTCTTCATGATCATTAAGCAGTGTGTGATCATACTGACCATGAATGAGCTTCTTCAATGTACTGAAATTGACAAGGAAACCCGATTCATCTAGCTCGTCTCCCGCAATGGTTATATTGATGGTGTACGTATGACCATGTACGCGGCTACAAGCACCTGCATCTTCTCTTGGGATGAAATGGGCAGCCGATACATGCATATCTTTGTTCAATTCAAATGAGTATGGATGATTCGTTTGTGGATAGATTTGAGAAAGCACTTATTTTGCCTCCTTCATTTCCATATAAGTGTCATAGCCATTTTTCCGAAGCTTACACGCAGGACATTCCCCGCAGCCATCAGAAATGATGCCATTATAGCAAGTGAGCGTTTCATTTTTTACAAAATCCAGCGCATTCAGCTCATCCGCAAGCTTCCATGTTTCTGCTTTATTGAGCCACATGAGTGGTGTATGGATCACAAATGGTTTTTCCATCGCCAAATTCACTGTGACATTACAAGACTTTACAAACTCGTCACGGCAATCTGGATAGCCGCTAAAGTCTGTTTCACATACACCGGTGATAATATGTCTTGCTCCGATTTGATATGCAAGAATAGAAGCGAAGGATAAGAACACTAAGTTTCGTCCTGGTACAAATGTGGAAGGCAGCTCTCCTTCTTTTTCCTCAATGTCAATGTCATCTCTTGTTAAAGCATTTGGTGCAAGCTGATTCAAAAGAGACATATCTAATAGATGATTCTTCACACCTAACTTGTCAGCAATTCTTTTGGCGACATCAATTTCTTCTTGATGACGCTGATTATAATGAAAGGTCACGGTTTCTACCTCTTCGAATTGTTGAAGTGCCCATAATAAACATGTCGTACTGTCTTGTCCCCCGCTAAAGACAACGACTGCTTTTTCATTTTTCATTTTCTGTTCTCCTCCTTTTGCAGATCTATACAATCGTACAAAGCTGCATCTGAAAGGCTCTTGAAAACCCCTATTTTCTCAAAAGAAAAGACACCTTTACAAGTGTATGAGGTGTCCCAGCCATAAAAAATAAAAAATGCCACATCCAAGGATACGGCAAGTCCTTAGTTTTTTATAGAGGGTTTTGCTAGAACCTCTCCCGTTTTACACGGATTTTTGTTCAATTTTCACAGAGGATAGTGTACCACATATTTTTCATGCAGGCTATCCCTTCTTTACTTATCAAGAGATGCAGGCACTTTTTTTAGACAAAGAAAGAGGATAAAAAAGATGCTCACATAGCCAAAAATAGGATAAACCGTTGATATCAATGTACCGTAACCGATTTTACTAATCACATAGCAGCATAAGAGAATAAGGGATATTGTCATGACACTGTTCATTCGTATATACGCCCTCACTTGTCTCTCGAGTCCATATAAATTGCCTATGACGGATGTAAAGACTTCGCCGAAGATCACAAATAAATAAATGAGGTGAATGGAGTTTGCTACTTGATACACTACCTGAGCCATTGGAATATCAAACGCCTCCAGCATATTTAATGAAGAAAGAGATAAAAAGCATGCCAGTAAAATAAGGGTCAGCATGACGCCCCCAAGCACAGCTCCCTTTTTAATCACCGCTTCAGAGGTCATTTCATTTGCGACGGGCACTAACACTGCTTGAGAAAGTGCTAAATTAAAAGCTCCATATGAGATAGCTGATAAAATCCACTCTCCCTCACCCATTTGAAGCGCAAGAACATAACTTTCACTACTGCTAAAAACGAATGAATCAAGAAATACGATCAATGAAAAGAAAATAAGCATTGGGACGACGAGAACATTGACACCAAATAATCCTTTTGAACCTTTCAAAAGCACAATGACGCTCAGAATGATCGTCAAAAAGATTCCATATTCCTTTGATATGCCAAGCTGCTCTTCAAAAATAGCCCCTGCGCCAGAAATCATCACTGAAGTGACGCCTAGTAAAATAAAAAACATGACGACATTAATATACCTGCTTGCAGCTGTGCCAAATAGAAACCGGTTCATATCTTGATAAGACTCTGCTTCAATTCGTTTAGAAATGAGCATCATTTTTGCACCAAGTCCAGTAAAAATAGCGCCGCTAATCAAGATTCCGAATAGTCCAATCCAGCCAAAACGAACAAAAAATTCTACGATTTCTTTTCCTGTCGCAAACCCAGCTCCAACCACTGTTCCTACATATAAAAAGGCAAGCTGAAAAGCGGATTCATTTGAACGTTTCATGTGACCCCTCCGCACCCATCACTTTCGATTGTCTTTTTTTATCCTATGAGACGAGTTCCTTGAAAAGAAGGACAAACCATGATTAAATGCAAAAAAGGATTTTCAACTGCCTTTGAGCAAAACAGTTGAAAGTCAAAATAGGTCAGAGTATACTATAGTCAAAGATGGTCAAACAACAGACCATTTTCTTTAACATTCATTGGTCAAATAAAGTCAAACTTTATTTTAAGGAGGTTATGGCAAATGCGTTGTCAACATTGTCAAGTAAATGAAGCAACTATTCGCCTGAATATGCAAGTGAATTCGTCCCGGAGCCAAATGGTTTTATGTGAAGACTGCTACACCTCTTTGATGGAGCAATCAAAAATGAAAATGGGACCTCAATTGTTCGGGGGAAGCTCATTCTTCTCTGAGCAAGCAGGACATGCACAAAGCGTAGAGCAGCCAAAGCAAAAAGGCTTACTCGATGAACTTGGCCGGAATTTAACAGATGGCGCAAATGCTGGTTTAATTGATCCAGTCATCGGCCGTGATGAAGAAGTCGCAAGAGTCATTGAAATTTTAAATAGAAGAAATAAAAATAACCCTGTTCTGATTGGTGAACCAGGTGTTGGGAAAACAGCGATCGCTGAAGGACTCGCACTGAAAATTGCAAGTGGCGATGTACCAAATAAATTAAAGAACAAACAAATCTATTTATTAGATGTCTCCTCCCTTGTAGCGAATACAGGGATACGTGGTCAATTTGAGGAAAGAATGAAGCAGTTAATCAAAGAATTGCAAAGCCGTAAAAATATTATCTTATTTGTAGATGAAATCCATCTTCTTGTAGGCGCAGGATCTGCCGAAGGGTCAATGGATGCTGGAAACATCTTAAAACCAGCCCTTGCACGAGGCGAGCTCCAGCTAGTAGGTGCGACGACATTAAAAGAATATCGTCAAATTGAAAAAGATGCCGCACTTGAACGACGCTTCCAGCCCGTCATTGTGGATGAGCCAACACAAGATGAAGCGATCGAGATTTTAAAAGGCATTCAAGATAAGTACGAAAGTTATCATGGCGTCACTTATTCAGACGAAGCTATTCAAGCGTGTGTTCAATTATCTTCCCGGTATATTCAAGACCGTCATTTGCCGGATAAAGCCATTGATTTAATGGATGAAGCAGGTTCAAAAGCGAACCTCTCCATTGATGCAGCAAGTGAAGATGAACTAACGAATCGTCTGAGAGAAATTGCTGCTGAAAAACAAGCTGCTTTAAAAGAAGAACAATACGAAAAAGCAGCGAAGCTTCGAGATGAAGAAGAAGCCATTGAAGCAAGACTTCAAAACAAAACAAATGACAAAGAACATGTCGTCACAGCAGAAGCCATTCAAGCCATTGTGGAACAAAAAACAGGCATCCCTGTCGGCAAACTGCAAGCAGACGAACAAACCAAAATGAAAGAAATTGACGTCCGCTTAAAAGCACGGGTGATTGGTCAGGAACATGCGGTTGAAAAAGTGGCGAAAGCTGTGAAAAGAAGCAGAGCCGGCTTAAAATCGAAACATAGACCAACAGGCTCCTTCCTATTCGTTGGACCAACAGGTGTCGGGAAAACCGAATTGTCAAAAACGCTAGCTGAAGAATTATTCGGTTCAAGAGATGCGATCATCCGTTTAGATATGAGTGAGTACATGGAGAAACACTCAGTATCCAAGCTCATTGGTTCTCCTCCTGGTTATGTTGGACATGATGAAGCGGGTCAGCTGACGGAAAAAGTGCGCAGAAAACCATACAGCATCATTTTGCTGGATGAAATCGAAAAAGCACATCCTGATGTGCAGCATATGTTCCTTCAAATCATGGAAGATGGCCGGTTAACAGACAGCCAAGGCAGAACCGTCAGCTTTAAAGATACAGTCATCATCATGACAAGTAACGCAGGCAGCACAGATAAAACGGTCAAAGTCGGCTTCCAGTCTGATCAGGAAGAAGCGATTGAGGAACAATCACTCATTGATTCACTCAGCGCCTATTTCAAGCCAGAATTCTTGAACCGTTTTGACAGCATCATTCAGTTTGACTCATTAGATAGAGATGATTTAGTGAAGATTGTGGATCTTCTGCTCAATGAGCTGTCAGAGCAATTAAAAGAGCAACATTTAACAGTCCATGTGACAAAAGAAGCGAAAGAAAAAATTGCAGAACTTGGATATCACCCTGCATTTGGTGCTCGTCCACTGCGAAGAACCATTCAAGAGCATGTTGAAGATCAAATGACGGAAATATTGCTTGAAGAAGAAAAGCTTTCAGGATTTACTGTAGATGTTGAAGATAACGAAATTGTAGTAAAAAAAGGATAAGTACATCCTAAGAAGGATCTACAGCTCCATCATGTTGCGGTGTCTAAGTTCCATCCGCACGCCGACGCCCCCTCCGCCTCTTTTCCTTTACGATAAAAGAAAAAGAGGTGGATCACATGATGAATTGGAGCTATGATCTTGTCAAAATTATGTATGAAGAAAAATTAAAAGAGCTGCTTTTAAATGAAACTGCTCAAAGAAATTAAAAAGAAACTCCCTTTATATCAGAGGGAGTTTCTTTTTTAAGGTAATAGAAAGCGCTTTCGTCAAAATTTCTTCACAGAAACTGCCTTAATTTTATATTCTGACTAAAACCCTTCTAGAAGACACCGATATTAACTATAGAAAAAGATAGTTAAAGGATTTGGTGAGATAATGGACAAAACATCGTTAATTGGTATTATTTTAGCATTTATTGCACTGAGTGTCGGTATGGTTTTGAAAGGTGTGAGTCTAACCGCTCTTATCAACCCAGCGGCTATATTGATCATTGTTGTTGGGACGATTGCAGCTGTTGTCATCGCATTCCCATCTAGTGAAATTAAGAAAACACCAAAATTGTTCGGCAAAATTTTCAAAGACAACCAGCTTCCAACGATTCAAGAAATGATCCCTCTTTTTTCAAACTGGGCACAAATTGCGCGTCGTGAAGGTCTTTTGGCATTAGAAGCTAGCATTGAGGAAGTAGATGACGATTTCCTTAAGAACGGCTTAAGCATGGCGGTTGACGGTCAGAGTGCAGAATTTATTCGCGACGTCTTAACAGAAGAGGTTGACGCCATGTCTGAAAGACATCAGTCAGGCGCATTAATCTTTACACAAGCAGGTACATACGCTCCGACGCTTGGTGTACTTGGCGCCGTTGTCGGACTTATTGCCGCACTTGCAAACATGGGAGATATTGAAGCACTAGGACATGCAATCAGTGCAGCCTTCGTTGCCACACTGCTTGGGATTTTTACCGGGTATGTGTTATGGCATCCATTTGCCAACAAGCTGAAGCGTAAATCAAAGGAAGAAGTAAAGCTTCGTCTGATTATGATCGAAGGGATCCTTTCTGTTCTTGAAGGTCAATCTCCAAAAGTGATTGAACAAAAACTTCTCATGTACTTACCAGCGAAAGAACGTGCAAATCTTGTCATTGAAGAAGGAGAAAAACAAAATGGCTAGGAAACGTAAAAAACATGATCACGATGACCATGTAGATGAATCTTGGCTGATCCCTTATGCCGATCTTCTGACGCTTCTACTCGCTCTCTTCATTGTGCTATTTGCATCTAGTTCGATTGATGCGGCAAAATACGAACAGATGGCAAAGTCTTTTAATGTCGTCTTTACGGGTGGTACAGGTGTCATGGATCAAACCAGCATGCAAAGCACTGAAGAAACTGAAAATAGCAACCAGACCAAGAAAGCAGCCGAAGAAGATGAAGAAGCCAAAGCGAAAGCTCGAGACCATGCCGTTCTCACAAAGGTCAAAAAGCAAGTGGACTCCTTCATTGCCAATAAGAAACTTGGAGCTAAGCTCGAAACAAAGCTCACGGACGAAGGTTTGCTCATTACGATAGAAGACAGTATCTTCTTTGATTCTGGCCGGGCGGTTATTCGCCCTCAAGATGTCCCGTTAGCAAAGGAAATCTCAAAACTACTTGTCATAAACCCCGCTCGTGACATCGTCATTAGCGGACATACTGATAATGTACCGATCAGAAATTCAGAATTTGAATCCAACTGGTATTTAAGTGCCATTCGTGCTGTAAACTTTTTGAGTATTCTTCTTGAGAACAGCAATTTAGACCAAGAGAACTTTAGTACAAAAGGTTTCGGTGAATTCAAGCCGGTTGCTTCAAACGATACAGCAGAAGGCAGAAGTAAAAACCGACGCGTAGAAGTACTCATTTTACCGATTGAGAAAAAAGCGAAATAAAAAAGGAAGCCCTCGGCTTCCTTTTCTATTTATTCTGTATGATCATATAAATGCTTTGCACGCAGTCCCACATGTTTGAGCATATCAATGCAGGCATCCTTCTCTTCTTCGCTAAGGACACTGATCATCTCATGAATTTCTTTCGCATGATCTGGGAAGATATCATCAAGCAAAGCTCGTCCCTGCTTGGTAATATGCGCAAATGTCACCCTGCGGTCTTCTGCACAGGCCCTACGACTGAGGAGTTCTTTCTTCTCCAATTTATCGACCACATACGTGATGCTGCCGCTTGCAAGTAAAATCTTATCACCGATTTGCTGAAGAGGCTGATCCCCTTTATGATACAGTAATTCTAATACTGCAAATTCAGTCGGATTCAGCCCGTGCTTCACAATATGTTTGTTCATGTGATGATTAATTGAGCGATAGGCACGTGATAATACAATAAATAATTTCAAAGATTTCTCAACATTATGATTTTCCATTTTTTTATCATCCTTTATGAAATGCAACCCACTAATGTGACATTAATAAACAATAAGTAAAATGTCAACATCTTGATCCATCTTTAGCATGAAAATGAGACCAGAACGAATCACCTAATTTTTTAAAAATCACACAAGTCATCGTAATAAAGATAGGTTCAATGCTATAATAAGTCTATTAGGTAATACGTTGGAGCGATGAATGATGAGTATACTGAAAGGGTTTTGGAAGAAGATCAGGCTGTACCTTATTTTGGTCATGATTCCAACCCTAATCATTAGTTATTTTATCTACGAAAAAGAAACGGAAAAAATCGACTTAAAAAACAAACAAACTGCTACACTTATGTTAAATATTCACAAAAACCAAATGAATTATTTAATTAGTGAAACAGAAGCGAGATTAACTTCACTTGCCATGGGATTTGACCAGCCTCTTGAGACAAAAAAAGTACAAAACATCCTAGAGAAAATCTATAAACAAGAACCTCGTTTTTCAGGTCTGTATCTCCTAGACAAAAAAGGAAATGTATCAGTAAGCACCACACCGTTAAAGGAAAAAATCAACCTGTCATTTAGAGATTACTTTAAGCGCATTCAAGTGACCAAGCAGACGGTGATCACAGATAACTATGTGAGCCGAATTACAAAACAGCGGATTCTCTCCATTTGCGTGCCTGTGCTAGATGAAAATGAAGAAGTCACCAATGTGCTAGTCGCCGCCATTCAAATTGATTATTTAAGAAATATTATGAATGTATTGAACCCTGATCTTCATTTTAAGATGCTGAATCAAAATGGACATGTGGTGTTTACAAGTGGTCCGCAGCCAGCATCAGAAAATGGCAGCACCGTGTCTACATATTTAGATGAAAACAGCTGGAAGCTGGAGGTCTTTCCGCAGCGCGCGTCTACAGGTGAAGTGCTGTCTGTTATGCTGATCCCTTTATCCAGTGCTTTTATTTTATTAAATATTTTATTCACACTTGTTCAATATATCATTTTAAGGCGTCAAACCCAGCAGGAGCGTCACCAAAATGAAGCGCAAAAGCTTGAATTAATCGGAACCCTCGCAGCAAGTACGGCACACGAAATTCGCAACCCATTAACAGGGATCAGCGGATTTATACAGCTTTTGCAAAAGAAGTATCATTCAGAAGAAGATCAGCTCTATTTTTCTGTCATTGAAGAAGAAATTAAACGAATCAACCAAATCGTCAGTGAGTTTCTTGTATTAGGGAAACCAACGGCAGAAAAATGGCAGAATAACTCTGTAAAAGAAATTGTAAGTGAGATCATGCCGATCGTTTTCTCTGAGGCGAACCTTTATAATGTTGAGGTTGATTTGCAAATTAATACGATTCAAGATGTTGGGGTATATTGCACAAAGGATCACATTAAACAAGTCGTATTAAATGTAGCGAAGAACTCGTTAGAAGCGATGCCAAATGGCGGTCATTTGAAGATTTTGATTGAGGCTGAAACAGAACATGTCATCATTAAAGTGAAAGATACGGGTGAAGGCATACCAGAAGAAATGTTAAAGCATATCTTCCTTCCTTTTATTACGTCGAAGGAAAAAGGTACAGGTCTTGGGCTTGTCGTGTGTAAACGAATTATTTCGATGTATGGCGGGACAATTGATATTCAAAGCGAAGTGAATAAAGGAACAACCGTCATGATCATGCTTCCTTCTGCTCACTCAGCATAGTTGAAACATTCAGCCGGTTTTGCTTAGGCAAGACCGGTTTTTCATGTCAATAAGAAGGGCGGTTCACAGATAGAAGACTCATTTGAGATACAAGATCATGAAAGGAGGGGGCAGATTGTTTCTCATGAAAAAGGAGATACTGATACTCATTCATCAGGTTGTCTAGTTCTTGACTATATTTAATTGTCGTCTCACCAGTGTAGCCTTCCGCTTGAGCAGCTTCTACCATCTGTTTTCTCTTCTCATCAATGGACATCAGCAATTGTTCTTTCCTTACATAAATATTCATGATCTCAGCTCCCGCAATGAATTCGACTGTCTATGCTCAAAATGATCCGACACCAAAATTATACTTTATTTGTAAATTAAATTAAATATGCTTATTTTATTTAATTTTTTACAGCCTAAAGACCTCTTACCCAATCTAATTTGGGGGTAAACTTCAAATTTGGACAGGACTGATACATGGATTAAACAGAATTTTATCCTATGCAGAAGATCAAAATCAACTATTTTCTTTCTCATTTTATGCCTATTTTCCTAAAAAAAAGCTGATCATCCGCCTCATGCGGAATGATCAGCTCCTGTCATTAAACCGTTTCTTCCTCGTAAATTGGCACCCAGCCCTCAGTTGTGACAAATATGCGAACTGCGACCACTTTGCGATCCTCTTGAAGTGTAAAGTAGTGGCGAATATGTGGCGGGACAGAAATTAAATCGCCTGGATTCAGTCTCACATCAAAAAAGACGCCATCCTTACCCTGAATGGCAAAGATTCCATGCCCGCTTACAATAAAACGTACTTCGTCATCTGTATGATGATGCTCACGCTTAAAATTTTGGAGCAGCTCATCTAGATTTGGTGTGGCGTCAGATAATGAAATCACATCCTGCGCTTTGTACCCTCGTTTTTCAGATATACGCTGGATTTCCTTTTGAAAAACAGTCAAAATCTCTTCCTTTTCCTCATCTGTTAAATCATACTTTTCTGATAACCGGTTTGGCAGCTTTGCAATATCCCAATGTTCATAAATGACCCCTTGCTTTTCTAAATATGCTGCTACCTCTTGCTCGTTTTCAAGTAATGTGTTTTCTTCGTTATGAATCAAAATCGTCGCCATGTGCTTTTCCTCCTTTTTATCTGACAAGCTGCTTTTGATAAAGCGTTAATTTTAAGTGGTAGCTAAATAAAAATTCATACGCCTCTAATACTCGTTTTGCTTCAAAGGCTGTTTTTCCCCAGACAGTGATGCCGTGATTTCGAATGAGCACCGCACCTGATTCTGACTCTTCAGTGAGATGCTTTGCAAATTGTGCTGCAAGATGCGGAATATGGGCTGGATTTTCAATAATCGGTATCGACACTTCTGCATCCTCTTCCCAGTAACCAAGCGCCTTGATGATTTCGTTTCCTTTCAAACGAACCTCGCCCTTACCCCCATACAGCTCAGACATCACATTATTATCGATTGTATGGACATGGAGGCAGCAACCTGCTTTCGTCCGCTCATACACGTATGTGTGAAGCAGTGTTTCGGCTGAAGGTCTAAGCTGTTCGTTCGGATCATCAGGCTTGCCTGCTGCGTTCACTAAAACAAAATCTTCATCCGTTTCTTTTCGTTTATCTTTACCGCTTGCCGTCACCAAAAACGTGATTGGATCATCCGACACCTTGATCGATAAATTGCCGCTTGTTCCGTAAAACCAGTCTCTTTGTGCCAGTTCACGTTTGACGTCTGCTAGCTCCTGCCAGCGCTTGCTCTTTGCGTCTGCCATTCCTTCACTTCCTTTATTTGTTCAAATTGCGCTTTAAGATCAATAAATGTTTCATACTCTTTATATACAACCCCAAGCTCCTTACATTCATTCAGCAAGTAGTCGCGCGCAAATGTGAGATCCGCATGCTTTGCTGCCTCCACATCGGTGACTGAATCTCCGATCATGATGATGAAGTCCTTCTCATGGGTCAGCTCTCGAATGATTGACGGCTTGCAGCATCCGCAGCCATTTTGACATTGCGAATCGCAGACATGCGGCCATTCAATCTGAATATGATCTTCCCCAAATGAGGCATGATTGCAATAAATATTGTCTCTGCCCACAATGCCCTCGAGTATGGGATAGACAAAAAAGTCCATCCCGCCGCTTAGCACATAGAAAGGAATATCAGCCTTTTTCACATAATCAACAAATTGCTTGAATCCTTCTCGAATCTCTGTATCTTCTAAAATAAACGACTGAATAGCTTCTTTTTGATCACTCGTCAGTAATTGAAACATCTGCCCGACGCCTTCTTGAATGGTGATCTCCTTTGTGAGAACATCATCCTTCAGCTTCGTCCATTCACTTGGTGCAAAGTGTTTCATGATGCGAATGATATTATCATTTTTTGTAATTGTTCCATCAAAATCACAACATACAATTGGTTTTTTCATTTATTCTGCTACCCTTCCCCATAGTTCAAGTGCTGCTTTTAAGTCTTGGCAAGAAGCTGCCTTCTCTTGGATCGACTCTCCATGTATCACCGCATCAATGATCGATCGAAATGCTTTCCCTCCACCGATGGCTCCACGCGGATGTCCGTGAATTCCTCCACCAGCATTAATCACATGATCGAGTCCAAAATCTTTAATCAATACTGGAACCATTCCAGGATGAATGCCTGCTGACGGGACTGGGAACGTTTTTTGAACCAAATCCTCTTTTACACAAGCTTCATAGATTCCAAAGGCATCTTTTTTCGGAAGTGCGACCGACCCATAAGGTGAGGGAAAAAGACTCAAATCAGCGCCAGCATATCGATTTAATTTACCTAAAAGAAGAGAATGCGAAAATCCATATTCAGGCGATGATGTCAAAGCGCCGCTTACTGCGGGATGGGCCATAATAGGCAATGGAATATCTGGATCCTCAGCTAAGCTTTGCATGACATCTAGTCCGTAGGCAAAGACATTGAATAAGAGTGCATCCGCTCCAAGTTCAGCTGCCTTTCTTGCTCGATCCTTCAGTTCAAAGGTTCTGCCTGTTAAATTAACGGCATATAACGTTCGGTGCCCTGTCTCTTCATATGTTTCTTTTAATATCTTTTTTCCTTCTTTGATTCGTTCTTCAAAAGGGGCTAGCGGGCTCTCAAATAAAATTTCATCGTCTTTGATAAAGTCAACGCCGCCTAATGCTTGTAAACGGAGCTGCTCTTTTAAATCCGCCATATCACGGCCAATGACACCTTTAAAAATACTCATCAACAACGGACGATCAAACACGCCTGCTTTTTTGCGTATGCCATCAATTCCAAATACCGGTCCTGGCAGGCTTCTTTTAAATCTATCCGAGAATTGTATGTCGACTAGCTTCACTTTTCCATCAAGTGAAAGCTTTCCAAAGATCGTCGTCAAAACGGCCGGTATATCAGCTGAAAAGTTAGCCTCAGGATAAGCAATGGTCACCTCAGATTGATATACGCCATTTTCGGCTGAAGCAACCTTTTCTGATACTTTTTCTACCCGCCCTTTATGTTTTTGAAGCTGCTCCTTTTTGAGCTGCGGCAAATCTGTCCATGATCCCACTGTTAAACCAAGTGCGATCTGCTCCGCTTTTCGGTTCACTTGTTCATCCTCTCGATGTGTTAATACGTATGTTGCCAGTAATTCACTCACTAGGAATCCCCTTTCAATTTCGTCATGCATATGGTCAATAAAAAACCTCTTCAAGTGCTTTGTCAGCGCCTTAAA
This sequence comes from Bacillus sp. NMTD17, assembly GCF_002998735.1. NCBI lineage: Bacteria > Bacillati > Bacillota > Bacilli > Caryophanales > Bacillaceae > Bacillus > Bacillus sp. NMTD17. Next base: position 453,543 of record NZ_PVRH01000002.1, read on the forward strand.
GAGGTTGTTTCGTGTCATTCATCCGAATCTTATCTCTCAGCGCTTGCTGCAAGAATTAGCACCGTGCTTCATGGAAGTCGGTTGCCGGGCTTCATTGGGCTAGTCCCTCTGCCTACTCTTGATAAGAATATTCAATTTTCTTAAATATTGTCTGAATTATCGCACCATTTTTTTATGTTGTCAATGGCTTATTTTCAAACAGATTCAAGGCAGCGATACGCCGAGCGGCTTCTTGTAACCGCTCCTCACTTGTTAAAAGCCCAACTCTCACATACCCTTCACCGTGAGTACCAAACCCATTCCCCGGAGCCACAACAACATGTGCTTTCTCTAATAATACGTCAGAAAAAGATTCAGATGTATATCCTTCTGGCACCTTTAGCCAAGCAAAAAATGACCCTTTTGGTGCTGTGACCTCCCAGCCAATGTCCTTGCAGGCAGCAATCCACACATTTCGCCTTTTCTCATATCGATCATTTTGCACCTGTACGCACGTTTGGTCGCTTAATAGGGCTTCCGCTGCTGCATCTTGAGTTGCTTTAAACAGTGAGACAAACAGATGATCCTGATAAAGCTCGATCGCTTCAATAACAGACGGATTTCCTGCTGCAAAACCTACTCTCCAGCCGGCCATATTATACGTTTTAGATAATGTGTAAATTTCAATACCCGTCTCTTTCGCTCCATCTGTTTGCAAAAAGCTGATCGGCTTTTTCCCATCAAACCCAATGCCGCCATAGGCAAAATCATGGACAACACAGAGTTTGTGATCTTTCGCAAACGTAACGGTTTCTTCAAAAAATGCACGACTTGCCGTGGCACCTGTCGGATTGTTAGGATAATTTAAATACATCAACTTTGCTTTTTTCTTATCATTCTCAGGCAATCGATCATAGTCAGGTAAAAAATCATTTTGTTCAAGAAGCGGCATCGTCACCATCTGAGCTCCAGCAAGCACGGCACCTGACCAATAATCAGGGTAACCAGGGTCTGGGACAAGGAGTGTATCTCCAGGATTCAGCAGGCATTGCGGCAGCTCAACAAGTCCCGCTTTCCCGCCAAATAAAATCGCAATCTCCTTCATCGGATCAAGCGTGACACCATATTCTCTTTCATAAAAGGCGGCGGCAGCCTTTTTTAATTTCGCTGTTCCGCGGAATGACGAGTATTGATGATTTTCAGGTTTTAATACCGCTTCCTGCATGGCTTTTACAATATGCGAAGGGGTTGGCTGATCAGGATTTCCCTGCCCTAAATTAATGATATCTGCCCCTTCCTGCATCTTTTTCTGCACCTTTTGGACAAGAGACGCAAAAAATTGTTTCGGTAATTGTTTCAATACATCTGATTGCTGGAATTCCATTTCTTCACCTTCTATTCAAGTTACGTAACAATACAAACACTGTAATGGATTGTTTTATGAATTGTAAAGCAATTTTGAAAAAAGATTGACATGTGAAGCGCAGCTCTGATAATATCTTGAATTAAGAAATGCAAACAGACACGAAATAATTACATATTGATTTCTCTTATCGAGAGTTGGGCGAGGGATTTGGCCTTTTGACCCCAACAGCAACCGACCGTTAATACCACTGTGAAGTGGGGCGCAGCAAGTAAGCGCCAAGACAATTGTCTTATAGGGCACGGTGCTAATTCCATCAGACGTATGTGCTGAGAGATAAGAGAGGCTTTGAGCATACACGCCATCAAGCCTCTTTCTCTCAGGAGAAAGAGGCTTTTTTATATGATTTGGAGGGATAGCAATTGGTTACACTTACGGCATCATATGAAGAATTAACAGAAAGCTCGGCAGTTGCACTCGCAATTAGACTTGGCTTGATCCAAGAAAGCAGTCATTTGACATGTACGGAAATCGGTGACGGGAATTTAAATTACGTCTTTCATATTTTTGATCACAAACAAGAAAAAGGATTGATCATCAAACAGGCCCTGCCCTATGCCAAGGTGGTCGGAGAGAGCTGGCCGCTTACATTAGACCGTGCGAGAATTGAAAGTGCTGCCCTGATCAAGCAGTCAGAATATACGCCGCACCTTGTACCTGCAGTCTATTATTCAGATACAGCTCTTGCTGTGACGGCAATGGAGGATCTATCACACCTGGAAATCGTCAGAAAAGGGCTAATTGCCGGAAAACAATATCCGCATTTATCCGATCATGTAGGAGAATTTTTAGGAAAAACACTTTTTTACACTTCTGACTTTGCCACAAATCCTAAAATCAAAAAACAATTTGTGAAGCAATTTACGAATCCGGACCTTTGTGACATTACTGAAAAACTCGTCTTCACAGATCCTTTCTTTGATAGCGGCACAAATGATTTCGAAGAAGAATTAAGAGAAGCTGCCGAAGCGCTTTGGGCAGATCTTGAAGTGCAGGCCAAAGCAGCCGAACTGAAGCGTATTTTCCTGACATCTGCTGAAACACTCGTTCATGGAGATCTTCATACAGGCAGTATTTTTGCAAATGAGACGGAAACAAAAATCATTGATCCAGAATTCGCCTTTTACGGTCCCTTTGGATTCGATATTGGCCACTTTATCGCTAACCTGTTCCTCAATGCTTTGTCTCGTGAGAATGAACACGATCAGCAGCACCTTTTTGACCATGTCATCAATGTATGGGCGACATTCAAAGAAGTGTTCGCAAAAGCTTGGAAAGAAGACAGCATTGAAGCATTTAGTGTATCTGACAGTTTTTTAGCAACAACCTTTGACCGTATTTTAAAAGAAGCGGCAGGCTTTGCGGGCTGTGAGCTTGTCCGCCGAACAATCGGCCTTGCTCATGCCGCTGATCTCGATGCGATTCCATCACCATCTAGAAGGATTCAGCAGAAAAAAGCAGCACTAACGCTCGGAAAAACAATGATCAAACAATATCATGCAGTGGAAGCAGCGTCTGACCTCGTCGCATTATTCCATCAATCTGTAAAGGAGTGACGGGTTTTGTCTAAAGAATTTGAAGTCCCCCGTTCTGTCGAATGGGAAGAAAACCATATTAACATTTTGAATCAGCAAAAATTACCGGCCGAAACTGAGTTTGAGCATTTATATACAAAAGAAGACGTGTATGATGCCATTGTCACGTTAAAAGTGCGGGGAGCACCTGCCATTGGCATTACAGCAGCTTTTGGACTGGCGCTCAGTGCCCAAGACATTGAGACAGAAGAAATTGATGTTTTTAAACAAGAAGTCATTCAGATAAAAGAATATTTAAACAGTGCTCGTCCAACCGCTGTGAATTTAGCCTGGGCTTTAGAGCGATTATTGCAGCGCATTGAGCGTGCAGCTTCGGTCAATGCAGCCAAAACAGACCTTGTCCATGAAGCCATTCAAATTCAAATTGAAGATGAAGAAACATGCAGACAAATCGGTCAAAATGCACTCCAGCTCTTTAAATCGGGTGATCGTATTATGACCATTTGCAATGCAGGCTCCATCGCCACAAGCCGGTACGGAACAGCCCTTGCTCCATTTTATTTAGCCAAAAAGAAAAATCTCGATCTTCACATTTATGCCTGTGAAACACGCCCTGTTCTTCAAGGGGCTAGGCTGACAACATGGGAACTCATGCAAGGCGGCGTAGATGTGACGCTCATCACAGATAACATGGCAGCCCATACGATGAAAGAAAAGAAAATTTCTGCTGTCATTGTCGGAGCTGATCGTATTGCCCGTAATGGAGATACGGCGAATAAGATTGGAACGTTAAGTCTCGCCATTTTAGCTAAGCATTTTCAAATTCCGTTTTTTATAGCTGCACCGCTTTCCACCTTTGATGTATCAACCCAAGACGGGGCAGATATTCCAATTGAAGAGCGCGATCCGCTGGAAGTAAAGGAATTAAACGGCGTCCAAATTGCACCGCCTGATGTTCAGGTATTCAATCCCGCCTTTGATGTCACTCCTCACCATCTCATTTCAGGTATCATTACAGAGAAAGGGATTATCACATCGAACTATACAGAAGAGATTGATACTCTGTTCGCTGAAAACATCTCACTCTGATCATAAAAAAAGCGCCGTGTACTTATTATTTAAGAGCACCGCGCTTTTTTATTTCACTCGTTTTTGCTAAGATTTCTTTTTTCTGTTCTTCTGTCAAAACGTTCATTTTGACACATAGTGATGTGACGGCATACATTTTATTTTTTTTGCCCCAAAACATTCCCTAGCGCCCTCCTTTTTCCCTCAACCAACTTTTTTAGCTTAATAAAAGGATATGTCGCTTGACAAACATTTGGAACAGGTCAATCGATTTATTTTTGAACAAATGGGATACCTTCTAATTCTAGCAGGACCGCTTTCATGTCTGTTTTTGTTCCTGCATAGCCCGTCAGAGAGCGGTCTTTTCCAATCACTCTGTGACAGGGAATAAAAATAGGTAATGCATTGCGTCTGTTCGCTTGTCCAATCGCTCTTACAGCTTTTGGGTTGCCAATCGCTTCTGCAATGTCTGCATAGCTTTTTGATTCACCATATGGAATAGTCGAAAGTGCTTCCCACACCTGCTCTTGAAACGGAGATCCCTTTTGCTTGAGCGGGAGATCGAATACTTGGCGCTCTCCCTTGAAATATTCATCTAGCTGCTTTTTCGCTTCTTGTAATACAGGCGTTTCTTCTTCTTTTAGATCGGCTTTCTGCTTTTTTACTAAAAATGGCTCATCATCAAACATCACCTCGATGATGGCATCGTCTTTTTCTAGTATGTATAATGCCCCAATTGGTGCGTGATAGACGGTATAATACACGTTAGTGCTCTCCTTCTTGTTTCTTCTGCCTCAGTGGAAGCGTGAGATGGAAGACGGTTCCTACCCCTTCCTCACTTTCTACCTCAATCGTTCCTTGATGCTCTTCAATAATTTTATAACTAACCATTAAGCCAAGTCCAGTTCCTCTTTCTTTTGTCGTATAAAATGGTTCCCCTAGACGCTTGAGCTTGTCCTCTGCCATTCCGCAGCCTTCATCCCGCAGTGAAATGACAATATGCTCTTCGCCCTTCCGCTGAATGCTCACATAGACATTTCCTTTTCTCGGCATGACTTCAATTGCATTTTTTAAAATGTTAATAAAGACCTGTTTTAATTGGTTTTGTTCACAATAAATGAGCGGAATCTCATCCAACACATTGAGATGCATTTGAACGTTGCCGAGGTTCGCCTGTGCGTGCAAAAGATCCATCGTGTCTTTCATAATTTGCACCACATTTTTTTCTTCATATACGATGGCTTGCGGTTTCGCTAAAATCAAAAATTCGGTGATGATGGATTCAATTCTTTTCAGCTCAGATGTGATGACATTGAAATAGAGCGAATACTCCCCTTCTATATTCCCTTTTAACAGCTGAATGAAGCCTTTTAATGCTGTCATCGGGTTTCTAATTTCATGCGCAATTCCAGCGGCAAGCTCTCCCACCACATGAAGGGTATCTGATTTTCTCACCCGCTCTTCTAATTCCTTCCGCTCTGTCACATCTCTAAAGATCGCCAAATTCATATTATGAATAATGTTGCGTTTAAAAGAGAATTCCAATATACGCTGATCTGGATGGTTCAGCACAAACGGAACTTCATTGTCCATTTCATCTAACGACATCGCCTGAGCAGGCTGTGCCAAATGTTCAATTTGATAAGGCGCAAGGATATGGAAAAGGTTCATTTCCGTTAAATGATCGTCTTTCAATCCGAGCAGCTCGCTTGCGGATGGATTGACTTCGATAATGCGGTACTGGTTATCAAAAAGAACAATGCCGTCCATTGATCCATTAAATACTTTACGGAATTTGAGCTCACTTTCGCGCAGCTCCTCTTCCATTCTTTTTCGATCACTCACATTACGTAAAATGGTTAAGTGCTGTCCTTCTAATACCGCATGCTTTGATGTAAACTCGAGCTCTTTAAACTGACCATTTGCCATTCTGAACAACAGCTCTTCCCTTATTTCATGATTCCGAATATAACGTCTTCTAGTCGGCCTATATCTCTGATCAGATTTCACGAGAAAGTCTGTGAGTTTCTTGCCAATCAGTGAGTGCATAGGCAATTCAAAAATTCGGCAGGCTGATTCATTGGCTCTCACAATCTCTCCATCATCTGCCCATATGATGATCGCATCCATTGCATTTTCGAAAATTTCTCTAAAGCGTTCCTCACTTTTTAACAGCTTTTCTTCCATTAACCTTTTTTCTGTAATATCCCGCATGATGGACATATAAAAACCGCTCATGACATTTGATGTAATGGTGAGCTCGAATAATTTTTGCTGGCCAGATTGAAGGGTAACGGGAAGCTCTCCCTTGGCTTTCCCTGTTTCTTTAAGTGACGTTAAAAGGTGCTGCAAGGCTGGAAGATTTTCATCTTCGACAAATTCATTTAAATAACGATCGGTTAAATCGGTCTTTTGCAGCTCAAAGCTCTGACAAAAAGAGTGATTGGCGTCGATCATGCAGCCATCCTGATCAAAAATGACCATCCCGTCAATGGCTCGGTCAAACAAATCTTTGAACAGCTGCTCATTCATGGAGCGTTCTCGTTCTAGTATTTTCTTTGAGGAAATATCTCGCATGACCACGATATATTGCTGATTCACGACGTCATGCTCTGCGACAAATTCAATGTATTTTGTTTCCCCGTTTTCAAGCTGAATGGAGATTTCTCTTCTTAACTTTCCTTTTCGAAAAAATAAATCAAGGGAGCATTCAATTTTGTCTTTCGGGATGCCGTATAGGAAATCTAGAACGGATTTATTGAGGAGGTCTTCTTTCGATGTCTGTACAAGCCTGCATGTCGCTTCGTTGGCTTGGATAATATTGAGGTGCTGATCAAATATGAAAATGGCATCTAACGTCTTATTTAACAGCCTCTTTTGCTGCATCAACTCTGTTCGCAAATATTCGTTCTCTTTTTCTAATTTTCTGATATCTTCTGCGCCATCGAGCGTTTCAGTCATTCTCTTACACTCCTTTTCCAGCCTCATTCCTCTACAATATTTCTACAATATTTTCATTGTTCCTTCATTCGACTCATAAAAAAAAATAACTTTTTACACGAAGACTGTCTCATTTATTTCATTTGGATGACAGGATCGAACTGCGATTCTCTTTTCTTACGCTTCTTTTACAACCGTTCTACAATTTCACATCAAATAGCGAAATGAGCCAAAATGTATTTTAAAATGGGGCAAATACGGGAACAGTGCACAGAGACATTTATGTTTGAAATCAAGCAGGAAAGGTGATGTTATGGCATCTTCACGAGATAGTTATTTTGATAATGCGAAATTTCTTCTGATTTTTCTAGTTGTTTTTGGTCATTTGTTACGATCATTCATTCATGATAATGATTGGATGCTCTATTTATACAAGTTTATTTATACTTTTCATATGCCCGCCTTTATCTTGGTTTCCGGCTTCTTTGCAAAAGGCTTTAGAAAGCCAGGTTTTATGAAAAAAGTCGCCGTTAAGCTGATCATCCCATATTTAATTTTTCAGGTGATCTATTCAGTTTACTATTATCTCTTGCAGGATCAAAGCATGGCCAATTTAAATCCAATTGATCCGCAATGGTCTTTATGGTTTTTAATTAGTTTATTTTTTTGGAATTTGCTGCTCATTCCTTTTTCTAAACTTCCGTTTCACTGGGCGATGATCGTCAGTTTGTCGATTGCGTTACTTGTCGGTTACGTGGACAGCATCAGCAATACGCTCAGCTTATCGCGTACGTTTGTGTTTTTGCCGATGTTTTTAGCTGGCTTCTATTTAAAAAAGCAGCATTTTGAATTCATCCGTACAAGCAAAGGAAAGCTGGCAGCACTTCTTGTATTAATGGCTGTATTTTTATTTTGCTATTTCTATGAATTTGATTATTCCTTCTTATTTGGATCACAGTCATATGCTTCTCTTGGAGATGAGGGATTGATTGCGGCAATGAAACGAATGGCATGGTACATGCTTGCATTTGGCGCTACATTCAGCTTCTTTGCATTAGTGCCAACACGCCGTTTCTTCTTTACAAAATGGGGCACAAGAACGTTATATGTGTATTTACTACATGGCTTTGTGATCAAGCTGCTTAGAACGACTTGGTTTGACGACTGGGCCCTGAATGCAGCAAGTGTACTGATGTTATTGCTGCTGACCATTCTGTTAACCTTTACCCTGTCTAGCACCTTTGTTAAAAACGTTGCACAGCCAGTGATTGAGCTCAAAATGAACAATCTTTTGCGTACAATCACCGGCAGGCAAGGCAGTTATATCAAATAAAAAACGATCCCGCGAGGATCGTTTTTTCTATTTTTCATCCATGTGTCCATTGTGACATTCAGCATCTTTCTTAGGTTTTACAAGAGTATCAATCCATTTGCTGCTGTTGATATCTCCAAGCTCACTGCCAAATTCCTCTTCTAAGATATCTGGGTCCATTGGCCTCTTATGGTCTTTCATGTCCTTGCTCTTCACATGCTTTTTAGTCACGAGATCCTCCCCCTTGTTTCCCTTTGTGAGAATTTCGGTTTGCCTGACGATCTCTTGATTGTTCATCAAATTGGGTTTGTCCTTGATCATGTGCCATGCTTTCTGTCGGTGTCATATTATTTGTCAGTGCTTCATTTTTCGCTGCTTTTCTTTTCATCTGAAATCAGTCCTTTTTTAACATATTTAGTTCTTCTCTTAATTGGTCTAGGAGTTCCTTCATTTGTTTGACCGTCACGGGCTTTTCTTCTGGCTTTAACTCATAGCCAATTTGTCCATTGGCTTCTAGGGTGGCTTTTTTGAGACAGCTGATGTCTGTGATGCCTTGCTGCTTTAAGCGCATTTTGAATTCATCCCTTGTGAGCCTCGTTTTCTTCAGCTTGTGATCAAGCATTTCTCCATCCTGCAAAATGACCACAGATTTCCCTGAAACCAATTTTTCAAAGAAATCAGATTGGATAGACAATTTTTCCATGATGACGAGTGCAATGATAAATGTAGCAGCGGCATAAATCGTTTCAAGTAAATTGTGCTCAATAAAGGGTTGGATAATAATCGATCCGATTGAAATCATGATCACTGTTTGTTGAACAGTTAATTGACTAATGGATTTAGGCCCTGCTATTCTCAGCAGCAAGGTACCAACTAGCAGCATGACAATTGCTTTCCATATTACATCCAGCACGTCTCGTTCACCTCTTACCTATAGATTGCGAACATCTCGCGTGATTTAGCCAGTTAGATAATGGAAATAAAAAAACAGCATTCGCTCGGAATGCTGTTTAGCCGATGATGACACGCTCTTTCGGATAATGGTAATTCGCTTCGCTTTCTCTTCGGCCAATTAAGTACAAGAAGCTTGGAATGCCGATCCGTCCAATAAACATGACCATCATAATGATACACTTACCGAAAACAGAGAGCTCAGAGGTAATCCCTAGTGATAGCCCTGTTGTTCCGAATGCAGAACAGACTTCAAATAAATTTTGAAGAAGCGTATTTTGCTCGGATAAGGTTAATAAGAATGTAGCGCCAAACACCAATATAAAGGCCATCATCGTCACCATTAGAGATTTGTTTATATCCGCTTGATGCAGCTCTCTTTTGAAGATTTTAATGGACTTATTTCCCCGAGCAAAATGAAACAGTGCGAGTAAATTAAGGGCAAAGGTGGTTGTCCGAATTCCGCCCCCAACCGAGCTTGGAGATGCCCCGATAAACATGAGCAGACATAAAAATAACAGCGTCGGTTCTGTCAATTGAGTAATATCTAATGTAGAAAGTCCACCACTTCTTGTGGCGGTCGATTGGAACAATGAATAAAACAAAACTTCGTGCCAGCTCTTCCCTAAAAACGTAAACCGGGCTTCAAGGGCATAAATCCCAATAGCGCCAACAATGACTAAGCTGCCAAACGTAATCGTTGTGATTTTTGTAAACAATGAGAACGATGCGTGCTTTCGGTCCTGATTAAATAAGTAATCCTTTACTTCTACGAGGACAGGAAAGCCAATGGCTCCAAAGATGATCAGCAGCATCGTAATAAATTGGACAAAATAATCATCTTTGTAAGGGATGAGCGAGTTCCCTGTAATATCGAAGCCCCCATTGGTGGTCGCACTAATACTTGAGAAGAAGCCATGTAAGAATGCTGCCTGCACATCGTAATATTTGAGAAAATACATGCTTAAAATCAGACCGCCTACAAACTCAATGAGCAAAATTAAATATAAGACCTGCTTCATTAATTTCACAATTCCTGATAAATTGCTCTGGTTTTGATCTGCCATGATGAGCTTTCTTTCTTTAATCCCGATCCTTTTTCGCATGACAATCCACACAAAGGTACCGAGCGTCATAATGCCGATACCTCCGATTTGCAGGACAAACGCAAGGATCCACATACCTGCCACACTAAATGTTTGGGAGGTATCAACAACGGTGAGTCCTGTGACACTTACCGCACTCACTGCCGTAAATAATGCATCGATAAATGTCCACTTCACCCCATCTTGATGAGCGACTGGCAAACTTAGAAGAATAAATGAGACGGTCACAGCGAGAAAATAATAAAGGGCAATCAGCTGGAAAGCCGATAGCCGGTCAATTAGCTTTTTAATTGGGTTCATTGTCATTCCTTCTTTTAACTTTCATTTTTCAATACTTATCATTTTAATGAAAAGAGACATGATTTTAAAGGTATTTTATGCTTTATTTACTTTTTCATCAAAAAAGAAAAGACATCCTGTAACAGAATGTCTTTTCGTCTCTCTTATTTTGCTTCTAGTCTTCTGATTCTTTCGTTTAAATCAGGGTGTGTTGAGAAAAGAGAAGCTTTTCGTTTACCACTGATTTTAAGCGTAGCAACTGCTGTTTGATCATCATCTTTGATTCTTGACGTATACGCCTCAAGTGAGCGAAGCGCATGAATCATTTTATCTTTACCGGCAAGGTCAGCTCCGCCGCGGTCTGCATGGAATTCACGGTGTCTAGAATATGCAAACACGACAAGGCTTCCTAAGATAGAGAAAATGATTTGGAAAACAATCACTGCGATAAAATGAACAATCGGCACAAGCTCTTCACGCGGAACAAAGCGGCTTGCGATCCATGCCGCAATTCTTGAAAGGAAGACAACGAACGTGTTGACGATCCCTTGAAGCAGCGTCATTGTCACCATATCACCGTTCGCAACGTGAGCAACTTCGTGAGCGATTACACCTTCAACTGCTGCATCATCCATTTCATGAAGCAATCCAGTGGAAACCGCAACAAGTGATCTTCTCTTAGAAGGACCTGTCGCAAAAGCATTTACTTCAGATGATTGATAAATACCAACCTCAGGCATTTTAGAAAGGCCTGCTGCTCTTGATAATCTGTGCACGCGGTCAACAAGCTGCTGCTCATCATATGTTAATGAATCCTTTTCAGGGTTTAACACGCGCACACCCATCATCATTTTTGCCATCCAGCGAGACATTGCAAGTGACATGAACGAGCCAACAAAACCAACAACTGCACTGAATACTAGCAATGCCACAAAATTAATTCCACCATCTGCTCCTATATAAGAACCAACACCAGTTGCTGCACTAATAACCGATAGTACAATACCAATCGTAGTGATAACAAGAATGTTCGTTAATATAAACAGAAATATTCTTTTACCCATACATAACCTCCGCTGTCATATTAAGTTCATTTGAACTTATTAATAAAATTATAAAAATAAACGTCTCAAATTGCAAGGAAAAAGGAATCATTACTTATGTTTATCATAACGGCTTAAGCCCCGTCACTTCAATATTTACGACATTTGCTACAGCTGAAAAGTGAACAAATTGTGACGCCGCTTTCTGGATTTTAGTTTATTTTGCATTTTCATCAAAAAGAGATTATGATGTTGAATTAGATCAATTATGACGTTTTTGACGTACAAACGAGGTGGAATAATGGGTGCTTTTAAATTAACGAGAATTGACATGACAAGTCTTCTCTATTCTCTAAAAGGAGAGGGAGATCTGACTCCGCTTCAGCTATTAAATTTATCTGTAAAAAAAGACAAACATCACGAACATGACGAGCTAAAAATCCCTTCTTTTTTTGAGAGGCTTGAACGTCGGAAACACAAATCAGAGCATGGACTCTCCACAAATGAAATTGTAGAATTAGGAAACCTATGCGAACTGACTTCTCTTAAATCGACAGCGATTCAAAACTGGATCAAACGTGATATTAAAGATATGATTGGCCACCCTGAGCTTGGAAAGAAGTACTCAATTGATCAGGTCGTTATTTTATTAATTGTTAGAGATTTAAAATCAGTTTTTGACTTTGATGCCATCCGTACCATCTTATCTGCCTTATTTAACACAATTACGGATCGAACTGATGATATTATTAGTCCACTGCGCTTTTATGAAGCATATGCGCATGTCCTTGATTTTATTTATCATCATACTCATTTTCCGTTAAAAGAAACAAACTTACGGGAAATCACAGAGGAACAGACAGATAAGCTCCGTGAAGAATTTTCTGAATTGACACAGCACCAATGGCATTTGATCAAAGGCATTATCAGTTCAACCGTTTTTTCTGTCTTTACTTCACACTTGCAAAGTACGGCACAAGAAATGATGTTTCATACACTGCAGCATCAGGATAAAGAAGAACCGAGGTGAATCATCACCTCGGTTTTTTGTGCAGCAATTGCCAGCATAATTGTACGCTGTTTTCTTCAAAATAAGAAGGCGCAACAAACATGAGGTGAAAGGAGGAATATGGACATGGCAAACCGAAATCAACTTCTTGTTCCTGGAGTAGAACAAGCATTAGATCAATTTAAATACGAGATCGCTCAAGAATTTGGCGTGACTCTCGGTTCAGATACAGTCGCACGTGCAAACGGTTCTGTTGGCGGTGAAATTACAAAAAGACTCGTTCAACAGGCTCAATCACAAATGGGCAATCAATCTAAATAAAAACATGGTGAAATACGCCGGAGCTATTCTGGCGTTTTTTTATTGTTCATATGTGTGCTCGCCCCGGTTCTCACGATAAGGGGACGGTACACCTTTTCCTTGCTTCATATGTTCTCTTTTTCGTTCAGCGGACGGCCATTTCTGATCCCTGTCGTTTTTTTTTGTGTGCTTTTCAGCGCCATCACGTGATGTGCCGTTTGGATTTCTTTTGTCATCAGGTTCCGTTGAGTGATTTTTTTTTTGTTCTTTATCGAAAGAGCGATCCTTTTCTTCCTTTATTTGATTGTCTTTGCTTTCATCATCAGGTTTTGTTTGGTGAGGCTTTTGAACAGATCCTTGCTCTTCCCTCTCTTGATCCTTCTGCTCTTTGTCTTCAGCTTCAGGAGCCTCTTGATCTGGCTTCATCTCTTCGCTATCGTCTGTCTTGACGTCTTCTTGTTTGTCTTTGTCTGTTTGATCTTCATCATCTTTGTTAGGCTCTTCTTCTTTGACAGCATCACTCTCTGCTGCGTCTTCATCCTTTTGAATGTCTTCTTGATCTTTGTCTTGCATTTCTTGATTTCTGATATATGTGCCTGTTGAAATGCCTGCCTTTTGAGCTTTTTCTCTTGTTTCCAGGTCACTTTCTACAGTTTCTAGCTTGTAATCGCGCTTTTGATATTCACCAGAGATGGTGTTAATTTTACTTTTGACGTTGGTTTTATATGTATGGTCCTGCTTGTTTTCATAAACCGTTGAAATATAAATGCTCTTAGAGTGGTTCACGTAACCTTTTTTGTCACAGTCATCTATGATTTCCTGCACGACTTTGGTCATGTCGTTTTTTTCTAAATCCTTCATACTGGCCAGTACTTGTTTCGCATCTTTATTCAGTGGTGTGACACCGATCACTTGATAATCGTGATCAAGCTTCAGTTCAAAGCTTGGGTTAATGTCAATTGTCATATATGCATATGCTTTTTGACTTGAGAAAGATGGCATCATAGTAAAAATCACGACAATAATCGCTGCGATTGATAGGATTCCTGCATTTAACGGACGTAAACGAAGCAGGTCAAAAAAACCGGCTCTTTTTCTTTCGAGACGTGATTCATTCGGAAATGTCACTTCTTGACCGATTTCATAGTCTTGCTGTTCATATTTTGTCCGCAGAAATTGTCCATCAGGGGTCAGCAGCGTGACATATTTTTTGTTTTTCTCTACTATAATGCCTCTTCTCATGAATTAAGCACCCCTTTAAGGTAATCTTTCAAATACACATAATCACCCGTCATAATGATCGCCATCGCAATGATGTATTTTCTATTTCTCTCAATCGTTTTGCGGCTGACTTCCACTAGCTTTTCAAGCTGTTTGACCGGCAATTGTTTTTTCTGAAATAAAATGGTTCTGAGCTCATCGTGTTCAACGAGTGTGTGAGCTACTTTAATAGCATTTTGCCTGGCATCTGCATGCTTTGGTGAATGTTCAAGCAGCTCTTGAAACGTGAGACCGTATACTTTTAATCGTTCTTTAAAATGTTCTATTTCTTCTCTTCTATGTTCTTGTTCAATTAAACGTCTATATTCATTTGTAGACAGCTCTGCTTCAATCATGCTTTGAGAGTACTCGCCATTTTCACTTTCTTGCAGGTCCATTTGAACCGTTGGCGCATTTCTCGCTTCTTTTCGAATATAGTCGATCACTTTTCTTTTAATAATTAATTCTGCGAAAGCAAGGAGTGAGTTTCCTTTTTCGGCAGAGTACTTTTCTATCGCTTCATTAAAGGCAATTAAGCCTATGCTGAATTCATCATCTTTTTCATCTATATATCGTTTACAAACGGATGAAACCGTCTTAGCGACAAATGGTTTGTATTGCTCTATTAATGCATTTTGCAGCTCGATATCACCTTGTTGAATACTGATAGCCGACTGCTCTAATGTTTGCTTTTTCTTTCCTTTTTTAAACAAAAGGCTAAGCAATGGTTTCACCTCAGTTCTCCCTATATTACTCATTTATGATAGCTAATTTATGAGGGAAGCGCAAAGGAAGAAATGAGGAATTCATTTCCTGTTACTCAATTATGACATGTATATCATCATCTACTTTACAATGTTTCGTCTAAAAGCAAAGAAATAAGGGGGTATCTCCCCCTTATTTGTAATATACGTGTTATGAAAATGAAATGATATTTCTTTCAAAAAACCTACTCTTCTAGGCGTCCCTCTTGTTTTTCCTTGTTTTGTTGCCCGCCTTTTCTTGATGGGCTTGATAAAAACCAGCCAAATGCTGCAATTGCGAGAAGCACTGTCCAGAAAATGACTTTCCATAATGTTGAATGAATAAAATGAGACGATACGACGCCAATAGCTGGATGTGACAGTGTATAAAGCGTGAGCTTCACACCAACCCATCCGACAATGACAAAGGCTGCTGTTTCTAGGCTCGGTCTTGTTTTGAGCAGTTTCACAAAGACAGTAGCTGCAAATCGCATGATGATAAGACCGATGATACCACCTAAAAGAATGACAATAAATTGACCGCCATCGAGTCCGCCGATTTGCGGAAGACTCGTTTTCGGCAATGTCACGGCTAATGCGACGGCCGCTAAGATGGAATCTACAGCAAAAGCGATGTCGGCAAGCTCGACTTTTACGACTGTTGCCCAGAAGCCGCTTTGCTTCATGTTTGTGTCTGATTCCTTTTTCTTAAATACGTGCGATTTTAAAATATGGTGAATGGAAATATAAAGAAGATAAATTGCACCAATGGCTTGAACTTGCCACACATCCACTAAAAACGAAATAAGAAACAGGGAACCAAATCGCATGACAAACGCACCCGCAAGTCCGTAAAACAATGCCTTTTTTCTTTGCTTTTCAGGAAGGTGTTTAACCATCACAGCCATGACCAGCGCGTTATCAGCTGCTAAAATCCCTTCTAATCCAATCAGTACGAGAAGAACCCACCCGTACTCTAAAATAATTGCTGCATCCATCATCATTCCTCCTTGTTTTTATCTATTGTCCCACAACAGACAAAGGCTTATGAATACAAAAAAGACCTTTGCCTGTAATGGCAAAGGTCTTGCTAGACATGTGATATGTAGAATCATGCCAACAAAGCCGATGGAACTTAAGTCCATGTAATGACGACTTTGTTTCCGGTAAAAACCGGACGCTACTCCCCTTTGGTGGGATTTAAGAATATTTAGATTACTTATATCATAATCAATACACACTGTATTGTCAACAGGTGACTTTCAGTGATTAGGCCGTTGGTGTTTCTGTTTTTCTTTTTCTACGTTTCAGCCATATATACATCACGAACAACAACACAACCCCGATCCCAATCGGTAAAAGATATGGATCTAACATAGCGCCAACCTCTTTCCAGTTCTCCCCGAGCACAAACCCAAGATACACATACACAAATGTAATGGGCGTAATCGCCAAAAACGTATACAAGCAAAAGACCCAGACATTCATCTTGGCAATACCGCACGGGATGGAAATAAGCGTTCTGACCCCTGGAATAAACCGGCCGCTAAAGGCGACGAAACCACCATGCTTTTCAAAGAAAGCATCCGATTTATCAAGCGACTCAGGTTTGACAAAAAAGTACTTCCCATATTTATTTAAAAAGGGTCTGCCGCCATAACGTCCTAACCAGTACAAGGTCAAAGGGCCAGCCACGCCGCCAATGGAGCCGGCAGCCACAACACCGATGAAGGCCATGTCCCCTTCTGAGACCCAGTAACCCGCAAGAGGCAGAACCACTTCAGCAGGAACAAATTCAATGCATAATGCGAGGAAGATGCCAAAGTACGACAAGTTCTTAAAAGCATCAGCTAAAGAAATAATAAAATCTTCGATGTTTATCAATCCCTTTCACACATAATCGTTTGACGATTCTATCTCTTTTAGAATCACACCATATATTAAACGAATAAAACCGAAGAAACGATTCACTTTTCGTCGTTTTTTTACATTAAATTTGATTTTACTATAAAAGACACGTGAAAAAAACGTTGATTGTGGTATTTAAGTGAAGGAAAAGTGAACACAGAAGCCATTCGATCCGATATATTAAGTATATGTCTGTTTTAAGATACTGGAGGTTTTCTCACATGACCCAATTAACAGGAAGCTACAACGGATGGCTTGTCTTTCTGTCAGTCGCTGTCGCCGCTGTGGCCTCCTACTCAGCTCTTCAGTTAGCCAGCCGAGTGATACAGTCAAGCGGTGCAAAGAAAAAGGTATGGCTGGTCATTGGTGCAATGATCATGGGGATGGGCATATGGTCGATGCATTTTATTGGCATGATGGCATTTCACATGCAAACCGGCATCACATATGAAACTCCCTTACTGATTTTATCGATTTTGGCGTCTTTTGTCGGTTCTTTGATCGCATTCTCGATATGCATTCAAGAGCAGCTCTCCATAAGACGGCTGCTCATTAGTTCAATCACCATGGGCTCAGCTATTTGCAGCATGCATTATCTTGGAATGGAATCAATGGCCAATGTCTCAATCAGCTATGATCCAGTCCTCTTTTTTCTTTCGTTTTTCATTGCTGCGCTGGCATCTTTCTTTTCACTGCATCTCTTTTTTCGGCTCCATCGATCCGAGAAAAAAAAGGAGGATCATCTGTTAAAAATAGCTGGTGCACTCGTGATGGGTGGGGCTATTTCTGGCATGCATTATACTGGTATGGCTGCTTCTACTATGTTTTTTCATTCAGATGGACAGTCCGCTGCAGGCGGCTCTCTTGAAATGTCGCCATTCAGTCTGTCGATTTTCATCGGCTTGATGACACTGATTGTCCAAACACTGATGATCTTTGGTGCCTATATAGATCACCGAATCATGAAGCAGTCAGATCAGTTAAAGGAAAATGAACAGCGGTTTCAATCGCTCATTAAACATAATATCGATGGCATTATCGTGTTATCTGTCGATCGAAAGGTGCTTTCTGCGAACGACTCAGGTAAACAAATCTTAAAAATGTGCAATTCTTGGATTGGTGATGATGTCAGTCAATACGTGATGCCGACTGAGATGTGGGAAGAATTTATTTCCCGGTCAAAAAAAGCCATCACACGTGAAGCAGAACTGAAAGCAGCAGATCGTTTTTATTATTATCATGTCACTTACATACCTGTTCATGTCAACAATACACTTGACAGTATTTATCTTGTCTTAAAAGATTTAACGCAGCAGCGGATTGCAGAAAAAGAAATTCATGTCATGGCACATTATGATGCGTTAACTGAGCTTCCTAATCGGCGCCACGCCATCAACCATTTAAATGATGTTCTCTCCGCTCAAGAAGAGACAGGAACATCAACGGCTGTTCTGTTTCTTGACTTGAATCGTTTTAAAATTATTAATGATGCACTTGGTCATAACATAGGAGACTTACTACTTAAAGCAGCTGCAAACAGACTGACGCAATGTTTACCGGACAATGGCTTTATTGCAAGACTAGGCGGGGATGAATTTTTAATGATCTTCCCTCACATGGGACATGACACACAAAAAATTGAGCAGCTTTCTCAAAATATCATTCGTCAATTTGAACGTCCTTTTTTCATCCAGAATCATCAGCTCATTACATCTATCAGCATTGGGATCGCCATCTCACCTCAAAATGGCAAAGATGGGATGGAATTGATGAGGAAAGCCGATATGGCGATGTATTTATCCAAAAAACATAAGCAAAGCCGGTATGAGTTCTTTACCGAATCAATGGAAAGATCAAGTGAAGACAGGTTAAATCGAGAGCTTGAGTTGCGGGATGCCATTCAGAGAGAACAGTTTGTGCTTCATTACCAGCCGCAAGTCAGTGCGAAAACAAGAAAGATGACTGGCGTAGAAGCTCTTCTAAGAATGAAGGCACCAGATGGTTCCTTAAAATCACCTGAGGCTTTTATTGAGCTGGCAGAGGAATCAGGGCTGATCATTGATATTGGCAGATGGGTCATTGATACCGCATGCAGGCAGGCTAAAACGTGGTATGACAACGGGCTGAAAATTCCTGTGGCTGTCAATTTATCTGCGAAACAATTCAATTCTGAAGACTTAATTGATTTGATTAAGTTGACACTGAAAAAATACAACCTGACATCGTCACTGCTCGAGCTTGAAGTGACAGAAAGTATGACAATGGACAATATCAAGCAATCAAAACAGGTGCTGACGTCGCTGAAACATCTGGGCGTTCGCATTAGTATTGATGACTTTGGTACAGGTCATAGCTCCTTAAGCTATTTAAAGGATTTGCCCATTCATCGACTGAAAATCGACAAATCCTTCATTGAAGATATTTTAAATGATTCGAAGTCTGAACAGATTACAGGTGCCATTATCGCGATGGGACATCAATTATCTCTCGAAGTCATAGCAGAAGGTGTGGAAACCTTTGCGCAGGCGCAGCTTTTATCTGCGCAAGGATGTGACGACCTGCAAGGTTTTTATTATGCAAAGCCCCTTCCAGCAACCGATATCGAAAAATTCATTGCCTATCCGGCGCATCAGCTGGACACATAAAAAAGGTGCCAATCATGGCACCTTTCAGCGTGTAGACAAACCCTCGCATTCGTTGTCAGTTCTGCGCTCCGATGCTCACGAATGTCAAATTCGCTCTGCTTCGGTGCTCGTCCTTCCTAGACTTCAAAGGTTTTCAGGTCACGCTGAAAAGAAGACAAAGGGCTAAAATAAAGATCATTTTAGCCCTTTGTCAACAATCTGAGAGGTGCCAATCATGGCACCTTTTCGTTCTATCTAAATAATAAATGTTGACTGTGAATGCCTGCTTTTTTCAATAGACTAATCAATTGTTCTTGTTCTTCACGCGAGAGGCCAGAGAACGCACGCGCAATCCGGAGAGAATGAATCGGGTAAATCTTATCAAGATAACTGCGCCCTTTATCCGTTAAATGGGCATAAACCGACCGTTTATCCTTTGGGTCCTGCTCTCTTTCAATGAAACCATTTCGTTCTAATTTGTCAATTACGTACGTCACATTCCCGCTGACAAGCAGGAGTCTTGAGCCGATTTGCTGAAGTTTTTGAGCACCTCTTGTGTACAGCAATTCAAGAACGGCAAATTCAGTTGGATTAAATCCATGCTCTTTGCTGTCTCTAATGCTGTGTTCTGAAACGCTTTTAAATGCTCTTGCAAATACCTTGTAAAGTGTCATTGAACGTTCTACTTCTTCTTCATTAAACGATAGTCTCATCACATATCTACCTCTTATAATATTTTTTTAACTTCAAGGCTTTCTTGCGGTGCAGTTGGAGCCTTTCGTAAAAAATAGAAGTACGTTTTTGAAAACCCTTTCAACCACATAAGTGACTCCATTCGTGTTATGTATAAGATTTCGATATAAACTTTTAAAATCCTTCTTATTTTTCACAATCATCTCGAAAAAAAGCTTTTTTAGCAAACCATCAAGATGCGACATAGTTTAACATAATCTGTAAAGGAACTGCGTTTCCTTACACTGTATTCGTCAAATTTCTACAAAATTCAATATTGCTATAATATTAAGCACGCAAAAAAAGAACCCTTTATGTGACATACGCACATTTCAAGGGATTTTCACAAATTACGCTCTGTTTTGTTGAAAAAGAAGTGATACTCTTTTTTTAAGTCACTAATTGTCATGTTCTTGGCCGCATCAGGGCTGTAAACTCCTAATGAACAGAGCTGCTTCGTATAATAATGTCTTTCCTTTGCTAAAGCTTCTGTTAAGATACGCCGCACCGATTATCCCCTCCTATCAAGTGATCTGGACCAGGTGCTTATGAAGATCTTTTATACAAATCATTTTGTACGGCTCTTAGAAGAGCATGTGCATTCTGACCTGCCGCCTGCATGAATCGCTCCAGTAATTCATCCCTCTTCATATCTAATGCGATGATTTCTTTTGCCATACAGATGATCTGTGTTTGCTCCATCATTTGCTCCTCCTCCTATTTCAACTCATCATCATTATATGCACGCACAACACTCATTTCACATTTGTTGTTATCTTTCCTTCCATGATTTTTTCGTTTTTTCGTTTTTGTGTTATATTTTCTGACAAATAATAGGTTTTTTTCCTTCTCATTCTGTATAATATGAAGAAAAGACTTGCAGGGGTGAGTATATGACGCAGGAAGATGTATCTTATAAAGATAAAAAAGTCATTTCAATCGGGATTGTCAGTGAATTAACAGGGCTATCCGTCAGGCAAATCCGATATTATGAGGAACGCAGACTCATCTACCCCCAGCGCTCAACAAGAGGCACGCGTAAATATTCTTTTTCTGATGTAGAACGTTTAATGGACATCGCCAACAAACGAGAAGACGGTGTGCAAACAGCCGAGATTTTGAAAGACATGAAGAAAAAAGAACAGGCATTAAAAAGCGGACAATATAAGAAAAAAATGCTGGAAGGCCAGATTAACGCACACTTCCGGTACAAAAATCGATAAACAAATAAAGATTCGCTTACTCTTTAAAATTAACGACAAGTGAATGTATGATAACGTAGTAAAAAGAGACAGCGATTGCTGCCTCTTTTTCAACTAAAGCACCTGTTAAGTGCAACGATCTAGTGTTCATCCATTCGTTCAGGAATCGAAACAGTTCGTTCATTGACCACATTCCCCGTGTTTAGCGTCGTTTTGGGCTCAATTAAGAGCAAATGAACTTCTTCTTCAGCAATTGGCTGATGTTCAATTCCTTTAGGAATCACAAGAAACTCCCCTTCATTAAGAGCTATTTCTCTATCCCTAAAACGGATGACTAGATTCCCTTTACATACAAAGAACATTTCATCCTCGTCATCATGGTGATGCCAAATGAATTCACCCTTAATTTTTACCATTTTAATGTATGAGTCGTTCAACTCTCCACTTATTCTAGGATTCCAATAATCATTTATTTGCAAAAATTTCTCTTGGATATTAATCTTTGAAATCAATTAATTCCCTCCTCATTTAATTGGAAACGTCTGTTTTATCTTTTCCTAGTTAAAACTCTCTACCTTTCAATTCTCCTCCTCATGATAAATCTCTTATATCATTAAGTTTACTTATTCTATTGGATCACGTAAAATCAAAAAATAGTGTATAGTTCATCACAATTTGCGATGCAAAAAGGAGCGTTATTTTGGATATTAAATCTTTGGAAATATTTAAAGCAGTAGCTATTGAACAAAGCATTACAAAAGCTGCCGAGAAATTAAATTATGTGCAGTCGAATGTCACTGCACGAATCCAACGTCTTGAACAAGAATTAGGTGTTCCTCTTCTCTATCGATATCACAAGAAGATATCCTTAACGCCTGCAGGACGTGAACTGTTGCCATATGTAAACAAATTACTCTACGATTTTGAAGAAGCAATAGAGGCAGTAAAGCTTTCCTCTACTCCGCGGGGAACTTTACACATTGGATCTATAGAATCAACCGCTTCTACAAGATTGCCAATCATTTTTACAGAATATCATAAGACATTTCCACAAGTAGAATTGAGCATGTATATGGCACCTACTGTAGATCAGGTTAGTGCTATTCTTAACTACAAGGTAGACGGTGCATTGGTTGATGGGCCAATTCTTCATCCGGACATTATTGAGTACCCTGTATTGGAAGAATCACTTGTTCTGATTACAAGCTACTCCCGGGAGGAATTCCAGGTAGAATCAATCTTACATGAACCATTGCTTTCGTCATTTGCGCATTGCATCTATTTGGGGCGTTGGCAGCGATGGTTAGAGAGCAATGGCTACCCTCCTATGAAGGTAATGGAATATGGCACTTTAGAGGGCGTGCTTAAATGCGTTGAAAACGGGCTTGGAGTCACCGTATTACCAAAATCTATGGTTGAATCTCGGATGCAAGGCAGATTTACCTGTCATCCATTACCGGAACCACATAGAATCGTGCCCACTGTGTTTATAAGGCGCCGCGATTCGTACATGACCAGTGCCCTCTCACGATTTATGGAGTTAATGGGCATAACTCATATGTGATCAGGTCATTTGTGGTAAAAAAGAGGATAGATAGAGCGAAGTTCTTTCAGCTCTTCTATCCTTTTAAATAAAATCATTTTAGATTATACCTTGTCTTCTAATAAAATTTTTCATTGAGAGGAAGCGTCAGTTCCTTCAACGACCCCTACAAAGTCAATCCGTACACCGCCTTTTTCAGGATCTTCTATTACCCGCATGGCAAGTGCCTTTTTCTCCCCTGTTTTTTCATCTTCGTAATTCGCATGAAAGACGTGAATGCTGGCTTCTTCCAATTGAAAATCTTCATAAGAAAGCGTCTCTATGCCCCATTCCTTTTTCAGCTTTAGAATGTCATTTGGGCTTGGGACAGCACCTTCAACATAGATGTTTTCTATTTTTCGTTTATCTCCTTCGGTAATCGCTTCAATCATATGCTCTGCTGCCACAAGTCTTCTGTCTTTCCCCTCGTCTTCCCTTGAACATGCACCTAGCAATACCATGCACATTAAAATGAATAAAAACTTCTTCATTTTTCTCTCCCACCTTCTCCTTAAAATGTAAAGGATGGAAGCGCTATATGCAATCTTTATTCAAAAAAGACTGTAAAACGTAACGTTTTACAGTCTTCTTGCTACATCAGTGTATGAAGGAATGCTGTTGCAATTCCAAAATAGATCAGTAAGGATAGAATATCATTCAATGTTGTGATCAGCGGGCCAGATGCAATGGCTGGGTCCACGTTTAATCTGTGTAAAATAATCGGCACGACCGTACCTGCCATTGTCCCAATAATCAGTGTTGCAAGCAGTGAGGAGCCGACAACAAAACCTAAAATCATATTGCCCTGCCACACCATTGCGACGACTGTAATAATAATGGAACAGACGATCCCAATGTAAATACTTGTTCTCAGCTCTCTAAAAATAAGACGCATAATGGTTTTTTTCGTTAATTCTTCTTTTGAAAGCCCTCTAATCACGACGGCAAGAGACTGTGTCCCTGTATTCCCTGTCATCCCGGCAATCATCGGCATGAAGAACGCTAAAGCAACGACTTGCTGAAGGGTATCTTCAAAATAATTTAAAATACTGCCTGAAATCAGCCCAATGAACAAGAGCAGAATGAGCCATGGAAGACGGCGGTATGCCGCCACAAATGCCGGCGTGTCGAACGTAATATCTTTACCAGAGGCAGCAAACTTCTCATAGTCTTCGCCTGCCTCTTGAATGACAACATCAATGATATCATCGACTGTAACGATTCCGACTAGGACATTGTTCTCTTCCACAACAGGAATGGCAAGAAAATCATACCGTTCAATCAGCTTTGCGATTTCCTCCTGATCTTGAAAGGCTCCAACGGCAATGACTCTTGTAAACATGAGATCCTGCACCTTTTCATCCGGTTCACCTAAAATGAGATCACGGTATGAGAGAACGCCTACAAGCTGTTTTTGATCATTAATCACATATAAATAGTTGATTGATTCCGCAATTTCTGCAAAGCTTTTCAGCTTCACAACGGCATCCTGCACCGTATAATGCTGAGGAATCCAAACGTACCGGTTGGTCATGATCCGTCCCGCTGTCTCAGCAGGGTAATTCATAAGAAGCTGGACGGCCTTTGATTCCTCTGCTTCCATGTTAGATAAAAGCTGATCCTTTAGCTCATCCTCCATCTCATCAAACAAGTTGGCTAGATCATCGTTATCCATTTTGTTTGTGACGAAGGTAGCTTTGTCTTTCCCTACTTTTTCAAGAACGATTTCTTGGTATTCCCGCTCCAGCTCACCCATCATTTCTGTCACGTCATCGACTGGTAAAAAGCTGAGGAAGCGGCCGCGGTGTTTTTCTGGAAGCTCTTTAAATAAGTAGGCCATATCATATGGCTGAAGTTCTTCCATGATGTTTTTAAATTCTTTTCGTTTTCCATCTCTTAGTAAAATAATGATGCGTAAAATGAGTTCATCGTACGTAATATTTTGTATCATCGCTGTTACCTCCCCAAAGTCAGGAGATACCCGAATCCCTTAGAATGTGCGGGGGTCAGGATCTCCTCTATCTGATGTCTCAATCTGATATTTTGACATATTCTCTATGTGTCTCGAATCGGGATGATCCATCCCCACACCTCCTTTTCCCATAAAAAAGCACCTTCAACCGAATGAAGGCGCTTTGTAAGCATAACAAAATAAACACTTGCTCCTTCAATCGTAGAGCTTTAGCACTGTATGGCATAGGAAAAATCCAGCTGCATTAAAAATCACCTTATGTCGATGATTTCTGTTGACCCATTGGCGTCTTTGGACATTTTTGGGCAGCAGCGTATCTCCATACAGGAGCCTCACCTAACGAAGTCTCATATTGTTGACACACTGAGATTACAGAAAAAGCGCAGTGATGTCAATAAGCAAGATGCCAAGTTTCCTCATGTATTCGCTTACTTTTGAAAAAAAGAGCGATAGACAAAGTTGACCATCGCCCTTTCATGTCTTTTATTCCTCTTCTGGCTGATTCATATCCTCTTGGGAGAGGAGATGAAAGGAATCATGCAAAAACAAAGCATATCCTTCTCCATCAGGATGCGGAACATATTCCGCATGGTCCATTGTCTGCTCTTCTTCTTTTTTCTTCATATTCTCTCGCCTCCTTTCCCGTAGTTTGTCCCAATGAAAAAACCTTACACATGAAAGTGTAAGGTTTGGTGATGGCTTAATCATCCCATTCTTGCTTCAGGATTTTGCCTGTTTTAGCGGAAATCTCAAAATCAACTTCCTCGCCGTTTGGTGTGGTGATTTCGACTTCATACAAGTACACACCATTTTCTTTATCTAAATCAGAATCTGTGACTGTTCCTTTTACTTTTGCAAGGGCAATTTTTTCAGCCTGCTTTTTAGTGATTTTCACATTCTGTTTCTTTTCTTTGACTGGATCGTTCAGCGCTTTTCCTGTTTTCGCATCGACATATACTTTATATTCAAAGCCGCCTTTTTTAATCTCGACCTCATACACCCATTTTCCTTTTTTACGCTCAAGATCCACATCGTCCACATACCCTTTCACGACTTTTAGGGCTGCTTTTTCAGCTTGTTTCTTTGAGACAAACGATGATTTCTTTTGCACCACCTGCTCGGCGTGTGCTGTTTGATTTGTATTTTGCGCTTGAAGTGTGAAACCACCTGCGACAAGAGTTCCTGTTAATGCTGTAGCTACTAGTACTTTTTTCATCATGTTCATGTCCTCCTCTATTTGATTTCTCCTTTATCTTAAAGAAACAAGATGATAAAGAAAGGAAAGAAACATGAGAAAATCATGAGAAAAGGATTAGTTTTCGTACGTAATACCTTCAATGTCTCCTGTATATGCGTTCACAAGCACCTCTGCCTCACGCCCGTCAGGCAAATCCAGCTCCACCTCAAAGACGAGCATACCGCTAAATGTTTCAAGATCTGCATCATCCACTGTCCCTCCGACTTCTTTTACCGCAATTCGGATGGCTTCTTCAACCGTGATTTTCGTCAGTTTCTTTTCTTTAGAGGTTGGTTTTTTCTTTTCTGCTTCAAGCACCTTAAACGTTTGCTTGTCGACATCGACTTGATATAATTCTTTTTTTGATTGGATCGTAAAGATAAAACGATCTGACTTTTCTTTCTTTTGGATGACAGTACCGCTTACTTTTTTAACAGCCGCTTCCTCTGCCTGGAGCTCAGCATTTTTTTCATTTGGCTTTTGATAGCTTTTGGTCTGTCTGATTTCTTTCATTTGACCGCTTGCAGAAGATGCAATGATTTGATAGATGCCATTTGCATTTTCCAGCGTCAATGTATAGTCCTGTTTATGATTGATTAAATCAATATTTGTAATGTTTCCATTGTAGTCTTTTGCGATGATTTTTTTGATTTCTGCTTCACTTAATATTTTTTGATCAATGGTTTGAATCATGAGCATTGCAAAGGCAGCAAGAACGACGAGACATCCTGCGAGCGCAAGCACCATTTTCGTTTTTCTAGACATGCAGCGCCTCCTTCCTATTTCCTATTTTATAAGGAGGAAATGAGAAATTGATGAGAAAAGACCTATTTTATTTCCGGAAAAGAATGGTCATGGTTGTCCCTTCGCCGATTCGGCTGTCTACCTTCAGCTCAGCT
The DNA here is from genome assembly GCF_002998735.1 of Bacillus sp. NMTD17. Taxonomy (NCBI): domain Bacteria; kingdom Bacillati; phylum Bacillota; class Bacilli; order Caryophanales; family Bacillaceae; genus Bacillus; species Bacillus sp. NMTD17. The sequence continues at coordinate 480,647 of NZ_PVRH01000002.1, forward strand.
CTATGCTCTTCTGCAATTTGCTTCGCAATTGAAAGACCAAGACCCGTTCCGCCCGTCTCACTGTTTCTTGCTTCATCCACACGGAAAAAGCGGTCAAAGATTTTCGGCAAATCCTCTTCTTTTATGCCAATCCCATGGTCAACGACTGAAATAAACGGCTTCTCTCCCGCCCATCCGCATGTCACATCAACTGGCTCTGTACTATATTTGACCGCATTATCAATCAAGATGGTCAAAAGCTGTTTGATTTTCTCTTCGTCTCCTTCCACAATAAGCGGCTGATCTGTTTGCACATGAGTTTGAATGGTTCGATTGGTGGCCACTTCAAGTGTATGGCATATCTGCTTGCACAAATGACCAAGATCGACTGGCTTCATATCCACATATAGAGGCTGACCATTTTTTGCCAGTGTCAGCAATTGATCTGTCAGCCTTTTCATTTTTTTCGCTTCATCATGAATCGCTTGGGAGGATTCTTCAACAACCTCTGGACGTGTTTGCCCCCAGCGCTTCAGTAAATTACTGTAGCTCATAATGACGGTAATCGGTGTCTTCAATTCATGAGAGGCATCATGCAAGAATTGCTGCTCTTTCTCATAATGCTTCTCGAGGATTTCTGACATTTCATTAAAGGTTTGTCCCATTTGATACAATTCATCCTTTGAATCGCCTGCTAGTTTGATTCGTTTAAACGCCTTCTCCTTCATACTTGCCTTCATGGTGCTCGTCATTCTACTAATAGGGCGTACGATTTGTTTTGTTAAAATGTGGCCAGCAAAATAGGAAAGCACTATAATTAAAACGCCAGCAGCGATTAAAATCATTCTTAATAACGCCAAATTCTCTTCCGTATTTTCGATTTCTTCATATACTTGGAGCGACACAATCTCTCCATTTGTCCAAATAACCGGGATCGCAGCGAACGCAGTCATATGCTTGTTGTATTCTTTGATTTCTGCTGTCTGCCCAGATTCATATGTGAAAGGCAGTGAACTAAACGTTGACTCCTTTGTGACAGTCAGCTTTGATTCACCCGTTTCTGTCACGACACGGATCATGCCATTTTGGGGCAAGTACGCTTTCAGAAGCTCCGAAGATGGAAGACCTTCTTCTTCTGATTTTTTTAAAGCAATGGCGATATTTTCAGCCACCTCAGACAGCCGGGACATATCTTTTTGCGTCAAGGTTATCGAAAAAATAAAATAAATGGCTGTATGAAATAAGAGCACCATTAAAAACAAAGACAACGACGTATAAAGCTGGATCTTATTTTTTAATCTCATTCTTTATCCTTTCATCACATAACCCACACCTCTCACTGTGTGAATCAGCTGTTTTTCGAATGGGTAATCGACTTTTTTTCTTAAATAACGGATATAGACATCCACCACGTTCGTATCACCAAAATAATCAAAACCCCAAACGGCTGTTAAAAGTTGATCTCTTGTGAGCACTTGCTGCTGATGCTTCAGCAAGTGGACAAGCAGATCATATTCTCTCGGTGTGAGTTCAAGCATTTGGCCTGCCCTTTGTATGTCTCTTGTTTTCTCGTTGACAGTCAAATCTGCTATGCTCAGCTCTGTCTCCATCTCTTCTTGCGCATGAATATTCAACCTTAGCTGCGCGCGAATTCGTGCTAATAATTCTTCTATGTCAAAGGGCTTTGTAATATAATCATTCGCCCCAAGATCGAGCCCGCTTACCTTATCAGGAACACTTCCTCTTGCTGTAATCAACATAATAGGTGTCGCTGTATTTGTCTTTCGAACCCTTCTCAGCACTTCAAGACCGCTTAATTCTGGAAGCATGACGTCAAGCAGCACCAAATCGAAGCTTTCTTCTTCAAGAGCCTGAAGTCCATCCATTCCAGTCTCTTTGACTGTCACCTCATATCCTTCATATTCAAGCTCTAGTGACAGCACCCTTGCAATTTTCTTTTCATCTTCGACTACGAGTATCTTCCCTTTATTCATCTCTATCTCTCCTATCTGAAAGGCAAGCTTGTCTTTTCATTATTATATGTTGCCTTTCGCATTTGGAACAGTCACAATCTTCATGTCTATTTTTTATGAAAGAAACATTTATTTTTGAACAAAAACATTATACATACTTTTTATATCGCATTTATTGCTTGATTTCCTTGTTTTTTAGTTTGCCTCTTTTAGTCCTTTTAACCCATTTTCATCTGTACATGTGCAAACTCACTATGCAGCATATCCTCCTTTTTCATATGATATCAAGAGTTTTCCTCAAAAGTTGAGTTCTTTCGTCAAGAAGTGAGGAGAACTGCACTTTTGATAATAGATTGATTATTTGAAAAATTATTACAATTGACCCTTTCCGATCAAAAGTTTCTTTTATACAATAACATTACGCAGCCTGAATCTACTTTGAAAACAAAATAAGGAGGGCTTTCTTATGAAAGGTGAAATTCGCTTAATTCCGTATGAAGTAAAAGCCAATGTGATGGAAGCGAAAGAGACGCCGGAAAGTATTCAGGAGATTAAAGCACCCGAACTTTGGTCAAGTGGCTTCAAAGGAAAAGGCATAACCATTGCTGTCCTCGATACAGGTTGCGACACGGAGCATCCCGACTTAAAAGATCAGATTATCGGAGGCAAGAACTTTACCGATGATGACAACGGAGATGCTGAAAATGTGAAAGACTACAACGGACATGGCACCCATGTAGCAGGGACGATTGCAGCAACAGATCAAAATGGCGGAATTCTAGGGGTTGCCCCTGAAGCCAAGCTGCTGATCGTGAAAGTTCTTGGCGGTGAAAATGGCAGCGGGAAATACGAATGGATCATTAATGGCATCAACTATGCCGCTGAGCAGAAGGTGGATATTATCTCCATGTCTCTCGGTGGTCCAAGCAATGAGCCCGCCTTGCAGGAAGCCATTCAAAACGCGGTGAAAAGCGGTGTACTTGTTGTGTGCGCAGCAGGAAATGAAGGGGACGGGGACGAGCGTACAGAAGAGTTCTCCTACCCAGCAGCATACAATGAAGTCATTGCCGTCGGCTCTGTCTCCCTTGCAAGAGAATCCTCTGAATTCTCCAATGCCAATAAAGAAATCGACCTCGTCGCTCCAGGAGAAGACATTTTATCCACTCTCCCTAACCATAAATACGGCAGACTCACAGGCACCTCAATGGCCGCCCCTCACGTAAGCGGTGCACTAGCCATTATTAAAAATGCCGAGGAAGAAGCGTTCCAGCGCAAGCTGACAGAGCCTGAGGTCTATGCTCAGCTTGTCAGAAGAACCCTTCCACTGAAGCAGTCGAAAGCCCTCGTCGGTAATGGATTTTTATATTTAACTGCGCCTGATGTCCTTTTAGAAAAAACATTGGAAGCAGATCTTTTATCTCTATAGCTTGAATAAAGGTCCTGAGAATAGATTGAATTTTCTCAGGATTTTTTTAATTAAAATTATTCAAAATTTACTTTGACGAAATGAAGTGGACGTTATATAATCGAACACAATAAATTCATAGTTTGAGAGTCGGTAATTCGATCACACGTCGAATTTTAATTGGGAAGACCGGTGAAAATCCGGCGCGGTCCCGCCACTGTGAGTGAGGAGAGCTTTTCTCATGAATCCACTGTCATAAGGATGGGAAGGATGAAAAGCTTGCAGATTCACCAGCCAGGATACCAGCCGCTCTATCACATCAAACCCCCTACGGTTGATAGGAGATGTCGGAAAAAGCGTCAGTTATGCTCACGCCTTATTTCGCACACACATTTTGTCTTTTTAAACCAGACATTTGCCCTCATCAATCTTCGCCATGAGTGTAAATGTCTTTTTATATTTAGAGGAGGAATTGGAATTGACAATTGTTAAAACAAGTAATCTAGGTTTTCCGCGAATTGGTTTAAACAGAGAATGGAAAAAAGCACTTGAGTCTTATTGGAAGGGTCAAACAGACCGCGAAACCCTCTTAAGCACACTGGATGAACAATTTTTAACGGCCATTAAAACGCAAATTGATCAACAAATTGATGTTGTTCCTTCTGGAGATTTTACCTTCTACGATCACGTGCTCGATACTGCTGTCATGTTCAATTGGATTCCAGAGCGCTTCCGCAGCTTAAAAGACCCGCTAGATACATACTTTGCGATGGCAAGAGGAACAAAAGATGCTGTCTCAAGTGAAATGACAAAATGGTTTAATACAAACTATCACTACATCGTTCCAGAATACGAAAAAAGCACCGAATTCAAACTCACACATAACAAACCGCTTGAAGCTTACGAAAAGGTGAAAACGGCGTTTGGTGTTGAAACAAAACCTGTTGTACTTGGTCTTTATACATTTGTCTCACTTTCTAAAGGCTATGAACCAAATGAAGTAAAAGAGATTCAGCAGCGTCTCGTGCCGCTTTATACTCAGGTTTTAAAAGAACTTGAAGAAGCTGGCGTCAAATGGGTTCAAATTGATGAGCCAGCACTTGTCACCGCTTCATATGAAGACGTGAAAGCCGTAAAAGAAATCTATCAAACGATTAAAGAAGCCGTACCTGCCTTAAACATTCTTCTTCAAACATACTTTGATTCAGTAGATGCCTATGAAGAGCTTGTCACATATCCTGTTGAAGCCATCGGTCTTGATTTTGTCCATGATCAAGGGCGCAATCTTGATCAAGTGAAAAAGCATGGCTTCCCGAAAGATAAAATTTTAGCAGCAGGCGTCATTGATGGAAGAAATATTTGGAGATCAGATCTTGGAGAAAGATTGTCATTCATTTCTGAGGTCATTGCTGACGCTCAGCCGAAGGAAGTATGGCTGCAGCCATCAAGCAGTTTGCTGCATGTACCAGTTGCAAAACACCCAAGCGAACAGCTTGAAGAGAAACTATTAAACGGACTGTCTTATGCCACTGAAAAGCTGGATGAATTAACAACATTAAAAGAAGGCTTAACAAAAGGAGCCGCAGCGATTGAAGCCGCCATCAATGAAGCCACGCAAGCACTTCTTACTTTAAAAGAATTTGCAAAAGGAACCAATGCGGATTTCACAGCAGAACGCAACAATCTTTCATCGAAAGACTTTAAACGTCCAGCTGCCTTTGAAGAGCGCCTTCGTATCCAAAACGAATCTCTTGAACTGCCGCTTTTGCCAACAACAACCATTGGCAGCTTCCCGCAGTCTGCTGAAGTGCGCAGTGCTCGTCAAAAATGGCGTAAAAATGAGTGGACAGATGCAGAATATGATGAATTTATTAAGAAAGAAACAAAAAGATGGATTGATATTCAGGAGGAAATCGGTCTGGACGTTCTCGTACATGGAGAATTCGAACGTACAGACATGGTTGAATACTTCGGTGAGAAGCTAGCCGGATTTGCCTTTACGAAATTTGCTTGGGTACAATCCTACGGATCACGCTGCGTGAAGCCGCCAATCATTTATGGAGATGTCGAGTTTACAGCGCCAATGACCGTGAAAGAGACGGTTTACGCACAAAGCTTAACGGAGAAAAAGGTCAAAGGAATGCTGACAGGACCTGTCACCATTTTAAACTGGTCTTTCCCAAGAACAGATATTTCCCGGAAAGACATTGCCTTCCAAATCGCTTTCGCATTACGTAAAGAGGTAGAAGCGTTAGAAGAAGCAGGGATTCAAGTTATTCAAGTGGATGAACCTGCGCTAAGAGAAGGTCTTCCACTCAAAGAAAGTGATTGGGCAGAATATTTAAACTGGGCAGCAGAGTCGTTCCGACTATCAACATCATCTGTTCAAAATGAAACGCAAATTCATACACATATGTGCTACAGTAACTTCGAGGATATTGTCGATACGATCGAAGACCTTGATGCCGACGTAATTACGATTGAACATTCACGCAGTCATGGCGGATTCCTCGATTACTTAGAAAAGCATCCGTATTTGAAAGGACTTGGACTTGGTGTATATGACATTCATAGCCCGCGCGTTCCATCTGTCGAAGAAATGAGTCAAATCATTGATGATGCGCTGAACGTATGTCCGACAGATCGCTTCTGGGTGAATCCTGACTGTGGTCTAAAAACGAGACAAGAGCCTGAAACCATTGCTGCTTTGAAAAACATGGTGACGGCTGCTGAAGTCGCTCGTAAAAAGCTGGCGCAGCATGCATAATTGATTCCCTCTCCCCTGCCGAACATGGCGGGGGTTTTTATGCGCAGATTGTCCTGTTTGACCATCTACTAGGATGTTTCCTTTTCAAGCATGATTCGTTTATACTAGAGAAGTCAGTCGAACAAAGGGAGGAAGACAATGAATCACGAAGATTTTTTACAACGCGCAATTGATCTTGCAGTAGAAGGAGTCAATAGTGGTACTGGCGGCCCTTTTGGAGCAGTCATTGTCAAGGATGGACAGATTATTGCAGAAGGAAGCAACAATGTGACAACAACAAATGATCCAACCGCACATGCAGAAGTCACAGCTATTCGAAAGGCGTGCCAGACGCTACATACATACCAATTAGAAGATTGTATTTTATATACAAGCTGTGAGCCTTGCCCGATGTGCCTTGGCGCTATTTACTGGGCTAGACCAAAAGCCGTGTATTTTGCTGCTGGACATCAGGATGCAGCGACTTCTGGTTTTGATGACTCGTTTATTTATGAAGAAATCAACAAGGATTACGAATCAAGAAATATTCCATTTTACCAGCTGACACTTCAAAAAACCCTTGCACCGTTTGAAGCTTGGGAAACATACGAACAAAAGAAAGAATATTAAAAAAAGACACCTGCTTACCAGCAGGTGTTTCTTTTTTTCAGCGTGATAGAAAACCTTTTTTATTCAGCCACTTCAAGCTCTACTTCGATGTTCCCTCTTGTTGCTTTTGAATATGGACAGAATTCATGCGCAGCCTCGACAAGCTCTCTCGCTTTGTCATGGTCAAGGCCTTTTGCAGACACAATCAGCTTGACACCAAGCTTAAAGCCGCCATCACTTTCATCTTTTAAAAGACTGACATGTCCTTCTACTTCCGATTCAATGTCTATCCCTTGCTTCTTCGCTACTTGTTCAAGCGCCCCTCCGAAACAAGCTGCATAGCCGGCTGCAAATAATTGCTCTGGATTCGTACCAGTTTCTCCGTCTTTCTTTGCATTAGGCATGACAATGTTATGATCGAGTACACCATCTTCTGAACGAACATGTCCAGCTCTTCCATGCTGCGCCTTTACTTTTGCTGTGAATAATGGTTTCATCTTCATCTCCTCCTTTATCTATTTATTCTTTTCACGTTCTATCCATTTCTCAAACATTTATCGCACATTAAAGAATTTTTCATTTTTGGGCTGTATTTATTTTAAAAAGGAAGAAAATCTTATACAATAATAAGTATGACAAAAAATAGTTGGTGACTGACATGACAAATGAATTCGAGCATATGAAGCTGGAAAATCAGCTTTGTTTCTTGTTATATGCAAGTTCAAGAGAGATGACGAAGCAATATAAACCGTTATTAGAAGAGTTAGACATTACGTATCCGCAATATTTGGCACTGCTTTTATTGTGGGAGCATGGGACATTAAATGTGAAAACGATGGGAGAGCTTTTATATTTAGACTCCGGTACACTCACACCTATGCTGAAACGGATGGAACAAAACGGACTCATCATCCGCGAGCGCTCGAAAGAGGATGAACGTTCTGTGCAAATTCGTTTAACGGAATATGGCGAACAACTAAAAGAGAAGGCTACTGCGATTCCATTTCATATGCTGTCTGGGACAGGCAGATCGGAAGAAGAGTTAAAAACGCTGCGCGCCTCTTTGCATGAGCTTTTGCAAAAATTAACACAACCAAAAGGCTGAGGGAACATTCCCTCAGCCTTTTATGATGTCAATTATTGTGCGACAGCTACTAGTTCTACTTCGATATTTCCTTGAGTTGCTTTTGAATATGGGCATACGCCATGTGCTTTATGAACAAGCTCATCTAATGCTGATTGCTCGATTCCAGTTCCTTTTACTTCTAGCTTAACGCCTAGTTTGAAGCCGCCATCTGAACTATCTTTCACTAAGCTCACATGTGCTGTTACTTCACTTTCAAAACGGATACGCTCTTGTCTCGCGACCATTTGAAGGGCTGAATCAAAACATGCAGAGTAGCCTGCTGCGAATAATTGCTCTGGATTTGTTGCTTTTTCAAGTTTTTTCGCTCTTGGTGTTCCAGGCATTGCTACATCATGCTCAAGCACACCATCGGTTGAAACAACCTTTCCTTCTCTTCCTCCGACAGCTGATACCGTTGCAGTAAATAAAATATCTGACATGAATATAACCCTCTTTCTCTCTAATAATATTTTCTACAATTGAATTGTACACAATTTAAATTCAAGAGTCAATGAATAAACACTCTTTTTCTAAGATTTCCTTCTCACTTCTATTTTATGAGCATGTCACGCAGATTCATTTTTAGACAGTAAAAAAAAGCCCTTGAATAAGGGCTTTCAGATTGTTGACAAAAGCTTTTAGATGATGTCATGCTGCGCATTTGGTTGTTCTAGCGTATGGTTTCTGTTATCCGGGTCGGCATTTGCTGCTGCCAGCCATAACGCCAGGATGGTGATGCTTGTACAGACGACTGCCCATTTTTTAAAATTCATATAAACAATCCCCTCTCTGAATATAGATTCGAGCATGTTCCGCTTCTCCGTAGAACATGGAAGATTTTTCATAATCTCCCATTTCATTATAATACTTTGCGGTGTCTAATGCCAGCTCCTCTATATCTGGATATGCATAGGCAGACTCTAAAAAATGAAAAATTCGTTTAATATGCTCCGCATCTTGCTTTAAATACAATGCTTCTAAAAATATCGTCTTCTGAATATGAATATCATCCTGAAGTGCTTCTGCTCGCTTCATACATTCTTCTCTGTAGTGTAAGGCTTCTTCGTGTTTACCTTGTTTGTATAATATCTGAGCGGCGGTATAAAGAGGGTCTATAGATCGACGAAGGTGATCGGATTGATTTTGGTCAAATAACGAGATGGATTCTTTCATTAGTTCGAGTGCGCGGTCAAGATCTCCCATTCGGTAATAACTGTTGCCCATATTAAACAAAGAGGAAGCAATAAAACGCACATTCTGAAAGTCTCTTGATCTCGCAAGCGCTCTCTCGAGATGTGGTAATGCCTTTTCATGCCTTCTCATATCATCATAGTTACCGGCCACAATAAATTCGCATTGGATCGTGCGAAGCGCATATAGCTCATGTTGAATATAGACATCCAGCGCCAGTTTGGCATGGTGCATCGAGATATGTGTTTGTTTCATGTGATAATATATTTCTGACATTTTAAAATGAAATTCCGCACGTTCAATATCATCTGACACAAAAGAAAGCTTGTGCTCTGCCTTTTGATAAGACGAGATGGCAGCAATATACTGCCTACGGCCAAATTCATACATGCCTCTGAAAAAATGATAGTAGTATTCAAGCATGCCTGTGACATGTGTTTGATGCTCATCTATTTCTTTCGAAAGCTCGGAAAAGTTGGCGCGAAGCTTTCCTTCCTTTAATGGCTTTAAGTAATCGAGCATGACCTCATGCCTGAATTCCATTAAAGAAAAATAGAGAAGCAAATTCTGATCTTCTTCCATTGAATCAAGAGAGGTGCGAATTTCCTGCTTTAATTGTTCTGCTTGTTCTGAATCAAATCTGCGGATTAATTCATACCACTTGTTGATTTTCACTCCAATATCCGAAGAGGGAATGATTTTCGCCATACGTTGCCTTCTCCAATCTTCTCAAAATATAAAACATTACCATATTTTATCATACTTGACCGAAGAAATACAAAAATGAAATGAAAGGAAAAAGAGAGCCTGCTGTCACAAGACTCTCTTTTGAATTCGTTATTCTCTTATTTGTCCTTGACCACGAATGACAAATTTTTCAGAGGTTAAAGCCGGCAGACCCATCGGCCCTCTTGCATGCAGTTTTTGTGTGCTAATCCCTATTTCTGCTCCGTAGCCAAATTCAAAGCCATCTGTGAACCGAGTAGAAGCATTATGATAGACAGCGGCAGCGTCGACAGCTGTTAAGAAAAGTGAAGCATGCTGATCATTTTCCGTAATGATCGCTTCAGAGTGCTTGGAGCTATACGTTTGAATATGCTGAATCGCTTCTTCTATGCTCTCTACGATTTTAATACTGACAATCGGCGCTAAAAACTCTGTTTCATAGTCCTCTTTTGTCGCTAATGAAGCACTAGGCGCAAGGGCACATACGGCTTCATCGCCCCGTATCTCTACCCCATTTGCATGCAGGGCTTCAAATAACGAAGCGCCATATGTTTTTGCCCATGTTTCATGAATGACAATGCTCTCAATCGCATTGCAAACAGATGGCCTTTGGGTTTTAGCATTCAGCACAATCTGCTCAGCCATTTCGTTTTTCGCTGTTTCATCAATATAGATATGACAGTTCCCTGCACCTGTCTCAAGCACTGGCACGGTAGACTCTCTCACGACAAGATCAATTAAATTTTTCCCGCCGCGCGGAATAAGGACATCCAGATATTCATTTAAAGTGAACAGCGTTTTCGCCGTTTCACGGCCTGTATCTTCAATCAATTGCACACTGTCTACTGGAATATCCGTTGTCTGAAGCGCTTCATGGATCACCTTGACAATCGCTTTATTACTATGAATGGCAGAGGAGCTCCCGCGAAGAATAACAGCATTCCCAGTTTTGAGGCAAAGGGTGGCAGCATCTACTGTCACGTTTGGCCTTGCTTCATAAATCATTCCAACCGTTCCGAGAGGCACACGCACCTTTTCGATGAACAGACCGTTTTCTTTTTGAATGGTTTCTAATGTTTCACCAATTGGGTCTTTTAAGTGAATCAGCTGAAGAGTAGCGTCTGCAATGGCGTCAATTCTCTCTTCTGTGAGTGTAATCCGGTCAATAACAGAAGGCGTGAACTGATTTTCCTCAGCAGCCTGAACATCCTTTTTATTCTCCCCCAATAAATAAGCGGAAGATGCTTTAAGTGCAGTTGCGATGGCATGTAAAGCTGCATTTTTTTGCTCCGTCGTTTTTAGCAGCAGCTGATCTTTGGCTGTACTTGCTTTTTTTGCTTTTTCAAGAACTTCATTCATCGTATTCCCTCCTCAGTTTTGTACATGCTGTACCCAGTGATCTCTGTGTATAACCTCAGGCTTCTCATTTGAAAGCTCATCACTTCGCATCCCTTTAATGCCGAGAAGCTCATCGGATGCGTACAAGGTTTGTCCTTTACCTACTAGTCCGTTCGGACCGACGACTTCAACGACCTCTCCTTTAGAAAAGTCACCAGCGACATCAATGACGCCAGCTGGAAGAAGACTTCTGCCATGATGCAAAATCGCCGCTTCTGCTCCTGCATCTATCATGATTTTGCCAGAAACGGGTGAATGGAATTGAATCCATTGACGGCGGTTGTTGATCGCTGATAAGTCCTGTTCTCCGATATACGTTCCGTCTCCTTGACCCGCTAGAATATGAAGCAGCTTATCTTCACCAGTACCTGTGCCAATGAAGACTTTCACGCCTAGTGAAAGTGCCGTTTGTGCAGCAGACAGCTTTGATTTCATCCCGCCTGTTCCCACCTTTGAGCCTGTGCTCTTCGCATATGAAAACAATTCTTCTGAAATGTGTGTTAGTACATCAAAACGCTTCGCCTCAGGATGCTCATTTGGATTTGCATTATAAATTCCATTTATGTCTGTTAAGATGATCAATTGGTCTGCATGAATTAATCCACTGACAAGAGCTGACAGCATGTCATTATCCCCAAAGGTAAGCTCCTCGATCGAAACTGAATCGTTTTCATTGATAATTGGTAAAATTTTTCTTTCCAGCAGCTCCATCATCGTTGCGTAAGCATTTCGATATCTTGTTCGATCTGAAAAGTCATTACGGGTTAAAAGCATTTGTGCAGGTGTCATGTGAAACTGTGAAAATAGCTCTGTATATTTCTGCATTAACAAGCCTTGACCAACGGCAGCTGCTGCCTGTTTCCCCTTTAAGGTCACAGGTCTTGATGGATACCCTAAGCTGCCAAACCCTGCTGCAACGGCTCCTGATGAAATTAAAATGATTTCATGCCCAGCCTCTTTCAGTTTTGCTATCGCTTTCACATGATCCTGCATTTTTTGTTCATCAATGGCTCCTTTTTGCTCTGTTAATGAACTGCTGCCAATTTTGATGACGATCCTTTGCTTTTTCATTATTGATTCCCTCCGCTATACCTTTAGGCACAAAAAAATCCCTTTTTCTCCTTGTTTAAAGGACGAAAAGGGATTTTCCGTGGTACCACCTTCATTGAATAAGCATACATCTAGCTTATTCCACTCAACTCCTGTAACGCCAGGCACGCGCTTAGATTTTTCCTCTAAGGCTCAAAGGGCAGGTTCAGCAGCTGTCTGCGGCAAATGTTTCAGCATGTCATTTGCTCTCTTTACGCATCAGTTCCTGCTTACTATTCCTTTTCAACGCTCGTTAATTTTTTTATATTATCACCAATTGCTCAGGAAAAGTCAAGCCGTCAATTAAATACAATCGTTTTATTCTCATGCACAATTATTCGATCTTCTAGATGCCATTTGACGGCACGTGCTAGCACACTCCGCTCAATTGTTCGGCCAATATTTTTTAATGCTTCTGCATCATCCCGGTGATCTACACGCTCAATATCCTGTTCAATGATCGGTCCTTCGTCTAAATCATTGGTCACATAATGAGAAGTCGCGCCAATTAATTTGACTCCCCGTTCATATGCCCGCTTATATGGATTTGCACCAATAAACGCTGGCAGAAAAGAATGATGAATATTAATGATTTTGTTCGGGTGCTGTTCAATAAATTCAGGCGTTAAAATTTGCATGTATCTAGCAAGCACAATGGCATCAATATCATACTCTTCTAATAATGCGAGCTGCTGTTTTTCCGCTTCTTTGCGAATGTCTTTGTTCGCCTTCACAAAATGGAACGGGATTCCAAGCGATTCTACTGTATCTTTTGCCGTTTCATGATTGCTGATCACGACCGCAATTTCAGCCATGACATTTCCACTTTGCCATTCCCATAGCAGCTCATGTAAACAATGAAGCTCTTTTGACACAAAGATCGCCAGCTTTTTAAGCTCACTTGCACGCGACATGCTCCACGTCATTTGAAATGATGCTGCAATTGGCTCAAACTGATGCTTCAGCTGATCCATATTTGCCGAGATGTCTTTCCAATCAAATTCAATTCTTAAAAAGAACCGGCCGCTTTCATGATCTGTTGTGTATTGGCTGGATTCAATGATATTCGCTCCGTGCTCAAATAAAAAGGAAGAAACAGCTGATACAATTCCAGGCTGATCCGGACAGCTGACAAGCAACCTTCCTTTTTGCTCATGCTTTTGTCTGTGTAATTCAAGTTTCTCTGTTATCAAAGTTCTCATGTATCATGACCTCATTTACGTTTTCATTCTAATGAAATATTATACTGGACTGGAAAGAGAAAAAGCAATGTAGAGTCCTGTTTTTTATTGAATATTCATTCAATTCTGCACCTGGCATGATATAATGTGAATAGACCTTTTATCATAAAAGGAGTGATGGAGATGAAAAGTATGACCTTGTTTGGTAAAGTGAGCTTTTGGCTCGGCATCGTTTGTCTGATCACAGGTATTTCCCTTTTTATAGCCGGTGAAAGACTCATTCCTTTTCTCACATTTGGTGTGTGTTTTCTGCTTGCGAGCCAGCTTTACCGCAAAAATGAAAACGATTCCAATCATCATTCAATGTAACAAAAGGCTGGCATCTATCTGCCAGCCTTTTCTTATTCAATGATTTTCAATCCTACTGCCGCAGATAAAATCAGGGCGATGAAGAAAATACGTTTTGCGTCTTTCGACTCTCCGTAAAACAGCATACCGACCATGGCGCCTCCAGCAGCTCCGATTCCAGTCCAAATAGCGTACGCCGTTCCCATCGGAATCGTATTCATCGCAAGAGACAGCATCAGAAAGGACATCGAAAAGCCAGCTGCAATGAATAAAATCCATTTGACATGCCGGTCTTTTTGGAATTGATTCATCATGGTCACACAAAGCATTTCTAAGATGCCTGCTCCAATGAGTAAAAGCCAGCTCATGATTCAGCCTCTCCCTTCTTTTCACCTGTTGTCAGCTTCAGTCCTAATACACCGCACAAAAGCATGACAATCAAAAGCAGTTTGACAAGCTGAACCGGCTCACCAAGCACCATGCCTATGAGGACGGTACCTGCTGTCCCAAGCCCGGTAAAAACGGCATAAAGTGTGCCAACTGGCAGTACACTTGTTGCTTTCATGAGTAAATAAAAGCTCACGATAATACAAACGATGGTTGCGCCCCATTCTATGAGCGAGTGGGCATATTTCAGCCCCATCACCCAGCCGACCTCAAAGATGGCCGCAATAAAGACATTTCCCCATTTCATCTGATCTTCTCCTTTCTGAACGATTCCAACCAACAAAAAAAGCCTGGAAATCGATCGTTTGATCAAATCTCCCGGGCTTTTATCCCTCCGTGTCCATATGGCCTCTTCTAAGACCCTATGTGTTTTCTCTCGGACCAGACTGCACCAGCGCACGGAACCCTAGAAAACCAATTCATGATATACAGACCTGACTTAGAGCAGATTCTGTATTAAAAATCTTATCACACCCCGATATGCCGGTCTACCAGTTTGCTCTCCCTCTTCAAATATACTTGTTCATTTTTCGAAAGAAATGATATGAGACCGGCGTATACTAAATGATAGACAGAGAAATGATCACATCGCTGATATAATGAAATAAGATTGATGTGATGAACGATCCAAGATGACGCTTTGTTTACCAGCCCAAAGTACGCTGAATCACATTTTATAGGAAACCAAGAGGTGGATCGTATGATGATAACCGACGAACAGAAACATGAATTTTATCAAGCACTGGTTGACAAGAACCCGCAATATGACGGCACATTCTTTGCCGGCATTAAGACCACTGGTATCTTCTGCCATGCCACATGTACCGCTAGAAAACCAAAATATGAGAACTGTGAGTTTTTCTTTACAGCAGAAGAAGCACTGCTAGCAGGATATCGTCCGTGCAAGCGCTGCACACCATTAACATACCCTAACAGCATTCCGGAAGAAGTCAAAACACTCGTTTCTGCAGTTGAAACACATCCTGAAAAACGCTGGAAAGAAGAAGACTTTCATCAATTAGGGATTCACTCTGCAACGGCACGGCGGAAATTCAAAGAAATCTATGGTATGACCTTTGTTCAATATGCGAGATCACGCCGAATGGGACTTGCCTTTAAAGAAATTCTGAATGGAAAAAAAGTGATTGATCAGCAGGTCGCCTTGGGCTATGAATCTTCGAGTGCCTTCAATGATGCATTTACGAAAATTATGGGAAATCCCCCTAAAAAGACGCAAACCAAGATTCTCCACGCTAATTTTATTTCTACACCGATCGGGCGGATGATCAGCGTGACAGATGCGACGCATGTGTATTTACTGGAATTTGTGGACAGGCGGGGACTCGAAAAGGAAATTGAAAACATGAGAAAAAAGCATCAAGCCCGTATTTTAGTCGGGGAAACAAACGTCCATCAGCAATTAGCAAAGGAATTGACCTTATATTTTGAGAAAAAACTCACGCAGTTCTCGGTACCACTTTCCTTACATGGCACCCCTTTTCAAATGAAGGTGTGGGACCTGCTCACACGCATTCCATCAGGCAAAACAAGTTCTTACCGCGAGCTTGCTGTGATGCTGGGCGATCCGCATTTGGTCCGGGCGGTAGGGAATGCAAATGGTGCCAATCAATTGGCGATCATCATTCCATGCCACCGCGTCATTCAAACAAGTGGTGAGCTCGGCGGCTACGGCGGCGGGATAGAACGGAAGAAATATTTACTTCAGCTAGAACAGCGGATATAAAATAAAAACGGCTCTGCTTATTTTGTAAGCGAGCCGTTTTCTTCGTTGCGGGTGATGCTGTAGACATCAATGATTTGGTCCCATTTCGAAATGGTTTTTTCTTTTTTCATGCCCATTTTTAAAGCGACCTTTACCGATGCTTCATTGTCTGGGCGGATTAAGCTCACCATTCGTCTGACTTTCATTTCATCAAAGCCATAGGTGAGACAGCCTTTTGCGGCTTCAGCAGCATAGCCATTTCCCCACGCTTCTTTCTTTAGCATGTAGCCGATTTCAAGTTCGGTTTGTCCTTCAATGTTTTGCAGAACAATCCCGCTTTGTCCAAGTGGTTCATTCGTTTCTTTGTCTTCAATGATCCAGAGGGAAGTATGATACATACGGTCATTCTTTTGATTCCATGCAATCCACTCTTTCGTCTGCTGCTCATCCTTCAAAGAAGGATAATACTTCATCACTTCTTCATCTTGGAACAACATATCATATAAAAATGGCGCATCATGTTCATTCATCGTTCTTAGCCTGAGCCGCTCTGTTTCAAGCACTGTCCGTGTTTGAAGTTTCATTTATGATCCTCCCCTCACTTACTTACTAAAAATATCTCCGAACAATCCATTTGAATCTGGGGCAAAGTAATGGATTCCCGCACCGGTTAAACTAGCTGCCAGCGCTGTCCACATCATTAAACTGACTGTCATCCACACTGCGACTTGCTTTCTTTTCGTTCCGAAGCTCATGCACATAAACGCCGCTAAATGACTGCCGATGATAAAAGGACCGACGAGCGCTAATCCCGGGAGACCATATCGTTCCCAAATTCTTCTGGCCCGCAGCTGCTTTTTCTCTCCTTTTTCATCACTTTTGTCCTCTTTTCTCTTCAACCGCCATGCTTTGAAGCGGTCTACGAAAACAATGAGAAGTAAAACGGTAAAAAAATTGCCGATGAATCCAATGACCGCAGTCGGTACAGGATGCATGCCACTTAAAATGGCCAACGGAACGACCCCTACCACTTCAAAAAAAGGCAAAGCAGCCAATACAAACACAAGTACATATCCCCATAAAATATCCAAGCACAGAACCCCTTTTCATTTTTGTCCTCTTCCCATTGTAATGAAAAACATGATACCATTTCTACATTTTTTTAGAAAAAGAAAAGCACATCTTATAGGATTATAGATGTGCTCTGTTTTTTACATCGTGTTTTCACTTTTCTTGTTCGCCCGGCGTAAGACAATGAGCATAAGCCCTATTAAGATCACAACCGATAGTAGACTTTGCAAGAGAAGCACGCTTGGTGATGTCCAGCCAATCCATTCGAATATGAGCTGCGGTCCGAAAAAGATGATCGGAATCAATGAAACGACATTCGCCTTTAAGATCGCATTAAAGACAATGATACATAGCAGCATGAGCAGGATGACGCCCCATCTTTGACCTGAGGTCAGGACAAGTAATGGTGTGCCGAGTTTTTGATCCAATAGTTTGATTGTGACCATCGCGGTCAGCTGAAAGATTCCTAAGATCCAAAAGTAAAGAAATGCCCGGCGGCTTGTCTGAAAGGCAGACGCTCTAAACATCACAATGATCATGATGACATTGGCCACTAAAACGAGCGGATAGCCAATCAATGCATACCAAGAATAGGATAAGCTTTGACTGATCGCATCTGATAAAATCATGTAGAAGAGAGACCCGATTAAGAAGGCACTGATGAATGGAACCCAGTCTTTATGGTGTCCTGACAGCTCTTTTGCGAGTTCATCAGCATAGCTCCGCGGATCTCCGCCAAACACAGCCTCCCCTGTTTTACCATCTTTTTCAGCCTCTACCGCGTGTGTCGTCAATTCATCCATCAGCTCATCAATTTCGTCCACATTTTTTCCCTTTGATATGAGATATAATTTCAGCTCTAGTAGGATGTGTCTTGTTTCTTTTGATACCATAATCTCACTTCCCTTTTTGTAATAAGCAGTTTACATTTTTTGAAAGCTCACTCCAGCGGGTCATAAACTCTGTGAGCGCTTGTTCTCCAGCTTGTGTGAGCGTATAGTATTTCCTTTTCGGTCCGCTCGCTGATGTTTTTGTGACAGTAGTCACCAGCTGTTCCTTTTGCATACGCAGCAAAATCGGGTAGATACTTCCTTCACTAATTTGATCAAACCCGTAATGCGCGAGCTTCTTTGTCATTTCATATCCATAAATCTCACCCTCAGAAATAATCGACAGCAGGCAGCCTTCCAAAATTCCTTTTAACATTTGTGTGGATGTTGTCATCTTTGTTCCTCCGATTCCAGTACCTTGCATCACAAGATAGCATCATCTTACCACACACTATCTTGTCATGCAAGATACTATCCTAGAAAAAAATCACCGCTGAAAGGGTGATTTTTACGCCCATGGTTTATCTGTTCCAAGTGCGTCAGCCAGTGCCTTGCTATGCTTTCGGCGGCTTTTTCTTTCTTCTGCCCGCTGCTTCGCTGTTTGATGCAGCATGATTTCTTCCTCTGTTTCCGGTACGACTTGTAGAACTCGTTTTGGCTTTCCGTTTTCATCTAGCGAGACAAAAGTCAGAAATGAAGTCGCTGCAAGTCTGCGCTCTCCAGACATCAAGTTTTCTTTCATGACTTTGACGAACACTTCCATGGAAGACGTGCCGACCCACGTCACATAGGATTCCAAGCATACTGACTCTTTTTGTCCAATCGGCTCTAAAAAGTCAACAGAATCCATCGACGCCGTGACCGTTTCACTGCGGCTGTGTCTTGCTGCCGAGATGGATGCAATGTCATCTATATAACTCATTAATTTCCCGCCAAATAAGGTTTGGTGGTTATTCGTATCGAGAGGGAATACCCTGCTGGTTTTGACAACTTTCGATTCCTTGCAGTATTTGAAATTTTCTTCACTCATCATCATAGCTCCTTCATGCTGTTTTCGTGAATGCGGAACGACTTTTATTAAACACTATTCTTTTAGGTTTGTCTAAACTTTTTGCTTTAGTCTCTTGTGAGAGATTTTCTTTCGGAAATGTTTCAACTATGACTAGAACGAGGAATAATAGAACTATGAACAAACAAGGAGGCCATTTGATGGATTCTATGAGAGCAGAACAAATACACAAAATGCCGCAATGCATGAGTGAATATGACGATTTACAAGAAGTCCTTTTATGCAGTCCCATCTATATGGAAATCAAACAGATCATCAACGAAACCCAAAAACATTTTGCAAGAGAAAATATTTCTCAAATGAAAGCCATTGCTCAGCATAAGCAATTGATCCAAACACTAAAAGACCATCAAGTACGCCCCATTATGCTTCCTGCAAATGACCGCTTTCCTGAGCAAGTCTTTACTCGGGATATTGGGTTTACGATTGGACATACACTCTTTGTTTCAAGCATGGCCGCTCCAGTTCGGCAAGGAGAAGAACAATTATTAAAAGAGTGGGCACAGGGAAAAGGCTGGAAAACTGTCACACTGACAAATGGAACGATTGAAGGCGGCGATGTACTTGTGGATCAAACACGCGTATTTGTCGGAACGAGCAAGAGAACAAACCCAGCCGCTATCCATGAGCTCAAAAAAGGACTGCCTGATCATGACATCATTCCCATTCATCTTCCTCCTCACATTTTGCATCTCGATTGTGTGATGAATATTCTCTCTCATGATGAGATATTGATTTATCCTGAAGCGTTCAAAAAAGAGGATCTTCACCTGCTTCAAATGCATTATCATCTAATTGAAATAAGCGAACAAGAGCAATTCACACTCGGACCAAACGTTTTATCCCTTGGACAGAAAAAAGTGATCAGTTTGCCCATCAATCAACAAACAAATGCTGCATTAACCGCTCACGGGTACACTGTCATTGAAGTGGATTTTTCAGAAATCATTAAATCTGGCGGCTCTTTTAGATGCTGCACATTGCCGATTCGGCGTTCATCCACTAAAAAAGCCAGCGTGTAGAACAGCTTGTCTACTTGCTGGCTTTTTTTCTGTCTATTTTTATGTTCGATCGTATAAATGACAGGCGACATCATGTCCTTCTTCTACTGCTTGTAATGTTGGCTTTTTTTCAGCACACACATCCATCGCTGCAGGACACCTTGTTCGAAATACACAGCCGCTTGGCGGGTTCACTGGACTTGGAATTTCTCCTTTTAAAATGAACCTTTTGCGCTTGTCCTCCACGTCAGGATCTGGAATGGGGATCGCTGACAGCAAGGCTTGTGTATATGGGTGCAGCGGTGTTTGATATAACATATCACTGCTGGTCAATTCGACGAGATGACCTAAATACATGACACCGATTCGGTCGCTGATATATTTGACCATCGACAAGTCATGCGCAATAAAGAGAAATGTCAGCCCTTCCTCCTTTTGCAGTTTCTTCAGCAAATTCACAACCTGCGCTTGAACGGAGACATCTAGTGCAGAAATTGGCTCATCTGCCACAATAAATTTCGGCGCTAAGGCGAGGGCTCTTGCAATACCGATTCTCTGCCTCTGCCCTCCGCTGAATTCATGAGGATAGCGAGTCGCAAAGTCATAGCTAAGTCCAACAGCTTCAAGTAGTTCTTTCACCCGGGCAACTCTTTTCTTTTGACTCCCGTAAAGGTTGTGAATCTCCATTGGCTCCAGCATAATATCTTTTACAGACAGCCGCGGATTTAAGGAGGAATACGGATCTTGAAACACCATTTGAATTTGCCGATTAAAATCAAATGATTCTTTTTTAGAAAGGTGATGAAGACTTTTCCCTTCATATAAGGCTTCCCCATCTGTCGGTTCATAAAGACGCATAAGCACTTTTCCAAGTGTGGATTTTCCGCAGCCAGACTCGCCAACAAGGCCAAACGTTTCGCCTTGTTTCAGCTGAAAGGAGACACCGTCTAGCGCTTTAAGCGTTCTTCCTTTCGATAGATGAAAATGTTTTTTGAGATTGTTTACTTGTAAAAGTGGTTCAACTGCCATGACCATTCCTCCTCTCGCTTGGCAAATACCGTCTTGCACCTGCCCATTCTTTTTCATATGAAGTGCCAGAAAGGGAAAGAAGTTCAATTTCTCTGCCGGTTTTAGGCGAATGAAGCATCATACAGTCACCTGCGTAGATCCCAACATGGCGGACAGCTCCCTTTCCGTTGTCATTGGCAAAAAACAATAAGTCGCCTTGTTCTAAATGGCTTGATGCGACCGGTGTTCCTTGCACTGCTTGGTCACTTGCGTCCCTCGGCAAAAGATATCCGCACGCTTTATACATGCTGTAAGCAAAGCCTGAACAGTCATAGCCAAAGCTGCTCATGCCGCCCCATAAATACGAAAGACCAATAAATTGTTTTCCCTTCTCTACAACATCTTTGCCGGTCATAGAAGAAATGGATGAAACTGACTGCACATCTACTTTATTGATTTCTCTCGTCCCTGCTGGTGTGACAACGCGAAAGCAATCACTCGTTTCTTCTACAGCTGCGAGCTCTGTTAAAAAACTAATTTTCATGTCCGCTTGCCCATTTCGATAGAGCATGGCTTTTTTCTGACAAACGATATGAGATATAGCTGGCGCACTTCCTTCTGTCACTTGCTTTAGATGGTTCGTAGGTATATAGCCAGGATAGCCTTGCGGATGTTTCCGGCTGGCCTGCTGCGGAATGACGACTTTCATCCAGCCGTCTGTCTCTTCTAATCCAATGACTCGTTCGCCGAGCAGTACTTGCGATTGGATCAGATTTTCTTCACATAAAGCCAGTTTTTCTTCATATGTTTGCTTGTCAATCCACTCTTTGATTTTGAAGGAGCCCTGAAGTACCTTTTGATCGATTTCTCTCGGTGACTGCGGCGCTGTCCATACGTTCGCAACTGCAACCTTTGATTCAAATATCATCATGAGACTCCTTTCACCCCTTGAATGCCTAACCCATGATGCGGCGGGAAAAAGATATCTTTTCCTTTGTACACGATTCCTCCGTCTACCATGTCCTCTTTTAGCATCAGCGGGGCATCAAAATCATAGCGGGTGATATTCGGCTGGCTGGCGGCGAGATGAGCGGCTGCTGTAATGCCAAGTTTTGACTCAATCATACTGCCAACCATGCACTTTACGCCATATGCTTCTGCTAGAGCATTGATTTTTAGGGCTTCTTTTATGCCGCCTGATTTCATTAATTTTAAATTGATCAGATCACAGCTTCTCGTTTCAAGCACCTTGATCGCATCATGAAAACTGAAAATGCTTTCGTCTGCCATAATCAATGTATCTGTTGCTTCTGTCACACGGCGCAGGCCTTCGATATCTTCTTTCGGAACCGGCTGCTCTACTAGTTCGATATTCAGCGCCTCCATTTTCCGAATGGCTATGATCGCTTCCTTCCACGTCCATCCTTGGTTCGCATCGAGTCTGATCTGAATATCCGGCCCGACCTTTTCTCGAATTCGCTTGATACGCTGAATATCCGTATCTATGTCATCTTTTCCTACCTTGATCTTTAACGTCTGAAAGCCTTCAGCTGCGTATTGCTTCGCATCTTCCGCCATCTCAAGCGGACGGTTTACACTGACCGTATAATCGGTTTCAAGCTGACTGCGATATCCGCCAAGGTATTGATAAAGCGGAAGTCCTGCCTGCTTCGCTAAGCCATCATAAATGGCCATGTCAACCGCTGCCTTTGCGCTTGTGTTGCAAGCGAGCACTCGGTTCATATGAGAAAAAATTTGTTCATATTCTGACAAGGAAGCTCCAAGCAAAATCGGTCTGATCACTTCGCATATGGCATAGTCGATGCTTTCCAGCGTTTCACCTGTAATCACCGTTGTCGGGACTGCTTCTCCGTAGCTGACGTCACCTTGATCATATGTGATGATAACGATCAGAGATGCTGCGTCATACACCGTTCGTAAAGCGGTTTTGAAAGGCTTTTTTAGCGGTACACTCATTCTGCATGTACGAACATCGACGATTTTCATTTGATCGCCTCTTTCGCTGCAACGCCTGGAGAAATGTGCAGTTTTTTTCCTGTCGCATCTAATGTAGCCTGCGTGCCCATTGGAATAGCAAAGTTCGGCGAAGAATGACCGATCCGGAAGCCCCCAAGTGCAGGTTTCTTTTGCGGGACAATATAGGTGCCCCATACTTGATTCAATGTAAGGGACTGATCTTTCTTTTTTGGCTCACATTGATGAAAATCTCCAATGATGAATCCAGCCGCATCATCCAATTTCCCAGCAGATGTGAGGTGCTGCATCATTCGATCAATTTTATAGGGCTCTTCGTCAATATCTTCAATGAACAAAAGCTTTCCCTTCGTATCGATTTCAAAAGGTGTACCAAGTGTTGTCACGATGAGGGCAAGATTTCCTCCTACAATCTCACCTGAAGCGGTGCCCGGATAGAAAGTATGAAGGGGTGACAAGTGGTGCGCATACGTAAAGGCTTTCGGTGCAAACAGCTGTAAAAAGGTATCTTTCGTATAAGGATGAACCTCCTCAAGTCCCACATCAGAGGAAAGCATTGGACCATGAAAGGTCACAAGACCAGTCTGCTGCTGGATGGCCGTATGTAAAAACGTAATATCACTATAGCCCCAAAAGATTTTTGGATTCCGGCGAATCAGGTCATAGTCAATGACTTCCGCAAGTCTTCCAGTCCCATATCCTCCGCAAGCACAAATAACCGCCTTCACTTCTGGATCTTGAAACATGCGATGAAGATCCTCCACTCTTTCATGATCATAGCCTGCTAAATACCCATACCGGCAGTCGATATACTTTCCTTTTTTCACCTTTAGCCCGAGGCTTTCTAAAAAGGCAATCCCTTTTGCTAATTTCAGCTCATCAGGCGGGCTTGCTGGTGCAATAATCCCCACCGTATCCCCTGTTTGAAGTGCCACTGGCAGCTGGCTCATGCCATATCCCCTCTTTCTCTTTGTTTCTTTCAATCTATGGGCTTCTGCTTCATAACATGAACGAATAAAGGAACAGACGCTTTTATCTAAAAGCGTCTTTTGATCCTAATATCACTCTCCATCTACCTGTGCCCATTTCAAATCGATATACCCAACGGGGTGGCGGACAATTCCCTTCACGCCTTCTTTTTGTAAATGGACTTGGTTATAAAAATGAATCGGAATGATCGGTGCTTCTTCAATGAGAAGTGCCTCTGCATCATGAAGGAAGCTGTTTCTCTTTTGTTCGTCTGCTTCCTGGCTCGCTTTTTTGATCAGCTGATCATAGGTATCATTAGACCATCCTGTCCGGTTCATGGCATTCCCTGTTTGGAAGCTCTCTAGGAAGTTGATCGGATCTGCATAGTCTGCTAAAAATGAACTTTGTGAGAATTGGAATTTCAGCGCCTTTTGATCTTCTGCAAATACATTGGCTTCCATGTTTGCAAGCTTCACATCTACACCTAACGCTTCTTTCAGCTGCTGCTGGATGGCTTCCGCTTTTTTCTTGTTCTCAGGCTTTGTACTATATGTTAATGTGACGGCTGGCAGTTTCGAATAGTTCTCTTCTTTCAGCCCTTTTTCTAATAGCTTCGCAGCTTCACTCTTATCATTCTTCACAAGATCACCGCCAGCTTCTCTGAAATCCTCACCCTTTGAATCTAGGATGCCTGGCGAGACGAAAGCGCGTGCTGGCTTCTCTTCATTTTTCGTCACATAATCCACAATATCTTGCGGGTTGATCGCCATTTGAAAAGCTTTGCGAATGTTCTTATTTTGAAATGGTTCTATGTTCACATTCAGACGATAAAAGAACAATCCAGCCTGGTCTTCAATTTGTACATCTTTATTTTTCAGCAGATTTTCACTTTGCTCTGCTGGAACAAAGGCAGTATCTAAATCTCCTGATT
The DNA here is from genome assembly GCF_002998735.1 of Bacillus sp. NMTD17. Classification (NCBI taxonomy): domain Bacteria; kingdom Bacillati; phylum Bacillota; class Bacilli; order Caryophanales; family Bacillaceae; genus Bacillus; species Bacillus sp. NMTD17. Next base: position 505,462 of record NZ_PVRH01000002.1, read on the forward strand.
GATACATTTGATAGTCTGTGTTTCGATCACTGATCATCAGCCACTTCACTTGATCCAGCTTGACTGTTTTTTTGTCCCAATACGTCTCACTTTTTTCCATTGTGAAGCTCTCATCATGCTTCCACTCTGTCAGCTTGAACGGTCCATTTCCGACAAAGGTTTTGGCGTCTTTTGCCCAATTTGGGTCCTTCTTAGCTACCTGTTCATTGACTGGGAAAAAGGCAGGGTTTGCGGTCATATTTAAGAACGATTTCTGCGGATAAGCCAGTGTGACCTTAAGCGTTTTGTCATTTACAGCGCTGACTTTCACGTCTTCTTTCTTGCCTTTTCCACTGTTAAATGCCTCTCCGCCTTCAATCATGTACGCTAAGAACGATGCAGAAGAGCCTGTTTTCGGATCAAGCAGCCGCTTCCACGCATATTCAAAATCACTCGCTTTCACTGGATCACCATTTGACCACTTGATGCCATCTCTTAAATGAAACGTGTACGTTTTTCCATCCTCTGATATCTCCCATTTTTCCGCCATTGCAGGAGATGGTTCGTGTTTTTCATTCAGTCTTGTTAATCCCTCCATTAAGTTATTGAGTCCTTGCCACGATACATTATTAAAACCAATCGGCGGATCAAACGACGTCGGTTCATTTTCGTTATTTAAGGTTAACACTTTCTTTTCACCTTTATTGCTTGATGATCCTTTCCCTGCTTGCTCATTGGCTGTACATCCTGCGAGCAGCATGATCGTGAACAAACATACACTGATGATCCACCCTTTTTTTCTCATCAAAAACTCCCCCTTTGTGTTGAAGATAAAACCGTTTGATTCGCTCGCTCATCTTGGAGCCAGCAATGCACTGTATGGGTAGGTGACCGCTGCGTTTCATGCGGCATGATATGATCACACACCTTCATGGCGGCCGGACAGCGATCTGTATACGGACAGCCCTTTGGTGGAGCAAATAAATCAGGCGGGCTTCCTTCAATTGGAATGAGTTCATCTTTCATATCAAGTCTTGGAACGGATTGTAGAAGTCCTTTTGTATAAGGATGCTGCGGACTGTAAAAAATATCTCGCCTCGTTCCGACCTCCACCATTTTCCCCCCGTACATGACCGCCACTCGGTCTGCGACTTGGGCTACGACCCCTAAATCATGTGTGATTAAAATAATGGTGACACCTGTTTTTCTCTGAATCTCTTTAAACAGCTCTAATATTTGTGCCTGTATGGTCACATCCAGCGCGGTCGTCGGTTCATCTGCAATCAGCACTTTGGGCTCGCAAATCAGTGCCATGGCAATCATGAGCCGCTGCCTCATTCCCCCGCTGAACTGGTGAGGGTATTGCTTTAACCTTTCCTTCGGCTGCGGAATGCCGACCAAATCAAGCATCCGAATGGCGGCTTCTTTCACTTCTTTTTTCGTCAGCTTTTGATGCTCCTTTGCAGCCTCCATGAGCTGGTCCCCTATTGTCAAGGTTGGGTTCAGTGCGGTCATTGGATCTTGAAAGATCATCGAGATATCGACACCTCGTATGGCGCGCATTTCTTTTTCAGATAATGACAGCAAATTACGGTCTTCAAACCAGATTTCTCCCTGATCGACATGAGCGCTGTAAGCTGGCAGCAGCCTCATAATGCTTTGTGAAGTCACACTTTTCCCGCAGCCTGATTCTCCCACAATGGCAAGGGTTTCTTTTTCATATACATCCACATTCACTCCGCGTACCGCTCGAACTGAGCCGCCATATGTCCGAAAGCTGACGTGCAGATCGATGATTTGTAGAACTTTTTTCAAAGCGCCATCACCTCTTCATCTTTGGATCAAGCGCATCTTGCAAGCCATCACCTAAATTGTTAAAGCAAAACATCGTGAGTGAAATAAAAAACGCAGGGAAAAATAAACGCCACCAATGTCCGTTATCTGACAGTACTGTCGGCAGCGCATCATTGGCCATCACGCCCCAGCTTGCAAACGGTGCTTGAATGCCTAAACCAAGAAAGCTTAAGAACGCTTCAGCAAATATCGCGGTCGGCACAGTCAAGGTCATCTGAACGATAATCGGCCCCATCGTATTCGGCAGCAGGTTGCGGCGAATGATACGCAGGCTCTTTGCACCAAAGGTTTTTGAGGCAAGGACATATTCCTGGCTTTTCAGCTGAAGAACTTGACCTCTTACGATTCTTGCCATTCCAATCCATCCGGTGACAGTGAGCGCTACAATAATGGTGACAAGCCCTGGCCCCATCAGGACCATTAATAAAATGACAACGAGTAAATAAGGAAGACCGTAGAGCACCTCGACAATTCGCATCATGACATGGTCATATCTCCCGCCCTTATAACCGGCAATTCCTCCATAAATCACGCCGATGGCAAAATCAATAAGGGCTGCCATGACGCCTACGAATAACGAAATACGCGCCCCGTACCATGTACGCGTAAACACATCTCGTCCAAGCTCATCCGTTCCGAACCAGTGAGCAGCTGATGGAGGCAGATTTTGCATCGAAAGACGTTGCTCTGTCACACTATTAGGCGCAAGCAATGGGCCTAATAGCGCCATGATAAAAAGAAAAATCAGTACCGATAGACTAAACATCGCAAGCTTATTTTGCTTCAGCCGTCTCCATGTGTCTGCCCAATACGAAAGAGAGGGTCTTTTAATGGCATGGGCCTCCGTTTTCTTTTGCTCTCTCGGAGAAAACCATTCGTCTGGCACTTCATGATGCGGATTCGGTTGATCCTGCTGTAGGTGTATACTCATGCCTTTCCTCCTTTCTGATGCAGCTGAATCCTTGGATCAAGCAGGCGATACGCCACATCGACAATGAAAAGAAGTGTGATTAAAATAATGCTGTAAAAAACAGTGGTCCCCATGATGACAGGATAATCACGGTTGTTAATACTCTCGACAAAGTATTTTCCCATTCCAGGAATCGCAAATATTTTTTCAATGACAAAACTTCCTGTTAAAATGCTTGCGACAAGTGTCCCAAGAATGGTCACAACGGGCAAAAGCGCATTTCGAAGCGCATGTTTAAATACAATTTTAAAGGGAGAAAGTCCTTTTGCCTTGGCAGTGCGAATATAGTCCTGCGACAGCACTTCAATCATGCTCGATCTTGTTAACCGGGCAATAATGGCCATTGGACCGACAGCAAGAGCGATGGTTGGCAGCACCATGTGCATCGGACTTGTCCACATCGCTGTAGGAAAGAGTTTCAAATTCACAGCAAGCTGCTGAATTAATAAGGTAGCAAAGATAAAGTTTGGAATGGATATACCGAAAACAGCAATGGTCATGGCGATATAATCAATCAAGCCATTATGCCGGAGGGCAGCCATGACCCCGAGCAGGATGCCGGAGATGACAGCAATCAATATTGAGATAAGACCAAGTTCTAATGAGACTGGGAAGCCTCTTGCCAATAGATCATTGACACTTTCTGAAGGCTTTTTAATGGAAGGACCAAAATCAAAGGTAACGATGGATTTTAAATAGATGACATATTGAACATACAGTGGTTCATCTAAGTGATAGTAGCTTTCGAGGTTTCGCTGGACGGTTTCGTTTGTATTTCGTTCTTCATTGAAGGGCGATCCTGGGATGACCTTCATTAAAATAAACGTTAAAGTCGTAATCGTTAAGATCGTGGCAATCATCGCAATAAAACGCTTGAGCAAAAAGCTGGTCATCTGCCGTCTCCCCCTCGCTTAACAAAATGTTGTACGTGCGGCAAGCTCTGTCATGACAAGCATCGCTTGGTAGGCTTCTAATATATTCTCTGCTTGATACGTCACCGTTGTTGTTCCTTCTATGATGGCAGTACCCGGCATTAAATTCGCCCATTCAGCTTGTCCATAATTGGCAAACTCAATCTTCAGCAGCGGCTGATCAGGAGGCGTCAGCGGCTTGATGTGATGAATCTGTTTCATTGCGGCTTCCACTTGCTGCGAGATTTGTTGATTGACTTTGGCAGGCGTGAAACATTTCACAGCAGACCTTGATATGGTCTCTTTCACTGCTACTGTTTTCACACCAGGCATCAGCTTTTCCGCTTCAAGTGCTGCTTGGTCATCTCCGCAAACAAGAATCACCGGCACACCATAGTAGCCTGCAACATACGCATTAAAGCCCATTTCACCAATTGGGTGATCATTTATGTAAAAATGTCTGACACCAAAAATCATACTGTGAGACATCACGCCTTTCATAGATGCCCTCGCATGATAGCCTAAAAAAACAGCAGCGTCATAGGTTTGATCTAATCCTTGCACCATGGAATAAGGCTTGACGTCACCAGATATAAGAGCAGCCTCTTCATGCAGCTCTTCGATCAACAGATTATTCATTTTAGAATGACTGTCATTGACCAAAATATCGGTTGCGCCATGCTGAAGAAGTGCCTCTACACAGGCATTCACTTCACCTGTCATGATCTTTCTGCCCCGTTCATAATTGTGCTGACGGGCATCGACAAATGTATGATCAGCTAGACCAGTAATCCCCTCCATATCAACAGATACATAGAGTTTCATCCCCATCCCCCTTTAATTAAACTTAAAATTTGTGTATATTTTTCTAAATTTTCTAAAAAATTATATGATTACTTGATTGATTTTTCAATACAATGTCTGAAAATAAGGAAATTAGACTCAGTTAATACAGGTCAAAAGACTGTATGACAAAGGATTTTTTTAACAAATAAAACACCACTAACTATGTCTTTAGTGGTGTTTGTCAGCTTCGTTAATCTGTGATTTCAGCTGTTCATATTTCTTCATGGTTTGTGTAAATAGATCATCAAACATCTGAGGTGCCTGCTTTTGAATGACCTCAGCGCCTTCACCTGTAATGCCCCCTTTTGTCGCCACTCTATTGACGGTTTCAGCAAAGGTGAGGCCGCGTTCTACAAGGACTTGACCTGTGCCTAAGAGGGCATACGTTAAAAATTCATACGCTTCCTCTAAGGAAAGCTCACTATTTCTCACAGCCGCTCTCGCCATTTCTTCAAAAAGAGCAGCGATAAAACCAGGAGAAGAGCTCGTCAAATTACTCGCCGCATCAAACCGGTCTTCCTCTACTTCACGGACGATGCTAAAAGCTGAAAGGAGACGGTGCAAACGCGCCTTTTCTTCCTGACCTGCGGTTTCACCATGCGCAACGAGGGATACGCCCGTTCCAACAGCTGACGTGAGCGTTGGGATGTATCTGGAAACTGGTTGAGTCGTATGCTTTGATAACTTGTCTAACGTCACAGCCGCGGCTACTGACACAATATGTACCGATTTGGCTGCTGAAGGCAGTTGATCGAGCACATCAAGTACAACAAGCGGCGGCACGCAGACAAAAAGTACATCACATGAGGCAGAAAGTTCGTCTAATGAGCAGATATTTATTTCTTGATGCTTGTCTTTGAGCTGATGCAGGCGGTCCGTTTCACTTCTTGTATGGATCATGATTTGATGGGCATAGAGTACCTCTTTTTCCAGCCATTTTTGCACCATCATATCAGCCATGCTTCCATATCCAATCATTCCAATTGTCTCCACAGTTTAATCTCCTCTATTTTGCTTAGATTCACTACTTATTTTAACAATTTCCCACAATGTTTTCATTTTTATCCCACACTTTTTTCTTACGATATAGTCAGTATCCACCACATAAGGTAAAATCCCTCGAACCATACATGAAAAATTGAAGAAAGAGAGTGATTCGAATGACACATCACAAAAATGAAAAACACCCTTCTCATGAACTTCAAACAATTGAACAGCCACAAAAACAAAAGAAGAAGCCCAGTGGCTGGTTCAAGCCATTCGTCAGCGGCATTGTGGGTGGTACGCTAGCATTAGGTGTCTACGTCCTTACGCCATATGCCCAGCACGCATCAGACAACACAGCAAACGATTCAGCAGCAAAAACAGAAGCTGTATCGACAAATGATACGAGTGCCAATTCGTCAAAAACAACCGCCGTCCAAACATCACATTCATCGAGCAGTATCTCAAGCATGGTCGAAAATATATCACCAGCCATTGTCGGCATTACAAACTACCAAGCGCAAAGTCAAACAGACATGAGCTTTGGCGATTTCAATACGCCTTTTGATGAATCACAGCAAAACAAAAACAGTCAAGAGGAAAAAACAGGTACAGGCTCAGGGGTGATTTTTAAAAAATCCGGAAGTAAAGCCTATGTCTTAACAAACAACCACGTCATTGAAGGGGCAAATAAACTAATGGTTTCCTTGCACGATGGCAAAACTGTTGAAGGAAAACTGGTCGGAGCTGACCCCCTGACTGACCTAGCAGTTGTAGAAATTAGCAGCAGTCATGTGACAAAGGTCGCGGCATTAGGCGATTCCTCCTCGCTGCGTGCTGGGGAAACCGTCATCGCGATCGGAAACCCGCTTGGTGAAGATCTATCAAGAACGGTGACACAAGGAATTGTCAGCGGTGTCGACCGAACAGTCTCTATGAATACATCAGCTGGCGAAAGCAGCATTAATGTCATTCAAACAGATGCAGCCATTAACCCAGGTAATAGCGGCGGCCCGCTTCTTACGACAGACGGAAAGGTTGTGGGGATCACGAGTATGAAAATCTCTGAAACAGGTGTTGAAGGCATTGGATTCGCACTTCCAATCAATGATGTCAAACCAATCGCCGATCAGCTTCTCGCAAAAGGAAAGATTGAACGTCCATATATCGGCATCAGCATGCTGGATCTCGAACAAGTCCCAGATGTGTATCAGAAAGAAACACTCGGGCTCAAAAGCAGTCAGCTCGATAAAGGCGTATACGTCAAAGAAATTGCCGCAGGCTCACCTGCCGCCAAAGCTGGCTTTAAGTCAGAGGATGTCATTACCGCCATCGATGGGAAACAAATCAAAACCGGAAGTGAATTACGTCATGAGCTATACACGAATACAAAAGTAGGAGACACCGTGAGCATCACACTCATTCGAAACGAAAAAGAAGAAACAAAGAAGGTTACATTAATACAATCTGAATCTAAGCAGGTAAGTTCCTAAAGCAAAAAGCAGCTCATGAATGAGCTGCTTTTTTATGATGACTGAATTGGCGTTAATCTTTGTTCTATTTCTGCTCGTTTGTGCTCTAGAAATGGCGGAAGGGCTAATTGATCACCAAGCTCATCTACCCCTTCATCGACTGTAAACCCAGGGCCGTCTGTTGAAATTTCAAATAAGATACCATTCGGCTCTCTAAAGTAAAGGGCTTTAAAGTAGAAACGTTCCACAACACCAGAGTTCGTGAAGCCTGCTTTTGATATTTTGTCATACCATTTTTCCAGCTCCTCTGCATCTTCCACGCGAAAAGCTACGTGATGCACACTTCCTCTGCCGGAACGCTCAGAAGGTCCTTCAGCTTTTTCGATCACATGAATTTCTGTTCCAGCACCGCCATTTCCTGACTCAAAAATGGTCACGATCTCACCATCATTTGATTGTTCACGCGCTCTTTCAGTGAAGCCAAGGATGTCTGTTAAAACACGGATCGTTTTGTCCGCTTCTGCAACGGTTAATTCAACTGGACCCAAGCCTCTAATTGCAAACTCTGCCGGAATATCGTCATGCACTGGCGGTGAGCCCGCTTCTTGTGCGTTCGGTTCTACTGTTAAAAATAGCTGCTGCCCTTCTGGATCTTGAAAACGCAAGGCAAGTCTTCCGCCTCTCAAGGAAGCCGTTTCTTGCTGCACACCTGTCTCATCAAACCGCTTTTCCCAAAATGAAAGTGCTTCTTCAGAAGAAACGAGAAGGCCTGTGCTTGTGATGGCGTTTGTTCCTTTCAAACGACGGGCAAGCATTGGAATTTCAAAGAAGGTGAGCTCCGTACCCGGTGAAGCAACCTCATCTCCATAAAACAAATGATACATAGATGGGTCATCCTGATTGACAGTTTTCTTTACAAGTTTTAAGCCAAGAATCTGGCGGTAGAAATCAACATTTTTTTGAGCATTGGCTGTTAATGCAGATACGTGGTGAATCCCATTGATTTTCATTACGTTCACTCCTATTTCAAAATATCTCGAATTCAAGATAATACCCTTATGAATAAAATAGGTCATTTTTCAAGAAAAGTCAACCATTTGGCTAGAAGTTCGGTTTCTGACGATAAAATTAACATTAAATCAAAAATAATCTTTTATCGTTCGTTTTTAAAGCAACGTTCATCCTGATATCTCCAATAAACGAACACTTTTAAATACAAATGCGAAAATCAGAAAATTTTTTTAATTCTTGTTTTCCTAAAATCGTATTACAATGAACAAAATACATGTCACAGTAACGTACGAAAGTGATGCAGGAGGTCGTGTGTAATGAACAAAGAACAACCAGCGTTAAAACAGGACATCGGCTTATTTTTTGCCCTATCTCTTGTCATCGGGACCATTATCGGGTCCGGCGTCTTTATGAAGCCAGGCAACGTCCTTTCCTATTCAGGAAGCTCAGACATCGCCTTATTTGCTTGGCTGCTAGGTGGAATTTTAACCCTTGCAGGCGGACTAACTGTTGCTGAAATTGGTACACAAATCCCTCGGACTGGCGGATTGTACGCTTATCTTGAAGAAGTGTACGGTGAGTTTTGGGGCTACTTATGCGGCTGGGTGCAGATTATCATTTACGGACCTGCCATCATTGGAGCGCTCGGTCTTTATTTTGGTTCATTATTAGCCAATTTATTTTCTCTTTCTTCTTTATGGTCGACAACAATTGGCATTATCACTGTTTTATTTTTATGTTTGATCAATATTATGGGAACGAAATACGGCGGTTTTGTACAAGGGCTGACCACCATCGGAAAGCTTGTCCCGATTGCCGCTATTATTGTGTTTGGCTTATGGAAAGGAAACGAAAATATCTTTATGGCTGTCAACGATAGTATCGCTCAAATGAACTTCGGTGCAGCGATTTTGGCTACGTTGTTTGCCTATGATGGCTGGATATTGCTTGCAGCACTTGGCGGTGAAATGAAAAACCCAGAGAAGCTGCTTCCTCGTGCAATGGCAGGCGGGATTTTAATCGTCACGGCTTGTTATCTCTTTATTAATGTCGCTCTTTTGCACGTGTTACCAGCAGATCAAATCGTCCAGCTAGGTGAAAATGCGACAAGTACTGCTGCGACAATGCTCTTTGGACCAATCGGCGGTAAGGTCATTAGTATCGGAATCATCATTAGTATCTTTGGCTGTTTGAACGGAAAGGTTCTTTCATTCCCACGTGTGATTTTCGCGATGGCTGAACGAAAGCAAATTCCTTTCGCAAACGCGATTTCGCGTATTCACCCTACCTTCAAAACACCTTGGATTGCTGTATTTGTGCAAATTTTGATCGCCATTGTGTTTATGATCGTCAGTAATCCAGAAAAGCTGTCAGAGGTTTCGATCTTCATGATCTACATCTTTTATGTCATGGCCTTTTTCGCAGTCTTTAAGCTGAGAAAACAAAATAGCGGAATGGAGCGTGCTTATAGCGTACCACTTTACCCGCTCACACCGATCGTTGCGATTATCGGTTCTTTATTCGTTTTAATCAGCACCATGATCACCGACTGGAAAAGCTGTCTAATCTCCATGCTGATCGGGATTGCTGGACTGCCTATTTATTATTATATGAAAAAAGCACAAAAAAAAGCAGAGCGCTAAACAGCGCTCTGCTATTTTTTATATTGCTTGATCACTTTGTATGATTCGTTTAAATATCTCATGAGCCGGTATGGCTTACTAAGCACGCGGATTGGGAGTCTTGAGATAAATCCATTCAAATTCGCCTTATATTCCTGCGTCATCCGCTTCGGCTTTGTCGCAATTTTTTCGTATACTTCTTTGTAAAATTCCTTCATGATGTCGACTTGCACACTGATCTTCTGATGACACTCTGTACACTCAACGCTTTTCATCTGATCATTCACATAAACGATGCTGTGGAGGGTCTCTTCTTGGCACCGAGTACAATGTAGGTTTGCTTCCATTTCGGTTTTCTTCAAGATACACAGCTCCTTTCTCGTTTGATGTTGCTCTTTTTATACAATTCGATTGCTATCAGCCGTTTATTGGACGGAAGCTTCCTTTAAAATGGCTGCCGCCGTTAGTTCGTCTGTCACCAGCACTTGTATGAAGCCGCCATTTAAAGCCCCTAAAATACTTTCAGCTTTATGGGTTCCTTCTACAACAGCGATGACCGTTTTGACACTCTTTAACTGCTCCAGTGATAAACCAATGACCTTTTGGTTCAGTTCATCTTGGACAGGTTTGCCTTGACCGTCAAAGAAACGAAAGCCAATATCACCAACAGCCCCTGATTGCCTTAAACCAGATAAATCCTCTTCCTTTAAGTAACCAACTGTTTTTAACGTTGAACCTTTATGCGGGTTGCCAATACCGATGAGGGCAATATCTACATTTCTACCTTCTTCAAGCACAGCTTCTATATCCTGCATTGCCATAAGCCGCTCTTTTAATTCTTCTGTTTCTAAAATCGCCGGGGCATATAAATAGGAACACGTGCCATTCATTTTCTTTGCCAGCTCATATGCCAGCTGATTGGCATGAATGTCGACTGCCTGCCTGCCCATTCCGCCCTCTAATGGAATGACCTTCACATCGTTTCTTCGCTCAAACGGGTATTCCTTTACAAGCTCAGCCAGTGTGGTTCCCCATGAAATGCCGATTTTCTCCGCATCTTTCATGTTTTTAGATAGATAATAGGCGCCTGCTTGACCGACTGCCCGTTTCACCATCTCAGACATTGTCCCGACACTTGGGACAACGACAGCATCTGTTAATTGAAATGTTGTTTCTAGCTGCTTTTCCAGCTCCACCGTATGAATACTTTCGTCCTTAATGTACACCTCAACGATTCCCACATCTTTTGCTTTTTGTAAGAGCTTTGAAATGACTGGTCTTGAGACATTGAGCTTTTTTGCGATTTCCTGCTGCGTCCACCCGTCTGTATAATAAAGATGAGCAACTTTGACGAGCTGTCGTCTTTCTTCCCAATTCAGCATGTGACATCATCCTTTTAATATACTATGATTCCCAGTATACCAAACATTCGTTTCTAATTGGAACAATTGTTACGAAAATGACAAAAAGAGCGATTACCTCTTCGCTCTTTTTCCCTCCGTATATTTTGGCTGATACGTTCTCCCGCCGTCTAGCAGGATAATTTGTCCGTGCAAATAGCTTCCCTCGTCACTTGTGAGAAATAAAGTGAGTCCTGCGATATCCTCAGGTCTTCCTAATCTCCCAACAGGTATAAGCGATTGCAGCTGCTTTTTCTCCTCCTCAGTAGGATAGAGCGTATCAAGCATTTGAGATTCAATCACACGGGGTGCAATCACATTGATACGCACCTGGTGTGCCCCTAATTCCTTTACAAGCGAACGCATCAGGCCAAAAGCACCTGCTTTTGAGGCGTAATACTGAATTCCGCCGCCTGAGCCAGTTATAGCAGATCCTGATCCAATCATGACAATGCTTCCTTCTTGCCGCTCACATATATAAGGTGCTGACGCTTTGATGCAATAATAAAGACCATACAAGTTCACAGCCAGTGTCTTTTTCCAAAGTGAAAAATCGACTTCTAAAAAAGGAAGTGATTTTGTCATCCCTGCTGAATACACAAGATGAGCAATGCCGCCTAGCTCCCTTTCAGCTGCTGAGATCATCTGCTGAACACTTTCCCACGATGAAACGTCAGCTTGAAATGTCAGCAGCTCAGAGTGCTGTTTTTTTAAAAGTGAAAGTCCTTGTTCATCTATATCGGACACAGCCACTCTGTATCCTTCTTTTAAAAAACGCTCGGCAATTTCCTTTCCAATCCCTTGGGCACCGCCAACGATGAGAACTGGTTTTTGATCATTATCCAGCACTCTCACCCCCATCAAGCATAATCGCTGCACCATCTGTAAATGCGCCATATGATGTACTTAAAAAGACCGTCATATGGGCCACAGTCTCCTTGATTTGCTCTGTGTCAGAAACCAAATGGAGAGGAGGCGGCAATAGGGCGAGCACACGGATACCTTTGTCTTTAAATTCTCGCGCCAGCCCTTTTGTCATGGCATTCAGCATAGAATTCGATGTAGCATGTGAGATCCCGCCATCACCTGTAATACTGCCTGATGACGATATATTAATAATACAGCCTTGCTTCTGGTCCACCATGTGCCATACGGCGGCTTGACTGGAAAGAAAGACAGTATTCACAGCTGATTCCACTTCGTCCACCCATTTATCAGGGTGAGCGGCATCAAGCTCCGCTTCCGCTCCTTGCGCTGCTTGATTGACCAAAATATCTAGTTTCCCGCATGTATCGATCACTTGCCTCAGCATACGCGTGGCATCACGCGGTGTTTCTAGCGGGTTCATGATGATACTCGCCTGACCGCCCATTTTTTGAATGTCTTCATAAATGGATCTAGCCTTTGATTCATCATAAAATGTGTGTAAAAAAACATGTGCACCTGCCCGGGCTAAAGCCAGGCAGATGGCTTCTCCAAATCCATCTGTGCTACCTGTCACAAGTGCCGCTTTATGATGAAGCTGGACGTGCACATGCATCTCCTCCCTATCCCTTGTTTGGCATTTATTTTCTCAGCTTACTCACGATATCAAGAGCTGCTTCATAAAAACCTTCTGAGATGGTCGGATGCGGATGAATCATTTTCGCCATCTCTTCTGCTGTTCCTTCTAAATACATAAAGGAGGAAGCTTCTGAAATCATCTCTGTGACGTGCGGACCAACCATCGTCGCGCCGATTACTTCACCATATACTGTATCGTACACCAATTTAATAAAGCCTGATTGAACACCTGCCGCTAGCGCTTTACCGCTAGCCGCTAAATCAAATCGTTCTGTTTGTACGTGAAGCCCTTTGGCTTTTGCCTCTTTCTCCGTAAGACCGACACTTGCTACCTCTGGTAATGTATAAATACATCTAGGCATAATATCAGCATTCATTTTTTCATGCTCACCACAAATATTGCTGACTGCAACGGCTGCCTCTGCCATCGCCGCATGAGCCAGCTGATAGCCGCCAGCGACATCCCCAACTGCATATACACCCTCAGCACTTGTCTGCATCAGATCATTCACCTTGATAAACGGACCATCCAGTTGAAGATCAAGCTGGCTAACAGCTGATACATTCGGTCTTCTTCCAACGCAGACAAGCAGTCTTTCCGCCGTAAAGATGTGTGTCTCCCCTTTATCATCTGTTGCATGAACCGCTTTGACTCCTTCGCTTTCCGTTACCTCTGTCACAGTGGTTTTCTTCGCGATATGGATGCCCTTTTTCTTCAATTCTCTTTCTAGCAGCTTAGATGCTTCTTCATCCTCTTGCGGAATAATGGACGGTGCTGCTTCAATAATGGTGACTTTTGATTGAAGACTCTGGAAAATACATGCAAGCTCAAGCCCAATGACACCTCCGCCAATGATGACGACAGAAGCTGGGATATCTGAGATGTCAAAGATCGTATCACTTGTATCAAATTGAATGTCTCTAAGCCCCGGTATTGGCGGAATGGCCGGTGTAGATCCGGTGGCAATGATCAGTTCTTTCGTTTCAATCGATTGTGATCCACCTTGTTTTTCAATCTCAATCCGATGCTTTGTCACAGCTGTGCCTCTGCCATTATACACATCAATCTTTCCTTGCTTTAATAAAAAGGCGATTCCGCCTCTGAGCTTTTCAATGACGTCATCTTTGCGCTTTCTCATTTTATCGAAGGAAAGGATCATGTCACCTGTTTCGATTCCCCAGCTTTTCGCCTTTTCAATGGATTCAATCACTTCTGCATGTTTCAGCAGGGTCTTTGAAGGGATACAGCCTCGATTTAAACAAGTACCGCCTAAAAAATCCTCTTCAATCAAAGCAACCTTCCGTCCGCGCTCAGCTGCTTGAAGGGCGGCAGTATACCCGCCAGGTCCTCCGCCAATGACTGTCAGATCATACGTTTTCGTCATCCGATTCATCTCCTACATTAGCAATTCAAATGGTTGTTCAAGCACTTTTTTAAGGTCTGTTAAAAAGGCAGCCGCTGGTGCGCCATCTACGACTCGGTGATCAAACGATAAACTGACACCCATCATTGGCCGCACCTGAATCTCTCCATCTACCACAACAGGTTTATCTTGAATGCGTCCTACACCTAAAATTGCCACTTCTGGCTGATTAATAATCGGGGTAAAAGTATCAATGGCATACATGCCTAAGTTACTAATCGTAAAAGTGGACCCTTTCAGCTGGTCTGGCAGCAGTTTTTGATCACGTGCGTTTTTGCCAATTTCTTTCGCTTCTTTTGTCAGTTGTTTTAATCCTTTTTGATTCGCATGAGAAATGACTGGTACCATCAAGCCGTCTTTCACCGCAACAGCGAGACCAATGTGTACATCTTCATGGAAATGGAGCTCATTTTGTTCAAATGTCATATTGATATGCGGGTGGCGCGTGAGTACATGGCTGACCGCATGAATGATGATTTCTGTAAACGACAATCGGTAGCCTGTCTCTTTTTCAATCGCTGGTAGTAGCTGCTGACGCACTTCTTTTGCTTTCGTCATATCAATTTCACTTGTTAATGTGACGTGCGGTGCTGTAAAGGCACTTTGTGACATGCGATCAGCAATCACTTTTCTCATCCCAGCTAGTTTTTGTGTTTTCACAGGCGAAGCCTCTGCTGTTTGTGCTGCTGCTTTTACATCACTCTTCATGATTTTGCCATGAGCGCCAGATCCAGAAACTGCTGCTAAATCGATTCCTTCACGAGCAGCGACTTTTTCTGCAAGCGGTGAGACGCGCTGGTCTTTCTCGCTAGAATGAACGACTGCCTCGACGTCCCGCTTTTGGACTCTGCCTTTTGGCCCTGTGCCAGATACCTCTTGAATCGCCACATGATGATCCTTTGCCGTTTTTCTCGCTGCGGGCGTGGCACGTACTTTTTCATCAGATGTTTTTGAGGCTTCAGTAGAACTGGATGAAGCTGTGTCTGGTGAAGACGATTCGCCGCTTTCTGAGGAATCTTCATCTGCCTGTGCTGGCGGCTCGCTTGGTACCTGTTCATTTGCCTCTCCGATATATCCAATGACAGCATTAACTGGAATTTGATCATCAGCTTCGTAGTATTTCTTTAGAAAAATGCCGTCATCATAGGCTTCCACCTCGATGTTGATCTTGTCTGTCATAATTTCAAAAAGAGGCTCACCGATTTCAACCGAATCTCCTTCTTCTTTAAACCATTGAAGCAAGGTTCCGATCTCCATCGTACTGCTTAGCTTCGGCATAAATATCTCTTTTGGCATGATCTTCTCCCCTTTATTTAAGAGCGTACAAGCTCTTTTGCTGCTTCAATAATATCTGGTACTTGTGGAATGACCGCTTTTTCCAGTGTCGGGTTGTATGGTATTGGGACTGCAAGACCGCCAAGTCGTTTAATCGGCGCATCTAAGTAGTCAAACGCTTCACTTTCCGCTATCATACTTGCAATCTCTCCGCCGTAGCCGCCTCGTTTGACCGCCTCATGAACCACGATACATTTACCTGTTTTCTTCACAGATTCGATTATGGTTTCTTCATCTAATGGGACAAGTGTTCTTGGATCAATGATTTCAACATCGATTCCCTCTGCTTCTAGTTCCTTCGCCGCTTCTAACGCTTTGTGTACCATAATCGCTGTTGCTACAATCGTGACGTCCTTCCCGCTTCTTTTCACATCAGCTTTCCCTAAAGGAATCGAATAAGGCTCTTCAGGCACTTCGCCGATTGTTTTATATAAAAGCTTATGCTCGTAGAAAATGACAGGGTTGTCATCATCCATTGCTGCTTTTAAAAGTCCTTTGGCATCATAAGCTGTTGAAGGCTGAACCACCTTTAGTCCCGGAATATGAGCCATCCACGCTTCTAAGCTTTGTGAATGCTGCGCTGCGGCACCCGTCCCTGATCCTGCTGGTGTTCTCACAACGAGCGGCACTTTTCCTTTTCCGCCAAACATGTATCGTGTTTTGGCCGCTTGGTTTACAAGCTGATCCATCGCGATTGTAATAAAGTCAGAGAATTGAAGTTCTAAAATCGGACGCATACCGGTCAAAGCCGCTCCGACTGCGCCTCCTGCGATGGCTGCCTCTGAGATCGGTGTATTACGTACACGCTCTGGACCGAATTCTTCAATCATGCCGCGCGTGACCCCAAAAGCGCCGCCATATACGCCGATATCCTCACCTAAAATGAATACATCTTGGTTCTCTCTCATTTCCTGACTCATAGCCTCTCGAACGGCTTCTAAATATGAAATCTCTCTCACTGTTGTTTTTGTCACGTGATTCCCCTCCTAATTAGGCGTATACATCCTCTAATAGTGTATCGATTGACGGTTCTTTACTGTTTTTGGCGAATTCAACAGACGCTTCAATTTCCTGTTTCGCTTCTTCCTGTAAAACCGCTGCCTGCTCTTCTGTCAAAACATTCAGTTCAATCAAGAGAGACTTAAAGCGTTTGATTCCGTCTTTTTGTCTCCACTCTGTTTCTTCTTCACGTGTACGGTATTTTTTCGCATCACTCTTAGAGTGACCCTTCCAGCGATACGTTTTCATTTCAATAAGTGATGGACCTTCTCCAGCTCTTGCGCGTCTGACTGCTTCATCTACTGTGTTCATAATCTCGACCATGTCATTTCCATCAATCGATTTTCCTGGTATTCCGTAGCTTTCTGCTCTTGTTGAAATGTCTTCAATGTTGATCATTTCTTTTACAGGGCCAGACATGCCGTACTGGTTGTTTTCACAAATGAACACAACAGGCAGATCCCAAATGGATGCAAGATTTAGCGCTTCGTGAAAGCTGCCTTCATTTGTGGCACCATCTCCGAAGAAACAAAGAACAACAAAGCCTTCCTGTTTCATTTTAGATGTAAGTGCCGCGCCTGTTGCCAGCGGGATACCGCCGCCAACGATTCCATTTGCGCCAAGGTTCCCTTTTTCTAAATCAGCAATATGCATCGAGCCGCCTTTTCCTTTGCAATAGCCAGTCTCACGTCCGAATAGTTCTGCCATCATTTTATTGACCTCTGCACCTTTTGCAATACAGTGACCATGTCCACGGTGTGTGCTGACGATCTTATCTTCATTCTTTAATACGGCAATCGATCCAACAGCTGACGCTTCCTGTCCGACACATAAGTGAGTGGTTCCATGGATAAGTCCTTTGGCAAAGAATTGATCGACCTTTTCATCAAAATATCTCACTAACCACATTTGTTTATATAAATCTGCTAATCTCTCATGACTAATCTGTTCAGGCAAAGTGATTTGTTTTTGCATTTCTTCTCTCCCCTTTACATTTGTTCTTATATGTTACATTTGTAATTATCATACGTTTAAGTATCATTGAAGTCAAGCAATTCTCTTTCATTTTTAAGCGTTTTCATTTTTTGTCAGAAAAAAGAGAAAGGCAAGCCCTTTTCTAAAGAACTTCTCTTTCTCTTCCAATCTCCCATGTTCTCATTCATCTGGATACATCATGATTTTGACACTTTCTCCTTCAGGGTGCCTTGCACATTCTATCGCCTGAAGCAGCTGACTTAACGGATAACGGTGCGTCACCATATTTTCTGTGTTGACTACTTTTGCCCTTAGAAGCTCAAGGGCTTCACGATAGTGATAAGGATGCGAGGAATAGGCTCCTACGACTTTCACTTCATCATGGAAAAACCGATCAGCCGGAATGGAGACGTCTCCCTTTGGAAAATGAGCAAACACTAAAATCGTTCCACCTCTCGCTACCGCTTGAAACGCTTCTTTTAAAAGCGCACTGCTCCCAACAGATATCATGACGAGGTCTGCTCCCTTTCCATTTGTTTCTCTCATGACCCGGTCTTCCACCGGCTCAGAGGCTGGATGAAAAGCAACATCTGCACCTAAATTTCTCGCTTGCAGCAGCCGGTTCTCATTCACATCCGTTATCATCACTTTTCCAGCCAAGTAATGTTTGGCGAGCTGTAGTTGGATACAGCCAATTTGCCCTGCTCCAAGGATCAGCACAGAATCTCCTGGATGAACAGGTGCTCGTTCAAACCCGTGGAGACAGCAGGCGACTGGCTCCACCATTGCCCCTTGCTCATATGAGACGTCCTTCGGGAGCTTACCCATTGTGTGCTTGACATGCAATGCAGGTACGCGGATATACTCTGAAAATCCGCCTGGATCTACATTAGTGGCTGAAAACTGCGGACACATTGTATAAAATCCCTTTTGACAAAAGTCACAGGTAAAGCAAGGTACATGGTGCGCAACATAAACCCTGTCTCCCGTTCGGATATTTGTCACATGCTTTCCGGTTTCAACAATATCACCAGCGATTTCGTGCCCTAGCACCGTTCCAGAGGGTACCGTCTCATGTGTTGCCTTGTAAATATCCGTGCCGCATAAGCCGCAGGCACGCATTCTTAATAGCACTTCATCATCACCAATCGCAGGCCGGTTCCGCTCCTCATACCGAATGTTCTCTGAAGAATAAAAGACAGCTGATTTCATGTAGCTGCATCCTCCTTTTCATCACCCTTCGCAAAATCCTGCAACGTTTGCACAAGCTGCTTGTACTCACTCATCTCACTGGATATCCAGTAACGTCCTCCGAATATGCGCGATGGGCCCACCCTGACATAGACTTTCCCGATATGAGGATACGGCTTGATAAAAAGCTTTCCTTTAATATCAGAGACCGCATATGTGTGCCATCTGCCAAAAGCTCCGATTTTCAGCTTATCTTCACTAATGATGACGTTTGTCGGCTGGTTCAGTCCAGTAATACTAGAAAGCATGAGGATAGGCAGCGTATAAACGCCTAACACAGCTAACGGCTCAGGTCCTGCTGACATTAACGTATAAAGAGACCAGAGGAAAAACAGACAGATGAGCACGGCTGGAAGAAAAATAGACAACACTGCAGACGTTCGGCTATAAGCATGATGCTGCATGAGACGTCCTCCTTTCAGGTAAATGGAAGGAGCCGCGAAAGCTCCTCAATGGAATGAGTGTTTACTTAATATGATCTATGATTTTTTCAATATCATCTTCAATGCCAAATCCGGTTAAAAAGGATAATGTTTGAATCACAGGCGTTCCTTTTGTGTCACTCACTGGCGTGGTCGTCACGATTAAATCGGCGCCCTCCGCTTTTTGCGGGACTTCAGATGCCTTACACTGTTCCACCACGACATCATATCCTTTTTCCTTTAACGTCTCTTCGACCTTCTTTGCAACAACCGTCGATGTGGCAACTGCCGTTCCGCATGAAACCAATATTTTCTTTGCCATGAGAATCCCTCCAGCTCGTTTATTGTTCTTTATTATCTAAGCCCATTTCTTTCGCATACTGCTTTTTAATATCATTTCGCACCCAGTACCATAGAAGCGCATAAGCCAGAGCACAGATGATGGCTGCAATAAAGTACGGGTTGCTCGGATCAAGAAGTCTCACCATGATCCAAGGAATGACGTGGGAACCAAGGTCAATACCTGAAATCATGTTGGCCCCTTCTGGGAAATCAAAGCCGACTGCTTTCCCCATTGTTGTCGCAAGCGGTGCGAGATTCGTTGCGATAAAGAAGACAATCATCAATGTAAAAATGCTGTTAATAAGACCGCGAATAATATTTCCACGAGCGGCTGCTACTGCCCAAACAACTGTAAATGGAAGAACCGATAAGTCTGCAAACGGGAGCATGCCATTGTAAGGCAGAACAACAGCAAGTAAAATCGTAATCGGCACCATGAGAAGGGCTACCGCCATATTCGCCGGATGACCAATCACAATCGCTGTATCTAAACCAATATAGACATTTTTCCCAGGGAAACGCTTTTGAATATAAGAACGAGCGCCCTCAGAGATTGGAATAAGACCTTCCATTAATAACGCAACCATTCTTGGCATTAGTACAAGAACTGCTGCCATTTGAATACCAAGCGTCATGACGCCTTTCGCATCATAGCCGCCTAGAAGACCAATAATGATACCAAGTATGAGACCCATCACAAGCGGTTCGCCAAAAATGCCAAAACGTTTCTTCAATGTTTCTGGATCAGCATGAATTTTGTTTAAGCCAGGGATCTTGTCAATGATACGGTTGGACGCATACATAAGCGGCGCGAAGTTGACCGTTTCAGCATGAGCCAT
The DNA here is from genome assembly GCF_002998735.1 of Bacillus sp. NMTD17. NCBI lineage: Bacteria > Bacillati > Bacillota > Bacilli > Caryophanales > Bacillaceae > Bacillus > Bacillus sp. NMTD17. The sequence continues at coordinate 525,661 of NZ_PVRH01000002.1, forward strand.
CGATACGCCTTTTAATCCAAAATGGTGTTCGATTGTCGGTGCCGTCCAATCGGCTAATTTAAGCGTGATAGCAGAGACGATTAAACCAACAGCAAGGGCCAAGAACATATTATGATAAGCGTAGTAAGTCACGGAGGCTGCGAAAATCAAATGCCAAAAGTTCCAAATATCCACATTCAGCGTTTTCGTAAAGTTAACGGACAATAAGATGACATTTAACAAAAGCACAAGAGGAATCATCAAAGGGGCAACGGGTGTACCAAAGGATATAGCAGCTCCAATCGGCCATCCAACATCCAAAATATCGAGCTTTAGCCCAAGGGAATTAACCATGGCTTTTGCTGCTGGCCCAAGGCCGCTCACAAGCAAATTAATGACAAGGTTGACGCCGACAAATCCAATTCCGATCGTAATACCGGCTCGGAAGGATTTCTTAAAGCCTTGCCTTAAAATCATACCGAAAATCGTCATAATAATCGGAAGCATAATAGTTGGCCCAAGGTCTAATATAAAATCGACAACTTGCTTGATCATACATCCACCTCCTGGATTTCTCAGATAAAGCGCTTACATTATTTTTGTGAAAGGCTATTGGTTTAATTCTTGCTCAAGCACGGCAACCGCTTCTTCATACGATGTCATGTGAGACAGCCTCGTCATCACCTCTTCTTTTCTAAAAAGTGTCATGAGCTTCTCTAACATCACGAGCTGCTTACTAGGTTCAGAGATTGCTAGGACGAACACAATTTTGGCTAGCACAGTTTCATCAGGGCTCCCCATCTTGTGAAAGATAACAGGTTCCTTTAAAGTGGCTACACTAATCGCAGGTTTGTTCACATGCTCAGGATCTGTATGTGGAATTGCTACCCCAAAGGTCGCAAGTGGAAGGCCCGTAGGATATGTTTTTTCTCTTTCAAGCACGGCAGGTAAAAAGCTCGATTTAATATATCCTCCCGCTTCTAATCGCTCCGCTAAATATGTGGTCACCTCCTCTCTCGAAGATGCATCGTACTGCAGCTTGATCAGCTGTTCATCTAACTCAAACAAGTTGTTCAAACAACCACCCCTTTCATTTGGCATAAATATGAACACATGTAACAAAAAGAAAGAACATTTTGGAATAGAACCTTTTATAAAGCGCTTACAAATATAATTACCGAAAAATGTTCAATGTTGTTACCTTTGTAAAGATATTATAATATTCTAAATTATAAGTCAATGTTCCTAGGAAAAATTTTATAAAAAAAGATGCAGTCTTTTTTGCATCTTTCTTCAACTATGCTCTACTTCTTATTAAATGTGACTTCCTCTCTCTAAAAGCTCATGTACTTGCTCTTTGATGTCAGCAACAACCTTGTCATTCATACGCAAAAAAGGCCCTTAGCCATTGAAATACATCACAGTCCTGTACTTCAAATGGCCAAGAGCCTTCGGTTGTCTGATCAGCTATGTATGATTCAAACTATTCTCAGTTTTCTACTGTTTTCCTTATATTTAGACAAAAGAGAAACGCCATCCTCAAGAGGCGCTTCTTTTCCCGGGAAATGTTCTTATTGGGCAGAGAGCTTTAAATTGACGCCAACAGCAGTCCCGTTTCTCGAGGAGTCAGCCACTCCAGTAAAGGTTCCTGCTTTTCGATCAATGAGTAGAGCTTGAACATTTCCTATATCAATAGGCGAGTTGCCAAAACGATGCCCCATATCATTAAGCTTTGTCCTCACATCGAGAGGGACACCTACTTCATAACGATAAGAAGTTGGGCTGTTTGTATAAATCCTTGGTTCTTCAACTGCATCCTGAAGCTCCATGTCATATTCAAGCAAATTCAATATGGTTTGTGAAACAGAAGCAATGATGGTCGTTCCTCCCGGTGAACCTACTGTCATGACAGGCTCGTTATCTTTAAATATGATGGTCGGTGTCATACTGGATAATGGACGTTTATTCGGCTGAACTTCATTTGCTCCGCCAGGTCTTGCATCAAAATCTGTTAGTTCATTGTTTAAGAAAAATCCATATTCCGGGACGAGAATCCCTGTACCAAATAACTGTTCAATGGTTGTTGTGAATGACACAACATTCCCCCACTGATCGGCAACAGTAAAATGTGTGGTCTCACCAATGGTTTTATCTTCTGGCTGCGGGACAATAGGGGATGGGGTTTTTTCATCCTCATACGCCCATGGATCTCCTTCTTTCGGGTTACGATTCATTTGATCTAATTCAATAAGAGAGGCTCTTTCTGAAATGTAATCATCGTCTAATAGTCCTTTTAGTGGAACATCTACGAATTCGGGGTCGCCGGCATATGCAGCACGGTCAGCATAGGAGAGATGCATCGTTTCAGCAAGCAGCTGATATTTTTCGAATGATTTGGGGTCATATTGAGATAGGTTAAAGTGATCAAGCATTTTGAGCATTTGCAGCATAAACACCCCGCCTGAGCTTGGTGGAGGCATACTTGCAAGCTGATATCCTTTATAGTCTCCCCAGATAGGCTTGTCAGTCTTGACCTCATAACGATCAATGTCATCAGTTGTCATCGTTCCGCCAAAATCTTGGACTGTATTTGCAAGTGCCTTTGCTACTTTTCCTTCATAAAATGCTTTGCTTCCTTTTTTCGCAATGAGCTTAAATGTTTTTGCAAGACCTGGCTGAACTAGGAGGTCCCCTTCTTTGAGCGGCTGATCATCTGGAAGAAAGATTGGCGCTGCGGCCGTTTTTTTCAATTTTCCTTGATGATCATCAATGGCTTTTGCCAGGACAGAATCGATTTCAAATCCATCCTCTGCAAGCTGAATGGAAGGCTTAATCAATTCCTTCATCGAGCGGGTCCCCCACTTATCTAATGCCGCCTCAAGACCTTTTACAGTCCCTGGAACACCAACAGCATTACCGTGTGTGGATCGCTCATCGAACGGGATGACTTTCCCCTCATCTGTTAAAAACATGTCTGGTGTTGCGCCTTGTGGTGCTCTTTCTCGACTATTGATGATGGATGTTTCTTTAGTCTTCCCATCATAAACCATCATAAATCCTCCGCCGCCAATTCCAGACATCATTGGCTCTGTCACATTCAGTGCGTACTGGATGGCAACAGCAGCGTCAACAGCGTTTCCACCTTTCTTTAAAACATCTGCCCCCACTTCTGATGCGAGCGGATGGGCAGTAGCCACCATGCCATCTTTCCCAACAGCTACTTTATTCCCATGAGTTTCGGTTGCAGTGACCTGACTGACAGGCAGAAAAAACGAGAAAACCAGCAGACATATGGACAAAATAGTTAAAGAAATGCGTTTCATACACAACACCCCTTCCATATTCTTACTTTGACCATACCGACTTCTTGACCAGAATACAATAGATTATTCTAAAATTTCTAAAATTTTCATTCTATCATCCTATATTCATCAAATATAAATCGGATTTTCAAAACATATGACATACTTACTCAGTAGGGATAAAGACACTATACTTCCATGTATTTGATTTCACGGTATAATAAACACATCACAAAGGGGGAAGAATGATGAATCAGAAAAGCACCTTATTTTGGGAAACATATTGGGAAGAAAAATCAGAAAGTGCACCAATTGACGCGTCTGTTTCCGCTTGGGCATTTGGAGCAGACCCAGATCATTTGCTTGACCTTGTTCTGCGAGGGAAAAAAACAGCGACTTGTTCTGGACACCTTTTTTACGAAAAGGAACAGGAGCCGCTTCCAAAGGCAGGACAATATGCGGTCATTTTGGACAGCCATGACGAACCAAAAGCCATCATAGAGATCACGCATGTAGATGTCATGCCAATGAATGAGGTTCCAGAATCATTTGCACAAGCAGAAGGTGAAGGCGATCTTTCATATAACTATTGGTACAGAGCCCATCAAGAATTTTTTACAGAAGCACTCAAACCGTACGGATTAGAATTTAAAGAAGACATGCTCCTTGTTTGCGAGCGATTTAAACTTGTTTATTCAGCTTCTTAAGCTTTAAGCGGCGCCAAAAATGGACCGCTTTTTTCATTTCTTTTCTCCTTTCTGAAAAAGGTGTGTTGAGAACACATCTTTAGGTCAGAATAAGATCAAATAGAAAAAGTGAAGAAATTTTCGACTACACCTGTTTTTTTTCGACAAAAGAATATATAATTATTTGATGTGTGCATTGTCTCATTTATACAATGGAGGGTTTTTACATGTTAAAAAGGAAAAAAGACAAGTTTTCCGTCTTGTTAACGGAAATTGCTAAAAATTTAGATGAAACTGCTGAGTATTTTGTTAGCTATAAAGTAACAAATCAAACCACTCTGAAAGAATTTTCTGACACATTGAAGGAATATGAGACAAAAGGTGATAATCATGTTCATACTATGATTAAAGAGCTGAACAAAGCCTTTATTACACCGATTGAACGTGAAGACATTCTTCAATTGACGAATAGCCTCGACGATGTTTTAGATGGAATTGAGCATTTTTCAGCGACAATGGAAATTTATTCAATGACAAGCTCTGACGAACATATCGACAAATTCAGCCACTACATCAGAGAATGTGCAAAGGAAATTTTAATTACAATTGATTTACTGGCTGAAAATCGCTTAAAAGATATTCAACCACACGCAATCAAAATCAAAGAGATCGAGCATAATTGTGACAATCTTTATCGTAAATCACTAAAGAACTTGTTTGGAAAAGAAACTGATCCAATCAAGGTCATTCAATACAAAGAAATTTACGAAACACTTGAAGAAATCGCTGATTCCTGTCAAAGTGTTGCCAACAATCTAGAAACAATCATTATGAAGAATGCGTAACGGGGTTAGTTAAACATGGACACATTACTCATCCTTACCATATTTATTGTCATTTGTGCACTTGCTTTTGATTTCATCAACGGATTTCACGATACAGCAAATGCCATTGCCACTTCGGTTTCAACAAAGGCGTTAAAGCCTAGACATGCTATTATTATGGCAGCGTTCATGAACTTCTTAGGAGCAATGACATTTACAGGTGTGGCAAAGTCCATCACAAAAGACATCGCAGATCCTTTTACACTTCAAAACGGTTCTGTTGTCATTTTGGCTGCTTTAATTGCGGCCATTACTTGGAACTTGCTTACTTGGTATTACGGGATTCCGAGTAGTTCTTCACATGCACTGATCGGATCAATTGCAGGAGCTGTTATTGCCTCTGCTGGTTTTGGCGCTTTAAACTATTCGGGATTCATTAAAATCATTCAAGCACTATTGCTTTCACCTATCCTAGCTTTCGTATTGGGATATATCGTGTATACCATTATCAAATTTGTATTCAGAAACAACAATCTCGCAAAAACAAATAAACAATTCCGACGTGTTCAAATTTTAACTGCTGCACTGCAATCGTATACCCACGGAACAAACGATGCGCAAAAAGCGATGGGAATTATTACGATGGCTTTAATTGCAGGTAATTTGCATACAACAGACGACATTCCTTTTTGGGTACAATTCTCTTGTGCGCTTGCAATGGGACTAGGTACTTCTATTGGCGGCTGGAAGATTATTAAAACAGTCGGCGGTAAAATTATGAAAATTCGTCCAGTAAACGGAGTATCTGCCGATTTAACGGGTGCAGCGATTATCTTCGGTGCGACATTTATTCACTTACCTGTTAGTACCACTCACGTGATCTCATCATCTATTCTAGGTGTAGGTTCTGCACACAGAGTAAAAGGAGTAAACTGGGGTACGGCAAAACGCATGCTTGTCACTTGGGTGATCACATTACCGATTTCAGGAACTCTAGGGGCTCTTATATACTTTGTGTTAAATGCGATTATCTAATATCAAAGACCTGTCTGACAGGTCTTTTTTTATTTGCCCGCACACTTCAACACCTTGTTCCTACAAGCCATTTTTTCATGAAGCAGGGTTTCCAATCATATCCATAGAAATAAATAAGTATCCATCTGTCTATGGGAGAGAAGAACATGCTATTATTTTTTCAATTGACCGTGTGGTTATTGCTAGGTGCCCTTGCTGTATATGTATTTGCCGTATGGCGTTTTGAACAAAAAGTAAAAGAAAAGATGTTTGCCATTCGAAAAACGTGGTATTGGATTTATGTAGCTGGTGCTGTTGTGTACTGGACAAATGACCCTTCTTCAATCTTCACCGATTGGATGCACTACTTGATTATTGCTGTTTTTTTTGCATTAACCGATGCATTCATCTTTCTCAGCTCCTATATTAAAAAACTCGGAAATCACGAACTAGAAACCGACACCCACCAACTCCTAGAACAAAATAACGATCTACTTCATTCTTACCTCAACAAACTAAAAACGTACCAATACCTATTGAAAAACGAACCGATCCATGTATATTATGGAAGTGTAGAGGCATATATAGAGGGAATTGAACGGCTCATTTATTCTTTTGCCGACAAGATGAATATTCAAGCGGTTCTTTGTCCATACGATACGCAGGAACAAAAAGATGACCTGCTGCGGATACTTGACCAGCGAGCTCTTATTCAGGCGAAGCTTGACAGGCAGGAAGTCTATTACGATGATTTCGGCAAATTGGTGCTCATCCCGTTTTCTGTAGCAGATGATCACTTCGTCATTAAGCTTACCTCTGATGACATTGTCACTGAGTTCGACTATTTATTAATGACGTCACTTACAACAATTTATGACCTAATCTTGCCTGATGAAGAGGAAGGTGATGAAGATGGACCACGCACTTCAAGGGGATAACAACAATCGCAAGAAAAACCCTTTTAAGATTTTAAAGAAAAAGCAACATATCAGTATGGCGGATTACAAGGTAAGCCCCCATACAGAGCGTATTTTTAAAAAGAATGAACAGCTATTGGATGAGTATAAAAATAAAAGGGCTTGATTACACTAAAGGACGCGGAACAAAATCCGCGTCCTGCTTCCATTTTTACATAGACTTGCATACAATAATCTATACGTTGCAACGATTGAGGTGCCAATAAATGAAAAAGAAAATCAAACAATTGAGATATGTTCAGTTTGCTGAATATAAGTCGTCGCCTTATATGCGTCGATTAAATGAGCAAAGTGAAGCAGTCATCCAATCATACAAACAGAAACACTCACTTACTTAACAGCTTCAGAAGTTTTTCCTTCGTTTTAGGTCCGTATACTCCATCACTTGTCAGACCATTTACCAGCTGAAAACGCGCTACGGCGTTCGCCGTTTTTTCTCCGTAAACTCCGTCTATTCCTTTATTTGCAGCTGCTTTATCAGGATAAAAATAAACAGCAGCAAGCGCCTGTTGGACGAGGCGTACGTGCTCTCCCTTTGTCAATGGAGACGTCACCTTTAAAACCCCATCTGGCAGCTCATACGTGCTCTTTGCATCGTTACGATAAATTTTGAGAACCTGTCCAATTTGAATCTTATTCGGATCACTAATGTCATTCCACTTCTGTAAATCTTGAACTGTGACCCCATGAGCTTTCGCAATACTCGTTAACGTATCTCCGCTTTTAACGACATACGTGATGACCGGCTCCGGATCTTCTGCCGTTTCAATCCCTTTTTTAAATTCATCCCATGTAGAAAGAAGCTGGCGTGGACATGCTTTTCCAGACCAGTACTGATGTGTGACCACGTTTGCTAGCGGAATGTGATGTTCTTTTAATAGCTTTTGAATAAGCCATTGTGCATGTTTGACCGCTTGCTGAAAATTTCCATCTTCATTCTCACAAATTTCAATTCCGATCGACTTCCGGTTACCATTCCCATGTCCATCCCCTGCATGCCAGCCATTTTCATTTAACGGCAGATGCTGAAAGATTTCATGATCATCCACTGTAAAATGCCAGCTCACCTCTGTCGCTGGGCGTTTTACATAGGCCGCATGACTTTTCGCATCCGCTCCCTTTGACGTGTTTGCTGTGTTATGCACCGTCACATACTCCGGTGTCATCGCATATCCTGGGCGGTTTCCGTTTCCAACTGGAATAAAATCTTGATAAATTTGTACCATGTTCTGCACTCCCTTTTGCTAGATTGAATTGATCTTTCTCATCAATCGGTGGCGTTCGTAAGACAATACTTGTTTGTTTTCATGAGAAGACTATGGTAAAATTTGAATTCAATCACTCTTTTTAGTAGTGGAAAGTGCAAAAATACAGAAAAAAACAGGAATTACTTCCATTTTTCCTTGAATTTATGTTAAAATTGTTAAAAATAAGCCGATATAAAAAGTAAGTAATAGCTCAATTAGCTATTTAGTCCTATATGGACTTTTCTTTTACGCCAAAAATAGAACATACGTTTGTATGGAGGTTTTTTAAATGACTGGTTTTTTAACCCATTTAGAAGAAGATATTAAGCGGTTATATGCTCAATTACAAATAAGCGGTCCTGCTTATAGAGAGATGCAAAGGATCGCTTCTGAATTTCATGTATGGGTCCACTACGAGGAGACTGGCAGCATGATGATCCAACATCAAGGTCTTTACAGTATTATATTAAACAGATCCCTATCACCTGAAGAACAATGGCAGGATTTTGCCCACGAGCTTTGTCATGTGCTAAAGCATACAGGCAATCATTTCAAAATGAACAAACTTTTTCGAGAACTGCAGGAGTTTCAGGCAAAACAATTCATGTATCACTTTTGTGTTCCAACCTTTATGCTGCTGCAAATGAAGCTTCCAACCCTTCGGCAGCAAGCCATTTTGCATATTGCTCAAACGTTTCACGTCACTAGAGCTTTTGCTGAAAAGCGGCTTGCCTTATTCGAACAGCGAAAAGCAGGCATTCGCTTTCAACAGGAGTTTACGTCTTATTTAATGAAAGCAGAAAAGGTCGCAGAAAAAGAAGCTGTTTATCAAACGTAAATCATCACATAAAACGATAATAGTTTATTCATAAAGGGCTAATACTTGTTTGAGTACATTTGTGTACCGATAAAATTGTTCAGTTTGTGTATCACGCCGGTAGCGACGCCTAAAGTCTTGAAAAAATGCTCTTCTTTGCGCCTGACTAATTTCAAGTTGTACACTTTTTCCCGTCAGACATTGGTTATTAATATTATCAGGATGTGTTCCAGAAAAACGATCAGATTCAGATAGAAGCAATGCGTGAAAGCCATTTAGCGTTAAACGTTTCACAGTTTCTGCCGCTCTTTCTCTGTCCGTACCTCCCACTAACGTTTGAAGCACCTCTGTTTCTCCGTAACCATGGAGTGCAAACGTATAATGATGGGTATGCACCTGTGAAAGGCAAACCGGCTCATCAAAACGTGTACTTGTAATATGAAGAACATGATTGCCTTTTACTTTAAGGCCTTCAAATAAATACATAGAATAATCACTAGATATTTCATGAATGAGCTCACTCACGCCGGATTCAATTCCTCCGGCATGAGGCGACAAAACCAGAAGCTGGTCACCTTTCCGCTCGTGAAGAATTCGATAATCAATTCCTATTCTTTCATGAGCGGAAAGCTCTTCATAACTTTGATACGTATCGATGATTTGTCTCATGTCATCTGCCCCATTTCTCTATATGAGCATAAGTCTACTGATCCCTTATTCTTTTGTAAAGAGGTTTCGAATCAAATACACCACTTGAATTCTTCCTTAAATTTTCCTTACATTTACGGCTTTCTGTTGAATTTTGAGGAAAAATGACCGATAATTGAAACGAATAGAACTTTTGGACTATATGAATCTTTTTGTATTCTCTCTCATAAATTAGAAATATTGTGATCTACATCTGGAGGAATTTTTCATGTTAAAAAAGAAAACCACCCTCATCCTTATCATCTTACTCCTTAGCTTCGCTGGCATTATTTATTGGAAATGCTTCTCTCTTCAAGGCGTGTCTCACGGAACATTCATCCGCTCGATGTCATCACCTGACGGAATGTACATCATCAACACCTATCAGCATAGCGGAGGAAAGCTAAAGGAAAACGCAGTTAGAGCAGAAATTGAAAACAAACTGACCCACCGTAAGAAGACGATTTACTGGAAATACCCTGACAAAGACCCTCTCATCAAATGGAAAAACGGACAGCTTGTTCAAATTGGACATGAGTTTTTAAATGTGGTGAAGGGCGACACGTATGATTATCGCTTTGATCAGAACAAGAGAAAATAGCGCATCAAAAAAACGAATCCCTCTTGGATTCGTTTTTTACGTTGACATCACATGCTGCATGAATTCTTTCATTTCTTTACTTACGATCGTCAATCGTTCCACAATTTCGCTAAACTCTATTGCAAGGGATTTCCTCCAATATACATACATTACTTGAAAGTATGGACCACATGAAAGGTTCTTCATCGGAACAGGCTTCACTTGTAACAGCCTTTCATCCACATAGAATGCTGCTACTTGGCAAGCGAATATTTGAGCGTCTATTTCCTGGTTATACAAAAGAGTTACTGGCAATGGGCGGGTTTAATACATGGCATCAAACATCTCGATTTATCACAAAAGATGGTGAATTAGCGCTCACCGATACAGAAGAAACAGCTGTCACAAGACGTGCCATGCTAGAATGGGTGCTGATGCAAAGAATGTTAAGTGAGGAACGTGTTCATTTTTTAGAAAAACATGAGGCGGTCTCGCTACAGTTTGAGGAAGGAACAAATCAAGTCATAGGACTCATTTTGAAAGACCGGCGTGTAAAGCCAGGAATCATTCATCAAATGAAAGCAGACTTAGTGATCGATACGTCTGGAAGAATGTCTAAATTGCCAAAATGGCTGAAAGATGCAGGACTGACCTTGCCACAGACAGATGAGTTAAGCGTCTCTCTTGGCTACAGCACAAGATACTACCAGATAACACCTGAGGCGCCAAACCTGCAATCAATGGTCGTAGTTGGACAGCCACATAAACAAATTCCGACAGGATTGTTTGAACGGGTAGATCATGATTTAGCAGCTGTTCTTCTCTCAGCAGCGGGCGGCTCACATTATCCAACAACGGATGCTGATCAAATTTGATTCAGAAACCGCTGCGCGCTATAGCAGAAGCCATCACCCATTTAACTCCTTATACAAAGCCAAAGGGTTTAGACTTTCTGCTTGTGTGAGAAATCACTATGAACAAATGCATGAATGGCCAAGTGGTTTATTGGTAATGGGCGATGCCTTGTGTACATTAGATCCGATTATGGGCAGGGAATGACAAAAGCAGCGCTCGAGGCGCAAACACTCGAGCGTATGCTCAAACAAGCACAAGGAAAGGGACGGTTGTCTTTTGAAAGGAACACCTTACAACAAATGCAGCACGCCAATGAGCCTGGCTGGTGGCTTTGTGCGATTGCTGATATGGCATGGGAAGGAGTCGAGTTAAAGGGAGGAAAGCCTATACCCCATTTGACATTTGTACAAGAATATTTAAATCGCTACGTACAATATGCTGTTCAAATAAAACAGGCTGAACGTCTTGAGGCGTATCACCGTATGCATTCTTTCTTAATAGAACCGAGGGATATCATCAACCTAGAGCAGCTGCAAGACATGATTCAAGCTGATTCCTCTGGTGAAACTGCTCGTTGGTGGTGTCAATGGGACAAAGAGAACGATGAATTAAATCAAGCTTTTTTCCATGAAGCTGTTCCTGACTTTCGTTTGCAGCAATTGCTGCCATCAGATTGACATAAAAAAAGCCCTCAATGGGGCTTTTTCATTAACGTAATAATTGAAGTACGTTTTGTGGCTGTTGGTTTGCTTGTGCTAGCATCGCTTGAGAAGCTTGAGAAAGAATGTTGTTCTTTGTGAACTCACTCATTTCTTTCGCCATGTCAACGTCACGAATACGAGACTCAGCAGCTGTTAAATTTTCAGCAGAAGCGCTAAGGTTGTTGATTGTGTGCTCTAAACGGTTTTGGACCGCACCAAGCTTAGATCGCTGAGCAGACACTTGCTTAATGGCTGTTTCAATAATACCAAGTTGTGCATCAAATCCAGCAGATTCCTCGCCATCTTCATCACTTGCACTAATGAATTTTGTCACATCGATTCCAGCAACAGAACCAGCTCCATCTTCACCTTCAGCAGTCCCATCTGTTCCTAAAACTGAAGCACCCATGTTTTCAATGTTAAGTGTAATTTGTTGTGTTGCGTTTGCACCGATTTGGAATACAAGGCTTTGTGCCTCACCACCTTCTTCAGCACCCTTAGACGAATAAGTCCCGTCTAATAATTTCTTCCCGTTAAACTCTGTACGAGTAGAAATGCTTGTAATCTCATCTTGCAAGTTTGAGATTTCATCTTGAATTGATGCTAAATCCTCTTCCTGTTGTGTACCTGTGTTCCCTGCTTGAACAACAAGCTCACGAATACGTTGAAGTATCGCATGAGATTCAGTCAGTGCACCTTCAGCTGTTTGAATAAGAGAGATACCATCTTGAGAGTTTTTAGTAGCCATTTCTAAACCACGGATTTGACTTCTCATTTTTTCAGAGATCGCAAGACCTGCTGCATCATCCCCTGCACGATTGATGCGAAGACCAGAAGAAAGTTTCTCCATGTTCTTTTGGCTTGAACCGTTGTTAGTAGAAAGACGATTCAATGTGTTAAGTGCTGCGATATTGTGGTTAATTCTCATTTCTTATTACCTCCATGTGTTTTGAACCTAATAGACATCCTTGTCCAAAAGTTCTAAATTAGAAATTTTTCGTAAGGCTTACAATCCATTTATCGAACTGATTTGGAATATGTTTAACAAAAAAGGAATAAATAAGAAATAAGACTTATGATGTATGGTCATTTCGCTAGGGAGTGGAAAAATTAAGAGTCTTTATTCTCCGATTAGAAGGAGTCATTTAGATTTATAAAAATTGGAAGTAGCTTCTGTAAATAAGATGAAATGATGTGGATATTGTGAGACATACACGAATTTTTCTATTTTAATAGGAGAATGATTGGTTGAACATAAGAAGAACTAATTATTCAATAGAGGTACTATTTAATTGCATAAAAAAAACCCCATAAAGGGGCCTTTCATTAACGTAGTAATTGAAGTACGTTTTGTGGCTGTTGGTTCGCTTGTGCAAGCATTGCTTGAGACGCTTGAGAAAGAATGTTGTTCTTTGTGAACTCACTCATTTCTTTCGCCATGTCAACGTCACGGATACGAGACTCAGCAGCTGTTAAGTTTTCACCAGAAGCACCAAGGTTGTTGATTGTGTGCTCTAGACGGTTTTGGACCGCACCTAGTTTAGAACGTTGTGCAGAAACTTGTTTAATTGCTTCATCAACAACTTTTAATTGCTCATCGAATCCACCTGCATCTTTAGCTGCAATTGTTTCAAATTTAGTTACATCGATATCTTTAACGGATTGACCAGTTGTAATTCCACCAGCACCGTCAGAAACGCCCAAAGCATCAGCACCCATATCTTGGATGTTTACTTTAATTTGTTGTGTAGCATTTGCACCAATTTGGAAAACTAAAGATGGGTCAGTATCAGGATCAGCTGGTGTAGATGCTTTAAAAGTACCATTTAATAATTTTTTTCCGTTAAACTCAGTACGATTAGAAATACCATCGACCTCATCAACAAGCGCTGTGATCTCATCTTTAATTGCAGTTAAGTCTTCACCTTGCTGTGTACCTGTGTTTCCAGCTTGAACGACTAGTTCACGAACACGTTGAAGGATTGAGTGAGTCTCAGTCAATGCACCTTCAGCTGTTTGGATAAGAGAGATACCGTCTTGTGCGTTTTTAGAAGCCATTTCTAATCCGCGGATTTGTCCACGCATTTTTTCAGAGATTGCTAGACCTGCTGCGTCATCTCCTGCACGGTTGATTTTAAGACCAGAAGAAAGTTTCTCCATGTTCTTTTGGCTCGCACCGTTGTTTGCAGACAAACGGTTCAATGTGTTAAGTGCTGCGATATTGTGGTTAATTCTCATTTCCTATTACCTCCATGTATTTAGGACCTGACAGACGTCCTTGTCTGAAAAAAGTCCGTAATTCTAGGGCTTATCAACCCTGACAATTCTATTATCGGACGTGTTTATAGGATGTTTAGCAGATTTTTTAAAAAATATCGCTTTTTTTCAAGACGTTGATCCTAACTTTAACAATTCTATAAAAAATGCTGCTGATTTAAAATCAGCAGCATTACCATTTTAAAAATATCAGTATTGCTTAATATCAAACATTAGGATATTTTGGTAGACCACATAATCCTTCTTACTTGCGAAAGGACCTTTATTGTGTTCATCATTGATTTCATAGAAGTTCATACCAATTCCAAAGCTTCTTTCTTTATACCAGTTAAGAAAATCGTTGATTTCTTTCGTTGATAGCAAATAATCCTTTTGCAGTCCGTTTATCATGGTAATTGAAAGTATACCTTTTGTTGCTTCTTCACCAGGTTTTGTTCCGTCTTGATCTTTCGGTTCTTCGCTTGTTCCATCATCTGGTTTTGTTCCATCTTGATCTTTTGGTTCTTCTGTTGTGCCATCACCTGGCTTTGTCCCATCCTGATCTTTTGGCTCTTCGGTTGTACCATCACCTGGCTTTGTCCCGTCCTGATCTTTCGGTTCTTCTGTTGTTCCGTCATCAGGCTTTGTTCCGTCCTGATCTTTCGGTTCTTCTGTTGTTCCGTCATCAGGCTTTGTTCCGTCCTGATCTTTCGGTTCTTCTGCTGAACCATCGTCTGGCTTTGTTTCACCTTCAGCAATTTGCAAGTCTTTTAATGAGATAGAGATTACTGATTTGAAGTTGCTTTTAACGTATTTAAAATTATAATATTCTTTGAAATTCCTTCCACCTATGATATATATCATCCCATCAAGTGTTACAGCACTTGATCCAACTCTAGCTTCAGGCAATTCATTTATACTTTTTTTTACAGAATTAGAATTCACATCATAATACTGTGTATATGGTAATATTGGGCTGGATCTGTCAACGCTATGCTGACCGCCTACCATAAATAATTTTCCCTGATATGTTGTAAACGCTGCTCCTACTTGATAAAACTCCAACTTTGATTTTGTTCGTACCCACTGATTTGTTTCAATGTTATATTCATATATTTGGGTATTTTGGGTTCCTCTATATCCGCCTGTAGCATAAATTTTATTGTTAATGACTTCTGACATAGACATCCCAGTAAAACTCTGAGGAAACATTTTTAATTGTTGCCATTTATCCGTTTTTGTATCATAACTGTAAAAATTATGTTCTTGATGAGGACTTTTACTCGTTGCAAGAATATAAATTTTTCCGTTTTCTCCAGTCGCAATAATATCTCCATTTGTCACAGCAAAAGTTGGTATTAGGATTGGTTTTTCCGACCATGTATCGGATTCTGTATCATAAATATCAATCGTTTTTGTGCTATCTTGATATGCTCCTCCAATGACATATACTTTTTTACCTATCGCCACTGCCGCGCTATCTGTTCTTTCTCTTGGCATATCAGCTTTTGAGATCCACTCATTTTTGTGAGGATCATACATGTAGGTATTTTTATTACTATGTGATTTTTCACTACTTCCCCCAAAAACAAAAATCTTTCCATCTACTACTGCGGAACTAGAATGAAGTCTCTCTTCTGGTAAGTCCGCTCGCTTCGTCCAGCCATTTGTCTCTGCTGCATGAGCTTTTAACGGATGAATTGTAACCATCATAAAAATGGTCAAAAGCACTAACAATAATCCTTTTTTCATCGTTTCTTTCCCCCATATCTTGAATTTCCCTCCTTTTATCGACATATTTGTAATAAAATTTAATTTTTATCATAATAAGCATTTCCCTCTATTTCCCCTCACACATACATCACCGGCGTCGATATTTTAATAATCTTTCCGCCTCGACGATAAAACCTAGGAACGCGGCGGCTTAAGGTGGCGATGACTTCGTAGTTGATCGTATTGAGCATTTCGGCGATTTCATCGACAGAAATTTCTCCGTCCTTTTGACGGCCATAAATGACCACTTCCTCGCCTTGCTTTGCTTTCATTTCTCCTAAACTGATCATCGTCATATCCATTGTGACTCGGCCAGCAATCGGCATTCGTTTTCCGCGGAAAAGCATAAATCCCCGATTTGATAAAGCACGTGAGTACCCATCTGCGTAACCGATCGGTATGGTGGCAATGATTTCATCAGGTTTTGCTACATACGTTGCACCATAGCTGACGGTCCTTGGCTCTGTCACCATTTCCTTCACGAACGCAATCCTTGCTTTTAAACTGAGAGCGGGCTCTAGCTGAACAGCGTCTAAGCTTTCAATGTATTGCGAAGGATACAGCCCATATAGCCCGATGCCTAGTCGAATCATATCGGCGCTAAATTCAGGAAACGCGATGGCAGCCGCTGTATTGTTCATATGTACGGTCGGCAGCTTAATTCCTTGTTTTTTCAAAAAACGAAGAAAATCAATAAAAATGCTGTGCTGCAGCTGCGTAAAATCAGGGTCAGGCTCATCTGCAGTGGAAAAATGCGTAAAAATCCCATCCCATCTAAGGTTTTCACTCTTTTCAAGGGCTTCCACCACTCTTAACAGCTCTTCCTTCGTTCGTACACCTAATCGCCCCATACCTGTGTCGACATTGACATGAATCCCAAGCCGGCGCTGACTTTCTTCTTCCGCTAAGATCTCATTTGCTTGAACAATCCAGTCTTCACGAAGGCCTGAAAGGTCAATTCTCCAGGCTGCAGCCCTTTTCACACAGTCAAGCGGCGTAAATCCAAGGACCAGAATCGGTGCTTCAATTTTTGCTCTCCTCAATACAATGCCTTCTTCCAAGCTAGCAACTGCGAGCTCCGTCGCACCGCTCTCCAGTGCCTGCCGCGCTACCTCCACTGAACCGTGTCCATAAGCATTCGCCTTCACGACAGCCATGATCTTACTTTTCCTCGGAATATGCGCTTGAATGGCCCCGATATTTCTTTTAATCGCGTCAAGGTTGACTTCGATCCAAACTTCCCTGCATAGCTTTTTCATTTATTTTTCCTCCTCATCACATGAGAGTTCTTTCTATCTCCATGTTCGCTTTCGCGTCTAGTCTATCTTTATTCATTTTTGAGAAAAACATTCAACTACAATGACCGGACCAGCTTTTCTTGGGTACACATAAAAAAAAGAAACCACATCAAACTGTGATTTCTTCTCTATGAGCGGTGATTAGCAGATTTCATCATTGCATCAATATCATGATAAATCTCATGCAAATTTTCCCGTTCAGTTAAGTATTGAGCATTGCTTTTACGAACAGGTCCATCAAATTGCAAGAAGTTGATCGTGATCGTTGATGATTCTTGATCATTCATAGTTAATCTTAATTCAAGCGTCGAGACCTCTTCTTTATCATCACTCTCAGCTGAATATTCAATTGGCACACCATCTTCTAACATCTCAACTTGTTTCAAATCTTTCAAGGAAAGCTCAGTGACTGCAAATCTATATTTTCTAGATGAGCCGCCAGGTTGATGTTCAATATAGCGCAATTTCTCTAGCTCATCATCAATCGCAAATCCCTTATCAACCTGCTCTGAAAAGATATATGTAGATGCCTGAAATCCATCTTCGTGAAAAAACATCATCATCTTATCTAATAATATGTTGGGATCATTCTGTTCTTTTCGTCTTTGTAATCTACCGGCTATGAATAAAATGACCAGTCCTCCGATGATGCTGAGAGCCGTTCCCAGTCCATTTCCTACTTCTACGAAAACAGTAAAACCTAAAATAGCAATCATAAAAGCAATGACAATGCCTATGATGAATATCACACAATGCTCCTCCTATCATGCCCCTTCATGAATGGTTTAGCCATAGTATAGCATTTGAAGCAAGATGATTTAAGAATGTAAATCTGATATGCAGAAAAACAGACCATAAAGGTCTGCTTTCCCATTGAATTTCGATAAAGTGTTTAAAAGATAGGCAGTAAGAATTCACACACCTTATCTTCGCCTTCCTCTTCTCTATATCGCTCTATAGTAGGTGCCTGACGCATGTTCAATTGATTGTTCTGAATATAGTCAGGTAATTGACTCCAAAACAAATTCACTTTTTCAGTTGTATGCCTCATTGTAAAAACAGCATACTTTCCCCCTTCAAAATGACCAGTCTGAACCATTTGATCATTAGAGAAATCTCTATTTGTCATGATCATGAGGTCATATCTGCATTTTTCAGGTAAAGTCCTTGCAGGATCATCTTGAGGAACCCCGTATATGCCATGTTTCTTTAATTCATCATTTAATTGATGTTTATTGATCCATTTTTTAAAATGCTTCATCATTTCTATATTCATTTTGCTTCCATACGGTCCTATATTCCTCATATACACCATCTTCATATTGCTTACTATTTCAATTTTGCAATTCATGATTTCCCTCCAACTCTTATTGGAAGATTGGCCAATCATTCCTTACATCCAACGGTAACACCCTTTAAAATATAATGCAGTAAGTTATTAAAAATAATTGAATATATGATGGAAAAACATTTACAGGAATTGCGATTTAGATCATAAATTAAGTCATCTCATTTTCTCTTAAAATAGCATGTCCAATTTTTAAAAATAAAAAAGAACGGTCTTTAGCCGCTCACTTGTTTATTGATTTTCCTTTGAAGATTTAGCAAAGAGAAGGGTGACAATCAAATAGATAATTGTTCCGAAAAATAGACCATTTAACAAACCGATAAACAACATCTTACAAATCAGGCCAACATAATAAGACGCTGGCGTCCCTGGAAACACAGCCATATTGAACAGACTAATCATAAAGGTTAAAGCAAAAAATATAATGAAAATCCTTCGAAATAATGTTGATTTTAACATTGTCATTTTACTTCCTCCTCAGTATGTTTTCTATGGAAAAAATATTCTTTATTCATAGCATATATTCCGTTTTATAGTAAAAAGCCCTTAAAGGGCTTTTTACTTAAGCAGTATAACCAATACTTGCAGTATGACCTCTCCTAGCTTCATCATGACTTGCTGTCACTTCTGACGTAAAATAACTAACAACACTTATGACACTAATCATCACGAATACTACTGATAACGTTTTAAATTTCATACTGACAGTCCCCCCGCTTCACTTGAGTTTGGAAATAAAGAATCTTTTCATAGAAATGCATCGCATTGTCTTTATCTCCCATCTCATTATAATATTTTGCAGCATCTTTTGCTAAATCTTCTAGGTCAGGATACATTGACTTTATTTCTAACAATTCCATTATTTTTTCCAACTGCTCAAAATTGTTGTCAATGTATAGGGATCTTAAAAACTTGAATATCAATAATAGAACATGATCTTTCAGCTTTTCAGATAGTTCTATTCCGTTATTTAAAGCGTATGTACCTAAATCCTGTTCTTTCATTTTGAAGTAGGCTTTTGACAACATAATGAGCGGATCTAAGATTCTATTTAAATGCTCGTATCCCTGCTCTCTAAATGCTCTAATCGAGTCATTAAAGTGAATAATCGCTTGTGCTAATTCTTTGTTATGAAAATAACTCAACCCTAAATTATAAAGTGCTGATCCTTTTAATCGTTTTGTTGAGTTGTCGGCGGCTTTTTCTAGTGCGTGTTGAAAATGGGGTATTGCTTTTTCGGGGCAGCCCATATCTATATAGTTTAATCCAATGACAAAAGAACATTGGATTTCTCTTACTGTGTATGTATCTTTTTCTCGATAACATTCTATTGCCTGTGCGATATGGTGCATCGACATATGGGTTTGTTTCATGTGGTAATAGATTTCTGCCATCTTGTAATTGAACTCGGCACGTTCAATATCGTCGCTGACAAGAGACAGCTTTTTTTCTGCCCGCTTATAGAAGGTAATCGCATTGAGGTATTCGTAGTTTTCAAATTCGTACATGCCGTAGAAAAAATTGAAGTAATACTCGAGCAATCCTGTTAATTTCTCTTGATCCCTTTTGATCTTCATTGCGAGTTCCCTAAAGTTCGCCCGCTCTTTTCCATTTTCTAAAGGATTCAAGTAATCAAGCATTAATTTATGTCTGAACTCCATAAGTGAGAAATACAATAATAAATCCTGATTCTCTTCCATATGATCAAGCATTGATTTGATTTCTTCTTTATATGCGTCGGCGTCCGGTACGTTAAATCTTTGAATATGATAATACCATTCATTGATTTTCAAGCCGACGTGAGAAGAAAGCACTTTCTCCATCCGTCCTTACCCCTCCCTCTATTTTCCCTATAATGACATATATTATCATTTTGTGAATCGTCCGACACCGAAAAGAAACCGCAAAAATAAGAAAAAAAGCTCCTGTAAAGAAGCCATGTGAGTGATCGTAATTTTGATAAGAAGGAATAACTGGGCTCGAATCAGCGCCCCCTGTTCTCTCTAAAATAAGATGATACAATCAAGTTTAGTTCTAACGAAATATGTACATCGTATATCCTTCACGTCATACTTGTTTTAATCGTTTCCATTTACGAATTTGAGTACGGAAATTTTTAAAAGGAGCAACGGTATTCACATGAATAAATTTATAAACTGGCCAAACAGCCTTTGCTGTCGCATCATCCGCCCATTTTCGTTGATGAGGTTCAAACACTTCTTCTTCACTCATACGATCCAACATATCACAAATAGTTAAAACATTCTGTTTGAGCTGAGCTCTTAATGCGACTAGTGATTGGCAGGCATACTTCTCATTAAAAAGAGAATATAATGTGCCAAGCTGATTCCATTTATAACCTTCTGCTGGCGTATGGACAACCTTTCCTTCAGTTTCGTGTTGCTCCCATTGAAGCAGCAGGGTTGTCCAACCAACTTGATAGGCCAAATTTTCTGCAGGAGTTCGGCTTACATCCTCTATTCGATCATCTTTCATTTCTTCTGGAATCATATTGAATTCTTCATCGTATTGATTGTACGTCTTCATGATTGCTTGCTTTAAAATGTCTTTCGACTCATAGCTTGTCATATTATTCACCTCTAGTTCTTTTTATGCAAATTTTTCTCGGAACATATCTTGCAAAAATAACTGGAGCTCATGATACTGAATTATTCTATCGCCTTCTGTTTTACAGTCTCTATTATAATCAAACTCTTAATCGAGCAAAAAAGCAATAGCATTTCTGGTTAAATGAAAGGATCACTGGTGTTTACTCCTAAAACAACAAAAGAGAGACAATACTTGCCTCCTTTAGGTGACTCTATTATTTTGTGAAATATTCCATTATTGCGCAAACTCAATAAAGAAAAGCTATAAAAGCGGCTGCGAAAAATGAAGACATTCCTTACGTTCCATCATAAACAAGCACCCAGTATCTCTACCCAGGCTCCCCTTCTTAAGCAATAAAACCTCCCCGTTTTGATTGAAATGTGAAGCAGCATGATTTAACTCGACACTTCTTCCTCTTTTCTACCTAATTTCATTGATAACTGAACACCAATCATCAATGAGACAATGACGAGCATTGCGACAATGGAAGCTTGAAAATGTCCGCTTAGATCGAAAACCAAGCCAATGAAAAACGGACCAAACCCGCCCATGATGTATCCGCCCATCTGCGACATAGCGGACCATGTACCAGCCTCCTCCGGTGTACGCGTCTCAATAATGGGCAGCATAAGTGCTAAAGGAAATAATCCACCTGCCCCAATCCCTAGAAAAATGACGGCTGGCAAAATAGGCATTGGAAGTAGAAGGAAAATAAGGCCGATCAGCTCTGACACGCTGCATAAAATCAGAAATAATTTCGGTTTTCCTAAGCGAGTGACGACTCCTGGAACGAGTAGTGCCACCGGAATCTGAATCAGTGTAAATATCGTTAGCAGCATGGCGGCATACTGTGGACTATTTCCAAAACTAAGGGCGATGGGTGAAATCCATGCTGTTAACGAATAGAACATACTGGACATAAAGCCAAAGAACAAGGTGAATTGAATGGCTTTTCTGTTTCGCAGCGGTAGCCTTAGCGGTAAAACTGCATGATCAGCCTGTTGTTTTTTCCGAGCCAGCCCTAGCCATAAGATCAATGCGATGATCCCTAAAACCGCCCAGCAAGACAAGGCGAGCGGAAGGTTATGCTCACTGCGAAGATATATCGGAATGGTGAAGCCAGAAGCAAGTGCTGCACCAATCGTCATCGAAATAGAATAGACACTCACAATCCCCGGGTTTTTCGGGAAATACTTTTTGATAAAACTAGACAACAATGGTCCTGCAAAGCTAATTCCAACTCCTCCTGCAAATGCAGTGATGAGAAGGATGGCAACCGTTTGACTCGTCCCACGTAATCCAGTAGCGATCGTGATGAGAAGAATCGAGAAAAAGAGGGTTCTCTCTAAACCAAAACGGCGGCTTAGTTTAGTTGCTACAGGTGCAAAGACCCCCATGCACAAGACCGGTAAAGTAGTTAGAAGACTTGCTGTCAGTGCACTGACACCAAGGTCTGTTTGGATCATGCTCATCATAGAAGCCACGGACGTAATGATTGGGCGCAAGTTTAGTGCAGCTAAAAATAAAGCGGTTAAATAAAATATTTTTTTCATCAATGCTCTTCTTCCTCTCTCATCTTGTTGAAGTTACTTTGAGTATAAATCTGCCGCATTCATTGATCAATACAATAATTCGTATTATGATGATAGTAAAAAACTATTAATTATGAAAGGATGACAAATGGATACTCGGCATATTACATATTTCATGGCTGTATTCGATCATTTACATTTCACAAAAGCTGCTGAGCAATTAGGGATATCACAGCCTACATTAAGCCAACAGATTCGGCTGCTTGAAGCAGAAGTTGGGATGCCGCTCTTTGATCGAATCGGTAAAAAAGTCGTTGCAACTGAAGCGGGTTCTCTGCTTTATCAATATGGTATGAAAATGCTTCAAGCTGAAAGAGATGCAAAAAATGCGATGAAAGAACTGTTATCTGAAAAACGAGGAACCGTACGACTTGCAGTACTCCCCTCCGATCTTGACTTTCAGCTTGTTCCGCTATTTGTAGAATTTAAAACACTTTATCCCGAAACCAATCTGAAAGCATATTCAACGATCTTCGTTCGTGAAGAAGTACTGTCGCATAAAGTGGACCTCGGCATCGGGCTGCGTGGGCCTGCGGATAAGCGTCTCGTTCAAATTCCACTTGGAAGTGAGCCCTACGAATTATTTGTTCATTCAGAAAGTGATCTAGCCCAAAAGAGTGAAGTGACATTGGAAGAGCTGACGCAGCATGCCTTGGTTATGTATCCGAAGGGATATCTAGGAAGGGATTTAGTAGATGACGTATGTAAAGAACAGGGTGTTGAACTGGACACCGTCATGGAAGTTGGGTCCGCATCTTCATTATTGCAGCTGGTTGAAGCCGGCATCGGTGCAACCATTCAGCCGCGAGGGTTGCTGCAATACCATTCGACGTGGCCAAATATTGTTTCGATTCCTATTGCTGATCCGGCGCCTGTTCGTCACTTGGAATTAACTTATTATGCAGATCGATTTGTCAGTAAAGCACAGCAGCAGCTATCTGAATGGCTGATAGACTTTTTCAAATCAAAAACAAACTAAAAAGTGAGGTTAAACATGAGTGCAAACAGCATATTTACAAGGACACACCGGGTTGTTATTCGCCAATTTCAATCAGAGAGGGCCGCTAAGTGCTATTAAAAGACGCTTTTGATAAACCTTCTATATACATATAGAACTTTTCTATAACGCTCACCATGCTTTATTTTTTTATAATAGAAAAAAAAGAAATGTGGTGGCGTATATGTTTACAACGATCGGAATTATGGGCGGGATGAGTCCTTTAGCAACGATTGATCTGATGAAAAAAATCATTTCTCATACACCAGCGATAAAAGATCAGGATCATATCCATGTGATTGCTGATAATTATCCTCAAATCCCTGATAGAACCAATGCCATATTTGGGAAAAGCGAAGATCCTACAGATGATATGATTGCATCAGCTAAGAGATTAGAACGTGCAAGAGCGGACTTTATTCTCATTGCATGCAATACCGCTCACTTCTTTTTAGAAAACGTACAACATTCCACCCATATCCCTATTATGAATATGCCATTAGAAACCGCAAATTACCTGAACAAACATCAATATACATCTGTGGGCTTACTATGTACTGATGGAACATTAAAAACCCAGCTCTATCAAAAGGCTTGTGCTCATCACAAGATTGACGTCATGATTCCTAGTGAAAATCTTCAGAAAAACGTGATGAATGGGATATATGCGGTGAAAGCAGGAAAATTAAGTAAAGGCGAAAGTGAATTGGCGTTAGCTGCAGAAATTTTAATCAATCAAGGAGCAGAAGCCATCATTGCCGGCTGTACAGAAATCCCCTTAGTACTAAGGTCAACTAAAGATGTGAAAGTGATTGACCCTACTGTCATTTTGGCGAAAGAAGCTGTAAAATTAGTGTATGAGCTTGAAAAGCTAAACATTTAAAGAACGTAATATAAGGGGATAAAATGAATATTGAGAATATAGAAGTGTTTATTTATGTATGCCAGCTAGGCAGTATCAATAAAGCTGCGGAAGCACTGTATTTAACCCAGCCTTCTGTTTCGGCACGTATTCAATCGTTAGAAAAAGAATTAGACCTGAAATTATTTGATAGACAGAGAAATAAACTATCTCTGACGGAAAAAGGTGAACAGTTTTACCCGCATGCCAAAAAGATCCTCCATTCTTATCAAGAAGCAAAGCATAGTCTCAAACAAACGATGATCCCTTATGAATTGACGATTGGATGCGCATCCTCTATTTCCAATAATCTATTGCCTAACATATTACCCGCACTAAAAGAAAAATACGAAAACCTGAAAGTGAAAATCGTAACAGGACATTCAAAGGATGTTGTCAAAAAAGTGATTAACAACCAAGTAGACTTTGGGATTGTCAGAACTGAAACACATCCTCAAATTGAATCAATCCCTATTTTCAGCGATCCAATCGGGCTGTTCGTCCCAACTCATCACCCGCTCGCCAGCCATGACAACATCAATATGAAAGAACTAGAAGAACAGCCTTTTATTTTCTTTGACTATGGATCATTTGATTGGTTGATGCTCCACCGATTATTTCAAAAAAACAACATCACACCGAACATTTCCATTGAGGTTGATTATATGGAAACCGCAAAAAATTTAGTGCTTTAAGGAATGGGACTATCGTTTCTTCCTCATCATTGTGTTAGAAATGAGGTAGAACAAGGAACATTAAAACAAATTTCAATCGATCCATCCATCAATTTCAATATCAATATCGAGTTCATTTATAAAAAAGGAAAATCAAAATCCGTTTTCATTGATCAACTCAAACAGTTTTTTCATGAATTAGATTAAAAAAAGCCCTTTTTAGGGGCTTTTTTTTGGATTCGTCCTGATTGATTAGCTTTCGTTTGCCAACATGTATGCTGCAGTTTCATGCATATCTTTCAAACCTGATCTCTGTGCGTACTCGGCCACAGTGATCGCACTTGTAGTCAGAAGTTCTATTATATGTTCATCCATTCCTGGCCAAGTTCTCCCGCCTGCTTTTTCATACGCATGGATAAGTTTTGTTAATCCTTCTTTCCCAAAGAGAAGTTGATGCGACAAAAAGTCTGCAGATACATCACCAACCCCCACTTCAGACCAATCAATCACACCCGTAACACATTGATTTTCATCAATCAGAATGTGGCCAGGATGTAAATCTCCATGCTTCACCCCCACGAAAGGCGGCCATAAAGAATCTTTTGCTAGCCATGCTTGCCAGCGCTCCCATAAACCGCTGTTAATGGTGTATTGCGATTTGACACGTTCCATTCGCTGTTTCATTGATTCTCTTAATTCATGAGCACTGAGCATCTCCACACCGAGCGTTTTAAAAGGCTGTTGATCTAAGGAATGTACATTTGCTAAAACTCTTCCTAATGATTCGTAATAGGCTTGCGGTACATTCGTTTGGTCAAAACTCCACACATATGATTGCTTCTCCACATCAATACTTGCCGCCGGTACCCCCTCTAATTGTTTATAAGCAATCAGACTTTCTGTAAAGATAGACCACTGAGGGACCTGAAATTGAACCTGCTTACTAATATGATCTAATGTCTTTTTTTCTTGTAAGGTATGTTTCATTGATTCAGGTCTGCGAGGCACTCTTAATATCCATTGATCACCATGTAAATCTTCGACATGTGCGACACGGAAATCAACACCTGATTCATTTATTTTGATGGTATTCTCTAAAATCTCTAATCCGTGATGATTGGCTAATTGCTTTAAATCTAGTCTATTCATATTCTTTTCCTCCAATTGCTCATTTATTCATGATCAACAGGCGTTAAGAAAATCATCAAAAAAACCACAAATAGGCTGCTATCTGTGGCTAGAGTAAACACGGCTAGACTCATATCTCTCTTTATATCAATAAAAAATTACAAAAAAAGACAGAAACGATATCTGTCTGTCTTCAAGTAAAGTTACATACTTGACCGCTGAAGATGTTTAAAAATGTGCAGACTACCCCGTTTACTCTGTTTGATGAAAACAGAGCCTTTGAACATATGAAATTATTGATTGTTCAAAGTTTGCTGGCGTAATCTTCCTGCATGCATCATCTTTAACCATCCTCCTCTTTGTCATATAAAGTTACTATACTTTATTTAAATATGACTTTCAATAAGATTACAAAAAAAAGGATTTAAAATCATCCGACTTCCCATCGAATTACATATAATGTAATAAATGCATTTACTTATGTTATGATATGGTTATTGATTCTTTTGTCTAATAAATTTATTAAACTCAAAAACCCGATGTACTATGAATTTTGAGTGTATGAGAGGCAATTAGAACAAATCAAATGTAGCTAAGTCATTTAAAGGGAGAATTGGTATGACTCATTTAGAATTCGTATTCGGCTTGCTTCCAGTAAGTACGATCATCGCTTCTTTTATCGTCACATTGTTTGTACAAAAGGTTTATTTCATGCCAGTTGTGAGCTTTATCATTTTGCTCATCCTGACATTTACACTTTTTAATGGCTCTTTCTTAGGGTGGTCAGTTGTTTACACTTTAGGCTCATTCATTGCTTCATATATAGCATTATTCATCATGAAAACTTTAAATAAAAAGAGGTCTTAAACTACATTTTAAAAGCCCTTTTCAGGGGCTTTTATTCTTTCACTATCGTTTTTTCACTGGATGAATGTCTTCTCCCAAAAAAGCGGTATTAGGCTCACCACTATTTTCTAGAAACTCCGCTATTTCTTTCAACTCTTGATTGATACGGTCATTCCTTGGCATATCCGGGTTTAACAGAAGGATGGAGTGAATCGTTGTCGCTGCTTCATACAAAACATGTTGATCGTTTATCTGTTGGATGCATTGTTTCACACGATTGAAAAACCATTCGATCTCTTCTGTTTCTTCCATCGGATAATGTGCCATTTTGAATAGATTCTGCTGACGAAGGTCCTGCCTATCAAATATGTGTTCAAGCTCTTCTTTACTGACATATAAATCCGAAGCTTCCTCCTCAATCTCTACTACTTCGACCATCGCATCTTCAGCTGTATATAACTGCCCAATAAAATCATCGAAAGTATCTGCCAGCTTAAAATCTACTTCCAGCTCTAAATCGAAATAGTGAATAGGAGGATGTTCCTTCGTTTTTCGATAATCCATTGCGATCCATGTATCTTCTTCTCCGCTGATGATCACAAGTCCCTCAGGCAGATCCAATTCATCACTTAACTGGGGACTGTTCATAATTCCAACACCTTTTGCGATTCCTCTTAGATGGTCAAATTGAACATGATCCTCTGCCCAAGAATTTGGCCGTTCGGTTGGAAAAGCATTACGAACTGTAAAACCACCGTTCCAATCTAAAATGAGCTTTTTATATGTATCAGGTAAAGTGACGCCAAGTCTTCCTTCTGCTTCACGAATTTTTTCCTCATCTACCTTTTCTAACGTGAAAGGACTCTCTTCTTCTTTCTCCCAAAATGGCTTCAAAGTGGGTGCCTCCCTATATCTATTGAGATAAGTATAACATTGACCAACTGTTCATTTGCTCATTCTACTTCATAAAAAAACAGACTATTAAAGTCTGTTTTAATCTTGTCTATACGTTTTCAGAGGTTGTATTTCGATCAATCATAGTCGTGTTTCGATTTGATTTTTGTTGTTCCTCCATTGTTGTATTCCGAATTGATTTTGTTCCAATGATTTTCAAAGTTTCTGCTGTTGAAACACTTAACAATACAATGGATACAATGACTAGTAATTTTTTAATAATCATACAGACACTCTCCTTTTTGAATATCATTTTGAGCTTTAAGAGCCTTTCTATAATATTCGGCAGCTTTTTCAAAGTCCCCCTTTTTTTCAGAAGATAATCCTATACTTTGAGCAAATGCCTCGACATAGACATATAGTTGCTTTTCCTCAAAATAATCTAGCACTTCTTGAATTGCTTTCTCATTACCATCTATATAAATCGCTTTTAAAGCTTTAAATAACATCAAACACAACGAATCATTTCTCTCTAAGGAGCACTTAAGACCATCTTCTACGAGTGGAGCGGCTTCATCATGTTGACTAGACTTATACAACGACCAACTTAAACTAAATAGGGTGATTGGTTTTATATCAATACTTCGTGGTGTAATAATGTCTAAAACTTCTCTGTAGCGTATGATTGCTTCAGTGTACTTTTGTTGTCGATCATATGTATTCGCTATGTTCAATAGAATTTTAGCAATTAACATATTATCGGCGAGCTCTTCTGCTATAGAAAAAGCTGTATTTAGATGCTCTAATGACTTGTCATATCGCTTGAAATCATCATAATTTCCTGCAATAACAATCAAGCTTTGTATTTGGCGAACTTTATATTGTTCATGCTGCTTATAGATGTCTAAGGCCTTTATAATATGATGCATAGAAACATGAGTTTGTTTCATAATATAGTAGGCTTCAGCCACCTTGAAGTGAAACTCTGCTTGCTCAATATCATCAACAACCAATGCGAGCTGCCTTTCAGCGATCTTATAATATTGGATAGCCTGTATGTATTCTTTTTTACTAAACTCATACATTCCTCTAAAAAAAGCATTATAGTATTGCAGCATACCAGAAAGTTGATGATTTGAATTTTCGATTTTATCAACCAAATCAGAAACAGAAGGCGATCGTTTTTCTGAAGGTTTAATATAATCGAGCATAAGCTGATGTCGAAAACACATTAATTGATAATAAATGAGCAGATCTTGATCCTCTTCCATCCGTTCAATTTCTCGTTCTACCTCAGATTTCAATATCTCTGCATCTGGAACGCTGAATTGCCGAATCATTTTATACCATTCATTTATTTTCACACCAACATGTGAAGAAAGAACTTTCTCCATCCCTTATTCCCCTTCCACTAATTTCCCTTATATTACATTTATTATCACATGTATGAGTTTACAAATCACCGAAAAGAAACCGCAAAAAGAACAGTTGAGTAACATAAAGTGATTTTACACATTTTTTTCACACAACAAAAAAGCAGACTCTACAAAGTTTGCCTTTTTCTAAAAATCAAATGACTACACCTTTTGAAAACTAAATATACAATGACTCGCTTAACCACTCTTCACAATGTTCTATAAGCCATCTCAAATATTCCACATATAGACCGACATGATAGCCGTCGCAAACAGCATGATGTACTTGAATCGAAACGGGCAGGGTGATTTTTTCTCCTTTCATCTTAAATTGACCTAACGTAAATATTGGCAGCAAGTAAGTTTCATCTGTAGATACATTAAGGTTAAAAGAAGTAAAATCAATCCAAGGTAGACTTGAAATATTGAACATGTTCTCTGGCATATTAGGTTTCGGAAATAGTTTGTTACTTTCACTATAAGTTTCAATGTCCGTTACACAGCTTTTATAAAACTGAGCAAAGTTTTCGTCATAAGGCGTCCAAATACTTGAAAATGTCTTTGTTTCTTTATTTAGAATCGTATAACTAGGATGGAGAAGTTCCCAATGACCAAGTTCATTGTTTACTAGATCCATCCGAAACTCCGGTATTTTTTGCACAGCTCTTGCTAACAAATAAATTTGCACAGGATATACTTTTAGCTTTTTTTCTTTTAATATTGCATGCAATTTCGTGATGTCTAGATTGATCACCAGGCTATATGAGCATCGGGTTACCTTCATATAATGATGAAAGTGCTCTTTTCTCGGATAATTTTCATCTATTTGTTTAAACATTTTTATCTCCTCCTGAATGTGATTTACTGTATTCAGGAGGAGACTTTATCTGTTTTCACCACCACAATCATCCTTTCAAGAGATATATTATGTTTCAGTCTATCACTTGAGCCTACGATAAAACCTTCAACAACTCTTCGTAAGTCATCTTGCCCAACGTGAATTTTTCTAGTGCTATATATGTTTTCTCCGCTGAGGTATTCATTCTATTATGACATTCATTCACTAACTCATATTCATTTGGTAATGGTTCATGTATATGTTCTTTTTTTCGAAATGCTTCATAATATCTTATACCAAATATTCTCTGAGACATCGCATTGATGTGAATTCCGTCTGGGTTAGGTGCAAGGCCTTTGGCAGTAACATAATAACAATTTTCATGATGATGTGCATATTTTTTTAGTTCTTCATTCATCAGTTGATATTCCACACACCCTGCGCCAAATGCTGTTTTTCCCAAGAAATCGCCCAAGCCTCCTATTACAAGCGGAATGTTAGGTACAGATAATTCAGTTCTTAGTTCATGAAATAATCTTATTATTTTTTCATAGTATTCTTTGTATTTCCCATCTTGGCTGTCGCTTTCTCCTTGATGCCATAATATCCCGACCAATTCGCTATTTTCCTTTGCAAATTTAGCTTCACTTATAGCATGACGAAATAATGCTCCATCCTGCGACCACTCGTCAATGGAACTGCCACCCTCTGCACAAGGAATAAGGCCAATCTTTTCTCCTTCATGATCCATACACCAAGACTCCGCAAAGGAAGCAGCTAGTCCTACGCCAGCTACCAGCCTATCAAAATGAATGGGTTCAGTCATCATTTGCCATCTACCATTTCGCAGCATCATGATTCTTTCATTATAAATCGGAGGCACTTCATGTTTGAAGCCGCGCCCCGCCATATTTGATTGTCCAATTAGTAAAAATGACTTCATATCTTTCTACCCTCGCTAAATATTTTATCAAATATATATTCACCTGAACGTTATCATTTTACCCTTCCTTTATTTTTTCACATTTGTCTACTTTTGTCGAAAGGATAGTAAACAGAAATTACTTAGTGTAAGATCCTTATGCATCTATCAATCAGGAGGATCGACTATGAAGAAATATTTTGTATTATTTTTTACATGTTTATTATTGTTAACAGCTTGTAGCAATGCAGCATCTACTAAAAAACAGCTCACAACAGACAACGTGATTGAAGCGTTCAAAAGTGCTGGACTTGAAGCAGAAAAACCAACTGATCTTGAACAAAAAGAGTTTGGAAATATAAGAGAAGAAGGAAAAAGGATTCTCATTCCTTCTTTAGGTGAAAATGCTGGTGGAAGGATTTTTAAATTTGGAAATGAAACTGACCTTAACCAGGCCAAATCTTATTATGATGAGTTGGGCAATGCTGGATCTATGTTCTTCTCTCACACATATTCAAAAGGGAACTTCCTGCTTCAAATGAACGGAGAAATGAAGGATTCTGAATTTGAAAAATATAAGAAAGTGATGGATGAGGAAATAAAATAGTTTCATATTTTTTACTTATTGCTTCTTTAATCTTTAACAAGAAGGGTTCTTTACGATGGTCTCTAATTAAGCTGGATCGAACTGTCACCTCTACCCAGTCAAGGTAGAGGTATAGAATTCTGTCATTACCAGTGACACCCTCTAATTCACTTCTACCGTTACTACAGAAGCTTTTTATCCTCCGGTATTCCTTCGTTTTTTAAGAACTAAAAATGTTACCTCTTTATTCTTAATCTTTGTTGATTCTTTGTTAATCATGTTTTTCATCAATATGCATACATATTGTACCGTTCAAACCTTATAACAAATAACCTATTTACTTCTTTTATTTACAAATGATAACATTCATTAGAGTAGGAGGAATATTTCTAACAGCTAAAACAAAATATTGCATTACTAAATAAGCCTTACATTCCTTGAAAGCCTAATGTCTAAAATATATTCAAAAGTAGGAGTTTATTATGGAAAAACTAAGTTCTTCTAAAGGTTTAATCTTATCAACAGTTGCAGGAATTTCTGTTTTTATATTCACACCTTTTGCAGAAGCAAATGTTACTAAAGCTCTCGAAAAAGAACAGTCCTTTTCTTATTCATCTGTAAAATTTTCTTTTGAACAATCAAAAGAGCCTACAATAGATGAGATTGCACAGTATTGGAATCTAAATGAAGAAGAAACAGTAAAGTTCAAAAAAGTAATAAAAGAAGCTCAGTCAAAAACATACGGAGAAGCTACTTTACACGGTAAATTCACTTCGGCTATAAAAGCAATAAAAGGAGCTTATGACCAATTACCAACTAAACTGAAAGTAATGATAGGCGGTGTAACAGGGTTAGAAACCATTCTAATCACTCTCGAACACTATACAGGCGCTCTTGAACATGGTATTTACTTAGGCGCTCTTAAAGTGACTGGAAGTGAAAATGCAGCATGGTGGGTTGCTAAAACCATCATGTTGTTCGTTTTTTAAAATGAACTAAAACACACCTAAATGGAAAACAACAAGGAGGTGCTTGGTTAGTGACACAGGAAAATAAGGCATCCAAAGGTTTGTTAATTACTTTACCCGCCGCTATTATCGCTATTGTGTTGATTTTAGGAAAAATTGATACACCTGTAACAAATATTTTATTTTATGTAGTAGCTTTTGGTGTAATGGGTTTAACTGTTTCAAGCTTAATAAAAGACTACAAAAAAAAGAAAGATTGATTACTTGTCAGTGAGCTGCTTTATGTAGCTCCCTGTTTGTGAAAACAGGATAATGACCAACACTGAGAAATACAAAAGACTCTCTCGAATATTTGGTTAGTTGGATAGTATTATTATTTGTCGTATTCATTGGCGTTGAAGCGTCTTTTAGAACGATCTATAAAATAAGACATCGAACCGAATAAAGACAAACAAAAAAAGCCCCTATATATAGGGGCTTTTGATTTATTAACGTAATAATTGAAGTACGTTTTGTGGCTGTTGATTCGCTTGTGCAAGCATCGCTTGAGACGCTTGAGAAAGAATATTGTTCTTAGTGAATTCACTCATTTCTTTTGCCATGTCAACGTCACGAATACGAGATTCAGCAGCCGTTAAGTTTTCACCAGAAGCACCAAGGTTGTTGATTGTGTGCTCTAGACGGTTTTGAACTGCACCAAGTTTAGAACGTTGTGCAGAAACTTGTTTAATAGCTCCATCAACGATTGCTAACTGATCATCAAATCCACCATCGTCATCAGCTGCAATTGTTTTAAATTTAGATACATCGATATCTTTAACAGACTTACCTGTCTCAACTGCACCATCGTTGTCTGTAACGCCTAAAGCAGCAGCGCTCATATCTTGAATGTTTACCTTAATTTGTTGTGTAGCATTTGCACCAATTTGGAATACTAAAGCATCGCCATCAGTTGCTGGTGTACCTGTACTTGGATCATCTGGATCTGTCGGCGGAACTTCTGGTGTGCCTACTCCATTAAACGTACCATTTAATAATTTTTTTCCGTTAAACTCAGTACGATTAGAAATACCATCGACCTCTTCAACAAGCGCTGTGATCTCATCTTTAATTGCAGCTAAGTCTTCACCTTGCTGTGTACCAGTATTTCCAGCTTGAACGACTAGTTCACGAACACGTTGAAGGATGGAGTGAGTTTCAGTCAATGCACCTTCAGCTGTTTGGATAAGAGAGATACCGTCTTGGGCGTTTTTAGAAGCCATTTCTAATCCGCGGATTTGTCCACGCATTTTTTCAGAGATTGCTAGACCTGCTGCGTCATCTCCTGCACGGTTAATTTTAAGACCAGAAGATAGTTTCTCCATGTTCTTTTGGCTCGCACCGTTGTTTGCTGATAAACGGTTTAATGTGTTAAGTGCTGCGATATTGTGGTTAATTCTCATTTCCTATTACCTCCGTGTAATTTTTTTTAGAGAGCTTATCTGTAAAGTCCATTTGGATGAGAAGCTCTTCCTTAGAATTTTCGATTTCTAAGGCATGTGTATAGTAGTAACGCAGAGCACCTTTTGGCTCTCTTACTTTACTACCGTATGTAACATCAGTTATGGCAATATTCATGAAACCTCCTTCTATTCATTCAAAATGATTAGTCTTGTCACTTTTACGAGACTAGATACCCGCCATAACAATGAGTATTATGTTACCTACTATAGACTGAACTTCCATATATTTTAGTTTGTGGAAATTGTTAATTTCACAAATTAGACACATTTAACAAGAAGAAATATCTCGTCCATGTTGTCATATTGGCTTATGTTAAGCTTGTGAAAAAACCACATTGATGTATAATACAATTAATGTATGATACATGAATTGTAGGAGGTTGACCTTTTGAAAAGAGAAGATGCCTTAAAACTAAGAACAGATATTAAGAAAATGATTATATTAACTGGGGTTTTCGAATCTCAAAATTTGCCGAATGGACCATTTGAAAAACCTCTACCAACTTCTCAAATGATGGCGTTAGAGGAACTAGAGGTGGAAAGATTAACTGTTTGGCAACTATCCAATAAACTTAGACTAGATACTTCAACTGTAAGTAGATTGGTAGATAAGTTAGTAAAAAAGGGACTTGTTTATCGTGAAGTAAATGAAAAAAATAGAAGAGAACTTTTTCTGCACCTCACAGAAAAGGGTCACATTACTGTTAATCGCTTAAGAGAACAATCCCTTACATTTTATCAACGTATCCTCAATAATTTATCAGAATCAGAACAAAAAATAGTTGTGGATGGTTTTGAATTATTTATTGATTCTATTTCTAAGTCTTTTGATTAGAGTGAGGTAAATCATAACCTTTGGAGGATAAAATGAGTTTGGATTTTGAACGTCCTATTATTGAACTAAAAGAGAAATTTGATGAATTAAAGAAAATGATGAAAGAAAATAATGTAGATTTATCGTCAGAAATTCATTTATTAGAAAAACGTTTAAATAAAATGCAAGATGAAATTTATTCTAATCTTACAGCTTTTCAACGAGTTCAAATTGCAAGGCTACGTAACCGGCCCACGACATTGGATTATATACCTTTATTGTTTACAAACTTTTTCGAACTTCATGGTGATCGATTATATGGTGATGATAAAGCAATGATAGGTGGTATTGCAAAATTTAAAGGAATGCCCGTTACGGTTATTGGTCATCAAAGAGGTAGAAGTACAAAGGAAAATATAGAAAGAAATTTTGGAATGGCTCATCCAGAAGGATATAGAAAAGCGCTAAGACTGATGAAACAAGCTGATAAATTTAATCGCCCTATTATTACATTTATTGATACAATAGGCGCCTATCCAGGGAAAGGGTCTGAAGAACGTGGAATTTCTGAAGCGATAGCTCGAAATCTATTTGAAATGGCTACGCTTAAAGTGCCAATTGTTTGTATTGTAATTGGAGAGGCATCAAGTGGTGGAGCTCTTGGCATTAGTGTCGGTAACCATATCCATATGTTAGAGTATTCATGGTACTCGGTAATTTCGCCAGAAGGAGCAGCATCTATCCTATGGAAAGACGCTAAGTATGCTCCAGAAGCTGCTGAACATATGAAAATTTCAGCAAAAGATTTAAAACAGTTAGGAATGATTGATGAAATCATTCCTGAAATGAAAGGTGGAGCACAAAATGATATCAAATCACAGGCACAAATGATTGAATCTGTGATCGAATCATCTCTAAAAAAATTGACACCATTATCCTCAGAAGAGCTTATCCAACAGCGATATGAAAAGTATAGACAAATAGAAAATATTTAAAGTCCGTATTACATTTAGGAGGGTTCTTACAAGATAGTTCTAAATATTTTGTAAGTAACCTCTTAAACTGAATATGCTGATACTATTAAAAGATGTGTGATCGGTATGAAAAAGGATTTCTTCCATCAATACTTTTTCTGAAGGTCCTCAAATAATTCCTCATAAAAAAACAGACCCTGCATGGTCTGTTTTCATTTTGCCTATATGTTTTGAGATTCTCCATCTCTCAGTCGCCGAGCCATATCTAAAGCAAAATAAGTCAAAATGCCATCGCATCCGGCGCGTTTGAACGACATTAATGATTCTTCAATTACAACATTTGCATCAAGCCAACCATTCTGAATAGCTGCCATCAACATTGAATATTCTCCACTGAAGAAAGAATTTTGTCCATTCCTTACCTAATTTCCATAAAAAACTTAATATTATATTTATTATCACATCCAAGGATTTACAACGCACCGAAAAGAAACTGAAAAAAGCTCCTGTAAAGGAGCCTTGTGATAGTTATCGATTTAATATGGAACTTGTTTATAAAAGTACATCATTGAAAATTATTTATAATTGTACTTAATGCTTTCTTTAGTACAACCTTATCATCATTTGACAAGTTTTGAAGCGCTGTCTCGTTCAGTTCAATTGTTGCTGCTTCAACTTGATCTCTAATGACTAAAGATTTTTGAGTAGCCTCTACTAAAATATTTCTTCGATTGTTTGGATCTATTGTGCGTTCAATTAAGTCAGCTTTTTGCATTTTATCTAAAATTCCAGAAACTGTTGAGGCTTCTAAATATACAAGTTCTCCAATTTGTTTAGGAGATAACTGACCCTCTCTCCACAGACAGTTCAACACACCATATTGAGCGGGTGTCAAATCACATTCCTCTAAAAGTTTACTAAAGTACTTGAACACTTTATTTTGACTAACACTTAGTAAAAAATTTATGCACTCTAATAATTCCATTTTATCTCCCCCACATTGACTTTACCTATAATATCATGGTAGTTTTTTAATTGAAATACTTTTGCACCAGAAATATTTTGTTGTAATATATTTTTAGAGAGGAAGATAAACAATGGATTCATTTAAAGCGATTCTAGTTACAGAAAAAAATGATCAAGTTAGTTATGATCTTCAAAATGTAAGTGTTAATGATTTATCTGAAGGAGAAATATTAATTAAAGTAGCATATTCTTCAATCAATTATAAAGATATGCTGGCTGTTCAAAAAAATGGAGGTGTTATTCGTAACTATCCAATGATTCCTGGAATTGATCTAAGTGGGACTATCGTTCATACAACAGATAATCGTTTCGTAGAGGGTCAACAAGTGATTGTCACAGGTTTCGCTATGGGCATGAGCCACACTGGAGGTTTTTCTGAATATGCTAGAGTACCTGCGGATTGGATTGTTCCTTTGCCAAATAACTTGACTTTAAAAGAAGCAATGATTTTTGGAACAGCAGGCTTTACCGCAGCTCTTTCTATCATGGCTTTACAGGAAAATGGTATGAGTACGAAAAATCAACCTAATATACTCGTTACAGGGTCAACTGGTGGAGTTGGTAGCATTGCTATACAATTATTATCTAAAATTGGGTACAACAATATTTTTGCTTTAGTGCGTAAAGATCATCAAGTTGATATAGCAAAATCTTTAGGAGCAGCTGATGTCATTTTTGCAAACGAGTTAGGAGAGCTAAAAAAACCATTAAACAAGCAAAAATTTGACTTCGTCTTAGATACCGTAGGAGGAGATGTGGCTTCTGTGATCATTCCTCAAATTTCTTATGGTGGAAGCATGAGCATGTGCGGGAATGCAGGCGGAATTAAATTAACAACAACTGTGTTACCTTTTATTCTAAGAGGGATCAACCTTCTAGGGATCGATTCTGTAAATGTACCAATCAATAAACGCAAAGTCATTTGGAACGAGATAGCAAACGAATGGAATATCTCCCAAACGACCCTAGTCAATGAGATTACTCTCAATACGTTACCTGAAAAAATTGAAGCCATTAAAAATGGTCAACATTTAGGAAGAACCATTATTAAATATTAAGATAAACGAACTTTATTTATTTAAATTACACCAGACAAATATTGAATGTATTGATGCAGATACCCCATCCCAAACAGGTGGGGTACATCTATTCAAAAAAGAGCAGGACATGCTAGTGCTAAAATACCCTCAGATATTTATAATCATGTCACAAACAAATTAGAATTTAACACCGCAGAACACTTTAATCGTTTTAACCTAAAAAAACAACCTGCAAAAAACAAAAAAACCCTTGCTAGGCAAGGGTTTAAACGATGATTCCGACTGGGCTCGAACCAGCGACCTCTACCCTGTCAAGGTAGCGCTCTCCCAGCTGAGCTACGGAATCGGGTTATGTATCAGTTCTGGGCTTTCTGTTACTGACAGTCTCTATTATATAACCATCATGATTCGTCGTCAATGGTTTTATTCAAAAAAGGTCAAAAAGCCGGCAGCCGGACCGGCTTTTTTCTCTCCTTTATGATTGGTTGACAAGAACAGGCTTTAGTTGGTCTAGTGCTTGTTTGAAGTCGCGTTTGAGGTCTTCTCCGTTTTCGACCCCTACACTTAATCGAAGCAGGCCATCTGTAATCCCTCTTTTTTCTCTTTCTTCTTTTGGCATAGCGGCATGTGACATTTTGGCTGGGTATGACAGAATGGATTCGACGGCGCCAAGGCTGACGGCGAATACTGGTAATGTGACAGCATCCACCAATTCTTTGACAGCTGCTTGGTTTTCTAATTCAAATGAAAGAACAGCTCCTGCTCCGCTTGCTTGCTTTCGCTGAATGTCCGCCCCTGGATGGTCATCTAAGCCTGGATAGTACACTTTTTTCACCGCAGGATGCTCTTTGAGAAATGAGGCCAGTTCGAAGGCCGTTTGGCTTGCTTTTTCTAATCTGACCTGAAGGGTTTTTAACCCTCTTAACACAAGCCAGCAATCCTGCACGCCAAGCACCGCACCGAAGGAGTTTTGCAGCGAATAGAGTTCTTCTCCCAGCTTCTCGTCTTTCACGACAGCTAAGCCTGACAGTACATCACTGTGACCGCTCAAAAATTTCGTTGCGCTGTGCAGGACTACGTCAACGCCAAGATCCAGCGGACGCTGAAGAGCAGGCGTTAAAAATGTATTATCTAAGAATGTCAGACAGTCATGTTCTTTGGCAAGCTGGACGACGCTCCCAATATCCGTAATACCTAGAGTCGGGTTTGACGGTGTTTCCATGTAAATGACTTTTGTATTCGATTGAATGCCTCTTTTGACTTCATTCAAATCCGTCATGTCCACAAAGGTATGCTCGATGCCAAATCGCGAAAGAACTTGGGTGATCATTCGAAATGTACCACCGTACACATCTCTTGTGACAAGGACATGATCTCCCTTTGATAATAGTAGAAAAGCAGTTGAAATGGCTGCCATGCCTGATGCAAAAGCAAGCCCTCTTGTTCCTCCTTCTAGCGCCGCAATCGTATCCTCTAACGCTTGACGTGTAGGAGTCCCCGATCTTGAGTAGTCATATTGACCAAATTCATCGAAGCTGCTTTGATGGAATGTGGATGCATGCTGAATTGGCACACTGACTGCACCTGTTGAACGATCTGTTTTAAACGCATTATGAACGAGTTGGGTTTCGAGTGTCCAATCGTGTGTGGTCATTTGGCGTGTACCTCCTCTCTTACTTGTGATAGTGCCTGTTTCAGGTCTGCTTTCAGGTCATCTACGTGCTCAATGCCAACGGAGAAACGGAGCAGTTTGTTACAAACGCCATTTGCAATGCGAATCTCCTCTGGGATATCCATATGCGTTTGCGTTGCAGGATACGTAATAAAGCTTTCGATTCCGCCAAGACTTTCAGCAAAACAGATCGTTTTCAGCTGCTTCAAAAATGGATTGACCCAGTCCTCCTTGGCTACACGGAATGACAGCATTCCTCCCTTGCCTGGGTAAAGGACATCTTGAATTTCTGGCTGTTTCTTTAAAAACTCTGCCAGCTCCTTCGCATTTGCCTCGTGCTGGCGCATTCTAAGAGCCAGTGTTTTCATTCCTCTCATTAAAAGCCATGAGTCAAACGGAGATAAAACGGCTCCAATTGCGTTTTGATGCTGGAACATGTCTTCAGACAGCTGCTCTCCTTTTGTCACCACAAGACCGGCAAGGACGTCATTGTGTCCGCCTAAATATTTGGTTGCGCTATGGATGACAATGTCCGCTCCAAGTGTAATCGGCTTTTGCAAAACGGGTGTGTAAAAGGTGTTATCGACAATGACCAAAGCGCCATATTCTTTTGCAATCTTTGCTATTTTTTGAATATCTGCTTCCTGCATAAGTGGATTTGTCGGCGTTTCAATAAAGACCGCTTTTGTGTTTGGCGTGATTTTAGAACGTAAACAGTCTTCATCTGAAAAATCATCGTAAAGAAACCGTAAGCCGTACTTTTTCCATTCGTTTTCAAACAAACGGTATGTACCGCCATATAGGTCTGATGAGACGATGAGTTCATCTCCGCTTTCAAATAATGCCATGATCGTTTGGATCGCAGCCATTCCCGAACTGAAGGCAAAGCCGGCCGTCCCTTCTTCGAGTGAAGCAATCGCATCCTCTACAAGCTGCCTTGTTGGGTTTTTCGTTCGAATGTAATCAAATCCGGTTGATTCCCCTATGCCTCTATGTCTGTATGCTGTTGAAAGATAAACGGGGGGACTGACCGTGCCAGTCGCCTCTTCGCTGCGGTTTCCAATTTGCGCTAATGTCGTTTCCACATGTTCTGTCATTTGACACCATCCTAAGTAAAATCTGATTTCAAAACAGAAAACCCCTTCTTCATAAGAAGAAGGGGTTTAATCGCTTCCTCTTATCTTCCAAGCAAAAAAGCTGCTTGCTGGATTTAGCACCTTGGTACATCACATGAAGTGATGCATACCGGTTGCTGAGGTTTCAAAGGGCCAGTCCCTCCACCTCTCACGATAAGAATGTGTTGTCTGTCTGTTCTAATTCTTAATACTGTAACGCATTAAATCTCATTTTTCAAGAGGAATCGGACCAATTAATTAAAATTTTCTGTATTTTATAACAGATTCGATGTCAACTGAATGGATTGCATGTTAGCATATAGGAACAACGCTGTTTTTCATGTTACAATGAATGGAAACGTTTCACTTTGTGATGAAATTGGTTAGCTGGAGGAATGGATTATGGTGAAGAAAACAGGCATTATTCAAGAAGAAACCTTACATTCAAAAGAACTTGGGGCGGATATGACCCTTTTGATCTATTTGCCAGTCAATTACTCCCCCCTTTATACATATCATGTCATCATTGCCCAAGATGGTCATGATTATTTCCGCTTAGGCAAAATAGGCAGACAGGCGGAAGAATTGATGCAAAACAAAGAAATGGAACGCTCGATTATCATTGGTGTCCCTTATGAAAATGTCTCGGAAAGACGGAATACGTATCATCCAGATGGCACAAAGTTTGAAGCGTATAAACGCTTTTTAGCAAATGAACTTGTCCCTTATATTGATACGCACTATCCAACCTATCAAATTGGCTCAGGACGCACGTTTATTGGTGATTCGCTAGGTGCTACGATTTCCCTTATGACAGCGATTGATTATCCTTCTTTATTTGGCGGGCTGATTTTGCAGTCTCCTTACGTTGATGATTCAGTCCTAGAAGCCGTTAAACAGTCGACAGCCCTTTCCCCTTATGCCATTATCCATCAAATTGGGCTGGAAGAAACGGCTGTGAAAACGACAGATGGCCAAGTGCTTGATTTTATTCAGCCGAATGAAGATTTAAAGGCGCTTCTTGAACAGTCAGGTGCGGATTATTTATTTGAGACATTCGAAGGGGATCATAAATGGACGTTTTGGCAGCCGCTCATTGCGCCTTCGTTAAAAAAAATGCTCCCATATTCGTTAATCAACTGAATTTTGTTATAATAAACAATAATAAATACTTTCTTATTCAGGAGGGAACATGATGAAATACGGAGTTGTTATATTTCCATCAAAAAAATTGCAAGATATTGCGAACTCT
Source organism: Bacillus sp. NMTD17 (assembly GCF_002998735.1). Taxonomy (NCBI): domain Bacteria; kingdom Bacillati; phylum Bacillota; class Bacilli; order Caryophanales; family Bacillaceae; genus Bacillus; species Bacillus sp. NMTD17. The sequence goes on from NZ_PVRH01000002.1 coordinate 567,771, forward strand.
TACCGGAAGCGTTATGATCCGAACTATGCACTTATACCGCCTCATTTAACATTAAGAACACCTTTTGAATTAACGGATCTAGAAGCGGCTGAGGTCGTCTCAACGTTAAGAGAGTATGCAAAAAATGCTTCTCCTATTACGTTACGTATTAAAAAATTCAGTTCATTCGCTCCTGTAAACAACGTCATTTATATGAAAGTAGAACCGAACGAGGAAATCATGGCGCTCAATGAAAGGTTGTACGCAGATCCACTTGCTGGCACACCTGAATATGCTTTTGTTCCGCATGTGACAGTAGCTCAAAAACTATCAGATGATGAGCATTCAGACGTACTTGGTACATTAAAGCTGAGAAAAATTGACCATGAAGAAACCGTGGATCGCTTCCACCTTTTATATCAGTTAGAGAACGGATCTTGGACCGTCTATGAAACATTTATTTTAGGAGAAGAGGGTTAAAGACATTTGAAAACAGTCATCGCAACAGCACAAACACAACGAGAAGATGCATACTACGTTCGAAAAGAAGTGTTCGTCAAAGAACAAGAAGTCCCGTTAGAGATTGAAATAGATGAACTAGAGGACGAGGCCATTCATTTTGTCATTTATAATGATGAAATGAAGCCTCAAGCAGCCGCTAGACTGCGGATCATTGAAGGGCCAAAGGCAAAGCTGGAACGAATTTGTGTGTTAAAAGAGGCGCGCGCTTTCGGCCTTGGCCACAAACTATTAGAAGCGCTGGAAACAGAAGCCATTGCTAATGGAGCGAAGGAAGCGGTTATGCACGCACAAGTCCAAGCTCTTCCTTTCTACGAAAAGAAAGGCTACAAAGCCGTTTCTGAACCGTTTGAAGAAGCAGGGATCACACATGTCAAAATGACAAAAACACTATCTGTTTGACCAAAAGAAAAAGCCAGAGCATCCATGATGCCCTGGCTTTTCTTTATCATCGTTCGTCAAGGGAAGAAAGCGTAATCATTTATATATACGCATTAATATGAACGCCTTTGCCTTCTTCCATAAACATATCTCGTACAAAACGTTCCCGCTTTTTTTGCTGTACTTTCGTTTCTGCTTCTGTCACTAAGTCCTCTTTTTTCTCCAGCTCTCTGTATACCTTGTCATGAAAGGTGCGAGTAACCTTTGTTACTTTCGCGTAGTCTTCTTTATCCTGAGGAGCAGGACGATTGATATATTGAAAATACAGATCCGGCTGAATCGGGGCTATATATCCCATCAAGAACGCCTCCTTTGCTTCTCTTCTACTCTACTATTCCCTAATTATGACTGTTTGAAACACGTCTCATTTGATATGATTAGATGTGTTTCTTTTTAAGATTGATTAACTATTGGAGGACTAGCTTTGAAATGCGCACGACGACATGATCGAACGATCTCATTACATACGTATTCGAGAGAACATTATCAATTCCTCCATGACGAGGGAAAAAAAGGGCACTTATCCTGCCCATATTGCGGACAACCAGTCTTTTTCAGATTAAATATACATGAAGAACCTGCCTTTATTCATAAACATATGACGCAGCAAGAGATGTGTGAACAAGCAGAAGAACAAGAAGATCAGAAAAAAAATGCAGAGCAAGAGGAAAGTGCTTCCTATAAAGAACTTGGGGGCTTCCGTTTTCCAACAGGTAAACAGATCATCTCGCAAACGAATGAATCATATGACTGGCAGGAACCAAGGTCGATTCAATTTAGCGATGCGTTACATTTAGAAGAGAATGAACAAGCACATACCATCGAGCTCTTTCCGCATATTACCTTTAGCACACCGCAGCTTCAAGCTGTCACACATAAAGAAGGTCCAATGCTGGTGCTGGCTGGCGCTGGCAGCGGAAAAACAAGAGTCTTGACAGCTAGAGCGGCATATCTCATGTCACATCATCATATTCCTGCTCACCATATCTTACTCGTGACTTTCACCACAAAAGCCAGCAGTGAAATGAAAGAAAGACTGCGCAAGCAATACCAGCTTCACCCATCACAAGCAAGTCAAGTGGTGACAGGCACCTTCCACAGTCTTTTTTATAAAATGCTGCTTCATGACGATGCAAGCAAATGGAACGGCCAGCACCTGATCAAGTTTGACTGGCAGAAGGAACAGTACATTCGGAAAGCCATCATAAATGAAGGACTTGATGAAAAAGACTACCCTACCGATCAAGTACTGCAATCGATCGGCTTTTGGAAAAATGCTTTTTTACCAGGCGAGCTTCCTGATTTGAAGGATGAAAAGGAAAAACACATGTGGACGATCTATCAATCTTATGAACAGCAAAAACGAGACAATCAGCAATTTGACTTTGATGACATGGCAATCGCCTGCTTGCACATGCTGACAGAACAGCCTGAACTGCTGAAACGATATCAAGAACGGTTCAAGTATATTTTAGTGGATGAATTTCAGGATATTAATCCAGTTCAATATCAATTGATTCAGCTTTTAGCTGGAGAATATGAGCAGCTATTTTGTGTAGGTGATGATGATCAAGCCATTTATGCCTTTAGGGGCAGCAATCCTGCTTTCATTCTTGAATTCAAACGGGACTATCCTTCGGCTCAAATCGTCCATTTACATGCGAATTACCGGTCGCATCATACGATTGTCGCAAGTGCGGATGCCATTATTAAGAAAAATCAACATCGTTATGAAAAAACGTTAAAAGCCGTCCGTGCGGAGACAATCCCGCCTACGCTCTTTTATCCATATGACGAGGAAGAGGAAGCGACCATGATCGTGGCAGATATTCAGGAGAAAATTAAAAACGGCGCAAAGCCGAATGATATCTGCGTACTCTTTCGCACCAATACAGGAGGCCGCGCGATTTATGAGCGTCTGCATCAATCCGCGATTCCGTATGAGACGGAGGCTGGTGTCAAAGCCTTCTACAGCAGACGAATTGTTCGGGTTCTTCTCGCCTTTCTCTCTTTAAGTCAGGATGCCGATGATGTGGCTGCTATGAAACAGCTGCTTCCGGTTTTCTTTTTAAAGCAGCAGACCTTGAACACGATGAAGGCACTGACCATCACGGAAGATTGTTCAATGGTAGACGCACTCGGAAAACTAACAGATATTCAGCCGTTTCAACAGAAAAAGCTGCAATCCATTGTTCCTCTGTTCCGCACGTTACGAACGTTAAAGCCGTCTGACGCTGTGACGTTTATTGAACAAAAGATGGGACTTGGTGATTACTTAAAAAAACGAGTGAACGATACGAATGTGCTTGAAAAAGGGGCGGATGATGTACGAGATGTAAAAACCGCCGCCAAACGCTTTGAAACGATTGAAGCCTTTCTCGCACATGCCGAACATATGAAATCTGCCGAAAAGGAAAAAACAGACGAACCAGGTGTTCAGCTCATGACGATTCACCGCGCAAAGGGACTTGAATTCCAAACGGTGTACATCACTTGCGTGGTCGACGGAGCACTGCCTCATGATTTCTCACTCGATGAACTAAGAAACGGTGATGAAGAAGCCCTAGAAGAAGAACGCCGTTTATTATACGTGGCCATGACAAGAGCTGAACAATCTCTTTATCTATCTGTTCCATCATTTAGGCGAGGAAAAACCGCTCATCGCTCGCGCTTTTTGTATCCCCTACTAAAGAAAAACCGAGAATTATTCACAGAAAAACAACAGGCCCCCCTTTAAGCGGAGAGCCTGTTGTTTATTTTTTGTTGTTCATCATTTTAGCGATTGTATTGAAATCAAGCTTTTCTTTTCCACTTGTAATCGATTGAACGATTTTGTCTTCCATTTCTTTAGGTACACGCTTATTCGCAAGCTGCGCTACTTTTTTAATGACGCCTCGAACCGTTGCTTCATCTTTAAAGTTGGCATTTTGCAAAGAACCTGCAAGCTTAAAAACATCATTCATATTCACACCCGTTTTATTTTCAACGCTTTTAAAGAATTTATTATCCATTCATTTGCCTCCTCTTTGTGGAGTAATCACCTTACTATATGAAAATAGGCGAGATATGTGCCTATCCTAAAGCCTTGTTTGCCCAAAGAGAAAGGAAAGCAAAAGGCTCCCCCATTGCTTCCCTCACCTTCTTACTGTTTAGTTAAAGAAAGAAGCACCAACGATGATTAGAAGGATGAAAAGCACGACGACAAGAACAAATGTTGATCCATATCCGCCGCCATAACCTCCGCCGTAGCCGCCGCAAGAACCGCCACCGTAACCGTAACAACTCATATATAAGCACCTCCTCTTCTCCCTTACAAAATATGAAAAATACTACAAATGGTTTGGACGATCACATAAAAAAGTGCGGAATTTTTATTTCTGCTGTTTAAAGACGTAATCTGCCTCTCCATGACGCATCATGAATGCTTCTGTTTCTTTCGCAAAAGCATCCATCTTCTCGCCAAATACCTTTAAGTGCTGCTCAAGATCATTCGCTTTATCCGCTAGATCCATTTCACCCTTTTCGTGCGCTTGTTCTTTTCCATCATGAGGTTTAGTGAACAAGGAGCCGATTAATTGTTCGAATGCATCCATTCTGGTCACCCCTTCTCTCTTACATATGCATCACTCAAAAAAAGGGCAACAAAAAAACCGGATAAATCCGGCTTTTGTTTTTTGTTCTATTGAGGTTTCTTTTTCTTTCCACAGCCGCAATCTGCTTTTTTGATTTTCTTCGTATAAACAGATTGTTGATTTGACTGCGCTGGATAACCTTGAAGCATATGTGACGGTGTTTCAGTTGGTTTCATCGCAACCCTTCCTTTCCTATTCCATGATAGTATATGCATTTTTTGAAAGCGTGTCTGATCAGTATGCCTGTTTATTTCACCAGCTTTGAGACGATCGCTTCAATAATGCCTGCTGCCGCGGCAATTGCTAATAGTAAATTAAGCCACATGCTGATGACAGGAAATAGTATGTATATCAGAAGTAAAGCAGCAGTGCACCACATGCCAGTACACCAATAACAGCTTAACAGCTCTCCTACCCAAGACCGCAGCCCTTTACCTTTAATGATGATATATGTCTCCACTTCACCTTGTTCATTTACCTCTTCCTGTTCTTCATGAAATAAACGGCGGAAAGGAGCAGTAATGGTATCAAACACAATCAGCCTCGTCAGTCTAAAGGATGCGAGGGCAAACACGACAAATGACAAAGCACCACTCAGGAGCCTCCACCTCCTTTTTTCTTCTTTTTTGCGTCCTTTCTTTATATATGCAAAAAGAAAGACCGCCATGATGAATCGAGCGGAAATAAAATTGGGTTGTACTTTTTCACGCTTTCCGATTCCACCTTGAGCCTCTGCTGCATTAAATAATGTATAGATAAGAAAGGAGTGAAAGTATTGTCTATTGAAGAAAGTGCTGATTTATTATACACACAACTGTTAAACGAATTAATCAGCAATTATGATGATTTCATTGAGATCAAAGATTCCGAAAATGTCACAATTCATAAAACAGATGTAACAGCTGCACTCTCCCTTCAAGCGACCGTAACGACAATCATTACTCTTTTAATTCAACTTCTTGTACCAGACGATGAATTGGCTGCAGACATCACAGATCAGCTTTTATCCACACAACAAGTGACAGTCCAAAAGAAAACTGTGATTCAAATCATCAACTGCTATAACATTACGATTACATTATCAGATGCATCCATTATGAACTCCGTCCAAATTCTCACTCAAACATTGAATGTACTCTTAGTTGAAGCCGGCATTCTTTGACCCTTTCTTTTCTAACATGACGTATGAAAGAGGTGAAATCATCGTGGCTGAAGAGAACGAAAAAAAGGAGTTTCAAATCAATACTGATGTTGATCCATTAACGAGTCTTCTTGTAAGTGATGTGTTAAACAAAAACAATATCACAGATGATCAGAAAGCAAATATCTCAGATGATCAAAGAAGAATGATTTTGAAATTAGTGGAGGACTTGCAAAAGAAAGCAAATGATTTCGTAGAACAGCAGCAGGAGAAAAAAAGGCAGGCTGAGGCAGCAAAACATCCGGAAGAAGTACAGCCTGAACCAAAAGTACGTCCAAAACGAAATTCACTTCGAGATCGTATTCAGCAGCGCCGTGATGCGCAGCGTAATAACGATTAAATAAAAATGGGTTGCCTGCTAGGGTAAATGCCCGAGACAAAACCACGCATTCCAGCATTTAATAAAGTAAACGGAAGGAGGAATAGAAATGGATTCTAAACCATATTCTTGGGTCGCTCTAGATCGTAACTGTACACACCACGGACACCACGGACACCACGGACACCACGGCGATTACAACTATGAAAGAAAAGCAGTTTGTGATGGCCACTATTATGATGATGAAGATGTCTTGCAAGACTTTGATCAATTGAGTTTTACAAAGCAGACATCTGAGGAAGTCATTATCGTCAGAGACTCTTGTGACATTAACGTCTCTTCTGTTGATGCACAGGTTGCAGCATCTATCCAAGTAGCTGTTCAAACAGCGATCATCACCATTACAAATATCTCAATCGCAGACGGTGATCTGGCTGACCGCGTCACACAAGATCTTTTACAAGCCGCTACTCACAAACAAACAAACCGCCAGAAACTTGTCATCGAAAATTCAAGAAACGTTACAGTATCGACAATCGATGCGGATATCTCGATCGCGATTCAAACACTTACTCAAACACTTGTTGCGACAATCGTTGCAATTGGTATCCTCTAATGTCCAAAAGCAGAGCGAAAAGCTCTGCTTTTCCTTTTATAAAAATACAACAAATATAAATAGTCATTTACCCACACCAACTAGAGGGCGCATACATATGTTGTTAAGGACTAAAGTCAAATACCTTGTTAAAGGAGCTGAAATCCATGAGCTGCGGAAAACACCATGGCCGACATGATGAAAACTGTGTATGCGATGCGGTTGAAAAGATTTTAGCAGAGCAGGAAGCTGTAGAAGATAAATGTCCTACGAGCTGCTACAGTAATTTATTAAGCCCGACAGTTTCTGGAAAAGATACAATTCCGTTTTTAATTTTTGATAAAAAGGGCGGATTGTTTTCTACTTTCGGAAACATTGGAGGATTTGTTGACGATTGCCAATGCTTCGAATCCATTTTCTTCCGGGTTGAAAAATTACACGACTGCTGTGCTACGTTATCTGTATTAAGACCTGTTGATGTACACGGACATACGCTAAGCGTGTGTCACCCTTGTGACCCTGACTTCTTTGGTCTAGAAAAAACGGACTTTTGTATTGAGGTTGATCTAAACTGCTTCTGCGCGATCCAATGTTTAAACCCAGAGCTTGTCGACAGAGTCATGCCATCGAAAGATAAAAAGCATCATCACCACGGCTAAACCAATCGTCCGTTGACCTAACTTGTCATGAGTCAAAGCATCCCCTTCCTTACGAATGACAGCCAATCATGCGGAGCAGTCAGCATAAGAGCTGCCGCTTCCGCATTGATTGAAAGTAGATGTATCAACTGGCAAAACAAAAAAGCTTGTAGATGATGACAGTGCTCAAACACTCAAACAAATTTCCTAGTATAGGAGGGTTGAATATGAGCCGCAAACATTCATGGAGCTGTGTAGCAGAGGCTGTTGAAAATATTAACGACTTACAAAGTGCCGTCGAAGAAGATTGCCCGACCAGCTGTTACAGCAATCTCCTTTCTACATCCCATTCATTAGGTGACACTGTCCCGTTTGTTCTCTTTACATCCAAATCAAAACCATTCGTCGCATTCGGAAACGTCGGAGAAGTAGATGCAGGTCCTTGCTTCAGCACTGCATTTTTCAGAGTCGAACACATCTGTGATCACTGCGCAACACTCAGCTTGCTTATTGCATTTGACAAAGACCGTCATATTTTAGATTTTACAGATAAAGATTCCTTATGTGATGTGTTCCGATTAGAAAAATCGAAGTATTGCATTGAAGTAGATCTTGACTGCTTCTGCGCAATCGAGTGCTTAAATCCACGACTCATCAACCGTAACTGCTAACAAAAAAAGTCCCTCTATGGGACTTTTTTTATTCGTTAAAAGCCAAGCGGATGAATCGAGGAAATTTCATCTATTGCTAATTCAACTGGATTTCCCCCGCCCGCTGTTCGAATGACCACTAGATCTTCTTTTCGATCCATGATAATTCCTCTATATGTTTTACCATCAGCTTCAATCAGGCAAAGGGCTCTTGGCATATTATGAGGCAGGCTTGTGAGAAAATCGACTTTTTCGTCAATACTCATCTGACTTAAAGGCTTTTTCACTCGTTTTCTTCTAGGTTCTTCTTTTGTTTCATGAAATACACCTTCTGGCGGCTTTTCCTCTTCTCGCTGGGGTTTTCGTTCTTGTATAAGTTCTGGTTCTTGTGTGATGTCTTGTTCTTGTGTAAGCTCTGGTTCTTGTGTGATGTCTTGTTCTTGTGTAAGCTCTGCTTCTTGCGTGATGTCTTGTTCTTGTGTAAATTCTGCTTCTTGTGTGATGTCTTGTTCTTGTGCAAGTTCTGCTTCTTGTGTGATGTCTTGTTCTTGCTGAAGTTCAGGCGGCCCGACTTCTTTTTTCTTCTCTATTTCTTGAGCCACGGGTTCCTCGTGCGTACTTTCTTCGATCACGTCTTTTGCACTCTGATGACTTTCTTGCGGTTTTTCTGATTTCTTTCGCTTTCTCACGATATTTTGCATGGCCGGCATTGATTCATCATAGCTCGGCTGAACAATATACATAAGCGGCTTCTGGTTCTCATCACCTTTATTTGACATACTAATCCCTCCCGAATGATTCATTCCTTATATATATGAGCGGATGTCTCAAATCAGAAGAAAAATAAAAAAACAGCATACCCATCTTTGGTATGCTGCAATTCAATGATTCGTTTAGCGGGCAATGATATGGAAGCCAGAATCAACATGCAGATTCTCACCTGTCATGCCGCGTGATAGATCACTGAATAAGAATAGAGCTGTATCGCCAACTTCTTCAGGAGTCGTTGTACGGCGAAGCGGTGCACGCTCTTCAATATCCTTCAGGATTGTATTAAAGCCGCTGATGCCTTTTGCAGACAGCGTACGAATTGGACCAGCAGAAATACTGTTCACACGGATACCTTCTGCGCCTAAATCAGCTGCTAAATATTTCACACTTGCTTCAAGTGCTGCTTTCGCTACACCCATTACGTTGTAGTTAGATACCACACGCTCTCCGCCTAAGTATGTAAGCGTGACAATGCTTCCACCTTCTGTCATCAATGGACGTGCTGCTTTTGCTACAGCTGTTAATGAGTATGCACTAATGTTGTGCGCCAAAAGGAAACCTTCACGGTTCGTATTTAAGTATTCACCGACAAGTTCTTCCTTGTTTGCAAATGCAATCGCATGCGCAACGCCATGAATGACTTGTACTTTTTCTTTAATTGTAGCGAAACATTTTTCGATTTCTTCGTCACTTGTCACGTCACATGGAAGAATGATTGAATCATCACGCTCAAGTGTGCTTGCAAGTTCTTTTACAGATTCAGCAAGACGATCTCCAACATAAGTAAAAATCAAACGAGCTCCAGCTTCGTGAAGTGAGCGGGCAATTCCCCAAGCGATGCTTCGTTTATTGGCAACACCCATCACCACGATATTACGGCCTTCTAAAGAAAAGTTCATATGTAATAAAGCCTCCTATTTTTTCAAGACATAGTATTAGTACCTGATCATAATATTATCACAGATCATGAGAGAATGACAATTTCCGCTGAAAGAAAGTTTCTTTTTCATCAAAAAACCGCCCTCGCAAGTGAAGACGGTTCGATTCTCTTATCGTTTGAGCCTGTTTTGCTGATAAGCAAAATGGTTGGTAGGTCCATGTCCAGCTCCAATATTCAAAGGGAATTTGATGGCTTCATGGACAAAGGTTTCTGCTGTTTCAAAGGCCTCTCTCATGGAGTACCCTTTCGCAATTTCAGCTGTTAATGCCGCTGCAAACGTGCAGCCTGTGCCATGTGTATGCGGGGTATCAATATGTTCGTTTGTGACTTCTATAAAGCCTTTTCCATCATACAACAGGTCTGTTATCATACCGCCAGAGGGGCCGTGTCCCCCTTTGATCACGACATGTTTCGTACCAAGCTCATATAGACGTTCCGCTGCTAGATAGCGATCCTCTTTTGTCTGAATGCGCATGCCTGTCAGCACTTCTGCCTCAGGAAGATTCGGCGTTACGGCATAGCTGACAGGCAGCAAGTGTGTTTTCAACGCAGAGACCGCATCTTCATTTAATAAAGAGGCCCCTCCCTTTGCGATCATGACTGGATCGACAATCAGCTTCATCTCATATTGAACCGTTTTTTCAGCAACCGTATTGATCATTTCGGCACTCCACAGCATTCCTGTTTTGACGGCATCTGGCAGCAAGTCTTCTGCGACTGCATCTATTTGACTTTTTAACGCCTCGATTGAAAGAGGGTATATACCGTGAACGCCAAGTGTGTTTTGTGCTGTAATCGCTGTGATCGCAGACATTCCGTACACACCGAGCTCCTGAAAGGTTTTCAAATCAGCTTGAATGCCTGCTCCACCGCCCGGATCAGAACCCGCGATTGTGAATGCTTTTTTGATCGTCATTTCATCACACCTCTCATTAGCCAATCCATTGATGATAAATGGTTCTTGCTTTGGCCATATCATTTGTACCATGTACAAGTGCTCTGCCATCTTTAAATAAAACAAGCTTATATTCATCCTTTTGACAAGAAAGTAAATACGGATTTTCAAGCACATCCATTCCTGCTTTCTTTAAGCGAATAGCCACTTCGTGTAATGGCGGCGGGATTTCAGCAGCACTGCGGATTTGTACCGTATTGCGGCCGCATAGTACATCTGCCTTCGCTCTCTTGTCATAGGAGAGAAAAGGATATGTCTTCAGCCCACAGCTTGGACATTGCTTCTTCTTTAAGGAACTGGCTGATCGGATGTCAGATCGTTCATTGGTCCATAAATCAAAGGATCTTAAAATTGGCGTCACTTGATGGCCTGTTAAATATTTAAGGGCATCTGCCACTTGATATGCCGCCACCTGCTGCACCACTGGACTAATGATACCGGCTGTATCACAGGTCATGCCTTGTGCGGGTAAATGTTCAAGCAGGCAGTGTAAACATGGCGTCTCACCAGGAATCACAGTGAATTGAATACCATAGCTGGCTACACAGGCTCCGTAAAGGAACGGAATTTGATGTTTGACAGCAGCATCATTTGCAATCATCCTCACCTCAAAATTATCCGCTGCATCCACGATAATCGAAGCCCCGCTGACAAGTTCATCAATATGTTGAGCGGTCACATCGATGACAATTCCTTTGACATGTACGTCACTGTTCACCTGCTTGAGTCTTTTTTCAGCCGCCACAGCCTTTGGCAGCCGATCATGCACATCTTGCTCCGTGTAAAGCTGCTGTCGCTGAAGGTTGCTCCATTCAATATAATCTCGATCCAAAATGGTGACAGATCCAACGCCAGCACGAACGAGCATTTCAGCACTGGCTGTTCCAAGTGCCCCTGCACCAATAATGACAGCCTTTGAGTCTTTTAACCGCTTTTGCCCCTCTGTGCCGATTGGCTGAAAGAGCTCTTGGCGCGAATAACGTGTGCTCAAAATGCCGGCATTCCTTCCTGCGGACTGCTTGCTGTCCCATAGTTTTTCAAAGGAATCCGTCCTGCCTCGAAGCCTAGTCTTCCTGATTCAATCGCCAGCTTCATGGCTTTTGCCATTTTCACAGGGTCCTTTGCACCAGACACAGCTGTGTTCAGTAATACAGCGTCAGCCCCTAGCTCCATCGCATAAGCTGCATCCTTTGGAGAGCCTACACCAGCATCAATAATCACCGGCACCTTCGCCTGCTCAATAATAAATGAGAGATTCAGAGGGTTTAGTAAGCCTTGCCCTGAACCAATCGGAGAAGCACCCGGCATGATGGCATGGACACCGAGCTCTTCTAATTTTCTCGCCAGTACCACATCATCAGATGTATATGGCAGCACGATAAACCCTTCTTCCAATAGCCTTTCAGATGCTTTTAACGTTTCGACTGGATCTGGCAGAAGAGACCTTGAGCAGCCAATGACTTCTACCTTGATCATGTCACACAGTCCAGAAGCCTTCGCTAAACGAGCAATACGAACTGCCTCTTCCGCAGTACTTGCACCAGCTGTATTCGGAAGCAGCGTATATTTTGATAAATCAAGCTGCTCCAAAAAATTAGGCTGAGATGCTTCGAAAATGTTCATTCTTCTCACAGCAAAGGTTAAAATTTCTGCTTCTGATACGTTCACGGCTTCTTTTTGAACTTCAAATGATGGATACTTCCCTGTACCAAGTAATAATCTTGATGTGAATGTTTTTCCGCCAATGTGCAGCATGTTGTCATCCTCCTCCTACAAAGTGAACGATTTCAATCGTGTCATTAGATTGAATTTTTACTTGTTGAAACGCTTCTTTGTCAATAATTTCTTGGTTCTTTTCCACGATCACTACTCTATTTTCAAGCTGATAGGCTGATAGCAGATCATAGATCGTTCCATTCTCTTGATCGAAATCAACGATTCTGCCATTCAATTGAATTTTCATACAAACAGTGCCTCCTTTCGGCCAATACGAAACGCGTGAAGCCATTCCTTTTTGACCGGTTCACCCAATATCAGGTCGCGAATGATCTCTCCAGTAATCGGGGCAAGTAAAATGCCATTTCTGTAATGCCCTGCAGCAAAAAGAATACGCTGATCTTCTGGGTGTCTTCCAATGTAGGGATGCCGGTCGCTTGTCGCCGGGCGAAGACCAGCCCAGCACTGATCAATCGGCATCTCCTTGATCGAAGGCATAAGCTGAGACGCCTTTTGAATCACAGCTTCGATGCCGCCAAGCGTTGGAACAGCCTGCCATTCGTTTGGCTTCATCGTTGCACCAACGACCAGTTTGCCGCTATCTCGTTGAACGATATAACAATGATCATGGTAAATGGTGTGCGCGAGTGCTGGACCATTATTCCATACAGACACACACTCCCCTTTTACTGGATAAAGAGAATGAGTTAATCCAAGCTCTTCAAAAAAACGGCCAGACCATACACCACTCGCTACAGTCAGATCATCACATGTGAATGTTCCCTTCGTTGTTCTAATCGCTAACGCTTCTTTCTCCCGCTTCACTTCGATCACGGGTGTACATTCTTTCACATCTGCCCCGAACCTTACCGCCGCTTGCCAAAATGCCCGGCATACCGCATAAGGTTCGACATGAATATCCTCTTTAATCAAACCTGCGCCTAAGATGTTCTCTGTTATTTGAGGCATGCATTTTTTTACGTTGCTTGCGTCCAGCCACTCAAATGTAGACAAATGCTGCATCCGGCAAAGTGCTTGTTTCTCCTCTTCTGTAAAAGCTACCTTCATGATACCGCCCGCTGATGTTCGAATATCAATGCCAGATTCATGCTGTAGATCGACTTTTAACTTCTCGTACAATGCCTGGCTTGCTCTGCCTGCTTGGAAAAAAATATTCTCATGCCCCTCTCCTTCAGCATGTGCACCGAGCATCCCAGCAGCCGCACTTGTCGTTTGCTTCCCTACCTCATTCGCCTCAAGTAAGACGACCTGCTTTCCTGCTTTTGCAAGGTGATAGGCAATGGACATTCCTATGATTCCACCACCAATGATTGCAACGTCATAATGCTTCTTCATAAGGATGCCCCTTTACCTGTTTAGAAAATGCTTGTGCCATCATGCGCGGCTGATGATGAGTAAAAATCCCAGACATGACAGCAATCCCTTTCACATTCGCGTGTTTCAATTCTGGAATGCGGTCAGGTGTCAATCCACCGATCGCCACCACAGGAATAGACAGTGAAGATGTCAGTTCTTTCACAAGCTGTACGCCTCTTGCCTGAAGTCCTGGTTTACAAGTGGTGTCATATACGTGCCCAAACATGACATACTCTGCTCCATTTTTCTCCGCTGCTTTCGCTTCTTCTATCGAATGAACAGAGACACCTGCATGAAGGTGAGGGAATTTTTGCCGCAGCTCTTTTGGCGAAAAGCTATGGCCTGGGAGATGTACCCGGTGAATATTGGTGAGCAGTGCAACGTCTACTCTGTCGTTGATGATGAGCTTCTCTTTCGGTACACCTTCTAAAAAGAGTCTTTTCACGAGATCAACAAGCTCACTTGCTGTTTTAGACCGTTCCCGGATATGAATAAAATCCACTTCAGGTGCGATGGCTTTTATTTGTTTGATCAGTTCATCCGCAGGAAGCGAATCATTTGTCACTGCGTGGAGTTCCATTTGCACCAACCCCATCTAAGCATGCTGTTTGCCATGTTTCTTTTTGATACGCCATTTCCCAGAAATGGTACTCGTAATAGCTTGAAATCACAAAATTTTCTTTCATATTGGCCCGTACTTGTTCTGACGCTTTTTCGGCTAGTTCATCAAAGCGGTTGACCTGTTCAAAGACGAGCTCCTTAAACCAATCCCCTCCATATGTCAAAATCCATTCCTGATAAATCGGATGGTCAGGTGTGGTTTGTTTTAGCTTTTCACCCACCTCATAATATAGCCAGTAGCACGGCAATAACGCGGCTAAAATCTCTTCAAATCGCCCGCTTTTCACAGATCGGTACATATGAGAGGTATACGCATAAGCAGTCGGAGAAGGCTTAAAGTTCTCGATGGCTTCATCTGAAATCTGCAAAAGCTCTGTGAACTTTCTATGCAGCGACAGCTCTGCTTCATACGTACCCTGCGCATGATACGCCATTCTGCCCGTCGTATGTAAGTCCTCACTAATCGCTGCGCCATATGCTTGCACCTTTGCAAAATGAGTTAAATAATATGAATCCTGCATCACATAATACGTGAAACGATCGAGTGAAAGCGTGCCATCTCCAATCCCTTTGACAAATGGGTGTGTGAAGCTTCCATTCCACCATGTTGCTGCTGCTTCTTTACATTCAGTTGAAAACGTCATGTTTCTCTCCTCCTGTTTTTCCATATAAAAAAGCCACTTTCCGCGTGGAAAGTGGCTTGGAATTTGTAAAAAGCATAGTCAAAAACCGCACCACTTCCCTACGCAGGTATGAACCTGTTCAGGTAATGAGGGTCTAAAAGTCGACACTTTTATCTCAGCCCTTTTAAAGGACTCCCCTAGTGGATCAAATATATGATGTTGTACTTCTATCTTAATCAGGAATTGTTCATTGGTCAAGGGTTCATTCTTACTCTAATTGGGCTCTTAGTCCTGCCACATACTCACGAGAGCCTGACACAAGCACACGGTCGCCGCTTCTAAGCGTGGTATCTCCATGTGGTACTAAGCTGTCTACCCCTCTGAAAATACGGACAAAGACCAAATCACCGGTAAACGGAAATTCCCTCAGCATGACATTGTGATAACGATGATTGTTCATTTGAATTTGATACAAAGAAGTATCCTCATTTGTTAATAATCGAATCGCATCCGGTGCTTCAATCAAGGCTCTTAGCACCGTTTTAGATGATAGGAAATTAGAAAACGTATCAATGCCTGCTTCCTTCAATGTCAGCTCTGTCTCAGCTTTGTTGACACTAGCAATGACTTGTTTCGCTCCTTCTTCCTTTGCAAATAAAGCAATTTCCTTATTTTTCGTCTCACTGCCTGTTGCGACGACGAGGACATCCTCCTGGCCAACGCCTGCCTTTCGCAGCGTCTCATCGTCGTACTCTTCAATCGATTCGACTTCAAAGATGGAGTCAGCAAGCAGCGCTTCTTTATTTTCTTGAAAGACATGTAAAATCCGAATATCATATTCATCCTGATGTAAATCAAGTGTGACAGGTAAGGTCAGCTGATTTGCACCAATAAAGGTCACACGTTTTTTATGGCTCGCAGCTTGTTCTTTTTTAAACAGCGCTTTAAACCAAACAGGCGTTAAAATACTCGTGAGTACCGCGACTAGAATCAGCGCTCCAGACATTTTATGGTCAATGACTCCGAGCCGCTCCCCTATCGTCGCAGCTGCAATGACGAGTGATAACGTCGATGTTAATAAAAAGCCAGAACCGATCACTTTTTTCATGTCATACCATTTTTTCAAATAAAGAATCGGGATGAGCTTACTAACCAGTAATGCAATAAACAGCAGCGGGATCATGATCATAATGGTTGGGTCCTTGAACAGTGCCCATATATTTAAATCCACTCCGACCATCACAAAGAAGATGGGGATCAAAAATCCGTAGCCAAATGAATCCAGCTGCTGGACAAGCTCTTTATTCGGCGAAAGAAGGGACACAAGTACGCCCGCTAAAAACGCCCCAAGAATATTTTCAGCACCGAGTGATTCAGATAAGGCAACTAAGACTATAATGAGAGTAAAGATCGCCCTTGTCCCAATTTGCACGGTCCCTTTTGACATGGACTGAAAAATCGACTTTGTCTTAAATACGCGGCCAAATAAATAAAGCAGAATGCCCGCAGCAAATAATAAGAGCAGAAGCCACATATTCCCTGTACCATCGCCATAAATGGAGGAAAACACAGCAAGTAAAATCATCGTCACCAAATCAGCAATGACGGCGACAAGCAAGATGATTTGACCGATATTCGTCTGCATTAACTTTTCCTCTTTTAAGGTGGGAACCACTACCCCTAATGAGATGGTCGATATAATGAGCGTCATTAAAAAAGCATTTTGGATAAACCCTGCAAGTACAAACGCATAGGACAGGATAAAAGAAATACTAAATACGCCAACAAAAATAATCGTGGCTGCCTTAAACGTATTTGGTTCTTTTAGACCATTTGGCAGTTCTCGTGCTTTCTTCTTTGACTCAAAAGAAGAAAAATCTATTTCAAGTCCACTTAAAAACATCAGAAAAATAAAACCGAGCATGGATAACGTGTCTAACCATGCATCATGTTCAACTACCAGTTGAAGACCGCTTTTTCCAATGATGAGCCCCATGATGATTTCAGCAACAACGACCGGAATGGTCAGCTTAAATCGGTGCAATAAAAGTGGGGTGAAAAAGGCGACAATAATAACGACAACGAGTGATGAAACAGATGTATGCTCCATTGGCTAAAGCCTCCTAACATTGATGTTTAATCTTTTAAGTTTTACATTAAAGCATTGATTCTAACAATTGCCTAAATGAAAAGAAAGCCATTCGTTATATGTTCTAAAATTCAAACTTCTTTAACCCCGATGAATGGATGAGAAAGATCAGGAGGAAATCTTATGAAATTTGATATCATTGGAGATATCCACGGCTGCTACGAAGAGCTGCTTACCCTCATACACAAACTAGGATACGAACTCAAACATGGATTACCCGTCCATCCTGATAAGAGAACGCTAGCCCTTGTCGGTGATTTAACAGATCGAGGCCCTCAGTCAGTAGATGTGATGCGATTTGTCATTCATGCCTACGCACACGGCGCGATCCGCTACGTACCTGGCAACCATTGCTTTAAGCTTTATCGCTATTTGAAAGGAAATCCCGTGAAATTACTTCATGGCATCGAAACCACAGTGAACGAAATAAAAAAGCTGCCCCTTCATGAACAAACCAAATTGTCACATGAATTTAAGCAGCTATTTGAGAAGGCTCCGCTTTACGATGTACTCATTCCTGATGAACTGATTATTGCTCACGCAGCGATGAAGGAAAAGGACATTGGAAGAAAACCGAACAAACAGATGCGATCCTATCTATTATTTGGCGCGGTCACAGGAGAAACGTGGCCGGATGGACGACCTGTGCGGAAGGATTGGGCAAAGGAATATCGCGGAAAACCGTGGATTGTATACGGACATACACCAGTGAAAGAACCCCGATTCGTTGGCAGAACCGTCAATATTGATACAGGCTGCGTATTTGGCCACCGGCTGTCTGCCCTCACATATCCTGAGCTTGAAACGGTCTCTGTTCCTTCCTCTATGCCTTATGACGATTCAAGGTTTCAACATTTCACATCATAAAAAAACCCGGTCCTGCGCTTGCAGGTAGCCGGGTTTCTCTATTTAAAGCAGCAATGATTTCATGTCTTCAGGAAGCGGAGCCGAGAATGTAAATTCCTCCCCAGTCATCGGATGAGGAAAGACAAGAGTCTCACTATGCAGTGCCTGACGGTCCATCCGCTCACTCGTTCCGCCATATAGCGTATCTCCGATGAGCGGGTGACCAAGATACTTCATATGAACACGAATTTGATGTGTTCTCCCAGTTTCAAGTGCTAAAGCCACATCTGACATGTTCAACTCAGCGTCTACCGCTCGCACTTTAAAATGCGTCACTGCTTCCTGTCCAGTATCATCGACCATTCGCTCGATGATACTATCTCCTTTTCGGGCAATTTTTGCACGAATGGTTCCATACTTTTCCGAGATCATGCCATGTGTAAACGCTCTGTATGTTCGTTTGACCGCTCCACTTTTTTGCGCTTTTGATAAAAGGCTGTGGGCAAAGCGATGCTTGGCCACGAGCATGACGCCCGATGTATCACGATCAAGGCGGTTCACCAAATGAACCGTCAGCCGAACAGACTGCTCTGCATAATGGTGCAGCAATCCATTCGCAATACTGTGCTCTGGGTGTTCCCGAGAAGGAATGGACGGGATATATGGCTTTTTATTCAGCACAAGGACATGCTCATCCTCAAATAAAATATCAAGCGGAATTGGAGCAGGCTTCAGCCCTTCACTCACTTTTTCCTCTGGGAATAAAATGGTGAGCCTGTCTCCGTTATGCAGCTTGTATCTCACAGTCACATGCTCTCCATTAATGAGGAGATCACCGCCATCAAATTTAATATCCGCCAGCATTCTTTTTGAAATGCCAAGATCTATTAAATAATTCTTTAAAAGCAGCCCTTCTTCTTTGGCTGTCATGGTTTTATTTAGCGTAAAGTATTCCAGCGAGAACGACCTCTTTCTTATTCTCCTTTTCCGATAAAGGAATCTTGCACCCTTTTCCAAAACGGAAATGGTCTAAATCGGGCAAAACGGACATTCTCGTCGGCTACCCGGCATTGAATGGATTTGACGTCCTTATGAAGCAGCGTCAAATGATCAATGGTTACTTGAAAATCAACATCATTCATCGGTTTAATGACACAAGTATGGTGGTCTGGCAAAATAAGCGGTGAACCGACCGTTCGAAACACTCTGTTGTTGATTGAAGCCATTTCTGCCAGCTGAATGGCTCTAATGGAAGGATGAATAATGGCGCCTCCAAGTGCTTTATTATAGGCTGTACTGCCAGACGGTGTAGACAGACAAAGACCGTCACCTCTGAATGTTTCAAACAGCTGACCCCTAATTTCAACATCTGCCACAAGCGTCCCTTCCATACTTTTAATGGTACATTCATTCATCGCTAAATATTTCTCTTCTCTGCCGCCGTCGTTGTATCTGACAATGACTTCTAAGATCGGATATTCCACAATGTGATAGGGCGTTTTCGCAATAGCTAAGACGAGTTTTTCAATTTCACTTGGCACCCAGTCAGCATAAAAACCAAGATGACCTGTATGAACACCGACAAAAGCTGTTTCATTCAGACGGTCGCTATAACGGTGAAACGCATAAAGAAGGGTGCCGTCTCCACCAACCGTAATGACAAGATCCGGTTCCTCTTCGTTGAGTTCCATCCCGAAATCCAATAAGTAGGTCTGAATTTTATTTTTGAGTGTGTCAGATACAGAATTCCCTTTCGAAGAAACTGCAAATTTCATGAATTCTTCTCCTTTTCCACCTTGCTGCTATGAGAGGGCAGCATCATATTTGATCAAGCTCAGGCTCAGCTATCGTTTTTCTTTTTCCGGGAAAATGCCACTTGTGCTTCTTGAATTTCCCCTCTAATTTCAGACATCTCATCATCAAGCAGAGATGCTGCCTCAGAAGCTCTTTGAAGGCGCAGCTTGACTTTCTCCGGGATATTCCCGCTATATTTATAATTCAGAGAATGCTCAATGGTCGCCCAAAAGTTCATCGCAAGTGTACGAATTTGGATTTCGACGAGGAGCTGCTTCTCTCCGTTGATCGTTTGCAGCGGATATAACACAACAAGGTGGTACGAACGGTATCCGCTTTCTTTATGTTCTGCAATATAGTCGCGTTTATCAACAACCACAAAGTCTTTTCGTGACTGGAGCATTTTTTTCACGACTTGTATGTCTTCTACAAACTGGCACATAATGCGAAGCCCAGCAATATCCTGCATCGTTTCGATTTCATGCATCGGGATGTTTTTACGCTTTGCCTTTTCTAATATGCTGGCAACAGGTTTCACTCGGCCTGTGACAAATTCTACTGGTGAATGGTCATCCTCAAATTCATACAGCTTTCGAATGCCCTTTAGTTTCACTTTTAATTCTTCGACTGCTTGTTTATACGGTGCGAGGAATTGATCCCATTGTTTTTTGTCCATGAAACTTCCCCCAATTCCATATACCTAATTATTTCAGAGGAATGTGCTCTTCACTTTCTCTTCCATATCTCCGTAATTGGCATTGTCTTTAATATTGTCGATTAAATAATGTAATTCTTGATGAAGCTGAATGAGTTCTAACGAATGTTCTCCCGCTGCCAAATAGACAGGGATGTCAAGATTCATTGCTTCTTTTAATGGAGCCCATGTATGTTCCCCTAAGATAAGATACGAAAAGGACTCCTCGTTTTCAAGTATGTAAACGAACGCAAAGTGATCAGAATCAACAAGCATTTGTCCTGATGCTTTTGCTTTTTGGATTTGCTCTTCTGACGTGGTCGTCAAAATTAGCCTGTCTTCTTTTAAAGTTGCTTCTGTGATTTCAATTCGGTTTTGCATCATGATCTCCTTTACAACAAAGTACAGCTTTATTTTATCATATCAAGTTCAATATTGATAAACCGAACTTTTTGAGAAAATCCTATTTTCTTCTTATAAATGATCCTTTCACATGATTCTCCATTTATTTTGGCACATGCGGAAAGAGAAATAAGAGATAAAAACAGCCTTTTACATGATGAACACACTTCATGTACAATAATCATATTTCCTCTAAATGAAAGGTTGATGTCAAAATGGCACAGGAAATTGAAATAGAGCTAAAGCAATTGTTAATGAAAGAAGAATTTGAACAGCTGAAACAACATTTTCAATTGAAGGATTCGGATTTTCACACACAAACCAACTATTACTTTGATACACCTCAATTTGATATAAAATCTCAATTCGCTGCACTAAGAATGAGAGAAAAAGGCGGTCAGTGGGTTCTCACGTTAAAGGAACCACACGAAATAGGCTTGCTCGAAACCCACCAAACGATCGCTCCTCCTTCAAGCCTTGACGATTTTCAGCTGCCAGAAGGTGAAGTAGCTGACAGGTTAGACCATCTGAACATTCAAAAGGATCAAATTGTGTATTTTGGTTCACTTGAAACATCAAGAGCTGAAAAAAAGATCAAAGAAGGCTTAATTGTTTTGGATCACAGCCGATATTTAACAGTAGAGGACTATGAACTTGAATTTGAAGTGAGCGACCTGGAAATCGGACAAGCCGCATTCTCCGCATTGCTCCAAAAATTCCAAATCCCTGTACGAAACACGAAAAACAAAGTCGTACGTTTTTATGAAGAGAAAATGAAAACACAGAATAGATGAATTCCTTGAAGGAGGAACATGATGAACGTCAATCAACTTCAATCCTTTATGCAGCTTCAAGCGCTTAAAACGTTACAATCAGACCCTGGACAAACACAAATACCGGCCGGCCAAGAATCGAATGCACAAGCTTCATTTCAGTCGCTGCTGCAAGATTTTTTAGGCGGATCAGAATTATCACGCCTGCCGCTTTCTATTTCTGCGTTTATGGGAACGGACCCATCAACGGCTCCGAACACGCAATACGCGCGTACAAACCCATACTTGTCTGCTATCGCTGGCAGTGAGCAGCTTCAATCTCCATCTTCATATGCGAATGACGCTCAATTGAATACAGCGAACGGCATTGGGAATGTCTTAAACAAAAGCTACACGCCGCCGCTTCAAAAGGCTGTTTCAAACGGCTCATCATCAAAAGAAATTAATCAAATCGTGTCACAAATGGCTCAAAAGCATGGCGTTCCAGAGAAGCTGATTCATGCGGTCATCAAGCAAGAATCCGGCTATCGTACGAATGCGGTCAGTCATGCAGGAGCACTTGGCCTCATGCAGCTTATGCCATCTACTGCTAAGTCACTTGGTGTGAATAATGCCTTTGATGCGGCCCAAAACATCGAAGGCGGCACGAAGTATATAAAACAAATGCTTCAGAAATATAATGGAAATGTCTCACTTGCCTTAGCTGCTTATAATGCAGGCTCAGGAAATGTTGATAAATACGGTGGCATTCCACCATTTAAAGAAACACAAAATTATGTAAAGAAAATCACAGCACAATATTTCGCTTAAACCGAAGAGAATAACCTCTTCGGTTTTTTGTATGTCGCTTTTCACCCTTTTTTGACTGAATGTGTTATGATATGGTCAATTGATCACGGAACCCGCCTCTCCCCTTATTTCCAATAGACCAAAGCGGTTTGTTTGTGGAATTGAGTTGAGGTTGTTAAAATAAGTATACAAGAATAGAAACAATAAAATAGAACAAACTGAATATCACTTTTGAAATAAATGAATTCACAATAGGGCGCTTCATCCTATTAACTACGAGTAAAAGGAGTAGTCAACATGGTACAATCGTTTAACGCACCTTACGAAGCGGTTGGAGAGGAACTTCTATCGCAACTTGTTGATACTTTTTATGAAAATGTAAAGTGTCATCCTTTGCTTCATCCTATTTTCCCGGATGACTTAAAAGAAACAGCAAGAAAACAAAAACAGTTTTTAACTCAATATTTAGGCGGACCCCCGCTTTATACAGAGGAGCATGGTCACCCTATGCTGCGGGCGAGACATCTCCCTTTTCCGATTACTGAGGAGCGGGCTGACGCATGGCTTGAATGCATGGAGGATGCGATGGATCAAGTAGGATTAACCGGCGATATTCGTGACTTTTTATTTGAGCGGCTTTCTCTAACGGCTCGTCATATGGTCAATCAAACACCTGAAAAGGATGGACGATCTTGAGCTGCAATACGCACGATCAATATTTCTCACACTGTCACGGACATCCTCAAAAGCCGATTGAAATCTATGTATTCATTGACCCTCTAAGTCCAGACTGCTGGTTATTAGAGCCATCCATTAAAAAATTGAAAATGAAGTACGGCCGTTTTTTCACTTTACGAACGGTGACAAGTTCTAGTATTAATGCATTGAATCGAAAACGAAAAAAGCATTTACTGACCGAAGCATGGGGGAAATTTGCTACCAAAACTCAGACCAAAAAAGAACAAATGCTGTCCGAACAAATTGTGACTTCACCCTACCTCGCCTCGCTTGCATTAAAAGCGGCTGAGCTTCAAGGCAGAAAATGCGGAATGAAGTTTCTGCGTCTCATTCAAGAATCACTTTTTTGCCATCAGCAAGATGTGACAAGTGAACATGTGCTGCTAGAAAATGCAAAAAGTGCTGGACTGGACATCGAGGAATTCCAGCGCGATATTCATTCTCAAAGTGCTGTTAAAGCACTACAATGTGATATGAAAATTGCAGCTGAAATGGACGTATCTGAGCTTCCGACCTTTGCCTTTTTTAATACAGTAAACGGGGATGAAGGATTAAAAATTTCAGGTGCGTACTCTTATGATGTATACGAGGAAATCCTTTTTGAAATGATTGGTGAAAAACCAACACCTTCAGAACGGCCTCCAATTGAATGGTTTATTGCTTACTTTCAATTTGCATCTGCAAAAGAGATTGCTGTCGTTTATGACCTGACACTTGAAGAAGTTGAACGAGAAATGAAAAAGCTGGCTTTCGCTAAAAAGGTAGAACGTGTACAAGTACATCAAGAAATGTTTTGGCGCTATAAAGTAGATGATCATCATTCAGATCTTGATCTCTACCGCTGTGAGAATGAACATGGGTGCTGACCCATGTTTTTTCTTTACCCTAAAAAGGAACACCCGTTCTATTTTTAAGCACGAAGAAACCGCGCCGGGATAAGCGCGGTTTCACTATGTCTTAACGACAACAAAGGGGATGGGAGAAATTTTTCACGGTCAAACAAAGGGGTAATGTTTGTATGTGATTAATTTCACATCTGTAGTATATCAAATTTTGTCGACTTATGACAACAGATATACTATATGTTCATATTTTTGTCACAAAACATAAGAGGGTTGTCACTTTCATATAGTGAAAGTAACGAAAAGATGGAGGGATCTGCATGCGCAGCACAACCATTGGACTTGTTTCCATTGGCTTATGTTTCTTTTTAAATATATTAGGCTTAATGAAAATGCTTCCTCTTTATCTAACATCCCCACTCTTATTTGCTTCTATTCTTTTTACACTTTATCGAATGAACCACCGGAAGACCTTTAAGGGATTTAAAGGTTGATGATAAGGAACGGCCTCTACATGCGAAGAGGTCTTTTTTTATGAGAAAAAAACTCCTGTCAAAAGATGAGTTTGCACTCACGCGTCTGACAGAAGTCTTTTCATCACTCACCCGTTTTAGAGATGAGCTCTTCCATTTCTTTCAGCTTTTCTTCGAACAATTGACATGCTGCTTTGATTGGTTCTTTGGAAGCCATATCAACACCTGCTTTTTTCAACACATTAATTGGATAATCAGAGCTTCCTGCTTTAAGGAAGTCTGTGTAGCGCTCCACCGCAGGTTTTCCTTCTTCTAATATTTGCTTGCTTAATGCCTGTGCAGCACTATAGCCTGTTGCATATTGATATACATAATAGTTGTAATAGAAGTGAGGAATTCTCGTCCATTCTAATCCGATTTCTTTATCCACAACCATGCCGTCTCCAAAATACTTCTTATTCAGGTCGTAATAAAGGTTCGTCATAAATTCCGGCGTTAAAGCCTCTCCTTCTTGCGCTTTCACATGAATAAGATGCTCAAACTCAGCAAACATCGTCTGTCTGAATACCGTTCCTCTGAATCCTTCTAACAAGTGATTTAACACATACAAACGCTGCTTTTTATCATCTAGATGATTCAGCAGGTATTCGCCAAGTAACGCTTCGTTTGTCGTAGAAGCCACTTCAGCTACAAAGATACTATAGTTTCCATACGGATATGGCTGATGCTTTCTTGTATAGTAGCTGTGGACAGAGTGCCCAAATTCATGAGCCAGTGTAAATAAATTATCAATATTATTTTGCCAGTTCATGAGGATATATGGATTTGTACCATAGCTTCCAGATGAATACGCACCGCTGCGTTTCCCTTTATTCTCATAAACGTCTACCCAGCGATTGCTCAATCCCTCTTTTAACACGGACACATATTCTTCTCCTAATGGCGCTAACCCTTTTAGCATATAATCTTTTGCTTCATCGTAGGTTAGCTTCATACCAGCATCTTTTACAAGTGGTGTATACAAGTCATAATTGTGCACTTCATCAAGCTTTAATACCTTTTTACGCAATTCAATATAACGGTGTAATAACGGTAAATATTGATGAACGGTATCAATCAGATTGTCATATACTTCTTCTGGAATACTGTTCCGAGATAGTGCCGCTTCTCTTGCTGAGTTATAATTTCGTACTTTTGCATAAAAATTATCCTTTTTAATCGAACCGCTCAGTGTCGAAGCAAGCGTGTTTTTATACTGATCATACGTTTTATACACAGCTTTAAAGGCATTCTTTCTCACTTCACGGTCATCACTGTTTAAAAATGTGATAAAGTTGCCGTGGGTAATCTTCTTTTCTTCCCCATTTTCATCCTTTACAGAAGGGAACGAAATATCAGCATTGTTAAACATACTAAAAGTAGTAGATGAAGTTGAGAGTGGTTCAGAGGCCTCAGCTAATAAAGCTTCTTGCTCCTCACTTAAAATATGTGGACGCTCTTTATTAATTTCTTCGAGAGCATGGGAATACAGTTTTAATTCTTCTTTTTCCAGAATAAACTGCTGCAATTTATCTTCTTGAATCGATAAAATCTCTGGAACAATATAAGCAGAAGTACTAGAGAGCTGTGTAAATAAATTCGATGCTTTATCATTCAGCGCTTGAAATGATGAGTTAGTTGTATCCTCATCGTATTTCATGTGCGCATATGTATAAAGCTTACCAAGCTTTTCAGAAAGCTGATCCTGAAAGGTTAGGGCTTCATACAGTACATCAGCAGAATGGGCCAGCTTGCCTTTAAATTGGGCTAGCTTAGGAATTTCTTTTTTGACAGCTTCGAATTCCTTGTTCCATGCATCAACGCTTTCGAAAATATCTTCAAGACGCCATTTGTTTTCTTCTTTTACTTCGCTTCTGTCTGGTAAATGGTTATTTTTGCTTTGTGAAGTCATATGAATCCCCCTTGCATAAGTTGTGTTGAACCAACCTTTCGGAAAGTGAAAGAAATTGGTGTTGTATTTATCTTCTTTGTTTTGAACTATATTTGTCAAATCATATGCAGAAAAAAATACCAAACAGACTAAAAAAATGAGAAAAAAGCGTTTCTTTCTATTCAATCGCAGCACCACCTTTTTCTTATCATGATCAAAGTGGGCATGAAACATGCTAACGAAATAAGAAAGCATCTCGTTTGAACGCTTCATCTACTGTTCGTATCGGCATTTGATTCGACGCTACTTCATAATTACCCTTTTTCGTCATGTGTAAAAACCCTTGTCTGACAAGCGCCTTAACATATGCAGTGATGACCTCTTGTATTTCTTCTATTGAAACATCACCGTATCGGAGCTTTACTTCTTTCATCTGGACACACCGCTTGATTTCTTTCATCAGCAGTTGAACCGTTACTGGACTGCTTCCTTTTTTCCTCATCATCCAATCATACAGACACCCCTGCCAGACATAAACAGGACTTGTAAAAATATACGTTTCTTTCAGCGGGATAAATAATTCAGTTGGCAGAAAAGGGAAAGCCATTTGATGATGCTCATAGAAAATGTCTCTCAACCGCTTGCTTTCATTTGATAAAATGCGGGGAGGCCGCTGCCTAAATTGCTGTATACATCTAAGCCATTGCTTGTAGACTGGACGCTTGCTTGAAGGCGGAGATAGGAGCGCCGAAAGTTCGCGGTATGCTGTTGGCGGTCTGACAGTCATGGCGGCACATATTTTCGTTGGTTGAAATACGAGAAGTTGAGCAAGATGGATGAATCTATTCTGGAGCGGACAGTAAAAAATCAGACTCCCTTTCTGTGATTCCCTTAACATTCCCCAATGAATGGAGGAGAAGGAAAAGAGCTGGGCAGATATTCGCTTTAAACGATTTGCCCCTATTACCCATATAGGGATGAGCCCCGCTTCACGGAGCCCTGCTGTTCTTTTGCGCAGCTCTTG
The DNA here is from genome assembly GCF_002998735.1 of Bacillus sp. NMTD17. Taxonomy (NCBI): domain Bacteria; kingdom Bacillati; phylum Bacillota; class Bacilli; order Caryophanales; family Bacillaceae; genus Bacillus; species Bacillus sp. NMTD17. The sequence continues at coordinate 595,202 of NZ_PVRH01000002.1, forward strand.
CCGTGAAATATTTGAGCATTGATATTCTATTGCATAACTTGTTCCTCCAATAGAGACGGCCACGTCAGGACGCTGATGAACCTTTGACACATACTTTTCAAGCACCGGTTTATGTCCCAGCCGCTGAAGCCAATTCATGATGGCTTCTTTCCCCGCCTGATGATAAGCCGTTTCGCTTGAGGCTAGTGGACATGCTGTCAGCTGTTTATGTGCAAAATGATACACACGTTGTTCACCAAGCTTTAATTGCACCTCTTCCCTGCAATCAGGACAATAAAATTTGCACGTCGTCCTTACATGCTCCAGCCGGTTTTTAGATAAATGATGTGTAATTCGAATAAGCTTTCCATTATCCATGATCGCTGTATTCATTCTGCTCGCCCCTTACTCTTTGATGACCGTATTATAGCTTGTTCGTCTATTAAGAAGCGAATAGGCAAATTGAACTTTTATCATATCAAAACATGATTTTACTGATGTTTTCTTGAGGAAAATGAAAAAACCCCCTGATAAAAAGGGGGAAAATACAATCTTTATAGTAATGGTGATAATAATCTTGCTGTGGATTCAAACAGTCTTACCCTTAACGGTCTCTTTGCAAATTCTTCTGGGACAATTTCATGCGACTGCTCTAAATCACCTAAGAAGTCGTTCACGAGCTTCTCTGTGCTTTTCGTTTTATATAGGAAGGCATTCACTTCAAAATTCAAATGAAAGCTTCTCATATCCATGTTGGCCGTTCCTATCGAAGCCAGCTCACTGTCCACAATGATAAATTTACTATGCATAAAGCCTTGATCATACTCATACACCTTTGCTCCTGCTTCTAAAAGCTCTGGGAAGTATGAACGGGACGCATGGAAGACGATCCGTTTATCTGGATTCTTCGGAGCAATAATCCGTACGTCTACTCCGCTTAATGCAGCAATTTTTAATGCAGACAAAATATCATCATCCGGCACAAAATACGGTGAAGCGATCCAAATAGACTTTTTGGCAGAGATAATCATGGAGAAAAAGAGATTTTTAATGACCTCCCACTGTTTATCAGGACCGCCAGCAATCATTTGTACGCCTTCTGTTGTGCTCTCAAGGCGGCTGAAATCTTTGAAGTAGTCCACACCTGCGCATCTCTCATTCGTCATATAGTACCAATCCTGCATGAAAATCTGCTGCAGGTCACGAACAGCTTCCCCCTTAATCATCAAATGCGTGTCACGCCAAAATCCATATTGTCTGCTTCTGCCCAAATATTCGTCTCCAATGTTCAGCCCGCCGACAAATCCAACTTCTCCATCAATCACGACAATTTTTCGGTGATTTCGAAAATTGATTTTATTATTTAACAGGGGTAGTCTCACAGGTAAAAATGGAACGATCTGAACGCCGGCCTTTTCGAGGTCAGCAATATATTGACGAGAGAGCTTTAAGCTTCCTACATCGTCATATAAAAAGCGGACAATCACGCCATTTTTCGCTTTATCAATGAGAATATCTTTTAATTCTTGTCCAAGGTCATCGTGGCGGAGAATATAATATTCTAAATGAATGTGATGTGTCGCCTTTTTGATTTCTTCAAAAATATGAGAGAATGTTTCTTCTCCATTCGTCAGGACTTTAGAGGACGTGCGATACGTAATAGGGGTATGTCCGAGTCTGTGGGCCAGCTTAAATAAGAGCTGCTGATGATCACCCATATGTGTCATTTTCTCAATCGCTTCTCTATGAATATGCTCATCTTCCTGGATTAACTGTTCATCTAGAATGGCTTTCTTTTCAAACAGCCGGCGTTTTTTGATATTGCGTCCAAAGAAAATATAGAACAAAAAGCCGAATAACGGAAAGCTGCCAAGCAGGACAAGCCACGTTATTGTTTGAGATGGATTCCGGTTCTCCAAGAATATGACAAACCCGATGAAGATAATCGATAAAGTGAAGAGAACACTGACAGAACTTAATACACTTACCGCTAAATCACCGGCAATTAATTGAATGACTAAATAAGCACCTATCGTAATGATAAGAAAAAATAGAACTTTGACTAAATTTCTCATTTCATTTTCTCCTTGCCGATCTCTTTATTTACCTATTCATTCAGATAAAAAAGCCGATTCCTCTATAGAAATCGACTTTTGTTGGTTACGAGAAGTGCTGTTGAATCGTTTCAAGGGCATTTCCTTCGATAATCAGCTGACCGTATTCTTTCAGTCTGTAAATGCTGACCACTGATTCATGAGCATATTCAAGCAAAATGCTGAGCTTATTCTCCACTTGCTCATCTGACAAATCCTCGTGGAAGTCAACATATAGATAATAACGGTTTTCAAACGAATATAAACTTGTGGTAAAATCCTGCATATTTAATTGAGAAAGTGCAATCAAATCTTCAAAGTCATCCATTTTCAACACAAATTGAAGTTGAAGTTTTTTGTCCTTCTCATTATGGTCTTCTTGATCCTGCTCTTCTTTTTGAAAATCATCAAGCAGTGCGTCTAGACTTTCTTCATCTGTTTGATCTTTTTTATCTTCTGGAATCGGCAATTCGAGCTTTTGTCCATCTTTAGAAAGTTGGGCTTTCGTCACGACAATTTCAAGACCTTTGTCAAGTGCCTGCACTTGAATCCAAAGAGGTCCCTCAACTGCAAATTCTTCTTCTTCGTGCACTTCGTCCATTACTTCCCAAAACAGCTCTTCACTGCGTTCACGATTATACCAAATTTCTTCACGGTCAAATCCGCGGTCTTCAATATCACCGTAGGAAATATAAAATTTCACTGTATGTTCATTAATTCTTTCGATTTCCATTTTGCCAACCTTCCCTTCTATATAAGATGTTGAAGGGACATACAAGCTCCCAATTAATAGTACTTTACTACACTTTACCCGTTCCGTCTACATGTTAACCTTTTAAAGAATTGAGGTATTGCTTCGTACTGTCTATTTTATGATAAAACATGAATAAAAGAAATAAAAACGCATTTTTTGCAGAGAAAACTTACAGAAACATATATTTGAATTGTCCTCATATATTGGTTGTACGAGCTCTATTAGACATGAGGTGAAATGGATGGAAACAGAGTGGATCATATCCTTACTGATGATTATTGGCATAGATCTGATTTTAGGCGGAGATAACGCGTTGATCATTGCGATGGCTAGCCGCAGCTTATCAAATGACAAACGCAATAAAGCCATATGGATCGGTACACTTTTGGCAGTGCTGATGAGAATTACGATGACAGGTGCCGCAGTTTATTTATTGACCATCCCTTATTTGCAATTTATCGGCGGGCTTTTTCTCCTTTATATAGGATACAATTTGTTAATTGAACAAAAGAAAGAATCGATTCGCATTAAAAGCAGCGGCTCCCTTTGGCGTGCGGTTCAGACCATTGTTATTGCAGATCTCTTTATGTCACTTGATAATGTGATTGCAGTTGCAGGTGCGGCAAAAGGCAACATGCTGCTGACCGCTTTCGGCCTTATGATTTCAGTACCGATTATTATTTGGGGAAGTAAGCTAATTCATGCCGCTTTAACCAAATTCCCGTTTCTTTTATACGGAGGAAGTGCTCTTTTGGCTTTTACTGGCGGTGAAATGATTGTTCGTGATGTGAAATTGAATGAATTTATGGCTCAGCATGCGACTCTTGAATTCATGCTCCCGTTTTTAACGGTTGTAATGGTCATTTTAGCCAGCTTATTTTACGAACAAACAGCTGAAAACAAATAAAAAAAGCTGCCAAATGATCGGCAGCTTTTCGTTTTTCAATTAGTTAGCAAGTCGCTGAGCTTCTCTTAGTTGGAATGTACGAACCGTTCTTGGAAGGAAACGTCTAATTTCATCTTCATTGTAGCCAACTTGTAGTCTTTTTTCATCCAAGATGATTGGACGTCTTAAAAGACCTGGATGCTCATTGATCAGTTTATACAATTGTTGAAGAGGCATTGTCTCAACATTCACATTTAGCTTTTGGAATACTTTTGAACGTGTTGAGATAATTTCATCTGTACCGTCTTCAGTCATTCGAAGAATTTCTTTGATTTCATCGATTGAAAGAGGCTCAGAAAAGATGTTTCTCTCTTGATACGGGATATTGTGCTCTTCTAACCACGCTCTTGCTTTTCTACATGATGTACAGCTTGGTGATGTGTATAATGTTACCATAAATCTTCACTCCTCAATTTGTAGAATGAATATTGATCTGTATTCTTAAATTAAAATTGTTCTAAATAAGTAATCTTTATAGTGATTATACTATAAAAAAGTAAGTGTGAACAGATTTTCTTGCAATTTTTGTGACAAAAACTAGACAATTTCATTCATTTTGTGGTGCCGTTTGATGTCTGAACATTCTCATTTAGTCGAGATGATCGAAAATATTTTTTTGTTTTCTATTTTCAATGACCTTCAATACATCATCAACATCCTCATACGACTGCCCATACCATTCTTCATCTTTATACGTATGGATTCGTTCATAGGTCTTCCTCATAGCCTCCATCATTTCTTCCTCATTATCTGTAAGAGGCGACCAATAAAGGATTTCCATGCGGTTCACTTCATTTGTTGCAAGTGACCTGCGTTTATAACCGATTGATTCTGCGTGCTTGAAGTGCTCTCTTTGGTAAAACTTTAGGCGTTTTGCAGTATCTGCATCATCTTCATCTACAGGCTCGACCTCAAGCAAGATCGGTTTCTTTTTTTCCTTCAGCTTATGAATGAGCTTTGATCCGAGGCCTTCACCTCTTGCATCTCTGGAAACAAATAAATAATCAATAAAGATGAAAGAATCAAATTCGGCGTACATCATCACATGATGAGGTCCTTCCTCCTTATGATAAACATCACTTCTTTCCTTTAATAAAGCTTCCATATGCTCTTTTGACTTCATTTCTTCTATCGGGAAGTATTCACTGAGCTTTTCATACCAATTCATGGATCCGCTCCTTATGATATCGTTAAGAACCACTTCCTTAGATATTCCCGATTTCCTATTATTTAAACGCCTGTACTAGTAAGACGCAGCAAAGTCTTCACTAGTTTCACTTTTTTTCAAACAACAGAAAAAAGTTTTATATCGAACGGTCTATGAGTAGTTGAAAACAAACAAAGAGGATAAGTGTCATCGCTATTTGAAACATAATGAAATAAAGATACTTCATGCGCCGTGCTTCTTGCTTCTGATTGCTTGTCTTTCGGTTAAGCATATATTCCACCGAAAAAGACACAATGCCAATGAGCACCATAAACACGAGCATCCACTGTCCCCCATTTGGTTTCCTCAAAAAAGACGTTGAAAAAAGCATGAATACAATTAGAAAGTGAAATAATGAGTAGCGAAACGTCTTCCATATGGACATCTGATTTCCTCCTAGAACCTGCTTGTTGTTATCTAGAAATTACCATCATCTTATTTTTTTGTAAAATAAAAAAAGAAGCACTGACATAGCAGCGCTTCTTTCTTCTTATGATTGTTTAGCTTGAAGCTCTTTGAATTCTTCCTCTGTGCAGCTCACAAAGTGACCTGGCTTCACTTCACGGAACTCGGTGTTCGTTCCTTTGTGAACAGATGGATCATACTTTATTCGTTTGCGGTTACGCTCATAATCTGGATCTGGGAGCGGAATCGCAGATAGTAATGATTTTGTATATGGATGAAGCGGATTTTCGTATAATTCATTCGCTGGTGCCAGCTCAACCAATTTTCCGAAATACATCACACCAATACGATCGCTGATGTATTTTACCATAGACAGGTCATGGGCAATGAATAAGTACGTTAAGCCTTTTTCTTCTTGAAGTTCTTTCATTAAGTTGACGACCTGTGCTTGGATCGACACATCTAATGCAGAGATTGGTTCATCGGCGATGATGAAATCTGGTTCAACTGCTAATGCACGGGCAATTCCGATACGCTGCCTTTGACCACCTGAGAATTCATGCGGGTATCTGTTTGCATGCTCTTTGTTCAAGCCAACAGTTTCAAGTAATTGGTACACACGCTCTTTACGTGCTTGCTTTGTTTTTGCTAGGCCATGAATGTCGATGCCTTCTGCAATGATATCAAGGACTGTCATTCTAGGGTTGAGTGAGGCATATGGATCTTGGAAGATCATCTGCATTTGACGGTTGAACTCAAGCATTTTTTGTCTTGATTTCTTCCCGTGTACACTTTCCCCTTTATAAAGAACCTCACCATCTGTCGCATCATAAAGTCTAATGATGGAGCGGCCCGTAGTGGATTTACCACAACCAGACTCCCCTACAAGGCCAAGTGTTTCACCTTTATAAATATCAAATGAAACTCCGTCAACTGCTTTCACAGTCCCTCTTGCTGTATGGAAATGCTGCTTCAAATTTTTGATTTCTAACAGTTTTTCTGCCATGCTATTCACCCTCTTTTACTAATACAGGTTTTTCGTAGCTACCTTCTAGTTCACGCATTCTCGCCTTTACAGAAGCAGGCGGTTCAACTTTAGGTGCATTTGGATGAAGTAGCCATGATTTCACATAATGCGTATCTGATACTTTGAACATTGGCGGTTCTTGTTCAAAGTCAATTTTCATTGCATAATCGCTTCGGAGTGCAAATGCATCTCCTTTCGGCGGGTTTGTCAGATCTGGCGGTGTTCCTGGGATTGCAGTCAGCTTTCCTTCATCTCCGCCATCTGTGTCAAGGCTCGGCATTGATGCTAAAAGTCCCCACGTATATGGATGTTTTGGATTGTAGAAAATTTCATCAACAGTCCCTGTCTCCACAATCTGTCCTGCATACATAACGGCTACACGATCAGCGACGTTGGCGACAACACCTAGATCATGCGTAATAAAGATAATAGATGTTTCCACCTTTTGCTGAATTTCTTTCATTAATTCTAAAATTTGCGCCTGAATCGTTACATCTAGTGCTGTCGTCGGCTCATCGGCAATCAATAGCTTTGGATCTGCTGCGAGCGCCATCGCGATGACAACCCTTTGTCTCATCCCGCCACTAAATTCGTGCGGGTATTGCTTGATTCTTTTTTCAGGCATTGCAATTCCAACAAGCTCCAGTAATTCAATGGCTCTTTTTGCAGCCGCTTCTTTTGAAATTTGTTCGTGCTTGAACAGTACTTCTGTAATTTGCTTCCCGACTTTCATCGTTGGATTCAAAGAAGTCATCGGATCCTGGAAGATCATTGAGATGTCTTTTCCTCGAATGGTTTGCATTTGTTTTTCTGTTTTCTTGACGATATCTTGCCCATCAAACAGGATCTGTCCGCGCTTGAAATAACCCGGCGGCATCGGTATTAATCTCATGATGGCCTGTGATGTCACACTTTTACCAGAGCCAGATTCACCTACAATAGCAAGTGTCTCGCCTTTATTTAAGTGAAAGTTCACACCACGAATGGCTTGAACCTCTCCACCATATGTTTTAAATGAGATTGCAAGGTCTTTCACCTCTAGAATACGTTCACGTTCCATCCTAATCACTCCTTATTTACGCAACTTCGGATCTAAAGCGTCTCTTAGTCCGTCTCCAACCACGTTAAAACCAAACATTGTTATACAGATAAATGCGGCTGGGAACCATAATCTCCAAGGATAGTACGTCATGGCCGGAATTCCGTCAGACGCCATTGTTCCCCAGCTCGCTAATGGAGCCGGTACACCAAGTCCTAGATAGCTTAAGAATGCCTCCGTGAAAATAGCTGAAGGAATGGTGAGTGTCATTGTGACAAGAATTGGTCCCATTGAGTTTGGAATTAAGTGTTTAAATAAAAGTCTAGATGTTTTCGCACCTAATGTTTGTGCAGCAAGAACGTACTCTTGACTCTTTAATTGTAGAACCTGTCCCCGAACGATACGTGCCATGTTTATCCAGCCTACGACTGTCATGGCGAGGATAATTGTTAATAATCCTTTTGGCAGAACAACCATCATTAAGATAACCATTAATAGTGTTGGAATTGCCCATAAAACGTCTGCGATACGCATCATGACTTCATCTGTACGGCCGCCTTTGAACGCAGCAATACTTCCCCAGATAATACCGATGATCACGTCAAGGACCGCTGCAGCAAGACCGATGAAGATCGAAATTCTTGCCCCGACCCATGTACGGACAAACATGTCACGTCCTAAATCATCTGTACCGAACCAGTGCTCTTTTGAAGGTGGCTGGTCTGCATTCAGTAAATCGGTCGTCGAGTAATCATATTTAGAAAAAATCGGAACAAAGATGGCCAGCATCACAATAATAAAAATGATTGAAAGACCAACCATTGCAAGTTTATTTGCACGGAAGCGAAGCATAGCATCCTTCCATAAAGATAGACTAGGTTTAGAAATTTTTTCAGATTCTGCTGCGTCAGCTGTCGCAGGAACAAATAAATCTTTTCTCATCTCTTCCATGTGTTAGACCCCTTTCTTCGCCTTCGTCAGTTTAATTCTAGGATCGATAATACCGTAGAGGACGTCAACGACTAGAATACTGATTAATAGAATAATACTGTAGAAGACTGTGACACCCATGATGACGGTGTAATCACGGTTTGTAATACTTGTGACAAAGTGAGAGCCTAATCCAGGAATACCGAAAATCTTCTCCACGACAAAACTACCTGTTAACACTGAAGCAGCCATTGGTCCCATATATGTAATGACAGGTAACAATGCGTTTCGAATTGCGTGTTTAATCGTCACAGCTGATTTCGTTAATCCTTTCGCTCTAGCCGTTCTAATGTAATCACTGTTTAGAACTTCAAGCATACTTGACCGTGCAAGTCTAGCGATAAATGCCATAGGCATGAAGGAAAGTGCAATAGAAGGTAGTACGGTGCTGGCCCAAGACTCCCATCCTGCAACTGGGAAAATCGCTAAAACGCTTGCCTCAGATGCAAATACATATTGTAGCAGCGCAGCTAAAATGAAACTTGGAACTGAAATTCCAAAGATCGTTAAAATGGCAATCGTATAGTCCTGCCACTTGTTATGATAGAGCGCTGCAAGGACCCCAAACAATACACCAAATGCTAATGCGAGGAGAATTGCCTCAATTCCGAGGGTAAAGGAAACGGGGAATCCAGAACTGATTAAGTCATTTACAGTTTGTCCTTTATATTTAAATGAGGGACCAAAATCTAATTTTGCAACTGAACCTAAGTAGTTTACATATTGAACAAATAAGGGCTTGTCCAACCCGTAGTGCTCGTTTAGGTTTGCTTCAATTTCAGCAGGAAGTTTCTTCTCACCAGAGAATGGACCACCCGGTGCTGCCTGCATGAGAAAGAAAGTTGCAGTTACAATAACAAACAGTGTGATTAAAATATATATTAATCGCTTACCGATATATTTAAGCAACGGAATTGCACCTCCATGATTTTACAACATTTTCTCTAATCAGCAAGAAAGGTATATGGAGAGACATCCTCCATATACCTTAAGATCCTTGCCGTAGATCTCTTACACTATAATTCTTACTTTTCGAAATGTGCCCATTTGTATTGAACATCACCTAGTCCAGATACAACCACACCTTTTAGTTTTGGATCTTGTACCCAAAGCTGAGTGTAGAAGTAAATTGGTGCTATAGGCATATCGTTGATGATGATTTCTTCTGCTTTTTTCAGCATTTCTTCACGTTTCGTTTTATCTGTTTCTTTCGCAGAATCATTCAACAATTGTTTGTACTCTTTGCTTTCCCATCCAGTGTCGTTGTTTCCACCGTCTTTATCTTTGTAAAGCTCAAGGAAGTTCACTGGATCGTTGAAGTCACCTAACCAGCCCATACGTCCGATTTGGTAATCTCCGCTGTGGATCTTGTCGATGTATACGTTCCACTCAGAGTTATCAAGTTCAACTTTCACGCCTAAGTCTTTCTTCCACATTTCTTGAATTGCTTGTGCAATCTTTTGGTGGCCTTCATCTGTGTTGTAAGAAAGTTTCAATGCTGGAAGATCAGAAACTGACTTATAACCTAATTCTTTCACACCTTTTTCAAGAAATTCTTTCGCAGTTGCTACATCGTGATCTTTGAAGTAGCCAGTTTTGTTATCAGTGAATCCTTCCATTGTTGGAGGAACGATTGCCATAGCTGGCACTTGCTCACCTTGCGTAATTTTGTCAACGATCGCTTGACGGTTGATTGAGTATGCAAGGGCCTTACGGATGTTTGCATTGTTTAAAGGTTTTACTTCTGTGTTGAATTTGTAGTTATAGATACCTGCGATCGTTTGGATTTTAAGACCGCCTTCTTTTTTCAATGTTTTTAAAGACTCAGTTGGAAGGCTTCCAGTTGGTGAACCAGCCCAGTCAAGCTCGCCTTTTTTGAACATGCTAAGCTCAGTGTTTGTATCTTTGATCATAGACATGTTGATCTTTTTCAATTTCACAGTATCTTTATCCCAGTATTCATTGTTCTTTTCAAGCGTGATAGAACCGCCATGTTTCCATTTAGAAAGAACGAATGGTCCGTTAGATACGTAGTTTTCACCAGCATTTGTGAACCAGTTTTTATTCTTTTCAGCCACTTTTTTGTTGACTGGCATATACGTATAGAATGCAGTTAGTTCAGTAAAGAACGGTGTTGGGTTCTCTAGCTCAACTACAAGCGTTTTGTCGTCTTTAGCTTTAATGCCAACATCAGCAACTTTCGCTTTCCCTTTGTTCGCTGCTTCAGCACCTTTAATATAGTAAAGCTGGTAAGCATATTGAGATTCATTTTTAGGATCTAATGCCCATTTCCAAGCATATTCGAAATCTTTAGCTGTGACAGGGTCACCATTAGACCATTTTGCATCACGAAGTGTGAATGTGTATGTTTTACCATCAGCACTTGTTTTGATATCAGAAGCCATTGCATTTTCTGGCTTACCTTCAGCGTTAATTCTTGTTAATCCCTCAAAAGTCTGACGGATGACACTTCCTGAAGTTGAATCATTTGCCAATCCCGGATGTAGAGAAAAAGGCTCAGTGGAGATATTCACATTTAATGTTGTTTTAGCCTCTCCAGAACTGCTCGTGCTGTCGCCTGATTTGTTTCCGCTGAAACCACAAGCGCTTAATACAAGTGTGAAAATAAGCATTAAAGTAACAACAGACCAACGCTTTTTCAACTGTATTCCCCCTTATAATATGTTTTAGTTCAAAGGTCTCGATAGAAGATGAGATTCAGATTTAAGAAATAGCGTAAAAAAGTCCCTAAATAGCTTACTTTCTATTTCTTTTGTTTTTTCTGAATTTTCACTATGTAAAGAGCCTAGCACAAACGTGTGAACAAATTAATTATAATGAATAGAATAATTTATTGCAATATCAATTTCATATATTTTAAAAAAACGTAAATGGGGATAAAGAGGGATTTTTATAAACTAAAGTCTCAATCACTTCAACAAATTAAAGCGTAAATTGATTAAAATAATTTAACAAATTCAGCAGGAATAATGTTTTATACATATAATTAATCATCCTTTTTTAAAAAATTCTGACAGATAGTTGATTTTTTATCTAAAATTTTAAGTGTCAAACGGCATGATGAGAAGGTCACATGAGGGCTTCGTGACTTTTTTATGGTCATCCTTTATAATAGATAGACATACTGTTGCGATGAAAAAGAAGAGTACATATATTCACCATTTACAGAGAGTCTGCGGCTGGTGCGAGCAGATAATGGCATGTATGGAATGGGCTTTGGAGCAGCTAACCGAACACTTTTAGAAGTAAGTAGGCTTAGACGGAGCAGTCTCCGTTATCAACGTCTTGAGTGATTTCTATGTGAAATAACAAGGGTGGTACCACGGTTCATTCGTCCCTTTTCTGTTGAAAAGAGACGGGTGGGCCTTTTTATATTGAAGAAAAGAGGTTTTAGTATGACAAAGAAGACAATTTTTTCAGGCATTCAGCCGAGCGGTTCTGTGACTTTAGGGAACTATATTGGAGCAATGAAGCAATTTGTCGATTTGCAGCATGATTATCATGGCTATTTTTGTGTAGTCGATCAACATGCGATTACGGTGAGTCAGGACCGGCTAGCTCTTCGCCAAAATATTAGAAGCTTAGCAGCTCTTTATTTAGCAGTTGGACTTGATCCAGAGAAGGCAACATTGTTTATCCAATCAGAGGTACCTGCTCACGCCCAGGCAGGATGGATGCTGCAATGTGTTGCTTATATTGGGGAATTAGAAAGAATGACCCAATTTAAGGACAAATCCGCTGGTAAGGAAGCGGTTGTTTCAGGCCTATTAACGTATCCCCCATTAATGGCTGGCGATATCTTATTATACGGTACTGATTTAGTCCCTGTCGGAGAAGACCAAAAGCAGCATCTTGAATTGACTAGAACGCTTGCTGAACGTTTTAATCGAAAATACAATGACATCTTCACTGTACCTGAAGTGAAAATTCCAAAAGAAGGCGCTCGGATTATGTCTTTAACAGATCCAACGAAAAAGATGAGCAAATCCGATCCGAACCAAAAATCCTTCATTACCTTATTAGATGAACCAAAGCAGCTTGAAAAGAAAATTAAAAGTGCTGTGACGGATTCTGAAGGCATCGTCAAGTATGACAAAGAGAACAAGCCTGGTATTGCCAACTTGCTGACGATTTATTCTGTATTAGGCAACGTATCGATTGCAGAGCTTGAGCAAAAGTATGAAGGCAAAGGGTATGGTGAATTTAAGGGAGATCTTGCGAACGTAGTCGTTGATGCTTTAAAACCAATACAAGATCGGTACTATGAACTCATTGAGTCAGACGAGCTTGACCGCATTCTTGACGAAGGTGCTGAAAAAGCAAACCGCGCAGCAAACAAAATGCTGAAAAAAATGGAGAATGCGATGGGTCTTGGCAGAAAACGCAAATAAAAAAAGCTTGCAGCACATCACGCTGCAAGCTTTTTCTAATTCACTTTTGATTCGTTTTCCATTTCCCAAAGCTTTTCAAAAAACGGCTGTCCCTTAATCATTTTTTCACAAAATGCTAAATGATTCTCTGACCATCCATCAATGGTTTCATTGTAAAGCATGTTCCAAATCTCTTCGAATGACATTCGTTTGATTTGATTGTACATGCGCGGGTTCCATTCCGTATACCAATACGCAATTTCTGCTCTGTTTTGAAGACCTTTTAATTGATCGAGCGCCATAAACATTAGCTGCTTCAACTGTCTTTCTTTTCTCGTTAATCCGCTGATGTGCTGCGGCGGCAAAGACAAAATATGATACTCCTTCGCCGACTCAAGACTATCCAGAGAAAATTCATATTCCTCAGCCTTCACATCTTTCACCATCTCATACACCAATTGCTCCTGCCTTGGGATTAAGCGGCTTTTCCTCACAGGAATGGAATACCCAATCGTATCCACAGCAATAATCCGGATACCGTCCGTGACCACAAAGCAATATTCTAGTTTACGCCGTTCATGATTTTTTCGAATATATGATTTCTCAAAGACAGATTCTAGCAGCGTCTTCGGCAGTTCTGAAAGATCATTCTCTATGTAATCAAACAAAGGACTCTGCACCTTGAGTAAAGGCACTTGATCTAACAGCTCCACACTGTCCTCCTTACGCCACTCATGAAAATGACACACATTGTAGCCATTTTCTTCCCCTTCAAACCAATTCACCCATACGTCATGAAGAAATAACATAACCAATCCCTCACTTTATAAAAACTGTTGTCCACAGTATGGGCAAGGGATAGAGAAATTATTCCAACTTTATTAAACTTCAAGCGGAGTGAATGATGGCGTGCATTTTTTTATTTTTATAAAGAAAACAAAGTGCGTGTCGCAGAGTCCCTTTCATCTTGTCATAAAAAATGAGGCATTACTTTAGCTTTTTAGGATCAAGCGCATCTCTCAGCCCATCTCCTAAGAAATTAAAGCATAAAACGGTCAGCAATATCAGTAAACCTGGGAAGAGCGGATACCACCACGCTTGCACCATAATCGAGAAGTTTTGTGCATCTTGCAGCATGTTGCCCCAGCTTGCTGTTGGCGGCTGTATGCCAAACCCTAGATAGCTCAGCGTTGATTCGGCTAAAATGACGGAACCTACTTTAAGTGTAGCTGACACGATAATAGGACCGATACAGTTCGGTAAAATATGCGAAAAGATGATGACATGGTTTTTCGTTCCAATGGTTCTCGCCGCGAGTACGAATTCTCTTGTTCGTAGTGATAAGAATTCACTGCGGATCAGTCTCGCGGTTGTGGTCCAGCCGGTCAAAGCAAAGATTAATATCAATTTATCAATGCCCGGTTTGAAAATGGTGACAAGCGTGATCAATAGAAAAATGTCAGGAATCGACAATACCACATCAACAAATCTCATTAAGATAGAATCAACAAATCCTTTGAAATACCCTGCTACCGCTCCAACGACGGTGCCAATGGTGATCGCCCCGACCACTGAGACGAAGCCAACTAGCAGAGAGACCCTCGCTCCATAAAGCACCCTTGAGAAAATATCTCGGCCAAACTTGTCAGTTCCCATCAAATGCTCAGCACTTGGCGGCTGGAGCCGCTTCAATAAATCTTGCTGCTCTGGTGCATAAGGGGCAATCACTGGAGCGAAAATGGCTGAAAAGATAATGACCAATAAGATCACGGAGCCGGCAACCGCCAGTTTATTTTTGAAAAATTTCTCACAAAATAAACGCAGCATCGTCTCTGGCTTTGGCGGAAGACCCTCTTTTAATTTGAGATCGACAGGAGGTGTTCCCATATTAGGCTGTGCCAATTGTGCTTCAGCTCCCTTCTAATATTCAATACGCGGATCAACGATCGCATATAGAATATCCGCTATTAAATTTCCAACCACCACGAGCACTGCGGAAATAACAGTCATCGCCATAATGACCGGATAATCTCTCGAAAAGGCAGAATCGATGAACAGCTTTCCAAGCCCTGGCCAAGTGAAAATTTGTTCCACCACGACTGCGCCGCCAATAAAGGATGGAACCATCAATCCGAAAATCGTAATGACAGGCATAAGACCGTTTCTTAACCCGTGCTTGAAAATGACTTTGTTTTCTCGAAAGCCTTTCGCTCTTGCGGTGCGAATATAATCCTGCCTCATGACATCAAGCATACTCGACCTTGTGTACCGGGTGAGCCCTGCCATATCAGCAGTTGCTAAAACAAAGGCTGGTAAAATGATGTGATGGAGCCGGTCAAACACATTAAAATCGGCATTTAAGGTAGAAACACCGCCTGTCGGGAACCATCCTAGATTCACAGATAAAACCATAATCAGAATGAGTCCAAACCAAAAGTTCGGAATAGCCAGTCCGATAAAAGATGTAACCGTAATGCCATAGTCAAGCTTTGTATATGGACGTTTTGCTGAAAGAACACCAAATGGGATGGCGATAATCAGTGCGACTAATGTAGAAAAGATCATGAGGATGAGGGTATTTGGCAGCCGGGCAAAAATCAAATCAGCCACGGGCGTTCCCTTTTTAACAATGGAAGTGCCAAAGTCACCTTGAAGCATATTGCCAAGCCATTTCATATATTGCACATATTCAGGATCGTTCAAGCCGTACTTATCAATAAAGGCTTCCCGGTCTGCGGCACTAATGGTCGGGTCCATCATGAGTGACATTGGATCGCCTGGTGCTGCTTTCATAATGGCGAAGGACAAAATAGTAATCCCAAATAAGATGGGAATGGAAAGCAGTGTCCTTCTAATGATATATGTAACCATATGCACAACTCCTTTTTCATCGGATCGCCATACTGTGATGAAAAAGGGCTAAAATAGTCTTTATTTTAGCCCTCTGTCTTCATTGCAGCGTGATATGAGAACCCTTAAAATCTAACTGGTGCTTGGTGAATGAAATCATCGTGAGCACCAGCGCGCCGGACTGACGCCGAATAGAAGGGTTTGTCTTCACGCTGAAAGGGGAGACCCCCCCTCTTCACTAACAGCCTACTGTTCAATCCACCATTTCTCGATTTTGTAATACTCATCTTTCGGGTGGTAAGAGTAGCCTTGGAGATTAGATGGCATCGCGCGATGTGAGTTGGCATAATAAAGGAACGTATATGGCTGATCTTCTGCGATCAGTTCATAAATTTTTTCATATGCCTTTGAATATTCTTTTCGATCGCTTAAGTTCTTAGCATCCACTAACAGCTTATCGACCTCTTCATTTTTATACCAGATGTTATTCAAGCCTTTTTCTGACTGGCTTGAGTGGAAGATGCTGAATTGATCAGGGAATGTGGCAAGGCTCCAGCCGAGCAGCAGCGCATCGTAATCCCACTTAGGCGGTGTCGTCTGCTCAATGAGTGCACTGAATTCCACAATTTGCGGCTTCGCTTCAACACCAATTTCTTTGAGCTGCTGCTGGACAACGACAGCGATGTCTTCACGGACTTTGTTTCCTTGGTTGGTCTTTATGACAAAGGAGAATTTTTTGCCGTTCTTATCAAGATAGCCATCTCCATCTGTATCCTCCCAGCCCTCTTCTTTCAGTATCTTTTTCGCTTTTTCTTGATCAAACTCAAATACTGGAACACGATCATTCTTCGGATAGTTCCATGACAGCGGACTTTCTGGAATGTTGGCTACTTTGCCGTCTCCGTCTAACACTTGATCGACAATCGTTTGACGATCAATGGCATGTGTCAGCGCTTGGCGGACCTTTTTACTTTTAAAGAGATCATTTTTCTGGTTCCAGCCAATGTATGAATAATTGAGCCCTAGATCAGATTCAATTTTAATGTTGCTGACTTTTTCAGCTGTTTGCAGCTCTGCTCCCGGTACAGCAAAGAAATCAATATCGCCTGCTGACAGCTGGGCAATCGCTGCATTCTGATCAGGAATGGTTTTAATCGTGACGGTATCAAGGTATGGACGTCCATCCCAATAATCGTCAAAGGCTTCTAGTTTAACGTAGTCTCCTTCTTTCCACTCGGCAAATTTAAATGGACCTGAACCAATTGGATTTTTTCGGTTAAATTCATTTTCACCGAGATCCTTTACAGGCACATCACCTAAAATATGCTTAGGCAAAATGCCATAGCTTCCTAATGTGACATTATAGAAATAGGGATCTTTTTTATTGAGCTTGAATTCGATTGAGTAATCCCCTGTCTTTTTAACAGAATCTAATACTTCAAAGCCTGATCCGCGCTCTCCATTGTAGTCCTTATTGATCGGAATGCTGTATGTAAACACAACATCATCAGCCGTCAGTTCTTCACCATCATGAAACTTTACGCCTTTTTTAATGGTCACATCAAACTGCTTGCCGTCATCAGATTCTTTAATATCCTCTGCCAGCGATAGCTGAGGGTTCAGCTTTCCGTCAGTTTGAAGTAAGAAGCTGTAGATTCTTTCCTCAATATCAGAGCTTGCCACGTCTGTTGAATACAGCGAGTTAAATAACGTAGGCTCTGCAATTGAACCGATGACAAGGTCTCCGCCTTGTACAGGTTTTCCAGTTGATTTCTTTTCACTGTCTCCAGATGTTTTATTTCCACTAGAGCAAGCCGCAAGCATGAGTGTAAAGATCAGCAGTAAACTGACCAAAATGGGTTTTCTATTTCTACCTTTCATATACAATTCCCCCTATCCTTTTTTAGAAATGACGACAGATGCCGCTTCATCCCCCCTCTCAAAGATGAGATCTTCCAAGCTGATTAAGCGTCGTAGAGGTGGCAGGCAACGAAGTGGTTTGTTTTTAATTCCTGAAATGCTGGTATTTTTTCTTTACAGATTCCCTTCGCATGCGGGCATCTTGTGTGAAATACGCAGCCTTTTGGCGGATTCGCAGGACTTGGCAGATCGCCTTGAAGCATGATACGTTCTCTTTTGATCTGACCCTTTTTACGGGTAACAGGAACAGAAGAAAGCAGTGCCTGTGTATATGGATGGAGCGGTTCATCATACAGGCTGTGCTTATCGGCAAGCTCCATCATTTTGCCGAGATACATCACGCCGACTCTATCACTAATGTGCCTGACCACACTTAAATCGTGAGAGATAAATAGATATGTTAGGTCAAATTCCTCCTGAAGCTCCTCCATCAGATTAATCACCTGCGCCTGAATGGATACATCAAGTGCTGATACCGGCTCATCTGCGATGATCATTTCGGGATTCATGGCAAGCGCACGAGCGATGCCGATTCGCTGCCTCTGCCCGCCAGAAAATTCGTGTGGGTAGCGATTTGCAAAGCTTGGATGAAGGCCCACCTTTGATAAAAGCTGTTCTACTTTTTCATTTCTTTCTTTTAAGGAATATAAGTGATGTGTTTTGTAGGGTTCTTTGATGATGCTTCGAAGTGTTTTTCTAGGGTTGAGTGATGCAAAGGGATCTTGAAAAACCATTTGGATGTTTTTTCGTGTTGATTGTCTTAGCTTTGATTCTGATACGCGGGAGATATCTTGCCCTTTAAAAAAGATTTGACCGTCAGTTGGCTGATATAAGCGAATCATTGTCCGGCCTAGTGTAGATTTACCGCATCCTGACTCCCCAACAATGCCTAACGTTTCACCTTTATAAATCTTCAAGTCTATGCCGTCAACAGCTTTGACTGCACCGACTTTCTTCTGAAAGACGCCCGCTTTAATCGGAAAATGTTTTCGGATCTGTTTCAGTTCAAGGATGGTTTCTTTCTCTGTTAGATCTGTTGGCTGTGGTTGATTTTGAGCAAGGGTCATGTATGGTCTGCCTCCTCATATAAGAAGCATCTGACGCTTCTGCCATTCTCAAATGTCCTCAGCTTAGGCAGCTCTCCTAGGCAGCGCTCCTTCACTTGCGGGCATCTAGGAGCAAAGCGGCAGCCAGCCGGAAGCTGATCTGGCGCAGGGACATTCCCTTTGATCGCCGTTAACGGCTGTATGTCTCCGTCAATGACAGGAATCGATTCAAGCAGCCCTTCTGTGTAAGGATGAAGCGGCTGATCAAATAATTCTTCGACGGTCCCATTTTCAACAACCTGTCCGCAGTACATGACAATGACTCGATCTGCCACTTCAGACACGACACCTAGATCATGAGTAATGAGAAGAATAGATGTACCAAATGTCGTGCATAAATCTTTCATCAATGTGAGCACCTGGGCTTGAATCGTTACATCTAGGGCAGTTGTCGGTTCATCTGCAATGAGAAGCTTCGGATCGCAGCTTAGCGCAATGGCAATCATCACTCTTTGCCGCATGCCGCCTGATAAACGGTGCGGGTAATCTTTGATGATTTGTTCCGGTCTGGAAAAACCAACAATCTTCAGCAGATCAATCGCTTTTTTCGTCGCTTCTTTTTTTGAAAGTTTTTTGTGATAGATGAGGATTTCTGTTATTTGTTCCCCGATGGTTAGGACGGGATTAAGTGAGGTCATCGGTTCCTGAAAGATCATAGATACATCATTACCACGAATGCTGCATAATTCCTTTTCACCATATGTAACTAGGTCCTTTCCATCAAGCTTGATGGAACCGTCCATAATTTTTCCACCAGTGCCGTTTATCAACCCCATAATGGATAAGGACGTAATGCTTTTACCAGATCCAGACTCACCGACTAACGCGACAGTTTCTCCTCTGTTGATGCTGAAATCAACGCCATCAACAGCAGGTATCGGTTCTTTTTTTCGAAAAAAATATGTTTTTAAGTTTTGCACTTCGAGCAGCTTGGTCATTCATTCGCCCCTTTCTCCATAGACAATAGAAATGAATAAAAAATTCTGTCTTTTTTGAATAAAAAGAATTATCAAAATTTATATTTGTATATTATTACATTGTTATGACGAAATCAAGAAGAATTTAGTAAATTTGTAATATGTCTCTTTTTATGTCAATCATTCATTTTATGAGTCTACCGCCTTTAAAAAAGTTTCGGACGGCTCTGCAATCATAGACTCCTCGCTGATTCGGTGCTCACTGAAATACTTTTTCACGATATAAAACCCGGTGGCGTAACCAAGCATTTTGGGGTAGTTCCCTTTTCCATAAAGGAGGTTCTGTATCAGTCTTTCGTCGTCCTGCACTTTTTGATCAAGATGACTGGATACCCATTTCTTATACAAGTGCTGAAGCTGCGTTTCGTCATAGAGAGTGGTCCATTTGGCTGTATAGCTTTCTCCGTATCTATGATACACAGCATATTCAGCGAGCCCCTCCATCATGATTGTATCAAGGAATGTAAAATCTTTTTCTTCTTTCGTGAGAAAATGCAACCTGCATACATGGTGATATTCATGAGTCAGCAATGTACCGATACGTTCTTTCGGAGTATTTGGCGACAAAAAGAGAAAGACCTTGTCGTCAAATGCCATGCCGGATTGATAATAAAATTGTTCTCTAATTTCTTTGCTGCTCTCATTGACTGGCAAAATAAAGACAGGAATGTCAGGACCTTTCCACTGCTTTTGCAGCGTTTGGTATTCTTTCATGACGAGCTGGAAGTACCCTTTTTCTTTGAGCTTGTCGATCATGTCTTTGCATGATCTAAAAGACCGAATCATTCCGTGATGCTGCAGGTGGGAGAGAATAGAGGACCATTCTTTTTCCTCTGCCCCTTTAAAATAAGGAATAAAGCGCGATGCCAGCTCCTGAAATGATGATGATTGATGAATGAGATATTGTGTATTGACTAGACCCATACCGCTAAACACCTCCATTTTCATCATATGCAAAAAAGCGGCGATCTGTTTATAGATCGCCGCCTTCTTAGGAAATATTACGCTTCGTATTTTTTAAAGATAATTGTCGCATTATGTCCGCCAAAGCCAAGTGAGTTACTTAGAGCCACTTGTACTTCTTTTGAACGTGCTTCATTTGCCACATAATCTAGATCACATTCTTCATCCGGTGTTTCAAGGTTAATAGTTGGAGGAATGACGCTGTCTTTAATCGCAAGCACAGAGAAAATAGCTTCTACTCCGCCTGCTGCGCCAAGTAAGTGACCTGTCATCGATTTTGTCGAACTGATCGAAAGCTGATTCGCATGCTCTCCGAACACTTCTTTAATCGCCATTGTTTCAAATTTATCATTGTACGGTGTGCTTGTTCCGTGTGCATTGATATAATCAATTTCTTCCACAGACAAACCAGCATCTCGAATCGCTTCTTTCATTGCGCGGACGCCGCCTTCTCCGTTTGGAGCCGGCGCTGTAATATGATACGCATCTCCAGTTGAACCATATCCAACAATTTCTGCATAAATTGTCGCACCGCGTTTTAACGCATGCTCGAGTTCTTCAAGAACGACAATCCCTGCACCCTCTCCCATAACAAATCCGTCACGGTTTTTGTCAAATGGACGGCTTGCTGTCTCTGGATCAGGATTTGTCGAAAGAGCTTTGTTCGCACAGAAACCAGCAAATGACATTTTTGTTAACGGCGCTTCTGTTCCGCCTGTGATCATCGCATCTGCATCTCCGCGCTGAATGACTTTAAATGCATCACCAATTGAGTTTGTCCCTGTTGCACATGCTGTCACTGTACAAGAGTTAACCCCTTTTGCGCCAAGTGCAATTGAAATTTGGCCTGTTGCCATATCTGGAATCATCATTGGAACGAAGAATGGGCTTACGCGTCTTGCTCCTTTATTTGAATACACTTCAAACTGCTCTTCAAATGTTTCAAGTCCGCCAATACCAGACCCAACCCATACACCAACACGCGGTGCGATTTCATCTGTGATTTCAAGACGTGAATCTTCTAGCGCCTTTTGAGCAGCAACGACTGCATATTGCGTGAAGCGTGCCATTTTTCGTGCTTCTTTTTTCTCCATGTAATCTTCAATGTTAAAATCTTTTAGTTCTGCTGCTACTTTTGCGGTATATTCACTTGAATCGACACGTGTAATTGGTCCAACTCCTGATACACCTGCTACAGCATTTTTCCATGTTGACTCTACATCGTTGCCAAGAGGTGTCAAAGCACCTAATCCTGTAACAACTACTCGTTTTTTATCCATTAATTTGTGCACCTCACTCTTTTATCGGCCCCATCGCATAGCGATTGCGCCCCACGTTAATCCGCCACCAAAACCAACCATTACAATCACATCGCCGTCATGAATTTTTCCGGCTTCGATTTCTTCACATAGTGAAATTGGAATAGATGCTGCTGATGTGTTTCCATATTTATGGACTGTCTTCGACATTTTTTCAACTGGCAGCTCTAGGCGTTCGCGGGCTGCTTCCATAATGCGAATATTTGCTTGATGCGGAATCAAGAAGTCAACGTCTTCTTTTGATAGTCCAGCTTTTTCGATGACGTTTACGCTTGACTCGCCCATTTGTCTTACAGCAAATTTAAATACTTCTCGTCCATTCATGATTGTATGATCTTTTTCATCTAAGTACAAGTGCTTCCCGCCTCTTCCATCGGCTCCAAGCTCAAATGAGAGAATTCCTTTCCCTTCGCTGACCTCTCCTAACACAGCAGCACCTGCTCCATCTCCAAACAGAACAGCTGTATTGCGGTCATCCCAGTCGGTAATGCGAGAAAGCTTTTCAACGCCAACGACGAGCACGTGCTTGAAAGTTCCTGATTCGATAAATTGTTTTCCAGTAACAAGCCCATACATAAAGCCAGCACACGCAGCGCTAATATCCATTGCACATGCTTTATGTGCACCGAGCTGCTCTTGAATCATACAAGCGACTGTCGGAAATGCTTGATCTGGCGTGACTGTCGCCACAAGAATCATATCGATATCTTCTGCAGCCACATCTGCGTCAGCTAATGCTTTTTTTGCAGCAGCAAGCGCCATATGAGATGTATTGACATCATCAGAAGCAATTCTTCTTTCTTCTATACCTGTTCTAGTACGAATCCATTCGTCAGAAGTTTCAACCATTTTTTCTAAATCAAGATTTGTTAACACTTTTTCAGGTATATAGCGGCCAAGGCCAATAATTCCAGCATTCATTGAATAAGACTCCTTTTACTCATACGAGCATGTGATATTGTGATCTTATATTAGTATCTGGTACTAATTTTACCTTATTTTTTTCTCCTTGGCAATACAAACGTCTAACCTTTCCTCTCACTTTTTTCATAGATTATTGATATACCGATAGTAGAAAGGAGCATGTGATATGGCGCAAAAAGATATTTTTTCGGCTATGATGTTTGGCCAGCCGCTTGAAAAGGAGAAAAGCAAGACAGAAGCAAAGGAGGAACGTGAGGAGACATCTCCAAGTGAAGACTCAATTGATTACATGCATGTCATGAATCAAATTGGGAACATTATGAACTCCATCGATGAACTGAAGCCTGTGTTTAAAGATGTTGGCCCTATGATTAGTGCCTTCAAGAAAAAATTATCATAAAAAAAGCCACTATTCTGTGGCTTTTTCTGATTCTGCATCTGCTTTCCCAAGCTCATATGCCTCTTGCATGACAGATGTAAACAATGATAAAAGCGGCTGAAGAGCTTCGGGCTCAAGCTGAATACCCGCTTTATCTAATTCTTCTTTTGCCTGCGGAAAATACTTCATGGCAATTTGTAAAAACTCCATCGATTTTTCGTGCTGCATCGTCGTATCCTCACTTTTCATTTGGCAGTTTGCCAGTTTTTTTGTAAGTCGCAATATCACTTTCAATATCTTTCACAAAAGCACGGTCAATGGTGGAACTAAATTTCCCCATTTCGATCACTCCTTCTTTAAAATCAAAGGAGTAGTCACCTTGTTCGTTTAGCTTGCCTTCATTAAATTTCTTCGCAATAATAGTGTACGCTTTATCCACATGCTGGACTGTGCTTGTTAAGACGGTATGACTGCCGAGGTTGGATTGATCAGTGACATATCCGATCGCTGATAAATTATCGGCTTTGATTTGTTCAATGACAGGGATATTATAACCATCGCCTGCTGGATATACAACATCTACGCCCTGCTTTTTCAATTTTTGATAGAGCTCCACGGCTTTGTCAGCATCATCCCAGTTTTCGACAAACTCGGCAAGCACTTGTACATGTTCATCTTGATATTTTGCACCTTTGATAAAGCCATCTACTTCGCTTTGCCAATCATATGTAGCAAGAATACCAATCTTTTTTGATTTTGACATATGTGCTGCTGTCATGCCTCCGAAAAAGCCCATCGCTTCACCTTTAAACGTCACATTCGCGACATTATCCGCCTGAGGCTTGTTTCCATTTACCGTGATAAATTGTGTTTTCGGATAATCTTCACTAATTAAGTTGAAAATTTCGCTGTATTCATTGCCATGGCCAATAATCAAATTGACTCCTTTTTTGTGAAATTCTTCAATGGCATCAACGATTTTCTCTTTGTCGACCATTCCTTCCTTATAATAAACATCTACACCAAATGTTGATTGAATATTTAATAAGCCTTTATAACCTTTCGTTCCCCAAACTTGATCATTAATTGTATCGGGGACGAGTAAACCCACCTTCTCAATCTGTCCTTTTAAAGGTGCCTGTGAGCAGGCAGATAATAGGAGAAGGAACGAAAAGATCATGACAAGCCGCTGATACTTCATGCCATGTTCAACTCCCTTTGCCACATGCAGGCATGAACCTGTATGTTAAATATAGGTTTATTTTATACTGAAAAAAGATAAGATGGAAGATCATTCTTGCTTTTTGTCGAAAAATGTTGAGTTTTGTCTTTTCCATTCTACCATCATTTCTTCTGCTTGTTTGTCATCCGTTTGTCTTTCTACCTTCAATTCATGTGTTTCCTGTCTTTGTTCAGTGCCCGATGCCCACTTGAACAAATCCCTTGCCACATCTTCTACAAAAAATGCTTCATCACGCTTAGTTCTTTCTTTATTAAGTGCCCATGGTCCGAACATGCGAGGGAGAATAACAGCCGGCACATTCTGATTGGACGATTCGTCTTCGGGTTTTTCGTATAGAACCCGGTACATGCCATGCTTCGCTTTCATGTCTTTGTGTCGTTTATCTGATTCCTCTGATTGAATAAAGATGAGGTCATACGTGTCTTTTCCATCCTGAAGGTCAATGACACGGAAGAGATCATTTCTGCCGAGCCACATCATTCGCTCTTCTAATAACATCTTTTGCTCTTCTGTATGATCATGAGGACATGTGATATCCACTTGAATGCCCTCTTTCATCATATATTCACACAGCGCTAGACCAAAAAATTCATCTGCCCCTATGATCAGTCCTGTTTCCATGTTCATGTCCCCTTTTTTAGCTTATCGAATAAAAAGAAGAGCCCTTTCCATGAAGGGCTGTTATCATCCTATTCATCACAATTCTCTTTCATGCGATTTATAAAACTTGTGAATGGATTGAAAGATTCTTCTCGGATGATCAAACATATGCAAGGTGAGATCGATCTGACAATGCTCTGGATTCTTCATATGCTGATCTATAAAAGGCTTTGCATGCAGTTCATATGCATACGGTGCGCCGTTTAGTCTTTGCCATATGTGAATCGGTACATGAGCAGAATGAACAGGGCAAGCAGGGAGCGGGTACGTTTCCGCTTCCTTTTCAGAGCAGCCGTAGCTTTTCGCTAATTCTTTGATCAGCTGTTTATAAAAGAATTTGTGTTCCTTTTCTCTTTCTCGTTGTGCATAGAGATGCAGACATGGATTCACGAGCGCAATGGACCTTAGCACTTCTGGCATCTCTTCAGCAAGGCTCATGGCAACGAGTGCGCCCATCCCCTCTGCCAGCACATGAATTTCCCGGTTTAATATTTCTTGTTTTAATGTGTGATGAACGAGCTGCTTTGCACTAAAAACAGCATCTTCGCATCCCCAGTGATTCCCATGAAGATGACTATTAAACAATGTATATCCTTCATCCTTTAAGGCAGTTAAAAGCTGGTTTCTTCCATAGTGCTGAAGCCAGAATGATGTATTTTCCTGCACAAAGTGATTTCGGTCACCGAGGATAAGAATGCCAAAGCCATTTGGTTTTTGAGGAAGGTGAATGACGTTCCACTGGGAACCAAGCTGGAAAAACCGTTCGCTTACACCCATATGGCCAGCCTCCTTTCAGTGATTCTGCTTTCTATGATATGAACAACAACTCTTGTAGGAATAAGGAAATCCCCTAAAGAGAGAAGAATTCTTTTTATTTTTATAGCAGAAGGTCTTAAAATGGTCACATAAAGGCTAAAACAGTCTTTTCCCCTCACTCGTATCTATGGTATGATAATCAATAGATTGTTACATAAAGGACGGTGGGATTATGCATTATATTATCACCCTCATTTGGACTTTTCTGCTGACACATATGGCTGGTTACATCGTTGCCTCGATGAATGGCGCTGCTTATGACTTTACTTTGACTTCTATTCTTGCAGTGGTGTTTACGGTTATTTTATTCATCTTTGCTGAAGTAAGTCCAATGAAAGAAACGGAAAGTTCAACAAAACACTCTTAATACGTAAGACTTGATTGCTGAGGAAGAGCTAAAATGATGTTGATTTTAGCTCTTTTTCTTTTTGATTGAAAAGCGGTACGCTAAAACCCCCTGCAGCCACAGGGGGTTTTTTTATCGATTACACCTCGACGGTTTCGGACTTCTGTTTGTCTGCTGTCAAATGGCTTTTCGCAAGCCCTGTAAACAGGAAGATCGCGATACCAGATAAAATTTCAAGGACCCCACCGCCAGCAATGACAGGTCCTGCTCCAAACCTTTCTGCCAGAACACCTGATACGACAGCTGCAAGCGGGAGAAAAACATTTGATGAAGCATTGATCACGGCGTATACTTGCGGCTGATCGTCTTGGTCGACAGACGTTTGAATAATGACCATTTCCGGTACATTGATCGCACTAACGGCGGCACCGAATATAAAGGATGCAAGTAGAACGACCGGCAGCCATGTACTCATCCCTGTGATAAAGAACGCAGCTCCTTCAATCATACCAGCGACAATAAAGAACAAACCAAATCTCTTAATTTTCACTTTCGCTAGAGCAAAGCCCATCATAAACGCGCCGACTGCGGCAACACCTCTTAAAATGGAATACACCATGGAATCGCTTTGCAGTGCTTCTGCTACGTATACAGCAGATAGTGCCTGCCACGGTGCTGCGGCGACATTCATTAAAATACAATACAGCGTCAGTGCAAATAAAATGTGATGATTTTTGACGACGAGAAAACCTCTTTTTAAGTTATACAAATATGTATTCTTTGCTTGTTTAATGCCTGCTGCTTTTTCTTCATCGGTTTTCTTTAGTTTGACGCCGATAATAAACAGGCCGGATATGATGAATAAGGCAGTGGTGATGAGCAGGGTATCTGCAGGTCCGATTAATTTGACCAAGAGACCAGCCACCATGACTGCTGCAAGTGCGATAATCTCAAAAGAAGATTGCAGGATGGCATTTGCTTTTTGAATCAGATGCTTCGGAACAATCTGCGGTAAAATGGCCACAGAGGCTGGATTATATGCTGCACCTGTTGCCGATTGAATAACCATTAATGAGATCAATAACCATAAAGGCAATAGATGCGAAAAATGCAGAAGCGGAATAATGAGTACAATTGTTGCTCGAACGACGTCTGAAGCGAACATCCATTTAGACAAATGGTGCTTTTTCATAAGAGGTCCTAGTATTGGGGCTAACAAAGATGAAGGAAGAACGGTTACTGCTAGGAGAAGTCCTGTACCGAGTGCTCCATCCCCTCTCAAAATCAATAGCCAAAGGACGGATGTAAAAGCAAAACTTTCTCCTGTGTTTTTAATCAGTCTTGATATGAATAATGAGGTGAAGCGTTTATTCCAAACACTTTCACTGAGATTCGTCTTTTCCATCACACAAATCCTTTCAACAATATATTCCAATTACATATTTTACCTTAAATTTTCTTTTTTTCATACTATTTTTTGAAAATTGGAACTTAATTGATTTTTATTATAAAGAAAAAAGAGGCATGACACATGCCTCTAAAGACTTATTCCTTCTGACTCTTAGTCAATTGCTTATGGCTTTCTTTGGTAGGTCCAAACACGATTATGGTTCGAGTTATCCGGAAAGACGTCGCCTGCTTGAAGCTTAATCTTTAAAGGATCTTTCACCATACTGCCGGTTTCACCGATCTCGATATACACACCATTATTCGGTGCTTTATTCCCTGATTTAAATTGATGCTTCTGACCCATTCCCATCCTCCTTTCTCGATGATGTTATTATGTCCCGTCACTTGCCTCTCCAATCCTTTATGCAAAAAGTCCCTGCTCCTACGAGTCAGGGACACTTTTCATTTAATTGGTTTGTTGATACATGAGCTCTTTGATTAACGCTTTTTGTACATGCAAACGGTTTTCTGCCTGCTGAAAAACTTTTGAGTGCGGCCCGTCAATAATGTCTGCTGTCACTTCTTCTCCGCGGTGTGCCGGGAGACAATGAAGGAAAATATAATCCTTTGCTGCATAACTCATTAGTTCGTCATTGACTTGATATTCTTTAAATTCAGCAAGACGTTTCTCTGTTTCTTCTTCCTGCCCCATGCTTGTAAACACATCGGAATAAATGACATCTGCATCTTGAACAGCAGCGACAGGGTCTGTCGTAACGATGACTTCTGCGCCTGATTGTTTTGCAAACTCACGTGCCGTGTCTGTTACTTCTTGGAGCGGTTCATAGCCTTCTGGTGATGCAACAGCAATGTCACAGCCTAGCTGCGCACAGCCAACCATCAAGGAGTGAGCCACGTTATTTCCGTCACCAATATAGGCTACTTTGATTCCTTTTAATGTTCCTTTTACTTCTTTGATTGTCAATAAATCAGCAAGTGCCTGACATGGATGGGAGTAGTCAGTCAGTCCATTGATGACAGGAATAGACGCGTATTGTGCTAGCTCCTCGACCTTCTCATGTTCAAAGGTCCGAATCATAATGCCATCTACATAGCCAGACAGCACTTGTGCCGTATCACTGATCGTTTCTCCTCTGCCAATTTGCAAATCATTTGAGCTGAGGAAGAGCGCATGTCCTCCTAGCTGCGTCATTCCCGCTTCAAACGATACACGGGTTCTAGTTGACGATTTTTCAAAGATCATCGCTAACGTTTTCCCTTTGAATAAATCCTGATAGGGATTTTGTTTCATTTCTTCCGCTTTTTCAATTAAATAAGCAATGTCATTGATTGAGAAATCTTTTAACGATAAAAAGTCTTTTCCGTATAATGCCGGTTGCACGTCGACTTGACTCATGCCGTCACTTCCTTTTTATATAATTCTTTGAGCGATACTGGTGATACATCTCCATTTTTCCCTTGCAGGAATGCTTGAGCTGTTTCATATTCGGTTAGAACTTGGACGCCATGTGTGAGTGCTTTTACACGCTGCTCTTTTGCCTCTTCATCTTCCCCTAAATGGATATGAAGCGACTTATCTTCGTTTTGCAGCCAAGTTTCAAAGCTGTCCGTCCAGACGTCAAAGCCTGCATGTTTCGCTTTATCTACCAATTGTTCACTGCCTTTTATAAAGAGGCTGCCTTTCTGATGCCAGATTGACGCAAACACTTTTTTCAAGGCGCTTTCGGCGTTCTTGCCTACACACATTCCTTCTCCTGTCGCTTTCATTTCAGGTGTCAGCTTTAAGTCAATATCTTGAATGGCATGTGATGAGAAGACTGGGAATTTGACCGCTGTTCCCCCTTTGTTTTTCGTTGCAGGGTTCAGTTCTTCAAGCGTCGCACCCGCTAATAATTGAGTCGCAAGCGGAATCATGTCAATGCCCATTACTTTGCTGACGACTGGAACCGTCCGGCTTGCCCGCGGATTTACCTCTAGTACAAGCGCCTGATCCCCTTTGATCACAAATTGGATATTCATAATGCCCTTAAACGCTAATTTCTTCGCTATTTGTTCGGACGCAGCATGCACCTGCTGTTTGATGTCTTCGCTAATGGAGACACTTGGTAAAATGGCAAAGCTGTCACCTGAGTGGACGCCCGCTTTCTCTATATGCTCCACGATCGTTGGAATGAAGGTCGTTTTTCCGTCAGAAATCAGATCCACCTCAACTTCTTTTCCAGTGACATACTCATCAATTAAGATCGGGTACGGCAAATGATCTGGCTGATCAAGCAATGATGTCAAATGTGCTTCTGACTGGACAACGATCATCCCCATTCCGCCAATGACATACGATGGGCGAATTAACACAGGGTAACCAATGATTCTGGCATGTGCGAGTGCTTCTTCTTTTGAGTCAGCCGTATTTCCTTCTGCATGAGGAAGATTCAGTTCATCAAGAAGCTGATAGAACAAATCACGATCTTCGAGCGCATCTAGCGTGTCAAAGGATGTACCTAACAACGTGACACCGGCTTTTTCTAAGCCTTCTGCTACATTGATGGCAGTCTGTCCGCCAAATTGGACGATGACGAAATCAATTTTTTCTGCTTCGACAACGTTTAAGATGTGCTCTAATGTAATGGGTTCAAAATATAAACGATCTGCGATCTCATAATCCGTACTGACCGTCTCTGGATTGTTGTTCATCATGATGGTTTCAAAGCCAAGCTTTTGCAGGGTAAGAACGCCATGAACTGCACTATAGTCAAACTCGACTCCCTGCCCAATTCGAATCGGACCAGAGCCAATGATGAGTGCACGCTGCTTTGTTTTCTCCTGATGCTCTCCATCACTTTTGCCAAAGTATGTGGAATAGAAGTAGTTCGTTTTTGCATCAAATTCTGCCGCACATGTGTCGACAATTTTAAATGAAGCCGTAATGTCATATTCTTGACGAAGCTGTCTAATGGCCTCTTCACTGTGGCCTGTAAGAAGAGCAATCGTTTCATCAAGGAAGCCCTTTTCCTTTACCTTTTTCAAGGTGTCTTTTGAGAGCGTTCCCTCATGATTCTTCAATTCCTGTTCGAGAATGATCATATTCTTGAACACATGTAAGAAAAATAGATCAATTTTCGTCGCTTGATGAATCGTTTCGACCGTTTCTTGTCTTGAAAGAAGCTCCATGACAGCGAAGAAACGTCGATCGTCTGGTGTTTTGATCAGTTCAAATAGTTGTTCAGTCGATTGGTCTTTCAATTCTGGCAGATGGAAGCCCTTTGTTTTGATTTCAAGGGAGGCGACGGCTTTTTGAATGGCTGACTCTAAATTACGGTCAATCGCCATGACTTCGCCAGTCGCCTTCATTTTTGTTCCTAATTGACGATCTGCCTGTTTAAATTTATCAAACGGCCAGCGTGGGAATTTCACGACGACATAATCGAGTGCCGGCTCGAAACTAGCATAAGTTGTGCCTGTGAGCGGGTTTTTGAGTTCGTCTAGTGTGTAGCCTACCGCAAGCTTTGCCGCCATTTTAGCAATTGGATAGCCTGTTGCTTTTGAGGCAAGAGCAGATGAACGGCTGACCCGTGGATTCACCTCAATGACAAAGTATTCTTTACTGAGTGGATCAAGGGCGAATTGGATGTTGCATCCGCCGACTACATCCAGTGCTGAAATGATTTTCAGGCTCGCTGAACGAAGCATTTGATAATCCTGGTCTGTTAATGTTTGGGAAGGTGCAACGACAATCGAGTCTCCTGTATGCACACCAACTGGATCGATATTTTCCATATTACAAACCGTAATACACGTATTTTGACGGTCTCTCATGACCTCATATTCGACTTCTTTAAAGCCAGCGATGCTTTTTTCAACTAAACACTGATGAATCGGGCTCGCTAAAAGGGCTCCTTCAATGAGCGGTTTAAACGCTTCTTCTGTTAAAGCAATTCCGCCGCCCTTTCCGCCAAGTGTGTATGCTGGTCTTAGGATGACTGGGAAGCCTACTTCTTTTGCAAATTGAAGGGCATCTTTCGCATTATCCACAATTTCACTATCTGGCACAGGTTCGTTCAACTGCTTCATGAGAGCACGGAATTTCTCTCGATCTTCACCGTTTTCAATTGTTTCAACTGACGTTC
The DNA here is from genome assembly GCF_002998735.1 of Bacillus sp. NMTD17. Lineage (NCBI taxonomy): Bacteria > Bacillati > Bacillota > Bacilli > Caryophanales > Bacillaceae > Bacillus > Bacillus sp. NMTD17. The sequence goes on from NZ_PVRH01000002.1 coordinate 627,070, forward strand.
CGAGCAGGGTTACCCCATGCTTCTTCAGCACACCGGCTTTTTCTAGCTCGACAGCAAGGTTTAAAGCGGTCTGTCCGCCAAGGTTGGCTAAAAGACCATCTGGTTTTTCCTTTTCGATGATTCTTGTCACTGAATCAACTGAAAGCGGTTCAAAATAGATTTCATCAGCAAATGATTCGTCTGTCATAATGGTTGCTGGGTTGTTATTCACTAAAATGACTTTGTAGCCCTCTTCTTTTAAGGCCATACATCCTTGTGTTCCTGAGTAATCAAATTCTGCTGCCTGACCAATGATGATTGGACCAGACCCGATGACTAGAATGGTTTGTATGCTTTGATCTTTAGGCATGTGCAACTTCTCTCCTTGCTTGTTTCACTTTCTCAATAAAATCATCGAATACCCATTCACTTTCAGCAGGACCTGGGTGTGCTTCTGGATGAAATTGAACTGACATAATTAGCTTCTCTTTATGAATGAAACCTTCTACAGATCCATCATTGACATGAAGGAATTTCACGTCCACTTCTTTGTCATTCATGCTTTTTTCATTCACCACATAGCTGTGATTCTGACTTGTCATGAAAACACGTTTGGATTCTGTATCTTGTACAGGGTGATTCGCCCCGCGGTGGCCAAATGGAAGCTTATACGTATCCCCGCCAAGTGCGAGAGCGATTAATTGATGACCTAAGCAGATTCCAAGTGTCGGGAAGGTCATCATGATGTCATGAATGGTTTTTAAATATGGCTTCATTGTTTTGGGATCACCAGGTCCATTTGACAGCAGAATCGCATCTGGCTTGATCTCAAACACCTTTTCCAGCTGTTTGTACGGAATGACGGTTACTTTACAGCCGCGCGCTTCAAGCGAATCTGCAATTGATTTTTTAAAGCCAAAATCAATGAGCGCTACATGTTCCTCGCCGCTGCCTTGTGTGTAGATCTCGTCCTCTGTCACCTGTGCGACCACATTGTCTTGTTTCATGGCCGGCGGTGTTTCGTTTTCGTCTACACTGATCACAGCGTTCATCGTCCCATTAGCCCGGATGTTTTGCACGACTGCACGTGTATCTGTATGTGTCAGAAGCGGAATGTTCCACTTCTGTAAATAATCTTTTAAGCTAACCGCTGCAAGATGATGAGAGAAATGATCAGCTGCTTCATACACAACGACAGCTTTCACTTGTGGTTTTTTGCTCTCAAAGTCTTCATGATTAATACCGTAATTTCCGATGAGTGGATATGTGAAAACAATGATTTGTCCCTTATAAGAAGGATCTGTGAGCACCTCTTGGTAACCTGTCATCCCTGTAAAGAAAACCACTTCACCTGTCATGCCAGCTTCTCCTGTCAGATCTCCTTCAAAAGAGGCTCCATCTTCTAAATTTAAATAACCTTTCATGCTTGTGTCACCCCAAATTGAATAATTAGTAATATAAATGCATTTTTATGCGTTTCGGTGTAAAAAAATTTATACCGTCACTGCTTCATTTGCTAAAACCTGAGTAATCGCTTCTATTGCATGATCTATTTCTGCTTTTTCTACATTCAGCGGAGGTAATAACCGAATCACATTTGGACCAGCTGGAAGTACCAGCAACCCTTGTTCTCTAAGAGCTGTGATATAATCACCGACTGGCTGATGACATTCAATCCCTGCCATCAATCCTTTTCCGCGTACTTCTTTTACAATATTCAGTTGTTTCAGATCTTGCAGCTTTTCTAACAGATAAGCGCCTTTTTCTTTGACTTCTGAAAGAAACTCTTCTTTGAAAATGACATCGAGTGTTGCATTCACTGCGGCCATGGCAAGCATGTTGCCACCAAAGGTTGTTCCGTGTGAACCTGGTGAGAATGCATCTCCTAAAGCCTTTTTCCCTATGACCGCACCGACTGGGAAGCCGTTTCCTAAGCCTTTAGCAGAAGAGATAATATCAGGATCAAGTCCCGTTTGTTCGTATGCAAACGCTGTTCCTGTACGTCCAATACCCGTTTGAATTTCGTCTACGATCAGCAGTGCTTCATGCTTTTGGCAAAACGCTTGAACGGCTTCTAGAAATTCTGCTGTCGCTGGATTTACTCCACCTTCTCCTTGCACAACCTCAAGCATCACCGCTGCCACATCATCGACTTCACACGCGGCAATAGCGTCTGGGTCATTAAACGGTACATAATGAAAGCCTTCCAGCATAGGGCCAAAGCCAGTTTTAATTTTATCTTGACCTGTAGCAGCCATACCAGCATACGTGCGCCCATGAAAAGAGTGCAAAAATGTCACGATATTTGTTTTCCCTGTTGCTTTACGCGCTAATTTGATCGCACCTTCATTTGCCTCAGCTCCGCTATTGCAGAAAAACACGAGGTCTCCTGAACTGTTTGCCGCAAGCTTTTCTGCTGCTTTTTCCTGCAGTCCATTTTCAAATAGATTCGATACATGCCAGACGTGATCAAGCTGCTTCTTGATGGCTTGATTGACCTTTGGGTGATTGTGGCCTAGATTTGTAACCGCAATGCCTTGTATAAAGTCTAAGTATTTTTTTCCATTTGTATCGACTGCCCAAGAACCTGCTGCCTCTTTAATTTCAACATTCCACCGTCCATACGTTTGAAAGAGATGACTCACAGGACCGCCTCCTTTTGTTTCACAATTCTTGTTCCTTTAAAGGTTTCCCCTGTAAAGATACTGCCTTTGCCATTCACGATCATGACTTCATCCACATCTCCTGATAAAGCACTCAAAGCGGATTGCACTTTTGGAATCATTCCCCCGGAAATAATGCCTTCATCAATGAGTGAAAGGGCTTCTTGTTCGGTGACGACATCTAAAAGCTCACCATTTTTTAAAATGCCTTCCACATCTGTGACAAACATGAGCTTATCAGCTTTCATGGCTCCTGCGACAGCTGATGCTGCTAAATCAGCGTTTACGTTTAACGTTTGGCATTCTTCTGTCATAGACAGCGGTGCAATCACAGGAATAAATTGTTTTTCCATTAATGCTTCTGCCATCTCTGGATGGACTTCTTTGATTTCACCAACGTATCCGTACACGTCTTGATCGAGGAAATCCGCGACAAGCATCTGCCCATCTTTCCCAGACACGCCGACAGATGAGATATCATGCTTTGCGAGCTCTGACACAAAGTATTTATTGACCGTTCCCGAGAGGACCATTTCGGCTACCTCTAACACAGGCTTCGTTGTTTTGCGCTGCCCGTCAACAAATTCTGTTTTCACTTCTAATTTTTGCAGCATGCTAGTGATTTCAGGACCTCCACCATGGACGATAGCCAGCTTAAATCCAGCAGCTTGAAGTGAGCGGACATTTTCATAAAAGGTATCTGAAAGTTCTCGAATGACACTGCCTCCACACTTAAATACGATCGTTTTATCCATGTCTATCTCCTTCATTATGTGCGATAGCTCGCGTTAATTTTCACATAATCATAGGTAAGGTCACAGCCCCATGCTGCTGCTTTACCATTTCCCTCATTCATTTGAATCAAAATTGTGATCTCATCCTGCTCTAGATACGCTTTTGCTTCCTCTTCTGAGAATGGCTGCGGTTCATTATGTTTAAACAGACATTGTCCGCCTAAATAAACTTCTACCTCTTGTGGTGTGACGGAAGCTGCACTATGACCAATGGCTCCAACGATTCGCCCCCAGTTGGCGTCGGTGCCGTAGACGGCTGTTTTCACAAGACTTGAACCAACGATTTTCTTCGCTATGATGCCGGCTTCTAAATTATTTTTGGCGCCAGCAACTTGCGCTTCAATTAATTTCGTTGCACCTTCTCCGTCTCTTGCAATCTCTTTGGCAAGATCCTCACAAGCTAGCTTTAATCCTTCTTTGAACAATGGCCATTCTGGATGCTTTTCATTGAGTGCTTCATTTTCTGCCATGCCATTTGCCATTACGAGTACCATATCGTTTGTCGATGTTTCCCCATCGACGGTAATTTGATTAAAGGTCACATCGGTAATGTCACGAAGTGCGTTTTGCAGGGCTTCCTGTTCGACATTTGCATCCGTTGTCACGAAGCCAAGCATCGTTGCCATGTTCGGATGAATCATGCCAGAGCCCTTTGCTGCACCTGCAATCAGAATCTCTTTGCCGTTTATCGTCAGGGTGTATGTTGTATTTTTAATGACTGTATCTGTTGTTAAGATTGCCTCTTCAAAATGACCATTTCCTGCTTTTGCTTCTTTCAGCTGCGAGATGCCTTTTTTGACTTTATCCATATCGAGACACTCTCCAATGACACCAGTAGAAGAAACAGCAATGTAATCAGGTTCTACCCCTAACATATCTGCGCAGGCTGCCTGCATTTCGTATGCGTCCTTCAAACCTTGCTCACCAGTACATGCATTGGCGATGGCACTATTGACAATGACACCTTTTAATTGCCCTGTCTTTTTTAAGCTTTTGTGAGTGACTTGTAGAGGTGCAGCTTGAAAGTGACTTTGTGTATATACCGCTGCACTCGCTGCCGGCACCTCACTGACAATCAGTCCAAGGTCTTTTTTTGAATAGCGTAATCCAATATGAATCCCCTTTGCTTCAAAGCCTTTTGGTGATGATACGTCACCGTCTATTTTTACAATGCCTTTTTCATTCAATTCGATCATGTTTGTTGTCTCCCCTGTTCTTATGGATAGAGAGGTGTCATTGTGAGGCCCGCCTCTTCATCTAAGCCTTTGATGATGTTGAAGTTTTGAACCGCTTGGCCGGCTGCGCCTTTCATGAGATTGTCGATCACAGACACAATCGTGAGTCTGCCTGTACGTTCATCTAAATGAAAGCCAATGTCACAGAAATTACTGCCGTAGACTTCCCTTGTTTGCGGATACACGCCGTGATCTCTCACTCTGACAAAATAGGAATCTTCATAAAAGCCTTTCATATGCTTCATCAATTCCTCTTTTGTGATATCTGATTTCAGCTGTGTATACATCGTCGCCATAATCCCCCTTGTCATCGGGACAAGATGCGTTGAAAATGTGATGTTCGCCGTTTGCGGATTCCATTCTCTTAATATTTGCTCTATTTCAGGTGTATGTTGATGTTCATTTACCTTATAAATTTTGAAATTGTCGTTTAGCTCTGAAAAATGTGTTCCAAGTGAGGCAGATCGTCCTGCACCGGACACGCCTGTTTTTGCATCTATTATGATCATAGATTCATCGATTAGATTCTGTTTCATCAGCGGTGCTAAACCGAGAAGAACTGCGGTAGGAAAGCACCCTGGGTTTGCAATAACTTCAGCCTGCTCAATTGTTTCACGATTTAATTCAGATAATCCGTACACAGCTTGTTGAACAGATGCTTGATCAGCTGCCCTTCGTTTATACCAAGCTTCATAGGTTGCGCCATCTTGAATGCGCAAATCACCTGATAAATCAATAATGGGCACTCCTTGATTCATGAGCTTCGGCGAAAGTTCACTTGATACGCCTGCTGGTGTCGCTAAAAACACAGCATCTGTTTCTCGCACAATGGAAGCTGGATCAATGGCTTTTAATGTTTGATCAGTAATAGTTGTCAGATGCGGATAAGATTGACTGTATAATTGCCCATCACCACTTGATGAATACAATATACATTCCTCCACATGTGGATGATGCTTGAAGATACGAACCAATTCCGCACCACCGTACCCTGTAGCACCTATAATACCTATTTTCAACGTCAATACACCCTCTTGATCTTTGTGAAATTATTTAACATTATAACATGTATAAAAATTAATTCAATTGTATATTTAATATTTGTTTTCATTTTTTTTCAACAAAAAATCCGCATATCTTCATGAGACATGCGGATTTATCTTTATATCAATCCATTCTCTTCCTCTACCTTAATTTTTCATAAAAAAACTGGCATGAGTTCAACTCATACCAGGCATTTTTCATATGTGCTTATTGAATACCGAGCGCAATTTTTGCGTATCTTGACATTTTGTCCCGTGTCCAAGGCGGATTCCATACGATGTGAACTTCTGTTTCTTTTACTTCTGGAAGATCACTTAATGCTTTTTTGACTTCATCCACGATAATTGGTGCAAGAGGACAACCCATTGATGTTAAGGTCATCGTGATATCCGCTTTTCCATTCTCATCAAGATCGACATCATAGACAAGTCCAAGGTTGACGATGTCGACATTCAGCTCAGGGTCAATCACCTGTTCTAGGGCGCCTAAAATATTTTCTTTCAATGCTTCATCCATGATATCCACTCCTTTTCCATTAGTATAACGTACTTTTTCCTTTGACTAAACGTTTGTGCTTTTCAGATGTGTCACAAACCAGTCAATCGTTTCAAACATTGCTTGTCTTGAGACCTTATGGCCAGCTTGTCCGTCTGTGATAAAACGAATCAGGTGCGGGTCTTCTTTATATTGGGTTGCTGCTAACTCGTCATAAAGAGCCTTTGCATGCCGGTAAGGGACAACTGGATCGTTTTCTGCATGCCAGAATAACAGTGGTCTTTTGTTTAATCGATCCGTTTGCAGCGTTAAATCATAAAGGCGCAGGGCGTCTAATTGCTGATGAACCTCTTCATCTGTAATATCTTTCATCAACCCTTTGTGCCGCATATCCATGATTTGTGCTTGTAGAAACGTCGTATATTTCGGACTGCCCATCAAGCTGACTGCTGCTTTAATCCAATCATGCTTGGCCAGTGCACCAAAGGTGGTGATGCCGCCCATGGAAGTACCCGCAACACCTATCAGATCGGCTTCAATCAATTGTTTTTCTTGAAAGTATGTTTTGAGTATATCGATTTCACGTATTTCGTTCAGGACAATTTCCCAGAACTTTGATGCCAGTTCCTCTAAGCTGAGGTTTTCTGATCTTACACCATGATAAGCACAGTCAGGCAAAATCACTCTCATGCCTTTTTCCGCCAAATGAAAGGCGAAGTGTAAGTTGTGCTCACGTGCACTTGTAAATCCGTGTATGAAAAATACAAGCGGAAGCGGTTTGTCTTTATTTTCAGCTTTTACGATATGTAAAAATGGAATATCGTGTTCAGTTTGCTCATCAATGGTGATCACAGCCTATGAATCCTCCTTTATCATTCCCGTCTTTGTTTATTTTAACATGTAGACAACAAAGATGTGATAAAGATACACTATAGGTAGAGGCGCCGCACGAACTGCCTCCTATCACTTACAGATCAAAGGAGATTTTATGGAGACTAAACCTTATCTAATCGCACTTGACCTGGATGGCACGTTATTAAAAGATGATAAAACCATCTCTACACACACGCTTGACGTCATTCAAAAAGTGAAAGACAGCGGGCATCATGTCTGTATTTCAACCGGCCGGCCATTTCGTTCCAGCTCTCCTTATTATCAGCAATTACAGCTTGATTCACCCATTGTGAATTTTAATGGAGCGTTTGTCCATCATCCTCTTGATGAAAAATGGGGCAGATTTCATACGTCACTTGATCTCCAAGTCGTTAAACAGCTTGTAGACATTAGTGAGGAGTATAAAGTGCACAATGTGCTAGCTGAAGTGTTAGACGATTTGTATTTCCATTACCATGATGAGAAGCTCATTGATATATTTAATATGAATGCAAATAAAGTCACCGTGGGAGACCTTCGGGACAACCTTGGAGAAAATGTGACGAGCGTGTTAATCCATGCAAAAGAAGAGGACGTCGGAGCCATTCGAAGCTATTTATCAGATGTTCATGCAGAAGTGATTGATCACCGGCGATGGGCTGCTCCGTGGCACGTGATTGAAATCATTAAAACAGGCATGAATAAGGCCGTTGGACTGCAAAAGATCAGTGATTATTACGGCGTTCCCCAGGAGCGGATTGTGGCATTCGGAGATGAAGACAATGATTTAGAAATGCTTGAATTTGCTGGATGCGGCGTGGCAATGGGCAATGGAATCGATGCGGTGAAACGTGTTTCAAATGAAGTCACTGATACGAACGAACAAGATGGGATTGCAAAGTTTCTAACGAATTACTTCTCGCTTTAATTTTTCCATTCATACATAACCGAAGGAAGCGGGCATACTACCGTTAGACAGGTTGTCCTGTCAGCTTGTGTAAAGGGGCGGATTCCGAATGGGTAAAAGAAGCAAATCGAAACGCTTTATACAACAAGGTAAAGATTCAGTCAGTCTGCATGACGCACGTTTTCCTTATCGTTCGACACTTGAAGAAGCGGCGGCGGACAAGGGAAATATGAAGACTGATGCTTCTGGAGGTTCATTGTGAGAAACGAACTTTTTGATCAAGCCAAATCATTTACTGAAGAAGCCCTTACTTCTTCATTTTCATCTGGGTTAGAGCGTCAACAGGCGGTCAAACGAGCCAAAAATGCCGTATCTTCTGCATTTGCCAATTCGACAGATGCAGAAAGAAACCAGCTGCATACCTTCCAAGACTTGCTCGATGATCTCTAACATAAAAAAAGCTGTCCACCATTGGACAGCTTTTTCTGATTCTCATGAAGCAGGAAGCACTTATTTTACTTGGAACGTTTTCTTTTCCGTGATTTGCTTCAGCCCTTCTGCTTTTCCTTTAAATGTGACGACCGCTTCATACATTCCCGGCTTGACACCGTTTGACCACGTATCTTGAAAATCATAGGCTTCGCCTTTCTTCAGTACAAAAGATTGGATGGCCTGTGTGAACATACGGTCTTTCGAATAGCGGTATTGTTCATTTCCGTTTTCGTCATACACACTGAGTTCGAATTTCTGGCTTGTGTTAAAAGTAAATTCAATATCTCGATCTGATTCATTTTTCAGCGACATGTTAAATTGAACCGAAGAACCTTTCTGGACGGGGTCTACTGTGAGTACAACCGTTTTTTCTCCCATTTGACCGGATACCTCCTTGTCTGGTTCATCCTTTTTTTGTTGTCCACAAGCGGCTAAAATCAATAAAACGAGAAGAAGCACCAACCCTTTTTTCATTTGCTACCCACCTTTTAATCTCGTCTGAAAAATCCAAGAATATTGGTTGTTTGCACAATATTTGTAAAGGCTTTTGGATCGACTTCTTTAATAATTTGTTCAAGTTCATACAGCTCATACCTTGTAATGACGATCACCATCATTTCTTTTTGCTCGTTGGTAAAAGCTCCTTTTGCAGGTACAGTCGTAATGCCCCTGACCATTTTTCCATAAATGGCTTCTTTGATTTCATCAGCTTTCTTCGTCACAATCATCGCGGTCAGCTTCTCATGTCTTGTATGGATGGCATCAATGACCCTTGTGGTCACATATAATGTGACAAGGGTATATAATGCTTTCTCCCAACCTTGTAATAATCCTGCTGTAAAGATGATGATTCCATTTAAAATGAAGAAATATGTGCCGACTGGTTTATCCTTCCACTTCGCTAAGATCATGGCAAGGATGTCGAGCCCTCCTGTTGATGCCCCGTATTTGAGGGTGATCCCAATCCCGAGTGCAGATATGACGCCGCCAAACACAGCATTTAGTAATATATCCTGTGAAACACTCGTTTCTGGTAAGATGCCGAGGAAAATGGTCGTCAGTGCAACACTGATGATGCTGTATAACGTAAAGGAACGGCCAACTTTCATCCAGCCTAAAATGCCGACTGGAATATTTAAAATAAATAATAGGATCCCTGTTGATATATAAAATGGCGCATATTGATCCATTAAGCTGGATAACAGCTGGGCTACCCCTGTAAACCCGCTCGCGTATACATCAGCTGGGATTAAGAATAAGTTCAGTCCAATCGCATTGAGCAGTGCACCAATGACGACGACAATGAGTTTTTTTGCTTCTCCAATGAACATATTGTCATTCCTCCACTTACCATTCTCTCTATGGTTTTCCCTAAAATTTAGAATTTGAACACGAAAAGATGATTTCTGTGATATAGTTAGGCTAAAAAGATGTAAAATATGGCTGATATTTTTAGAAAGAAGGGATTTTGATGACTGTTCATATCATAGCAGACAGTGCTGCTGATCTGCCTCTTTCTTATTATGATGAACATAACATGACGCTCATTCCGCTGCGTGTGTTACTTGGCGAGCAGGAATTTGAAGATTTGATCACCATTGAACCAAAACAAGTATTTGATGCGATGAGACAAGGTGCCAGCCCAAAAACGTCACAAGCTTCACCAAACCGAATCAAAGAAGCCTTTGTTTCTGTCGCACAAACCCATACATCTGCAATCTATGTTGCCTTTTCATCAGAGCTTTCCGGTACATACCAAACAGCTGTGATGATGGCAAACGAAGTGAAGGAAGAATACCCTGATTTTGATTTGCGAATCATTGATTCTAAATGTGCTTCACTCGGCTATGGGCTTGCTGTCAAACACGCTCAATCACTTGCCATTGACGGAAATACAATACAAGAAATTGAAACGTCTGTAAAGCATTTTTGCGAATCTTTACAACATATTTTTACTGTAGACGATTTATCGTATTTAGCAAGAGGCGGAAGAATCAGTAAAGCGTCCGCATTTGTTGGCGGTTTATTAAGCATTAAGCCCATTTTACACGTCGAGGATGGAAAGCTCATACCACTTGAGAAAATCCGCGGACGTAAAAAGCTGTTGAAACGCATTATTGAACTGATGAAAGAACGTGGAATGGATTGGCCAAATCAAACTGTGGGCATTAGTCATGGTGATGATCCTGCACTTGCAGAAGACATGAGACAATTGATTGAAGCCGAATTTCATCCAAAAGAAATTGATATTCAGATTGTCGGCGCGGCTGTTGGGTCCCATTCAGGCCCAGGCACGCTTGCCATCTTCTTTACAGGCAAACCCTCATAAAAAGCACCCTTCCCTGACACATCACGGGAAGGGTGCTTTTCTTATGACTTATGAAAGTTTAAACCGATGGACGGTTTCATTTAACCTTGCCGTCATACTCATCAGTTCTTCTACCTGTTTGTTCATTTGATGGAATGATTGCAGCTGTTCATTGGCAGAGGCAGAAATTTCTTCGCTGCCAGCTGCTGTTTCTTCTACAACCGCACTAATATTTTCAATCGAGTTCAGCACTTGTCCGCCAAGCTCTGTTGATTGAACAATTTGGTCATTTAAGACAGCCATTTCTTGTTTAATGTGCTGCGCTTTTGTTTCTATATCTTCAAAGGAGTGTGAGGTTTTGTCCATCGCATCCTGCTGTTGAAGTGAAAGCTTGACTCCTTCTTTGACAGTTTGACTAATGGATTGAATGCCTCTTTCAATATGACTGACCATATCAAAGATTTGTCTTGTAGCGTTAGATGATTCATCGGCAAGCTTACGAATTTCATCTGCAACAACAGCAAAGCCTTTTCCAGCTTCACCTGCTCTTGCCGCTTCAATCGCCGCATTTAGCGAAAGTAAGTTTGTCTGATCCGCAATGTCAGAAACAGTTTTGGCCATGGCCGAGATGCCGCTGGCGTATTGCGTGAATTCTCCTGCTGACTGCTCGATTTGCCTTGTGGCATGTGTATTTTTTTCAATCGCAGTTTTTGTTTCTGTTAACGTGTGCTTTCCACTTTCCACTGCTTCTATGGCATCCTCAGTACTTTGGATGACTGTTTGTGAACGTTCGGAATTTTTACGTCCATGCTGATCCATCTTTTCAATCAAACTGACGCCATGCTGGAGATCCTCTGAAATGGCTTGTGACCCATTTGCCATTTCGTCTGTCGAGACAGATACTTGATTTGCAGATTCCATCAGCTTTTTGTTTTCATCATCTAACTGGATCGAGAATGTCTCTACTTGACTTGAGACATTGCTGATTTCTTTAATCAGACTAATCAGCTGATCTGTCATTTGATTAAAGGATTCATTCAAGCCGCCGATTTCATCCTTGCGCTGAATGTCCATCCGTTCGACAGCAAGGTTGCCTTCTGCGATCTGCTTCGCTCGGTAGGATAGTGATTTGATAGGGGTCACGATGGATCTTGTTAACCCAATATTTAAAAAGACAGCAATGACAATTAGTGTGAGGGCTGCAACGAGTGCACTGGTGATGATCCATTGCACGTTATCAGATGTATTCTCTAGATTTTGTTTATACGCTTCTTCTGCTCTTTTATTCATTGTATGGACGTCGTTTAAAACACCATCAATTCTTGCAGCGACCCGTCTTGCATCTGATGCATTTTTTTCACCAATGGCACCATTCGCTTCCTTGGTCCACGTATCATATTTTGTATTTAACCTTGTTAGTGCATCTTTGTTGATATTACCTGCATGTTTGTTTAACGTTTGCAGCTGTTTTTTTGCTGTAGAAATATCGGTTTGAACTACTTCTAGCTGTTCATCAGAAAGTGTCATGGAGTAATTGGTCATGGCTTGTTCAACACTTTCAAAGCTTGCTTTTGTTTTTTGAACGTTTAATAAGGTTTGAACTTCTGTTTCATTTGATGATTGGATCTTTGTCATACTGACAATGATAAAGGCAATGACGCCAACTGCTAAAAGAAGTGAGACGAGTGAGTTGAGTAAAATTTTGATGCGTAAGCTCATGATGCGTCCCCCTCTTCTTTCAGAAGTTTCTGCTTCAGCTCATTTACTTTTTTGGTCAATGTCTCAGCGTTCTTCAGCACCCGAATTCTTGCCATATCGATTCCGTCATTGCTTAAGTCGTAGACAACATGCCCACTTTTGATCTGATTGTTCTTGACGAGCTGTTCGCTGAATTGATAGACCACTTCATCGACTTTTTTTACCATGGACGAAATTACCGCTTTTTCAGCGGTGTAGTACTGATCACTATCTACACCAATGGCATATTTGCCCTGCGCTTGCGCTTCTTTTAATACACCGACACCTGTATAGCCAGCTGCGGCATATAAAACGTCAGCTTTCTTTTTGATCATGCCTTTAGCTATTTTACTGCCTTTGCCCGCATCACTAAACGTATTAGCATAGGTGGATAAGATCTTGATGTTCGGATTCACTGATTTGGCGCCTTTTTGAAACCCTTTTTCAAAACGATGGATCAAATCCGCATCGACACCGCCAACAAATCCAATGACATCACTTTTCGTTGTCATGGCAGCAAGTGCGCCCGCTAAATAGCTGCCTTGCTCTTCTTTAAACGTCACGGAGGTCACATTTTTCAGCTCAGATACGGCATCGATGAGAAGGAACTGCTTCTTCGGATATTTCTTTGCGACTTTTTCTAAATCTTCTTGCATACTGAAGCCTACTCCGATGACGAGGTCATTGCCATCTTTTACGAGCTCGGTCAGTCCTTTTTCATATGTATCGGTTTCTGCAATTTCTCTATAATCAAATTCAACCCCTAGGTCATCACGTGCTTTTTCTAATCCTTTAAATGATGAATCATTAAATGATTGATCACCAAGACCATCATCTGTGAGCATAACGCCAATATGCTTCGCATTTGATGCCGGTGGTTTCCCTTGCTGATTGCTGCATGCGGCGAGCACCATAAGCAGGGCTGCCACCAGAAGCAATGAAATTTTCACTTTCATCCACACACACACTCCTTTTATCATCCTTACTCCTTTCTTATCGGATTTGAGAGGCGTTGTTTCAATGATTAAGTGAAGGTTTTTCAGCTTTTTTTCATGACTTTTTTCACTGAAAAAACCCATTATTTATAACAAATATAAAAAAAGGGATAAAATCATGATGATTTTATCCCTTTTTCTTCTTTTCAGTGAGATATGAAAACCCTTGAAGTCAGGGTTTGTTTTCACGCTGCTCATTTTTTCTCGTATGTCCAGCCCTCTTTTTGGTAGATTAAGTCATTTTTCATCATATGACCTAATGCTCGTTTAAAGGCTGCCTTGCTCATTTGGAATCGTTCGCGGATGTCTTCTGGATCACTTTTGTCCCCATAAGGCATGGCACCATTTCTCGTTCTCATATAGGTTAAGATTTCTTCTGCATCGACAGATAACGCTTCCTGTTTTCTAGGAAGCAGAGAAACGTTCACGGTTCCATCCTCTTTCACGGCAATGACGCGTCCTGTCACGGTCGATCCTAATCTTGGTTCTTCCTTTCGCTCCGTGCGGTGGATAAACCCTCGCACGCCTGTATCTGTCAGCATAAAAGAGCCTGTCGCAATTAAGCGATAAATGGTTCCAGTGATTTCTTTGTTCATTAAGGTTTCAGGTGCCTCAGTAAACAATTCACTGATCACATCTTCAGTGGCTGGCTTTGCGAACATTCTGCCGTAGCTTGTGACTTTCAGCATACAGTAGAGTTTGTCTCCTTTTTTTGGCCATGCTTCCTCAAAAGGCGGGAGGTGTTCTGTTGCAACAAGTGCATCCTTTGACAGCCCGACATCGACAAATGCGCCCATGTCTTCTACCACGTCTACGACTTCTACCCAGCCATATGTATGCGCATTGATTGTAGGTATTTTCATCGTGGCAGCCAGTCTTTCTTCATGATCTACATATAAGTAGACCTCTACTTCATCTCGGTCACCAATATCCTCTGTCATCTCACTGCGGTGCAAGAGGACCGAATCTTCACCATCTGTCAAAAAGTAGCCGTATTCCATCTCGTTCTCTATTTGCAAGGTCAGTTGCTCACCTGGTCTCATGTTCTCTTCCTTCCTATCTGCCCATAAAAGAGCGTTCGTTCATCTTTTGATTCACTTTATTCTACTATACTTCTCCTCACATGAACATCTCTAGTTCTGTTAGCTAAAGTGGACAAACTGGACACGATTTATACCGCTGCCGGCTGAACTCTTTGACTCGTCTCTTCGATAAAGTTTCTTCTTCTCCTATTTGCATGATAAAATAGACGCAATATCTATACATGGAGGTCATGTGTTATGGCAAAAGAAAGCTCATTTGACATTGTATCGAAGGTTGAACTGCCAGAGGTGCAAAACGCTGTTCAAGCAGCGCTGAAAGAAATTAAAAACCGTTATGATTTTAAAGGAAGTAAAAGTGATATTTCTCTTGAAAAAGAAGAGCTCGTTCTCATCTCTGATGATGACTTTAAGCTGGAGCAGCTAAAAGATGTGCTTGTGACAAAGCTGATCAAACGAGATGTTCCTACCAAAAACATCGACTACGGAAAAACCGAGCATGCCCTTGGCGGAACAGTACGCCAGCGCGCGAAGCTGATCAGCGGGATTGATCAAGACAACGCCAAAAAGATCAATGCACTCATTAAGCAATCCGGCATCAAAGTGAAGTCACAGTTTCAAGATGACCAAGTGCGTGTAACAGGGAAAAATAAAGATGATTTACAAGAGGTTATTTCTCTTATGCGCAAGGCAGATTTACCGATTGACGTTCAATTTATAAATTTTCGATAAATTTCAAATTTTCCATTGATTATTTCCGATTTTTTCGATACAGTTGATGGAAGTTCAATTCATTGACATGTTCATATCACTTTCTTATCAAGAGAGGCAGAGGGACTGGCCCTGTGAAGCCTCAGCAACCGGTGTAGTAGAAATATATTTTCTATGACCAAGGTGCTAAATCCAGCAAGCAACTGCTTGGAAGATAAGGAGAAGAATTACGATACAGCCAAAAAGTCTTCTTCTTATCAGAAGGCTTTTTTTGTTACATAGAAATAAGGAGGAAACCAATGGGCCTATTACAAGACTTACAAAACCGCGTACTGATTGCTGACGGTGCAATGGGAACACTTTTATACTCTTACGGCATTGACCGCTGCTTTGAAGAATTAAATTTATCGAAAGAAGAGGAAGTAAAGCGCGTGCATGAGGCATATGTGCAGGCTGGTGCTGACATCATCCAAACAAATACGTACGGTGCGAATTATATTAAACTATCCCGCTACGGCTTAGAGGAAGAAACGAAGCGCATCAATACAAAGGCCGTACAAATCGCAAAAGCAGCCGCAGGCTCCGCTTATGTACTCGGAACGATCGGCGGCATTCGAACATTTAACAAAAATGCCTACTCTATTGAAGAAATTAAACGAAGCTTTAGAGAGCAGTTGTACATTCTATTAAATGAACAGCCTGACGGATTATTGCTAGAAACGTACTATGACATGGAAGAAGCGAAGACCGTTCTCCAAATTGCACGCAAAGAAACGACTCTCCCGATTGTCATGAACGTCTCCATGCATGAACAAGGTGTTTTGCAGGATGGAACCCCGCTCAAGGATGGTTTATCTGAATTGTCCTCTCTTGGCGCAGATGTCGTCGGCATCAACTGCAGGCTAGGCCCTTATCATATGATTCAGGCACTCGAAGGCGTACCGATTTTAGAAAATTCCCATTTATCAGTCTATCCTAACAGCAGTCTTCCCTCTCTTGAAGAAGGCAGACTCGTCTATGATACAGATAACGATTATTTTCGAAAAAGTGCACTTGAATTTAGAAATCAAGGCGCACGTATTATCGGTGGCTGCTGCGGAACAACGCCTCAGCATATTCACGCAATGGCTGAAGCGGTCAAGGATTTAGCGCCGATCACTGAAAAAGAAGTGAAAGTATTAAAAGAAGAAATCATTTCGATTCAAGATCAGCGGACTGAACCAGGTCTTGATGAGCTGGCTGCGGAAAAACGGACGATTATTGTAGAACTTGATCCGCCGAAGAAGCTGAACTTCGAAAAATTTCTCGTCGCGGCAAATGAGTTAAAGAATGCAGGCATTGATGCCTTGACATTAGCTGATAATTCTCTTGCGACCCCGCGCATTAGCAATGTGGCTTGCGGCGCATTATTGAAACAGCAGCTTGATATGCGTTCACTTGTCCATATTACGTGCCGTGATCGTAATTTGATTGGGCTTCAATCCCATTTGATGGGTCTCGACACCCTTGGTTTAACTGATATTTTAGCCATTACAGGCGATCCTTCTAAGATTGGAGATTTCCCAGGTGCAACGTCGGTTTATGATTTAACCTCCTTTGATTTGATCCGGCTGATCAAGCAGTTTAACGAAGGTCTTTCTTTCTCAGGGAAGCCGCTTGGTAAAAAGACCAATTTTTCAGTAGCTGGCGCGTTTAACCCGAATGTTCGTCACATTGATAAAGCGGTCAAACGTCTTGAGAAAAAAATCGAATACGGCGCTGATTATTTTATTTCACAGCCTGTTTATTCTGAGGAACAGCTTGTGAAAATTCATGAGGAGAGCCGTCATTTGGATAAACCGATTTATATTGGCATTATGCCGTTAACAAGCAGCCGAAATGCAGAGTTTATTCATCATGAAATTCCAGGCATCAAATTATCTGATTCCATTCGTGACATTATGGCCAAGGCTGGCGAGGATAAGGAAAAGCAGCGAGCAGAAGGCTTAGCGATTGCCCGCTCTTTATTAGATACAGCCTGTGAATTGTTTAATGGCATTTATTTAATTACCCCTTTCCTTCGATCAGATTTAACAGCAGAACTGACCACCTACATTCATCAGAAAGAAAAGGAGTCAAACATCCATGTCAACTATCACTGAACAGCTAAAGAAACGCATCCTCGTCCTTGATGGTGCAATGGGGACCATGATTCAAAATGCCAATCTCACAGCAGAAGACTTTGGCGGAGAAGAGTATGAGGGCTGTAACGAGTATTTGAATGTAACAGCCCCTCACATCATCCGCGCGATTCATAGGGAATACCTTGAAGCAAGTGCCGATCTCATTGAAACAAATACATTCGGGGCTACAAAGCTCGTCCTTGATGAATACGGGCTTGGCCACCTTGCCTATGAACTCAATGTACGGGCTGCCCAGCTGGCAAAGGACGAAGCTGACCGTTACTCCACGCCGGAGCAGCCTCGATTTGTTGTAGGCGCAATGGGACCCACAACAAAAACATTATCTGTGACAGGCGGCACAACCTTCGATGAACTCGTCGCAAACTACAAAGAGCAGGCCCGCGCCCTGATTGATGGCAAATGTGATGCCCTTCTTTTAGAAACAAGCCAAGACATGCTGAATGTAAAAGCTGGATTCAAAGGCATTCAGGAAGCCTTTCAGCAGGCAGGCATTCAATTACCACTCATGGTATCAGGTACAATTGAACCAATGGGAACCACCCTTGCTGGTCAGGATATTGAAGCCTTTTATATCTCTCTTGAACATATGAAACCAATTAGTGTCGGCCTTAACTGTGCGACTGGTCCTGAATTTATGACAGACCATATCCGCACGCTCTCCTCCATCGCCAAGTCAGCGGTTAGCTGCTATCCAAATGCTGGTCTTCCAGATGAAGAAGGTCAATATCACGAATCCCCTGTTTCTCTTGCTAAAAAAATCGCCGCTTTTGCGAAGGAAGGCTGGTTAAATATTGTTGGCGGCTGCTGCGGAACAACACCTGCACATATTCAAGCTTTGTCAGATGAAGTACGCACGATTCAGCCGCGTCACATCGCGCATGAATCGTCTCAGCATACCGTATCAGGAATTGAGCCCCTTATGTATGAGGAATCAATGCGTCCTCTTTTTGTAGGAGAACGGACCAATGTTATTGGTTCACGCAAGTTCAAACGACTCGTTGCGGAACAAAAATTTGAAGAAGCGTCAGAAATTGCTCGCGCACAGGTAAAAAACGGCGCTCACGTGATTGATGTGTGTCTCGCTGATCCAGACCGTGACGAGGCAGCTGACATGGAAGGTTTTTTACAAGAGGCCATGAAAAAAGTCAAAGCCCCTTTTGTCATTGATTCAACAGATAAACACGTGATTGAAAAGGCGCTCACGTATTCCCAAGGGAAAGCCATCATCAATTCCATTAACCTTGAGGATGGCGAAGAACGGTTTGAAGAAATTCTCCCTCTTGTGAAGCTGTACGGCGGTGCACTTGTTGTCGGCACGATCGATGAAACAGGGATGGCCGTAACAGCAGAACGAAAGCTCGAGATTGCCGTACGTTCTCATGATCTATTAACGAAGAAATATGGAATTCCCGCAAGTGACATCATTTTTGATCCACTTGTCTTTCCAGTAGGCACTGGAGATGAGCAGTATATTGGGGCTGCCGAAGAAACGATCAAAGGCATCAAAATGATCAAGGAAAATCTGCCTGAGTGCCTGACGATTTTAGGCATCAGCAACGTGTCTTTCGGACTCCCGCCTCTTGGCAGAGAAATCTTGAATGCCGTCTACTTGTATCACTGCGTCCAAGCAGGACTTGACTACGCCATTGTGAATACGGAAAAGCTTGAACGCTTCGCTTCCATTCCAAAGGAAGAAATCAAGCTGGCTGAAACGCTACTCTATGAAACAAATGATCAAACACTTGCTGAATTCACCCAATTTTACCGAGGCAAAAAGAAAACGGAGAAAAAACCAAAGGTCTCCTTATCACTTGATGAAAGGCTGGCACTCTACGTCGTCGAAGGAACAAAAGAAGGACTTATCGATGATTTATCCCTTGCTCTAGAGCAATTTGAATCACCACTTCATATCATCAATGGTCCGTTAATGCAGGGAATGGCTGAGGTTGGACGTCTTTTTAATCAAAACGAGCTGATTGTGGCGGAAGTGCTTCAATCGGCAGAGGTGATGAAGGCATCTGTATCGTATCTCGAGCAATATATGGAAAAGCAGCATGCAAGCGGGAAAGGTAAGATTCTACTTGCAACTGTAAAAGGAGATGTCCATGATATCGGGAAAAACCTTGTCGACATCATTTTGAGCAATAATGGCTTTCAAGTGGTCGATCTCGGCATCAAGGTGACACCTCAAACATTGATCGAAGCTGTGCAAAAGGAAAAACCAGATATGATTGGATTATCAGGATTGCTTGTGAAATCAGCTCAGCAAATGGTACTCACCGCTCAGGATTTACAAAAAGCGAATATTTCCGTGCCCATTTTGGTCGGCGGCGCTGCACTTTCTCGGAAATTTACGAAAATGAAGATTTCGCCTCATTATGACGGACCGGTTCTTTATGCAAAAGATGCCATGGACGGCTTATCTTTAGCCAATGAGTTAAAAGCGAATCCTCTTCAGTTTCAAACAAAGTCCGGAGAAGAGCCAGCGGCTCCTTTTAAAGAGAAAGAAGCAAAGCAGCCACAAGCTGTCATTGAATTACTAGAAAAACGTGCGGCACTCCCGCAGGCATCTATTTTTACGCCAGAGACTACGGCACGTCATTATGTGCGGGACATCGATTTGCATCACATTATGCCTTATGTGAATGAACAAATGCTCATTGGTCACCACCTCGGATTAAAAGGAAAGGTCAAAACATTGTTAGCTAACCAGCATCCAAAAGCATTGGAATTAAAGCAGCTTGTCACAGACCTTCTAAACGAAGGCAGAGAGAAAAACTGGTTTGCGCCTGCATTTGTATATCAATTTTACCCTGCCAGTTCAAACGGAAATGATCTGCGTATTTATGATCCCGAAGCGCCTGACCGCATCCTTGAAACGTTCCAATTCCCAAGACAGGAGAAGCTTCCGTACCGCTCTATTTCTGATTATGTGCGGAAAAGCGGCGAAAACGAGAAAGATTATATTGCCTTATTTGCCGTCACAGCTGGTGCGCGTATACGTGAAGTTGCGCAGCAATTTAAGCAAGAAGGAGATTATTTAAAAATGCATGCGGTCCAAGCTCTGGCGCTTGAGCTTGCAGAAGGATTAGCCGAAAGAACCCACCAAGTGATTCGTGACAAATGGGGCTTCCCTGACCCAGTCGATTTCACAATGGAAAAACGATTTCAGGCAAAATATCAAGGGCAGCGCTATTCCTTTGGTTATCCCGCTTGTCCAAATCTTGAAGACCAAGAAAAGCTGTTCAAGCTGCTTCAGCCTGAAAAAATTGGCATCCATCTGACAGAAGGGTTCATGATGGAACCTGAAGCATCTGTTTCAGCAATCGTCGTTTCTCATCCTGAAGCTCGATATTTTAATGTTCATTAATGCAGGGCCTCCGGAATTGGAGGTTCTTTTTTGATTGTAAACACCAATTTTTACACTATGCTTCTTATGGTACGATACATATAAATGAATTCAGCTAAGAAGGAGTTGCGTGTCATGACAAACGTTGTTCAACGAGCATTAACAATTGATGACATACCAGATCTCATCGCATTGTCTAAAGAGGTAGACTGGCCTGATTACAATGCGGAAGAACTCACATCTCTTTTAACAAATGGATATTTTACAGGTTTTTCAACAATTGATGGACGAGTCATCTCATGTGCGGGACTTTTCCAATATGATCAATTGGCGTCAATTGGGGCAGTCATTGTATCTGAGACACATCGCGGATTAGGTCTTGCACGGAAAATGATTGACACCCTGATAGGTCAAAGTGATCAGAGCATTCCTGTCGTTTTAACCGCTACTGTCCAAGGGCGGCCTGTTTACGAAAAAATCGGGTTTCACACGGCTGGTTACATTCATACTTACAAAGCGCAAAAACCGAACCCAGAGGCTCTTCGTGTGTCAGATGACATTCACCTGTCTCCTGCCGATGAAACGCACCTTCCGTCCATTGAAGCACTTGATGAAAAAGGCGCAGGTACAAATCGATCAAGCTTTTTAAAAAACCGGATGAACCGGGCAGCATTTCGTATCATTGCAAAGAATGAACATCACGAAACAACTGGCTTTGCGTTTGGCGTTGAAACGCCTGCCAATTTAATGATTGGACCGCTTGCAGCAATTGATGAACTTACAGCTCTTTCGCTCATCCATTCGCTCATCTCGTCTTATTCGGGTGCGATTCGTTTAGATATGCAGGAGGAAACAGCTGAGCGCCTGCACGCAACACTTGTTGAAGCAGGTTTTACGAAAACAAACAAAGCGCATTTTATGATGATTCGCGGAAAAGAAAAGCAGAACGATCCCGCACTTCTTTATTTCCTTGCCTCTCAAGCATTTTCGTAAAAAATAAAAGCTGTAGACAGTTGATGTCTACAGCTTTTCTATTACTTCTCACAGGCGGACGAAAGAACATGAGCGAGTGCATTTTTGACCTTCCCATGCTCTGACGCATGCGGGCGGTCATCTCCATCTCCGTACCCATAATCAATCATTCGATTACGATTTAAGCACAGCTTTGTCAGCTTCGGCTGGAATAGATCAAATAGTTCAAAACGGTCCTTCAGCTGCGGGAATTGTTTTTGATAATGCTGAATTTCTTCTGCAAGCAAGCGCCAAAGAGTCGTTTCATCTAACAATTGATGATTGTCTAACACATTTGATACGTAACGCAGGTTACAAATAAACAGTCCTGTAAAGATAAACTGCACTAACCCTTCCGGCGGCTCACTCCGCAGCACTTCTTTTAAATCTTCTTCTAATGAAGCCAATTCAGGCAGCGGCTGATCACTAATATTCACATCATCAACGAAATCTTTGATCGCCAAACGATGCGGCTGATGATCTTTTAACACAAGAATCGTATTTTGTCCGTGCGGTGAAAAGACGGTGCCGTATTGATACATAAAGTGCAGCAGCGGCGGCATCACCACATGGAAAAATTTCGCCATCCATTCCTTTGCTGAGAGACCAGATTTTTCAATCAGCTGTTTCACATATGGCTCACCTTCATGATCCTCATAAGTGAGTGCTGCAAGTGTAACAGGGCTCTCTCCTTCATCTAAATACGTATAAATGCTTTCTCTAAAAATCACACCGAGCATCTCAAGATATTGATACGGCGCACCAGGCAGTTTGCTGTAGTAAGGATGATCGACATTGATACTTGCGTTCTCACCAGGTAAAATCACGCGGCAGACATCCGATAAAAATGAGTCTTGATCCGCAATCCCTTTAATATGCGCTGTAATACGAGGGGCAATGACTGTCCGTTCTGACGGAAGTCCCCGGTACACGAGTGTATTTAAAATACTCATTGGCAGTTTAATATGATGCTTGCCTTTATTTGAGATGTTTGTAAAGGTTCTGATGGACTGCTGCGGGATATATTGATCCAGTCCCTCTCCTACATACACAATCCGGCGCAAGGCCAAATCTTCCGGGAAATGCTGAATAATCATATGCGTCCACTGCCACTTATGAACAGGCATCAAATAATAATCAGCTGCATTCAATCCTTCATCCTTTAACACGCGGTGAAATTGACGGATCGTGACTTCATCTAATTCTTTGGCGATCACCTGCTCATAATTTTCATGATCGACCGCATGGAATGTCGCAAGGTCCCGGTGAACAGCAATCCAAGACAGCTGCACACTTTCTTGCCTTTCAGGTGCATAGGCTAGGTAGTCATCGTAACTGAACCCAATTCGTCCTTTGTTATACACAATCCAAGGATGGCCTGTCATCTCTCCTTCAATCCAAGCGTAATCTGTATCTGTCAGTTCATCCGCACGAATTGCTTTTTTCGACAGCAAATGTACATCTGCTAACAGGGTATGATGAAGCTCTTTGATAAGATGGCCTGTTGTATCAGAAGACATTGGAATGAGCGGCTGAATGTCTAGTAAAAACACAATCGCACTGACATCCTTTGACCATTTTCCGTCTTGACAGCACTCGATTGATTCAGCGATTGTATCAAAACTATCAAACAAACGAGGTTTTGCGAGATAGCGATATTTCTTATGTTCATGAATGATTAATTCATACTGAGCGATGCCATCCTTACGATCTAGCTGCACGGGATGAAGCATGTCCTCATACATGTATTCAGACAGCATTTTTGCCACCATTCGCTGATTTGCCTTTTTCCAAGCAGCAGGATTCACCGCTTTTTTCAATTCATCTTGTACACTCATCGCTTCATCCTCCTTAACCTTTGATTTCTTCAAATGTGTTGACGTTCTTGTGTGTACCAAATGTCTGGAAGACGTGCTTTTGATAAAGTGGATACACGGTTTGACGAGCAAGTTCATTGATAATTACACTGTTTCGGTAAGCACCAAGCCCTAAATCCGGAGCGCCAACCCCATGTGTATGAAGCTCAGCATTTTGCACAAAAATATCATTTTCACCCATTGTATTTGTTTTTAAACGATATTCACGTTCGACCTGGAATCGTCCTTGATCGTCCCATTGAATATGATGAGAAATTGGGTTGATAAACGGCGGCAGTACCGATTGATAGCCAGTCGCCAGCACAACAATATCGGTCTCATGGGTAAAGGTGTCCTCTTTGACCCATTGCATGCATGAAAGGGACAAGCCGTCCGCTGTTTCCTCAATCAAGTTGACCTCTGTCATTGCTTGAAGCACTGTGTTCAACTGCTCTCCGCAGGCAGAACGTTCATAAAGCAAATGGTAAATATCACGGATCATTGCAGAGCTGATGCCTTTATACAGCAAGTCTTGCTGCTTTAACAAAGCATCCTTTTTTGTTTGGGGAAGCTCATAAAAGAAATCAATATAATCTGGAGAGAAATATTCAAGACCAAGGTTTGAATATTCCATTGGGAAAAATCCTTTAGAGCGTGTGAACCAGTGAATATCCTTTACCTCATCATCTGATAAAATATCATAAAACACTTCTGCCGCACTTTGGCCAGAGCCGATAACTGTCACAGATTTCCCTTTAAAACAGCCTTCTTTCTTTCGTTTTAAATAGTCAGCAGAGTGAAAAACTTTCTCTCCTAAAGCTGGCTGGAGCGATGCTGGTATCGCCGGCTGTGTACCAATTCCTAAGACGAGATGCTTACTTTCAAATACCTCTACGGTTTGATCATTCACATGACGGACATGCACTTCATATCGCTTTTCTCCTGCTTTCTCAATCAATGAGACAGATTCGACGTTCATGCCAAATCGGCAAGAGTCTAACTGATCTGCGACCCAGCGGCAATAATGGCTATATTCCTTGCGCGGGATATGAAAATCCTCTAGAAAGTAAAATGAATACAAACGGTTTTGCTCCTGCAAATAGTTAAGAAAGCTATATTTGTTTTTCACATCTGCCATGCTGACAAGGTCCGCTAAAAAGGGGACTTGCAGTGTCGTCCCTTCAATGAGCATACCTGGGTGCCAATGAAAGGCTTCACTTCTTTCAAAAAACAAAGCGTCGATTTCATTTACCTCTTCAGATAATGCGGCCAGTCCCAGGTTAAACGGACCAATGCCGATTCCAATTACATCCACTACATTATTTTGCTTGTTGAACCGCGTCATGGTTATACTTCCTTTCGAATCGTTCTCGATCACAAAACATCAAAAGACCTGTTTTATCGGGTAAATTGACTGGTTTTACACGTTCAAATCCGCATTTTTCAAATACATGGATCATTTTTTCATTGCGAATATCCGGCTCAGCGACGATTTTTTCTGTTCGTTTGTTCTGCTCAAATTGAAAGGCTGTCATTGCCTGAAGCAGCGGGGCCGCAAATCCTTTTCCCACATAATCCGGCTCCCCTATTAATAGATGGATTCCTTGATCATGCGGAGAAGGCTGATAGTAGGATTCAATGACGTCACCTTTGACGTTGTATGCCTCAAAATAACTCATTGGCGTCCCATCAATTGTTCCTAAATAAAGAGTTTGATGCGGATCATGAATCGCCTGATAAAAATGCTTTTCAAAAGCAGGAAACGGAATATTCAAATGCCAAAATGGGTGAACATACTCTTCTTGCATCCACTTGTGGACAAGCCGGACATCCCTTTCATATTCAGCGCGAATAAACCTAATACGATGCCTCATCCAATCAGCGCCTCCTTATGTAAAAAGAGCGGATTCAAGACAGCTGTGTAACGAGACTGTGTTTCCAGAGATCCTGTCAGCTCATCCATATCTTCAAACCGTGTTAGCAAATTCGCTTTTGAAGGCAGTTCCTTTGAGCGGAGAAGGCTGTTTGTCAGTTCAGATGCCCCGTATGTTTCCTCATGAGCGAGCAATGTGTCTCTCACGAGTGCCAGCAAGTCTTCTTCCTTTGCCAGTCCTTCTGTGCCAAAGCCGTTAATGAGACCAAATAAATGATTAAAGAAGAAATAATAACGCAGTCTCTCAACGGCTACATCATCTGCACAAATGGTTTCACTTCTCACGCTCAAGTTTTGGACAAGGTTTGCGAGTTTATCCTTTTTCGATTCACTATAATAGTAGCCTTGGTTGTCACGATAATAGAAGGTGTCCGGGTAACCAGCCTTCATTTGCACAACAGCATTTTGCTGATGGGCTTCCAGTGCAAGACCATATGTTTCAAACAGCCAGAGCATCGGTTCTAACGAAATGGTTAAATATTGCTTAAACCAATCTTGGCTCACAGCATCTGTTGATCGGCCTTCTGCGTCTGCAAGGTCATGAATGATCCCTGCTAATCGCGATTTTCCACCAAACGCATGATCCTGACATAATCCAGCAATTAAGCTTGCCCCTTTTTCACGATGCAAAAATGGGTTTTGACGAATGACTACTTCAAAGCCAGATTCCGCCTCTTCTCCTTGAATGGATAAATAGGCAGGATCTTCAATGACCCGGAATCCAGAGAATTTATCGTATAAAGAAATGCCTAATTCTGTTTTTAAAATGCGAGACATCTCAACTCCGCGATCCAGTTCCTTTTGTTTATTGACACGTAAGGAGTTTGTAATTTTCACAGGAACAGAGAATTTGAGCATGTAAGCAGAATCTTTTTGATAGACAGTTCTAAAGGATGAGGTCGCTGTGTATTCAGACCCCAGCGGTCCTAAATAAGTCAGTTTCCCTTCCTCTATATAACGCTGGACGAACGCTTTCTCCATGACCACTTTGACTTGCAGCGGGTGAATCGGAATGAGCACATATTCTCCGCTTTCTGTTAACGTATTCAGTCTCTCTGTTTCTTCTGGTACCTGGCGCAAGAGCTCTTCTAACATGAGGCTTGCCGCAGACTGTGCAATAGACGAATCCTGAAGCACAATCGAATGGTGCGCTTTAAAGTAATGAAGCTGGAAAGCCCCTTTCAGCTCAGGAGAATAGACCGCCTCTTCCTCCTCCGTCATCCCTTGTCTGCTTTTTGGAGTGGGATGCGTTAAATGTCCAAGAAGAAGTGACTGCTCAGCCTCGATATACTCAAAATCGGCTTCAGAAAGAGCTGCTCGATCACTTTCTCGCTCCTTTAAGAATCGTTCAATATTTCGGCAGCTTAAAATGATGCGAAGCATGAATTCATCCTCTGCATCTGTGCGGCCATATTCAATGAGAAGCTCCTTTGAACATAGAGCAACAAGTGTCGTGTAATCGGCGATTGCGCCCTCTTGTTCACTGCCTTGCGGACGGAAGCGAATCGGAAAATCAAAGAGATGGCGGCCAACAGATGAAACATATCGGATCGGAATCACAAGCTCTAGATCTTGCTTTGCTAGTTTTGCGATGAATACAAGCGAGCCATCTGCTCTCGTCTCTTTTTTTGCAGATCGATCGATTCCTGTTTCGCGTAAAAAACAGTTTAAAAAGCTTTGCATAGTTGCATTTTCAGCCATTTGTTTATATTGACTCAACGTAGTACCCTCCCGGATTGAATATGAGCGATCCCGATATCAACGATGTCAGAAAGGATTTCCTCAATATGTGTGATTGTCGTTCTCGGATTTAACAAAGTGAATTTTAAGCATGTTCGGCCATCAACCACTGTTTTCGCAATGACAGCAGTTCCCGTTTTGAACAATGTCCGATGAATGATTTTATTGATGTCATCTGTTCGGTGCTCATCCTTAAATCGGAACACAATCGCATTGATTTCTGGCTCAGGATTGATTACTTCAAGGTGATCATTTCTCTCAATAAGCGCGGCCACATCCTTCGCAAAATGAATGGTATGGTCAATGATGTCACCAAATCCTTCTTCTCCAATTAGACGAAGAGAGAGAAGTAACTTCAGAGCATCAAACCGGCGCGTCGTTTGGATAGATTTATTGACGAGATGTAGAATACCATCTAGTTCATCTTCCTTTGGATTAAGATAATCTGCATGATAATCGATCAAACCAAAATGTCTTTTATCCTTCAGCAAAAATGCCCCGCAAGAAATCGGCTGATAAAATTGCTTATGAAAGTCGATCGTGATTGAATCAGCAAGCTCCATACCGGCTAATTTACTTCGGTAGGTTTCGCTTAATACAAGTGCTCCGCCGTAGGCAGCATCTGCGTGAATCCACAGACCGTCTGGTTTGACGATGTCATACACATCTCGAACCGGGTCAATACTTCCAAAATCAGTTGTCCCGCAAGTCGCTACTACCGCAAAAGGAAGCAGGTTCTGATCCTTTAATTCAACCATCTTCTTTTTCAAATCATTGAGGTCCATTCGGTGATGCTCATCCGTCTCGACCAGTACAACAGCCTGCTCCCCTAAACCGAGCTGGGATGCAGATTTTTTCACCGTAAAATGAGCATTTTTAGAGCAAAGAATTCTCATGCGGTGAGCTTCACTTGGTAAGCCTTTCTGCTGAACATTCCACTGCCATGTGTTTTCACAAAAGGCATCTCTCGCCAGAAGCAGCCCCATATAGTTAGATTGGGTTCCACCGCTTGTAAATGTCCCATCTGCTAAGCCGCCATAAGAAAACTTTGCACATAGCCACTTGAGGATTTCCTCCTCAACCAAAGAAGCAATACCGCTTTGATCAAAGGAATCCATTGATTGGTTAAAGGAACTCACCATCACCTCTGCGGCAAGTGCAGGAATGAGCGGCGGACAATGCAGATGTGCCAAGCATTTAGGATGCGATACATCAATCAAATGCGGCAAAAGATGTTCTTTTATATCTTGAAAGACAGATTCAATTGATTCTCCAAACGGTTGAAATCGGAATAACGATTCGACACTAGCCGCTAATTTCCCAGGCAATATTCCGCTGTATGGTCCTGTGTCTTTTTGCCATTGCTCCAGTAAGCTGTCGATAGATGTATGAAGAGCCGCTTGGAAGGACTCTCTTCCAAGCTGGCTTTGATTCATAAATAATGAATCAACAGAAGCTTTAGTTGATTGCATCGTACACGGCCTCTTTAAAAATAGCGATGACTTTTTCAAGCTGTTCTTCTGTCATAATGAGTGGCGGCAGGAATCGAATCACACTTCCGAAACGGCCTCCTGTCTCCACAATTAAGCCTTTATCGAAGCAATTCTTTTGAATAAGACTGGCCAGCTCTGGATTCGCTGGATAGCTTCCGTCCACATCCTGTTTCTCATTTGGATTGACTACTTCAACGCCAATCATTAAACCTCTTCCTCGAACATCACCGAGAGCAGGTACTTGTTTTTGGATGTCTTTTAGGTGAGCCTGCATACGATTTCCTAACTGTTCTACATGATCAAGCAGGTTGGTTTCTTTTATAAATTTAAGCGTAGCGGTTCCTGCAGCCATCGCCATTTGATTCCCTCTAAATGTCCCGATGTGTGCACCTGGATTCCATTGATCTAAATCTTTATCATAAATCACAACTGAAAGCGGCAGGCTTCCACCAATGGCTTTTGACAGCACAATGACGTCAGGTACAATTCCTGCATGTTCAAAGGCAAACATCTTACCTGTTCGGCCGATGCCTGATTGAACCTCATCAATAATGAGCGGAATCCCTTTTTCTTTTGTGATTCTTCTCATTTCCTTCATCCATTCAATAGATGCTGGAATGGAGCCTCCCTCGCCCTGCACTGCTTCAAAGATCATACCTGCTGGCGGAAGAATACCACTTTCAGGATCATTTAATACGCGCTCAATATACGAACTTGAAATGCGGTGCGAATCCTTCCCTCCAATTCCAAATGGGCAGCGATATTCATATGGGTAAGGCATAAAATGAACATCAGGTATTAACCCTTGCACTCTTTCCTTTGGAGATAAATTCCCGCTTAATGACATCGTGCCATGTGTCGCACCGTGATACGCACCGTGGAATGAAAGAATGGAACGATTACCTGTCGCTGTCTTGACTAATTTAATAGCTGCTTCTATGGCGTCACCACCAGTTGGCCCACAAAATTGAATTTTGGCTCTTTTTGCAAACTCTTCTGGCAAGTGAGAAAAGATTTCATTCACAAATTCTTCTTTAATTTCTGAGGTTATGTCCAGCGTATGCAACGGTCTTTTTTCATGAAGCATACGTTCAATAGCTTCTATAACAACTGGATGATTGTGACCAAGTGCAAGTGTTCCTGCGCCTGCCAGGCAGTCATAAAACTCTCTGCCATCCGCATCTGTCACGATCATACCCTCGGCTTTTTGCATGGCTAATGGGAACCGTCTCGGGTAAGACCTTGCATTAGATTCTCTTTGACTTTGCTGCTCTAAAAATTGCTGATTTTTAGAAACGGTTTTGATGGACATAATAAAACACTCCTCCAATTGATAAAGATTATCATTTTCATTTACTAGCCTAGAGGATGTGAGATATGAAAGTCAATTGTATTCAAAAAGATGATTCGAAAAGCATATGAATGCTATATTCTCTTTTTAGGGAGTATTTTCGTGTAATTTTTACAAACCTCTACTGCCATAAGAAGATCAAACGGATGAGACGGAATGGTGTAGAAAAAATTACAAATCATTCTTCCTGGTTCTTTTGTTCTACTCATGACGAAGCTCTTATTTTATACAGGAAACTGGATGAAAGTGATGTAGAAAAAGAAAGAAATAAACGCCTCTCTATATTGATATAAATGGTTATAATGGTATAATTTCTCTGAAACAAAAGGGAATGGAGAGGGATCTGATGATTTTAACGAAGCACGATCTTCACCACTACTTGGCACAGGATAAGAAAGCATTAGCCATTAAGCGCAAAAGACCTAAGTGGTTTGGGGATGATATATGGAAATATCAAAGGATTTTACGAAAATATGAATACTATTCTAATAGCGGCGCTACACTTCGCAAATGGTTTTATCGCTATTTACATAAAAAGAAAGGCATGCAGCTTGGCTTTGATATTCCGATTGGTGTCTTCGGCCCTGGCCTTAGAATCAATCATACGGGTCTCTTAATTGTGAACAAGCATGCAAAAATTGGGGCATTTTGTGATATTCATCAAGGGGTGAATATTGGTCAGAACCATCATGAAAAGGATGTGCCAACCATTGGGGATCATGTATGGATTGGCCCTGGTGCTAAGCTGTTTGGGGACATCTATATTGCAAATCATATTTCAATCGGAGCAAATGCTGTTGTAAACCGTTCTTTTCACGAGGAGAAGATTGTTATTGCAGGTGTGCCTGCGCAAAAGGTAAAAGAAAAAAGCCCTTCTTCATGAAGGACCCACCTGATAAAAAAGAATGATACCGATCAAAACAGAGATGAGCAGCATGAGATAAAACAAGATCGTTAAAATGAGAATGGTCCAGCCAAGTCCCTTCCTCTCTGTCTTGATCAAATAAATACCGAGAACGATGGTACTAAATAGGACACCTAAAATGGCCCACAGCCATTTGTCTTTATCATGCTTTGGCGCATCAAACCATAAATAAATGGCAACAGCAAGTGAAACGAATAACCCCGTAATTCTCACGTTCAAACTCCTCCTTATGTAAATTACATGTTCTCTATTATGCTTTTTAGCCCCCCTTCTTCTTCAGTTTATTCAAACATTCGATCCTTTTGTCCTAAAACGATTCATCATTGTTAAGTAGCATGTCGCGGGAGGCTTTTCCATTCCTCTCTCAGCATCCCATAGCGCATCGAATCATAATATTCTCCTTGATAGTAACGGACCTTTCGCAGTCTCCCCTCAAGGACAAATCCGCATTTCTCTGCGCACCGCATCATCCGTTCATTTCCCGACCATGTGGTAAGACCAATTCGAGGGATATCAATGTGTGTAAATAACTCATCAGTCCATAGACTTAACGCCTTTGTCCCAACGCCACCGCTCCAAAAGCGCGAGTCATAAATGAGAATGCCGCATTCAAGCCACCGTGTACGTTCATTCTCCCAATAATATGACACGGTGCCTTTGATTTCGCCGTCTATTTCAATGCCATATAGCTTTGGCGGAATGGATGTGTCCTGTAAGTATCGTTTTTTAAATGCAGCAAGCGGGATTTCGTGTTCATAAAAATATGGGGCATTCCACTTTCGATAGGACTGATCTGGTGCTTTGAATTTTAAATGCCATACCATCTCTAAATCGGCTTCGTTTAATGCTTGTATGCTCACATGCTCTTCCTTTTCCCTTTTCATCTGTTCACGTTCCTTTACTTTGTCGTTCTTTTTGCTAGATGACGGTACTCGATAGGCGTCATGCCTTCGTTTTGCCGAAACAGTTTAGAAAAATAAGTAGGGTCGTCAATGCCTACGTGATCAGCAATAGCTGCGATTTTATCATTCGTTGAGGCAAGCATGCTTTTGGCTTTTTCGACCTTGAGACGATTGATGTATTGGTTTGGCGTCAGTCCATATACCGTCTGCATGCACCTTGTCATGTAATCAGGATGATAATGCAGCTTCTCTGCAAGCTCTTCCATTTGTAGTTTCTTCATAAAGTGACGCTCAAGATAATGAACCACTTCTGAGGCGACATTCTCCTTTGCACTTGGAATATGAAATGCTTCTTTTTGTAAATGAATGAGCATTTCCTCAAACTGAAGCTGCTTTTTCAGCGGCAGTTCAGACGCGTCATCATTTAGTGCACGCATTGCTGAAAGATGTTTTTCGAACACATTTCTTCCTTTCACTTTTCCTATACGAGGCAGGCTAAATTCATATGTTGCCGGCTTTTCAAAGGTGGCTTGATTTTGTTTCATATCAAACCAGTGTTCTCTCAGCCGATTCGTCAACTCAAATGGATCAATTGAAAAATGCAGCCACTCATAGTGAGTTTCTTCTTCGCATGGCAGGTGTCCCCCATGAGACAAGCCAGGTGAGAGAATGATATATTCTCCTTCTTTTACGTGATGAGCCTCTCTGTCTTCTGTGATCCATAGTTCCCCCTTTGTGACATAAAGAAGATCAAACACAGTGAAGGTTCTAGAGATATGTCTTTCTCCTTGATGAAATACACCTTTGCCTGAAGCAATATAAACCGGGAACGGCGGTACAGTAAATGTAATAAATCGATTCATATTCATCCCCTTATGAAGTCGGATTTCTCCAATAAGTTTCGGTTTCATCTCTTCTTATTATAGTCGATGCAAGGTACACTATAAATCGGATTTATACGAAAGGAGGTTGATTGATGAAACCTCAATCACTGCCAATTCAAAAGGTTCAAGCTAGGGGTAAGAAAACCCATCCTTCATTATTTGCATTAACTTGGCCTATTTTTATTGAAATCTCTTTATATATGCTCATGGGAAGCGCGGATACCCTCATGCTCAGTCAATATTCCGATAATAGTGTTGCCGCAGTTGGTGTAAGCAACCAGCTCCTGAATTTATTGATTGTCATGTTCAGTTTCATTACAACTGGAACGACGATTGTGATTGCGCAGCTTTTAGGAGCTAGCCGCAGGCAGGAAGCGACTCAAGTCGCCTATGTCTCACTAGGAACCAACTTCTTGATTAGCTTTGTCATTAGTCTTCTCATGTTTGTATTAGCTGTTCCCATTTTACACCTGATGGGCCTATCAAGTGAGCTCATGCCGGATGCGGCGGTATTTTTACAAATTGTCGGACTGCTTTCTTTTATTCAAGCGCTCATTATGACGTATAGTGCTATTTTAAAAAGCTATGGATATACAAGAGATACGATGTATGTCACCATCGGAATGAACTTGCTAAACGTTGCCGGTAACTATCTGGTCATTTTCGGTCCGTTTGGCTTCCCCGTATTAGGTGTGATGGGGGTCGCTTTTTCTACCTCACTTGCTCGGTTGATCGGATTAATGGCAATGATCCTCATTGTACGCCGCCGAATTGGATTACGCTTTTCACTGAAGAAGATGTTTCACATCCAGCGGACACATTTAAAAAAGCTTCTGAAAATCGGGATTCCTTCTGCTGGAGAGCAGCTTTCTTATAACGGCTCTCAAATGATCATTACACTGTTTATTACGTTTATGGGGACGCAGGCATTAGCAGCAAAGGTCTATACTCAAAATTTAATGATGTTCATTATGCTATTTGGTGCAGCCATTAGCCAAGGGACACAAATTTTAATCGGGCGCCATATTGGGGCGAAGGAATTCGATGCTGCCTATCACAGATGCATGAAAAGCTTATACTGGGCCATTGGCATCTCCCTTCTTTCTTCCACTGCTTTATCTTTATCATCGACGCATTTGCTTGCTTTCTTCACTAGCAACAGCGAGATCATTCAAATCGCCGCCACACTCCTCCTATTGACAATTATTTTGGAGCCGGGCCGTTCTTTTAATATGGTCATTATTAATTCCTTGCGGGCTGCTGGTGACGCGAAGTTTCCAGTGTATATGGCGATGATTTCAATGTGGGGCATTGGGCTTCCGATCGCTTACTTTTTAGGCATTCAGCTTGAGATGGGTCTCATTGGAGTTTGGATTTCTTTTATCGTGGATGAATGGGTAAGAGGCATCTTTATGTATAGGCGGTGGCGTTCAAGGGTATGGACAGAGTATCGCTTTTCTTCCACATAAAAAGGACTGCGGGTGCAGTCCTTTTTTACGTAATATCTTCTAAAATAAGTTCTTTTTCCTGCTTTGAAATAAATGATCGCTGTGTAAACACGCGGTATTCATTTTCTCTTGTTTTATCTAAAATGGCTTTATAAAAATGAGCAGCTGCTTTCACTGATATACGTGAATAAAGCGGGAATTCATGAAGATGGTCAAAAAACTCCTCGTAGTATGCCTCTGCCTCAAAGGCAATGTACTCCCATACGTGCTGAAATGCTTGATTGACAATGCCTTCTTGCAATTCTTGCTCTGTATATCCGAATTGATCCATGACTTGCTTTGGCAAATAAATGCGGTCTCTTTCAGCCTTATCCTCGCCGATGTCACGAAGGATGTTGGTCAGCTGCAAGCCAATCCCTAATGAAATGGCTGCTTCTTTCAGCTGTTCTTTTTTACGCGGTGCAATAATGGGAAGCAGCATAAGCCCAACGGTACTAGCCACATGGTAGGAATAGATGAGCAGTTCATCTAACGTTTCATACCGATGCTGCTCTAAATCCATCTCTTGACCTTGGAGCAAGTCACGGAACGGGGCTTCATCCATACGAAACTCTTGAAATGTATGTTCTAGCGCCACCCACATCGGATCATTCCGATCTACCTCACCATGTAAAAATCGATCAAACGTCTCTCGAAAGGATGCAAGCTCCTCTTTTGGCGAGGGGGACTCATCTACAATATCATCTGCTCTCCGGCAAAAGGAATACACAGCCCAGACGGCCTGTCTTTTCTTTTTAGGCAGCATGGAAAAGGCACGGTAAAACGTTTTAGAATGGGTTTGAATCGTCTCCTCACATAATTTCAATGCTGTTTGTACATCAACCACTTAGCTTCACTTCCTTTCTGTCATTCAAATCTTTTAACAGCACAGAAGCCATCAGCTTCGCACTTTGCATCACGATCGGCACTCCGCCCCCAGGATGGATGGAAGCACCTACTGCATAAAGATTGCCCGTCTCAGCTACCTTCACTTGCGGGCGGAACACACCTGATTGAAACAAGTTAGGCGCAAGTCCAAAGCTGCCGCCTTCAAACAATCCTTCTCGCAAGGAATCATTTGGTGTTCTGATTTTTTCCCAGACAATCGACTCTCGCAATCTTGGAAAGCCTCTTTTCTCAAGACGATCCACCATTTTCTCTACAAAATCTGTCTCCTCTTCCCAGTTGATATGATCTCCTGTGGGAACGGGAATCAGCATATATAAAACACTACAGCCTTCCGGGGCAAGAGATGGATCAATGATCGATGGATTAAACGTATAAAACGACGGATCTTGAGGGATCGTCTTCGTTTGAAAAACCTCTTTCATATGCTGATCAAAGTGTTCTCCCATAAAAAATTGGTGAACAGGCGCATCATGGTACATCTTGTTTAACCCTAGATACACCATCACACAGCCAGAAGACGGCACGTATTTACGCCGATCTTGTTCGTCTAAACCAAGCTGTTTTAACGCAGCTGGATAATCTCCGTTGATCACAAATGCATCAGCTGCTATACGGTCGTCACTGACTTTTGCTCTAACCACGCGTTTCCCCTCAAACTCTAGCTCCGTGACTTCTTCATTTTTTCTTACATGCACACCCATTTTTATGAGCTGCCTCTCCAGTATATCTACTAAGCTCGCATAGCCGCCTTTTAAATAGTAGATTCCATGTGCGTGCTCACTATATGAAACGAGCGAATAAATAGCAGATGCTTCATACGAGTTCCCTCCGACATAGAGGGTTTGCAGTGCGTATGCATCTCGCAGGCGTTCGTCTGAGAAATACTTTTTCAGAGCACTTTGAACCGTTCGATACGCCTTTAATTTCATTAAAATCTTCATGTTTGCTTTTGTAAAAAATGTACGTTTTTCATGAAATGATTTCTCTAGAAAGGCTTGCTGCCCTTCTTGAAAACGGTCTGTCATTTCTTCCATAAACCTTAGAAATCCTTGATCTTCCTTTGGAAATACACGTCTGATTTCCTCTAGCTGACGAAATGCATCAGAGTACTTCGTGTAGGAGGTTCCATCTTGATATTGAATCGTATACAGCGGATCAAGCTGCAAAAGATCAAGAGATGCTTCGTCCATTCCAACCTCATGTAAAATACCTTTTAACATATCAGGAAGTAGGACAATGGTCGGACCTTCATCTACTTTATATCCTTTCTCACGTACAAAAGCAAGTCTTCCGCCAAGTCGCTCATTTTTTTCGACAAGCGTGACATCATGTCCAGCTTTTTTTAAATAAAGTGCTGAGATCATCCCGCCAATCCCGCCACCTGCAATCAATATATGTTTTTTCATGAGGCACTCCCCTTTTCTTGGTGCGGCAATGTTTTGTGCGTATGTTTCTCTTTTGAAAGAATCGCATTTGTCGTGATACGTGCTGATTCTAAAATGGTCGGCAGCCCGCTTCCTGGGTGCGTCCCTCCTCCTACGAGCCAGCAATGGTCCAATTCATCAAATTCATTGTGCGGCCTTAGGACCATCATCTGCGTCAGCTGGTGGCCAAGGTTAAATGTAGCTCCTTCGTATACGTAAAGGTCTTCCTCCCATCGCTTCGGTGTGATCATCCGTTCGACTTCTATATGCTGTCTCACATTCTTAAAACCGGTTTTTCGCTCAAGTGTGTCCAGCACAAGTTCTCTAAATTCATCTTGATGCGCTTCCCAGTCAATACCGCTTTGATTGTTGGCAACAGGTGCCAGCACATAAAGAGCTGACTTTCCTTTTGGCGCAAGCGAGTCATCTGTGACACTTGCATTTTGAATATAAATAGAAGGATCATCTGGCAGCTCATACGTTTTCGTTATGCCTTTGACAAATTGAGCATAATCATCGGAAAATACGATGGTATGATGCGGCTCCTCATACATGGTATCTAATCCTAAATAAAGCATAAAGGTGGAGCATGAGAATTTTTTCTTTTTTAATTTTTTCTCGCTATATTTCTTTAAAAGTCCTGGCTCTACAAGCTTTGTCATCACATGTGCAAAGTCTCCATTTACGACAACCTCATCTGCCTGTATTTCTTCCCCAGATTCTAAGCGAATGCCTTTTACTTTCCTGCCTTCCGTCAGCAATTTTTCGACGCCAGCTGACAGATGAATCGTCGCTCCAGCTTCAACCGCTGCTTTTGCCATCGCTTCTGACAGCTGATTGACCCCGCCCTTCGGATGGAAAACACCTGTGTCATGTTCCATAAACGATAGAATGGAGAAAGCACCAGGGCACTCCCACGGTGACATGCCTAAATACTTTGATTGAAATGTAAACGCATATTTCACTGATTCATTTGAGAAATAATCTGACAGCACATCATATAAACTCTTATTCAATGAAAGCTGCGGAAGTGCTTTGAGCACCTTTGGACGCAAATAGTGATGAAAACGATCCATTTTACTTTGTAAAATAGGTGTAAGCTGATCCATTTTGCGCTTTGTATCGTTCATAAATCGTAAATACCCTTCGCCCTCACCAGGTGCAAAGGCTTCTAACCGTCTATACATTTCATCACGATCTCGAATCATATCTAGCTGATCGTCTTGAAAAATCAATCTATACATTTCTTTTAATTCGATCACATCAATATAGTCATAAAGATTTTTACCAGCAAAGGTGAACAGCTCCTCTGCAATATGAATCATGCTGAGAAAGGTAGGACCCGTATCAAACGTGAAATCACCGAGTTGAAACTTAGAGTTACGTCCGCCAACAAAGGGCTGTTTTTCGTATACCTGAACATCATGTCCTTTGCTTTGAAGCATCATAGCTGCCGCAAGTCCCCCTGGTCCTGCTCCGATCACAATGATTTTCATTATCCTTTTTCCTCCAAATTAATTCACTTTAAGTTAATTATACAAATTAGAAAGATTAGATCAACTTTTGATGTGCTCTATTCGTCTCATGCTATGTATTAAAAAAGCCGGCTTCCCTTCAACAAATGTAAGAAAGCCGACCCTTTATTACGCTTCTATATCAATTCGATACGTTTCAAACCAATGATGAATCTGCGCCAGATGAGCGATTAACTGCGGGCCCTTCATGAGCTGGCCATACCAAGGCACTTGAAAGGAGGCTCCTTCCGTTTCAATCAGCTGGTTTAATTGATGTGGATCTAGAAATTCGTGAAGGACAGAATCTTTTTGCGCAAGGCAATCTGTTAACATCTCTTTCACAGCCTGGGTATAGGCTGGATGATGTGTTTTCGGATAAGGACTCTTCTTGCGATAAAGCACTTCATTCGGTAAAATTCCCTCTAATGCTTTTCGTAAAACCCCTTTTTCACGATTTCCATGCATTTTCATTTCCCAAGGAATATTCCACACATATTCGACAAGGCGATGGTCTGCAAATGGCACTCGTACCTCAAGACTCGCCCCCATACTCATTCGGTCTTTTCGATCTAGCAGCGTTGTCATAAACCAGACCATATTTAAGTAAAAAAGTTCTCTCCGGGCTTTATCCACTCCAGTTTCTCCATCTAAAAGAGGCGTTTCAGCCACGGTTTCTTCATATTTGCTTTGTGCATATTCTCTTAGTGACAGCTTCTTTTGCCACGAATCTTGTAAGAGCTGCGTTCTGGCTTCCGTCGATCTCATCCAAGGAAAACCATTCGTTTCATTTGCCGCATGGAACCAAGGATAACCTCCAAAAATTTCATCCGCACATTCACCTGACAAACCGACAACAAAGTCCTTTTTAATTTCTCGACAGAACCAAAGCAAAGAAGAATCAATATCTGCCATACCCGGTAAGTCTCGGACCTCAACCGCTTCCTTCAAATAAGCAACCAGCTCCTTTTGTCCAATGACGCAGCTGTGATGATTCGTTTGAAACGCCTTGGTCATGCGGTCAATCCATGGACCGTCAGCATTCGGCTGGAATTGACTTGCTTCAAAGAATTGATCATTTCCTTCGTAGTCAACCGAATACGTATGAAGCGGTGCTTTCCCTATTTTCTCAAAGTGCTTAGCGGCAATGGCGGTAATGGCACTCGAATCGACGCCACCCGATAAAAATGTACAAACAGGCACATCAGAAACGAGCTGTCTTGTGACGGCATCTGTAAAGAGATGCTTGACGTGCTGTGCGGTGTCATCAAGTGAGTCCGTATGCACCTTGCTTTTGACATTCCAGTATCTCCACACACGCAGTCCGTCTTTTGAAAAAGTCAAAGCATGAGCAGGTCTCAGCTCTTTTACCCCTTTAAACACTCCTTGCCCTGGTGTTCTAGACGGTCCTAAACCAAAGATCTCCGATAATCCTTCATGATCGACTTTTGCTTTCATATCAGGGTGAGCAAGTAGCGCTTTGATTTCCGAACCAAATAAAAAGGAATGATGACGTTCTGTATAGAAAAATGGCTTGACGCCGAGCCGGTCTCTCCCTGCAAATAATAATTCACGCTCACTATCCCAGATCACAAATGCAAAAATACCATTAAAATGGGTCACACACTCTTCCTTCCATTCTGTGTAGGCGTGAAGAAGAACCTCTGTATCAGAATGCCCAAGAAAGCGGTGGCCCCTTTTTAACAATTCTTTTCTTATATCTTCTGTGTTATAGAGCTCTCCATTGTATACAACGGTATAAGCATGGTTTTGATGTGTATATGTCATCGGCTGTTTTCCGCCTTCTACATCTACAACCGCTAACCTTTTATGCCCAAATAGAACGTGCTCACTTTTCCACGTATTTGTATCGTCTGGCCCTCTTTTAGATAATGTATCTGTCATTTGATTGATTACATGATCCTGTTGGATGAGCTGCTTTTTAAAGTCTGCCCAGCCTGTTATTCCACACATCATCATCAGCTCCCATCCGTTTTTCCTCAAGTGTTCTCATTCAGCCTTTCTTAGTTTATGCATCGTCTCCTTGATAGTTGATTTGTCCTTTTTTTCTCGGGCGTATAGGACAAGCATGATTTGGTAAGAAAAGAAAGAGGAAAGGAGCTTTTGCAAATGGAAAAACGAATGAAGCAGCTTGAACGCTGCAGTCGAAGATGGTGCAGCGGGTATTTACTGATTGAAAACGGGTATTGTCTGATTGAAGATGAAGAAGGAGACATCATGCTGCCAGAAAGTCTTCAAAGCACGATGATCTGTTTGAAGGAAAATGGCAGGTGGACAAAAGGGGAACTGCTCGGGTCCATGATACTTCATGAAAGTGGGCAGCTAGTAGAAGTACAAGGCGGTGAAGCGATTCAATATACGGCATCACTTGCCAAAGGATGGCTTGACCTCCTGATGTTCGTTCCTGAAAACGTTTTTTATGAAATCATTGCACAGGTAGAGCAGCTTGGTTTTTCCGTCTACGATTGTGTTTTCTCCTCCTTTCATTCTTTTCAACGAGTTTCTTTCTTTCAGTTTTCGACAGATTCACAATCACTTGCCCTTCAATGTCACCATGACTCCGCCGCAGGTCAAATTCGTTTTGAATGGACCACTTCTGACGGTCACCGGTCGGTTTCACAGTTTGATGGCATATAAAAAGGACACTGCTTCGTATAAGCAATGCCCTTTTTATGTTAAAAGATATGGAAACCGATCGGCAGACGTAAACCGAGAAAAATGGTCACAATGGCGAATACGATAAAACCAATCAATACACCAGTCACCGATTTTCCTTTTTTCTTGCGTACAAGAACCATTTCCATGAAGCCAATCACAAGGATACCGAGAATCATTTTACCGATATACTCGCCACCGAAACCTGGAATTTTCATTCCTGTGCGAACATACAGCTCTACGCCTGTTGCGATAATGATCAAGTACAATAGTCTGACAATCATGTGCACAATTTTAGCACCTTTGTCATTTTTACCTGCTAGAGCAAAGGCAACGAAGAATAAAATAATCCCTAGCACCCATGCTGTAATATGTAAATGCGTTCCCATCTGTTATTTCCCCCTTTATCAGAACAATTACCTTCTCATCGTACCACGAAATAAGTCGAACACAAAGCGACAATCCTGTGTCATCGCACTCTTTATTTGACGCGATTCGATAGCGTTCCAATCGGCTCAATCGTGATGTCAATTCGATCCCCTGAAGCTAAGAACTTAGGCGGTTCAAAGCCTTTGCCAACCCCAGAAGGTGTTCCCGTTGCAATGATGTCACCAGCTTCTAGTGTCATCCCTTTTGAAAGAGTAGAAACAATATTCTCGATGGAGAAAATCATTAATTCTGTACTGGCAGACTGGCGAACCTCTCCGTTTACCTTTGTTTCCACATGGAGCGCACCATGATCCTCGACCACTGACTTATGCACAATATAAGGTCCTATCGGGCAGGTTGTATCTAAGCTTTTACCTATGAAAAATTGTTTGTGTTTTTTCTGCAAATCTCTTGCCGTTACGTCATTTAAAATGGTGTAACCGAATAGATAATCACGGACCTCTTCAGGTGCAATATTCTTCCCTGATTTGCCCATCACGATCGCAAGCTCCCCTTCATAGTCCAGCTCACTGGTCACATCTTCATGAAGGAGAATATCCGCTTCATGTCCAACGACTGAAGTAGGTGCCTTTGTAAAGATCATCACATCTTTAGGAATATCCGCTGCACTTCCCATCTCCATGACATGATCTTGATAATTCTTTCCAACACACATGATGTTTTTAGCTGGCTTTGGAATCGGCGCATGGAGTTTCACTTCCGAAAGCGGATATACATAAGAACCGCGGTCTTCTTCTTTTTTCTCAGCCCAGTCAAGGAGCTGTTTGACATGCTCAACAAACTTGTCCCCCATATTAATACATTCAGCTAAAGAGTTTGGCAGTGTCTCAAGCTCAAATAATTTGGCTTCTGCCTTTTTGACGTCCATGACCCATTCATCATCAATCACTACCCCAATAAACATTCTGCTATGTATCTCACCTGTAAAAAACTTCATGTCTTCCCCTCACAATCTTCATTTCGCTAAGTGATGATGTCTCATTTTATTTCTCTATGAAATAAAAAAAACCCTTTTTTATCATACTCTCTTTTAAAAAGGGTTTCAAAAAAGATGATCTGATGTTTAGCGGTAGCGGCGATACTCCCACATGTTCCCTTGGTCCCATTTGCGATCAACATTTCCTCTGCTGTGGGAATGATGCTTTTTCTTTCCACATCTTTTGCAAGAGCGGCTGCGTTTATGGTGATGAGAACGTTTAGATCGATGGCAGCTTCTATGGTGATGAGATCGTTTAGATCGATGGCTGCGATGTGACTTGCGGCAGCTTTTCTTATGATGGGATCTGTGTTTGCTGCGGCATGATTTTTTCGGTTCACTCTTTTTACTTCTGCAAGATTTCTTGCTTTTGCACGACTTTTTACTTTTGCATGGTTTCTCACTTTTCACGCTTTTCTTTGAACAGCGACTTTTTTTCGAACGATAGCTCTTACAGCTTTTTTTACTGCGGTGTGATTTACGGCATTCGCCTCCACCAAAGAACCAATGACGGCGTTTTGAATGGCGAGAACGTGCTGACTTGTGCGATCGTCTCGATTCTGGTTCACGATCTAAGTGATGATCACGTCCTTCACTTCGAAGTGAATCCACTGCATGTTCAATATGTGAATGATCAAATGTGCTCACGAACGATTCCCCTCCCAGTCTATACTTTGACAAAACAAACAGATCAAGCTGTTTATCTTCTCTGCTTTATGTTACGAGACTTGGTAGACAAGTGTTCTTGGCGGATGCCCCTTTCTTTTAAAACTCCATGAATACCTAACAAGCGGGTACAGGACATTC
Source organism: Bacillus sp. NMTD17 (assembly GCF_002998735.1). Taxonomy (NCBI): domain Bacteria; kingdom Bacillati; phylum Bacillota; class Bacilli; order Caryophanales; family Bacillaceae; genus Bacillus; species Bacillus sp. NMTD17. The sequence continues at coordinate 670,210 of NZ_PVRH01000002.1, forward strand.
CTTCACTTTCATATCGTAAAGAAGAGCATAGGAGGCTGATGAACGCATGACCACAGAACCTTTAAAGCAAATAGATATTTGGATTCATCCAAAGGACTTGATTGAATTAAGAAAAGACATATGGAACGATGAACCTGTTGAGGCCATTTTGAAAACCGGCCAGACCAAATCACACATTTATGCTTCATACCGCGGGTCTCACATTAGAAAGCTGAAAAAAAAGTCCTATCAAATTGAATATCGAAAGCCAAAGCAAAGACAAGGCGAATCTATCTTTCATTTAAATGCAGAATACAATGACCCCTCGTTTATCCGAAACAGACTGTCCTTTTATTTCTTCGAGCAGATAGGGGTGCTAAGCCCGGCTGCGTCTCATGTGTTTCTCACTATAAACGGAAGAAAAGAAGGCATTTATTTAAAAATAGAATCTGTTGATGAGCACTTTTTTCAGAAAAGGCAGCTTTCAGGAGGCGGCATTTATTATGCAGTCGATGACGATGCCAACTTCTCCCTTTTGAGTTCGTTTGATAAAAAGCCCAAAAAACACCTCCTCCTCGGGTACGAGAAAAAAACGGGGACTTCTCAACACGATCAGCAGCTGAGTGAATTTATTTACTTTCTCAACACAGCGAAAGATGACATATTTGCAGAAAAAATTGAGCAATACCTAGATGTAACACAGTATTTCCGCTGGCTCATTGGTGTCGTGTGCACACAAAACTTTGACGGCTTTGTCCATAACTACGCTCTTTATGTGAATGAACAAGGAAAATTTCAAGTACTTCCTTGGGATTATGATGCGACATGGGGCCGTGACATTCATGGAGAAGAAATGGCATTTGATTATATTCCAGTAAACGGCTTTAATACTTTAACTGCTAGGTTACTAGATATCCCTTCATTTAAGAGAGCCTATTACACGCTTTTTCAGCATGTACTCAATACTCATTTTTTAGAAGACCGGCTTTGTCCAATCATCGAAAAATGGCATGCTTCTATCGAGAACCGAATTGGAGATGATCCTTATACGAGAGACCGCAAAGACATCCTACAATCAGAACGAGAGGTCATCCGGCAGTATATCAACAAAAGACGACGTTATTTACAGGCTGAAATAAGAAAAGAGATATATGGCACGTAAGGACGCTTTCGAATTTTGTCACTTTATTACTCATATTGACGAAACAGCTTTTTTTATAGAAAAATAGGGTATACTAACCATATCCTTCTATTATATAAAAAATGTGAGAGTTGGCGTCCGTTATGATCAATTATGAAATTGAACAAAAAAGATTACATTTAATTGAGACAGCAAAAAAATTCGGGATGAATGCCGAAGAAACCATCAGGTGCAGTCAAGAGCTTGATACACTCTTAAATAAAGGCATCAAATACACCTCGAATGAATGCTCTAAAAAAGGGTAAACCATACACCTAATTCCTCTCATCAAAAGCTTTCAAAAAGACAATCACACATTAAAAGACCCATCATAAGCTATGGTGAAACGCCCAAAAACAAAGTGCCTTATTTTTATAAAGGATGTGCACCGCTATGCCGGCTATTGTTGGAGCCTTTAAAGTAAATGCCGTCGGAACGAGCGGAGTCGTTCATGTTGGAGACTGTATCACCATTTCTCCAAATAGTCAGGTTAAAACGTTTGCTGGCGCAGGCAGTTTTAACACTGGTGATCAATTGCGCATTAGCAACTATAAAAGTGTGACAAATACGTACGACAGTGATGTCATTGATCAACCGCTTGTTGGTAACTTGTAAGGAGTGAGAATCCGTTGAACTTCTATATTAATCAAGCGATACAAATTAATTATTTGCGTGTAGAGTCTGTCAGTAACTCCTCTGTGCTGCAAATTGGGAGCGCTGGTTCAATTAAAGCTCTTTCTAATCTGTATAACACGGGCAGCTACGTAGAAGCAGCACCTGCCGCAGCAGGTACACAAGGAATTGAAGAATCCCAAGGCGCAATCACAACACCTTTTGTACCGCTTCAGTCACCAACAACTTAAGTTCATCTGCTATCCCCGGAGGTGTATGTCAATGTATGATTATCAAAGCAACGCTTCACAGGTGCATGGCATCATTCAAAAGCAAACACAACAAATTATGATGCTTGAAAAAAGGCTTAACGAACTTCAGCAGGAAATGCAAATGATCAAAGATAAACCGACAACGACGATTGAACGGATTGATTATCAATTTGATCAACTGAAAATCGAGCGGCTTGAAGGCACACTGAACATCGGCCTCAATCCATCTGATCCAAACAGTGTTCAAAACTTTGAAGTGGGCCAAACAACAACCCCGGGTATTGGAATGATGCAGCAAGAAATGGCTGATCAATTTTTCAATCAAACACGCCAGCTTGTCGACGCATTCTTAAATGAAGAAGCGCCAGAACTTCTTGAAGAGCTAGAGCAGCGATATGAAGGGTCTCTTGATGAGAGCAACAAACACCACATCATTGAGGACATTCGCAAGCAAATTGACAGCAGAATCAAATACTATGCAGGACAGCTCCCGCACCGGGAAGATATGACCCCGCTGCAGCGTTCAGAGCAAATTGCTGAATATGTGAAGCATGATGTCAAACGAGCGATTGAGCATTTCTTAGCCCATATTCCAAATGAAACGAAAGGAGAGGAAAACGGATGAATTTCACAGTCGTCAACCGCAACATCGAGACCGGATGCATTAAAGTAGTTGGGGTTTCGTCCTCTTCCCTATTTATCATCGGGGACACAGATCATGTACAATTATCCTCCATTTTTGATACACCGCCAGAATCTCTTATCATTGGCCCGTTTGTTCCTCTGGCACCTCGATAATGATAAAGCGCACATCTCAAGTGAGTTTCACGAAGGTGAATTCTGTGGGGATTTCAAGTGTTGTTCAAATCGGTGATACGCAGGAGCTATGCCCGAAGGTTAAGGTGTTAGCTGTTCAACGAACCATTAGTTTGTTTTATGGCAATGAAGCAGAAAACTTAAATGCGAAAGAATTTGAAGTGTATTATGAGCCTATTCCATTGATGCTGCCGGAACGATCCGTCAGAACAGCATTTTACCATGAAAAGCCTGTGATTAAAGTGTCTTCAATACATGTAGAAGGGGTGTCTTCCTCCTCTGTGTTTCAAATTGGCTCTACGTGTGGAGTGAATGGCGTTGCAAGAGTGAAGCATATTCGAGAGTTATTTAGCAACGACGAAAGTCCGCCAAACTCACAAATGGACCTACCTACGCATATGATGGTGATATGACTTCGAATAAAGGATGTCGATTATGCCAGCAATTGTCGGACCCATTTACATTAACTCTATTTCTGGAGGCGTCGTAAACGTCGGTGACTCATTCTACCTGTCGCCTAAAAGTTCGTCAAAATCTGCTTTAGGCTCTGGAGCGGGAAATACCGGAGATTTCTTGATATTAAATAATGGCATCAGCGCCACCAACTATGTGGATCCTGACTTAAATGATCAGAATATGGTAGGCAATGCATAAAGCAGCTCCTCTACAGTCATTTCATTTAGAGGAGCGCTTTTTATGCTTATTTTTTTCTGCGTTGTCTCGATTTTTTTGTTTTAACCAGCTTGCTTGCCGGCTGTTTTCGAATCCATTTGATGTACGAAGCAAGCTTTTCATCCTGCCTTAGTGCATCAAGTGTGTTCAAGCGTGCGGCAAGCTCCTGGTTTGTAAAGAGTGCATGCACTTGTTTATGGCAGGGGATACACAGGAAGGCAGTCGCTAAAAAAGCCCCACCTTCTTCTCTTGGTGTTAAGTGGTGTTCTGTGAGCAGGACATTTTGTCTTCCGCACAGCTCACATAATCCAATGGTTTGCTTTGCCACCCTGTCATCACCTCAACAATTACATTAATTCCATTGAGACCGTTGTCCCTTTCCCGCTTGGATCTGCTGGATGGACAATCAGTTTCTTCGGCAGTCTCATTTTCAATTCTTCCACGTGGCTAATCACACCAACTGCTAAATTGTGAGACTGCAGTTTCTCTAATGCGGTAATGACCGTATCAAGCAAGTCTTGATCGAGCGTACCGAATCCTTCATCAAGGAAAAAGAATTGCAGCGGGAATTCACCTCTCAGCTGAATTTGTGCAGAAAGAGCAAGGGCAAGCGCCAGCGATGTCAGGAAGGTTTCCCCGCCGGACAAGCTGGACACAGGACGCCTGACACCACCATTTGCATCATCACGCATAACAAAGCCGCCTTCTGAGTCGACCTCAATCGCATATCTTTGTCTCGTCAACATACCCAAGCGGGCGGATGCATCACGACTGACACTTTCCAGCTGTTCTTCTGCTAAAAATTCAACAAACGTATTCCCTTTAAAAACGGTTTGCAGTTTATCGAGGCGATCAATTTCTTGCTGCAGTGCTTCCAAGCGTTCGTGAATACTTGCAAAGCGCTGATGATTTTCTTCAATCACACGCAGGTGTTCATGTGCGGACCCACTCATTGCTGTCGCTTCTTCCAATGCTTTTTCAGCTGCATCTTTTCTGTGCTGAATGTCAGTCCACTGCTTTTCATCCAGTGACTCTTCTTTCAGTAATTCAGAAATTCGCTTTAAGTTTGCGGCACATTCCTTTCTTTTATCCTCAAATTCCTCCATTTCCTGTTTGACCGATTGACGTACTGCCTGTTCCATTGAAGCAGACTCAATTTCCTGCGGCATATGAAAAGGAGAGGATTCTGTTTCTTTTTCCCATGCTGCTTCTGCTTCTTGTTTTCGCCGGTTCGCCTCTTGAAGCTGACGCTCACTGCTTGAAAAATGGCTTTGCGCCTCACTAAACAACTGCTGCGCGTGCTGCAATTGCTTGTACGATTGCTGTTCTTTTTCATTAAGAAGAGCAAGAGAATGTTCAACCTCAATAAGTTCATCAGAAATAGAGGCAGCTTTTAATGGATATCGGCCTAAATCTGTTTCATATTGATGGATAAGCTGATGCTGACTTTCTAGCTGATGCGCTAGTTTATCAAGTTCTTTCTCGACATTGTATATCGCTGTCTGCAGCTGCTCTTTTGCTAGCTGTTTTTCTTCCAAAAACGAAATGCTTTTCTCAATACGTTCTTTATAGCCTTCCGCTTGTTGGTCCTTTTCATCGATTTGCTTTTGCAGCTCTTGTACTTGATTCAATGTAAAATGAGGGAAGGCCTGTTCAAATTGAGTCGTTTGCTCTGAAAGCTCAGATTGAAGCTCTTTGATCAGCACCTCTAATTCTTCGATGCGCTGCTGTTCAAAAGTCATTTGCTCTTTCATCTTGCTCATCTCTGCTGCTTGATTATGCGTTTCATCCATTAAACGAGCTCGTTTACGTTCAACTTCTTGAATATCCTGCTTTATGCCTCTCCATTCTTGCATCAGATCCTGCAAAGACTGCGGATTTTGTACGGTTTCTACTGCTGCAGCTACTTCTGCTCCCGGGGCTTTCTGAGATAAGAAAGCGAATTGTTTCACTAATTGATTGGCATTCGTTTCGAGGAGCTGCTTTGCGGCATACATGTCTCTCGCATACTCCTCTGCCTGCTTGAGCTCTTTGTCCATCCGTTGAATGACTTCATCGACTTGTGCCACGGTTTCTTCATGGTCATTGGATTCCAAAGCCTTTGGATCATGATGAATTGATCCACAAACCGGACATGGCTCACCATCTACTAGCTCTGCCGCTAATTCTTTTCTTAATTCAGCCGCCCTTACAACATCACGCTGTTTTAATTTTTCGAGCTTCTGATGTTGTTCTTTTTTACTCCATTCTGTTAGAGCTCGTTCGAATTCACATACATAAAAATAGAGGTGTTCAATTGCTTGAAACGATTGGTCTATTTTTTCATGATGGTCGTTTTGCTGTTTTTGAAGCTTTTCATATGCTTCTGAAGTCTGTGAGGCTCGCTTTTTGAGCTCCTCCAGCTTTTGCTTTTCTTTTTGAATGCTGCGGTTTATTCTTTCAACATTTTCACTTAAACGTAAAGCATCCTGTACACTTTTCCGTTCTTTTACTGAGACTTGTAACTGCTCCAGCTCATGCTTCAGCTGTGTTTGTTTCGTCAGTGCACGCTCTAATAGAGATTGAAGATTGTCCGCTTCTTTTTTCTTTTGTATGAATTGCTGCGTTTTTTCATTTTTTTGCTGTTCTATTCCTGTCTTTTCCTGAAAAGCTGTCTCTTTTTTTCGTTCAATTTCCTTTAGATGAATCAGCTGCTCTTTCTTTTGGAGAAGTTCTGGCTCAGTCTCTATTTTCTTTTGCCGGGCTTGCTCATACTCATGCGTCATTTGATCATAGATCGTTCGTTGATGCAGCAGCTGCTTTTCTGCTTCCTGCTTCTCCTTTGATGCTTGAGAAAGCTGTTTTTCAGCCTTTGTTAATGCATCCGCATAGGGCTTTAGCGCCTCTGCCTGCTCTGCGATATTGAGCTTGGCCTTTTTCTCTTCCATTGATGGTGCCAGTAGATTCAGTTTGTTTTGTTCAGTCTCATAAGCTTCTTGTTCCTTTTGATACTGCCAGATCGCTTGCGCCTTTGTAAAAGCAGTGAACGCTTCGTCCCGCGCTTGTTTTTTCTCATGAAAAATGGCTTTTGCCTGCTCTGCTGCTTCCTTTGCTTTTGCCAGCGCCTCTGGGCCAGCTTCCCCTAAACCATTCAGTTCAGCCAGCAGTTCATTTTTTTGCCCATATTGATTCTGAGCTTTTGCACGCAAACGCTTGACGAGCTGATCCCCATACTTTTCCAAGTTAAACAACCGCTGAAGCATTTGACGTCTGTCTGCCCCTTTTAGGGAGAGAAATTCTGCAAATTTCCCTTGAGGTAAGACAACCGCTCGCGTAAAATCATCAATGGTTAATCCGAGTAATTCTTCTACTTTACGATTGACCTCACTCGCTTTATCTGCGAGAACGGTCTGCGTATCACCGATTTCAATCAGGCGGCATAATGTCGTTCTGACTTTCATTTCATCCGCTCGTTTGAAAGCACGTTCAACTTTATAAGAAATATGGTGTTCCTTTTGCAAAGCAAATGTAAAGGAAACCGACAGCTTTTCTTCCGCTTGGTTCAAAATACCATGTGTATTATTTAACGCACGTTCCACTTTGCCATAGAGTGCCAGGGTCATGGCGTCTAATATGGACGACTTTCCACTTCCTGTCGGTCCAAATATGCCAAACACACCTGCACCACATAATGAGCTAAAGTCAATTGTTTGTTCTTCTCTGAAGCTATGAAGTCCTTTAATGGTCAGCGTAATCGGCTTCAAGTCGCTTCCTCCTCTTGCATTTCATTGGCTAGCTCTAAAAACAGTTTGACTGTTTTTTCATCGGGTAGACCGCCACCTGTCTGGCGCTCATAAAATTTCACGAACCGCTCTTCGATTGAGAGCTTTTCCACTTGCTTTTGCTCTTCTATTTGCTGTAGTTCTTTGAACTTTGGTCGAATGTGAACAAACCCACTATGCTGCTTACGGAGCTGATGAATCTCTTCAATAGAGAGCTGGTCTGTTAAATGAATCTCTAAATCAATCCACGCCTGAAGATCACGTTTTTCATCCAGCCACTCGTGCACTTGACTCAGTCCCTCAGTCGCCTTCCATTTCACAAGTGGTTTTCCGCTTGATAAAAACACTTCTTTCCAGCTTGCCTTTTCATTAGGTTTTGCCTCTACAATTGTGACTGATTTGGCATAGCCTGATTCAGAAAAGCTATAAGCAAGAGGTGATCCAGAATACCGGGCAATCGTTTTGGCACGTTTGATCGTTTGCGGGCGGTGCAAATGACCAAGTGCAACATAGCAAGCTGCTTCTGGCAGGCTTTCAGCCGCAACGGTATATGCGCCGCCTACTTCAATCGGTCTTTCTGAATCTGTTTGACTTCCTCCTGCCACATAAATGTGGCTTGTTGCAATATTAACTGTATCCGGCTGGAATTGAGTACTTAAATGTTGAAACGCTTGTTGAATTTTTAAATTGTAATGATCACGAAGCACTTTCTCTTCAAATGTTTCAGCCAGCACCTCATTTAGTCTAGCCTCAGACGGATAAGCGAGTGCTGCAATGGATAAACGTTCACTCGAAGAAGGAACATCGACACGGATGATGTCATTTGTCGGATATCCAATTAAATGAATACCCTGATCATTTGTTAAAGGAGATGCGGCTGATAAGCGATCCGGATTATCGTGATTGCCTGAGATGACCACTACCTGCCGTTTTCCTTTATCAGATAAGGCAGATAGACTTTCATAAAAAAGCTGCTCTGCTCTAGCAGGCGGATTCACTGTATCAAAGGCATCACCGGCCATCACAATGACATCAATGTGTTCGTCTTTCACGATTTGATACAGTTCATCTAAAAACTGTGCTTGCTCATCAAGCCGGCTTCGACCTTCAAGGGTTTTCCCTAAATGCCAATCCGCTGTATGCAGAATCCTCATGTGATTCACCTCTCATTCCGATACATTTATAAAGAGATTTCTAAATTCCCATCGAAGAAATAGAGAATTTTCTCCTCTAATGTTCTGTTTGTCAAACGCTCTACTGCTTTTGCATATAACGCTATTTGGGTTTCATAGCGCTTTTTCAAGATAGGTTCAGCAGCGTCAAGTCCACCTGTATATCTGCCTTGCACTCTATCCGTTTTATAATCTAGTAAAAATAGCTTTCCATCTGTTTCAAATAAACAGTCAATCATTCCTTGAATCAGAACAGGCTCTCCCTCAGTATCAATATGACTGTATACCTCTTTAACAGGTAACACCATACTAAATGATACCTCTCGTTTTACCCAGTCCGCTTTCAGCAGTTTTTGACCAATTGAAGTAGAGAAGAAAGCAGCAATTCCTTCTTGATCAATTGACTGGACTTGCTCATCTGTTAGCAAGTCTCGCTGCTGTAAGGATTTGAGCAGGTGCCTTATACGTGATTCATCATAGGGCTCCTCAGAAGGAAGCGTGATATGCTGCATGACTGTATGCATTGCGGTGCCTTGTTCTGCGGCAGTGAGTGTTTTTTTCTTCATGAAAGCCGGCCGGTCATACAATGTTGCACGAGCTTTTCGAATAGAAGAAGGAACACTGTACTCATCCTGTATTTCTTTCATCCTTTTTATCTCGGAAACAGACTGCTTTGTGCCGACTTGCGAGGCCGCTAGATATGGATATTTCCATGAAAGTCTCTCTGCCACCTTCTCATCAGCATCACCATATCCTTCAACAGGCAGACCATCCATCAATGCTTGTACTACCTCGTCTTGCTGCTTCTTTTCAAGTGACATATCTTCCTTTAGAAGATCAGAAGCTTGCGTAAACGAGATAGTGAATGTAGACGGATGCGAAAGAACAACATCGCCTGTTTCTTCTAAAACAGATGACATCGCTTGATGACGGATAAGGGCAGGGCCAATAAAATCTAAGTATGTTTTCGATTGATAACGTTCAAAATCAGGGAGCAGCCACTCTTCTCCAGTCGCGGCATTTTGCCATTTGCTTAATGCTTTCACCTGATTTTTGACAGAGCCGACCAGAAATAATTTTTCCTTAGCCCTTGTGAGCGCCACATATAAGACCCTCAGCTCTTCAGATAATAACTCTTTTCTCATCTTTTTTTTCATCGCCACAAGCGGTAATGTCGCATAACTAATTCTCAGCTCTGGATGGATATACTTGCTTCCAAAGCCTAGCTCTTTATCAAGTAAGTAGGACTGGTTTAAGTCCATCATATTAAAGTTCCTGCCGAGTCCTGCAGTAAAGACGACTGGAAATTCTAATCCTTTACTGCTGTGGATCGTCATCATGCGCACAACGTCCTCTGTTTCACCGAACGTTTTTGCCGCACCAAGATCATCTCCACGCTCCTGCATTCTTTCAATAAAACGAAGGAATCGAAATAGCCCTCTAAAGGCAGCTTTTTCATATTGCTTGGCTCGATCATAAAGGGCACGAAGATTCGCCTGCCGCTGCTTACCTCCAGGCATCCCGCCAACATAATCAAGATACTGCGTATCTCGGTATACTTCCCAAATTAATTCTGCCACCGAATGATTGATGGAGAAATCACGCCACTTACGCAGCAATTGGAAAAATCGCTCTAATTTTTTGCATGTAGGGTGATCAGAATGCGTCACACTCATGAATGCCTTTACAGCATCATAATAAGTGCCTTTTTTATCACTCGTTCGAATAAGTGCCATTTCATTTTCATCTAAATGAACAATAGGTGATCTTAAAACAGCTGCAAGCGGAATATCCTGATATGGATTATCAATGACTTTTAACAAAGAAAGAATGACAGACACCTCTGTTGCTTCAAAATAACCAGAGGAAAGATTCGCATATACTGGGATTCCCTGCTTCTTTAATTCTTCCATCATTTGCGGGGCCCACGGCATAGACCGAAGCAAAATGACAATGTCACGATACTGCAAGTTACGGGTCATTTGCTGTTTTGCATCGTACACTTGAAATGGCTGCTCCACCAATTCTCTTATTTTTTTAGCAATGATTCTCGCTTCAAATTGGACGGTCTCAAGTTCTTCTCGCTCTTCGCCGGTTTCTGCTTCCTGCTGATCTAAGTGGACAAGGAGCATTTCTGTCGTTGTATCTTTGCTTTCTGGATAACTCGCTCCAAGCTTTAATTCAGCTTGTTCATCATATTCAATTTCTCCAACTGTTTCCCCCATCAGCTGCTTGAACAAAAAGTTCGTACTATCTAAAACATCTGAACGGCTTCGGAAGTTTTTATTTAAATCAATTCTCTTCCCTGTTTCTTTGCCGTCTGGTTGAAAGTGTTTATATTTGTTTAAAAAGAGCATGGGCTCAGCCAGTCTAAAACGATAAATGGACTGCTTTACATCACCAACCATAAACAGATTGCCCTCTGCAGAATGTTCCCCTTTAGACACAAGCTTTAAAATCGTTTCTTGTACGAGGTTTGTATCCTGGTATTCATCAACGAGCACTTCTTCAAACTGCTGTTGATAGTACTTGGCAGCTTCTGTTTCGATCAAATGTCCTTCTGCATCCTGCTCCGCTAAAATGCGTAAGCAATAGTGCTCTAAATCCGAAAAGTCGACAATTGACTTTTCCTGCTTCGCTCTCTCGAAACGCACACCAAATTGGATCACAAGCTCTACAAGCGTCTCCACAACTGGCTTCATTTCAGCTAAGCTTTTTAAATGCTGGGCAGGACTGCGCATAAAGTATTCATCTTTTAGCTTTTCTAGTTGTTTTTTTGCTTGATTACGTGCATCTGTGGCCTTTTCTAACAAAACAGGGTCATATTCATCCCCTTTGCACGTTTTGAGCCTTTTAAAATTGACGTTCGGCAAAAGCTCGTAAAGCTCCTCAAAATCATCTTGATGACAGATTAATTCATTGACTTGCTCTAAATCATCTATAAAATTCGCTGCTCTCGGTGCTGGGCCGCCCGGCTCTTTTGATAGCGAAAGAGCTCGTTCAAGCAGCTCCTGGCAGCTCCGGAGAACGAGAGAAAGATCTTCTTTGATATATGGATAAAACGGTAATTCTTCTACTTTTGTTTGTGCATCTACATCATAAAGTGAAAGGAATGCCCTCATCCATTGCTCAGGTAAAGGATGAGACCTAGAAAACTCATAAATTCTCTTCACAAGCCATTGCAAATCTAAGTCATGGCGGTCAGAAGTGTAACGATCAACCAGTTCAAAGAATGATGGCTTTCCAGCCTTATATTCATCCTCGAACAGTTCATCTAACACTTCATCTCCTAATAATTCTCCTTCTGTTTGATCTGCCAAACGAAAGCCTGGGTCAAGATCAATTTCATAGTAAAAGGTGCGCAAAACCTGCAAGCAAAAGGAGTGCAAGGTAGAAATATTGGCACGATTCATGAGGGACAGCTGCCTTCTCATATGAAGGGACCCAGGGTTTTTGGCTAATTCTTTTTCAAGTGCTTCTGTAATCCGATGCTTCATCTCTGCCGCAGATGCATTTGTGAAAGTCACAACGAGCAGACGGTCCACATCAACTGGATGTTCAGGCCGGGTCATTTTTCGAATCAGCCGTTCAACCAAAACAGCTGTTTTTCCTGACCCTGCCGCCGCCGCAACCAAGATATCTTGTCCTTCTGAAACGATGGCTTCCCATTGGTCATCCGTCCACGTACTGTTATTCGGTTTTGGTATTTGCATACTGATCCCCTTCTTTTTTGATCCGGTCTATCACAACATCATCTTTCTCAGAGGTGAGCACCCTAAAATCATTATCCTCTATTGATTCATCGAATTGGCAAATAGACTTGAATGAACAAAAGCGGCAAGGTGTTTGATCCTTCAATTTATATGGATTAATTGCGACCTCTCCATTTGTAATTCTTTCGCCTGCTTCTTCAAATGTGCGCCGAACGTGTTGTGTGAGTATATGGAAATGATCTTCACTTAAAACTGCAGAGTCAGAACGGAAAGACCCATCCTTTTTCAAGCCGGCTTGAATGACTTGTGATCTACCTGAATCAAGCGTTTGATCCATGAGCTTTACTGCTTCTACATCTTCAAGCAATAAACCCTTCATTTTAAATTTCTTGAATATTTCCTGCTCAATGTCATCCTCTGCAAGCGGAATAGGTGCTTGAATAAGCGGATCATGGATATGGAAATATAAAATGCCAGCAGGCGTCGCTTCAACCCCGAGCCACTCTTTCGAATACGTAATGGTCAGGTCTAAGTAAGTGAGCATTTGCAAGGCCAGCCCATAGTATACTTCTGCTAAGTCAAGACCTTTCTCACTGGATTTGTAGTCGACTATTCTCAAGAGCAGCCCTTTTGAACCTTCTGCTTTATCTACCCGGTCAATTCTTCCGACAAGCTCCATCGTGCAGCCATTCTTTAATTGAAAAGTAAACGGCGGCAATGGCCCTTGCCCCCCAAAACCTAACTCTAACCCTACTGGAGAAAATCCACTCACTTTGGCATGTTCACTTAATATAGAAGAGACTCGAATCAAGATTTTCTGGAGCTTTTCTTTAATATAAGCATGCCGATTAGAGCTTAATAGAATTTCCTTTTGAAGACGCGGAGCAAGCTGTTCAATCGCATGTTTTGAATAAGTGACACAATCTTCCTTCGTTAGGTTTTTCCAATCCTTTTTTTGTTCAACAAGCGTATCTGAAATATGTTTTAAAGCCGAGTGGAACAACTGGCCGATATCAGGTGCTTCCAATTTGTAAAATTGTCGATCCTTTAGTTTTAACCCATGGGAAGCAAAGTGAGAAAATGCACACGCATTGAATTTCTCCATTCTTGAAACACTGCCCTGAATATGATCACCATAAAGCTCTTTTGTGACATTAGGCTTTAATGGCTTCGCTCGATTTGTAAAAAACAAACTTGACATGATGTTTTTTGATACATCCCGATGAGGAGATGTCATTAAGTAGTTATAGACACTCCACCATACACCACTAATGGGATATTGATTGAGCCATTGCTGCAACTGTGAAACGGTATACGATAACGAAACATGCTCATTCGCTACAAATTTTAATTGCTCCTCGTCATCCAGTTGTTCTGGATCTAACACATAAAGAGCCTGCTGGTGATTTGGCATAAGCTCTTGGCAATACTTGATAAGTGTCGAAGGCAAAAGAGAACGTCCTTCTGCATCAGCAGCCGAATAGGATAGATACAAATGACGTGATGGACTCGATAACGCTTGGTAAATTAAAAATTGCTCATCTAGCAGCCGTTCCTTTCCTGTCTCTGCCAGCTCTGCTCCTGCTCGTTTTAACCATTCACGGTCATCCTCAGACAATACACTCTCATCAGAGGGGCGTGCGGGAATAACGCCATCATTTACACCAACGATAAACGTACACTTCACTTGATACATTCTCGATAAATCCATACTTCCAATAAATACTTGGTCGAGTGAAGGCGGAATCAAAGCGAATTTTAGAGAAGCTAATCCTGTATCCATCATTTGTTGGAATAAAGGAAATGAGAGCTCTTCTTCACCTAGCATTTCAACAAATTCATCCATTAATTGAATAACCGCATCCCATACTTGTCCGTGCTGCATTGCTTCAGCTAATCTACCTGCTTCTTCAGCGTCAAGCCTCGCTTTTTCAAGCTTATCTGGTACTTGTATCTCTTCTAAAAAGACATAGACAGCCTCTACCATGTCTTTTACCTTTTGCGCTTTTTTGAGCCTTTTCTGCAACTGGTAAAGCGGGGGCACGATCCATTCTTTGACGTCATTTAGCATTTGTTCCATTTCAATTTCTTGATCTGTTTGTCCAAAATCCTCATCTAATGATTGGAAGCGCCTGTAATGAAACCGGGAACCGTTTGTCCAGCGTTCTCCTTTTACACCATAAGCAATACAATAGTTTTCGAGCTGATCTGCCTGCTCTCTCGCTTTGTTCTTAGCGAGTTCAAGCGGAAATAAGAACTCTGTTTTCACGCAGCGAAATACCGCTTCATACCGCCAGTTTCCCTTTATGACATCCAAGCTCGAACGAATCAATTCAATGAGCGGATGATACTGCATCGATTCATTTCCATCAATAAAAAAAGGAATATCGTAATCTCGAAAAACCTCTTTTAATGTGTCTTTATAGTCGTCTACATGTCGTGCAACAATCGAGATATCTCTCAATCTAAGTCCTTTTTCTCTCACTAAATCAAGTATATCTCTCGCTACACCCTCAATTTCAGCTCGTTTATTTGCACTTTTAGACACTGTGAGATGAGGGGTGTTTTCCTGATATGGCTGCACTGGTCTCTGCTCATATTGGTGTTCTAAATAAGCAAGATCTGGTGTATAAATGTGTCGTTTATTTCTTTCCAAAACGTTTTCAGAAATGTCAGCTCCGCACTCTCTAGCAAGCTGATAGAGCTGGAAATACGTTTTCCCTGTCATACGAAATAAATCAAGTTCATTTGGCTGCCTATCATGATAGGAGCGATCCACTGTGAAAGCAGCAGTTATTTTTGCTGCATGCAGCAGGAGCTGTTCAATGACAAGAAGCTGCTGCGGTGTAAATTGATAAAAACCATCTATATAAATGTGTGCTCCTTTTATTTCTTCAGATGAAGGAATTTGCTGCGTGAGAAGTGTCAAATAGTCTTCTGAGTGCACATATTCATCTTGTAAATGCTGCTCCATCTGCTGATAAAGAACATGCAGATCATGCAATTTTTCGGCTGCCCGTCTTTCTTCTGTATACTCTGAATACATGCTCGACATTGAAATTTTTTCAATATCCTCCGGCAACATACAATACCTTTTGAATTCAGCCATCGTCTTTTCAATTTGCTCCACAAATCCCGGCTTATCACTCGCTTTTTTGAACACTTTAAACTTTTCTTTCTGCTCTTCAATCACTTTTCTTAAAAGCATTTGAATTCCTGTGCTTGTCACAAATTGCCGGTTCGCTCCGCCAGTCTGCTGTAAAATAGACCAAGCAAGACGTGTGAAACTAAATACTTTGGCCCTGATCATTCCGCCAGCTTCAGACGTTTTTGCAAGCTCATATTCCATTAAAAATGTCATTTGATCCGGGACTAAAAAAATGATTGGCGGACCCAACGGATCAAGCCGAAGCTGTTCTTTGATTTCCTCTAAGATTGCAGTCGTTTTTCCACTCCCCGATCTGCCTGCTAAAAACTGAATCTCCACGTTCCACAACACCTTTCTTATGTACTCATATTCTAGCGAAAATAAAGGGAAATAGCTATTTTCCTATCACGTTCCCGTTCTCCTATCTGATTGAAATAACATAGGCACCTTTCCTCACTCTTTTCATATCATAAACCATCATGAACAAAAAGGAGGCTGGCAATATCATGTATTACGATTACTATGACTACTCGCCATATGACATGCGCCAAAACACAAGGATCATTTCAGACCTTGAGAAGGCGATCAATGGTGAATATTCTGCGATCCAATGCTACGAAAAACTTGCCCAAAAAGCAAAAAACCCTGAGGCGAAAAAGGTCATTCAAGAAATACGTCAGGATGAAGTCAGACACTATCAACTATTTTCAAAGCTATATTATTCTTTAACAGGTAGAAACCACAAACCAAGCGTAACAGAACCTTGTCCAGAACAATTCAGAGAAGGACTTATGTTTGCCTTTAAAGATGAACAAAAAACGGTCGATTTTTACTTAAGCGTATCAGACTATGTCCGTGACCAAGGAACAAAAGAGCTAATGAAACGTATCGCTCAAGATGAACAGCAGCATGCTGTATGGTTTTTATACCTTTTAACGCACCATGTGTCTTAGATAGTCCTATTTTAATAGGAGATCGTATGTTCCGTCAAAAAATGAAATCGATTTTTCGTTCCTTCAATATGTCAAAGTTAGCGCTAAATGCAGCAAAGTCTCACATCCCTTCCTCATTTTCAAACGAGAAAATGAGAATTTGACCATTAAAAAAACTCCTCTGCCACAAATGCAGAAGGAGTTTTTTCACGATCTTTTAATGAAATTTTGCTTCATTGCTTTGCTGCTGATGCTTGAGAACCCCATCAATTGACAGCAGCTTACTGCCGCTAAGTGTTAAATAAAGCGCCATGACGAGCAGCGAAAGTTCAAATTCATAACCGCCAACAAATCCTTTAGAAAAACCAACAGTAATAATCGCTACAGCCATAATTGGTACAAATAATGCTGCGAAAATACGTGTTCCTAGACCTAAAATCAAAGCGATACCCCCGACTAGCTCAATTGTCTTGACAATATAGGCCATAAATTCGGGTAAACCGATTTGCCCAAAGAATGCTGCTGTTCCTCCCAGTCCTCCTTGATATGCCTGAAGTCCATGTAAAAAGAAAATAATACCTAAAATAACGCGTACAAAAAGTGTTCCTATTTCTTGATTCGTTTTCATATAGTGAATTCCTCCTGTTTTTACACTACATAATGTAATGTTAATAAGTAAAAAAAATTAGTAATTTAAGTTGAGCATAATCATTAAGACCACCATCAGAATGGCTGATGTGACAATTGGAATAATTGGTACATTAAAAGGAATATTGTAAGTTGGATTTAAGATTTTTTGTATTCTTAAATTCAATGCCCGATCTCCAAAGGACACCGCAAACTTTGTTTGTTTTTGAAACTGGGTTTTCTTTTTAATCAGTTTCAAAAGGGCCTGCCCTACTCCAAGCTCAGTACCTGTCTGCTGAATGGCATAGTCATCTGCAATCACTTCGCGAAAAACAGAGTAGCTTTGTCTCATATGCTTTAACACTGGAATGTACCAAATGACTTTTGTGAGCATTGAGAACATGAAAGCTTTTAAGGGATCATAGCTGTATTTGTGATGCAATTCATGATGAACAACAGCGTCAATTTCCTCTTTATCCAGCATGTCCATGAGGGCTGTTGATAAATAAACCTTTGGGTGAAGCATCCCCATTGCAAAGGCAAGCGGTTCTTGACAGTGAAACACAATGATATCGTTTTGATATTTCTCTGACAGAGATTCGGTTGACTGTTGTTCGACTGCCAACATCATATGTCGTTTGAATTGAATGTACTTGCTGATTTGCTTTGCCATATAGAAAATTGCAAATCCCAATGTGTAGAGGACTAAGGCATCTAGAAAATACTTTAAAGGAGTGAATCCATAAAATTCGAGCACGGACTGGCATACATGGATCAGGTTATATGCTTGGTTCCAGCCAAAAAAGCTTGAAAGCACGTAATACCCCATCTGATAAAAAATGGCTAAACCAATCAATATACCGCCTAAAAACAGCAGACTCGACTTCATTTTATTCATTTTGCTGCTCCTCTTTTTTAGATGCTAGCCTTGCTTCTAGAACTTTGAGTAATTCAGGATCAGCACTTTCAATCGCATCCACCATATGATTCACTGCCAATGGACCGAAATCGTCCATCAATCCTTGCGTAATCCATTTTGTTTGCTCATTTAGAAATTCTTCTTTTGTTAAAATGGGATTATAAATAGATGAGCGCCCTTTTGTTTTTTTCTCCACAATTCCTTTTTCGGTTAAGCGGTTCAGCACAGTCATCACCGTGTTGAAATTAATCGGCTTTTCATCTGACAGCTTCTGCTGCACCTCTTTAATCGGCATATCCTCACCTTGATAAAGGATCTCCATAATTCTTCCCTCTAAAGGACCAAAAAAACGATTCAATCCCTTTTCATTATATTTAAAAGAAGGAATTTTCATGTTATCACCCCACACTAAGCATTGTAGTGTAATTGAAAATGATAGTCAACTGATAAGATAAATAGGGGAAAATCGTTGTATATTGACTTTGCTTTTGGTAAAAATTATTTCTTTCTTTATAAGAATTTGCTAACCATTTATTGATAAGATAATCTTATGAAAATGGTAAAAAAAATCGTATTTTATTTATAGAGACTTTTGTATTATAGTGAAGATAACAACATTTCACTTACTGAACAAACATATAGGAAGAAGGTTTACATGTGATGAAACAAGGAAACAGCCTTCGAACCGATCTCATTCTGATTGCGATAAGCGGTTTAGGTGGATTTCTTTTGTCTTTAACAGGAATGTCTATTGGCTGGATGGTTGGTACATTAATCACAGCAGCTTTTATTGCCATGCGCCGCCCCACCCTGTTTCAGCGTAAAGGAACCAGCACCTTACGTATTCACAGCAGATGGCTGCTCCTTGGTCAATTCATTCTCGGAATCGAACTCGGACAGAAAATGAATATGAAGGTCCTTCACATTTTCGCTGAAAATTGGCTCCCTGTGAGTTTCATGCTCGTCTTTTCTATTCTACTGGCGATGCTCTCAGGCTTTGTCTTATGGAAGCTGAGCAAAACAGATATGCTGACAAGCTTTGTCGGAACTGCCCCCGGCGGTTTATCCGCTATGCCGGGGATTGCCCAAGAGGTGGGAGCAAATACAGCTGTTGTGAGTCTCGTGCAAACGATACGTGTATTAATGGTTGTACTCACTATCCCTTTTACAGTGTTTTATTTAAATACAAAAAACGAAGCGGATGCGGTTGTAGCTACGCAAGGAAGTGCCTTCTCTTCGGGCGTTTTCACCCTGTCAAACATCTCTTGGACCGCTGCACTTATTTTAGGTGCCTGGCTCATGTCACGCCTGGCAGTTCGTCTTCATTTCCCTGCCCCTTGGCTGATCGGCAGCATGCTAGGCGTCGCAGCTCTTCAAGTTGGTGCGGGCGCACTCATAGGTTATGATTTGATTCCTTATTGGCCGGCACAAGCGAACATTGCGTCTCAAGTATTTCTAGGTGCAACCATCGGATCAAAAATGAATAAACAGATGTTTGTTGGACTAAAAAACACTCTCATTGTGGCTGTCGTCAGCTCAGCCGGGCTAATTGCTGCGACTGTCCTCAGCTCTATTGCCATTGCTGAGATTACAGGCATTTCTGTCATTACAGCCATTCTTGCCTTTTCGCCTGGCGGTATTGCAGAGATGGCAACAACAGCGGTCACACTTCACGAGGATTCTACCTTTGTTGTGGCTGTACAAGTCGTCAGAATTATTCTCGTCATTGCAATGCTGCCACCGTTTTTCCGGTTCTTACATCATGTCTGGGCAAAAAGGCAGCCTGATTATAAAGCCGCAAAATAAAAAAGAGACGCTTTGCATATGCAGAGCGCCTTTTTTATTCGCTGGTATTCCTTTTGACACCGACGACTTGATCCTTTGAAATGGTGCCAAAATGCCGGCTGTCAAAGCTATGTATTCGGTTATCTCCAACCACAAAGTAATGATTGTTTTTGATTTTATCGTCTCCTGTGATGGCTTTCAGCTGAAAATCTCCTGTCAGGACGTTCCCCATTTTATGTTTTTTCTGCTCTTTTAAATAAGGTTCCTTCTTTTTTTCACCATCGACAAATAACTGATCATCTTCATACTTGATCGTTTCTCCTGGGAGTCCAATGACCCGTTTGATCAAGATTTGATTTTTAGGTCCGTGAAATAACACATAATCAAACCGGCTAATTTTCGTGAGTTTTGGCGAGAACTTATTGATTAATAATTCTGTTCCATCTGTAAAAGTTGGGTCCATACTAACCCCTTCTACTTTGTACGTGACAAACATGAAATTCTTTACTTGGAACAATAAGACGATGCCTGTAATAATCATCAACCATAGCAATGGCTTCTTTTTCATTAAGAGCCTCCTTTGTCCTCACGCTTGCTCATTCGAATGTTCAACCTATTTTCTACTCTCTTTCCAACATACCATAATAACGCGATAACTAGAACCGCAAAAACACTTCTTAACGGATTCTTAACTAAAGCAGAAAGATCATAGCCAATAAAACTAATGATAAAAAGCATGACACACTTGCCAGATAAAGCAGCTAATGAGAATTGCCAAAAGCTAATTCTTGATAAACCCGCTACAACATTGACAGCAGCAGAGGGCGTGAAAGGAAAGCAAAGTAAAATAAATAACGGACCAAACCCTCGCTTCTCCACCCAAAGCATCAATTTTTTAATGGAAGGATGCCTACTGATAAAGTTGAGCATTCTCATCTGTCCAAATTTTCTGATCAGCAAAAAGACAAGAATAGACCCTGCACTTGCGCCAATCCAGGTCAATAAAAAGCCTTCCCAAAGGCCAAATGCATTTGCATTCGCTACAGCAAACGCAACGAGTGGTAAAAACGGAAGAAATGCTTCTATTAAGGGTAGCAATATGGCCACAATCGGTCCAAAGGCCTTGTAGCTTTCAAAAAATGATGTGATATTTTCATGAGTAAATAGGGAAAGAAATGATGTCAACTTCTTTGACTCCTTCAAGGTTTGTCTACTTTTCATTTTACATGGAAAACATAAAAATATACAAATGAATCCCCCCTGCCCCCTTGAGATTGGTTGACTCATCCGATATAATAAATAAGAACAGGTGTTCCATAAATAAAGAAAGCAGGCTTGGACATGACGAGACTATCAAGAATACAGCTTCAGATGATGGAACAGGCCATCTTTCTTCCAATGGTCATCTCCATCCTCAATCGTGATTTGACTCACTTAAAACAACATCAAACATTTAAACTAAATGAACCATACATTCAGCTTGTGACCTCTGCCTTAAAGGAAGCACAGAAAGCACTTTATGAACTGAAGCAGCATTTACGTAAAGAAAAAATGAAGGTACAGCAAATTGAACACGATGAAGGATTTACAACTTATCTATTTATCATAGATGGCTATGAAGAAAAGCATAAATACTTTAATCCACGTATACGCCACCGGGTAGAGGAACTGCTGACTCAGTATTTTCTTCATCAAGCGAACTGAATTTGCTTCATTGTCGCGCTTACCCATTCAAAGCAAAAAGCCTGCCACAGCGGCAGGCTCCTACTTATTTATGATAATTCAAGCTGTTCTCTCAGCTCTGTTCTCACTTCGTCTAATCCAGCGCCATCTAACTCAAAGTAATACACATTCCCAGGCTGATAATCATGGCCCTTCAGCTGAATGGTATCCACTGATTTCAATGAGCTCAATAACGGGAAAAGACCGATAAACTGCTTCATGGACAGATTGGTTGAAACATTATCACCAAGTGTATCAATGATGTTGTCATATGACGGGATCGAAGAAATGGATTTAGATTTTTCAAAGATGGCTTGAAGTGCTTCCATTTGGCGCTTTCCGCGCATGAGGTCACTGTCTGCCTTTCTCGTTCTCACAAAGGCTAATGCTTCTTCACCATTTAATGTATGGGCGCCTGTCTGCACATGAACTTTTCCCTTTGAATCCTTTTCCATTTGTTTTGCGATACCTTCATCTTCAATCGTGACGTCAATTCCATTTAACTCATCCACAATGTCTTGAAACGCCTTAAAGTTCCCTGAAATCACATAATCTACAGGAATGTTCAGCAAGTTTTCGACCGTTTTGACTGACAAATCTGCACTCCCAAACGCATGGGCGTGGGCGATTTTATCATATCCTCTTCCCGGTATATCAACATAAGAATCACGAGGAATACTGAGGAGCTTGATGGTTTTCTCTGTTCGGTTCACCGCCGCCAGTAAGACCGCATCACTTCTTGCTTCGTCTACCGTTTCACCTGGACGGCTGTCAATTCCAAGCAAGAGCACCGAGAAGCTGTCTTTTCCTGGATCAAAAGCTTTCACACGCTTTTGCGAGGTGTCTCCTCTTTCTAATGACACTTGCGCCTTATCCGACGCTTTTGAAATTTTATAGTAAGCATATCCTGTCACGGACACTGCCATCACCATGACAAAAGCCATGATAAACAGCACGGCTTTCACCCAAGGTCTCAGCCTTCTTTTTGATCTTGTTTTTTCCTTCATCCTTTCCGAACCCTCACTCTATCTTAGTCTATCAATGTAGGTTCCACTATAACATATTTTGATGAAAGTTTCCTGCACGCAACATATTTTTATGAATACAATAAAAAAGCCACTCAGTATGAGCAGCTTTTCTTCCATTATTTTTGGTCAATTCCTTGTTTTACTTCATCAATCATGGCAGTCAATGATTCAAGGCCGCCGCCAGATAAATACCACATGTCAGAGTTCAAATACACCACATGGTTGTTTTTGACCGCTTTGACTGATTTCACATAATCATTTTCAACAAGCTGTTTCGCAGAAGTTTCTTCTCCGATCGCTGCGCCTCGATCAATGACAAATAAGTAATCCGGATTCGTTTTGACCATGTACTCATATGAAATGCTTTGTCCGTGTTTGTCAGATGGCTCAAGCTTTTGATCTGCCGGCGTGATACCAAACACATCATGGATGAGTCCGTATCTTGACTTAGCACCAAAGGCTGTCATTTTACTGTCGTTGGCCATGATCATTAAACCATTCTGTTTCAACTCTTTTGCCTGTTTCTTTAATGCATCTACTTTTTGATCAATGGCTGCTAGTTCTTTTTTGACTTCGTCTTCCTTATCAAAAATTTCCCCTAACGTCGTGGCATTCTTTTTAAATGATTCCATATAGTTGGCAGTGTCTACATCCATCAAAATCGTAGGAGCAATTTTAGAAAATTCATCGAATGCATCTGATTGACGGTTCTGGATAATGATCAAATCAGGATCTAACTCTGCAATTTTTTCGAAGTTCGGCTCTTTTAAACCGCCGACATTCTCATATTTGTCACCTTCATATTTGGATAAATATTTAGGCACGACTTGTTTTGGTAAAGCTGTCACATCCACACCTAGTTTGTCCAGCGTATCAAGACTTCCCATATCAAACACGACGACTTTTTTCGGGTTTTTCTTGATCTTCACGCCGTCTTTATTGAGCATGTCTTTTACCGTGACGGTTTCCTCTTTTGTTCCTTCTGTTTTTCCTTGGTTCCCGCAGGCAGCGAGTACAACAATCGCTGTTAATACAGTCATCATCCAAATCCATTTTTTCATACTTGATCACCTCTTCATTTTTTCAAGAAAAATATAAGCAAATACGCTCACCGTGAATGACTTCAATCGGTATGCGCATGTCATAAATTTGTTCAAGTGCATCTGTTTGAATCACTTCTTCTACTCCGCCTTCTTTGATCACCTGTCCATCTTTTAAAGCGACGATATGATCGGAATACACAGATGCAAAGTTAATATCATGGAGAACCACAACAATTGTTTTCCCAAGATCTTTGACGAGCTGCTTAAATAGCTTCATCATCTCAACAGAATGATTCATATCCAAGTTGTTTAAAGGCTCATCTAAGAAAATATAATCCGTATCCTGAGCCAGCACCATCGCAATAAAGGCTCTTTGCCTTTGTCCGCCGCTCAGTTCATCTACATATTGATGCTGGATATCGGCAAGCCTCATGTATTGAAGAGACAAATCGATCATCTTCTCATCTTCTTTTGTCAGCTGGCCCTGTGAGTAAGGAAAACGGCCAAAGCTGACAAGCTCCCGTACGGTCAGGCGCACACTCATGTGATTGGCCTGCTTTAAAATGCTCATCTTTTTCGCTAGCTCCTGCGGAGGATACGCGCTATATGGTTTGTCCTGTAAATAAGCTGCACCTGTGTCTGGCTGAATCAAGCGGCTCATGATGGACAAAAGCGTGCTCTTACCCGCACCATTTGGACCAATGAGAGAGGTCAGCTGTCCTTTTTTCACACTGACAGTTGTTTTGTGAAGCACTGTTTTTCCGTTATATGTCTTACTGACTCCCTTCATTACGACCATGAACGACTCTCCTTTAAAAGTAAGTAAATAAAATACAATCCGCCTACTAAATCAATCAGGACACTCAGCGGCGTTTGAAAAGTAAATACCTTTTCTACAAGAAACTCCCCGCCTACAAGGGCAATCACACTGATGAAAAAAGAGCCTAGCAGCAAGTATGTATGCCGGTACGTCCGAAAGAGCTCTCGTGCGACGTTCACGACGAGTAAGCCAAGGAACGTAATCGGTCCGACAAGTGCTGTTGCGATGGACACAAGAACGGCTATCACGATCAGCATCTTTTTTGTGATGCTGTCATAGTCAATTCCCAGATTCACCGCATGCTCCTTCCCAAGTGACATGACATCTAATTTGGAGCGGAATGTCCAAATGTAAAGGCACAGCGCCGCAAATAAAACAGAAGCAATGAGTAAGATATCTGTGTTCATGTGATTAAAGCTTGCAAAGGATTTATCTTGTACGACCTGGTATTCATTTGGATCAATCAGCACTTCCATAAAAGAAGAAAGGCTTTTGAACAATGTCCCAAAGACAATACCAACAAGCAGAAGCAAGAAAATGTGTTTATTTTTGCGTTTGAACATCACCGTATATAACAGCACAGAAAATAGAATCATCAGCCCAACGCAAAGGAAAAAATTCAGGTTTTTATTGACGATCATAAAATTGGTCGAGCCAAACAGATAAATAATCGCTGTTTGCAAAAACAAGTACAGTGCGTCTAAACCTAGTATGCTCGGCGTTAAGATTCGATTGTTGGTCAAGGTTTGGAAGACAACAGATGAAAAGGCAATCGCGCCTCCCGTCAATGTCATCGCCAGCACTTTCTTTAAACGACTTGGCACTGTGTACGGCCAGTACCCCATTTGAAAGGTAATGAAAATCACGATCAGCACGGCTGCAATGGCTGCAATCAGGCATAATGTACGTTTCTTATGCATAGCGTTTCCTCCTTAATAACATGTACAGGAAGATCGCACTTCCGACGATGCCTACCATGAGCCCAACTGAAATTTCATATGGATAAATGATCACCCTTCCGAGCACATCACAAATCAGAACAAAAATGGCTCCTAGTAAGGCTGTATGCGGAAGGCTCTTTTTCAAGTGATCGCCGCGGTAGATCGATACAATATTCGGAATGATTAAGCCTAGGAATGGCAACATTCCGACAGTTAATATGGTGACAGATGTAATCATCGAAACGATCACCAAACCAACCGCCATCACACGTTTATACGTTAAACCTAAGTTGATGGCAAAGCTCTCACCCATACCCGCCACTGTAAAGCGGTCAGCATATAAATACGCGATGATCAATAGTGGAACACTCACATAGAGCAGTTCATAACGCCCCTGAACAATAAGAGAAAAATCCCCTTGAAGCCATGCAGATACGTTTTGGATCAGATCATATTTATAGGCTATAAACGTAGATATTGAACTGACAATCCCGCCAAACATTAAGCCGACTAACGGTACATAGATCGTATCGTTCACCTTAATATGCCGCAGGATTTTTAAGAAAAGAAGATTCCCAGCTAAAGTAAATAGAAACGCGATTCCCATTTTCATGAGCGGGCTCGCATGTGTAAAAACAAGCATTGCTGCTAAAATACCAAGCTTCGCCCAATCCATCGTTCCTGCAGTGGTTGGTGAAACAAATTTATTCCTCGTCATGCTTTGCATAATAAAGCCGCATAAACTAAGGCTCATGCCAGCAAGCACAATACTCATGAGACGCGGGATGCGACTTGAAACTAACGTATGTAATTGTTCATCTGTTAAATGAAACATCTGTAAAATGGACAGATCCTGTACACCGACAAACAGTGATACACATGCCAAACATACAAATAATAAACTTAATTGATACAACTTCATACTGGTTTCTCTCTTTCTATCAAGCTCTTTCCGCTAAAAATGATTATCATTATCAATTAAGCGACAGTTCATATATTATCATATCTAGTAAAATATTCAATAGCAGATTGAGAAAGACGGAAACTCATGAAAAAACAGCCTGCGGCAGCGGCTGGTTTTTCACCATTATTGAATGCTCACTTGAAATTGTCCTTTCAATTCCTCTTCTGCTTCTTGAAATAACTGCCTTACGCTTTCTGCATACTCGCCAAGAGCGTCTTTGCTCGTTTCAAAATTTACCCATGTCAGCTCTATTGGAAGATTTACTTCTCCTGTCAAACAGTCCCATAGGGCATCAAGATTTTTCCCGTAATAGTCAGGAAGGTGTAAAACTGTTTTTAGTTGGTCATGAAGCTCTTCTTGCGACCTGCACGATGCGCCGTCCAGCTGCACTTTTTTCATGTCATCTTCCCCTCTCATGCCTTTATTTTAAACGAACAGAAGGAAAAAGAGAAAGCGGGACTCCTCACTTTTGTTTCTGTCTGACACTTGAGATCAAAAGGATGAGACAAGCAGCCAAAACGACCAAGAAAAAGACGGTTAACACCATCTGGGTCCCGTACAGATCAGCAAAAAGACCGATAAAAACACTCGGAATACCCAGGCCTAAATAGGCAAACAAGTAAAACCCTGCAACGGCTCTAGCTGCCTCCTTTTTCCCCCGTTCGACAATAAGCTGAAGACCACCTAAATAAGTAAATCCATAGCAGGCAGTACCCGCAAGCATCGTTCCGGCAAGCACAAGAAAGATGGACCCGCTATTTGCTCCAAATAGCAAAAGGCCGTATCCGCATGGAAGACAGATAAACCCGGCAAAGAGCGCTACTGTGCTATTCATCTTGCGAACAAAAGGCTGCATCAGGACACCTGCCATATTAATCAAAAAGAGTGCCGGCCCTACCCATAATTCATATCCATTCAATTTAAGCTGTGCTGGCAAAACCGAAATGACGAGGCCGCACACCGACCACGCGATGGCAATCGCTGCATTCGCCGGCATTGTTCCTTTTGGAAATGTTGGCATGTTCATCATCGGTTTACCTGAATCTCCTTGTACAGGCGGAACGAAAAAGAAGACACCCACGATGGTTAGGATTAAAAGGCCCAGCACAATCCAATAGCTAAGAGGCGCAAGCGACATACGCTGAAAAGAAAGCAGTGCCGTAAAAAGAGCACCGCCCCCAAAGCCAACCGAACTGCATAACGCAATAAAAGTTGGAATCCAGCTTGATTTTTCTGGATATAAAGCAATCAAATAAGCGGTGCATGTGCCAACACTCAGACCAAGCCCCACCCCTTGCAGCAGCCGGGCTGCAAAGAGCATTTGTATGGTAGGGTGCACGATCATCAATAGGGTAGCACATAACGAAAAGCTTAGCGCGACCAATAAAACCGGTTTGCGTCCAGCCCGATCAGATATGCCACCAAGAAAAAGCAAGACTGGAATCAGTCCGAAGACATATGCAGCAAATACAAGTGCTGTATCCGCCTTTCCGTACCCTGCTTGTTCCGCATACAACGTATAAAGGGGCACTTGCAGATTCACTGCGGTCGTAATCATAAAAAGACCAAATAAAACGAATATAAATGGAATGATGGATAGGTGTGCTGTTTCTTCTTTAGATGCAGGGATCATTTGACTCTCTCCTCTATGTCATAAGCATATGAGAACAGTGTACACACCTTTTGGCTTACTTCCTATATCCAAAAATGATGCTATTGACCACTCCATAATTCCGTGTCATCATCAAGTTATATGTGACAATGAGAGAAGGTGTCCGATGTATATTTATTTAGACCGCTCAAGTACAACCCCGCTCTGGCAGCAAATCGTGACTGGGATCATTCAACAAATTCATTCACAAAAACTGAATCCTGACGATCAGTTAACACCAACACGGGTATTAGCACAGGAGCTCAATGTATCAAGATCAACTATACAGCTTGCCTATGATGAACTGCTGGCAAGAGGATATGTCAGCACATCTAGAAGAGGCGGTACAAAGGTCATTTCGAGTGACCACTATGCAGCCTCCACTCCCCATCAAAGTGAGCCGCCTTTCCCTCTTCCGGTAAGACCACACTTTCAAGAGGCGGAGAAACAAATGGACCACTGGCTGTCGGCCAATCAATTTCATGAGAAACTCGATATTGATTTTCGACATCAGGAGCCAGCCATCGATGAACATTTTCAAAATATATGGAAACGGTCGCTCACGAAAGCATTACAGCGATTAGATATGAAAGATTGGGGCTATTCCTCCCCGCACGGATTATGGGAAGTACGTGCAGAAATACGCCAATACTTATCTGTAGAACGCGGAATCGATGTAGAAGAAGATCAAATGGTGTTAACAGGTGGCACGCAGCAAGCCATTGATTTGATTTCACAGGTATTGCTTAAAAAAGGAGATACAGTAGCTGTTGAAGATCCAGGCTTTCCTGGGGCAAGGCTTTCATTTATGCATCGTGAAATGAACATTTATCCCGCACCCGTCGATGAAGAAGGAATCATGGTGAATACATTGCCACGGCAAACAAAGCTGATTGCGGTGACGCCCTCCCATCAGCGTCCAACCGGTGTATGTATGAGTGTCAACAGAAGGCAGCAGCTGCTGAAATTTGCTGTCAGCCATCAGTCTTATATACTAGAGGATGATTTTGATGGAGATTATCGTTATCATGGCGGACCGCTTCCTTCATTATTTTCAGAAGCACCCGACCATGTGATTTACATCTTAAGCTTCTCCAAGGTGCTGACACCCGGCATCCGCCTTGCTGCCATTATCGGCTCCAAAGCGGTCATAAAAGAAATCGCTTCCCTGCAATCACTCATTCAAAGACAGCTGCCCATTATGGAACAGATCACACTCGCTTCTTTTTTCAGAGAAGGAGAATTCACGCGATATGTCAGGCGAATGAGACAGCTGTATAAAAAAAGACAGGCTGCTATGATGGATGCCCTTTTGACACAACACTTTGACAAGCACTTTCATATCTATGGAACCGATACGGGTCTTCATGTCTTTTTAGAAGGAGCGCCAGACTTTGACGAAAAAGGCAGTATTGAAGCAGCCAAAGCAGCGGGCGTTGGCATTTATCCATTAAGTCCTTATTGTTTTGAGAGCAATCGAAAGGGATTACTGCTAGGCTTCGCCTGTACGGACGAAAACATGATTCAAGAGGGTGTCCGCCGCTTAAAGCAAATACTTTATATGTAAAAAAAGCCTGGAAGTCCGCCTTCCAAGCTTTTTTACGTTGATTGCTGAATGCGGCCTACTTCTTCAATAAATGCAGCTGTCTGCTGCAATCCATCTTGCAGATGATGGGTAGCGGAAATAAACAGCTTTTCTTGACCTGGGTGCTTTAATAGCTGCTCCACCTGACCGATTCCTTTTTCAAATGAATGAAGACCTGTCTTTAATTGTTGATCCGCCTTTTGATAAGCGGCTGGAACTTCTTGATGAGCAAGCCCCTTTTGAATCACACGATCAAAGGCTTTCGTCGCTTTTTTCAATTTTTTATTTACTTGGATCTTTCCATGTCCATCTGAAATAAATTGGTCGGTCATGTTTTCATAAGCTTCATTTAACTCATCCATATAACGCTGAACCCATTGTTCATACGCAGCTTCTTTTGTGTCTTGTTTTGAAGGCGATTGACCTGCTTGCTGACAGGCTGCTAGTAATATCACTGTCAAGGTGAATAGCAGCATCAAATGCGATTGTTTTTTCATACAGAGCCTCCATTTCTTATTCCCATTCGTTCATATCGGTCAAAATAGGAGTATCCTTTACCACATACGAACACTTTGCAAGAAATGATTTCTTTTATTGTAACAGACGGCTCGTGTCACTTCTGCGATTTATGAGTAAATGGATGAAAATACGTCTAAGGATCCACATTTTCCTGTCATTTGGTTGACAGTCTACCGATACACTTAATAGACGACTGGATATATGGATTTGGTTTCAATAAGTTCATGGTGGATGTTTTCTAATGAAAAGAAATACTTCGTTCGTGTCATCATGATGATGCCAAACGAAGTCGCCTTGTATTTTCCAAGTCTTAAATTATACATCCTGTTGATTTATTGAAGTTTACCTTTACAAGCAATCTCAAGCTCTTCGACTACTTCACCATCTTGAATGAGATATGCTTTTTCATGGAGATTGACAGCGGGACAAATATGATTTGGAATGATTTGCACCTTCTCACCGATCTGGACAGTCTGACGGAAGCCTTCGTGATAGATGATGGCATGCTCATCAAATACACTTGAAACAAATACATCATCATAGTCTTTTACTTTGCCTAGTCCTTTTGTTTTCGTCAGCCCTTTTGTACGGGTTTGAGCCGTGAGCCCTTTGGCTCCAACATCTGTAATGACACGGGCCTTTGTTGGCTTACTGATCACCGTCGTCAGCACAGCTGCCGCACAATGTGAAAAAGTGCCGATCACATTGGATTGAGAGGCATCCATGAAGATGTAAGTGCCTGGTCTGATTTCGGTGACTCCCTTTGGAATATCAAATTGAAATAAGAACGGCGGTGTTGATCCTATGCTCACTACCTCTAGCAGCATGCCTGTTTCTTTCGCAATCTGTGCAAACTGAAGCGTGCGATTCACAGCGTCTTCGTATAATGTGTGACAATGCGCTTTACTTTCCGCCTTATATGTATGTCCATCATGAGAAAAAATCCCCTTTAAATGAACGAAGTCACATGTTTGAATCGCCTGCAAGATTTGACGGAAATCACTCTCTTCAATGACACCAGATCTTTCTTCTCCAACTTCTATCTCAATTAGAACCTCCGCTTTTTTCTCTGCTCCACGAAAGACATGTTCAATTTGATGCACATGCTCTACACAATCTATTCCAAATGAAATTTGTATCGACTCTGCCAGCTTTCGAATTCGCTTGAGCTTTGTCTCGCCTACAATTTGATTGGCGATAAAGATATCTGTCAGCCCATGCGCCGCCATTACTTCCGCTTCTCCTACTTTCGCTACAGTTAAGCCAGATGCGCCCATCTCCTCCTGCACCTTCGCAAGACTAGGTGTTTTATGTGTTTTCGTATGAGGACGCAGTTTGACTTGCTGACGGTCCGCATACTGCTGCATAGCAGCTAGATTCTCCATCATTACCCGTTTATCAATTAATAGCGCCGGTGTATCTAGTTCATCATAAGTCATTATCATATCCCCTTTCACTGCTGCTCGTTATATAAATTTTTATACGTTATAGTTGAATTATATAATTTTTTATATAATTATCAATGTTTTTTTCTTCGAGAAAGAAAGACGATATGCTAAACCCTCGCTTCATAAGGAGTCCAGCGGCTGTCCTGCCGCTGGTTTTAGTTAATATCTGTTCCGAAGCTCCCTTAATATAAAATCGTATACAAGGTTGAGCTGTTGTTCCTTTGGATACAGCATAAATTCTTGTTTTTTAGGAAGACCTCCATCAAGGCGATCTTGAAATTTCGTTCGGAGATACGCTGTTCTGTGCACCTGACTCTCAAATGATTTATATGAGACATCGAGTTCGACGGTTTGCTCATTTGTAAAGATGACCACCGTGTCTCCGAGGGATGATTCCTGGAAGGTATGAATGTATTTGTGGGAGATCCAGCCGCACTGAGGACGGTTGGATGAATAGGTTGGGAAGAAATACAAATGATTGGATGAGTCAATCACAATTGGAGGCTTGTGAGATATTCCTGTTACTTCATATGTTCCCGCTTTTCTGCCCGCATAGCTTGAGCCGAAGAATCTGCAACTGCGTTCAATAATTTGCAGGGGCTTTAATTCAACGTAAAAGCTTGTCTCTCTTTCTATGACTTTTGAATATACTCTTTTTCCTTCTTCAACCGGAAGGATCGCCATTGTTGTTTGATTAATGACGTATGAATCTAAAGGTGTTTCACTAATTCCTGACACTTCATTTCCTCCTGTGTTAATTTTTGGTTATTTTAGATACTATTAATCTATCACCAACATATAAGAAACGACAGGATTTTTTCAAAATTTATTAAAAATCATCTTTTTATCGTATTTTTTAGTCCATTCGATCTATCGAAAAGCCTTTTTTAATGATATATCACATCCTGTCGATCGGACAAGAGATGTCGATTTCGCTCAAAAATAAATTGTCTAAAAATTATAAATTCTTGTTGATTTTTTCTCCGCCAATCCATATACTATAAAAAAGGCATCGGGGGGATTCTTTATGAAAGAGAAAAAAACGTATGCTGAGCTCATGAAGTCCCGCAACACCCAAAAAACCGAAGAAAACGGCGTCACTATTTTAGACATCTATATTCAAATGGTTTTAGATGAGGCGCTTTATAAACAGCGCTTAACCTTCCTTAGAGAAGAGATTGATAAGGCGCTGGATCAGCGTGATGTAAAGCGATTCAACGACCTGTCAGCTCAATATGCAGAACACTGCTTACATCAATCATGATGATTTTACTTGCGGCAAAGAGACAGCAACTCGTCTCTTTACCGCAAGTTTTTTGTTTATCCATTTAAAATGGTTCCGCCATTTACATGCAGGATTTGTCCATTCATATAAGAGGAGTCTTCGCTCGCTAAAAACAAATAGCTCGGCGCAAGCTCTACTGGCTCACCAGGACGTTCCATTGGAACATCTCCGCCAAATTCTGAGACTTCCTTTTCCGTAAAGGTCGATGGAATGAGCGGTGTCCAAATAGGCCCTGGGGCTACCCCATTCACTCTGATCCCCTGTTTAATGAGCGATAAAGATAATGATCTCGTAAATGTCACGACTGCCCCTTTTGTAGATGAATAGTCGATCAAGGTTTCATGCCCTTTATAGGCTGTAACAGATGTGGTATTAATGATACTGCTTCCTTTCTTTAAATGAGGAAGAACCGCTTTTGTTAAATAAAACATGGCAAAAATATTCGTTTGAAATGTTCGAAGAAGCTGATGCGAGGTAATCTGTTCAATGCTTTTTTGCGGATGCTGTTCCCCGGCGTTGTTCACCAAAATATCGATGGAACCGAAAACATCTTTCGTTTTTTTGACGACCTCGTTTGAAAACGCCTCATCTCCTAAATCACCTGCAATTAAAATGGCGCGGCCTCCCGCCTTTTCAATATAGTCCTTCGTTTCCTCTGCATCGCGGTGTTCACTCAAGTAAACAATGGCGACATTGGCTCCTTCCTTCGCAAACAAGACCGAGACTGCTCTTCCGATCCCGCTGTCTCCACCTGTCACAATGGCTGTTTTCCCTGCTAACTTTTTATCCGGCACCTCTCGATCAAAAACAGGTCTAGGGTTCATTTTATATTCCAGACCTGGACGTTCATTTTGATGCTGAGGCGGCAATGTTTTCTTCGGCTGCTTTGTTGACACGTCTGTCCACTCCTTCCTTTTATCTTGTTTATTTTTATGTGTTGGCTATTTTTTTATGTATGTCAAACTAGTTTCCTTACGAATGTATGATTTTCATCATTGTGGAAAAATTATACACAACAAGTCACTAACTGGAGGCGACAATATGGAGCAAGAACATAAAGGATCGGAACAGGCAAAATCGTTATGGATAGCAGAAAGTCGGAAGCATTCTTTTCCTGCTGTACATGAGGATCTCACAGCAGATGTCATCATTGTTGGCGGCGGCATTACCGGTATCGCTACTGCGTTTGAAATGACAGAGCGCGGGCTGGATGTCATCATCATTGATGCCGATCAACTGCTGCAAGGTACGACCGGACATACGACAGCTAAGATTACCTCACAGCACGATGTGTACTACCATGAGCTGATTCAGCAAATTGGCATGCCCAAAGCTCGATTGTATGTAGAAGCAAACGAGAAAGCAAAAGAGCTGATTCAAGCTCGTGTCAAAGAGTACGACATCGATTGTCAGCTAGAGATAAAAGATGCTTACCTTTATACAAAGGAAGAAAGCGGTGTAAAAAAGTTAAAGAAGGAATTAGATGCCTACAAACAGCTTGGGATTGACCGAGAATGGAAAACAGCGCTTCCTTTTGATGCTGACATCAAAGCTGCCCTAGCAATGACGCAGCAGGCACAGTTTCATCCCCTTCATTATCTAAATGCACTAATCGACCAGCTCCTAGAGCGAGGTGTAAATATTTATGAACAGACAACTGCTGTTGACGTGAAAGAAGGAAACCGGCCTGCTGTCGTCACACAAGACGGACATCACCTGACAGGACGCTATATCA
Organism: Bacillus sp. NMTD17; assembly: GCF_002998735.1. Lineage (NCBI taxonomy): Bacteria > Bacillati > Bacillota > Bacilli > Caryophanales > Bacillaceae > Bacillus > Bacillus sp. NMTD17. Next base: position 704,539 of record NZ_PVRH01000002.1, read on the forward strand.
TTTCCTGTTCGCACTTCCCTTTTTATGACGGGAAAGGACTTTATTTCACACGAATTCACCCAGAACAATCTTATGTGGTAGCAGCCAAAACAACGAAGCCGCTTCCAGACGGGATGTATTTAGGAATCGACCAGCCTGCTCATTCTTTAAGAACCGCAGAATGGCATGGTGAGGAAGTGGTTCTCATCGGAGGAGAAGGCCATAAAACTGGACAAGGCGTGGTTGAATCTGCTCACTATGAAGGATTAGAAAGGTTTGGAGACGCCACCCTTGGAATTGAAGAGGTGCTGTATCGCTGGTCGACACACGATATGGTCACAATGGATCAAATCCCTTACATTGGCCGCCTGACCAAACACCACCAAAATATCTTCGTTGCAACCGGTTTTAGAAAATGGGGCATGACGACAAGCCATGTCGCAGCCACTCTTATCGGTGATTTGATTGAGGGAAAATCGAATCCATACGAATCGATTTTTACGCCATCAAGACCTGTTTCTGACTCTTTCGTCAAAGATTTTATTAAAGAAAACAGCAATGTCGCTGCCAAGCTGATCAGTGGTAAATTAAAACGAACCGATCAAACAATTGATGATTTAAAGCCAGGTGAAGGCGGTATTGTATCTTACGAACATAAAAAATGCGGCGCCTTTAAATCAGAGGACGGGAATATCTTTCTTGTGGATACAACGTGTACTCACCTAGGCTGTGAAGTCGCTTGGAATAATAGCGACCGCACTTGGGATTGCCCGTGTCACGGCTCACGTTTTTCCATTACTGGAGAGGTAGTAGAAGGCCCAGCAAAGAAACCACTAAAAAGGTCTTATAAAGAACAGTAAAATTTTACTGATTCCCTTTAAAAAATCCAATATTATCCGATAAATAATATAAAGTCTGATAATTTGTGATGATTATGGGGGGACCAAAACATTGTTATTTAAAAAAGAGACGAAAAGAAAAAACACTGCTTTTTTCACACAGCAGGATGATGGGATAAAACGAATCAACTTTTTAAACAATACGGATATCGCGAAACAAATCAAAATGATAGACCTGACGCAGCATGACCTCTTTATTCTAAAACAGCTCAATCCAATTGTTCAGGAGGATATTGCACATATCGTTGATAAATTTTATAAAAATTTAGAAGTCGAATCTTCCTTGATGCATATCATTCAAGATAATAGTTCTGTCGAACGTTTGAAAAAAACACTCCGCATTCATATTAGTGAAATGTTTGCAGGTGTGGTTGATGAAGCCTATGTGGCAAAACGAATTAAAATTGCGCAAGTTCATTTACGGATTGGCCTCCAGCCTAAATGGTATATGGCAGCATTCCAGGATCTTCTGCTATCGATTATGGATTTATTTGCTCAGCATATCCAAGATTTCAAAGAATATCAGACAGCAGTCAAAGCGACGACGAAAATCTTAAATTTAGAGCAGCAGCTTGTCCTGGATACATTCCAAAATGAATATTCTAAAATTCGTGATGAAGCAGAACAGCAGCAGCAGGAGCTTCATACAAAAATCACAGAAACATCAAATTCGCTTGCTTCTCTCTTCTCAAACACAACAAATGCAGTGGACAAGCTTGTATCAAAATCTGATGAGATGGCGGACATGTCGCAAGCTGGAACGCAAATTTCAGCACAGGTCGAGGAAAAATCGATCGGCGGTAAAAAAGAATTAGAAATTCAACAAACACAAATGAACCAAATTGATGGCAGCATGACAAAGATTGAAACAGAAATTAAGCGTTTAGAAGAAATCGCCAAACAGATTGAACAAATCTTTGGGATTGTCACAGGCATTGCAGAGCAGACGAATTTGTTATCTTTAAATGCCTCAATCGAATCTGCACGAGCTGGTGAACATGGTAAAGGCTTTGCTGTCGTCGCAAACGAGGTTCGTAAATTGTCAGAGGACACAAAGAAAACGGTTTCAACCGTGTCTGAACTCGTCAACAATACCAATTCACAAATCTCCATTGTGTCTCAGCACATTGGGGACGTGAATTTACTCGTGACAGACAGTAAAGAAAAAATGACTCAAATCAATTCGCTCTTCGATGATATCGTCAGCAGCATGAACTTAAGTAAAAACCAAAATGGAAAAATTGAAATCGACCTTCAAACCTTCCTTAACGAATTGAAGGAAGTCAAACAAACGGTGTCCCAAGTTGCCAGCTCAGTCGAATCCTTAACAAGTCTCACAAATCGCTGATCCAGTCTTTTTTTTTCTGCTTTAGTATAATAGAAGAAAAGATAGAAAAGGCGGGATTTGCTTGACAACAATTTGCCTAGTCAGACACGGGGAAACAGATTGGAATGCAGCGAAACGAATTCAAGGACGAACAGATATCCCTTTAAACGACACTGGTAAATGGCAGGCTGAACAAACGGGACTTTACTTAAAGAATGTCCATTGGGATGTTGTCATTTCCAGTCCACTCACAAGGGCAAAAGAAACGGCTCACTTGATTTTAAAACATGTAGATGCGCCTCTTGTCATCATGGATGATTTCATTGAACGTGATTATGGTGACGCTGAAGGCATGTCGCTTGAGGAGCGCCAAAAGCTGTTTCCAGATAAACAGTATCCAAACATGGAGCCGCTTGAGGCGATTCAAGATCGAATGGTAGAAGGCATTGAGAAAGTCAGAGCAGCCTATCCAAATCAACAAGTCCTGATCGTGGCACACGGCGCTGCTATCCATGCTTTACTTACCACCTTAGCGGATGAACATCTGGGTCTAGAGAACACGAGACTTGTCAATGCTTGCTTAAATTATGTGGAATGGAAAGATGGTGAATGGAAGGTCCTTGATTACAACGTGGTCAGCCATTTAACTCAATCCTCCCCTTCTTAAAGAACCTGTTATTGTAACAGGTTCTTTTTAAACGACAAAAACAAAATAAAATAATATTTTTTTATATCGAAATTCGAAATAGATGCTAGACGTTTCTACCTATTTTAAGGCTTTTCGGGTATCGAATATTTGTCCGAAAATGGATCATAAGAAAAAAAGCACACTTCCTTTTTAATAGATAACCGCTGAAACAGTAGAACAAACATATTTTCCCAACGTTTCCAAGTGACTTAATTCCCCAATTTTCGCTAGGACTTTCACAAAAATTCGGGTCTACTCTTATTTGCCTACTTCCCTTAAACTGAATATACAGAATAATCAAACGAATCATTCTTATAGACTACGAATGATTATTCTGAAATAAGAAAAAAGGGATGTGGATTGTGCGTGAAAAAGAAAAATGTAATGACAAGTGTTATATTGGCTGTCCCTCTTCTGTTTTCAGCAGGGTTTGGAGGCTCCATGGCAAATGCCGAGACGGTCTCAAAGTCAGATAGTGAAAAGAGCTATATTGTTGGCTTTAAAGCCTCTGCCACCACAAACAGCTCTAAGAAACAAGCCGTCACTCAAAATGGCGGAAAACTAGAAAAGCAATATCGTCTTATTAATGCCGCACAAGTAAAGATGTCCGAACAAGCCGCAAAAAAACTTGAACATGACCCTAGCATTGCTTACGTAGAAGAAGACCACAAAGCAGAAGCATATGCACAAACCGTCCCTTATGGAATCCCTCAAATCAAAGCTCCAGCTGTACACGCTCAAGGTTATAAAGGTTCTAATGTCAAAGTAGCTGTCCTTGATACTGGAATCCACGCTGCACATCCTGACTTAAATGTTGCAGGCGGTGCCAGCTTCGTCCCTTCAGAGCCAAATGCCACCCAAGACTTTCAATCACATGGAACTCACGTAGCCGGAACCATTGCTGCCCTTGATAACACAATTGGTGTTCTTGGGGTCGCTCCAAGTGCTTCCCTATATGCTGTTAAAGTATTAGACCGCAATGGCGACGGACAATACAGCTGGATCATTAGCGGTATTGAATGGGCTGTAGCCAATAACATGGATGTCATCAATATGAGCTTAGGTGGACCAAACGGTTCAACAGCGCTTAAAAATGCCGTTGATACAGCAAATAACCGCGGAGTCGTTGTTGTGGCGGCCGCAGGTAATTCAGGTTCCACTGGCTCTACAAGTACAGTTGGCTATCCAGCAAAATATGATTCTACAATTGCCGTTGCCAATGTAAACAGCAGCAATGTCAGAAACTCGTCTTCCAGCGCAGGTCCTGAATTAGATGTTTCTGCACCTGGTACTTCTATTTTAAGTACAGTACCAAGCAGTGGATACACATCTTATACTGGAACTTCTATGGCGTCTCCTCATGTAGCAGGAGCAGCAGCGCTTATTCTTTCTAAAAATCCGAACCTATCAAATTCACAGGTTCGCCAGCGCTTAGAAAACACGGCAACACCGCTTGGTAACTCCTTCTATTACGGCAAAGGGTTAATCAACGCTCAAGCGGCTTCTAACTAAACAAGCGCGAAAAAAATCCGGCTGATCCAGCCGGTTTTTTTATTTATTGCTTCCTCGACGTTTCCTCTTTTTCCGCTGCATTTTCCATCTCCATGATTCTCTCCATCATGGTTGGGTGTCCATAGCGGAAGACCTTCACTAAAAGCGGTGGATTCACCTGAGACAGCCCTGATTTTGCAAGCTTTTGAAAAGACGTCACCCCTGCCTCTCCGTCTTTTGTCAGGTTTACCGCATATTCGTCAGCTGCTCGTTCTTGATGTCTTGAAACTGCATTTGTAAAAGGTGAAGCTGCAAATGACAGCATCGATACGATAATGAGAAGAAGCGGAAGAGCAGCGATGTCGTTTGACACCCTCAGCCGAAATGGAACTGCTCCCTTTTGATAAAAATAAAAATAGAGACGGTCAATCGCAAAAAATCCGGCAAGTGACAGCACTAGATATCCTGCTAATCCTATATAGACATGCTTCATGACGTAATGTCCCATTTCATGTGCCATAATAAATAAAATTTCGCGATCTTTCAGCTTTTGCAGTGTCGTATCCCATAACACAATACGCTTATTTTCACCAATCCCTGTGACATAAGCATTCATTGTATTCGTTTTCTCAGACATATTGACCTCATATACATGATCTGCCGGGATATGTGCTTTGTCTGCAAGCGTTAAGATCTTGTTCTCAAGAGCTTGATCCTTTAGTGGATAAAAATTGTTATATAACGGATCAATGACGACCGGCTGTATAAAGAAGAGAAATAGCGTGAAGGGGACTGTCAAACACCAAGCATACAGCCACCAACGCTTTCTTCTTTTTTGAATGAGCCAAAAGAATACAATAGCACATAGGGCAAGAAGTGGATATTGAATCCAGAAATCCAGTATTTGATCTTTAAACCAGCTTGCCGTACTTTGAGCAGATACTCCGTAGTGCAAAGACAGCTGATAGCCAATCCACTTAATGGGCAATGAAATCAGCATTGTCAAAAGCGACAACACAAACACATATACAAGTTTGCTTAAAAATGTGAAACGAGCTGCTGCCAGGCTCCAGTCTGCTATTTTTCGTGAAAACCCTGAAATGAGCAGAAGAAAAAAAACATACCAATCTAATGGAATTGTCATGAAATACAGCAGATTACGTATGTTCGAGAAATTCTCGCTGATGACAAGTTCATGGCTTGTCATAAAGGTATGCGGATCTGCACTTGTTCCTTTTACACTTTCAGGAACCGATGAATCCCCAAATAGAAACAAATAAGAATAAATAAAAAGACCGTACAATATGTAAGCTACCGTTGCAAGAGCTACCCATTTACGTACTCGCACTGGTCAGCCTCCTTTCCATCCCTCTCTCTATTCTAATCAACCATTTTTTTGTTTAGAACCTGTCTCATGTGGCTCCATCATAGCATGCCCCATCTGAAAAAGCTTTCGCGAAAAAAATGATTATGCTACTCGAAAATCGGAGATGCTACATATAAAACAGAGAGTTGGAGGATTAAAATGAAGAAAATCCTTGCAGGAGTTGTGATCTTTGGACTTTTACTCATTACCTTCTTTTATGTGTTCAGCCGGACGAGCGAAATCTTTGATGAGAATCGAGCAGAAAAATTGCTGCTTTCACCTGCAAACGAGTCCACTTCTTATGAAATAGATGATAAGGACACAGCAGAAGATTTAATAGAAGAATTAAACAAAGGCAAACAAACAAGCAATCATCTTAAGAAAAATTTAAAGGAACCAGATTATATCGCCAAGGTGATGTACGGCCGAACAAACGGCACCACCTTTCAGCTCTGGACGAGCCGATCACAGGTCGTTTTTTTAGTAGATGGGACTTATTATGAACTGAATCAAAAACAGTCTAATTCTTTTCAGAAACAGCTAAAAGAAGCGATTCAAAAGAGTTAAAATTTTATTTTAGCCCTTTGTCTTCTTTTCAGCGTGATAGAAAACCTTTTCAGACCTGAATGCGAGGGTTTGTCTACACGCTGAGGGAGCCTCCTCATAAGAGACTCCCTTTTTTTATTTACTTTCCTCTGCTTGATACTTTTCCTTTAGTGCTCTTCTTAAAATTTTACCTGTTGTGTTCTTTGGAATATCATCTATGAAATGGATCGTTTGGGGCTGCTTATATTTCGCTAAAAAGCGTGAACAATGTGTGATGATGTCTTCTTGATTGATGTGAGCATGTTTCTTAGGGGAAATGTAACAGACGACAGCTTCTCCGGTGTTCGGGTCTGGCACACCGATGACGACGGCTTCTGCTACAGCTTCATGTTGATAAAGCACTTCTTCTACTTCTCTTGGATAAACATTATACCCGCCAACGAGAATCATATCCTTTTTCCGATCGACAATATAAATGTATCCTTCTTCATCTCTTCTCGCTAAATCACCGGTATACAGCCAGCCGCCTCTTAGTGCAGCTTCAGTATCTTCTGGCATTTGATAGTAGCCTTTCATAATGTTTGGTCCTTTTGCTATCAGCTCTCCGACTTCATTTGGACCGACTTCTTCTCCCAGTTCATTCACGATCTTATTCTTCACATTCATAATGTCGGTCCCAACTGAACCGGGTTTTCTTTTTCCATCAAGAGGATTGAATGCAGTTACTGGGGAAGCCTCTGATAATCCGTAGCCCTCCAGCACCGTGACACCAAATTTTTTCTCAAAACCGTGAAGTAAGGCAACAGGCATTGAGGCACCGCCAGATATACAAATCCTCACTGAGGACATCGCTTCCTCGTGCCCTTCCTGGCAGTACAAATAGTTATACATAGTGGGAACACCAACAAATAACGTTGGCTTCTCTTTTTCCATCATACGCAAAAGCTCCGATGGGCTGAAATGCGGCATGACATAAATGGTCGCGCCATGAATCAATGGTGCATTCATACAAACCGTTAAACAAAATACGTGGAACATCGGCAAAGCGGCGATGACCTTGTCCTTTTCATCAATGGATAGGTACTCAGCGACGTCTCTGGCATTTGAATAAAGGTTGAAATGAGTCAGCATCGCACCCTTTGGTTTTCCTGTCGTGCCAGATGTAAATAGAATAACTGCCGTATCATCCTGATGAATAGAAGGATGCACGTTCTCTTTCGCATGACCAGACACAAGCTTTCCAAAGAAGACAAGACGATCAGATACTTCCTTAAAACTTGATCTGCATGCAGATTCATTTTCTGCACAAATAATCACTCGTTCAATAGACGGAAGCTGTTCGTACACCTGCTCGTACACTGGCAGTAGCTGTTCAGGGGCAACAATGCCTTTTACATCACCTGTAATCAGCATATAGCCAATTTCACTAGGCGTGTATGTTGGATTGACTGGTACTACGACAAGTCCTGCCTTTAAGGCACCAAAAAAAGAAATGACAAAATGCGGTGAATTTCCTAAAATAAGCGCGATATGGTCCCCAGCTTGAAACCCTTCGTTGACTAATCCATCTGCAAATCGCTCGATACTTGTCATCAGCTCTCGATAGGTCCACTTATTTCCTTCAAAGATCAGTGCGATATTTTCTCCTTTCGTCATCGCCGTCTGCTCTAGATTTTTGATCAAATCCATTCTCCCACCCCTTACACGTCATTAATGAATGAATAGCCATTCATTTTATGGCCAAACATTCCTCCTTTCTATTATAATAGACAATCGAAAAAATCCACAAGATCAAATGTGAATCGCTTTCATTTCTTTCAATCAAAAAAGCACCGCTATCTCTAGCCGTGCTTGTCCCTTTTAATAAATCAAATCAAGAAAATCCTCTTTTGATACGTTGCCGAAGTAGTGGCGCATATCCATATCTTCTAATACGTCGCTGATCGTTTTGCGATCATATTGCTGCCCAATGAGTCTTTTTTCAATATCAGCAATATCCCCTACACCAAAGAAATCACCAAAGATTTTGCAGTCTTGGATGATGCCTTTTTTCACTTCTAATCGAAGATCAATGGAGCCTGCTGGGAATCTTTTAGAATGCTGTAAATTAAATTTCGGTGAACGGCCGTAGTTCCATTCCCATTTTTGATATCGATCCCGAGAAATCTCGTGAATCTTTTCCCAATCCTTCTCAGTCAACTGATATTGAGGGACATCCCCATTCGTATCGAAAATGTAGCTTAAAAGAATTTTTCTAAATTCTTCTGTTGTCATCTTTTGATCCATCAATTCACTAATATTGGCAACCCTGCTTCTAATGGATTTAATGCCTTTTGATTCAATCTTTTCTTTTTTCACATTTAAAGCCGAAACGACATGTTCGATTTCTGAATCAAATAGCAGCGTGCCATGGCTGAAAATACGTCCTCTTGTAGCGAACTGGGCATTTCCAGAAATTTTTCGTCCATCTGCCATAATGTCATTTCTCCCGCTTAATTCCGCTTTGACACCAAGCTTTTCAAGCGCTTTGATGACTGGCTCGGTGAACTTTTTGAAGTTATGGAAGCTGTCCCCATCATCTTTTGTGATAAAACTGAAGTTTAAGTTTCCTTTGTCATGGTAAACTGCACCACCACCGGACAGGCGGCGGACAACTTTGATGCCGTTGTCTTCCACATACTTCGTATTGATTTCTTCTATTGTATTTTGGTTCTTTCCAATAATAATCGACGGCTGATTGATGTAAAACAGCAAATACGTTTCATCAGGATCTAAATATTTTAAGCAATACTCTTCTATTGCCAAATTAATCATTGGATCATAATGTTGTTCGTTATCGATAAACAGCATCTCTATCTTCCTTCCTTGTTCCATCTAAGCCCTGAATGGGCAAGCTGTATATTGCCAGTATATAACGCCTGTGCTTCATTGACTAGGTCTTTATGACGACCAAAATGGGGCAAATGCGTGATGATGAGTTCCCCAACATTTGCTTCCCTTGCAAGCTTGCCCGCCTCTGTACTGTTCATATGTCCTGCACCCGATCCGTCCTGTCCAGCATAAAAATTGCTTTCAGCAATCAGTAGATCTGCATCCTTGCTAAATGGGATAAATGCGTCCTGATAACTTGAGTCTGCTGTATACACCACCACAGCATCCCCTGCCTGAATTCTCATAGCATAGCATTCTGCCGGATGAACCGTTTTCAAAAAATCAATTTGAAATGGACCAATTTGAATACCCTCTTCTGGCTGATAAGCCTCTGCCTTAGTATGTACATCATCCGCAAGTCGCCCAAATGCTTTTTGATCACCCGTATGTCCATAGATCGGAAGCGGACCGCTGCTTTTTCCTAAATGATATCCCACTAGCTTCGCATATTGGAGTGGTCCGATATCCGCAATATGATCGTGGTGATAATGAGAAAGGAGAACAGCATCTAGTTCTTCTATATCCATGTATTGCTGCAGTTTGGAAAGAACACCGCTCCCGCAGTCTACAAGCAGACGAAAGCCATCTGATTCAAAAAGGTACCCTGACGTCGCTTCACCAGCGGCCGGAAACCCTCCGTAGCATCCAATGACAGTTAATTTCATCGTCATTTTTCCCTCCTTTTCTAAAAATCCCCTTCTTACAATATACCCATTTTTCATGAAAAAAGCATTCTTCTTGCCTATTGTTGCAAAACAGATTGACAATTATCAATCTGTTATAATACAATAATAGCAACAAAATGTATTGGAGGATGACAAATGCTAGGAAAAATCACTGAGTTTTTTAGAAATTTGCCCTCAAAGAAATGCACAAAATGTGGAAATGATTTAATGGAACAACACGAGTGTTACGGTAATGAATGTGAGGAATGCTCACAAGTAAGTTATCTTAAATAAGGTAAAAAATTGAATTAAAAAGCACTTTTTTCCTCCATCGTCAGTTGGAGTCAAAAGTGCTTTTTATTTTTTCTAAAAAATAGGTAAAAAGGTAAAACCCTTGTCCTAAAAGGGTTTTTTAGTATTTTCATATGATGAGTTTTAGTTCTGAAGACACTTTTTATTGACTTGAATTAATAAAGGAGGTTCTAAATGTTCATTTTTTCAAACAATTTTGTATTTTCTTAATATAATTTAATCGTGGACGAGCCTCTTTAATTTTAGTTATACTTTAATTCATATATTAAAACTTAATATGATGGGAATATTCCTTTAATGAATATGTTAGGGAGGAAATCTATGAAAAAATTAAAATTTGGATTAGCTACACAAATCCTAATCGGTCTTATTCTCGGTGTCGTTGTTGGGGCAATCTTTTTCGGTAACCCAGGCGTTGAGACTTATTTAAAACCAATTGGAGACTTCTTCTTAAGACTCATTAAGATGATTGTTATACCAATTGTCGTATCTAGCTTAATTTTAGGTGTTGCAGGTGCCGGTGATGGTAAAAAAGTAGGGAAACTTGGTTTTAGAACTATTCTTTATTTTGAAATTATCACAACATTTGCGATTATTCTTGGTCTTGCGCTTGCAAACTTTGTTCAACCTGGTGCAGGCGTTGACTTTGGAAATACGGAAAAACAAGATATTAGCCAGTATGTTGAAACGGAAAAAGAGCAAAGCAGCAAATCAGTTGCTGATACGTTCCTTCATATCGTTCCAACGAACTTCTTCCAATCATTGGCGGAAGGTGATTTGCTTGCGATTATTTTCTTCACTGTGTTATTTGCTCTTGGCGTTTCAGCCATTGGTGAACGCGGCAAACCAGTGCTCGCCTTCTTCGAAGGTGTATCACACGCCATGTTCCATGTCGTCAATGTTGTGATGAAAGCCGCACCATTTGGTGTCTTCGCACTCATTGGTGTGACTGTATCAAAATTTGGTCTTGAATCTCTTATTTCATTAGGTAAGCTTGTAGGTCTTGTTTATTTTGCGCTCGCTCTCTTCCTTATCGTTGTATTCGGAATTATTGGAAAGATGATTGGCGTCAATATTTTCAGATTTCTTGCTTACATGAAAGACGAAATGCTTCTTGCCTTTAGTACATCCAGCTCTGAAACAGTTTTACCAAGAGTCATGGATAAAATGGAACGCATTGGATGTCCGAAGGGAATTGTTTCTTTCGTTATCCCAATCGGTTATACGTTTAACCTAGACGGCTCCGTACTGTATCAAGCTATTGCTGCGCTTTTCCTTGCACAGGTATATGGCATTGACCTCACGATCGTCCAGCAGCTCACACTTGTTCTTGTACTGATGGTGACATCTAAAGGAATGGCTGCCGTTCCTGGCACTTCCTTTGTTGTATTACTCGCAACATTAGGAACGATCGGTGTACCTGCTGAAGGTCTTGCATTTATTGCAGGTGTGGATCGTATCATGGATATGGCGCGAACAGTTGTTAACTTAACAGGAAATGCACTTGCAGCTGTTGTGATGTCTAAATGGGAAGGACAATATGACCCTGAAAAAGGACATCGCGTGATGACTGGACAAGAAGTACCTGAACCGACACAGCTTTCAAGCTAACGAAAAAAGAACCCCATCTATCGGGGTTCTTTTTTCGTGATTAATTCTGATTGAACATAGTGATAAAGGAGATTCGCTGTATGGACGAGAGAATCTTCATGTGTTCGTTCAAATGCATGCGAGGAATCTATGCCAGGACCAATCAGTCCATGAATGATATCATATCCTGCTCTAATGGCTGCTGATGCATCAGAGCCGTAATAAGGGTAAATATCTAGACGGTAATCAATATTGTTCTCCTCTGCTAACGCGGCTAAATGCTTGCGTAATCCATAATGATAAGGACCGCTTGAGTCCTTCACACAAATAGACACACTGTATTCATCTGTTGATTGACCATCGCCGATAGCTCCCATATCGACAGCGAGGTATTCCACCGTTTCTTCTGGAATATTGGAATTTCCACCGTAGCCAATCTCTTCATTATTGGAAATTAAGAAGTGCGTCGTATGCGGCAATGTGATGTTTTCCTTTTGAATGCGGTGGATGAGTCGCAGCAAGAGCGCCACACTTGCCTTGTCATCAAGGTGTCTTGATTTAATAAAACCTGAAGACGTCACTTCCACTCTAGGATCAAATGAGATAAAGTCCCCTACTTGAATGCCAAGTGCTTTGACATCGTCTGCATTTTGCACCTTTTCATCGAGTCGGATCTCCATATTCTCTTGGTTTCGTTTTGCTTTTCCCGCATCCGCATAGACATGAACTGACGTTTGATGCATGAGAATGGTTCCTGTGTATGTATGGCCTGAAGCGGTTTCAATTTCACAGTATTCACCTTCGATTGAGTTATACTGAAAGCCTCCAATGAGTGCAAGACGAAGCCGTCCATTTGATTTAATCTCCTTTACCATCGCACCAAGCGTATCGACATGTGCTGTCAGCATGCGGTGTTCCTTATCATCGGTTCCTTTAATAGTGGCAATTAAGCCGCCCTTTCGATTTCGTTTTGTCTCAATATTTACATCCTGTAAAAAGCGTTCAACAAAGCCAATCACCTTTTCTGTATTCCCTGACGGACTTGGGATCGATACGAGCTTTTGAATCAGCTGAACGGTTTCGTTTACTTCAGTTGTCATTCGGCATTTCCTCCTTTGTCTGAAAGCAATTCCTTCCATGTATGCCTTTTATAGCATCCCTTCTTAAAATATATCGCTTCGGGTTCAAGATGTCTAATTTCAAATCAAAAATCCTTCCTCTATAAAGAGAAAGGATTTCTTGATTAAGCTTCGTCTTGTTTCATTTTTCTTACGTTCCAAGCAAAGTAAGCTGTTGTTGCCGCCATCATGATGATCGCAACTGTTCCAAGAATCGCTGCTTGGTGCCATAAATAGCTGTCATCACCGCTTGCAATGATCGTTCTAAATCCATTGATTGTATACGTCATTGGAAGCAGACTATGAATGACTTGGAAGAATTTAGGGACAAGCTCAAGCGGGAATGTACCAGCACTTGCTGCGAGCTGAAGAACTAAGATAATGACGGCAATGAAGCGTCCTGGGTTCCCCATTGTTGTCGCTAGCAGCTGAATGATCGCTAAGAATGTCAGACTGACGATGATTGCAAAGAGATAGAAGCGCCAGAGGCTTTCCACCTCAAGACCAAGCCCAAAGATGAGCATCGTACTTGCAATGACTGCTTGCAGGATACCGACAAGCAGAAGCACGCTATATTTGCTGACAAACCATTCAAACGCATTTCTAGGGCGTCCAGCAGGGTCTTTCATTGGGAATACAACGGTGAGCATCAGAGCCCCAACAAAGAGTCCCATGGATAAAATATAAGGCGTGAGCCCTGTTCCATAATTATCAATCTTTTTCGCTGTATCATTCTCTGTTTTAACAGGGCTTGCAATCATATTGTAATTGTCTTGATTTGCATCAATTTCCCCTGTTTCATCAGCGGCGCTTTTCAATTTATTGGACAGCTTACCTGTACCGCTCTTTAAATCTCCCAATCCTTTATCAAGCGATTTTGAGCCTTCGGCAAGCTTAGATGTATTGCTTTGGATATTTGTTGAACCACTTTCCAGCTTATTTAACGCTGCGCTAAGCTGGCTTGATCCATTTGCAAGCTTATCCGCTCCGCTTTTCGCCGTATCAAGCTTTCCATTTGCTGTTTGCAGGCCATCTTGTAATTGGCCTTGACCTGTTTGAAGCTTCAATGCACCTTGATATAATTTATTCGTACCAGATGTCATTTGGTCGATCGCATTTTGTATCGCGACTGTAGACGTGTACAGCTGTTCTGTTTTCTTTGGCAGCTGTTTGACTTGCTGCAGCTGAGCTTTTGCAGATGCAACCGCAGACTGTACCTCACTTGCATCAGGCAGTTCCTGCAAGGCCGCTAAGCTTTGTTCGAGTCCAGACAGATCAGGCAGTTCGATTTTAGGCAGACTGTTCAGCTGATCCATTGCCGCCTTTTTCTCTTCATCTGTCATGGAGCTGTTTTGGATAATGCTTTTTACTTTAGCATCTCGATTTGATAATGCTTCTTTTAATGAAGCAAGTTTTGTACTGAACGTTTTTGCGTCTTTTTTCACCTGATCGAGTTTAGGCGCCATCTTTTCAAGATTCGCTAATTCTGGTGACGATAAGACTTTTTCTACTGCTGCAATTTTTTCTGAAAAGGATTGTGCTTTATTGTTTAGCTGCTCAATGCCCGCTGTGAATTGCGGCATTTTAGAAGCGAGCTGCTGATGTCCTTCACGGCTTGTGTTTAATCCTTCGGTTAATGTATCAATTCCTGTACCAAGATCTCCAAATTTCTGATCAATGGTTTGATAGCCTGTTAAGAGCTGACCGAGCCCACTGTCTAGAGACTGTATGCCTGTGTTCAGTTCACCCATTTTCCCTGCGAACTGATGAACACCTTCGCTATAGGTTAACGTACCTTCAGCCAATTTGGCTAAGTTGTCTTTTAACTTTGTACTGCCATCTTTTGCGCTTTTTGTTCCGTCATCAATTTTCTTCGCGCCATCGCTTGCTTGATCTAATCCTTTTGCAATCGTTTTGAAGTTATCAAAGATGACCTCGGCGTAATTTTTTGTGACTTCCTTTGAAACCGAATCTTTTAATTTGATAATGGCATTATTCGCAATTTGTGACGCCGCATAGTTTGCGCCTGGATTCGTATAATATTTCAGATTCGATTTTTTCGGATGTTTATCTAACACTGTACTTGCATTTTTCGAGAAGTCTTTTGGTATTTCCACAACGAGATAATAATCCTCGTTATTTAATCCCTTTACGGCCTTTTCTTCACTATCGACAAAATTCCATTTGAAATTATCGTTTTTCTTTAATTCCTTCACTAAATCATCGCCGACATGAAGGGTTTTCCCGTCATAATGACTGCCTTCATCCAAGTTGACAACCGCTACAGGCAGTTGATCAACTGTACCATATGGATCCCAATATGCTTTTAAAAATACACCACTGTAAATCAGCGGAATAAATAAGACAGCTAAAATCGGGATCAGTAGTTTTTTGCTCGTTACAATGTCTTTCCATTGATTCCGAATTAAATTCATTGCTGTTTTCCTCCCATAGATGAATGACTAAATATAAAATTTGGTCATATGAACTCAAAAAAAATTATGTTGTTGCAGATAGTCCTTTTAAGACATAAAGCTCCAGCGATTCGGCTACCTCTTCTTTTGTTAAAGGCTCGTATCGCTTTTCCCAATCAAAAATCAGTGCAATATATAGTTTCACCATCACAAATGCAGTCAATTCAGGATCACAAGGCTTAATGTCGCCTTTATCCATCGCTTCTTGTACTTTCATTTTGATATAGCGAATGATCATCTGCTCCATCTTTTCGATCATTTCCTTGACCGCTGACGTGCCAAGCTCCGCATTTTCCTGAAAAATCTTAATTGTGAGCTGGTGGTTTTTTCGAAATTCTAAAATTGCAAAGAGTGCTAAGTGAAGGTTTTCAGAGAAACTATTCTTCTCATCAATCGCCTCATCCGCAATTTTCCTCATCTCTAGTAAAAGGGATGTGAAAATTTCATCGAACAACTCTTCTTTGTTTTTGAAAAATGTATAAATGGTACCTTTCCCGACGTTGGCAAGCTTCGCCACGAGGTCCATTGTGGTCGCTTTATACCCGAATTGAGTAAATGCCTTCGTCGCACCATCTAAAATCATTTGTCTCCTATCAACACTCATGATCTCACTCCCGAAATGACTATTTGAACGTTTTGGTCATTAAGTACAGAAAGTAATATACCATATCCCTTTCCCCGGATGCAACAACTTTGTTCACATTTA
Organism: Bacillus sp. NMTD17; assembly: GCF_002998735.1. Lineage (NCBI taxonomy): Bacteria > Bacillati > Bacillota > Bacilli > Caryophanales > Bacillaceae > Bacillus > Bacillus sp. NMTD17. The sequence continues at coordinate 720,631 of NZ_PVRH01000002.1, forward strand.
TGATTCCCAACTCTTTTCGAATGATTCGAACATGAAAAACTCCCTTTCCATGACAGAAAAGGGAGTTGTTTTTTATGAAAATAGATACGATACAGCTTCTGAGATGGCGGCTTTTCCTTGATCAATACAATCAGGGATTCCAACACCTTCAAAAGCAGCACCTGTGATATAAACACCAGGATATGATTGCTTAAACGTTTCTCGCATGTTCGAAATAGCTTTTTGATGACCGACGTGATATTGCGGCATACTGGTCTTCCAGCGAGTCACTGTCGTCAATTCTGGATCTGCTTTAATATCCATGATTCTCTTTAAATCTTCAAGCACGATGCTGACGATTTGACTGTCTGACTGCTCGACAATCGATTCGTCGCCAGCTTTTCCGACATACGCACGCAATAGCGTTTTTCCTTTCGGAGCTGTATGCGGCCATTTTTTGTTTGTCCATGTACAGGCCGTAATAGAGAAATCACTGTTTCTTGAGATGACAAAACCAGTGCCGTCATATTCATTATGAACATCCTCTTCTTTAAAACCGAGTGCTACCGTTGCAACAGAAGTAGAGGTCATGTCATGCAAATACTCAAGCCCTGCTTCTTTAGGAAACATGGAATAGATCGATTGATGCGGAGTCGTGACAATGGTTGAATCGGCAAAAAGCGTTTGACCGCTGTCTAATTGCACACCATAGCCTCCCTCTGTTTTTTCAATCTGCTTCACTTTTGTCCCTTTATACACCGTTGTCAGCTTGAGCTTACTTTCTACTGCTTCCACAAGCGACTGCAGTCCTTGATTGATCGTTTGGAACTGTCCTTGTTTTTTCGCAGTCACTTGCTGTGCTTTCGCATGCTGCTGTGATTTTTTCATCCCAAGAATCAAACTGCGATGCTGCTGTTCTGTTTGATAAAATTGCGGGAAGGTGGACATTAAGCTCAGGCGGTCAATATCCCCTGCGTAAATGCCTGATAGAAGCGGCTCGATTAAATTCTCAACGACCTCATCACCCACACGTCTTCTAAAAAATTCACCAAGCGACTGATCTTCGGTCTGCTTGCTTTTTGGCAACACGAAATCCATCGCCGCTCTCGCTTTTCCCGCAACTGAAAAAAGACCAGTTGTAATAAATGGGCTGATTTGAGTTGGAATACCCATCACAGCACCCTTTGGCATCGGATGAAGGGTTTCGTTGACTAGTACATACGCTTGCCCAGTTTCATTATTGACGAGCTGATCGGACAGACCGACATCCTTAGCCAGCTGCGGTCCACTGACTTTTCTTTCTAAAAATGAATCAGGTCCACGTTCGATGATGTAGCCGTCTTTATATAATGTTTGTATTTTTCCACCTAGCCTAGGGCTCGCTTCAATAAGAGATATTTGAATCGGAAGACCTTTTTCTTCGACTTCCTTTTCCAAATAGAAGGCGGCGGCTAAACCAGTGATGCCACCGCCAATGATGACAAGGTGTTTTTGATTGTCATACATAGGATCGCCTTCTTTTATATGATTACTTGCTTTCGTCAAGCTTCTTTAATACGACTGTTGCCAGAGCATCAATAAATGCTGGTTTCGCATTTGGCATTTCTGGACGATAGTAGGCTGCACCAATTTCATCTGTCACGACTTTACATTCATAATCGTTGTCGTATAACACTTCAAGATGATCAGCGACAAAACCAACAGGCACATACACGAATGTTTGGTAGCCTTTTTGTTCAAATAAATCCCGCGTTAAGTCTTGCACGTCTGGTCCAAGCCATGGATCCGGCGTGTTGCCTTCACTTTGCCAGCCAATTTCATAGTGTTCAATTCCCGCACCTTCCGCAATCATTTTGGCCGATTGTGCGAGCTGATCAGGATATGGATCTCCTGCTGCAATAATTTTTTCAGGCAGACTGTGTGCAGACACAATAAGTACCGCGGAATCTCGTTCCTCTTGACTCATTGATGCATACGTATCCTTCACTTGTTTCACCCAATAGTCCACAAACTTCGGCTCATCGTACCAGCTTTCAACAGACGTAATCTGTAAATTGCCCAGCTTGTCTGCCTCATCTTGTGCACGTTTGTTATACGATTTCACACTAAAGGTTGAGAAATGCGGCGCAAGAACGATACTCACAGCTTCTGTAATGCCGTCCTTGTGCATTTCAGCAACTGCATCCTCAATGAAAGGCTCGATATGTTTTAAGCCAATGTAGACATGAAATTCAATGTCGTCTTGAATGTCATTCAAGTGCTCACACAAACCATTTGCCTGCTGCTCTGTAATTTTTGATAAAGGAGAAATACCGCCGATTGCCTTGTAGCGATCCTTTAAATCTTGCAGCATTTCTGGCTCCGGCTTTCTGCCTCTACGAATATGTGTATAATAACGCTCAATGTCTTCTTCTTTATATGGGGTGCCATATGCCATGACAAGAAGCCCCATTTTCTTTTTCTCCACAACCAACACTCCTTCAGATCATTTGAAATAGTTTAGATGGATGTTTTTTTATGTTTAGCTGAATAGTCGTGAATAAAATCGGTCAGCTTCTTTAACGTATCTGGTGAAACATCTGGAAATACCCCATGACCTAAGTTAAAGATGAAGTGATCTGATTTCATCCCTTGATCTAAAATATCTTTTGCTCTCTCTTCAATGACTTCCCAAGGAGAAAGTAAGATCGTTGGATCAAGATTCCCTTGTAACGTTTTTGTGAGCCCTTCTTTTCGAGCCTCGTCTACACTCATACGCCAATCCAGTCCAACGACATCTAGCGGCAGGTCATGCCAATCTTTCACCAGATGGCTTGCCCCAACTCCGTACATGATCATTGGTACATTTTCACTCTTCAACTCTGTGAAAATTCGCTGCATGACAGGTTTAATGAATGTCCGGTAATCTGCTGCATTTAAAGCACCAACCCATGAGTCAAAGATTTGAAACGCACTGATCCCTGCTTCTACCTGCGCACGTATGTACGTGATCGTCATATCAGCTAATTTGTTCATGAGCAGCATCCATGTCTCAGGCTCACTGTACATCAGCGCTTTTGTTTTATGATAGTTTTTAGATGGGCCGCCTTCAATCATATAGCTTGCCATCGTAAATGGTGCACCGGCAAAACCAATGAGCGGTACATTCAGCTGCTCCTTCGTTAAAAGCTGAATGGTATCAAGCACATATGGCAGGTCTTCTTCAGGATGAAGCTCCCCAAGACGTTCAATATCTGCTTTTGTCCGAATCGGTGAATCAATCACAGGTCCAATTCCATTTTTAATTTCAACGTCCACTCCAATAGCCGGAAGCGGGGTCATAATATCTTTATATAAAATAGCGGCATCTACACCATATTGTTCTACAGGAAGTCTTGTTACATAAGCACATAACTCTGGCTGATGCGTAATTTCAAATAGCCCGTATTTTTCTTTAAGGGCACGATATTCAGGCTGTGAGCGTCCTGCCTGTCTCATATACCAAACTGGTACATGGTCTGTTTTTTCCCCTTTGCACGCCTTTAAGAACGTGTCATTAAAAGCCTTCGTTTTTCCCATTACCTTTCATTCCACCTTTCGCCTTACACGCTCTTTGTATAAGGCTCAAACACTGCTTTTACTATACCGCTTTTTCAAGGCACGGTATACTAAAGCGGCTCAATGTTCAAAAATTCGCCGAATATTAACGTCCAAAAGCCTCTGGCTTGACATACGGACTGCCTTCTCCTTCTTCTTGCGTTTGGGTATTATATGGAACAACCTTATACTCCGCATCTGAAAACACGTTGGCATACGGCATTGTGTAGCTGCCCACGCCTGTCACTGAATCGATCAGCGTCTCGTTTCCATTTCTCTTCTCATAAATACGGTATTCAACCCGTTTATCCTCCTGCTTGTCCCAAGAAAGCTCTAATGTAAACAATCCTTTGATTTTAAACGCATAGCGGGCTTCAAATCCTGAAAGTCCCTCTAAATGGATTGGCGATTGAAGTTCTTTAATTCCCTCTGGTTTTTCAAACGTTTCATTGGTGATTTGGGCTGTCGTTAAAATATCTTTAAACAGCTGCACTGGGTATTGACTGCCGCCAGTTAAATAGTGACTGTTATCGGTTGTGTCATACCCCATCCAGATCGCACCCGTTGTACTAGGCGTATAGCCGGCAAACCAAGCATCTTTTGTTGCACCTTTCACACCTGAATATGTGGTCGTGCCTGTTTTACCTGCTAAATCTCCAGCATATGAACCGCTCTGGGCTGTTCCGCCTTTGACGACTTGCTGCAGCATTCTTGTCATATTCCAAGCATTCTGCACGCTAAACACTCGTTCTGGCTTACTGCGATTCTTCTCTACCGTTTCTCCTTCATCATTGGTGATTTTTTGAATGAAGAAAGGCTTTTTATATACGCCTTCATTTGCAAATGTGTGGAAAGCTCCAGCGATTTGAAGTGGAGAAACCCCTTTTTCTAAGCCGCCAAGTGCCATGGCAAGTCCTTTATCCGAAATCTCCATTCCCATTTTCTCGAGATATGATTTCGAGGTATCAATACCAAGCTCGCTTAATGTCCACACCGCAGCTGTATTCTTACTTTTCATGAGCGCATCCACCATTGTGACCCTGCCTTCATACTGCCCATCGTAATTCTTTGGTGAATAGCCGTCATAGCTTTTTTCTTTGTCTTCAAGCAGGGAATAAGGTCGGAATTTTTTCTCCTGCATTGCCGGACCATATACCGCGATCGGCTTGAAAACAGATCCAGGCTGTCTAACAGCGGTCACCCTGTTATAGCCCCTCGCTTGATATTCTCGTCCTCCAATCGCTGCTTTTACTCCGCCAGACTCATTATCAATAAAGATGGCACTGCTTTCAGGAGAACCGCTTTTTCCCGGGAAATAACGGTTGTTTTTCATCGCATCGTAAGCGACCTTTTGCAGATTCATATCGATCGGAACTGTAATGGTATAACCACCTTGAAGCAATTGCTCATGTGAAATGGCATACTCTGATTCTGCCTCCTTAATGATGAGATCGACATAGCTGTCGACCCAAGGCGTTTCTGATTTCTTTTTCAAATGAATGCCTAGTGTTCTCCCTTTTGCTTCTACTGTTTCTGTTGATGATAAATATCCTTGCTCATTCATTAAATTAAGGATGGTGTCCCGCCTTTGTTTATTTTTATCAGGGTGTAAAACAGGCGAGTAAGTAGACGGCGCTTTTGGCATCGCAGCGAGTGTAGCCCCTTCGCTGACAGTTAAATCTTTCACATCTTTACTAAAGTAATAATTGGCTGCTGCCTGAATACCGTAGACGCCATGACCGAAGTAAAGCTGATTCAGATACATCTCGAGCAGTTTATCCTTTGAATAATCTCTTTCTAAATTAATGGCAATAATGACTTCTTTTGTTTTTCGAAGAAAGGTTTTGTCATTTGTGAGAAAAATATTTTTTGCGAGCTGCTGAGTGATTGTACTGCCGCCCTCTACCTTTCCTCCTGCTAATATATCTCGATAAACCGCCCTTGAAATTGACTGTGCATCAATACCATGATGCTCATAAAATCGTTTGTCCTCGACAGCCACAAAAGCTTTCGCTACTTTATCAGGTACCTCCTTTAATGAGACAGGGTCCCGATTTTCTGAATACATACTTGTAAGTTCTTTTCCATTCTGATCAATGATTTGGGATGAAGCGTGAAAAACAAGCTTCTTTTCATCTATGACATAATGTCCTAAAAATAAAATGGTCAGATAGCCAATAAATGAAAGTACGATGGTACTTCCTGCAATGACTAATGGAATGATTATCTTCTTTTTCTTCAAATTAGGTCACCTCATTCCTTTATACGGATAGTATGGGATGTATTGCTTCATAATATGTTTTATGGATTGACTACCAAAGAATTATATATCATTCTTTTGTTATACTATCAAGCAGGAGGCGGTTTAGATGAATGTCTATATCACATATGGAACAGCAGATTTCTTGCATAAAATCACAAAGAAACACGATCAGGAAAATCTGCTTTATATGGTCGGAAAAGAACAAGCAGCTCTTTTCCATGAGACGGAGGGCGAGACTGTTTTTAAAGCCCCTCATGCCTATGATGTGATTTATGCGAAAGGTGAGCTAGTCCAATCTGGCTTCGTCACCTTGAATCATATCCCTGTGAAGCTTGAAAGCAGAGCACTTTTTGAATCTACTTTTCAGAAGAAGACGAACATCTCGGAACATCAGCGGGGCTTCCAGGCTCTTCGAGTGTTAAGACCGAAAAAAGATGAAGAAGTGTATTTGATTATGACACTTTGGGAATCAGAGGACTTATTTGAAGACTTTCAAGAATCAGAAGCGTTCTTTCAGCCAAACGAGGATACTGGCTCCATCTTCTCTCGTCCTGCTTTTCTCACATCCTATCATGCCGTTACAGACAATTAAGGAAGTGCTGAAAGCAGCACTTCTTTTTTTCATGAAAAAAAGCCCAATAGCTGGGCTTTTCATTTTATCGTCGTGATGTCAGCTCGTACCGATGAATGATCGGCTGAAGCACATAAAAATTCAATAGTATCCATCCTAATAAGATCGGCCACTTCAACATAGGTGAAGCACCTTTCAATTGAATGAGCATCACCAATAGCGGAATCAAGCAGATCATGAAAAAACTCATCTTGGAGACAAAGGTTTCTTTGACTTGATGACGACAGCTTGGACACATCATCATTTTCGTATGTGATAATTGAAACTTTTCAACGAAAGAAAATGCTTTTGAACAATTTGGACAGCTTCCCAACACGATTCCTCCCTTTCCCCGCTTCATATCAACTTCGACTTTTATGTAAAATGACCTTTTGATGCAGCATGCGAAATCCTCTTCTGTTGAAAGATTCTAACAATTACCATACAATCAGTAAAAGAGCATGAAGGAGGTTTTCGACTCAATGACAATATCCACTTTACAAAAAAGCATTAATGAACGTCTTGATGAACATTATGAGGAAATGGTTGAAATTAGACGCCATCTCCACATGAATCCTGAACTTTCTTTCCAGGAAGAAGAAACAGCCGCTTTCATCGCCAACTACTATGACACATTACATATACCAACACGTACACAGGTGGGCGGCCATGGTGTACTCGCCTTTATCGAAGGAGCTTCTCCGGGGCCGACGATTGCCCTCAGGGCTGATTTTGATGCACTTCCCATCCATGATGAAAAGGAAGTGCCTTACAAATCAACAAAGCCAGGTGTGATGCATGCATGCGGGCACGATGGGCACACAGCGACACTACTTGTCTTAGCGAAAATCTTGAATGAGCACCGCGATCAATTAAAAGGGAAAATCGTCCTCATTCATCAGCACGCAGAAGAATATGCGCCAGGCGGTGCAAAACCAATGATTGAAGACGGCTGCTTAGACGGTGTCGATGTCATATTCGGTACGCACCTTTGGTCTCCAGAGCCTTGTGGCACCGTTCTTTATAAAAGCGGGAACTTTATGGCAGCCGCCGACCGCTTCTCTATTCGAGTTCAGGGGAAAGGCGGACACGGCGCACAGCCTCACTTAACGAAAGATGCCGTACTCATCGGTTCACAAATCGTCGCAAACCTGCAGCAAGTCGTTGCCCGTAAAGTCAATCCAGTTGATTCTGCTGTTGTATCTGTTGGAGGTTTTGTGGCAGAGAATGCTTTTAACGTCATTGCAGATTCAGCTGTTTTAACTGGTACTGCACGATCCTTTGAAGAAAGTGCACGACACACCATCGAACGAGAAATTGAACAGGTCGTGAAAGGGGTGTGCGACATGCATGATGCCGACTACACATATGAATATGTGAGAGGATATCCTGCTGTTAAAAATCATCCAAAGCCGACTGAATATATTGCTGACATCGCAAAACAGACAGAAGGTGTCACAGAAGTAAAAGAAGCGGAAACCCAAATGGGTGGAGAAGATTTTGCTTACTACCTTCAGCATGTCCCTGGTACCTTCTTTTACACAGGCGCCATGCCTGAAAACAGCCAAGACGTGTATCCCCATCATCACCCAAAATTTGATATCAACGAAAAAGCAATGCCTGTCGCAGCAAAGGTACTCGCCCGTGCCGTCCTTTCCTACGATGAATGAAAAAAAAGCCGCTCTCGCCAGCGGCTTTAGATTATTGACAAAGGGCTAAAATGATTTTTATTTTAGCCCTTTGTCTTCTTTTCAGTGTGATAGAAAACCTTTGAAGTCTAGGAAGGACGAGTACCGGAGCGGAGCGAATTGAACATTCGTGAGCACCGGAACGCAGCCCTGACAACGAATGCGAGGGTTTGTCTACACGCTGATGCCGCTGTCGCCAGCGGCTTTTCTATTTCATTTCTTTCAACACTCGTAAGTGAAACACATGACGAGCGACATCTCCGAGCTGTCCTGTCAGCTGATGATTTGCCACACCGCCAACAGCGGCTCCGACGATCGGCATTAATTGAAATAGCTTCACTAGGTCAATGTAATCTCGATACTCCTGCTGAAAGCTGTACCAATCCATTTCCTCGCAGCTCGTTTCCCAATCATCTATGATGTTCATCATTTTTTGACGATGTGCACTGCCGGAAAAGGCGAGTTGAAATATACAGAGCAAAAAGAGTCTTTCTTCTTTTTGAGACAAATCAAAGCCATAAATACATGCCAGCTCATAAAGACATTTCATCTTAATGCTAAGCAGCAGCGGAAAGTCTGCCATACCGAGCAATATACCACCTGCACCTGTTCCAATTCCTTCGATCGCAGCTGCCTTTTGATAGTACTTCACTTTCTCCTTTGCCAGTTCATTTCGCTCGATGATAGATAATTGCTCATCAATCACCGAAAATGAAGTGAAGTGCGATCCTGATACGGTGGATTCAACCATTGTTTTGACCGCACTTGTGATGACTTGATGAAATCGAGCAGGGATTCGGCGGTTCACCTGCTGCTGAACTCCTTTTGAAAACCGTTCGATCTTCGAAGGTTTTCTTAAAAAACGCGTTTGAAAAAAAATGGCTTCTTCATACAACTCCCGTTCAGCTGCATTCATCCGGACCCCTCCTTGATGTCATCATACGCTTGCTGTCAGAAACATATCTCCGCTTATCTCATCTTTTTTAATCGACTGAGTACGTAAGGCTTGAAGAGGACAAGTACAAATGCCAGCGAAATCAGAAGGGCAAGTCCACTTCCCTGCCATCCTCCTGCCGGGAGTACTGCACAGCTCAGCAATATCGATTGAATAATAAGCACATTACGAACGAGAACAAAAAAGCTCCGATCCTTTTCTTGCTGAGCAACTGGATAAAGTGCCTGTAATGAAAGATGGGAAAAGTGCTTCGTTAACGGCACAAGCTGTACACCTGTGATAAACACGGTGAACAAGACAAGCAGCGCACCCACCCAGCCTGCTGCACCTGTATACAAAATAATCAGCACAAACACGGCGGTTAGCCTAAACACGAGACCAAAATAGTCATTTGAACGTAAAAACGCCCTCACATACATGTAAGAAAAAGTTTTACGCTGGTCATACGGAACAAACTGCAAGAGCCAGTCCATGTATGCTCTTCTTTTCACCTGTTTCTTTAAATGAGGCACATCTGTAAATAAGTTTGCCAGACGATAAAAGCGCTGTTTTCGTTTTAATTCGTCAGAAATATGCAATTCCCATTGAAAAGGCTGTTTTTTTACTGCATTGGTTAAGTAAACGAGATAGACACCATAGATCAGATAAAAAACGATTGCGATTGCATAGGATGCCTGTAAAACGGTATATACCAAAATCATATTCAATAGAAAACGAAGGACTGCATCAAGCCATCTGATCTGTTTTCCTTGAAAATAAGTGATCCTCCATTGAATTGCTGTATTCACACCCTTGATCAAAATCATTTGCGCCAATATCAGCACATACATCTTGAGGCCGCCTGAAGACACCGCAGAATAAAGCGGAAGTGCAACAATGGATACGGCAATAAGAGGAAACAGCTGAGAAATGAAGCTAAAATTAAAAGCTTGTTTTAAATAAGGCTCCATCTTCCCTTCCAAGGGAAGCAAAAACACGAGATCTGCTTCTTTGATCAACGTACGCACGTAAGAGCTTGTCAGCACCAATGAAAAAACAACTGCCATGACCCAGTAGGATGGGAAGTGAGCCGGAATCTGTTTGAGCCAGTTACTATACCAGCTCGCTCCGCCTGCAAGAAAAAAAATGAGCACAATGACAAGATGATCATTGAACATGTATTTTAAATATTTTCTTGTATCTTGCATGTGTTCCTCTAATCGGGATTTCCAAATGGTTTGCGTCATTTTACTCATAGCTTTCTTCCTTTGTTAATTCCAAATAAAGATCATCGAGTGTCGCATCTCTCATATTGAACTGTTCTCTCAGCTCTGTCAGTGTTCCTTTCGCTCTGATTTCCCCTTCGTGCAAAATAATAAAGGAATCACAATAGCGCTCAGCTGTCGCCAAAATATGCGTCGACATCAGGACACTTGCGCCGTTTTTCTTCGCAGCATTCATCCGTTCAAGAAGTGCATTAATCGCAAGAGGATCAAGCCCTAAAAACGGTTCATCGATGATATACAGTTCTGGTTCAACAAGGAATGCACACATAATCATGACCTTCTGTTTCATTCCTTTTGAAAAATGAGCAGGGAACCATTTCAAACGTTTCTCCATTCGAAATTCTTTCAGCAATGACGGCAGACGTTCATCTAATTGTTCCTTTGACAGACCGTAAGCCATCGCTGTCAGCTCTAAATGCTCTTTTAAGGTTAATTCTTCATATAATACAGGTGTTTCTGGAATAAACGTAAATTGCGAACGATACGCCTCTTGATCGTCTTGAAGAGTTCGTCCATTCAATTCAATGACACCTTTATGCGGTTTCATGAGCCCGATGATATGGCGAATGGTTGTGCTTTTCCCCGCCCCGTTTAAGCCGATGAGACCGACGATTTGATTTCTTTCTAATTCAAATGAGATATTTTTTAGAACGGGATTCTTCGTATATCCACCCGTTACATCTTTTACAGTGAGAAGGGACATGAATTCGTTCCTTTCTTTCTTTTTTCCTTTATAGTAACAAAAACGAAAGGTAATTTGAAATGTTTACCTTAATCGCGGCATGAATAAAAAATAGGCGCTTTGGTCATCATAATGTATGTAGAAGAAATGAACTTGATGACCAATAAGTAAATGAGGTGTTTGTTAAAGGCAAAGAACCGCATGACAAGTTGGTTTTTCATCTAAAAACCTTAGCTTCTGTTTTGCTTCACTGATTCTTGATTTTTGTGTCCTATACAATATGTATACGACAAACCAAAACGTCAAATGAGGTGTTTACGGCAGAAATAGCAGGCATACGAATTCTTTATTTCAGTAAATAGAGAATTCAAAAGGCATATCGAATGAAAGCATCAGCATTTCTTCTGCAGGAGCAGGATGAGCGACCAAAGGAGTTCGCTTGTCCTGTTTTCTTTTTTGCTTCTTTTTGTGATACGATGAAGGAAAATGAATGAGGAGTGACATGACGTGAGCGATTGTATTTTTTGCAAGATCATTGATGGAGACATTCCATGTGCAAAAGTATATGAAGACGAGCATGTATTGGCTTTTCTAGATATTAGCCAAGTAACAAAAGGACATACCCTTGTAATCCCGAAAATACATAAAGAAAATATCTACGAGATGACACCAGAAGTGTCTAATCACTACTTCCAAGCGATTCCGAAAATTGCAAGAGCAATCAAACAGGAATTTGAACCAATTGGGTTAAACCTTCTAAACAACAACGGCGAAAAAGCCGGACAATCTGTGTTCCATTACCATATGCATATCATTCCGCGCTACGGAAAAGGCGATGGCTTTGGTGCTGTATGGAAATCACATCAAGAGCAATACACGTCAGAGGATTTAAAAGATATTTCTTCTGCCATCCACACGCGGCTTACCTCATCTTAATAGATGAGGTTTTTCTTATTTCTGCCCCTTTTTATCGCTTTCAACTCTTAATAGTAAGATATTTAAAACGATTCAAATTTTTCGTCCAATTGCTTCAAATTTGTGATAGGATGGTTTTATCTTTTGATCCATTAACGCGAGAAATAGGGAGAGATTGTGATGAAGCGAACGACGAATTTTAATGCTGGTCCGGCGGCACTGCCGCTAGAAGTGCTTCAAAAAGCACAGGAAGAACTTGTTGATTTTAAACAAACTGGGATGTCTGTGATGGAGCTGTCTCATCGCAGCGGTGAATATGAAGAAGTCCACAATAAGGCAAAAGCACTGTTGGTGGAACTGATGGACATTCCAGAAGATTACGAAGTCCTCTTTTTACAGGGCGGAGCTAGTCTTCAATTTGCGATGATTCCTATGAACTTCTTACATGAAGGCGAAACGGCTCATTTCATTCAAACAGGCGCTTGGTCAGAAAAAGCATTATCAGAAGCAAAAGGGTTTGGTGAAACATCTGTGTTTGCTTCAAGTGAAGACGACAACTACTCGTATATTCCAGAAGTAGATGCCTCCGGTTTAACAGATGGCGCTTACTTACACATCACATCAAACAATACGATCTTCGGCACTCAGTGGAAAACGTTCCCTGGTACATCATTACCGCTTATTGCAGATATGTCCAGTGATATTCTCAGCAAAAAAATCGATGTTTCTCAATTTGATTTCATTTATGCTGGGGCACAAAAAAACTTAGGGCCTTCTGGTATCACGATTGTGATCGCGCGCAAACGTTTATTAGAGAAAGAGAAAAGCAGCACACCGAAAATATTAAAATATTCAACACACGCAAAAGCCAACTCTCTTTATCACACACCACCGACTTTTGCGATTTATATGCTGTCTCTTGTCCTTGAGCATGTCAAACAGGCTGGCGGCGTAGAAGCAGCGGAAAAACGCAATGAACAAAAAGCAGGCATTCTCTACGACACAATTGATCAAAGCGGCGGTTTTTACAAAGGACACGCACGCACTGACAGCCGTTCGCATATGAATGTCACGTTTACCCTTCGTGATGATGCGCTCACTGCTTCCTTTGTAGAGAAAGCAAAGCAGGAACAAATGGTTGGACTTGCCGGCCACCGTTCTGTCGGTGGATGCAGAGCATCTATTTACAATGCGGTATCGATTGAAGACTGCCAAAAGCTTGCGGACTTTATGAAAAAGTTCCAGCAAGAAAATGAGTAAAAAAGCTTTTCTATAGAGAAATAAATTTGTTATAATAACGAGAAATATAAAGTGATGACTCTTGCAATAAATGATGAGCCATATTATTGAAGAGTCCTAAGAGCTTAGCAGAGGAGAGCATAGAAATGAAAACAAAAGAATTAGTGATTATGTCATTGCTTGCAGCAATGGGAGCTGTTTTGCATACGATTTTCCCGCCCATCTTTTTCGGAATGAAACCTGATATGATGCTGGTCATGATGTTTTTAAGCATCATCCTTTTCCCAAAGGTACAGCATGTAGTGGTTATTGCCCTAGTGACTGGCGTCATTTCTGCATTAACAACGGGTTTCCCAGGCGGACAAATTCCAAATATGATTGATAAACCAGTGACAGCCTTTATCTTCCTAGCCCTTTTCTTATCTTGCTTGAAGATAAAGAACAAAGTGGTGCTGACCGCTGTGTTAACTGCGATTGGAACCATCGTATCCGGCGTGATTTTCCTATCTGCCGCTTTACTGATTACTGGACTGCCAGCTGCATTACCGGCACTTCTTGTGGGCGTTGTCCTTCCAGCAGCCGTGATTAATACCATTGCCATGGTATTTGTCTTCCCAATTGCTCAGTCCATTCTAAGGCGTGCAAGAATGATAGAAGTTGCTTAACGAATAATCGAACCTCTTCATAATAGATGAAGAGGTTTTTTCATGCTTTTATAAAAGAAAAAGGGTCAGCAGCAAAATGAGGAGCGAAATCCCTGCACCTGCCGCACACACAAGTGCTTTTTGCTTTAATACATGTTTTGGCGGATAAGACCCTGCATACCCCAGCTGTCTTGCATAATGAATAGAACCACCTGTAAAAACGACACCGATACACGTAAAAACGAACAGAAAGACAGACAACCTTCTCCCCTCCCTTTTCTTCAAAAGTATGCTAAAATAAAGCAAGCTATGTATGGAAGTTCAATGAAGCTGATCGTCAGCTCAGAGAGAACATGCGAATGTGTAAAATTTGACTAGAGGTGATTTGAATGGCTAGTGGACGTTCTTTATTAACAGGATTATTTGTAGGCGGTCTCCTCGGAGGTGCGGCAGTGCTCCTGACGACTCCCTCTTCTGGCAGAGATGTGCGCGGAAAGATGAAAGACGGCTATGACAAATTCGAAGATACGCTGACAAGATTAAAAAGAGATGGACAAGCTTTAAAAGAGCAAATTGTTGAAACAGCAAAAGAAAGCGCAGAGGTCATTAAAGAAGTCGGAACTGAATTACAAGCATCGATTCAGCAATGGCGCGAAGAAATCAAACCTCACCAGCAGGACTTGCAAAAGGAAATTCAGGAAATTGAGGAAAAGCTCAAACAACTGGAGAAAACCTTACAAAACTAATATACTCACGAAAAAATATTCGTTTACAAAAGTGTGCGGGGTGCGTATCCCGCACTTTTTTTGTTGAAAAAAGGTTATTTTGTCAATGTTTTTCATGAGTTTTAAAAATTCTTGAATTTTCAGCTTTATTAATCTTTATTTTATTGGCATAATAGAATTACAAGAAAAAGAGAAGTAGGTGAAATGGATGAATCATTCGGAACAGCCTTTCGATGTAAAAGAAGCACTTTTATTCAGTCAAAGAATGGCCCAATTGAGCAAAGCTCTTTGGAAATCCATTGAAAAGGACTGGCAGCAGTGGATCAAACCGTATAACCTAAATATCAATGAACATCATATTTTGTGGATTGCGTATCAATTAAAAGGAGCTTCAATATCAGAAATTGCAAAGTTTGGCGTCATGCATGTATCAACGGCGTTTAACTTCTCCAAGAAACTGGAGGAACGAGGATTTTTAAAATTTTCTAAAAAGTTAAACGATAAACGCAATACGTATATTGAGCTAACGCCAAAAGGCGAAGAGACATTCCATAAACTACTTGAAGATTATGACCCGGCACGAACTGGTATTGTCAAAGGCGCACAGCCGCTTCATGACATTTACGGAAAGTTCCCTGAGATTTTAGAAATGATGTGTATTATCCGAAACATCTATGGTGAGGATTTCATGGAGATTTTTGAGAAATCGTTTTCAAACATTGAGAAGGACTTTTTGAATGAGCGAGGAAAAGTCACGAAAAAGCCTGAGGAACTTGAAGACTCAGCTGATGCAGCAGAAAAAGCGGCTAAAGCAAATCAAATTGTTTAATGATCTTTATAAATTCATTCATTAACGGCTGAAACAGCCCTTGATCATGCAATGCAAATATCGTCTCATGCACATCCAGCTTTTCAATTAACTGTCCTGCAAAAAGCGCAAGCATATCGTCAAACATGACGTAGCCTTGTGCTTTTTGCTTGTCCATTTCCTCTGAAAGCTCAGCACAAATACGCTCAATTTCCTTCGCCTCTTCTTTCGATACCCGCTGCCTGATCAATAATGCATAATATGGATAACGGCTCATATCGGTCGCCGTCAGCAAAAGTTCCATATAATATTCGAGCTGGCTCATTCGTTCCTCAATACTCATGTACGTTCCCTCTTTCTCTTAGTCTTTCTATTTTAGCCGAAATTACTCATTGACGAAAGAGACGAACCTCCCTCTTCTGTCTTTTTTTCTTGAAAAACCCAAAGTTTCCTCTCTTTATTCCATATGAAGGCAACATTTTATTTTTTTTCAACAAAACCATTGATTTTTATCCTCAGGAAGAGTAAATTATCTTGAGATATTCAATTAGTTTTTTAAGATTGGAAGGATGAAAAATGAATTGTTGGAAGACCATTAATCTTGAAAAGGATTATGGTTATACGAGACTGCTGATTTCAGCCATAAGTCTTGCTATACTTTTTTTCATTATGGCTTTTTTATGTTTTCAACTGACTCATCCTGAAACGAGACTAAGCAGCCACAACGCACCGCTTTTTGCTGTGCTTTTACTTGTGACATTGCTTGTCCACCGTGTGGTTCACTTGATCCCAGTGATGAAAAACAAGAAAAAAATGACGCTATTTAAACGAAATTGCTGGAAGCGTGTGCCAAAGAAAGTAATGCTTTATTCACTTCTCAGTCCATTTTGTTTGATTTCACTGCTTTACTTTGTGTTAGGCGTGGCGTTTCCAATGTATGCACACTATTTTATCATCATCGCAAGTATTCATGCAGGCTATTGTTTGCCTGACTTTTTATTTGCATGGAAACTGCTCAAAGCACCTAAATCCTGCATCATCGATCAAGCCCAAGACGAGTTTGATATTTTAGTTGACCAAACTTCCTCATCATGAGGTTTTTAAAGCCAACTTCTATCTTTTTCATAAAAAATTTGGTAATGTAGTATGGGAATAGCATAGAGAGGGGGGATCTCCGATAGTTTTATTTTACTTCATCGTCTTTGCCGCGTTTATTGTGTATTCAATAAACAGGCTTACTAATACATTATGCCTTGTCAGAGAGATTCCTGAAGAACGGCAAGATAAGGTGTTTCGCTTTATCAATGTATCGATACTGATCTTACTGATCTCATCATTTGTTGAAATTACCATTTCTATTTAAGATCAAAGCAAAAGCTGCCAGTTTGAGGGCAGCTTTTTGTGTATATTGATTGATTAGCAAATCCAAGATGCACCGATAATGATCAATAAGATGAATAACACGACGACTAGTGCAAAACCGCCAGCAAAGACTTCTCCTCCCATGTAAAAACACCTCCTGCCAGTTCTTGCTCTGTTCTAAGCTCAGTGTATGCAAAAAAAATGAAAACGTTTAGGCACCTGTCATCGTTTGAAAAAAGAACCGCCCGCACGCATGGCAGGACGGCTCCT
Organism: Bacillus sp. NMTD17; assembly: GCF_002998735.1. Taxonomy (NCBI): domain Bacteria; kingdom Bacillati; phylum Bacillota; class Bacilli; order Caryophanales; family Bacillaceae; genus Bacillus; species Bacillus sp. NMTD17. The sequence continues at coordinate 737,612 of NZ_PVRH01000002.1, forward strand.
TTCTGTCACAGCGATTTAATTAGTAAATATATGCTGCACCAACGATGATCAGCAAAATGAATAGCACGACCAATAAAGCAAACCCATTAGAATATCCTGCTCCCATATAATTCAGCCTCCTTTTTGTGATCACTATATGTGTATGTCGCGCGCAAATTTTTGACTAGACGAATGCCCTCCCATTTGCATTTCTTTTTACAGCGTGTCACAATATGTTATGATACAAGCAATGATAAATAAATTGGAAAGATTAGGAGTGTTTTTTGAATGAAAAAAATGGCTTTAGCAGCTGTAACAGCAGTTAGTGTTTTAACTCTTGGCGCATGCAGTAGCGGTGATAAAGATGTCATCGCAACAACAAAATCAGGAGATGTCACAAAAGAAGAGCTTTATACAACTCTTAAGAAACAAGCAGGTGGAGATGCTTTAAATCTACTTGTTCAACAAAAGGTTCTTGCTGACAAATACAAAGTATCTGATAAAGAAATTGATAAGAAAATGGAAGAATATAAAAAGACACTTGGTGAAGATCGTTTAAAACAACTTCAAGATGAATTCGGAAAAGATTACATCAAAGATCAAGTGAAATATGAGCTGCTGACTCAAAAGGCTGCCAAAGCTAACATCAAAATCACTGATAAAGAAGTAAAAGCGTATTACGATGACCTAAAAGGGAAAATCCGCGCAAGCCACATTTTAGTAGCTGATAAGAAAACAGCTGACGAAGTGGAAAAGAAATTAGATAAAGGTGAAAAATGGGATGCCGTTGTGTCTGAATATTCAACTGATACCGCTTCAGCAGCACAAGGCGGCGATGTAGGCTGGTTCGCAAAAGAAGGCCAAATGGACGAGAACTTCAGTAAAGCTGCTTTCAAACTAAAAGTGAATGAAATCAGCAAACCAGTGAAATCACAATTCGGCTACCATATCATTAAAAAGACCGAAGAACGCGGTAAATACGATGACATGAAAGCAGACTTGAAAAAAGAACTGCTTAATCAAAAACAAGCAGACACAAATGAAATCCAAACGATCTTAAACAAATTGGTGAAAGATGCCGATGTGAAAGTAAAAGATAAAGAACTTGAAAACACATTCAAAGAAAAGTCTCAACAACCCGCACAAAATCAACAACCTCAACAAAACCAGTAATCACAAAAAACCCCTCTGCCGTGATCGTGCAGAGGGGTTTTTATATGACCTGATTAAGCAATCGAGTCTTCATGTGCCGCCGTATCATGTGATCTTTTCACTTGCTGATCCTGACGTCTACGCTCTCTTTCTTGTTCCATTCGCTCGATAAAAATTTCTCCTTCCTTTTCAATAAAGGATTGATCAATCTCTTGCTCCTCTTTGGCCGTTGTCATTAATTTATACGCACAGAAAATAATGCCAATGATACATGCATACACCCACCATGGAAAAAACAACATTTTTTCATCGCCTCCTTTTTTCAGAACAGCTCTCTCTTCCTTTGTGTTACATGCTTATGCGAAAAGAAGACAAGTTATGAAAAAAACGCCCGCAATAAACGGACGTTTTGACATGGTTATTCGTGATGAAAGGTTGGTTTATAAAATGAACGATTCTCTAGCGCAAAAATACGTTCTGTATATTCTCCTGGCTTCACATGCTCAAGCGCACGATCCATCATATTCATCTTCGCATCTAAATTATCAATATAGTGGAGTATTTCGGCTTCCTTCACCATTGGTGGTTTCGGGCTGCCCCACTCTCCTTTTCCGTGATGACTCAGTACTAAGTGCTGTAAAATCAGAATTTCTTCTGAATCAATGCCAAGCTCTTCTGCAGCTTTCGCAATTTCTGTCACCATAATCGAAATATGACCAATTAAATTCCCTTCCACCGTATAGGTGGTTGAGACTGGGCCCGAAAGCTCTTTGACTTTCCCTAAATCATGAAGAATGATGCCTGAATATAAAAGATCTCGATCTAATGATGGATATAGGTCAACAATTGATTTAGCCAAATGCAGCATGGACACCACGTGATAAGCAAGACCAGAGACAAATTCGTGATGGTTTTTTGTCGCTGCTGGATAGTCAGCGAATTCCTGTCCATATTTTTTCAGCAAATGCCTTGTAACACGCTGTATATTAGGGTTTTTCATATCAAAGATATATTGCATAATCGTATCCATCATATCATGTTTTGGAATAGGAGCTGTTTCGAGAAAATCATCAATTCGAATTTGCTCATTTTCAGCAACAGGGCGTATATTCCTAAGTTTCAGCTGATTCCTCCCGCGATAATGATGAATATCGCCTACTACCTTCACAATGGTTTGCGCGGCATAGGTTTGTTCATCATTCTGCTTTGCATCCCATAGTTTCGCCTCAATATCTCCACTTTGATCTTGAAGAATTAACGTTAAAAATGGTTTGCCATTACTCGCAATCCCTTTAGTAGATGATTTAATTAATAAATGCAGGTCAACTTGTTCGCCGACATCATAGGTCATGATCCCTTTAGCCATTCAATAAAAGCTCCTTCCATGTTTCTGCTCATATAAGTATAACATAAGTCATTATTTGTCAATCATTCAACTGCTAAACTCGTAATCTGTCCATCTTCTGCTGCTTGCTTCATATGCTCATGACAGGTGAAATAAAACAGCTGTGTTTCAAAACGTGTGAGCTCGTTCATCATCTCCAGCACTCTTCCTAGACGAACGTGATCGAAATGAACGAAGCTGTCATCCATCATAAACGGAAGCTGACAATCTTGCTGATGAGACAAAGCGAGCGCAAAACGAATCGCCAGATAGATCTGTTCACACGTTGCCTGTGAAAGCTCCTCTGGACGGAATATTCGTCCATCCATTCTTTTCACCATCAGCAAGTCATCTTCAGGTGAAAATAAAATCGCTTCATAACGATCATTTGTTAACGGTTGAATAAAACTTGAGGCTGTTTGAAGCAATGCAGGCAGCCTTGTTTCTTTATGCTCATTCAATTTTTCTCGTATGACGGAGCGGACAAGCTGAATTGCCGCCCATTTTTTTGCGAGGTGCTTCGCATGCTCCTGCTCTGCGGCAAGCTGATGAGTCAAATCAGACACCGTTCCAGAAGCTTCTATTTGCCGGATTTCCACCGCTAGTTCTGCTAAACGTTTTTCCATATTCTCCGCATTCAATTGAACGTCATGAAGGTGCTGCTTTGCTTCTGCACACTCCTCTTCAAGGAGAGGTAATCCTTTGCGAACAATCCATTCCTCCTCATCAAAACAACCGCTTCTATGAAGCTCTTGATTCAGCTGCTGCAAATGGGAAAGCCGTTCCCGGTATTCTTTAGATAGATGAGAAAGCACTTGGTAATCTTCTTTGGACTCTGCTTCTACTTGACGAAAAAGCTCGTCAGTTTGTTTTTCGTAATATTGAATTTCCCCTTCTAGTGTCGTGAGCTGCTGGATCGCATGTTGAATGGATACGTGCAATGTCTGGCGTTCTTTTTCTCTTCTCGCCTCATCTTTCAATATCTCTTGAAAAGCTGAGATATTCTCCTGAATGGTTCCTTCCTTTTTTTGAAGGATACTGCTTAACGCTGAAACCCTGCGCTCATAAATCGATTGCTGATCGGAAAGCACGCCTATTTCACGATGAAGCTCCTCATATGCCGCTGTATTCATTTTTAATTGTTTTAGGATATGGAAGGCCTCTACTAGGAAAGAAAGCTCAGACGACAAGCCAAGCTGTCTCTTCTTTTCCTCTACTTGCTGCTGGACAGGTTCCAGCTCTAGCTCCCAGTCTTCATATTGCCGAATGATTCTTTCGTACAGAAGCTCCTTCTGCCTCATAAGTGTTTCAGCTGAAGCTGCCTGCACTTGAAATGAATCAAAGGCCCCTTCGCCGCTTCTTTGTTTCATCGGGCTCATTTGACTGAATGGGTAAATGAGAAAGAAGAGAAAAACAGAAAATCCCGCAAACAAGAGCGTGATCCACCACTCTGTTAAAAAGAATAGAACAAGCAGAAGCACCACATCAAATGCGATCAAGCCTCGGAATAACAACGCCCGGGAATGAATCGGTTTCTTTTTCGATCTTGTCCCCTTCGCATCGTCTTCTGCTCCGTGCTGTCTGACTTGCTGTTCCTTTAATCCTTTTAGAGCGGCTTCTGCTTCGTCCAGCTCATGTCTTGCGTGATCAAATCGTTCATCTAACTGCGCTTTTCTATCCATGAGACGAACGTATTGAGTGACAGTCTCCTTTAATTCCCACTCAAATTCAAGCGAATCGTCGATTTGTTCGAACTTTATCGGGTACTCCCACTTTAGCTTTGCTACCGCTTCGTCTATTTTTTGTTTCAATGAATCACGGTTTGCTCGACACTCTGCTATGCGCTTTTTCACAGGCTCAGCATCAGATGCTTCATCTACGACTCGTTTCATCTCCATTATGGTATCCTTGTCATAGAGCGGTTGAACTTGTACAAGTGAGGTTTGCAAATGGGCTAACTTCTGCTTCAGTGCAGTCAATTGAGCCTTTTTCGGGTGAAGGTGTGATTCTAGTTTATCCAGCTCATGCTCTGTTTCTGCTCTAAAACGTTTGACTCGGTCTGGATAGCGGGCTAATTCCTTTTTTAATTCCACTTTTCTCTCGATCATGGGATAAACTTGAATGGATTCAGCCAGTTTCTGAATGTGTTCCTCAGCTTGCTTCATTTCATTTTGAAGCATTTCGATCGTCTCCGTTAATTCAGATTGCTCCCGTTTCTTTTCGGTATAACGGCCTTCTACCAATTTGGCTTGTTTCAGCTGACCTGTCAGCTCTTTTAAACGATCAAGCTGCTGATTTAATTCCGGCTTGCGTCCATTTGGTTTAAACAGCTGCTCCTGCTGCTTTAGCAGCCTGCTATCCATCTTGGTGGCTGCATCCGAGCCAAATAAACTTGAGAAAAGTAGAAATTCGCCTATTTGGTCCTGGTTTAAGGCTTGGACATTTTGCAGTCCAAACACATCAAATGAATAGATTGATTGATATAACCTGCGATCCGTTCCCTTTAAAAGTGTCTGTAGAAAAACTTCGTCTTTCACTTCACCATTCGGTAAAAACACCTGTGCTTGACCACCTCGATCGGACGTTCTTTCAATATGAATAACGCCTAACTCGTCATCTTGGCAAGTGAGGGAACCACCATAAAAAGAACCCTGTTTCGTCTTGTACATCTTGTTTTTCGGAAAACCAAATAACATCGATTCAATAAACGTTTTCAATGTCGTTTTCCCCGATTCATTCAGGCCGTAAACTAGCTGAAAACCGTCATCAGAAAAGTGAAAGGTCCGATTTGAAAATTTCCCGAAATGGGCGATATGGAGTGAACGTATTTTCATTGTGCCTCTCCTTTTCTCATAATTGCTTTAGCTGTTCTGTCAGCAGCCTTTGTGCTTCTTCTTTTATATCCACTTCATCCTCTTTTGTGAGAGCTTTTCCTGATTTTCTATAGGTTGGGTGACGCTTGATCGGTGATAACAGCTCTTCATATGCCTCAAACTGTGAAATTTCAGCAGTGAGTTCCTTCAAAAAAGAATCTTCTAAATAGATCACATCCTCGTTTGTTCGGCAGTCAATCGATATCACCCAAACGAATACCTCTTCATCTTCTTCCTGTTCATGAAGAACGGTCAACAGCTCCTCAAGAACCTCAAGCTGAGTACGCTCAAAGTAAGGAGGAGCATCACCCGTCAATTCAATTTTCACAAAATGAGGGACGCCCTCCTCTTTCAGCTCACTGATTTTGCTATCCACAAGTGTCACAAGATCCGTCATATGAACCGTTTCTGTCATGTCTATTGCAAGTGTCTCAAACATCACATCCGCACAGCTAATAAATTCCGCTGTCTCAGAATCCTCGGAGAGTTGAATAACGTAACAGCCTTTCTCTCCTGTTTCTTTTATATGTCTGCCCTGCATGTTACCAGGGTAAATAATCAACGGGTCTTCATGCAGAAGGGCTCTCTTATGTATATGTCCAAGCGCCCAATAATCGAAATCCCGTGAAAGAAGCTGCTCAAGCTGAAATGGTGCATACGCATCATGCCCTTCTTGTCCGGCTAATGTACCGTGAAGCATCGCAATGTGATAGGCAGCATCTGTCGTTTTGACATAATGAGATGTCATATTTTCATAGACAGCCCGCTCTTTGTAGCTAAACCCATAAATACTTGCAACAAGCTGCCCCCCTCTATAGTAGGATTGCTCATTTGGTGTACTGCTTGAAAAAACGTGCACATTCTCAGGCCACTCAATCGGTGTCCATTCACCGCCTAAATGATCATGATTACCATAAATAATAAAGACGTCAATCCCTTGAGTTTGCAGTCTTAGAAACTGATTTCTTAAAAACAGCTGTGCTTTCAGACTGCGATTTGATTCGTCAAATAAATCTCCGCTCAGCAGCACAAAGTCTACTGATCGAGCAATGGCGAGATCAAACATATTCTTCGCACTTTGAAATGTACTTTCTTTGAGCCGCTTAAATGGTAAGCTAGGGATATTCGACATTCCTGCAAATGGACTGTCTAAATGTAAATCTGCGGCATGAATAAAGGTAAGCTTAGTCAAACGTCTATCTCCTTGTCCGATACTGTCATTGTCCATATTTTATCATGCCATTTTTACGAATGCACGTTCTATCGCTTTCATTCTAAAAAACACATTTTTAAGAGTTAAAAAAGAGGTTTTGTCTTATTCATTGTTTAATTACATAGAAAAGCAGAGGAAAGGGAGATGAGGAATGGAGAAGACATACTTTTTAACTGTATTTGACCGGTCGGGTGAGACCTTATTAAATGAAAAAATCACAACGGATAGTGATGAAAAGGCAAAGGAATTAGGGCGCCATCGCTTAATCGAACAGCAATACACGAAGCATTCCCACCGGCTCGTTGATGATGCAGGCAAGCTTCTTTTATTTGAACGTTAAAAAAACCGGCATTCGCCGGTCTCACATTCGTTTATACGTTCTGAAACACAGGTCGTCTTTTTTCTAAAAAGGCCTGAATGCCTTCCTTATGATCATGACTTTGCCTCAGTCTTGCCTGTGCTGCCCTCTCCTTTTGAAGAACGGCTAGCAGCTCAGGTTCTGACTGCTGAAAATAGATCAGCTTTGTTTCGACAAATGCTTGAAGCGGCATGTTCATAAACGGCTTCACACATACTTTTTGATACGCATCGACTTCATCCTGAAACACCCCGTCTGCAAGGCGCAGTTTTAACGCTTCTTCAGCCGGCAGCTTTTGTCCGCTCCAAATCAATTGTTTCGCGGTTTGTTCACTGACTCTTTTTGTGAGAAAAAAATGCCCTCCGCCATCTGGAATTAATCCTACTCCATTAAAATTCATGGCGAGCTGTGCATCCTGATGCATAAACAAGTAGTCACAGCTTAAAGCAAAGCTAAAAGCAAGGCCTGCCGCTGACCCGTGGACAAGGGCAATCGTCACTTTTTTCATACCGGCTAGAGAAAGTGTAATTCCCTCGATCAAATCCATCACACGATGGAAATCTTCTTCACTTTCCTGCTTAAGCATCATGCCAATATCTCCGCCTGCAGAAAACCCTTTCCCCGCTCCCTTGATCACAACGACTTTTGCACTGCTTTCTTCCGCTGCATCACATGCCTCTTTGAATTCAGCAAACATGTCCACATGAAATGAATTATAAGCATCAGGCCTGTTGAAAACGATTTCAAAAATATCCCCGTTTAACTGACAATTGATATATGTCATCATCCATCCCCCTTTTCTTTTAAACTCATGACTTAATTCCATTTCAACCCGAATAATTCCTTTTCCTCTGCATGAAAAATTTCAAGATCAATTGATACTAAAATAAGCATAATTGTTGAAACAAGAAATATATTTTTATATAGTAAATGAAGAAAGAAATGATTTTGAAAGGGGGAGGATGATTGATAAGGTGTTCCATATTCATATTGGTTAGTTTCATCGTCATGTTTTCTCCTTTTTCAAATGTCGTTTTTGCTCCACAGGCAGAAGCGAGTGCACCTAGTCTTATTTCTCCATCCATCTACGATGAAGAAATTCAAGCTGTGAAGACACCTCCATTTTCAAAAAAACATGCCTCCTCTATTCTGTTAAAGAACAGATTATCACTGGCTGATTCAAAGGTTTTTCTACTCAAGCCTGCTCCATCAGCTGCGTTATCCATTGATCTATGTTTTTTGGAAATGAAGTGTGCGATCCCCATTATGTGTCAATCAAATTACCTCTACTGATTCATTTTATTTCATCCGTATTACTATATGAAAAACACAACCTATCATATTCGGAGGGATAAAATGAATATTAAAGAAAATGATCTTCCTGGGATCGGAAAGAAATTTGAAATTGAAACGAGAAATAGAGAAAAAATGACGATAGTGATTCATGATGATGGCAGACGGGAGATTTATCGTTTTGACGATGATGATCCAGATGAAGTGCTGTCCACCATTTCTCTCGATGATGCTGAATCAAGGCAAATCGCTGCGATTATCGGCGGCATGGTGTATAAACCGCAGGCACTTGAAACCATTGAAATGGCCTTCAATGACTTGATGATTGAATGGTTTAAGGTGGAAAAAGGCGCAAAAGCGGTTGGACATACACTCGGTGATTTAGATGTGCGGCAAAACTATGAAGTCACCGTCATTGCGATCATTAAACATACAAATGAAAAATTACTGAACCCTGGTGCCGATTCGATTATTGAAGCAAATGATACGATGGTCATTTCAGGCGAAAGAAAACACTTAAAGCGATTGATACGTGATTTTCTTTCTAGAGGGGGAGAGTGATGAATGGATCATTTAGTCTTTGAAGTTGGGACGGCGCTGATTCTCATCGCCATCGCCAGCTTAATCGCCAATAAAATGAAATTCTCTATCATCCCTTTTCTCATTGTCCTCGGTATGATCGTTGGGCCGCATGCTCCAACCATCGGGATTATTGATCTAAAATTTATCGAAAGCACCGAAATTATTTCGTTTTTTGGCAGAATGGGCGTCTTGTTCCTTCTTTTCTATCTTGGACTTGAGTTCTCTGTCGGAAAGCTTATTAAATCGGGCAAATCCATTGCTGTCGGCGGATCTATTTATATTTTGATTAACTTCAGCTTAGGACTGCTTTACGGTTTTATCACAGGGTTTGGGTTCCTTGAGGTTCTCATTATGGCAGGAGTTATCACGATTTCATCCAGTGCCATTGTGGCCAAAGTCCTTGTTGATTTGAAACGGACTGCGAACCCTGAAACTGAGTTAATTCTTGGGATCATTATGTTTGAGGATATTTTCCTCGCTGTTTATTTATCCGTCGTATCTGGTCTTGTCCTTGGAGATGCCACAACGGTTAGCGGTGCCTTATTATCCATTTTCATTGCTTTTGGTTATATGATGCTTTTCTTTATCATCGCACGTAAGCTGCCAAAACGATTAAACAAGTTGTTCGATATCCGTTCGAACGAAGTGTTCATCATTGTGATTTTTGCGGCTTTATTCTTTGTCGCTGGTTTCTCAGAGACAATCCATGTAGCAGAGGCCATTGGGGCACTCTTACTTGGTCTTGTTTTCTCAGAAACAGAGCACTCTGACCGCATCGAACATCTTGTGGTTCCATTTAGAGATTTCTTCGGGGCCATGTTCTTCTTCAGCTTCGGTCTCAGCATTGATCCATTTACATTAGATGATGCCTTCTGGCTTGCGATCGGCGCTGTGATTCTCACCTTCATTGGGAACTTCACTGCTGGAATGTTCGCTGGAAGAAGAGCTGGATTTTCTCATAAAGCCTCTTCTAATATTGGATTAACCATCGTATCACGAGGAGAGTTTTCAATCATTGTAGCCGAGCTCGGTATTGCGGGCGGACTTGCCGCTACCTTGAAGCCATTTGCTGCATTGTACGTCTTAATCCTTGCGATTTTAGGACCGCTTGTGACGAAGGAATCTAAGCGAATTTATCAAATTCTGAACAAAATGTTCAAATGGCAAACAGAAAAACCAAAAGTGAAAAAAGAAACGACAATCTAATGAAAAAGGGCCCTATACTTGGGCCCTTTTTATCTCTTATTCAAATTGCTGAAAGGCTGTTTCTTGCTTGACTGACGCTTCTTTCATCCCGCGAATCGTTTGAATCACTTTCTGGTTGCGGTAGATGGATAGTTTTAAATTGGTCGCCGCTGTTCCATGAGAGTGATCAAGATGCGTGAATGTAAAGAAATGATGAGGGCGCTTGTCTTTGAACACAAGCCTGAAGTCTTCTGTCACTTTAAAATGCTCTTCACTTTCCCATTCAATCAAAGGTTCATACGCACTAAACCACGCCGGGATATTCGGAGTGTACCCTGTAGCCAATAGGGCACGATCAGCTGTGATGCTCTTTTCTTTCTTTAGCTGCCACTGCTTTAGGTGCAGCTTCAGGGACTGATTCTCCTCCACCTGAATCGCTTCAAGCTCGGTCATTGGCTGAATCACCACAGATGGCTCTTCACCTGTAACAGACCGATGATACAATTCCTGATAAATACGCGAGAGCGTCGATGTATCTATACCATTTCTTAATCCAGTCAGCCTAGGCAATGTGTTCATTCGTTCTTCATAAGGAAGCGAATGGAAATATTCGACGTACTTCGGTGTAAATAGCTCCTGGCCAAGCTCTGCCGTCTCCAGCTCTCTAAATTCACTAGATCGCGTAAACCACGAAAGCTGCTGTCCTTTCTTTTGATGCTGAAGCAGGTCTAAGAAGATTTCGGCTGCACTCTGCCCAGAGCCAATCACCGTCACCGACTCAGCTTCATGAAGTTCTTCCTGCTGGTCTAAATAACGGCTGCTATGTGTCACATATGGCAGTGCAGCATCAGGCACATCGACAGGAATCATCGGTTTGCTCCCTGTTCCAAGCACGACATGCTTTGCCCGATACTCAGAGAGCGATCCATCCTTCAATCGCCGGACTTTCACAAGATAACCACCTTGGCAGTCCGTCACTTCCTCTACCTTCATCCCAAATTGACAGCTATCTAATTCACCTGCGACCCATGATAAATACTCATTGAATTCTCTTCGCGGAATGTCAAACTGTTCAAATGTATAGAACCGGTGAAGTCTATTTGATTCATGTAAATAATTTAAAAATGTATACCTGCTCCTTGGATTCGCCATCGTCACAAGATCAGCTAAAAAGGAGACTTGTAAATCCGTTCCTTTGATCAGCATACCAGGATGCCAGGCAAACTCGGACTCCTGTTCAAAAAAACAGCATGAAACATCTTCATACTCCTCTAACAAAGCCGCCAAACCTAAATTGGCGGGCCCAATCCCAATTCCGATCACATCAATCATATGTACACCTGCTTTAACTTTTTATCACTTATATACCCTTTTACAAATGAAAAAAACACTGCGTCACCGCAGTGTTTAAACGTGAGGAACAAATAATGACTCAAGAAATTCAATTTTCTCTTCGGTATAGTGTTCATAGCGGTCATTATACGATTTTGGATCTTTTGGATTGGCGTACTGCGTAATTTTTCCTGAACGCGGATCAATGAATTTACTAGCAGCACCGCATCCAATCCCTATAATTGTCTGCACTTCTTCCATAATAATGATATTATACAAACTTTCCTGCCCATCCAATGAATACCCGACATTTTCAAGGTTCCCTAAGATGTTTTTTTGTCTATATAAATAATAGGGATGATAGTCATGTGCTTTCGTCCAAGCGACCGCTTCATCCATCATACGTGTGATTTCTTCTCGGTCTGCTACTTGATATTTGTCCTTATTGCGCGTCATCTCAGAAGCTCTTTTAAAGGAGAGCGTATGCACGGTTAAAGATTCAGGCTTAAGTTCTTCAGTCTGCTGCAAGGAATGCTGGAATTCCTTTAGCCCTTCTCCCGGCAAACCAATAATTAAGTCCATATTAATATTATTCATGCCATACTGTCTTGATAAGTGATACTTTTCAATCGTTTCTTCTACACTATGGTGCCGGCCAATGGCTTTCAGTGTTTCATTCTCATACGATTGTGGATTGATGCTAATCCGGTCAATATGATATTGGTTTAGCACTTCTAGCTTATCAGGCGAAATCGTATCAGGACGCCCTGCTTCGACAGTCACTTCCCGTATATGTTTCACATCAGGGAACGAGCGATACATTTCTTCATACAGCAAATCCATTTCTTCCGCAGTGATACTCGTCGGCGTACCTCCGCCAAAATAAACAGTCGTCACTTTGATACCATGTTCTTTTAGCCAAGTACCGATTTTTTGCATCTCATAATGCAGACCAAACAAAAATGTTCCCACTCTTCCAGCTTGTCCTTTAATCGCATAAGCAGGGAACGTGCAATAAGCGCATTTTGTTGGGCAGAAAGGAATACCAATATAAATACTTACTTCCTGCTGAAGGTCATACAGGTCAGGAATCGCTTGAAGCTGACGGTCGACAATCTCCTGCATCAAATCGATTTTTTCATCATGAATCAAATAATCACGCTTTAGTGCGGCATGCGCACCTTCCTTTGTCATTCCTTCTCTCAGCATCTTATGGAGTAATTTTGTAGGACGTATCCCTGTGAGAATCCCCCACTTTTGCGTCATTCCTGTGTGCTCCTGAAGCAGATGTAAATAAACAGACAGCACTGTGTTTTTGATTTGTTTCCAGCGCTCCTTGTCATTCAAGCCCTCTGGGACGTCTCGCGAAAAACGACTAGTGATGTCTGATCCAGCGATATGGCCAGATGCTTCCACCGTTCCATTTTCTTCTTTCCAGCTAAACACCATGGTTAAGCCATCTTCCAATTCACCTGTATCAAACAGCACTTCACTATCTTCTTCAAATAAATTGGCTATATTGACAAGCGGGCGATGAAATCGTTCATCTGACAGCCCTTTAATTAAAATTCGCATCGTATCACCTTTATCTTCAAACTTGTTTCATTTTACAAAATCTATGTAGGAAAAGCAATGACTGGAACAGTTGAAGGCCCTGCCATTTCTTGATTGACAGGGCCTTCGTCTATATTATCGTTTAATATCGAATTGATGTAAAAATCCTTCTCTTTGCTGCATTCTAAAGTATTCTTTGATCATATAAGCGACTCCCTGTTCATCTTGCGAACGTGTCACCCAATCGGCTTTACGCTTAACAGAATGAGGGGCATTTCCCATCGCAACGCCTAAGCCAGCCAATTCGAGCATTGGGATGTCATCTGTCCCCTGTCCAATGACCACAGTATCTTCTAAAGTCAAACCTAATGCTGAGGTCAAAAGAGAAAGCCCCGCTTCTTTCGATACGCCTTTGCATACAATATTCATTTTCTCATCACTGATCCGAATGAGATCGACAGATGGAAAAGCTTGTTGAATGGTTCGGTGAATTTCAGGCTGAAGCTCTGCGGTTGAATATACTTCAATCACTGGTGTACTGACCGGTTCATCCATCAGCATATCACTTAGCGATTCAACAAATTGAACAGGATAGAAAATTGGATCAGACGGATGAATCAACGTCTTTCCCATCAGCTGTGACTGCGTTTTTTTCCGGTTGCCAATTGAGAATTTTTCATGCAGTAAGCGAACATTACAATCAAAGCTTTCAAGAATTTGCACAAGATTAAAAGTTTTTTCTTCCGTTAATTTCTTCACATGAAGCGGCTCATCGAGTTTATTCGCGATAAATGCACCACTATGCGTCACAAGGGTTGAAGTTGGAATCTTCAACGCCTTGGCAATTTTTTGTGCGGAACGAAAATGCCGGTTGGTGACAAGCGTCACGTAAACCCCTTTTTTCTTCACGTATTCCACAGCTTCTTTTGTAGCGGAATGGATTTTTCCATTGGAACGAAGTAACGTTCCATCTATATTGAGTGCAAGTAGTTTTTTTGACACTGAGGCATCCCCCTTCTTGATGACTGTACTTACGATGAGGATATGCCCTAGCTTGGTGCTTTAGAACATGCAGTTGAAAGAGCCCTGTGTTATGAATCTTTTGTAAATAAAAAAAGCCTACCCCTAGGCTTTTTTTTATGTATGGTTTGGATGCGTCACAATGAGGTGATGAAGCTCCCCATGATCCCCTTATCTTTCACACACCAAAGCATTGCTTATATCAGATCCCCTTATGCTTTGCGTTTCTCCCAGAAGCGCTTCTCTCTCGTTTGGCTAATCGCCTTAAATCCCAAGTGAAACGCACCCAATTGTCCCATGAGAGCGCTCATTTGAAAGCACTTTCAATATAAGTATTATCGCAGAATTTATGAGCTTCGACAACCTTTTTTTGAAAAGTTGGACAGGGAACATGTGAAATAAAAAAAGGGCGAATATCATCGCCCTTTTCATTCATTTTCTTCTGGATTCCCATAAAGCTCTTCAAGAGGCTTCATGATCACTTTATTTAATTCTCCGATGAGAACACTCACACGTTGTTCTGCTTCCATCAACTGAGAGATTTTATCGTGCTGTTGAACAAGTGCCACTGTTTTTTGAGCTTGCTCCACTTCTTCTTGTGTGATCTCTTGACCAGTCATTTGTTTTTGTTGAAGGTTTACTTGAATGTCCCGGAAGTTCTCGAACATTCTTTTAGAGGACTCATCCGCGTTTACCTCATCATAAAGATTTTTTAAAGTTGAATATTCTTCGCTATGACGCAGTGCTTTTTCAAGGTCATATGCAACATCATAAACATTTACAGACATGTTATGTCTCCTTTCTATCCGTTATCACCGATATGATCGGCGGACACCACTCCACTATAACAAACTATGGCTTTCGTTTCACATATATACAATGAATTCATCAAAATTTCTCTAGCTTGTCTTAAAATAGCGTGACAAAGATTGCTTGAATTGCGCCGATTAATCCGCCTAAAAAACCGCCTAAAAACGTGATCATTTTAAGTTCATTGTTGGAAATGCTAACCACAAGCTCCTCCATTTTTTTAAGCGGAAAATGTTCAATCTGCTCACGAATGATATCTTCAAATTTGAGCTTTGCGAGCAGTCCCTCTAAAGCATTCGATGCTGCTTTAATCCCCTTGTCGACAAGCACTGGTGCAAAGTGTGTTTTGAGATCAAGCGCTACTGCACTGACATAATATCCAACTGGCTTGTCTAATATCAGCTTTGTAGAGAAGTGTGAAAGCAATTGCTTTTTCACACTATAAGCAAGCTCCTTCACATTCCATTTTTCATCTAGCTCCTGAAGAGAAAACTGCTTCACCTTGTCCCATTCTTGAACAAGCAAATCTGATAAAAATCTTTTTGTTTCTGCGTTTCTTAAAAATTTGATGATTTCAGGATGTACCCGATCAATTAAGCTTGAATTCCCTAGAAACATTTGAACCATACTGCCAAGCATGCCTCGTTCCTTTAAGAAATCATCAATCATATTGCCAAGCCTTGCTTTACCTTCCTCGCTTTCAAAATAATGAATGCCCCTCTTTAAAATATAATCAGCTGCATCTGGAATTTTTGAAGATATTTTGTTTTCCACATCTAGCGGAAGCAATTCAGATAAAGTTTGCTCATTATATTTTTCAAGCAGTGAATTGAGCTTCTGATCAGACCACTGATGGATCCATTCATCTGCTTTGACGTCAGCCTGTGATACGCCGACTCTTTCAAGTAAAGATAGCACTGTTATCTCCATTTCAGCGCCTTTGTCAATATATCGATGGACTGTATGCAAGATCTCTTGCTTTGCCTCCGATGATTCAAATCGCTTTTGAATTCCTTCTGGCGTGAGCAAATGCTCCATAACCATGACACCAACCTGCTTGGCTACTTCGTCTCTTCTTTTAGGAATGAGCCCTGGTGTAAAAGGAAGCTGTTTCCCGAATAAGTAATACGGCTTATAAGGGCGAAAAAGCATTTTAATTGCAAGATGGTTTGTCGCTGCTCCTATGACTGCGCCTATAACAATCATAAAGACAAACGTTGTGAATATATTCAAAGTCGTCATCTACCTTTCAAACAACACCCGATGTTTATTGGTTTAATCTATACGTATTATAGTTGTTGTCAAGTCCCCAAGCAAATGAAGCATGTTGCTAGACATATGATCAATCGATCTGTCGTAATGATAAAGGAGCGCAATCTTTATGTAAAATCATGAAAAAGTGTTTTTGTGCTGGTAAAAAAAGAAGTTGAAAAGAAGGTGTTTTTTAATGACATCAACATTAGGTATTGTGACCCTTTCTTCAAAGTATGAAGAGGCATTCACTCGTGGGTTAGCCAAAGCTGCCCCTTCTTATGGTTTAAAGGTTGTTCGTTTTACACCATTTGATTTAAAGCCGGCTTCAAATTTGATACAAGGTCAAACTTATACGAATGGTCAAGGATTTGCCGCAGCAGAATTTGAGATTCCTGACTTGATTTACGATCGATGCCTTTACAAGCATGACGCACAATCTAAAAAAGCAAAACCAATCATGGAATGGCTGAAAAAGTATCCGAAAACAGATTTTTTGAATACAGGTATTTCAAATAAAATGATGCTATTCGAGCAGCTCCGTCTCCTCCCTTCTTTACAGCCATATTTACCTGTCTGCTCATTATTAAAAGAGCCATCAGAACTTCTCAACATGGTAAGGAAAGACGGTTATTGTAAAATGCAGCCGCTCTCTCAACAGCATGCAGCATCTACTTACTTCATTTTCTTAAAAGACAACACTTTCACTGTTCAGCTAAGTCCCGAGCAAGTCATCACATTTTCGCGTCCATCAGATATAGAGCGCTGGTGCAAAAAGTACGTAGGCCGATATTTCCTTCAATTTTTTCAGACGAGTGATCAAAAAGACTTTTTATTCAATGAAATAAGGATTTTCCTTATGAAAGATTCACAAAATCAATGGAATCGCATAGGGATTCACACAAAATCACCTACAGAAAATAGTCATTTAAACATTACACAAAAATCAGCTCCCATGATAGGCTTTGATCAATATCTAAACACATTGCAGCCGCACATCAAAGAGCTTCTTTTAGATGATATTGCATCCATTCAAGCATCTCTCCCAGCATATATAGATAAAACCTTCTCCCCTTGCTTTGAATTCGCTGTAGACTTACTCCATACAAGTGAAGGCAGGCTTTTCATATCAAATATAAGATCAAAGCCAGGGCGATCCGCTTTTTTAAAAGCTTATCCTGACAAGGAAGATCAATTGATTCGTACCATTCTTGCACATGCTCAATCGATGACGTCTCAACCGAAGGAGGTTTCTTATGAACAAAAATCGCTTCTTCATCGCCCCTCATCTCACAAGTGAAAAAACAGTTCATCTTCCCGCCCATTTTAAACAGCAGGATGCGATTCTATTCTCTTGCTTTAGGATCCCGTTTAGTAGATGACTTCACCGTTTCCTATCATCAACATCCAAACAAAATTTTATTATCAGAAAATCTATATAGAAATTTACTAATTCCTTATCAATCAAAAGCTGATGTGATCGCCGTTGATCATACACTGTTTATAGGGCCGCTGCTTGGCATTTTCACAGCAGGTTTTGGGCAAAGCACGCAGCCACTAGGAACGAGATCAGACTTTTTTATCAAACTGCTGCACTCTTTCAGGCAGCATGCTGGATTTGCCTACCTTTTTGGTACACATTCTATTGATTGGGATAAAGGAATAGTAGAAGGATTGTTGTACCAACAGCAAACATGGGTTAAAAAACAGATGCCCCTGCCGTCAGTCATTTACGACCGTCTTCCAAATAGAAAGGCTGCTCAGTCGGCATTCATTCAAGAAACAAAGCGTAAACTCACACAAGACTATGATATTCCTTGGTTCAACCCTTATTTTTTCAATAAATGGGATATTCATGAACAACTGTTAACAGATGAAAAAACATGTCCTTTTCTTCCACATTCCATACAATTGGATCCGGTGGACGCTCTAAATAAAATAGAAACACTCCTCCATCTACATCAGGTCATATTCGTAAAACCATCGAACGGAAGTCACGGCGACGGTATTTATCAATTAAAGAAGACGGCTCATGGAATCACTGTATGCTCAAATCACGGAAGCGCTGTTCCATATGACTCAATAGAGCATTTCGTGACCAAGCTCCGGAAAGATCACGCAATTCAAGACTTTATGGCTCAACAAGGCATTGCACTTCTTCAAATAGACAATCAACCAATGGATTTCAGAGTTCATACGAATAAAAATAAGTACGGCCATTGGACAGTCACGGCAGCAGCAGCAAAAGTCTCTGGCAATCACACAGTAACGACTCACCATTTACATGGTGGCTTAGTAAAAACACTTTATGATGTTTTTCCAGAAAAGAAGAAGCGTTTGAAAACTTTAGAGCAGCTTTCTTATACTGCCATCACGCTTAGTCAGGTGATAGATGAAAAAATGTCCGGCCATATTGGTGAAATCGGTTTTGATTTAGGCATCGATCAGACAGGAGCTATCTGGATGTTTGAAGCCAATTCTCGCCCTGGCCGCGAGATTTTCCAGCATGTTTCATTGCGAAACTCAGAAAGGCTGATTGGGAAAAGAATCATGGATTATGCATCTTATCTTTCACGAACGACCTCAACAACTACAGACCACACGAACGTCTACTAACTGTTTTTCGTTTTAAATTGATGGTGTTATGAAATCTATGCTTTTCCTATGCTCTTTTCATCAGATGAGATACAATAAAATCAAGTTCAAGGTTGTTTCCGTATTGTCGTGTTTATTTATTGTTTCATCAATAAAAGCAAGGAGGCAATGATGATATGATTTCTCATTTTCAATGGAAACCTCTCTTTAAGAAAGCACAGTTGCCAGGCTGGAAAATATCCTTTTTTCACAATGGTGCGCACTACGAAGGCATCTACCACAAAACAGGTGATATTGAATGGGGCTCTCAGCTTCCGCCTCATGAAGTCGAACCAACCTTAAAAGAAGAAATCCACGAATTAATGCTATTCCATGTCTATGATTAAACTGTTTAAGGAGCTTCGCCATGTTAGAAAAATTAAAGCTTGTTTACGGAGAGCATATCATCAGCTCACCTACAAATGATCATCAAATTCTTTGGTATCAAACAGACGAAGGCGAATTATTTGGAGTAGACAAATCAGAGCTTACAGCGAGAGAAACACTTCTTCTCAATACTTTCCTTACACCAATTGATCTTTCTCATACAAAGCAGACTGAGGATGAACAAAAATGGTACAGCTATCTTTTTGATAACAAACCACTAACCCTTCAGCACCCCGTCCGTGTATATTATTTTAAAATGTCCCATCAAGCAGAACAAAGGCAGCAAATAAAAGAGGCTGTGGTTCACAGCCTCGAACATACTCATTTCATTTGGACAGGCGCTGATACAGCGATGCTGATTCAAACAAACGCTACATCAGAAAATGGTCAATTAGATCTGCTAAACGATTTGTCTCTAGCCATTACAAGTGACTTTTTAACAGACTCAGTCTTTTTACAAGGACAGCTCCATTTGCCAAATGAACATTTACAGAAGAAATTGTTAAATGAACAGCAGCTTTTCTTGGACCATGTGCAGCGAGGCAAGCTTAGATCAGGGATTTCCACATTTTATGAATGTCTGCCATCACTCATACTTTATGATGAATCCGCGCTCTCTCATGCTATTTCAGATGCTTTTAAAGAGGCGGTCTTTGATCGGGACGTTTACCGCACCCTCATGACCTATATGCAATGTAACTTAAATGCATCCAAGGCAGCAAAAGCTTTATATGTTCACAGAAACAGCCTTCAATATCGAATCGATAAATTTATTGAGCGCACAGGAATCGATATACGGCATTTTCCAGAAGCATCTGCTGTTTATTTTATGATGAATCTTCTCGACCTTTCATAACAATCAATGACATGAGCATCCTGCCCAAAAGTGAAAATGAGATGTTGTGCACGTTGTCCATTTACAGACGCTTCCCCATTTTATACACTTTATTTACAAGTAAAGCGCTTTCAATAAGAGGATGGGGAGGTTATCATCTATGGCTGAAATGATGCTCAATCAAATTTATAAAGTGTATGATAACAAGGTAACAGCAGTAGACAACTTTAATCTACATATAGAAGATAAAGAATTTATTGTGTTTGTTGGTCCATCTGGGTGCGGAAAATCAACAACCCTTCGCATGATTGCAGGACTTGAAGAGATTTCACAAGGGGATTTTCTGTTAGACGGAAAACGGATGAATGATGTAGCACCAAAAGACCGGGATATCGCAATGGTTTTCCAAAACTATGCTTTGTACCCTCACATGAATGTATACGATAATATGGCTTTTGGATTAAAGCTGCGGAAGTTCCCGAAATCAGAAATTGATGAGCGGGTTCGAAATGCTGCGAAAATATTGGGGCTTGAGCAATATTTAGACAGAAAACCAAAAGCTCTGTCTGGCGGTCAAAGACAACGCGTTGCACTTGGGAGAGCAATTGTGCGTGATGCAAAGGTCTTTCTTTTGGATGAGCCGCTTTCTAATTTAGATGCAAAACTTCGCGTTCAGATGCGTGCTGAAATATCTAAGCTTCATCAGCGTCTGCAAACGACATTTATCTATGTCACACATGATCAGACTGAAGCTATGACAATGGCTACTCGCCTTGTTGTGATGAAAGATGGCTTTATTCAGCAGGTTGGAGCGCCGAAGGATGTATATGAAAATCCAGAGAATGTATTTGTAGGCGGATTCATTGGCTCTCCTGCGATGAATTTTTTCACAGGAAAACTCTCTGACGGTGCTATTGCAGTTGGAAAAACGCATATTCGTGTACCAGAAGGAAAGATGAAGGTATTACGCAGCCAAGGTTATATCGGAAAAGATATCATCCTTGGTATCAGACCAGAAGATTTTCATGATGAACCCGTGTTTATAGAGGCATCTGAGGGCACAAAGATCGATGCCAGTGTAGAAGTTGCTGAATTAATGGGAGCAGAAACGATGCTTTACTCTTCTCTCGATGGTCAGTCTTTTATTGCACGTGTTGATTCTCGTACTGATGTTCAGGCTGGACAGTCTATCCCTCTTGCCATCGATATGAACAAAGCCCACTTCTTTGACTCGGATACGGAGCTCCGCATTCGCTCTGCTGATTAAAGAGATCTATGCAGCACCATCACTCATGATTGAGTGATGGTTTTTTTGCATGTTGAACAACATTTACCATGTTCTTTTCTCGTATGTTTTTTTCAGAAATCACCATAATACTTAGTACAAAGCAGTTACTGCATTGGGTTTCGCCAAGTGGCAAATGACTTGCTCATTTCGCTGGTGCGATTCCAGCAAACCCAACCAAAAACCAAATCATATACAAAAAGGAGATTCACATCATGGCAAATTCTAATAGTTCAAATCAATTACTAGTTCCTGGAGCAGAGCAAGCAATCGACCAAATGAAGTACGAAATCGCTTCTGAATTCGGTGTAAACCTTGGTGCAGAAACAACATCTCGCGCTAACGGATCAGTTGGTGGAGAAATCACTAAGCGTCTTGTATCTTACGCTCAACAACACATGGGTGGAACACAAGCTTAATTTCATATTTGGATCATAGAAGGCACCTCTCTTAAGGTGTCTTCTTTTTTTATTTTTATCCCTCACCAATCTCCTTTCCAGCTCATATCATGTAGTAGAAAGGAGCGGATCTTCATGGACATTATTTCCGGTATGAACTTTGAACTTCTACAATTTGTAGGGATCTCTCTATTATGTGAATATGCTCATAGTATTCGGTCCTTTCACCTTTATAAAAAAAGCATCACATAAAAGTTGTACCATTTTGTGTTCTTTTCACTTATAGTATGTAGTGGAGGGATCGAACAGATGAAAATAGCTCTTTTCGGTGCTCATGGACGTGTAGGACAAGCATTTCTTCGTTTCGTTCAAGTAGATGATCGTTACATAGTTCGTTCATTGATTCGGACAAACCGAGAAGAAATGCTTGCGGGTATGTTTCAAGTCACCGGCAATTCAAGAAATCGAGAAGATGTGCTTGAGACGATCAAAGGAGCAGATATTGTTGTGAGCTGTCTATCAACAGATGGTGATGATACATTATCTGTTTCAATGGAGCATATCGTACAAGCCATGAAGCAATCAAATACTTCAAGAATTATTACAATTGGTACGGCAGGTATTTTAAAGGCAAGGCAGCAGCCGGAGCTTTACCGTTTTGAAACAAATGAATCAAGGCGGACTACTTCCCGAGCAGCTAAAGAGCATGCCAAAGCGTTTGAAATCCTTCAATCGACTGATCTAGATTGGACCATTATTTGTCCAACCTATTTACCAGATGGAGAAGTGACACGGTCATATCGCTATGAGAAAGATTTTCTCCCTATAGATGGAAAGAAAATTTCAGTTGAAGATACCGCACACTTTTTATATCAGCAGTTAAATTCGAAGGAATTTGTACATCAACGCGTCGGCATTGCCTACTGATGATGCAGCTCGTGTAAACGATATAACTAGTAAAGGTCGAGGTCAAAAACGAATCCTCGACTTTTTATGCAAATAAAAAGAGCCTCATTCAAAGTGAATAGGCTCTTTTTTGTTATTCATCAGCTGTTTGCAACAGCACCCTTTTGCAGTTCGTACATTTGCGCATACAGCCCTTCTTGCTGCATGAGTTGATCATGACTGCCTCGCTCGACAATTTCACCTTTTTCTAATACCAAAATCATATCGGCTTTCTTAATGGTGGATAATCGGTGAGCAATGACAAAAGTCGTTCGTCCTTCTTTGACGACATCAAGCGCCCGCTGAATGATCGCTTCTGTTTCTGTATCAATGTTTGCGGTGGCTTCATCTAAAATTAAGATCGCTGGATCGTACGCTAATGCACGGGCAAATGAGATTAACTGACGTTCTCCTGAGGAAAGAGTACTTCCCTTTTCAACGACTGGTTCATCAAATCCTTTTGGCAGGTGCTTCAATAACTCTACTGCGCCTACTTGCTTTAATGATGATTCAATCGTTTCTCTTTTAATGTCTTCATTTCCTAAGCTGACATTGGATGCAATCGTTCCGGAAAATAAATACGGGTCTTGAAGCACAATGCCCATTTGTTTACGCAACGTTTGGCGTGACTGGTGATAAATGCTTTCCCCATCTATGAGAATGTCTCCTTGCTGAATGTCATAAAAACGCAGCAGCAAGTTCATGATCGAGCTTTTCCCAGAACCGGTATGCCCCACAAGTGCAACTGTTTGGCCTTTTTTGGCCTCGAACGTAATGTTCTTTAATACATTATTTCCTTCATTATAAGCAAAGGTGACATCTTGGAACTGAACGTGTCCCTCCATTTTCTTTTGAACAGGTTCTTCCACTGTTGTTCCTGGCTCATCCAATAATCGGAAAACCCTTTCCGATGAAACCCTTGCTAATTCCAATCTCGAGAACTGGTTCACAATGCCTGTAATCGGCTGAAATAATCGATTTAAATAATCGACAAACGCATAGAGCACACCAATTGACACAATGCCCGTCGCACTTAAGGACGCACCGCCAAAATACCAAATGAGTGCCACATATGCTAAATTCCGAAGCAGGTTAACCAAGTTATGCGACAGAAGTGAATTTAAATGCAGCATCTTTCGCTGATATCGAAAGTGATTGTTGTTCAGCTCATCAAATTCCTCTTTCGTCACTTTTTCATGACGAAACGCTTGAATAATGGTCATCCCTTGAATGGCTTCATTTAGCTTGGCATTGATGTCACTAATGATCGAACGAATGCGGTGGTTGTACACTGATGCAAACTTTCTGTAGGTCATTGACCATAGGAAAATAATCGGTACCGCCACCAAACAAATGAGTGCCAGCTTCACATTTAATAAAAACATGGCAATATAAATTCCAATCATGTAAATAGCACTCGTCACGAAATTAGCGAGGACTGTCACATATAAATCACGAATGGTTTCTGTGTCATTGGTAATCCTCGCTACGACCTTTCCAGCCGGTAAATTATCAAAATACCGGATAGGCAGCGTTTGAATATGCTCAAATACATCAACCCTCATTTTTTGAATAATTCGATTGGCTATCCGCTGTAGCAGATAATGCTGCGCATACTGAAAGAAAATCGCAATGACGAGAAGCCCTAGATAAAATAGAACAAGCTGCACCAAACCACTGATTTCCGGCTCATAAAAAGAGAAAATTTCTTCTTTTGATAAACGCTGTACTTCATATGTCTCGCGCTCGTTCCCATTTTCAATGGTAAGCTGATCTCCGGATATCTTTCGGTTTCCATCAAAACGAATCGGCTCATTTACAAAATAGTAACCGAATCCGACTTGCACCACATTGATTTGTTTTCCGGATTTCATATCACTGTCTAATCGATCGCTTCGTATATAGTTATTTCCCTGGTAATAAACGGTTTTGTCTGTTTTTTCATTGACCTCGACATATGGTTTTTCTACACCTAAAATATGATCATCAATCATTTTCTTCCCAATAAATGGTCCTGTCAGTTCAGCACCTACTGCAATGATGAGAAAGATCAAGGCAACAGACAGTACTTTCTTATAAAGGAGTGCGTAGGCAAGGAGTCTTCTTCCTGTTGTCATGCCTCATCCCCTCCTTCCAGCTGGTTTGTCAGCTGCTGACGCAGAAATTGTTCTTTGTACCACCCATCTTGCTGAATGAGCTCTTCGTGGGTGCCCTTTTGGACAATGCGTCCTTCTTCCATGACAAGTATGAGATCCGCATGCTCAACAGCTGATAGACGATGAGTCGTAATAAACGTCGTTTTCCCATGACGATTTTGCCTTAAATTTTCTAAAATAGCGGTTTCTGTTTTTGCATCTACCGCAGAAAGCGAGTCATCCAGTATCAAAATGTCGGGGTCTATTAATAAAGCGCGTGCAATGGAAATTCGCTGCTTTTGTCCACCTGACAGTGCCACACCTTTTTCCCCCACCATGGTTTCGAGACCCTCTGGCAAAAGACGTAAATCTTTTTCAAAGTAAGCATCTTTGATCGCTTGTGCTAGTTCATTTTGTTTTGCGTCCCGATGACCAAAGCGCATATTCTCTTCTACACTTTTTGAAAAAAGGATATGATCCTGCGGTACGTATCCGATCCATTGAAATAGCTGATCCAATTCGATCTCTTGGATTGGGACTCCTGATAGCAGGATTTGACCATCACCTGTTGGATACTGGCGTAGAAGCTGTTTTACGATAGTCGTTTTACCGCTTCCTGTTTTGCCTGTAATTCCGATTGTCTGCCCTTTTCGAACCGTAAAGGACACATCAATTAAATTATCTTTAGGGGAAGTTGGATACCTGAATGTCACGTGATCAAACTGAATATCGCCAGGTTCTTGTAACGTTTTTGGCTGAGAAGCGTCTGTGACATCCGGCTTGTAGCTGAGTGTATGATTCAACCGGTCTAACGACGCATTTCCCCTTTGCATAATATTAATCAATTCGCCTATCGCAAACATTGGCCAGATCATCATTCCAAGATAGACGTTAAATGCGACAAGCTCACCAATGGTTAAATCACTTTGGAACACAAGATAGGCTCCGTAGCCGATTCCAATTAAGTAGCTGACACCGACAAGTAATTTCACTGTCGGCTCAAACAATGAATCAATGATCGCCACTCTCATATTTTTTTGAAATACATCATCTGTCATTTGGCGAAAGCGTTCGACATCTTGTTTCTCCTGTACAAAAGACCGAATAACCCGGACACCTGCGACTGATTCAAGGACGCGATCGTTCATATCACCAAATGCATCTTGAGCAACTGTAAAGCGATCATGAATCTTGCTGCCATAATACGCAATCAAGAGCGCCATCAGCGGCATAGGGATGATCGCCATTAAGGTTAATTTCCAGCTAATCGTCAGCCCCATCGTAAAGAAGATCATCAGCATATAAGCAGTGGAATCAACCAATGTCAGAACGCCAAAACCTGTCGTTAAAGCCACAGCATTTAAATCGTTTGTACCTAATGCCATTAAATTACCGGTTTTTTTCTTTTCATAAAAGGTGGGTGTCATCTTAAGTAAGTGACGCATGAGCTTCCCGCGCATCACACGCTCCATGACATTTGCGCCGCCAAATAACTGATACATCCAAAAATATGTCAGCGTATAGACGACGACACCTAGCAAGCAAAAAATGGTTACATAAAACACAATACTGGATGTTGTAAATTGACCAGAACGAATGTCATCAACTGCCTGCCCAAGATATCTTGGCGGCAGCATTTCAAGCACATTCACAATGAGCAGAAGCGTAATGGCGATCGTATAACGCCTCCACTCTTGTTTGAAGAACCAGCCTAATTTCGCAAATACTGAAAACATGTTTGTCTCTCCTTTTAAAGCTAGCCGCTTTCTAGATTTTCCTGGCTGTCACCTTGTTTCGTTTTTTTGGTTTTTGTCATTTGTCTTGCTTTTGGCATGTTCACATGCTTTCACTCCTCTTCATTTACTTGTTGATCTCCATCCCTTTATTTCGAAATGCGAAATGAATACAACAAAAAAAGAGGCAACCAGCTGTCTGGTACGCCTCTTTTAGTCATGTAAAAAGGCGCATGTTGACAAATACGCAACATACGCCTTGATTCATCCGATCAATTGGAACATACGAGTCCCTTTTCAATGACCAATGAAGGTGTAATTGTCACGTGAATCAACCCATTCATGCAGTTTGATTTCATTCTTCCAATGTTGCACATGACATTTCCTCCTTTTGGCTCTTGAATCTTTTTTTATCTTATAGTGGCTGTCACCATTTTGTCAATAAATATTTTTCAATAAATGAAATTTTCTAACAAAAAGTTCACCGCCTTCATGTGTATCTTTTTCAGATAACGGGTATACCATGAGTGTAAAGACTCCTTTTGAAAGGAATGAGGACATTGTTTCAAGCTGATCGGATGGTCGTTGCGTTTGATGGACATGAAGACAGTAAGAAAGCATTAAAAAAGGCAATCGCTCTAGCCAAAACCTTGAATGCCAAGCTGACTGTTGCCTATGCACATGATGGCAAATCAAGCAGACAGGTGTTTGATGCACCACGCCCAATGACTGGCGGAGCTTATATCGGCGGCGGCATGGCAGACCTTCAAACACCCCCTGTGTATGTACCTCATGATGAACAGCAAAGTCCCTTGATTTTTGAAGATCATACAGAAGAGGTCGTTGCAGAAGCAAGAATGCTTTTAAATGAGGAGCAGTTTGAAGCTGCCATTGAAATTGTTGAGGGGGAACCAGCGGAAGCGATTATCGAATATGCTGAAGACATATCAGCAGACCTCATCGTCATGGGAGCACGTGACCAAAGCAGATTGAAAAAAATGCTCTTTGGCAGTGTAAGTGAAAAGTTATCATCAAAATCAGATATACCTGTGCTTATTGTAAAATAAAAGAATCACAAAAGGCTGTAAACATTGGTTTACAGCCTCTCTTTATTTATGAAGAAATAGATGCTTCACTTTCATGTTTAATTTTTTGCTGGAAGCCTTCCTGTACACGCTTTGTCAACTCTCCTGGAACGCCTTCCCCTACTGGCTGGCCATCAATTTCAACAATCGGAATGACTTCAGCCGTCGTCGAGCTGATGAAGATTTCCTGCGCGCGCAGCAGCTCTTCTTTACTTATACGAGTTTCTTCAACACTGCATCCCTCTTCTTTACATACCTCAAGAAGCTTTCTACGGGTAATACCGTTTAGAATAAGATTGTTTGCTGGATGGGTGCGAATCACGCCATCAATGACGGCATATACATTCGAGGAGGTTCCCTCAGTCACAAAACCATCTCTAATGAGAATGGCTTCAAATGCACCAGCTTCAGATGCCTTCTGCTTTTCCATGACGTTATATAAGAGATTTAAGCTTTTAATATCACATCTTAACCAGCGAAGGTCCTCAGATAATATGGCCTTTGCACCAGCTGTCTGCTCATGAACAGGCTTTTTCACCTGGAACGTATATGCTGTGATTTGAGGAGTGAGAGAATCGCCATATTGATGTTTACGAGGTGCGATGCCCCGCGTGACTTGAATATACACACCTCCATCTGTTAATTGGTTGTGGGCGACGAGCTGTTTTAACTTTTCTTCCATATCTGATACTGCACCTTGAAGATGAATGCCGATTTCTTTTGCACTCTTGAACAGACGCTCTGTATGCTCTTTTAATGTAAACAAAGTCCCATTGTATACACGGATGACCTCATAGACGCCGTCACCAAATTGATAGCCTCTGTCTTCAATATCAACATGTGCATCCTTTTTTTCAATGAAATCGCCATTATACAATACTTTCATACGGAATCTCCCCTTCGCTTCGCATTAATGGTTGAGTCTGATGCTATCTTAGCGGATAAATGAGTACGTTTCAATGATTATTCAGAATTATTTCACATCATGATAAATGGTCAACTTTCTATTGTAACAAACATAGACTCATAACCAAAAAGATTCCAATTTTTTAGCATCTTCTATATTCATAGGCTCTTTTTTCCTGTATACTTAATCGATATGAGCACGACAAAAAACAGCGGAAAAAGACAGAATCTACTACATGATTCGACACAAATTTTTGATTTATTGGAGCGATTGTAATGCAACGGGTTACGAAAAAACAGACACCTTCAAACACGATGCTGCTCTCAAAGGCGATTGGTTTAGTGATTCTGTCACTGATCCTCTTTTTTATTTGGGATATATCTAAAACCAATATGCAGGCAGCAGATCAGCCGGCTAAAATGTCTGCGAGCAGTCAATTCCGAGACACAAGCGCAAGTCTGAAAGCAAAAGATGATTCTACGAAAACATTAGATGCACATTTTAAGATCAACCCAAACAAACATGTAACGGATCAAACGATCTTTTTAACCTTTGATGATGGTCCGTCAGCGACATCAAATCAGCTTTTAGATGTGCTCAAAGCGCATCAAGTAAAGGCCACATTCTTTATGCTTGGGCCGCAGATTAAGGAACACCCGGCAGCTGTGAAAAGACTTCATCAAGAAGGTCATCAGTTAGGGCTTCATGGTATCACACATGATGTGAAACGCTTTTATCAAAAAAGTGATTCTCCCGTCAATGAGATGAAGGAAGATCAGCGCATTTTGGCTTCTGTCACAGGTGAGTATACACATCTTGTGAGAACACCTTATGGCAGCGCCCCAAATTTAACGGATCAGCAAAAGGCACGTTTAAAACAAAAAGGCTTTGTATACTGGGATTGGACAATTGACAGTCTTGACTGGAAATATAAAAGCTCAAAATATGTACCAGAGGTATTAAATCAGCTGCAAGTGCTTGAGACAAAACATCCAAAAGAACCAAAAATCATCTTAATGCACGATCAGCCAGCGACAGCAAAATACTTAAACAGTTTAATCACACAGCTAAAAGCGAAGGGCTATACATTTGAAGTCCTTGATGAATCGATGAAGCCGCTGCAACAATAAAGAAAGACCCCGCACCTTTTTTGGATGCGGGGTCTTTGATGATTTATAAAGCTTTCACGAGATCGCCAATTCGCTCATGAAAGACAAGATCAAACAGTGGATCGTATTCTGTTTCACTCAAATTCATCATCACCTTGAAGATGGAAGGATTTTGAGCGGCATCTTCTGGAATATATCTTGCTGGCGCCACTTCTAGGGAAGTCCCCATGACGAGCAGAAGGTCCGCTCGCTGAAGTGATTTCTCTACTTGATCAAAATGTTTGATCCTGTCTCCAAAAAGGACAACATCTGTTTTCAGCACACGCCCACATGTCCGTCCGTCTGAGGAAACCTTTAGACATACAGGCACTTCTTCTTGTAATAAATAAGGCAGTTCATATATCGCATGACACGATGGGCAAGTAGCTGTTTGAATGGAGCCGTGGAGTTCATATACATGCTGGCTTCCTGCTTTTTTATGCAAGCCATCAATATTTTGGGTGAAAATATCCACATGTTTTCCTTGTTTCTCAAGGCTGGCTAAAAAGGTATGTCC
Organism: Bacillus sp. NMTD17; assembly: GCF_002998735.1. NCBI lineage: Bacteria > Bacillati > Bacillota > Bacilli > Caryophanales > Bacillaceae > Bacillus > Bacillus sp. NMTD17. The sequence goes on from NZ_PVRH01000002.1 coordinate 767,607, forward strand.
ACTATTGGGCTTGTACTCTCCGCTCATTTTCATCTGAAACAATTCCTTGAATTTCGGCCAGAATTGCTGAGGGTGTGATAAAAAGTAGGACCGGCTCATCGCCTCCATGCGGGCGGTGTCTTCAGTCCATAAGCCGCCCGTTGATCTAAAATCGGGGATACCTGATTCCGTGCTCATACCCGCACCTGAAAGTACCATAATATGTGAAGCCTGCGTTAATTTCTCGCTTAGCGCTGCCACCTTTGTTTGATCCACTCACCATTCCTCCTTTATTCACCCAGCTGTTTTTCGCCTTTTTGTTTCATATAAATGGTCTGTCCAGGGAAGGCAAATTCTACACCTTCTTGATGGAAGATATCCATGATACGGTAGTTAATGTCCTGTTTAATATCAAGGTTTTCAGCCCAGGCCGTCGTGTTTGTGTAAAAGTTGAAAAATAAATTCAAATAACTGTCTGCCAGTACATCGAGATTTACCATGATCGTCTCCTTGTGCACCCCATCATGTTCATAAAGCATTTGTTTGAGACGTTTGATGCATCGGTCAAGATTTTCCTTTGGTGTATTATAGGATACACGTACGGAAAACGTAATTTGGCGTTTATTCATTCTCGTCCAGTTCGTGATAGGTTCCTTTGAAAGCGTAGAATTCGGAACTGTCACAACAGCTTCAGCAGGTGTTCTAAACTTTGTGCTTCGAAATGTAATGTCCTCGACAGTTCCAAGAACACTTGGCGTCTCCACAAAGTCACCCATTGTAAAAGGCTTCTCTGTAATGATGACGATCCCTCCAAAAAAGTTCGCCACCGTATCCTGGGCAGCAAGCGCAAAGGCTAGACCACCTAGACCAAGACCTGCCACAAGTCCATTTACATCATAATTAAATTCTTGTGCAATGACACTAATACTTAGTGCAATGATAATGAAGCGAAGTACCTTTGATAAAAACGGTGCTAAAATATCATCCATTTCCAATTCAAATTTCGAATTTACTTTTTGAAATAAGAAAGAAGAAGCTGCGGTTAAATTACAAAGCCCCCATGTCAGCATCAATATAATGGAGGATCTATATAATTTGACGATGACATCCATATGATGCTCAAAGTATGGTGCCTGTCTTAACGCAAAATATAACCCAAGTGCGACAAAAAACAGTCTGGCTGGCTTTTCGAAAGCCACAACAATTTGGTTAATGACCTCCGTTTTAGACCGATTGGTCAGCCTAAAGAGAAGATGAAATAAGTACTTCGTAAATACTTTCCGAAGCAATAAAAAAAGCAATAAAATACAAAGGCTAATACCGATTTGGATCGCAACATCTACTGTAAAATATGTATCCATCCATTTTTGTGTAATCATGTTTGTCTCTCTCCTTTAAAACAATCCTCTCTAGTTTATAATATAACCTTCGTTTATGTCCTCTCATAAATGTCTGACCTCTATATAAAAAGCCTCGGGACCAGTCCCGAGGCATGATGTTCAATTATGAAATTTTGGCTAGAGACATATCGACGGGCAGCAAACTACTTTTTCTTCTGAGCCTGATCAAGGAGAGTCGCTTTAAACATTTCAGCATCCGTTTCGGCCTTAATACGTTCTTCCACTCTAATTCTCCCTTTACCCAATCATCTCGCCTCCTTTTCATCATTATAAAACATCAGAATTTTCAGTCAACATGACGAAAGCACTAATATTTTGGCGAACGCTGACGATTTGGACAAAATTGATCGAAGAAAAATTGATGTACTTCAGATTTACTCAATCATGGCTTGGGATATTCCTGCAACTTTTCACATTTGAATCATCATACTTTCTTAGCAATGCGATTCACCATTACATACAGCTCTTCTTCCCTCCATATAGTAAAGAAGGAAAAACGGTAAAGCATTTGATATGATAAGACCAGAACTTATGTCAGGGAGCTGGAGCATGTGTATATTATCGCGCATAGAGGGTCATCAAGTGCTGCCCCAGAAAATACAATTGCCGCGTTTGATTTAGCTGTTCAGCAGGGTGCAGATTATATTGAATTAGATGTACAGCTCACATTGGATCAGCACGTAGTCGTGATCCATGATGATACAGTTGACCGAACGACGAACGGAAACGGTTTAGTCAAAAGCTATACACTTGATCAGCTGAAAAAACTGGACGCAGGAAGCTGGTTTGACCAGCAGTACACGAATGAACGAATTCCAACATTACAAGAAGTTCTTGAGAGATACAGTCAGCGGATCGGGATATTGATCGAGATCAAACACCCAAGACGGCAGATAGGAATTGAAAAGGCAGTTGTCGACATCATCAATCGGTTTGCCTATTCTCGTCATATCATGATTCAATCTTTTGATGATCATGCACTTCAAAGAATCAAAGCTTTCGCCCCTTCTCTTCGAACAGCTTTGATTATAAAGCCTACTGCATATAAACTGGCGAAAAGAAAGTTAACTGCATACAGCTCGTTTGCTGATTGTCTTAATATGAAGAAAACGATGATCAACAGATGGTGGATAGACCGCATCCACTCATTCGGGATGGATGTGTTTATATGGACTGTGAAAGACCAAAAAACAGCCGATCGGATCAAAAAATATCCCGTTGATGGAGTGGTGACGGATCACCCGCCATTTTTTCTAAAGGAGAAATGATGTAAATGAAAGCGTATCTTGCTGTATTTATAGGCGGACTGCTTGGGACACTTTGCAGATATGAACTAAGCCAATCGATTGTCAGCCAAACATTCCCTTATGCAACGCTAATCGAAAACGTAACAGGCAGTCTGCTTCTTGGTTTTTCAACAGGATATTTTATGTTCCAGAAGGGAAAAAAATATCTTGCCGCTTTGATCGGAACAGGATTTTGCGGAGGTTTTACGACAATGTCCACTTTTTCTAAAGAAACGGTTCTTTTATTACAGACTGGGCAATTCACCTCAAGTGTGATCTACATCCTGCTCTCAGTCATTGCCGGAGTAGCCGCTGCCTTATGTGGACTGATGCTTGCTCAGCGGCTCTTTCATCAAAATAAGCAGCAGAGAGGAGGCAGATAAATGATCGTTTTATATACAGCTGTTGCCGGCGGGATTGGCAGCGCCCTTCGTTTTTTCATTAGCCAATTAATACAGAAAACCAAGTCTCATGCTCGTTTCCCGTATAGTATTATTCTCATCAACTTATTAGGTGCTGCCGGTTTAGGTATACTGACAGGTGCCGTGACTGCCAATCATCCGCTGCTTATGATCATTGGAACAGGTTTTTTCGGTGGCTTTACAACATTCTCTACGTTTAGTGTAGAGTCTGCGACCATGCTAGAGCAGCGGCAAATCGGAAAACTTGCTGTCTACTTATTGATGACGATCATCGGGTCTTTCTGTCTCTTTGCTGCGTTCTATCAAATAGGACATCACCTTTTTTAAATATTGGTAATGGCGGCTAAGCTGATGAGCAGTTGATCCATGAGCTGGCGCTTCATTAAAAAGAGTGTTTTTTCACTGTAGCCGATTTCCATCGCACATTTGGCCATCCGCCAATCTCGAAAATATTTGTAATCGATGAGCTGCTGCTCTATTTCATCCAACTCTTTTAATGCTGTTTTAATACATGCAACGATGAGTTCATACTGATTTTTTTGCTCTTCTAACTTCTTCCGTGTCATGTGATCCAGATGATGCGGGCTTCTTTTTTCAAGCTGTCTTTCGATATTTAAAATCGCTGCCTGGTAATTTTTGAAATTCTTCAAATGAAACTCAATACGTTTCATTGAGGTTTTTTTCTCTGTGATACTTGCTGTTTCATACCAAAGCATGTCCATCCCCCTCTATCGAACATTTGTTCTTATTATAACTCGAACAAACATTCGTAAAAAGAGACTAAATACCTAAAAAAACCTTGAGCTTATTTTTCGCTCAAGGTCATTTCATTTACTAACAGCGGCTCTTTTATATCAAGCCCAGTGCGTGCATTTCCTTTTTCTGATGATATGACGCCTTTCTTCAGGTCGATCTTTTTAACATAGCGTCCATCCATCTCCAAGACCTTCATCCGAATATCATCAAGATAAATGGATTGTCCTTCTCGGATATCAATATTCTCTTTTAAGATTAACCCGCCTATTGTATCAATTTCTTCATCATGATATGACATTTCGATCAAATCTTGAACTTCATCTAATCTTACTTTGCCATCTAAAACATAATGATGATCGGCTCTTTTTTGAATAACCGGCTGCTCATCTTCATCGAATTCATCTCGAATATCTCCAACAATCTCTTCTAAAATATCTTCTGTTGTGACAAGTCCAGACGTTCCGCCATATTCGTCGGTTAAAATCGCCAAATGCATTCTATCGCGCTGCATCTTGACGAGAAGCTCCTGAATAGGAATCGTGTCAATGACCTCAATCACTGGATATATATAATCTTGAATCTTCAGTTGATCTTTTTCTCCTTGATACACAAGATCTGCAAAGAGCTGCTTTTTGTTCAGCATGCCGATGACATGGTCTTTATCCCCTGAAAACACGGGAAAGCGTGTATACTTTTCCTGCGTCATGATGGAGAGGATATCATCTAGCGGCATATCTTCTGGAATGGCACAAATTTCTCTCCGCGGTACCATGATCTCTCTGGCAATTCGATTATCAAAGTCGAAAATTTTGTTCATATAATTATATTCTGATGGGTTGATTTCCCCATTTTTTAAGCTCTCAGATAATAAAATCTTCAATTCCTCTTCAGAATGGGAATGTTCTTTTTCAGACCCCATATCGATGCCCATCATTTTGGTTAGAACACGGGCTGACCCGTTTAACACATAAATGAAAGGGAACATCAGGATATAAAATGCATGCAGCGGGCCTGACAGCCAGAGCGTCATTTTTTCCGCCTTTTGAATCGCAAGCGTTTTTGGTGCAAGCTCACCGACGACTACATGCAAAAAGGTAATAATAGAGAACGCAAGTGTTGCTGAGATCAGGCTGATTGCTGAATCAGGAATGTTTGTCAAACCAAAACCTCGAACCAAAAGTTCTTTTACAGCCGGCTTACCAATCCACCCTAAACCAAGGGATGTCACTGTAATACCGAGCTGACAGGCTGACAAATATTCATCTAGCCTTGATGTCACCTTTTTCGCCACGATGGCCTTTTTGGACCCTTCGGCAACAAGCTGATTAATTCTTGAACTTCTCACCTTTACTATGGCAAATTCAGATGCAACAAAGAAAGCTGTTAAAGCAATCAAAACACCGACTATACTCAGATTAACAATATCGTCCATTTAACCTTGCTCTTTCTTAGAAGAACAAGGAGTCACCTCCTGATTGATGATGTTATATTTTGCAAAACGGTTAACTGATTAAATAAGACTACATTGAGGGCCCCACTTAACCACCTCCGGTTCACGTATAAATCCGCCTCTCTACATATATATGAAACGGTATTCATTTTTATCTTACCATAAATAATCTGAAAATTCCTGTATCACCATGTTAAATTTGACAGGACAATCTAGACTGAGAAATCCCTCTCTAATGTTCATATCGGCAGGAAATATGAACAATTAACTTGTATTTCAGACTCGAATTATATTAAACTATTTTCATAAACTATAACGTGACCGGTTAGGAGGAGATGTTCAGATGGGGCTGAGAAAAAGTATCGTATTGGTGAACTAGCACAGATTGCACAGGTGACGAAACGAACTGTAGATTATTATACAAATCTAGGTTTGCTTGCGCCTGTTAGATCTTGCTCAAATTATCGTTATTACGATGAACATGCTTTAAAACGATTACAATTAATCGTTCTTTGCAAACAGCAGAGATTGGCTCTTTCTGACATCAAATCCAGATTAGATGAACAATTCCCTTCTCAAAAGGAAGATCCTGATGAACTTGTCCATTTAACCTCTGATATCGATCGGATGAACGAGCATATGGACCGCATTTTGGTACGTTGTAAGCAGCTTCAGCCAGAACAACGTGAAAAATTAAAAGAGCAGCTTACACCTGAAAAGATGACGGCTGTCCAATCATTTTTACTGCTGTTAAGTTAAAATTTTTACTAAACAGGAGGTGTTACCTTCGTTCTCAAAGTCAGAACGAAGGCCTTAATTGGACATAGTTAATTTACTTATAGTTGCTTTGCTTATAGCTTTAACCGCATTTTTCGTAGCATCAGAGTTTGCGATCATTCGCTTAAGAAGCTCAAGAATTGATCAGTTAATCGCAGAAGGTAATAAAACAGCAGTTGCTGTCAAGCATGTCACGACTCACCTTGATGAGTATCTGTCGGCCTGTCAGCTCGGTATTACCATTACCGCCCTTGGTATTGGTTGGTTAGGGGAAGAAACAATTGCGCACATGCTTGCTCCACTATTTGTAGAGCTGTCCATTCCTCAATCAGCTAGTTCTATTGTCACTTTTATTATTGCGTTTAGTATTATGACGTTTTTACACGTTGTGGTTGGAGAACTTGCACCAAAAACACTCGCCATTCAAAAGGCGGAGCAAGTATCTCTTCTTTTTGCTAGACCGCTAATGATTTTTTACAAAGTGATGTTCCCGTTTATCTGGGTATTAAATGGATCTGCTCGTTTGTTAACAAAAGCGTTCGGTCTTCAGCAAGTTTCTGAGCATGACATGGCGCACTCTGAAGAAGAATTGCGGATTATTTTATCAGAGAGCTATAAAAGCGGCGAAATTAACCAGTCTGAATTCAAATATGTAAATAAAATTTTTGAATTTGATGACCGTCTGGCGAAAGAAATTATGATTCCTCGTACCGAAGTTGTCAGCTTCCCTCATGATATTACCATTGAGGAAATGCTGAAGGTGACCAAGGTAGAAAAATATACACGTTATCCAATTGAAGATGGCGATAAAGATAACATGATTGGTGTTCTGAACATTAAAGAGGTTCTCACTGCCTGCATTAGCGGTGAGTGTTCTACAAGTGATACAATCGAAAAGTTTGTCAACCCGATTATTCATGTGATTGAAACAGTTCCTGTACATGATTTATTGCTCAAAATGCAGCGTGAACGTGTACACATGGCGATTTTATCAGATGAATACGGCGGTACAGCAGGTCTTGTGACTGTAGAAGACATCCTTGAAGAAATCGTCGGTGAAATTCGTGATGAATTCGATATTGATGAAATCAACGAAGTGCGTAAACTTGGAGAAGACCATTACATCTTTGATGGAAAGGTTCTAGTTGACCAAGTCAACCTGCTCTTAGGTACGCAGCTTGATAACGAAGAGGTCGATACGATCGGCGGATGGTTCCTTACACAGAAATATGAAGTTGAGAAAAATGACACCATTCGTGAACAAGGCTATGAATTTATCATTAATGAAGTCGATGGACACCATGTGGTATATATCGAAGTCAAAAAGTTAAATGAACAATTAGCAGAAGCCGCTGAAGAAGGCGCTTCTTAAGAAAAAAACGACCCTTGCCAAAGCAAGCGGTCGTTTTTCTTATGCCTTTTCCATTAATTGAGCTTCAAGTTCTTTAATTCTCGTGTTTAATACTTCCGTCATGGCACCTAACCGTTCTTTTGGCGGCAGATGCTCAAATTCTGACTGCTCAATCGGTTCACCGATAATTAAGCGCATTTTCCCCTTTTTGAAAAGACTTTTCGCATTGGACGGTCCTTTGTACGCTGCTGGAACGATTGGCGCTTTACCGAGCTGGGCAATGGTGACCGCACCTCTTTTTAAAGGTACATCCTCTGTTGTACGTGTTCCGCTTGGAAAAATCCCAACGATCTTCCCCTCTTTTAATAATTTAATGGGCGTTTTAATACTGCTTGGCCCAGGATTCTCTCGATCAACTGGAAAGGCATGAATCTTCTTTAAAAATCCACCGATCCATTTATTTGCAAACAATTCTTTTTTCGACATGTAGTGGATCTCAAACGGAAGAATCCCTGCGCCTAATGCAAGAACATCCACAAAACCCTCATGTGTACATGCAATGACAAACCCCCGATCCGTTGGCAGATTCTCTTTTTGATATACTTTGATTCCGCCTCGGAGAGAAAATAATACTTTGATGGTATAGCCTGAAAATTTATACATAGTGCACTTCCTTTGTTTGAAGAATGAAGGATTTGTTTCTATTATAACAAATTTTTTATTACCTGGTACTAAAAATTTCATGAAACAGCCAAACCATCACATCATTTTTCGTTAAGAATCATCGTTCTTTCTGTATCCAGGTCCATGGTTTTAGGAGAGAATAGAAGAGGAATTGTGTCCAATTTTGTCGTTTTTTAAGGTTTTTTCCTGATTTGTTCTATTGAAAATGCTTTATAAATGGCGTAAATTTCGCTATGATAAGGAGAAATGATTTTGATTCGGCGAAAGAGATGAGTAATGTACGGTATTGAGAAGTTTCGTGCAACTTTATGCCTTTCTTATGCGTGTATAACATAGAGGGGAGAAAAATCAGTGACGATCGATGAAATTTATCAAATGTATATGAACGATGTTTACAGGTTTCTGCTCTCCATGACAAAAGACAAACATTTGGCAGAAGACTTATTGCAGGAAACCTTTATGCGTGCTTATATACATATTCATTCCTACGACCATAGCAAAGTGAAACCTTGGTTATTTCAGGTGGCACGAAATGCTTTTATTGATTATGTCAGGAAACATAAAAAAGAAGTGACCATATCGGATGATCTAATTGGCGGCCTTTTACAAACGTCTGTACAAAGCCCTGCTGAACAGGTTGAAATAAAAGAAGTCCTCAACATGTATTTGGAGCAGCTTCCAGATAACTACAAGGAAGCGTTGACATTGTATTATTTAAAAGAACTGAACTACAAGGAAGCATCCAAGGTCATGAATATTACTGAAGCAAATTTTAAAAGTGTTTTATTTCGTGCAAGGCAGCGCCTAAAAGCACTTTACAACAGAGGTGTTAATGATGAATGAAGAGTTTAACAAGCGATGGGAACAATATAATAATGGTGAGATGAACGAGGAAGAAATGATGGCGTTTGAAGAAGAACTTGAAGAAAACGAAAAACGCTTAAGTCAGGAACTGAACGACTCGGATTGGACAGATTTTTCCATCAGTCCTGAAAAGCAAAAAGCCATCTTACAATACGGAAAAAGAAAGTCTTATTTACGTATTTCCGTGCTTGCTGTCATATCGACACTCATTATTTTACCACTTTGTACATTAGGAAGTTATCTATACTACGGTGTGGGCGGAGCAGAGAGCAAAGGGAATCACTTCATGGAAACAGCCGCTGTCACCGTCGCTTTGACGAAACCAAACGTGGCGATTGATATGAAGGATTTAAAAGGCCAGGTCAAGCTTTTTGGGATGAACACCGAATTGAAGCTGCAAAAACAAATTGGCAATAAAACAGAAGCCATTGGCAGTGAACAAATCGAGATGTTTTTCGATAAATTAAAGCAGCCTACCATCTCGTATTATGGTGACAGCGCACGCGATACGGAGGATTTCTTTACCCATCCTTCGGCGCAGCCAGATGCATCAAAAAAACAAACACTCACTACTTTAGACAAGCTTCCTGAAGGAACAGTCAGTGAAGTGTATGTATCCTATGACAAAGCTTATACACCAAAGGACGTTTATTCCTTTGCTAAAAAATATGATATGAAAGTGCTCTGGAATGCGATTAAAACAGAGGATTCATTAAGCGGGAATCAGCGGCCAATCGGCTTCCCTGGGAAAGACTCTGAATTCTTAAAAGAGCTTCAGCACACATCAAAAACAGAGGTAGATCAATTTAAAGATGCCCTTGCTTATGTGGATCAGCACCCAACCTGGGCAAAAACGATCTCTGGCAGACCTGAACTGGATCTGTCAAACCGAATACGCTATATCAACCAAAATGGTGTCACGATTTATGGCTCTGTGATCACAGGTCCTTCGAAAGAAATCGAGAAATTTGTGAAGACAAAACGCATTAAAACGGCAAAAGTGAGCGAGGTGGAATTATGGAATTGGTAAGAATTTTTAAAGAGCATAATGTATTTGGCTGGATTTCCGTCGGTACAGCGATATTATCCCTGCTCATGCTGAACCTCGCCATTATCAGCAACGTGACATTTTATTCTTTTCAGATGCTTCCTTTTGCAATGGCCGCAGTTCCATTTGGCATTATTGAACTGTTCATTAAAAAAGGCCGTACAGGCCCAGGGTTCCTCGGTGTCGTACTGAATATCTTTGTTATTGTTTGTGTCTACACCATCGTATCGATCGATGTCGATCTTCAATTAGGTTTTTAAATCTCATTAGATGAATAGCCAGTGTTACTTGACTAACGCCAAGCAGCACTGGCTTTTTGGTATTTTCTTAAATATACCCAACGGTAAGTCTACAGCGCAAATAAAAAGAGACTGCTTCATAAGCAGTCTCTTAGAATAAATTAGTTCACAAATGTTTTCGCTCCAAGGTAAATCGGCTTCCAGTAGCTTGAATTCATATTACTGATCGTCACACCATCAGAAGCAGCATGAATAAACTTGTTGTTCCCAATGTAGACACCCATGTGAGATGGACCCGATTTATATGTTGTAAAGAACACGAAATCGCCAACCTTTGGTGTTGATACGCTTTTCATTGATCCCCAGAAACCTTCAGTTGTTTGTCTTGAAATCTTTTTTTGTTTATTAATGATATACCACATAAACCCGCTGCAATCAAAGCCCTTTGGTGTCGTTCCACCCCATCTATATGGTGTGCCATTGTGCGCTTTAGCATCTGCTACAAGCTTAGACGTGTTTAAAGAAGAAGCAGAAACTGTTTTTTCTTTAACAGGTGTTGTCTTCACTTTTTTAGATGTCTTTTTGACCTTTAGCTTTTGCCCAATTTTGATCAGGTTTGTTTTGAGTTTATTTAACGATTTCAGCTCTTTTACAGTCATGCCGTACTTTTTGCCGATTTTAGATAATGTATCACCTTTAACAACTTTATGAATAGCTGTCGCTGACGCCGCTTTTACTTTTGTTGTTGTTTTTGATGTTTTCGTAGTTTTTTTTGAGGAAGTACCATTTACTTTTAAAGTTTGTCCAACATAAATCGTGTTAGATTTCAGCTTATTGTCTGATTTAATCTTGCTCACACTTGTTTTGTATTTTTTCGCTAGAACAGAAAGAGAGTCACCTTTTTGAACTTTTACTGATTGTGCTGAGGCAGCTCCGGCAAATAATGTCGTCCCAAGTAGAACTGCACTTGCAGCTGTGATCAATTGTTTTTTCATTTGTTCCTCCTGTATGTATCTATCGTGATCCGAATTTTATCTACTTACTATTATAAGGATCAAATACCAGAAGAAATAGTCTTGACTTCCTACGACATTATGCTTATTAATTCGGCAAAATTTATTTTTTTTTAGGGTTCTTTATATTTCATTTTCATTACACAATCATGACAAAATAAACGCATCTTGTCATGGATAAATGATACATTCATTTCTCTTTTTGGTCCATTCTATGTAAAGTGGACCTTTACAATTTTAAAGTGAACTTTACGATCCTGTAAATGGGAATCCACAATTCTGCTCTACCATTGTAAACGTAAGAGCGATACATAAACAATGAGGAGGCAAAATGAATGAGTGTGTTGAAAAGCTCGAAAACGAAAATCGCTGCAGTAGCGGCAGCATCTGTGCTATCGATTGGCATTTTTTCAGGGATTGAATTTGGACAGGCTGACAAAGCAGAGGCTAAAAAGAAGCCAAAAAATGACGTGCAAAATGTGATCGTGCTGATCGGGGATGGCATGGGAACACCTTATCTTTCAACTTACCGTTCATTTAAACACAACGGAGACCTTTCAAAACAAACAGCGTTTGACCCTTACCTCACTGGCATGCACAAAACATACCCTAACGACTCTAAAAGCAATATCACCGATTCTGCCGCAGCTGGTACAGCTATGGCAACTGGTAAAAAGACTTACAACAATGCGATCGGTGTAAATAAAAACGGCAAAAAATTAAAAACAGTTCTAGAAGAAGCAAAACGGAAGGGAAAATCTACAGGTCTTGTCGTGACCTCTGAATTAACAAATGCCACTCCTGCTGCGTATGCGGCTCACGATGTATCGAGAAAAAACACAGCAGCCATCGCTGATGATTTCTTCGATGAAAAAATCGGAAAACAGCATACAGTCGATGTCATGCTTGGCGGAGGTCTTGTCGATTTTGTCCGGAAGGATCGTGATTTGACGAAAGAATTCAAGCAAGCCGGATATGATTATGTCACCAATAAAGATGCCTTACAAAAAAACAAAAATCAAAAGGTGCTAGGCATTTTTGCTGACGGTGGTCTTGATAAAGCGATTGATCGTGATAAAAAGACCCCTTCCCTGCAAGACATGACGTCCTCAGCCATTAAACAGCTGTCTAAAAACAAAAAAGGATTTTTCCTTATGGTTGAAGGCAGCCAAATTGACTGGGCTGGACATGATCATGATATTGTCAGTGCAATGAGTGAAATGAAGGATTTTGAAAAAGCATTTGAAGAAGCCATTCGTTTTGCAAAAAAGGATAAAAATACGTTAGTCATCACCACTGCCGATCATTCAACTGGCGGACTTTCCTTCGGAGCAGACGGCTCGGGCAGCTGGGATTACAAACCGGTAAAAGCAGCGAAAAAGACGCCTGACTTTATTGCAAACAAAATTGTCAGCGGCATGCCTGTTGAATCAGCGCTGAAACAATATATCGATCTTGAATTTACAAAAGAAGAAATAGCCTCCATTCAAAAGGCTTCTGAAACAAAGGATGCTGTTAAAATTGATGATGCGATTGAAGAAGTGATCAACATGAGATCACATACAGGCTGGACAACATCAGGTCATACGGGTGATGAAGTTCCATTCTTTGCATATGGCCCAACAAGCCAAAAGCTAAAAGGTCTGATGGAAAACACCGATCAAGCAAAACACATTTTCAAACTGCTGAAAAACCAATAAAACGGGCAAAAAAAGATGTCTGCTAAGAGACATCTTTTTTTGGTCTTTTTTAAGCGAGATATTTCCTATGAACCCCTTTTCCATCATACGAAAACATGACTTCTTTTCCTTCAAGAACTGATTCGATATGCACACTTCTTCCCCATAGCTGATGCAAATAAGGGAGTACTTTTTCTAAGTATTTCAGATCTAGTTCAATGCCTTCATACCAATGTTTAATATAGAGTTCATTGTTTTTTAAATAGTCGCCATCCATCACGGTCAAATAAGGAAAGCCGCCATTGACCCTCATGCTGACTAGCTGATCACGAACAGCCTTCCATTCTTTATCGATGACTTTATAGTCTCTCCCTTGTTTTTGAAACAAGTACAAATCTTCTCTCATCACAAGGTCTTTTGTTAAGTAATTTCGAATAAAGGAAATATCTGATTCAATTTCCCTGACTTCAAACATTTTGCTGCGGCCCGATCCTTCTGTCACCCCTGCTTTTTTTAATTCTTCACATGGGTTGTCATAGCGCTCTTCGATATCTTCAAAAATCTTCAGACCTAAATAGTAAGGATTGATGCCTGTTTTAGATGGCTGCACCACGCCTGCATTTAATTTGGCAAACTCAATCGATTCACTTGAATCTAAATCAAGCTCACGCATAATCCGCTGATGCCAATACGATGCCCAGCCTTCATTCATAATCTTTGTTTCCAGCTGCGGCCAAAAATAGAGCATTTCCTCCCTCAGCATGGTGAGGACGTCCCGCTGCCACGGCTCTAGCTCCCGGGAGTGCGCCTCAATAAAGAGCAAAATATCTTTTTCCGGCTTTGGTGGAAATTGCTTGACGATTTTCTTTTTCTCATGCGTCTTCGGCTCATCCATTCCCCACAAATCATCATACGGCGTCTGACGTTTTGGTTTATCATCTTCACATTCTTCTTCATCGTCCATATTCCAGCTTAGTTTTGAACGAACAAGAGACGGATCAATATGCTCCTGTAGAGCCAATACGGCGTCTAAAAAGGATTCCACTTCTTTTGTTCCATGAAGATGCTCATATTCTTTGATCCGCTCTGCCGCTGCTGACATGCTTTCTACCATGTCTCGTTTTGTGTTTTGGAAACGGCAATTATTTTTGAAGAAATCACAGTGTGCCAGTACATGAGCCACAATTAATTTATTTTGAACAAGCGTGTTGTTATCAAGCAGAAAGGCGTAGCAAGGATTTGAATTGATGACCAGCTCATAAATTTTGCTTAACCCTAAATCATAATGAAGCTTCATTTTATGAAATTGCTTCCCAAAGCTCCAGTGGCTGAATCGTGTTGGCATTCCGTATGCACCGAACGTATAAATAATTTCCGCGGGACAGATTTCATACCTCATCGGATAAAAATCTAGACCAAATCCATCTGCAATTTCTGTAATTTCATCAATGGCTCTTTGTAAAAGACGTTTTTCAGATACGCTCAAGGAAACCATCCCTCCTCATCGGACTTATCCCTACTATATGATCGCACCTAAAAAAACATGATGTTCCGCCATTCGTTTAGACGACTTCCATTTCTTTCGTGGATTGCCCGCCGAATTGCTCGAAATGAATATTCTGTTCTGGAATTCCCAGCTCTTTTAGTATATGAATCATCTCCTGTGTAAACACCGGGGAACCGCATAGATAAAATTGGCCTTTTCCTTCTCCAATCACTGATTGAAGGAATGGACGGTCAATGCGGGAAACTGCCTTCTCAACAAGCTCACCCTTACCAGGCTGTACAAATTGTTCATTACATAAGATGATGCGACCATGAGAAGCTGCAGCTAGAACGCTTTCAAATTCATTTTCAAAAGCAGTTACATCCTCTAATCGATCTGCATGAATCATTGTAAACGGCTGGCTGTTTTGCGCTGCTGTTTTCATTAAACCGATCATTGGTGTGACACCAGAACCAGCACTAATAAAATAAACAGGCTCTTTAGTGTCTTCTTGCAAACAGAACATTCCCTGCGGCATACTCACTTGAAGAACGTCCCCTTCTTCCATTTCATCATGCAAAAATGTAGACACATGACCATCACGCTTTACTGTAATGCGGTAATAAGAAGGATGATGCTGATCTGATAAGCTATATTGTCTGCTGCACATATAAGCTTCACCCGGCATATCTGCCTGTACCGTAACATATTGGCCTGCTTCATACATTGGCAGCTCTGATTCATCTTCTGGTACTAAGTAAAAGGAGATCAGCGATGGAGATTCCTGTACCTTTTTCTTAATCACAAACGGCTTCACATCTGCCCATCCGCCAGTTTGCTTTACATTCTCCTCCATCATTTCTGCTTCAATCGTGATAAAAATATTTGCAATAATGTCATATGCGGCCTTCCAAGCTAAAAGCGTGTCATCTTTTTCCGTTAAACCAAACACTTCTTTCATCGCTTCAATGAGGTGATATCCGACGATTGGATATTGCTCTTTTTTGACCATCACACTGACATGCTTATGGGCAATCTGTTTGACCGCAGGAAGTAATTCTTCTAATCGATCGATGTGCAGTGCTGCTTGATATAGTGTCGCAGCAAGCGCCTCTGGCTGACTTCCGTTCATGAGGTTTGTTTTATTAAATTGATTGAGTAGTTCTGGGTGCTGCCGAATCATATTTTGATAAAAAACAGTCACAAGTTTGGTTCCCTCAGCTTTTAATAGAGGGGCTGATTGTTTAATGGCATTCATTTGATCTTTAGATAACATCGTCATTCCTTCTTTCAAAAAGGTGTATTTTAAATACATCTTTATCGTAATGGATGACAGCTTATAAAAGCAATATTTATAATACATGTTTTAAATGTTGTCACATTTAACACTTTCTCGAACAGTTTTTGTCTAAAATGTGTTACGATGATACAAAACTCTATCAGGTTTAGAGGTCGTCAAAATGAAACTAACGAATTATACAGATTTCTCATTAAGAGTACTCATTTATTTAGCATCAAGAGAAAACAATGAACTGTCAAATATTCAGCAGATCGCCGATGTTTATGGCATTTCTAAAAATCATCTGACTAAGGTGATTTATCATCTTGGAAAACGCGGGTATGTGGAAACGATCCGTGGAAGAAATGGCGGGATTAGGCTTGGGAAAAGCCCAGAAAGCATTAATATTGGAGAAGTTGTCCGTTATACTGAGGATGATTTAGTCATGGTTGAATGCTTTGATTCAAAGAAAAACAGCTGTATCATCTCTCCGATTTGTTCATTAAAGCATGTACTTCATGAAGCACTTACTGCTTACTTACGCGTTCTTGATCAATACACATTAAAAGATTTAACTCAAAACAAAGATGCTCTTAGAGAGCTCCTCCTTTAGGCGAAAGAATTCTTTTCTTTCGTCTTTTTCTTTACCTTCTTGTAATAATAATTAATTTAAAATTATTATAAATAAATATTGACTATCAGGTTTGATTTAATATAATTAGGGTATATAGATTACTAGAAATCATTTTTTTGTTTACAGGAGGAGAAAAGAATGACAAATTCAAATCATAAAAATTTGACAACGAATCAAGGCGTGCCTGTTGGCGATAACCAAAACTCAAGAACAGCTGGTCACCGCGGACCTACATTTCTTGATGATTACCATTTGATTGAAAAACTTGCACACTTCGATCGTGAACGTATTCCAGAGCGTGTCGTTCATGCAAGAGGCGCCGGCGCTTATGGTGTGTTTGAAGTTGAAAATAGCATGGAGAAACATACAAAAGCTGACTTCTTAAGTGAAGAAGGAAAACAGACAGACGTTTTTGTTCGCTTCTCAACAGTTATTCATCCTAAAGGTTCACCTGAAACATTGCGTGACCCGCGCGGCTTTGCTGTCAAATTTTACACAGAAGAAGGTAACTATGATCTAGTTGGTAACAACTTGCCGATCTTCTTTATACGTGATGCATTGAAATTCCCTGATATGGTTCACTCTCTCAAGCCAGATCCTGTAACCAATATCCAAGATCCTGACCGTTATTGGGATTTTATGACCTTAACACCTGAATCAACTCATATGCTCACATGGCTCTTCTCTGATGAAGGAATCCCTGCGAGTTACGCTGAAATGCGCGGTTCTGGTGTGCATACATTTAGATGGGTCAACAAATATGGAGAAACAAAATATGTGAAATATCACTGGAGACCTTCAGAAGGTATTCGCAATTTATCTATGGAAGAAGCAGCAGAAATCCAAGCGAATGATTTCCAGCATGCGACAAGAGACTTATATGACCGCATTGAAAATGGCCATTACCCAGCATGGGACTTATATGTCCAGCTGATGCCGCTTAGCGATTATGATGACCTTGACTATGATCCATGTGATCCAACAAAGACATGGAGCGAGGAAGATTATCCGCTTCAAAAAGTAGGACGCATGACACTCAACCGCAATCCTGAGAACTTCTTTGCTGAAACAGAGCAATCTGCTTTCACGCCAAGTGCACTTGTTCCAGGAATCGAAGCATCAGAAGATAAACTGCTTCAAGGCCGTCTGTTCTCATATCCTGATACGCAGCGTCATCGTCTTGGTGCAAACTACATGCGCATTCCGGTGAACTGTCCTTATGCACCAGTACACAATAATCAGCAGGATGGCTTTATGACAACGACTCGTCCAAGCGGTCATATTAACTATGAACCAAACCGTTACGATGATCAGCCAAAAGAAAATCCTCACTACAAAGAAAGTGAGCAAGTTCTTCACGGTGACCGTATGGTGAGACAAAAAATTGAAAAACCGAACGATTTCAAACAAGCTGGGGAAAAATATCGAAGCTACTCTGAAGAAGAGAAGCAAGCATTGATCAAAAACCTAACAGCTGACCTGAAAGATGTAAATGACAAAACAAAATTACTTGCGATCTGCAACTTCTATCGTGCAGACGAAGACTACGGACAACGATTAGCCGATTCACTTGGTGTGGATATTCGCTCATACCTTCAAGGAAGCATGAAATAATTGATCCGTAATGAGCACCTCTTTATTAGAGGTGCTTCAGATTGACAAAGGGCTAAAATGAGCTTTATTTTGGCCCTTTGTCTTCTTTTCAGCGTGATAGAAAACCTTTGCAGTCTAGGAAGGACGAGTACTGGTGCGGAGCGAATTTGACATTCGTGAGCACCGGCACGCAAGGACTGACACCGAATGCGAGGGTTTGTCTACACGCTGGAGCACCTCTTTATTAGAGGTGCTTTTTTTATAGCCGGAATACGTTAATACTAATCAAATGACCGGTCACCGGGTGAAAATAGATTTCTGCATGTGCGGCAAAAAGCGTTGAGCCTTCCTTCACGGTGACGCGAAACACATCTTTTGTCTGATCTTCATTTACTTGTGTGCGCCCAATATATTGATAATCGTTTAAAGCGGCGCCTTCATATTCCTCTTGCAACGCTGTGTACGCAAGTCTTTCCCAATTTTCAACAGGCTGCATCGCTGCATTTGCTGCAGGATGGATCATGAAAATGCCATACAAAACCATTCCTGCTGCAAAAGGCATCCACCATTTCGGCTGCATAATATCATTGATCTCACTTTCATGTATATTTTGTTTATGTTTTGCTGGTCGATCCTTTTTCATACATGAAGCATTTATTCAGCCTAAAATTCCCGGTACATGATTAATGCGGACACCAACTTTTCCCCTGAAAATGTCGATATGTTCCGAGCAAACTAATGAGGACTTCTCAAGGGAAAGGAGAAGGTTTGATGAATGTGGCGGATTATGATAAAGCACTTTATTATACGCATCGCTCGCAATGGGATAATTTACTTATTCTTATGGTACGTACGCAAGATGACTTGCTCTCGAAACGTATTGAGCATTTCTTACACGCGTATCAATTTAACCGGAACGATGCTGATGTTGAAAAATGTTTATATGGGCTCCTGCAGTACATTGACCATGCTTCAGAGGCTGCTGCTTCTGAAGTTTATTCACAACCGATGTACACATAAAGAAAAAGGCTGATTATCAGCCTTTTTACATACACTTAGCAGTGCGCAGTGATTGGAAGCATAAAGTGGTCTTTTACCCATTCTTTTTTTGTATAAATAAACAGCGCATCCTCGTCATTTGGCGCCATAACCACATGTAAGCCGTCAATTGACGTATCAGGTGTGAAATAGAATATCACTTTTTCCGTCGTTTCATTCACAATATGTGCAACAACTTCTTCTATATTTTGCGGCTGGAGAGAAATGATATCAAAGACATGTATGGTTTCATTTTCTTCATTCATCAGGACAATGGTATCCAACGCTTCAATATAGAAAATGGCATCCGGCCAAACGAATGTAAAATAAAACATCAATAAGCTGCCATGGTCTTCAGCATCTAATTTCATTGATCCCGTTTGACGTTTTTCTGCGAACTGTTCAAGTAATGGCAGGTCATGTTCCAACGTCAGCTGCTTTTTGCGCATGTCCTTTTTCATTTGAATGGCGCTTTTGCCGATATTTAGACTAAATTCGCTTTCGTGGTAACGGGTAAAGCCGAATCTTGGATAAAAATCCAGTACAGTTTCATTGGCAAAAAGAAAAATCATATCATAGTCATTTTCGTACGTATCCATAATATGCTGCATTAACTTTGTCGCTAATCCTTTATGGCGGTAGGCTTGATCCGTCATCACCGTGCCAATTTGAACAGCTCGATACGTTTGGCCATCAATGATCAGGGACATGAGGTAGACGGAAGCGTTTGAGATCACTTTCCCGTGATGGACAAAGGAATAAGGAATATATTTTTCATCCCAGTACCCTCTTTTATACCAGTCACTAAAATCCAAATCAAATGTATTGATCGCTAACGCATTAAAGCTTTCTTTCAATTTGTCATCATGGCGATAACCATTCACTAATTCATATGTCTCCACTTTGTTCCCTCCTTTTTTAAATTCACCTTTAGTCAGCCGGTTCATCACCTCCCTCAAAATAAAAAAAGACTTGATGAGCATATACTCATCAAGCCTTTTATCGTTTCATTATTAGAAATTAGACTGGACATGCTTCTCTTTTTACGCAAAAGGGCACGTCAAATAAACCAACATCTGTGCTCTTTTTTATTCAATTCATTGAATTGAATGTGCGCTTAAAAGTTTTAGCATAACGACTAAATTCCCTTCTGTCATAGCAGCTCTTTCGGCTGATTTTTTTGATAATCCACTGCATACAGAGCCGCTTGTGTACGATCTGCCAGCTCTAGTTTTGATAATACATGAGATACGTGTGTTTTGACAGTCTTTTCAGAAATAAACAGTGATGAGGCAATTTCTTTATTGCTTTTCCCCTTTGCAATTTCGAATAAGACATCTCGCTCTCTATTGGTCAGCTCTTTCATTAACTTCCATTTTTGCTCTTTTGGCTCAGTCAAATGCTGCACAAGAAAGTTGGTGATATGAGCATCTAATTGATAGGTGCCCTTTTGTACGTCAATCATTGTCGTAAGGAGCTTTTCTGGCGCTACATCCTTGAGCTGATAGGCTTTTGCCCCTGCTTGAATAGCGGGAATAACATAATCTTTATCCGCATAGCTTGTCAGAATCACAATGCGGGTATCGGGCATTTCCAGCATCATTTGTTTCGTGGCTTCAATACCATTCATCACAGGCATCGATAGATCCATTAGAACGATGTCAGGCCGCGTTTGTCTGACAACTTCTAATGCTTCTTCTCCATTAGAAGCCTCACCAACGATTTCGACGTCAGGCTGTGTCTGCAAGAAAAACACAAGCCCTTTTCTCACAATATGATGATCATCTGCAATCACGACTCTCATGACGACCCCTTCCTTTCTTGAGAAAATGGCACCTTCACTTGAATGGTGGTTCCTTCACCGAGCTCAGACTCTATACAAAATGTTCCACCAGCTCTTTTGATACGGTCAGACATGCCTTTCAGACCAAGTGAAGGGAGGCTCATTTGCTCGTCATACTGAAACCCTTTTCCGCGGTCGATAATTTTCATCTCAAACGTGTCTTTTGATTGTTCAAGCTGGACCTTGACTTCCTCTACTCCCGCATGTTTTTGACAATTATTCAGCGCTTCTTGGCATACCCGAAACAACGTTTCATGCTGCGAATGATCCATCTCCATACAGCCTGATAACGATAATGTACAGCGTAATCCTAAAAGCTTTGCATACTCTTGAATTCCTGTAGTGAATCCTTTTTCAAGTCCTCTTGGCCTTAGCTGCCAAATGAGTGACCGCATTTCAACCAGTGCATCTTGTGACAAATGCTGAATAAAATCAATCATTTCCCCTAGATTCTGATCATTAGTCATTTGACGGGCAGCTTTAGCAGTCAGACTGACTGAAAATAGCATCTGGTTGACGGAATCATGTAAGTCCTGTGCAAGCCGGTTTCTTTCTTCCAAAAGAGCATGTTGATGTTCGTTTTGCACAAGCTTCATCCGTTGAATGGCGGTACCAATTTGAAGCGCAATGCTTTCAAGCAAGTTCAATTCTTCTTGCGTAAATGTGACTTTTCCTTTTGCCGCCACATTCAATAATCCGAACGTACGCTTACATGCTTTGAGGGGAACCGTCGCATGATGCGTAATTCCTTCAGTATCCCCAAGCTGCTTTTTCATCGCCGTTTCGATGCGTTTACAATTCATAATGTTTGTGGCAGATTGAAGTGAACCTTTTGTATATCGATTGATGCAATAGCAATCGTTTTGGCACATGAGCTGTTTTTGATGCTTTGCCAGCGCTTCGGGTAAGGAGACCTCTGCCATCAATTCGTACGAACCGTCTTTTTCTATAAAATAAATCCATGCTGAATGAAAGCCTGTGACATCCATCAGCATATGGAGCACTTCATGAAGCGTATCTTTCATTTCCGTGCCTTCATTTAGCTTTTCAGCAATTTCTTTTAACGTTTTTAATGTTTCAACCTTCTCTTGATATTCTCCCATACTGTTTACCCCCGGCATTTGCTGCCTTCTCTTTTCATTACGCTCATTATATCATGAGCATTCTGCCGGTTCTTTCGCTAAAAGGATGATTTTTTCTCATCCTTTTGACTGAGAAAAAGCCATCATGCATTCACACGATGGCCTTGTTTGTTTATTTAGCTGTTTCTTCCACAATCTCATAAACGACTTTCATCACTTCTTCTGACAGATGCTTCAGCTTTTCTTCGCTATCTGTTAAAGATGTACCTTTGACTGCAATATAAAATTTCACTTTAGGCTCAGTGCCGGAAGGTCTTAAGCAGAACCACGAGCCATCCTCAAGGAAATATTTCAGCACGTTTGAAGCTGGCAGGTGAATGGTTTCTTCTTTCTTTTCGGCAACGAGGTGTCTTTGACTTGATTGGTAATCCTCGATGACAGTGATGCGCTGACCCGCGATAGCAGCTGGTGGATTTGTTCTAAAGGTATGAAGGATCGCTGAAATTTGCTCTGCTCCTTCTTTTCCTTTTAAGGTTAACGACTTTAACCCTTCCCGGTAAAATCCAAACTCCTTGAACATATCGACAAGCGCGTCGTACAAGGACTTGCCTTGTTTTTTATAGAAAGCAGCGACTTCGACAGCTAACAGCGCCGCTTGCACCGCATCTTTATCTCGGGCAAAGTCACCGATCAAATAGCCATAGCTTTCTTCGTACCCGAATTGAAACGTGTATTCTCCGCTCTCTTCGAATTGCTTGATTTTTTCTCCAATAAATTTAAAACCAGTAAGCGTGTCAATCGTATGGGCACCAAATGCTGAAGCAACAGCACGCCCAAGCTCACTTGTGACAATCGTTTTCATCACAACGGGACGAGGCGGCAGCTGACCAAGCTTTTGTTTTTCAGACAATAAATAATGGAGCAGCAGGGCTCCTGTTTGGTTGCCTGTTAAGACGGTAAACTCTCCATCATGATCTCTGACCGCAATGCCTAACCTATCCGCATCTGGGTCTGTTGCAATGAGGATATCAGCATTCTGCTTTTCGCCAAGCTTGATGGCATACTCAAATGCTGCATGCTCCTCTGGATTTGGCGATGTCACTGTTGAAAATTGCGGATCTGGTTTTTCCTGTTCAGGCACAACGGTCACATGCTGATAGCCTAAAGCCTGAAGCCCTTTTCGGACAGGCTGGTTGGCCGTACCATGAAGCGGGGTAAAAACGACTTTGACATCGACCTCACCTGCCAGCTCAGGGTGGACACTGATGGTTTTTAATTTTTCAATATACGCATGATCGATTTCTTCTCCGATCATCTTGATCAGCCCTTGTTGTTTTAACGTTTCTTCTGAATCAACTGAAATCGACAGTTCATTTTCTATTGCATCTACTTCTTGAATGACTTGATCTGCTTGAAGTAGAGGCAGCTGTCCGCCGTCTTCTCCATATACTTTATAGCCATTATATTCTGGTGGATTATGACTTGCTGTTACGACAATCCCAGCAAATGCATTCAGCTCTCGAACAGCAAAGGAGAGCTCTGGTGTTGGACGCAGTTCGTCAAATACGTATGTTTGAATGCCCTGTGAAGCAAGAGTTTTGGCTGCTTCCATCGCAAATTCAGGCGATTTATGGCGTGAATCATATGCAATGGCGACGCCTCTTCTTTTTGCATCCTCTCCATGTTTCGCAATATACGCAGCAAGGCCTGCAGATGCTTTACGAACCGTGTACACATTCATTCGGTTCGTGCCGGCACCAATCTCTCCGCGCATTCCTCCAGTGCCGAACTCAAGGTTTTTGTAGAAACAGTCTTCAAGTGCTAATTGATCATCTTGATGTGCCTCCAGCCATTCCCTTAGCTCAGTATCCAGGTGCTTCTCATTGATCCATCGCTCATAATTCGTCTTCCAACTCATGGTCGTCCTCCCAGCTCTTATCATCAATAAAATACATCTACTGTTATTTTATATGGAATCATCCTTTATGTCATGCTATATCATTGAGAGATGAAGAAAATGCTGAACAAATAAAAAAGCCGATACATGATCGGCTTTTCTTTTATTCAGCATCAAGTGGTACAACTGCTTCATGGAATAGTTGATCTAATTCTGTTTGATGTTTCTGTTTTGCTGCTTCATCCCAGCCAAAACGCTCTGCCATATAGTCAACGACAGGCTGTGCATATTTTTTCGCCCAGTTGATATTAAATAATAGGCTTCCTGTTCTTCTTAAGAAGAAATCAACAGGGGTAACAGCTAATTCTTCTTCGATTGCATAGACAAGCTCTGCCAGTACATACGCTGGAATGTTTCGTTTGTCTGCTTCACCTTGAAGCTGCTCTACACGCTTGAAGAGACTGCTGACGTTTGAGCCATATTTTTCAGCGAGTTTTTGAGCAATCGGTTCTGTTAAACCAACAGATACTCCTTCTGCTGTTTTCGCTTGGACAAAGGATGCCATATTTTTAGACCCGCCTACATGACCGCCTGAAATTGGCATATGCTTTGTTTTACATGGCCCGAAGTCTTTGCCCGTTTCTTCTTTCAGTCCATCACGTACGAGATTCACAATGTGCTCAGCCATTTTGCGGTAGCCTGTTAATTTACCGCCAGCAATGGTAATTAAGCCTGAAGATGATGTCCATACTTCATCCTTACGAGAAATTTCTGAAGGGTCTTTGCCCTCTTCATGAATGAGTGGACGAAGACCAGCCCAGTTAGATTCAACATCTTTTTCTGTAATATTGAGATCAGGGAACATGTATTGAATCGCTTTGATGACATAATCACGATCTGCTTTTGTCATACGCGGATGTTCCAGCTGCTTTTTGTACACTGTATCTGTTGTTCCAACGTACGTTTTGCCTTCTCTTGGAATCGCAAAAACCATACGTTTATCAGGTGTGTCAAAGTAGATCGCTTGTTTTAATGGGAAGACTGATTGGTCGAATACTAAGTGAATACCTTTTGTATGCTGTAAGTGTTTCCCTTCTTTTGAGTGATCTTTGTCTCTTAGCTGATCGACCCATGGACCTGTCGCATTGACGATTTTCTTCGCATACACATCGTAGGTTTTCTGCGTCATGACATCTTCAATGACAACACCGACAACTTTGCCTTTATCATAAATAAATTCTTTTACTTTCGCATAGTTGACTGCTTCTGCCCCGAATTTCACAGCCTCTTTCATGACTTCGATTGTCAGGCGTGCATCATCTGTACGGTATTCAACATAGTAGCCGCCGCCTTTTAAGCCGTCCTTTTTAACAAGCGGTTCTTTTGCAAGTGTTTCCTTCGCACTTAGCATGCTTCTGCGTTCGCTATGCTTTACACCAGCTAAAAAGTCATACACTCTAAGCCCAATGGATGTTGAAAACTTACCGAATGTCCCGCCTTTATGCATCGGAAGAAGCATCCATTCTGGTGTTGTCACATGAGGACCGTTTTCGTATACAATGGCACGCTCTTTACCGACCTCTGCGACCATCTTCACTTCGAATTGTTTTAAATAACGAAGTCCACCGTGCACTAGTTTCGTTGAGCGGCTAGACGTACCTGCTGCGAAATCCTGCATTTCTGCAAGACCAACGCGCATCCCGCGTGAAGACGCATCAAGTGCTGTACCAGCGCCTGTAATACCCCCGCCAATGATAAACACATCATATGGTTTTTTTGTCATTTCCTGCAGCATTTGTTCCCTTTCTAAGCTAGAAAAAGTCATCTCTTGTTCCTCCCATGTTGTACGGTAAAGAAAAAGAGACCGCAAACACCCAAAGCGTATTTCTACACTTCGGTGCCTGCGGTCTCTCCAGTTCTCCAACCGTTCTATTAACTTACTTGAAGTATACCATACTTTTGGTTTATTTGAAAGCTTGAGCTGCTTTTACAGCCTTTTTCCACCCGCTGTATAACGAGTCACGGCTGTCCTCTTCCATCTTAGGGTCAAAGCGCTTGTCAAGGTTCCATTGTTTTGCAATGTCTGAACGGTCGTTCCAGAAGCCAACTGCTATTCCCGCAAGATAGGCCGCACCGAGTGCCGTCGTTTCATTAATTTCTGGACGCTCTACAGGCACATCCAGTAAATCACTTTGGAAGCCCATTAAGAAATCATTCTTCACAGCTCCGCCATCAACGCGCAATGTTTTTAATGAAATGTTTGAATCCTTTTCCATCGCATCTAACACATCTTTCGTTTGATAAGCAAGTGATTCTAACGTTGCTCGGACAAAGTGCTCTTTAGAAGTACCGCGTGTTAACCCGAAAACAGCGCCTCTGACATCACTATCCCAGTATGGTGTGCCTAGACCAACGAATGCCGGAACGACATATACGCCCTCTGTTGACTCAACGCGCTCTGCATATGCTTCGCTGTCTTTCGAGTCTTTAAACATTCTCAGTCCGTCACGCAGCCACTGAATCGCTGAGCCAGCAACGAAAATACTTCCTTCTAAAGCATATTCAACTTTGCCGTCAATGCCCCATGCAATCGTCGTTAATAAACCATGATCCGACTTAATGGCTTTTTCCCCTGTATTCATCAACATGAAACATCCTGTACCATATGTGTTCTTCGCCATTCCTTCTTCAAAGCAAGCCTGACCGAATAAAGCAGCCTGCTGATCTCCCGCCGCTCCTGCAATCGGAATATTTCTGCCGAAGAAGTGATAGTCTGTTGTTTCACCATAAATGTGTGAAGATGGTTTCACCTCCGGAAGCATAGATGCAGGTACGCCAAGGATATCAAGTAATTCTTCATCCCATTTCAGATCGTAAATGTTGAACATTAACGTTCTTGACGCATTGGAATAATCTGTGACGTGTGATTTACCGCCTGTCATCTTCCAAATAAGCCAAGTATCGATTGTGCCAAACAGTAAGTCGCCATTTTCTGCTTTCTCACGGGCACCTTCTACATTGTCTAAAATCCATTTGACCTTTGTACCTGAGAAATAAGCATCGATGAGAAGACCTGTTTTATTTCTAAACGTTTCATTGTGTCCTTGCGCTTTTAAATCTTCACAAATGCCAGACGTTTGTCTTGACTGCCAAACAATTGCATTGTAAATAGGTGCGCCTGTATGTTTATCCCAAACAACAGCTGTCTCACGCTGATTCGTAATTCCAATACCAGCGATTTGGTCTGCTTCAATTCCTGATTCAATTAAAGCAGTTGAAATGACCGATAGAACAGAGCTCCAAATTTCATTTGCATTGTGTTCTACCCAGCCTGGGTTCGGAAAATATTGATTAAATTCCTTCTGAGCTGTATGTGCAATTTTGCCTTCTTGATCAAATAAGATCGCTCTTGAGCTTGTTGTCCCTTGATCTAGTGCAAGAATATATTTTTCTTTTGTCATGATGTTTTCCTCCCCTTACATACTTTCATTTACAGCATTTGTTTGGTTTTTCGTAGAGACATAGAGTCCTAACAATACCACAATTAAAATAACGCTTACAATCCAAAAGGCTGGAGTGACGTTCGCTTTAAAAGCTGCATTGTAGAAAACACCGCCAAATGCACCGCCTAAAATTGGACCAATGACTGGCACCCATGCATACTTCCAATTCGATGGGCCTTTCCCTGGAATCGGCAGGATCGCATGTGCAATTCTCGGACCTAAATCACGTGCAGGGTTAATTGCATAACCAGTTGTTCCACCTAAAGAAAGACCAATTGCAACAATTAAAAAACCAACAATCAGCGGATTGACTCCGTCTGCAAATTTATTTGCACCAATCGCTAAGATTCCTAGAACCAATACAAATGTACCAATGGCTTCACTAAGTACGTTTGCAAAAGTATGCGGAATCGCAGGACCAGTTGAGAATACACCTAGCTTTGCACCTGGATCATCTGTTGCTTTCCAGTGCGGTAAGTAATGTAAAAAGACAATAATAGCACCTATTAATGCGCCGAGCATTTGACCAACAATATACATTGGAACATCAGCCCAAGGAAAACTTCCTTCTAGCGCAAGCCCAATTGTTAGTGCGGGATTTAAATGCGCTCCACTGATTCCACCCGTTGCATATGCTGCAATGGCTACTGCAAATCCCCATCCGAAAGCGATTACAATCCAGCCGGATTGATATGCGAGCGATTTCTTTAAATTAACTGCCGCACACACACCGCCTCCAAAAATGATGAGCAGCATTGTACCTACGACTTCTCCCCAAAATGGTGTCATGAAAAATTCCTCCTCTGGTTCAGTTGCCATCCCCTATGAATGTGTGTAGAAAAGATAAAGAAAAAGATCCACAACAAACATACTTTACATCAGGGTCATTTGTCACCCAGTAAAGCGCTGTTGTGGATCTCCGTTTCTCCATCACATGATATTAACTTAGTGCAATAGTATCAGAGGATGAAAACGTTGTCAATAAATATTCACATTTTCTCTTCTTCATTTTTGGAACGCTTTCCAAAGGGTGGTATTCGAGGTTGTCACAGCTGTAGCCCCTGCTTCAAGCGCTCTTTCTACATCTTCTTTTGTACGGATAAATCCGCCTGCAAATATTGGGATCCCAGCTCGCTCGCGTACTTCTGTAATTAAATCTGGTACGACTCCCGGCAACACTTCAATAAAATCTGGACGATGTTTCCCGACGAATTCCATGCTTTTTTCCATGGCACTCGTATCAAGTAAAAACATTCGCTGAATGGCATATACCTTTTTTTGCTTGGCTTTTACTATGACAGAAGACCTAGTAGAAATAATTCCTGCTGGCTTCATTTCCTGACAAATAAATTCCGTTCCATACTCATCATGTTTAATCCCGTGAATGAGATCGACATGGACAAACATTTTTTTGTGATGAGCATTTGCCTCATTCATGATGCCCTTTAGCCGGCCTAAGTGAACATCAAGTAAGACACCATATGTAAATGGACTTTTTAAAAATTCCTCAAATTGCTTCATATTGCGAACAGCAGGTAGAATAGGTTGATCATGAAAACTCATATGCCGTCTCCTTCAAAAGTGTATTGGATCAGTCTTCTCCTAACAGTAATAGAAACTCTTCTATTTTTCAATACACCTAGTGTGCCCAATACCGATTTCACTTCACATCATCTTCATAGATCTAGCTCAAAATGCTGGAAAGCATGCTTTTATTCCATAGAAAAAAGCAGAGAAGTCTCTCTGCTATAGCTGTGCCATGCTTTCTTTTAATGTGTTGATGATAAATGAGGCGTCATCATCTGTGATATTAAGTGGCGGTGCAAGTTGGGCAACATTATTATAGCCGGCCACCGTATCACCATTTTTCCCGATGATCAGCCCGCGTTTTTTACATTCTGCGATCAGTTGACCGACAACATGTGGCTCAGCTGGTTTTTTGGACTGCTGATCCTGAACAAGCTCAATGCCAAACAGCAAGCCTTTTCCTCTGACATCTCCGACAAATGGGTGCTCTTTTAACTCTTGCAAACGTTCAAGCATATCTCGGCCCAGTGCATCTGACCGTTCCACTAATTGCTCGTTTTCCATAATCTCTAGGTTGGCAATTGCCACCGCACAGGAAGCAGGGTGACCGCCAAATGTATTCACATGGCGCAGCCTGTCATACGTATCTTCTCCTGCATAGGCTTCATAAATTTCTCGTTTCACGCACGTTGCAGAAAGTGGTAAATAGCCGCTTGTAATCCCTTTTGCCATTGTGATAATATCCGGCTTTACTTCCTCATGCATAAAACCAAACCGCTTCCCTGTCCGGCCAAAGCCGCAGATGACTTCATCTACAATGAGAAGCGCTCCATGGGCTTCACAGATGTCTTTGACCTTCTTCAAGTACCCTTTTGGCGGCATTAGGATACCGCCGCCCGTAATAATCGGCTCCATAATGACCCCAGCAATGGTCTCGCTTAGTTCCCACGTCATAGCCTGATCAATCGCCGCAGCACTCGCCAAATTCTCTTGGTCCTCAGGATGACGATACACATCAGGAGGTGCAACGTGGATAAAGCCCTGACCTAATGGTTCATATTTATATTTACGCTGCGCTTGACCGGTTGCGGCAAGAGCAGCTGCTGTATTGCCGTGATACGACCGGTACCGGGAGATGAACTTTGTCCTTGTACTCTCTCCTTTTTGCGCATGATATTGTTTGACAATTTTAAATGCGGCTTCATTGGCTTCAGAACCGCTGTTAGAAAAGAAGATGACATAGTCCCCGCCAAGCCACTCATTTAGCTTTTCAGCCAGCTGAATAGCCGGCACGTGGCTTTGTGTAAGCGGATAGTAAGGCATTGTCTTTAATTGCTTATACGCCGCTTCTGCAAGCTCTTTGCGGCCATATCCGGCATTTACACACCAAAGACCTGACATCCCGTCTAAATAGCGATTTCCATGAATATCTGTCACCCATGCGCCTTCTGCCTCGTGAATAACCATACTTTCATTTTCCTTGTTTGTCCCTTTCATATGATGCCAGATCAACTGATCATCTTTCGCCTGAAGATTTTGCGCCTGCTCATGTATTTTCATCTTCCCGCCCCCATGTATCCGTTTTCATCATTAAAGAAGCTTAGACCAGTTCAAGCAGCACATTGCCTCTCCATTCATTATATGGATGAAACGTGAGGCATATGAAACTGGAACTTGACAGTTTCTTTCATTATAAAAAAGGGGGCAGGCCGATTACATTAGACAGATCGTCAACTGATTGAACACCATCATAAGACACTTTTCTTGATGCCTTGGCAAATTGAACACACTCCGCTAACGTCGATTTCCTTGCAGGAATTCATAAGCAAGAATCGCAAATTCAAGTGCCTGGCGTTTCGGCGCTTGCATCATATCCTCACCAAGTAAGGCATGCAGTTTATCC
Source organism: Bacillus sp. NMTD17 (assembly GCF_002998735.1). NCBI lineage: Bacteria > Bacillati > Bacillota > Bacilli > Caryophanales > Bacillaceae > Bacillus > Bacillus sp. NMTD17. Next base: position 798,340 of record NZ_PVRH01000002.1, read on the forward strand.
AGTCTATGATAAAGGGTTTGCCTGACAATATAGAGCTGGCTTGCGGTTTCTTTTTTAGAACCGTTTGTCTGTAAAAAGATATTCAGCGTTTGATAGAGTCTCCCGCTATTTTGATTATCGTATAAAATCACGGGCTCTAAATACTCTTTCACCATGCATTCAAGCAGACCGCTTTCCTTCATCATAGGCATGAGACGAAGCATATGTAGATCTTGGTAAAATGGACTTTCCACCCGCTGAGGCATCACTTTTTTTAAATGCAGCACTTCTTTGGCTGCTTGAAAGCTTTTTCTCATGTGCTGAAACTGTTCACAATATTGACCGATACCAAAATTGATCTCGGCCCCTCGGGGCTGCTCCCGGTCATACAATTGTTTGATGTCGTTTGCAGCCTTTTCTGCACGCTCTTTCCAGTCCTCTTTCTTTCTCGTGTTTAATAAAATAAACAAGGTTTGTCCTTGATGCTCATAAGCAATCAGATGAAAGCCCGCACGCTGAAAGATGGAGCGGCAAGATACGAGAAAGTAAAGATTTCCTGCAATTTCTTCGATTTGATGATGCTTTTGAAAGAGCAAAACTACGCAGCCAGTTGGCTTTTTCAACCCTTCTGTTTCTTCAAGGTGCTCTATGATCTCTCGTTCTGTATGCTCTTCTTGGAACCATTTTTGCAGCCATTCATTCTCTTTTGTTTTCTTCAGCTCTTCTGTATAAAGCTCTCTTAATGTTTGCTGGGCAAGAGCATTCGCTCCTTTATCCATCACGAGCAGTTCAAATTCAGAGAGTGTGTCCGCTTGATGAATGAGCACAAGATCTGCAAATGTTTGTTTGAGTGCAAGCACTTGTTTTTGCGTCACTTCGTATCCTTTTGGCACGGAAGCAAACTGTAAATAATTCATGACCAGTTCTTCGGTTGGTTTGGAAGAATCACATAAAATAATCGGCTCGCCCTGAACAGGGAGGAGTAAAAGAATCCCCCTTACGTGCTGATACACTTGATCCAAAATATCCATCTGCGGATGCGGGGTCAGTAAAAGCTCATTCAGCTTTGATGATAGTGCTTCTAAATCTGCCATCATTTGATACTGACGCTCGATCATCATTGTATGAAGATGCTGCGTGATGTTGACGAACTTCACTTCTTTTGTAAACAGAATAAGCGGAAAATCTCTTTCTTCTGCATAGGTCAGCAATTCTTCCGGCACATCGAATCTTAGCGGAACAAATTCAATACACAAGCCGGCTGCCCCTGAATCAATCAGCTGCCGTAAAAACGCTTGAAACACATCCAGTTGATCATGGAAGCCTGCGGCTGTCGTTAATATAAGCTCGCCTCCATTTAACAAATCCTCTACATCAGGCACTTCTAACACATGGATCCATTTGACCTGCCGAAACAATCCTTTTTCCCCTGCTAACACTTTTGCATGCGCAAAATGCTTCGTTTTCAATACGTCACTCACTTGGAAATGAACATCTACATTCATTCATATGTCCCCCTTTATTTGCCGCCTATCCCCTATCCCAGAGGGTGCATGGATAAAATCCATAATAAAACTGGTAATGTCACGATACTTAAGATTGTACTGAGAAATGTCGTGCTTGAGACAAACTCAGGCTTCGTTCGAAATTGTACAGCCATCAGCGTGGTATTTGCTGCTGTCGGCATGGCTGCCACTAAGATCATAATTTGTTTCACCATATCATCTACCGGTAAAATAACCGTAAAGCCAAATGCGATGAGTGGGGAGATAAACAGCTTCAGCAATACAGCATAAGAAATATTTCGATAATCCACTTGCTTAAAAGAGATCACGGCAAGCTGCATACCTAAAATAAGCATAATCGTCGGTATGGCAGCATTCCCTACAAGCTGAATACCCGTCATCAGCTCTTTAGGTAATGAAAGGTCAATCAGCTGAAATAATAGACCGATGAGCGCCCCGTAAGCAACCGGCATACGAAGCACTTTTTTCAGCACGACCTTTCCATCTCCCGCATCCTCTCCGCCCTTTGCTGCATAATACATGCCGATTGTACTCATGACAAGCTGCTGCAGCACCATCAACACGATCGCAATATCCAAACCTGCTGCTCCGAAGACAAGCAGCACAACGGGCGTGCCGTAGTTTCCATTGTTCATAAAGGATGACGACAGAATCATGGCACAATACGTTTCATTCGAATAACCATAAATACGAGATAATATAAAGACACATAAAATAAGTGCAAGACAAAGCCCGACAACAAAAATGGATAAATACACATAGTCCATCGACACTTTGTTTTGATAAAAGGTTTCAAACGCAAGAAATGGTGACATTAAATATAAAGACATTGATGAGAGCGTATGTATGTCAAAACCAATCGCCTTCTGCCCGATATACCCAATCAGAAATATGCCGAACACTGGCAGTAAGACAAGTAAAAACTCCATGCTGCACCTACTTTTCTCTAGTTGAATTCCAGATTCCTTCTGCTTCCTCATTATCATACCACTGATAAACAATAAAAAAGAAGCACCCTTATGAAAGGCCGCTTCTTTCCTCATCCATATAAAACACTTCCCACAAATGACCATCAAGATCCTGAAAGCTCCATCCATACATGAACTCATGATCCTGCTTCTCCTTAAACGGTGAACCGCCTGCTGCCATTGCCTGCTCGACAAGCTCATCGACCTCTTCTCGTGAATTGACACGAATAGAGATAATCACCTCTGATGCCTCTTTTGCGTCCACTAATTGTTTCTCTGAGATGGATTGAAAATGCCTAAGAGATAACAGCATGACGGTGATCGTGTCATCAATGACCAAACAGGCCGCCTGATCATTCGTGAACTGCTGCTCAAAGTCAAAACCCAGCTGCTCAAAAAAAGCGATAGATTCCTTCACGTGCTTTACCGGCAAATTGATATACAGATGTTTAGATTGTCGCCCCATATTCCTCTCCTTTTTGAACACATGATCTCCTTTCAGTATATTCTGCTTTTGCTCCAGCATCCCTTTGTCAATCGAAAAAATCTTATCCAATCAGATGTCCCTTTTTTAGCAGTGAAAGCGATCGCTCATGGCGCCACATTGTCTCTTTAAAAAATGTCATCAAAAAGAAGCGCCTCAACAATAGGCGCTTCCTTTCATTATTTCTTATATTCAATATGGTACACGTCTCTTCTTCGGTCTTTCAGCTGACGTACGGTCCCGTCTTGCCTTTGTCTTCTTAAAATTTCTAAATCGACATCACCAACGACAACCATCTCAATGTTTGGATTACACTCTCCTACAATCCCATCTCTTGCAAATTCAAAGTCTGATGGGGCAAATATAGCCGATTGTGCATATTGAACATCCATATTTTCGGTTTGCGGAAGGTTGCCAACTGTTCCCGAGATGACGGTATAAATCTGATTTTCAACCGCTCTCGCCTGTGCACAGTAACGTACTCTTAAATAGCCTTGGCGGTCTTCTGTACAGAACGGAGTGAAAATAATTTTCGCTCCTTTGTCAGCCGCGATCCGTGCAAGCTCAGGAAATTCAATATCGTAGCAAATTTGGATCGCAATTTTGCCGCAGTCTGTATCAAATACCCGGACCTGGTCACCAGCTGAAATCCCCCACCATTTTCTTTCATTCGGCGTGATGTGAAGTTTATATTGCTTTTCAATCGTTCCATCACGTCTAAATAAATAGGCGATATTGTAGATTTTCCCTTCCTCTTCTACAAAGTGGGACCCGCCGATGATATTAATGTTATATTTCACAGAAAGGTCTGTGAACAAATTAATGTAGTCCTCGGTATATTCCGTAATCCGCTGTACGGCAAGACTTGGTGAACGCTCTTCTAAATAAGACATGAGCTGCGTCGTAAAAATTTCTGGGAATACGGCAAAGTCAGCTGATGCATCTGATGCGACATCCACATAATACTCCACCTGATTCATAAATTCCTCAAAGGAATGAATTTGTTTCATCGCATATTGAATCACACAAATTCGAACGGGGAACGCCGATTTATAATATCTTTTCGATTGCGGGCGATAGTCGACATTGTTCCATTCCATTAACGTCGCATATGTGCTGGATGCTTTATCATCCGGCAGGTAATTCGGATTGATCCGCATGAGACTAAATTCATTTAACAGCTGAAAAGATAAAACGGGATCATAGATTTGGTGAAGCATCACCTGCTCCACATACTGGCGAGGCGTCATTTCCTCTTGGTATTTATGATAATTCGGAATGCGTCCGCCAATGATGATGCTTTTTAAATTTAATCTTCTCGCTAAGTCTTTTCTTGCTTCATACAAACGATGCCCAATTTTCATGCGGCGGTACTCAGGACCCACCATGACTTCGATTCCGTACATATTCATCCCATCAGGATTATGGTTTGTGATGTACCCATCATCTGTAATGTCCTGCCACGTGTGGCGATCATCGTATTCATCAAAGTTAATTAATAAACTTGAACAAGAGCCAATGATTTCTCCCTCGAATTCAGCACAAAACTGTCCTTCTGGGAAATGCTCAAGGTGGCTTTCAAGATGCTCTCGTTTCCAAGGGTCCATGCCTGGAAAGCATACCTCTTGCAAGGCAATGATTCGGTCAATATCCTCTTCACGGATATTGCGGATCACCATTCTTTTTTCAAACCGCGTTAAGTCTAGTTTTTCTGCCATGATGTTTTTGCCCCCTTACTGATCCTCTTTTTCAAGCTGATGGAATAGCTGGAGCAATTCGATTTCAGCCATGGATTCTAATCTGACATCATATTCTTCAAATTGCAGCGTGCTCGTCACTTTGTTTGGGACGATGACACATTTCATACCTGCCCGTTTGGCAGCTACTGATCCATTCACAGAATCCTCAAATGCCACGCAATCTTTTGGCTCTACCCCTAAGCAGCGTGCGGTTTGCAAATAGAGCTCTGGATTTGGTTTGACTTCTTCCACATCATCTGACGTGCGGATACATTCAAAGTAGTCGAAAAGACCAATCTGCTTTAGGTGATCTGACACCCATTTATAGTCTGAGCTGGAAGCAAGTCCAATCTTGATCCCGAGCTCCTTTGCTGCTTCTAAATAAGCTTCTACGCCAGGTCTTGCTGATTCGTCCTTCATTCTTTTTTGAAAACGAGAACGCCGATCTGCTGTGAGTGTCTCATGATCCAGCGTCTTCCCTAGCTGCTTTTCCAAATATTCAAATGGCTTAAAGCCTGCCTGCGTCCCAATGACATTGCCCCATACGGAAAGAGGCAGCTCTGACTCATGCTCCGCAAACATTTCTTGTAAAACCTCATATTCATGTGTTTCTGTATCTAAAATTAATCCGTCAAAATCAAATATAATCGCCTTTACCAACGAGGCCACTCCTTTTTTTACGAAAGTCTTAAACATTTACTCAATGCTATCATATCGTGAATAAAATTGACTTTCAAAGATGAATGTCTGCTAAAATGATTATGTATAAAAGGAGCCTGCACCGTTTTGTCAGGCTCCTACCCGTGTTCTGTTCATTCTGTAAGAGATCCAAGCGCTCCGATTCGTGGAGAAATAGGCAATGTTGAAAAAGAGCGGGTTTGGTATTACAGATCTTAAAGGTTTCTCCGTTCCCTTAAAAATAGTATGTGCGAGGGCCTTGTAAGTTAACAAGGAAGTTCACACCATCTTTTACGCATTTTGAAGGTGACGGCTGACAAAATCATCTAGATCAAACGGAAAAGAAAAGCCGCAGGCATTGACCTGCTCACGGTTCCGCTCGAATAGCTCACGATCACGTTTGGTGATATGACGTTTCGGTTTTACAATTATGGTATGTAATAGCTGAAGTCCCGATAAAATACGAAAAGCATCATCCATCGTCCCGTTATATACGCCATCAATAAAGGTAAGGGAGCGGTCTTTTTGACGCATATCCAGCTGCTGTCCATTGACAGCATGAGAAAGAAGATCTTCAACATCCTTTGATATTTCTTCAATTGCCTGCTCTTGCAGGTCTGTAGCAGCTTTCATTAATCTCACGTGACATCTACCTCTCTGTCGTTATTTCTCCATTCAGAATAGCACAGAAAAAAAGGCGTTCGCCAAGGTAAGTGTTTCCTATATATACCCATAGAGAGGAACGGATATCATGATCATAAAAGGGCACACGCTCTCACTCAAAGTAGACGAGCAGTATCATCACACATCACTCAGTCATTTTTTAAAGACAGCCGTATCTGCATCAAAACCGATTATCCATTTTTGGATGGAGCATCAAAAAGTCCGTTTAAATCAAAAGCCTGCCCATCACGCGGCTAAAGTCAGTAAAGGCGATCAGATCATCATTGATTTATTTGAAACAGAAGAAAGTGATGTGGCACCAGAATACGGTGAATTAGAGGTGCTCTTCGAGGACGAGCATTTATTAATTGTGCAAAAACCTGCCGGACGGCCAACTCATCCGAATGAACAAGGACAAACGGGCACACTGGCTAACCTTGTGGCCTTCCATTTTCAAGCAAATGGAGAAGAAAAGAGGGTGAGACATATCCACAGGCTGGATCAAGACACAAGCGGCACCGTCATTTTTGCAAAGCATAGATTAGCCCATGCGGCTCTTGATCAAATGCTTTCTAAAAAAACAATCAGCCGAACATACATCGCCATCGCAGAGGGGCTTTTCAAAAAAAAGAAAGGCACCATTGATGCAGCGATCGGCCGTGACAAACACCATGCAGTCAGACGAAGAATCTCCCCTACTGGACAAAAAGCTGTGACTCATTTTCAGGTCATGGACATGAATAAACGTCTGCAAATGACAGCCGTTAAACTGCAATTAGAGACGGGTAGAACGCATCAAATTCGTGTCCACCTTAGCAGTCTCGGGCATCCACTAGCTGGGGACACTTTATATGACGGAGTTCGTGATTACATCAACAGGTGTGCTCTTCACGCCAAGCAAGTTGACATGAAACACCCCTTTACAGGTGAGCATCTGATCATCGAAGCACCTCTACCACCTGATATGGACCAGCTCATGAATAAAATCATCCATTAAAATAAAGAGCCTGCATTTGATTAGCAGGATCTCAGATTGTTGACAAAGGGCTAAAATAATCTTATTTTAGCCCTTTCTTCTTTTCAGCGTGATAGAAAACCTTTGCAGTTCTAGGAAGGACGAGCACCGGAACGTAGATCTGACAACGAATGCAAGGGTTTGTCTACACGCTGGGAGCCTGCATATGATCAGCAGGCTCTTTTTCTTTAGACAGACGCTCTTTTTGCATAAATAATGTACCGCTCTGGTGCATTGCCGACGAAATGAAAAGGATAGCATGTGGTTAATATCAGCTCTTCCTTTTCATTCTGCAACGTAATAATGGATGTATCATGCTGATCGACAATTTTCGTATGCGTGATTTCATACACAAACTCACCATACGGCACAGTGATTTTCAGCTGATCTCCAATATCCAGTTCACCTGTCCGGCGAAACACCGTGTCACGGTGGCCAGATAGGACGATTTGTCCATTCTGATCAGGATAATAACTGCCTTTGTAGTGTCCTACTCCCTTTGCAAGGTCATCCGCATCCGTCCCTTCGACAATGGGAAGGTCTGCTTTTAATTTTGGAATCGTCAGGATGCCAGAAGCTTTCCCCACTTCTGGAGCAAACTGCTTTTTGGACATCCCTTGATCGTCCGCCACAGCCTTCTTCGCTTCGTCTAATGATTGGGCTGTTTGAAGATGAGTAGAGGCGATTTGCCAAATCCCCCAGCCGAGCAGAACAATCCCGGCTGTCATCACAGTCAGTGCAAGCCACTTTTTCATGCTTAAACTCCTTTGCCTGTTACATTTCTCTTAGATGATACGCTCTTTAGCTTGCTGCTTTTTCTTCTTGTTTTGCTATTTGAATTCGCCCCTCTTTTTGATACACAATGGAAGCTCCCTCAAAGCTTTTGACAAAAGCGACAGTGGCTTCTAAGTCTTCTGGGCCTGTTTCAGGGTTTTTCCCAAGTCTGCCTATTGGTGCATATTTACTGCCAGTTGCAGTTGCCATGAAGTTATTTACAGTGAGTGTATACGTTTGATCGAAAGCTACGGCTGAACCATCTGGCAGCTTCAAGTCGACTACTTTATATGTTACCGGATCATAGGAATATGAAAAGCCTGAAATGCTATAATCTGGTCCAAATTGTGGAGAAATTTGAGCTTCTATGATCTCAACTAAGTCTTTTCCCTTGATCTCCAGTTTGACTAAAACGTTGCCGAATGGCTGAATATTAAAGAGATCTCCCCACGTTATCGGCCCTTTTTCAAGGTTTTGCCTAATGCCCCCTCCATTCATCATGGCAAAGTCACTTTTCATTGAATATCTCATACCATCTGCAATCAAATTACCGAGCGGCGTGTCTCCATCATTTGAATAGCCGCCTTCCATTTTGACCCCAGCTTCTCCAACAACCTCACTAATAATCGGCTCCACTTCTTTCCCGTAATGAGCCAAGATGTCTGCTGCTTCCTTGTCCTTTTCTATACCAGCTTGATCTACATACTGGATATTTGCACTCTTTTTGACGATATCCTTCGTTTTGCGGTCAAGTGTCACATTGACTTCGCCAATCGCCTTCCCATATTCAAAGGCTTGCACAATTAATTTCCCATTGACCTCTCCATTGACCACTTCGTGATTATGCCCTGCAAAGATGACGTCAATTTCATCATCACCTTCTTTGGCAAGCTTTGCACTCTCTCCAGTGATCGTATCGCCATTTTGAGAGGCTGTCATATGAGCTAAAACTGCAATGGCTTTAACCCCTTTTTGTTTTAGTTCCTTCGTGGCTTCATTCACGGCTTTGACTTCATCTGTAAACTGAATGTCTTTAATCCCTTCTGGCATGACCATTCCTGCGGCTGACTTGGTCACAACACCGATAAATGCGACTGGGATTCCTTCGACATCGATGATTTCATAAGCCGGTAAAAGTGGCTTACCTGTATCCTTGTATTCACAGTTCGCACAAACGAGCGGGAAGTTCTGTCCGTCATACCCCTTTGTGCCTTTAGGATGTTCTCCGCCATTTAAGATACGCAATAGCTCGTCGACCCCTTCATCGAATTCATGGTTGCCGACCGTGCCCACATCAAAGCCAATGTTCTCCATGAGTTCAACGGTTGGTTCATCCTGCAGAAGAGAAGATATAGGAGAGCTCCCGCCAATCATATCTCCAGCATGGACCGTAATCGTATTTTTGTGTGCTGCTTGTTTTTGCTTCATATAGGCCGCGACATAATCCATTCGTCCGTACATGCCTTTACTGCCATCACCTTTGAGATCCAGCTCGTATTCTTGATCAATTTTACCGTGTAAATCATTCATACTTAAAATCGTTAATGGTACTTCGCTTGCATCCTTTGCCGGCTGATAGCCAGCCTGCTCTGCTTCTTCTTTGGAAGCAAAAAAGATCCGTTTATCCACATTGATTTCTTTCCATTTGTCAGGGGACACGTAGGTTTTCACAGCTGAGTCACCAACATAGCGTGTCAGTCCTTTTTTCTGTTCTCGTGCTCTAAATTCAAACGGCTGTTCCATCAGAGGATCCGCTTCGTTCCATATGCCCAGTCCTTTTTCTTTTGCTTCTTTTACTGCTTTTTGAAACGTATGATAGTCCTTTTCATCTCCAACTGGCCAGATGAAATAAGTAGGGGCATATCCTTTTTTTACAAGCTCTAGATTTGTATTTAGCCCTTTTTTGGTCTTCACTTGAGCTAAAAGACGTCCATAGCTGTCCTTCGCTTCAGGACCAATCTTTAATGTGACTTGGTCACCGCTTGAAAGAAGTGTTTTTAAATAGTCAGTCGCTTGCTGTCCAAAACGCAATTGGTTTTGGTCTAATTCATTTTTTGGCTTATGATACGTTTCCGGCGTGTCCATATTCACAAAACGCACCTTTGTTGTACCAAGAACAGGCTTCTTTAGATGAATCGTATCTCCATCCACCACACGGTCAACTGTTGCTTTGTATTCCTTCTTCATCTTTGGCGGCTTTGGCTGGCGTTTCAGCAGTTTGATATCATCCTTATGTCTTGGAAGCACCTGCAGCGTATCATACCTGCTTAACACCCCTGTAAACTCGTACCATTTCCCTGTCTTTACTTTATCAATAGCATTTGTATCGACCATCACTCTCAGGATGGTGCTGTGGTATTTTTTATCAATGATCACCACATTGTATCCACCGCCAGCCGGCTGCGCTGGTTTTGCCTCAACATAGCCTTTAATCTTCACTAGTCTTCCTTCATGTTTACCGGCTTGATCCGTTTCTAGTTGTTTAACGGACACTCGCTTCGCCTTTGGCAAAGTTTGATTCACAGCATCTATCTTCAGGCGGCCTTGATCTGGCACAATTTCAATCATTCCTTTATAAGACGTGATCTTACCAGTCACTGTCACCTTCATGCCTGCTTTTAGTTCCGGGAAGTGATTGGGCTGCGCTGAATAAATATTGATTCCAGCTGATTTGTCTTGAATGTATGTGGACAATTTCCCATTGCCTACAGCGGATTGATCTGCTGTCACAATTCCGCTCACCGTCACGGTCTCTCCTATTAGCTGACGGGCTTTTTTGATCTGCACGATCTTTTTTTGCTTCCACACCATTTCCTTCTTTTCAGATGCACTGACCTCGCCTCCTGCGATCATGCCAGGCAGTAAGGATTGCAAACTAAAGATCATCAAAACCAAACAACAAATCATTCGAATAGATAGCATTCGTTTCATTAGACCTCTCCCCTTTGCGCTTCATCTCTCATAGTGTACAAAGTAAATATTGATGTTGAATGGATTTCATGTAAAACTTGTCTTTTTAACTCATCGGAAAGGTAATAATCACACGTGTTCCCTCAAAGCTTTTACTTTCAAAACGAATGGTGCCGCCATGGCTTTCAATGATTTTAATGGTCATCATTAAACCAAGGCCTGTCCCCTTTTCTTTTGTAGTATAAAAAGGTTCACCGAGCTTCCCTATTTCGTCCTCTGGTATTCCCTTTCCTTGGTCTTCAAATATCAACATCATTTGATGATCTTTCATGAGAGAGGTCACCTTGATGACACCTGTCACACCATCCATCGCTTCAATTCCGTTTTTAAGGATGTTCAGGAAGACTTGTTTTAATTCATTCGGAATGCCTTGAATGTTAGGGAGCGACGGAGACAGATTTTTCTGAATGGACACGCCTTTTAAGACCGCCTGGGATTCAACAACCATGATCACTTCTTCGAGCAGAAGATTGACATGTACCGGTTCAAATTTCACCGATTTGCTTCTAGAAAGAACAAGGAATTCATTAATAATTGACTCGAGCCGATTAAACTCTGACATCATCACATCTGCATAATCTTTCTGATACTTCTTACTTTGAATCATCAGCTGTAAAAATCCTTTTAACGATGTCAGCGGGTTCCGTATCTCATGAGCGATACCTGCTGCAAGCTGCCCTACTGCCGACAGCATCTCTGATTTCATCAGCATCTTTTCTGACTGCTTTTGATTGGTGATATCCTCTGAAATCCGCATCACGGTTGACTGCATTTTGTCAGGATCATCGATTCGATGTAAAGAGACTCTCTCCCATCGTTCGCGCCCAGATAAATCTTGAAAGTACAGCTCACCTGTCCAGCTGCCCTCTTTTAAACAAACCTTCCATTGCTTCTCTAAATCATCACATTGACATAGCGAATGGTAGACAGAAAAAATATCTTTGCCGATCAGGTCATATTCATGCTGCTGGACAAACTGACAGAAACGCTGATTCACGCACTGGATAACCCCTTCCTCCGTTGCAACTACAATATGAATATGGCTGTTATCAAGCGCCGTCACCGCTAGATGAAGCGACTGTTTGATTTTCGTTACTTCGGTCATTTTAATCCAAGTCATCACCGCTCCTTCATGCTCTTGATCGAAGATAGGTGTGATGTGAACGGTGAATTGCTCTCCTTCGTTCGTTTCAATTTCACGTTCGATCGCGCGCCTATCCGATATGACGGATTGGATATCATGATAGAGCGTTTCCTGCGTAAGCTTTTTAGCCATCGACTGAAAGGATTGCTGATGCCTGATTTTCGCTGAAGTAAATAAAGAGGCAGCTGTAGGAGTGTAATAGCGAATATTCATGTCCCTGTCCACAAACAACGTCGCAAGCTCCGGCTTGACAGAGGGTCTGTACAGTTTTTCTCTTGTCACTCTTAAGTTGTTTATGATATTAATAAAATGCTCGTGTTTTTTCTCAAACTCCTCTAATTGCGTGTGTTTCGCTTTTAATTGAGCCCTTGCCTCCTGCTCCTTTTGTTTGACTTCATTGAGTTCATTTTCTAAATCGACAATACGCTGTTGATAGACTGAATTCTGATCTGACATTCCTTTGCCCCTGCCGTTATTTTGATTTTTTCCTCTCTCATTCATTCGAATGAGAATGACGTAAACTCCCTTAAAACGGCGGTCAAAACTTTTCACGGTAAAATCTGCATACTGCTTGCTGCCTTTTTCCGAAATGAGAACATGTTGAGACACAACCTCTGTCTCGTCTGTCCACACCTTTTGAAAGGTTTGACTCAACATCTCTTTCATATAATCAGGTGTTACATATTCACATGCTTGATCTGACACTTCTGTATGGTCTAAAAAAGAATACGCACCATTTGATAATGCCAGGATTTCGTCACTATCGTTGATAATCATACATGCATCATAATCCTCGCTTACTTCTTGCATATATTGTGCGGCTCGCGCTTTCAACTCGATATCACGAGCGTCTGGTGCCCAAGGGACATGTGGTTTAGAAACGTTTGAATGGGTGTAAATGTTCCATTTTTCATTGAACAAATGAAACAAACGAGGGATATTGGGTACAGTTTCATTTGGCCCTAATATCAACATCCCTTGATCTTTTAAAGCATATTGGAATCGGGACAATATTCGTTTTTGCACTTCAGGCTGGAAGTACATCAGAACATTTCGGCAGCTGATAAAATCGAGGTGGATAAAAGGTGAATCGATCAATAAATTGTGAGGTGCAAAGACAATATGTTTTCTAAGCGACTGCTTCACAATAAAAGCGTCACCTTTCCTTTCGAAATATCGCGCCCGCCATTTTTCCGGCATCCTTGCCATAGACTCTACTGAGTAAAGACCTTTACTAGCTGTTTGAATGGCTTTCCGGTTGATATCTGTTGCAAATACTTGAAGTTCAATGGTCACTTGTCTTCGCTTCATTTCTTCTAAAAATAAGATCGTAAAAGAATAGGCCTCCTCTCCTGTCGAACATCCCGCAATCCAAATACGGCATCGAGATTTCCCGTTTTTCACCGCATTTTCAATGATCGACGGAATGATCTGATGTTCACATACACGAAAAGCCTCCATATCCCTAAAAAAAGACGTCATGCCGCTTAAAAGCTGCGCGTGCAGGCGATCAAGCTCATCTGGTTCTCTTTCTAATAAGCAGTCGTACTCTGATAATAATGAAATCCGTTTTTTTGCAATCCTCATTCGTTTTTGAATGACAGATAGCAGCCTTTTCTTTTGATAGGTTGAAAAGGCAATGCCTTTATACATTTCAAGACGTTCAATAATTCTCAGTAAAACAGGATCTGCCTCATCGACATGCGGGACGTTGATGATATTGGCGATATATGCCGCAAGGGTTGAAGGGTCTTTGAATGTTTGTTGATACAAGGTGTCAAAACCGCTTTCTACCTCACTGCACGATAAAGCTGTACCGCCTTGCTCAACCAACTGAAGCAAGCCACTTCCCACACAATGACCTTTTTGAAAGAAAATCGCAAAAGCCTCTTCCTTTTGAACGCTGGCAAGAGACTGAAAAAGCAAGTCCACAGAGCAAGCCATGCACGCCGGCAGCTGCTCTGATAGGTGCAGCCGCTGATCTTCTGTTAACGTCACAACCGCATGCTGTGGACAAAAATAAATCGTCTTCTTCATGACTTTCTCACCATGTTTAATCGTTTTTGCCCGGTAGCCAATCGGTAAAACAAGTGCTTCCAAATCAGTTATACAATCGTCCGTCACATGATTTTGCACAACAATAAAAGAGGCATTTAATTCATGTGGAAATGATTGAAAAAAAGCCTCAAGATGATGCTGTTCAAACGGTGAAACACCGATGCCAATCACTGGTGCCTGCACATGTTCGTCTTCTATCAAACGATTAATGATTTTGTCCTGCATCTGGTACCCCCATGTTCATTCGTCTGATACTTTTTTTCGACAAAAAGGAAGAAAACCCTCTAATTGTAAATAATGTTTTTGCATGAAAGAAGGAAAACATCCTCACATTAAAACAGATTGTATAAACAGAAGGAGGAATCTCAATGCAAAACGATCAGCAACCAATGTTTCAAGGAAGCGCTCCCCAGCCCGAGCTCAATCATGGCGGACATGAGTTATTCGATTTACATGAAATTTTAGCCGGCACGATTAATATTTTGGATCAGTATATGATCCTGCGGCAGTTTATTCAGGATCCTGCATTATCCGACATCTTGGATCGACAATACCAATTCGTTTTATCTCAGTACAATGTCACTGTAGATTGTTTTTCTACCGGCCAAAAGCCTAGTGAAGAAACCGCTACTTATATGATGAAAGAGCACACACAAGTGACGTACGGGATCAAGCCTTCTCAGCCGAAGAAGCCGAATCAGTCATTACAGGATGTAAAAGACTTGGGCATCACAGGGCATATGCTCAGCCTGGTCAAATCACATGCTGGATTACTTTCCATGTCTGCATTAGAAGTAACAAATCCAGTTGTCAGACGTGTGCTTGCTGCGCAAATCCCGAACTTTATTGAAATGGCCTATGAAATTTTCTTGTATCAAAACAAGCATGGCTACTATCAAGTTCCCCAGCTTTCCAGACAAGACATGACAGCCATGACATCAGCTTTCGCACCGCTTCAAGGGCAGGTTCAAATGCCGCCAAGCAAAGCCAATCAGCAAAAACCCCTTCATTAAAAAAACGGCTGACCCTTTTCTCTGGTCAGCCGTTTTTTCTTTGATACATCTTGTTAAACTGATCTTCAAAATCTGCTAGCCGCTGCCCTGTCGCCTGTTCAAAGCCTTTAGCAAATTGACCTGTTTTCGCCGTTTCCTGCATGATCTCATGTATGATATCTCGTCCGTAAAGCTGCACCAGCTCATAGATCATATAATAGCTTTGCAAATAAACATCTGTCTCATACGCCATCCGGGCGTCCTGCCAATCTTGATCGGAATGAAGAGATTGAAAGGGAATGACGTCGAACCGTTCAGACGTGGCATTTAACACGTCATAGGCCGTCCATTCTGCTGTTCCTTCATGGAACCAAAGCGGAAAGATCACTGGAGACACTTCATAAGAATGAACTTTTTCATAGAAAACAAAGTGAGCATATTCATGAATAAATAACGTGTTGAAAAAGTATAAAGGCAGTGTCTCTTTCTTCAATAATGCTTCCCGTTTATCTGGATATAACCCAATCATTTGATCATGATCGGAGTAAAAACCCGTAATATGCTTGATTCCGGCAAATTGCTCGATCGTCTCTTTATCATCAAAATAAATAATGTCTAAAGGTTTGTCAGTTTCAAATTGAAACACTGACGCTGTCCTCTTCTTTGCCTGATCCATGGCCTCGATTGTCAGGTCAACAAAAGCGTCCTCTTCCTCTGCATAGTATATTCTAATATGTTCATAAACTTGCTTATTGAGTCCCTCCGTTAATATGGTTTTAGGAGAAGACTGCTGCTCTAAATATTGTCCTGTCAGCTGAAACGCAACATAAATCAAGTACGCGGTGAAAGCATAAAAAATGAGACCTGCTGCAATCATTCCGCCTACAAGCTTTTTATGAATCAATGACGGCTTGGCTTTCATTTGCTCCCCACCTGAATTCATCCTGCAGCCTCTTTCTCTTTCTATGAAGAAACAAAGATCAACAAGAGGTGATATATTTTTTACTTTATGCAGTCAGGTGCGCAAGGTGCGGTTCCAAACAAAAAAGCCGCATATGACATACGGCTTTTGTCGTAGCTATTTTGATTCAGGGAAGACACGCCGAACCGTTTCAGTAAATTCATCGAAAAATCCTGAAATTGGCTCTCCGCTTCTAATACGTTTTCCGTATCCTTCCATACGATCGATAAAGTCTGGATTCGCAGATACATACACGTTGTCGATTTGTTGATCCGTTGATTTGACTTTGTCTGAAATTTTCTTTTTCAGATCGTCCGTCACATTACCGCTTTTATCGCCTTCAAGCATAACGGCAACAAATGCATTTTTTCCTGTGACAAGCACGTTCGCTGTTTTCACTTCAGACATGTTGGCTACAAGCTCAGACGCTTTATCTGCCACTTTGACCTTCTGAGGTGTTTGAACATTTGGTTCGTCCTGTCTCATATTGTCATTCTTATATGTGACATTTTCATACTGTCGTTTCATTGTTCCTCTTCGCTCATCGCCCTGGTTGTTCATTCCACATCCAGTGGTGATCAATGTTGGAACGAGTAGTAAAGATAGCATCCATTTCTTATTCATCAATTATTCCCTCCTTTTGCTCATAGGTTTTTCATCCAGCCGGCTTTTTATGCACACATTTCTATTTCATAAAATGAATTCATAATTCAGCCTGCTTTGGTCATCCTAAACATGATGAAAAAGTATCATCATGATCAAATGGAGGGATTCGTTTGTTTAAGAAAAGAAAAGGCATGAGCACTGGCGCAATGATTGCAGTATCAACAGCCATCATTGCATTATTTTCTCCGGTTTTACGAAGAAGGCTGAAAAGCATGACGCAAATGAATATGTCTTCAATGATGAAAGGAAAAAGCCATCAGCACCATGACTCATCTCGTCACGAGTCACACGCACAGAATGAATCAAAGGGAACTGCGGAAATCGGACAAATGATGAAGCAGGCATTCACTGCTGTACAGCCAAATCATACGAATCAGCACCAATCGACATCAAGAAACCATCAGCCAAGAGAGTCTTATGCACAGTCTCTCCATATTGATGAAAGTGTCATGAATGTGATGGATGATGAATCAATCCAGCAAGTAATCAATGACATCGAGCACAAATAAGAAAACAGGAGCCTTCATAAATAGAGGCTCCTGTTTATTCTCCTGAAAAATGTTCTTTCACCATCACAGAGAAGAAAGGTAAAAAGGTGATTTCAACTGTTGTGATAAAATCGTCATAAGCTTCTACTATGATTAAGAGCTCTTTCTCGTTTGGCCTGTCCTTTTTTATCTCTACATGCTGCACGGTTTTAAAATCATATATGCCTAAAACAGATGCCTCTTTTTTTCGAACAGCCTTTAACGTAAATTCTTGACTTCCAAGGTACATCGTGACAACGAAGCGCTCGTCTTGATTTTCAAATCGAAATGTCAGGTTTTGATATTCAATAGGCATACCTCTCTCGAACCTTTCATCAGGCTCCGTTTCAAAAAAAGAAAGCCAGTCCGTTTCATCTGGGAAGCGTTTTCCTCGCATGTGTTTCGATCCCCTCATAAGTGAAATTTTTATTAATTATCCTTTTTCCCCTTTTCTTTTGCAACAAATTTTAGTAATTTTAAAAAGGTGATTTTATTTTGCTAAGAGACCTCTTTATTAATTTAACAATTCTTGTCACTTTCCATTATTTATTTATGCTTGTGTTTAAAGAGAATTTTCTGAAGAAAGAAGATACCCTGCTCAGACAGCTATGCAAAGGCATTCTTTCTGGATTACTCGGTGTCCTTTTAATGTTCTTCTCTATCAAAGCAGGTCCAGCCATCATCGATTTAAGACATATCCCCCTTATTTTAACGGCCTTTTATGGAGGCATCGTCCAAACCATCATTGCAGCCTGTGTTGTGATCATTGGCCGATTATTAATTGATGCCAACGTCGGTTCTTTCATCAATATTTTTTCCATGATGATCATTGCAACAGCCTCTTTTTTAATTGCTGAGCGCCATATGAATCAAGTTGCGAAAATGCTTTTGTCCATTACGATCAGCAATGTGATTGCAACTTTTTTGTTTATCACGATTGCACATGAGACCTCTATTGAAGTCCATTCTGCCTATTGGATGTTCTCATATGTTGCAGGACTGTTTAACTTTTACGTCATTGAGCATCAAACAAAAGCATATCAGCTGTTAAATTTGTATAAATTCCAAGCTCATTATGACTTTTTAACAGGTGTTTTAAATAAACGGAAGTTCGATGAGGTCTTAAGTGATGCTTTTTCTATGAAATTTAAGCAGCCTATCCATCAAATGTCCCTTATTTACTTAGACATCGATTACTTCAAATCCATCAATGACCAATATGGACATCATGAGGGAGATATGGTTTTAAAAGAAATCGGAAAAAGGTTGATGAAAAACACAAGAAGCTCTGATTATATTGGCCGGATCGGCGGTGAGGAATTTGCTGTCCTTCTACCAAATTGTACAGTTGAAAAAACATGGCAGATTGCAGAACGCTTACGGAGAAAAATAGCAGATCAGCCGATATATTTACAAAATGGCATGTCCATTCATATCACAGTATCACTTGGGTGTGCTTATTACCCCGGAACAAGTGCAGACATCAAACAATTACCGATTATGGCTGATCAGGAGCTCTATAAAGCGAAGCAGTCTGGCCGAAATCAAGTGAGCTTCTCAGAGAGAAAAAGAGGCCAATTAATATAGGCTTTTTCCTCAATTTGTTAGCGCTAATTATTTTTAAAAAAGTTTTCGTATAACAGTTGTTTTTTCCCGCAAACACTGGTAAAGTAAAGGTAATTATTTTTGTTCGTATCATCTTTAAGAAGAAAGTTTTGAAAGAGTTTTCGTCTTTGAAGTTTGTGTAAGAGCAAGAATAGTGAATTTAAGCGTTAAGATCGCTTTAGGAGGAAATTTCATGTTAGAAGGTAAAGTAAAATGGTTCAACTCTGAAAAAGGTTTCGGATTCATCGAAGTAGAAGGTCAAGACGATGTATTCGTTCACTTCTCTGCTATCCAAGGCGAAGGCTTCAAAACTTTAGAAGAAGGTCAAGCAGTTTCTTTCGAAATCGTTGAAGGTAACCGTGGACCACAAGCTGCTAACGTTAACAAAGCGTAATTTAAGAGCATCTGCTCTTTAGCACTTTATAGAGTGAAGGAAAACCGTCCGGCTTCTGCCGGCGGTTTTTTTGTGCCATAAAAAAAGAGAACCTGCGAGAGGTTCTCTTTTTTATTTGTCCTTCTGCTTTAGCTTCTGTAAAGCAGAACGATACATATCATCATTCATTTTTGTCTCTGGTTCTTCTTCTTTGACAGGTGGTTCTGGCTGCTTAAACTTTTGAAGCGCCTGTCTATAAAAATCATCGCCAGACACTCGTTCATCCGTTTGAGAAGGCTTTGACGCTTCCTCTTCTTCTTCAGGCTCTACAGGTCTCGCCGCAACTTCTGACTCGCTGTGCGGCACGTCAGGCTGATTGGGCACATCTTCTTTGATCTCTTTCTTCTCGACCGAAGCGTGTCTGACATTGAACGCTACTAATCCGATAATGACTAGAACAGCAGCTACTAACGCTACAATAATCGTCGCCAAAAGAACCCTCTCCTTATCGCTTAAATGACGCAGTGACTGATGCTACACGTCTTCCTAATGCTTTGCCGAGTTCAATGCCTTCTGTAGAAATCACTTCATCAGAATCAATCGGACATGTCACACCTGCTCCATAGTAAGAGCCGTATAAAGCATTCTCTGGCACATTTCCAGGAAGGCCAACGACAAGCATCCCTTGATGGAACATTGGTGTAATCAAATTATGCATCGTCATTTCTAAACCGCCGTGCGTTGTAGCAGTTGTACAGAAAACGGCACCGACTTTATCGATCAGTTTTCCCTCTGCCCATAGGTAGCCAAGACGGTCAATCCATGTCTTTAACCCAGAACTAATGGTACCAAAGTGACCAGGGCAGCCCCAAATGATCGCATCCATTTGATCCAGCTTGCGAATATCCGCATCTTTCACGTGATCGACGAATACTTCAGCTTGCTCTGTTTCACCTGCGCCTGCTGCAATTGCTTCTGCCAGTGCTTTTGTATGGTCACCTTCACTATCGTATACGACATAAATTTTCATGTACGGTCCCTCCACACTTATCTTGCATCTTGGTTTGCTTCCTTAGGTGCTGGAAGCAGTGTCATTTCTTGTTTTTTATGCTGCTGATCTTTTCGCTTTTTATCCTTACGTACATCACGCAGGAACAAGCTGAGAATGACACCAGCGGCACAGAATAACGTTACCCACATGTAAGCATCATTGATGCCCATTACGTTTGAATCGACCTGTGCTTTCGTAAAGAGCTGGGTGGATACATATTTTTGAGCAGCTTCAGCTGTCATGCCCATATGATGCATCACATTCGACACAGCCGCCTGGAATGAATTCATAAAGAACGGGTCCGCTGTATTTGTTTGATCCGCCATATTGGAATAATGGAATGTTGTCCGATTCGTATAAATCGTTGTGATCAAACTCGTACCGATCGAACCGCTAATTTGTCTTAATGTATTAGACATCGCTGTACCATGGCTGTTTAAGTGCTGTGGTAATTGGTTCATCCCAGCTGTCATCACCGGCATCATAAGGAGTGACATACCGAATGCACGAACTGCATACATGAGCACAATGTGACTATACGATGTATCAATGGTCAGCCTTGTAAACTCGAATGTGGTGACAACGGTAATGAGCATCCCCACAATCGCAAGCGGACGAGGTCCAAATTTATCAAACAAAATCCCTGAAATCGGGGACATAATCAGCATCGCAAGTGCCCCTGGAAGCATTAATAGCCCGGATTGCAATGCCGTAAACCCAACGAGGTTCTGCAGATAAATCGGAAGTAAGAACATCCCAGTGTATAAGGCAACTGTAATAATAATATTAATGACACTTGATAATGAGAAGATGCTGTATTTAAACACGCGGAAATCAAGCATCGGATTATCAGCTTTCAGCTGTTGGAAAATAAAGAGAATGATCGCAATCGCACCAACAATAATCGTCGATAAGACGATCGGATCTGTCCAGCCATCACTTCCCGCTTCACTCACTCCGTATAGAAGCGAAGCAAAACCAACGATGGAAAGAATCGCACCAAGGCTGTCCAGCTTGATTTTTTTAGGCTCTACAATATTTCTAAACATAAAGAAAGCCGCGATAATGACAATCGCTCCGATTGGTACAAGTCCATAAAACATAATACGCCAAGAATAATGTTCAATAATATAACCAGATAATGTTGGTCCTACCGCAGGAGCAAACATCATCGCAAGACCGAAAATCCCCATTCCTTTCCCTCTGTTTTCCGGAGGGAAAATAAAAAGGATTGTTGTCATCACGAGCGGCTGCAGGATACCGCCGCCGATTGCCTGAATCAAACGACCGATGAGCATCGTTGAAAAGTTCGGCGCAATCCCGCAAATAAAGGTCCCTAGTGTAAACGAGATCATGGCGACTAGAAATAAGCTGCGCTGTCCAAAGCGTGTGATTAAAAACGCAGATAACGGAATCAGCACACCGTTGACAAGCATATAACCTGTTGTAAGCCACTGAATCGTCGTTGCACTCACATTAAATTCAGTCATTAAATGGGGCATGGCTACGTTCAGAAGCGTTTGGTTCAAAATCGCTACGAACAAGCCGGCCATTAAAATGATCAGTAAAGACAAGGAGCCTGCTCCCTGTTTTGTTGCTGCAGGTTGATTTGCCATCTCAGACAACCTCCTTTCATTTTTTGATATCAAACATCATTAAGATGAAATTTTGACAGAAGCATTCATACCAGGAAGTACTTTGTCTGATGGATTTTTAATTGAAATTTTCACTGCTACTTTTTGTGTGACTTTTGTATAGTTACCACTTGAATTTGTTGCTGGCAGCATATTGAATGTTGAGTTTGTCGCATAACCAATTTGTTCAACTGTTCCTTCAAATGTTGTATCAGGATCACCATCTACCACGATGTCGACTTTGTCGCCTTTTTCAATACTTTTAATATCTGTTTCTTTGATATTCGCTGTGATGTAAAGCTTGCTTAAATCAATGGTTTCACCAAGAACTGTACCAGGCTGCACTTGTTGATTGTTTTGTACTTCTTTTTTGACTAATGTGCCATCAGCCACTGATTTAATGTTTGTTTTTGTTTCTCCTTCAACTTTTGCAACTGTGCTGTCTTTTTGCACTTCGTCACCTTCATTGATATCCCAGCCTTTGATTTGTCCAGCTGCTGGTGCTGTGATTTGATACATGTCACCTGTCACTTTCGCCTCGTCAGTTTTGACAAAATTTGTGCTTTCGTAGTAGTAATAAGCACCTCCGGCAATAATGGCAAGAATCACAATAAGGCCAATAATGTTCGTTAGCAATAAACGCCCTCTGTTCATGTTTTGTTTCTCCTTTCATGTATAAAAATATAGTGTCATCTGCTTTAGCAAACTTAGAATGCCCATCATCTGACAGAATATGAAACAAGCTCATAAAGCTGTTATTTCTCCTTCATCTACTCCGCCTGAAAAATGGTGTGCAGCCCATTTATACTTATTGTTCACTCATGAGCAAAGAGTAGAAAAAGAAGAAAAGACGATCGGCATCTTTTTTGAAAAACTTATATTTAACAAGATTAAATATTAATAAATGAAAATTGAAATGTCAAAGAGAAAGTTTTACTTTTTTTCTGGTGATCCCTTCCTTCTCCATACAAAAAACCCTTCAGCCCTTATGCTGAAAGGTTTTTTCAAATGTGCTATTTACGAAAGAACTTCTTCCTGCTGAAAAAATTTTTTTAGTGCGAGAAAAACATCTGATTTTTGCTTCAAAATATAATGCTTAAATTTCTCATCCTGTATATGCTTATATGCTGACATTAATGTAGAATGCCGGTTGTATTGATTCACTTCACCATAACAGAATAAGTTGGCTTTTTTCATAATTTCAGAAACAAGCTTCACGCACCGTGCATTGTCTGAGGTCAAATTGTCTCCATCAGAAAAATGAAAAGGATAAATATTATATTGCGACGGCGGGTATCGTTCGTCTATGAGCTCTAGTGCCTTTCGATAGACAGAAGAGCAAATGGTCCCTCCGCTCTCGCCCCGCGAGAAGAAATGCTCTTCATCTACAACCTTCGCCTCCGTATGGTGGGCAATAAATTCAATATCGACCGTCTCATACTTTGTCCGTAAGAAACGTGTCATCCAAAAGAAAAAACTTCTCGCCATATATTTTTCCCAAAGCCCCATACTTCCGCTCGTATCCATCATCGCCAAAACGACGGCTTTCGACTCTGGTTTGGTCACTTCATTCCACGTCTTATATTTGATATCCTCTGGGTAGATTGGATAAAAGGAAGGACTGCCTGTCATCGCATTTCGTTTAAATGCCGACAGCATCGTTCGTTTTTTATGGATATTGCCTGTTAACCCGGTTTTGCGAATATCGTTAAACTCAATTTGCTCGACAATGATGTCGTCAAGCTCCTTTTGTTTAAGGTTTGGCAGCTTTAGCTCCCGAAACAGCGCTTCCTCAAGATCGATTAATGAGACCTCTGCTTCGTAATAATCCTCACCAGCCTGATCTCCAGCGCCCTGCCCCTTTCCTTGCCCTTGCTTACTGTCTGATCCATCGCGCGCGACAATATCTCCAACCTCGCTGTCTCCATCGCCTTGACCCACATGCTTATTTTTGTCGTAATTATATCGAATTTTATATTCATCTAACGAACGAATCGGAATTTTGACAACATCTTTTCCATTAGACATGATGATGCTTTCTTCTGTGACAAGATCCGGCAAATTATTTTTAATCGCTTCTTTGACTTTTTTCTGATGACGCTGCTGGTCGTCATAGCCTTTTCGATGGAGGGACCAGTCTTCCTGAGATACAATAAACTGACTTTTTTCTTGCCGGGACATCCATCCCCCTCCTCACCTGTTTGCACAATTCTTCTAACTACCGATTCCTTTATCCTATGCTGCTCGTCACCCAAGTTGACGATCATTTCTAAAAAAGACATTACCGGTGCAGGTGCGCCAATAATGCCTCCTTCATTTATTAACGATTGAGAAGACTGCCTACATATTTTAAAAGTTCATTTGCACTTGTTGAATTATAGCCATGTTCATCAATCAATCTAGCCACTACTTCATTGACCTTCTTCAGCTGCTGTTCATCCGGTGTCTTCGTTGACGTCGTAATTTTCACCACATCTTTTAGATCAGCAAACAGCTTCTTCTGAATCGCCTCTCGCAATCTCTCATGAGAATTATAATCAAAGCGTTTGCCCTTTCTCGCATAAGCCGAAATACGAATCAGAATTTCTTCTCTGAATGCCTTTTTGGCGTTTTCAGAAATACCGATCTGCTCCTCAATTGAACGCATAAGCTTTTCATCAGGATTCATTTCTTCACCAGTTAACGGATCACGCAGCTTGTTTTTATTACAGTACGCCTCGACATTATCTAAGTAATTATCCATCAGTGTTTTCGCAGACTCCTCATAGGAATACACAAATGCCTTTTGAACTTCCTTCTTCGCAATATCGTCGTACTCTTTTCGCGCGACAGAAATAAAATTCAAATAGCGCTCCCGGTCCTCGCTGGAGATAGACGGATGCTGATCGAGTCCTTCTTTTAAGGATCGAAGGACATCCAGTGCATTGATCGATTCCATATTCTTTCGAATAATAGTGGAGGAAATTCGGTTAATCACATACCGCGGATCAATTCCGCTCATCCCTTCATCATGAAATTCCTTTTTCATCTCATCAATATCAGCAGATTGGAAGCCTTCGACACTCTCTCCGTCATACAGACGCATTTTTTTCACCAAATCAATATCAGAACGCTTCGGCTCTTTGAGTCTTGTCAAAATGGAGAACATCGCTGCCACCTTCAGCGTATGCGGGGCAATATGCACATCAGAAACATCACTTTCTGAAATCATTTTATGATAAATGCGTTCCTCCTCTGTCACCTTCAAGTTATAAGGAATCGGCATCACAATAATTCTTGAGTGCAAGGCCTCGTTCTTTTTATTTGAAATAAACGACCGGTACTCGGTTTCATTCGTATGAGCGACAATCAATTCATCTGCACTAATCAAGGCAAAACGGCCTGCTTTAAAATTTCCTTCCTGCGTTAATGACAGGAGATGCCATAGAAATTTCTCATCACACTTTAACATCTCCTGAAACTCCATCATCCCTCGGTTTGCTTTATTGAGTTCTCCATCAAAGCGGTAGGCCCTTGGATCTGACTCTGATCCAAATTCAGCAATGGTTGAAAAATCGATGCTTCCTGTTAAATCAGCAATGTCCTGAGATTTCGGATCAGATGGACTAAAGGTACCAATACCAGTTCGTTTATCCTCTGAGAAAAAGATCCGTTCAACCCTTACATCCTCAATTCGTCCGCCATATTCCTCTTCTAGCCTCATCATATTCAGAGGGGACAAATTCCCCTGCACACGAATGCCATATTCTCTATAGAAATCCTCCCGCAGATTTTGCGGAATAAGATGAAGCGGGTCTTCATGCATCGGGCAGCCTTTGATCGCATAGACTGCGCCATGATCTGTCAGTGAATATTCTTCTAGTCCTCTTTTCAGCCTAGTAACAAGCGTAGATTTCCCGCCGCTTACTGGTCCCATCAATAACAAAATACGCTTCCTCACATCGAGCCGCTTGGCAGCAGGGTGAAAATATTCCTCTACTAATCTTTCCAATGATTCCTCTAACCCAAAAAGTTCCTGATCAAAAAATTTGTACGTTCTGACCCCATTCTCCTCTTCAATCCCGCTGTCTTTAATCATATGATAAACGCGAGAATGAGCAGATTGAGCGACAAGTGGATTTTCCTTTATAATGTCTAAATAATCGCTGAATGTGCCTTCCCATTTGAGACGCTGCTCTTCTTCTCTGTGCTGTTCGATTTTCTTTAAAATATCCATATGAACCTCCTCTTTCAAGATTGAAGCAAGTAATCAGATACTGTTTTACAATCTATGCGGAGGCGTCCTATTACATGCTTTCGTTCTTCAAAATGACGAATTGGCAAACTGAATTGACAACCATCCGCAAGACCCTTCATAATAAAGGAAAAACAGGAGAAAAATGATCTTCTTCTCTTGCTTTTCAAGGCGAACTTCACACCATATGAAACAGGCAGCGATAGAAACAAAGGGATAAGGGGGAAGCTTATATGAGAACGGTCATTATGATGGGCGTCATCATTACGTTTTTAGTATCCATTTTCACAGCTGGCTACGAAGGCAAGCCTGGTAAATGAAAAAAAGGATGTTCCATTAGCGGAACATCCTTTTTTCATTTAATTCGTTGTTTTTAGCACCTGCATATTCACTGTATTCCCTGATACATGAATGGACGTAAAGTCTTGCGTATCAATCACAGGTGTGACGGCACGACTGTCTAATGTGATGTCAGTAAAACGAGTAGAGAAGTTTGCCCGAATATCTTTCCGGTAGATATCGTCAGTCACTGCTACTGTCGACAGTAATTTCCACTTAGTCACAGAGCCAATGTTTGAGTTTTGAATTTCTGTGATGATACGCCCGGTATAACCAACATTATTTGTCCTCCAGAACGTCGCTCTTGTATGTCCATTCAAGTTTTTATAAATGGTCATTTGCACAGTACTTCCAGGCTTAAATCCATTTGTATACGTAAAATCATTTTTTCCTTCGATATATGTCTCTTGATTATTTGTTCCTACTTTCATCGTAGGTTTCCACACATTATAGGTTGGACTGTATTGAAGACCGATGTCTGCTTCTTTTGAACCTGTGAATCCAGAATAAATATAAGCTGTCCCATTTGACACACTCATTGCGGGAGGGAGTTGAATCTTTGTGACCAATATTGATCCATTGCTATTGATATAAGTACGCCCGCCGATACCTTTCGATAATTGCGCTGCTTCTATTTCCTGCGTCTGAGAGAGACCTGGGATACTGACTGGAATCGTCCCCATTAAAATAGCAGAGCTAATGGCACTAGTGATCAGTAGCTTTTTCATCTCATTTAATGGATTCATTATTTTTTGAAAACGCGATTACAATCTATCATACTACCTATTTTTTTACATGTAAAAAAAGTATAAAAAAAGTCGTATTTTCCTTCTTTATATTTCTTATCTCATATAAAAAAAGCCAAGATAGGTATCCCGGCTTTCATTATGACCTTAAATCAGATCTCGGTATTGCTGCTGGCGAAGTGCCTCATACACAAGAATTGCTGCCGTATTCGATAGATTCAGAGAACGAACATGCTCTGTCATCGGTAAACGAAGGCAGCGGTCCATATTCTGTTCGATCAAATCTTTCGGCAATCCACTTGTCTCTCTGCCAAAAACGAAGAAGTAGTCTTCATCTAACTGAGAGTAATCAAATGTCGTATGCGGCTTTTGGCCAAATTTTGTGATATAGAAGAATTGTCCCTTCGGATGAGCCTCAAACAATTCATCAAGCGAGTCATGATAGACCACATTGGCATATTTCCAATAATCGAGTCCTGCACGCTTCAGCATTTTGTCATCTGTCGAAAAACCAAGCGGACGAATCAGATGAAGAGTTGTATTTGTTGCTGCACATGTACGCGCAATATTTCCAGTATTAGCTGGAATCTCTGGTTGATATAAAACGACATGAAGTCCCAAAAAAGTTCACCTCTAATTTTCTTTTCCGCTCAACATTATACCATTAACTATCCTTCGCGGCATCGTCCAAAATGTGAAAAAACGTATAACGAATAGCAGGTGTATAGGCGGTCGAATCCTCATACGACCAATAACGCATACGGCTGTCATATGTCTGTGCATTCACAAGAGGCATTCCGCCTTTATCATGATCGACGACAATGGTTGTATGATTATACCTGCCATCTCCCTCAAAATCGTAGCAAATGACATCACCAATTTGAAGCTCCTGCGCTTCTTTGAGTTTCTTTGCTCTTAAACCCGCTTTTGAATTCGCTAAATAATTTTTCATCGAATGAGCCACCGTCCAGCTATAGCTCCACGTATGAGGACGCACCCACCAGCCAGATCCGCGGTTCGGATACCCTCTCGTTGGTGCATTCCCTGCTTTCAAGCATTGTGAAATAAAATTTGTGCAGTTATCTTCAAAATTTTTATAGGCGGGATTTCGTTTATTCCAGTACGTCTCCGCATATTGCACAGCTGCCCGCCGGTCATAGTGAAAGGCTCTCCCAAACTGTTCTTCGGTCTGAAAGCGCTCATCCACCTGCTCTTCCATTTGCCGTTTTTCTAGCATCATCCGATCTTTGACAAGCATGTCGTTGTAAAGGAACGCTTCTCTTTTTTCTACCTGCTCCTCTAAATAAAAAGAGTCGTCTGCATCCTTGCATACATAAGTGAGATGAGCGAGATACTGCACATGCTGAGCCCCGTCATCCTGAATCGATGAATCAAGAAGTTTTGCTTTGGCTTTCGCCTTGACAATCTCCACCTGTCTTCTAGCAAAAAGCTCTTTTTTCCGTTCAACTGCTTCCACATCAGACATGAGCTGCGGCTGTTTAATTGCACTCCCATTTAATAAATAACCAAGCCTGTCTTCTAATGTTTGCTCTAATAATTGTTTCACACAGACACCACCAAACTTTTTTTAAAATCTCTGTTTGGTTCATTCTATGTTCATAGGGATGTTATTTAGTATTTAAAGGTGTCTGTAAAAACTCAATCCCTTTGACAATTTCTTGTTTCGCTTCCTCATCACTTTCCCGCTCAAGAGCTTTTTCCAACTCTGGGAGCAGCTGCTCGTCGCCAATTTTCCCTATTGCCCAAGCAGCAGTGCCTCGAATAACAGGCCGTGGATCCTTGTGCATCAAATCAATCAACACTGGTAAGGCAGATGTATCTTTAAAGTGAGCAAGTGCCAAAATCGCATTTCGCTGAATCGGCTTTTTCCCCCGCCATGAACCTGAAACATGACCGTATTTTTCCTTAAACTCACGATTACTGATCGTAAGAAGCGGCTTTAAGAGCGGCTTCGCAATTTCAGGGTCCGGCTCCATTTCAGGATGCAAATGAAAGTCTTTTCCTTTATTGATCGGGCAGACGATTTGGCACGTATCACACCCATACAATCGATTTCCTATTTTCGAACGAAATTCGTCAGGCAAAAATCCTTTTGTCTGCGTTAAAAATGAAATACATCGTTGAGAATTCAGCTGTCCTGGATTCACAAGTGCACCAGTTGGGCACGAATCTACACATTTATTGCACGTTCCGCACTGGTCTTCAATTTTTTCATCCGGTTCAAATGGGACATTTGTGATCATTTCAGCCAAATACACATAAGATCCAAACTCCGGCGTGATAATCATACAGTTCTTTGCACTAAAACCTATGCCAGCGCGTTCCGCTACTGCACGATCAGACAGTTCCCCTGTATCCACCATTGATTTTGTCCGTATATCGATATGTTTGCTTCGCAAGAATTCCTCGAGCATATCGAGCTTTTTTTTCAGCACAACATGATAGTCCGTTCCCCAAGAAGCCCGGCAAAAGATCCCTCTTCTTGCATCCTTTGTACTTCGAGGAGCATCTTTCATTTTGGAAGGATACGCGAGCGCTATCGCAACAATTGATTTGGCCTTCGGAAGCAGCAAAGAAGGGTTTGTTCGTTTTTCGATGTCAGGCTCTTCAAAGCCTGACAAATACCCTAACGATTCATGTAAGATGAGGCGGTCCTTTAATGAATCAAATGTATCAGCACTTGCAAATCGGATTTTATCGACACCAATTTCTTTCGCATATTGAATCAATTCTTCTTTTAATTCTCCAACATGAATCACCTTGCAAACCTCCTTTCTTTGTTTCTTCTGTTGTTTTCAGTATAATACGAGTGTATCATGACCGATTGGAGTGAGTCACTGTGAAGATACATATGGAAATTTCTCATCCTGACAACCCGTCTATCCATGTTGGACAGATTGAATATTCGCATATTGAAGTTGATACATCCCCTCAAATGTTAAAAGGCCGACTACGCCTGTTTCAAGAATCTTTATTCTTTGAATACGAAGATAAAGTCTTAGAAGAAGTACCAGCAATCAAAGAATGGACGGATCTTTTAAAAGACGTTCCTTTCCTGCCAATTCTTGCTGATATCCAAAAGGAACAATTTATTGACTCGACCAATTCCGTACAGGATTTGTCGATATTTTTCTCTTTAAAATATTTCTTGCCCATCCTGACATTCGATGCTGATCGCATAGAAGAGCCGCTTTCACTAGCAAAACATGAGACTGGCCACATTGAATGGCAGGAGGACGCGGGACTTAAGGGATTATTTTCTCATGCAAGTAAAGCACAAATTTCTCAAGACACAAAAAACATTCTGCAAATCATCCTCTTTCCGCCATCTATTTCCCGGGAAAAGAGTGAAGCTCTAATCCAATCCTTGACGAAGATGTTTGTACAAATACATGGTGGAGAAAGTAAATATGAACTTATTGAAAAAGCACTGTAGCTTGACAGTGCTTTTCACATTATACTGACATAATAAAAAACGCAACACTTCGTTTATCTATGAAACGAAATACTGCGTTATAAACAAAATTATGTATTGGAGCGGGTGATGAGAATCGAACTCACGACATCAGCTTGGAAGGCTGAGGTTTTACCACTAAACTACACCCGCATCAATTTTTCAAAAGCAACGTCATCGCGTTGACTTTTATTATGTTACAACTTTCTTAACAATTCGTCAAGAGAATATGAAGATTTTTCGTCAAAAAACTTCATATTCTCCGTATATATTACGATAGTTATTTATCTAGCTGGATATAAAATAAGTATGCTTGTGACTTATTCTTCAGCGCTTGCTTTGGATTCTTCTCAATCACTTCAAGCATAGGTGAATTCCCGTCTTTCCCCATTGCCGCTGTATATGCAATCAATGCCTTTCCTCCAGAAGAGACTTTGACAGTTTCAGATTGTGCAGAAAAAACATAGTCACTTACTTTGAACGGGAAGCTTGATGTCGCTTTCGTCATTCCCTCATTCTTTTTGTCTGACCAAATACTAAATTGTGATTCATATGTATCTTTCTCATGCTTTAATTGCAAGAGCACATTCATCGTTTGGTCGGTTCCATTCTGATGTAAAGTAAAGGTGGCAGATGATGCTTCCTGATTAGCTAATCGACCATTTTTGTAATGACTCCCGATAAACGTAATACTCTTATCCTTCTTCGTTAATCCTTTTAGTGTCAAAGCCACCATTTCATTAGGGGTTGATGCTTCTAGTAAGTTTTTTTCTTTTTTTGTCAGTTTCATTTGTTCGATGGTTACTTGCTTCTTAGTAGCAGACTCCGTGTTTATTGTAGATACCGTCTTCTCGGTTGTCGTGGTTTCTTCGGCCTTCTCGCCGCATCCTGCTAATAGAAAAACAGTGAATATAAGAACACTCCATTTTTTTAACATTGAGATCCCCTTTGATGTTTTTTCTATTATACTAAAATTTGGTTGATTATACAAAAAAAAGATTAGGAGGATTCTCCTAATCTTTTGCTTTTTTCTGCTTCATTGCTGATAAGAAAGCCACAATGAGAAAACTCGCGGCAAAAATCACAATCATATAAATAAAAAAGTTTGGCTTGATCTGAAAAGTAAATGCGGATGAACCTTCCATCTCAAAAGCGAGACTGTTAAATAATAAGGCATCATTCGTTTTTGATTGAAATAAATGATAGAACAATACACCAATTGTCAGCATCGGAAAGCCTAAAAATCCTAGAAAGCCACCAACAATAGCGCCTTGTTTCATCGCCTGTACGTTCATGATCGTTGTCCTCCCATTCCCCCAAGCAATAGCTGCTTCATAATGGATTTACCATCCCCCATAAATGGAAGAAGATAGAGTAATTGAATAAAATACGTGATTGAAAAAATAAAGAAACCTGTCGAAATTGGATTTTCTTTCAGAAATAATACGGTCACAATGATCCCTGCTGCCCCGATCACACCCGGGACAAGCGGCCCAAGCAGAGTAATCCATACTTGCTTTTTCTGAAACGGATCTAATACAGGTCTCACAAATTTCACAGACATCATATCACTCGCAAAAAAGCCTTGAGGACCATCCCGTCCCGCAAATTTCCGATGCGCATAGCCGTGTGCTGCCTCATGTAAGGCGGTCCCGGTAATTAATCCAAAATAAATAATAGTAAAATAAATCGCAATGGCTGCAATCGACTGGTCAGGAATGAATAAAAAAGCGATCCCTGCCATGACCATAAAAAGCATCCAGAAAAAGATGATTTTACGCGTCACCATGAGCAAAGCCGTCCCCAAAATGTGCAGGAACGAGTGACCAGTGCAATCAAATCGTTCCTTCATTTTCACTTGATACTGTTTGAAAAATTGACAACAGGCTGTCACAATCCGATATGGTGATTGATAATGAATAGACAGCAAGTGATGCTGATTTAACCCCATTATCAGTTGATAAAAGTCACGAGAAATCACAGATTCATCGACCTGAAACAAATCGGCGAGCTCTGCGGTAATACTTGCTTCTGTCCTTTTGCCATCTACTTTCGTTAACATATGATAGGCACTTTCATTAATCGGGAGTGTGCTTCCATACTGCGTATCAGTGAGATGCCTCTTTTGTAAGGTCACATACGGCGCGAGTGCCGGTACCCGCTCAATCTTTAGCTTATTGTTAAGAAGTTGAATCATGTGAATACCTCCATGAAAAACCTTTGTATATGGCAAAGATGAGCAGACCTTCAAATGTAGCTACAAGCAGCCACTGAAGTGTTTGACTCGACTCCCCTATGACATAGTTTCCAATAAAAACAATCGGAATCATGAGTAAAATAAGTGCTCCAAATGAAAAAATACCTGTGTAGGGATTGTTTCGGTCAAGCGGAAGTAAAATACCTACCACATAAAAAAGCGCAGTGGCATTGCATAAAACAGCAGCCCCAATCAATACGTTCCAAATCTGATCAGGAAGCGTCAGCGTTGTCAGCATGAATAACGCAATTTGCAGTATACCAACAAGCAAAAGCCCGATAAACTTATACAGAGCCACTTCCCACGATCTTAGGCCAAATGTTTTGTACATCCCCAGCATTCGTTTATCATTGCCAAATGAATTGAAGGCGGTTAATCCAGCAAGAGCGCAGAGAACAAAAAACGCTTCTTCTTCAAAGCGGAATCCAAACTGATAACGGACGAATAAGATCACAATGAGGAGAATGAGAAAGTTTAAAATGTTTTCTTCATTTCGCACCTGTGATTTCATTTCCTTTACAATAAGTGACCATTTTTTTGAAGAAGAGAACGGCAGTTTGTTTAAAAAGGTTAACGCTTTTTTCTCTGCCATAATTGGCATCATCGCAAGAGAAAGAAATGCGCCGCCCGCCGATAAAAGGATGAACAGGATCAAGATTGCATAATTTACCCCTTCAGGAGACATTCCTTGAGCCGCTAAGAAAAACGGTGCTGTAAAATACATCAAATGATAATCAAACTGTATATATGATTGCTGAATTTGACTGATATCAAAATGCGTCATTCCATACGCCACAACCAGTGCTAATAAAACAAAGATCGCTGCAAATTTTTGCAACGGTAATTTTAATTTCAGAACGACCAAATAGGTAATATTATAAATGAGTTGCAGAAGCATTAAGACAAAAAGCGATTGCAAAATCACCATTAAAAAGAACGTAAAGATAAAGAAAATACCTATTCCCTGGGCAATAAAGTTAGGTAAAAGCAGGATACCGATAAAAAATAACACAAGTCCTGCCACCACTGTCACCATCGGAATAAAGTATCCAAGGCTTTTCTGAAAGGTAGAAAGCGGGAACCAGCTGAGCTGCATAGAAAAACGGTCTTGCTCAGGCGTTCTGACCTTGATCAAAATGAATAACAAGCTTGTAAATATGGATGCATTGATCGCCATTGACACAACGAGTAATCCAAGTGAACGTTCATCTCCATTTAAGAAAGCCTTCATAAAGACACCCGTAAAACTGTATCCGATGATGGCGCCCATTGTGACGGCAAACAAAAAGAATAAGATCACAATGATCCGCTTCGTCTGAGTATCAAAGAGCTTATACATCTCCTGCTGCCACATTTTAAGCATCATTCTAGAAATGATTAATGATTTCATCAAAATGTGCACCCCTATCACTTAACATTGAAGCTTTCAGAAACACCTGTTCCAATGTGCTTGATTGATACTTCTCCTTTAAGGCTGAGACCGTTCCTTCATCCATTTTATTTCCCTTAGAAATAATGGCGATTTTGTGGCACAGCTCTTCCGCTGAAAGCATATCATGCGTTGAAAGCAAGATCGCACCATGGTGCTCGGCATAACGCTTCATCAGTTTCTTTGTGTTTATAACCGCTTCAATATCAAGTCCTCTAAAGGGCTCATCCATGATCACCAATTGACTATCAAGCATAAAGGCGGCAATCAGCTGTGTCTTTTTTTTCATACCATGTGAATAGGTTTCGATCGGTCTTGATAAAGCCGAGTCCATATCAAACAGTTCAATTAGTTGATTTCTTCTATGAATTGTTTTACATTCATACATAGAAGAAACAAAATCTAAATATTCAGCACCAGTCAAAGCTTCAGGGAGTAGCAGATCATCTGGAACATAGGCTACTTGTTTTTTAAAGGATGGTTCGTCATTTGTGACGTCCTGCAAGAGAATCGTTCCTTCTGTATGCTTAATGATGCCGAGTATACAGTTAATCATCGTTGTTTTACCGGAACCATTCGGTCCAGCAACAGCAACGATTTGATGAGGGTCGATCTGTAGATGAAAATCATTGACAGCAGTCACGTTATTTTTATACGTCTTAGTTAAATTCTCGATCGTAAACATATAACCTCCAAGTGTCTGCATATTCTTTAAAAACAGATCAGGCTAAACCGCCCGCCACAGACGGTTTAGCCCTGGTGTCATTTCATAGAAGTAAAAAGATGAATCCTAAGTATAGCTACTTACATTCAATTTGGACTTTTAAGCCACTTTCCCACTGAACGGCTCCTGTAAAGCTACCCTTGCCGTTTGCTAAACACCAAACTGCTGCTCCTAGAACAACTGTTGCTCCCAATCCAAGAAGGACAGCAACAAATACTAAGAACCAAGCTTGATCCATAATAGCAGGTTCCATAGTGGAATAGTCAACTTGCGGCGCTGCATAAGTCATACTTTTCACCTCCCAGCTTATGATGATCGTATCATAGGCGTCACTCTCCAAACATCAACAGAAGATCCCATTTTTGACCGAACATACTTTTGGGTAAAATGTGACTTTTTATTCAATTATTCACTTTTAAGTGTATAACCCCTCTCTTATTAACTAGGTTTTTTCACTCCATAAGAACCACCAAACCCATATAATGTCAATTAAACCATCTTTTTTCTTCTTTTTTTGAAATAGGCCATTTTTATCATCTCCTTTATATATTCTTTCTTTTTTGTGAGATAGAAAGAATTCCCCCGATATATCAGATATAAAAGTCCTGATTATATGTCGTTATAACTCCATTTATGAAATATTTACTGATAATTCCGACAAAAAAGTGAGCATATTTTCCTTCTTCTCTTGTCACTTAAAATATGTATATACAAGAGAGATCATTGGGAAAAAAGCCCTTGCCTTCTTGAGTAACATCCAACATATGACACGCTCCTTTCTATGAAAAAGCAACCTACAGCATAGGCTTTCCCCATGATTCCACCAGCTGGCATTCTTTGTGCTTCAAATTAGATTAATCGCTTATAGAATTCATCTAAAACGATGGCGAGCATGATCTTTTCAAACAACACTTGAATGATTTGCTGCTTTCTAAAAAAACTGATCCGCACTCTCTAAGGAAACAATCTCTCTTTTCACCAACATATACACCC
This sequence comes from Bacillus sp. NMTD17, assembly GCF_002998735.1. NCBI lineage: Bacteria > Bacillati > Bacillota > Bacilli > Caryophanales > Bacillaceae > Bacillus > Bacillus sp. NMTD17. The sequence continues at coordinate 834,344 of NZ_PVRH01000002.1, forward strand.
TTCCAATTGAAATAAAAAAGTTCATCAATTTTATTGATTATTTTTTCAGATTTATCTAAAAAATGATTGACCAGGCATGAAACAAGATTTATAGTCTTATTAAATATTTCTTATCAAAGTAGTTGGTTTTATCTAACAAAAGGAGGATACACACATGTCAGAAGAACGTCCATTCCGTTTAGAAACAAAAGCCATTCACGCAGGTCAGGAGCTTGATTCAGCAACCTATTCAAGAGCCGTGCCTATTTACCAAACAAGCTCTTTCGGTTTTAGAGATAGTGAGCATGCGGCGAATTTATTTGGACTGCAGGAACCCGGAAATATTTATTCTCGCATTATGAACCCTACAAATGACGTCTTTGAAAAACGGATCGCTGAGCTTGAGGGCGGCATTGGTGCACTTGCTGTCTCTTCTGGACAAGCAGCGACAACTTATTCTATTTTAAACATTGCAGGAGCTGGTGACGAAATTGTATCCTCCAGCAGCCTTTATGGAGGCACGTACAATTTATTTGCCCATACACTCAAAAAGCTCGGCATTACAGTGAAATTTGTTGATTCATCCAACTTGGAAGAACTCGAAGCAGCGATTACAGACAAAACGAAGGCAGTGTATGCAGAAAGCATTGGGAATCCTAAAGGCGACATTCTACATATTGAAGCCGTCTCAGCCATTGCACACAAGCACCATATTCCGCTTATTGTGGACAATACGCTCGCAAGCCCCTATTTATTAAGACCGATCGAATTTGGTGCAGACATTGTCGTCCATTCCGCTACGAAATTCATTGGCGGTCATGGTACATCAATCGGCGGTGTCATTGTCGATAGCGGCCAGTTTCCTTGGGCTGACAGTGATAAGTTCAAAGGGCTGACTGAACCAGATCCAAGTTATCACGGTCTGACGTATACCGAAGCAATTGGAGAAGCGGCTTATATCACAAAAGCACGTGTGCAGCTCTTGCGGGATTTAGGGGCTGCCCTGTCTCCATTTAACTCATTTTTACTTCTGCAAGGCCTAGAAACTTTACATTTGCGTCTCGAGCGTCATAGTGAAAATGCGTTAAAAACAGCGCAATTTTTACAAGATCACCCTCTTGTAGATTGGGTAAGCTACCCAGGTCTTGAAAGCCATGAATCTTATGAGCTTGCTCAAACCTATTTGCCAAAAGGACAAGGCGCCATTCTCACATTCGGTATTAAAGGTGGGCGAGCAGCTGGTAAAAAGCTCATTGATTCCGTTAAGCTGTTCTCACACCTTGCAAATGTCGGCGATTCTAAATCACTGATTATTCATCCTGCCAGCACAACGCATCAACAATTAAGTGAAGCAGAACAAAAAACGACAGGCGTCACACCAGAACTCATTCGTTTATCTGTTGGAACAGAAGCGATTGAAGACATCCTTGCAGATCTTGAACAGGCGATCACAAAAAGCCAGGCTGAATGAAATAGAAAAAGCACACCTCTGTGTGCTTTTTTTTATGAGTCATTAATCATTGAGTAGTCGAATGTCTTGGAAAGGATAAAACACAAATGAAGTCGTTCCTTGAATATCACTCTTTGTAAAAAGACCTAAGCCATTGCGGCTGTCCATTGAGTTTTGACGATTGTCACCCATGACAAAATACTTGCCTTTTGGAACGGTAAGAGGGCCAAAATCAGGTGTCAGCAAGGTCCCATCTGCGGCTGCTTTCTTTTTGTTTGACGCTAAGTAAGGCTCCGACACTTTTTGACCATTGACATATAGCTGGTCATTTTTCATTTCAATTTTATCACCAGGTAAACCAATTAATCGTTTTACATAATGAGTGCTGCGGTCTTCCCCATCAAGAACAATGATCTGTCCCCGTTTGTAATCGCCGAAGTAATCAACCGTTTTATTCACAAAAACCCGCTCTGTATTATGCAATGTTGGATCCATAGAGGTCCCTTTTACAATATACGGTGCGAATAAAAAGTTACGAATGATAAAAACAGCGATGAATGCGATTAAGATCGCTTTGAGCCAGCCCCATACTTCTGATTTCTTTTTTTGTGTTTTTGTATTTGTTGTCATAAGCTCCTCCTGAAATCCCCTAGGACGAAATGAGTTCCGCCAGCTGCACGCCAGCATCACGCTTGTATCACCCTAAATATAAACATATTTTGCCAACAAATCAAGCGGTGAGAGAGAAAAAGGCAAGCACCCTTCTGTGCTTGCCCAAAACTCAGTTACTTAGCAGAAGAATCCTCTTCTTTTTCTTTTGATTTACCATAGAAATAATCAGATGGATTCACTGGTTTAAAGTCAGACAGCTTATGGAATCGAAGAAGATCCCTATAAAGCACTTTATCTGAAAGGCTTAACTGATTATCGACACGGGCTTTAATCGCCTCTGTCTTTTTATTTTGTTTCACAACTTTACCTGTTTTTGTATCGTAGACAGTGTTATCTACGAGTGTATATTTTGGTGTCACATAGTTTCCGTTACGGAATGCAACAGTTTGATCATGCTTCTTAGAGAATAGATCTGTTCCAAAATTCACATACTCATTTGAATCAATACCTTGTAAGTGAAGAAGCGTAGGCATCACGTCTACTTCACCACCATACGTATGGTTCACGCCGCCCTGTTTGCCAGGAATACGAATCATGAGTGGTACACGCTGGTTTTGTGCGTTTTGATAAGGTGTAATTTCTTTCCCTTGAATTTCGCTCATTGCACGGTTATGGTTTTCAGAAATACCGTTGTGATCACCATATAATAAAATGACCGAGTCTTTATACATACCTGATTTTTTCAAGTCTTTAAAGAATTGCTCTAATGACTCATCTAGATATCTTGCTGTTTGGAAGTAGTTATCTACTGTTTTGTCACCAGTTGTTGCCTTAGCAATTGTCGCATCTTTTTCATCTAAATTAAATGGATAGTGATTAGTCAATGTCATTAAATGTGCATAAAATGGCTTTTTCATTGATTCTAGCATCGGGATTGATTCTTTGAAGAATGGTTTATCCTTCAGACCCATATTCACAAGATTTTCTTCATCCATGTTGTAATATGAAGCATCGAAGAATTGATCATATCCCATATGCTTATAAATCGTGTCACGGTTCCAGAAAGATTTATAGTCCCCGTGAAGCACTGCGCTCGTATAGCCTGCTTTTTGATCTAGGATGGCAGGGAGTGATTGGTAAGTATTTTCACCTTTTGTCACAAACGCTGCTCCCTCTGGCAAGCCGAACATACTATTATCCATCATTAGCTCAGCATCAGCTGTCTTTCCTTGACCTGTCTGATGGAAGAAGTTGTCGAAATACGTAAAATCCTCTTTACCATGAGCTAGTTTGTTTAAAAACGGCGTCACTTCTTCTCCATTTAGTTTGTAGTCAATTAAGAAAGACTGGAAGCTTTCTAAATGGATTTTAATGATGTTTTTCCCTTTTGCTTTACCAAAATACTCTGCGTTTGGCTTCGCATAGTGAGAAGCCGTATAGTTTACAACATCCGTTAAATCTTCACTGCTCGCATTTGCTACCTGTGTTGCATTTTGTGCTGATTGTACTCCGTCATAAATCGTATAATTATAAACACCTAAGTATTTGACAACATACTTGTGATCAAATGTTCTTGTTAATAATTCTGGACGGTCCTTTTCAGCTAAATGAAGGTTTACAAAAAACAGTCCTACACCTGCAGCCACAATCAGCAGTGCAAATGTCTTTTTCATTTGGAATTTTTTCACTTCTGGTCTCCAAATCACAATCGCAATCAAGATAATGATATCAAGGAAATACAAAAGGTCATGCGGCTTAATACTAGATAATACACCGCCAGTCATGCCTCCTCCAAGATTGCCTGCTTGCTTCATTGTGGAGAAAGTCAAAAAGTCATCAAAGAAACGGTAGTACGCTACATTCGCATATAAAAGTGCGGTCATAATAAAGTCAATAACAATTAAAACAATGGCAGATTTACGACCCTTCAAAAAGAGAGCCAGTCCCAAAAACACAATGGCTGAACTAAATGGATTTAATAAGAGAAGCCCCTCTTGAAAAGAACCTTTCACTCCTAAATTAAAGTCCATTTTGTAGGCAGCGTACGATTTCGCCCAAAATAAAAGGACAGCCAATACAAAAAAGCTATATTTGTTCGCAAATATTTTTTTCATAAAACCTCTTCTTTCTTAGTTATCGTTCTGATATAAATGAAATCATAAAAAATTTACATTGATTTTGCAAATGTAAATCTTCTTCACCAAGCATTCCGATGCTCTGTTTCCGCCGGACATATGTGCTCCTTTAATATAACGTATGAGAAGCTTCAAAGGTTTCAAAAAAAATACGAGTAAATAAAAGGAAAAATATCCATTTACACTTCATTTACACACACTTCATGTTTTAGTGGATGAAGAAGGGTTTGTAAGTCACTCAGTACTACTTTACTTTTTTCATCTATTCGTGTCAAAGTAATTATAAAGAAAAGGAAGAATCACCTAGGCCTTTCGACTCTTTCACCTAAATTTATACAAAATTAGATACATAATCCATTTGTTTTTTATTGTGACTCACCCTCCAACAATCCATGTATTTTCTCTCCCTCTGTCAATCTAAAAAAGTTTTAAGCAAAAAAAAGCTTGATTTCTCCTTCTGATGTGCGGTGTGATAAAGATATAGATTTTCAAAAAGCAGGCTGGAGGACATCACATGAAGAATAACAAACAAATAAGCGCATTTAAAGAAAGATTTTCAGCAGAAATAGATCACATCATTGCTGTCACAGGACCTTCAGGAGTAGGCGCAGGAAAAACCGGACAGGAATCTCTTTGGACCGCTTCTATTCCACTGATTGCATGGAAGGAAAAAGACCTCATCACAACCGAAAACATAAGGCTCTGCTGGTTAACAGATGAAGAGGGCTTGCGGGAAAAGCAGGCACAATTACATAAAGAATCAATCGTGACACTTCAGGTCCGAAAAGGTGAAGGTGAGTTCATGCTTGTATCACTCATCGATACAGATACACAGGATCAAGAGCTTCAAGAGATACGAGAAGAAGCTCAAAAACCTGTCTTTTACCATGATGACATGCTGGGCACCTTTGAATTAGTGAAAGGACTAGACTTATTTGAAACAACGATCCAATGGAGCAATCAAGAGTGCCTGCTCTACTTCAACCTCGAAGAAGATGAAAAAGTAAACGACTCTCTTCGAACCGCTAGACAACTCATGGAAGAGCAGACCACATGGAACTCTTCCATTAAATCATTTGCAGCAAATCAACTGATTGAACTAGCTAAAGACTGGCAGGCACAAGATGACTCCGCTGAAAAACAAGAAGAGCTCACACTGGATCAATTTATGAGCCGCATCTCACTCGAAAGCCTTCATGCTTACCCAGATGGAGAGTTTGAAGTGTACTGTCATGACGGTGATTTATTTTGGGGACATGTCATCATTGTCTCAGGCAATATCAATGGCACGTTTCAAGATGCCCACATTGCAGGCTAAAGATTGAGGGATAAGTAATGGAGATAAAGGCTTTTCACGAATTAGAACAACTGGGAAAAACACCCATCGTGGCTAAGATTGGCGGTTTTCGTCCTGATCCAGCAGCACACAGCTGGTTTGCCAGTCATTTCTTCATCCACCCCGATCAAGGCTGGCCAGCAGATCAAGATGGTGTCATGATTCCGATCTTACAAATTTATTCACCTGAAGTGCCAGGAGGAATGAACGGATGCAATGAATGTAAGATGATTCAAATCTTTCTTAATCAGAAAGCACTTCCGATTGATATCACCAAAAACGGCGAAGGCTGGAAGCTTATTGAATACGCAACTATGGAAGGATTCGAAGTAGTTGAGACTCCAGAAGAAGTGAGAGGACTCAAACCCTTTCAAATTCAATGGAATGAAAGTGAGCAAAAGGACTTCCCTTGCTGGGAAAAAGCGTGGTCATATGTTGATTTATCAGAAGTAAATGAAAGTGAGGAAGCGACAGAACACTTCTTTAAGCAATACACAAATTATTCATTCACAAAAATCGATGGATATGGCGCATATATTCAATCCCCACCCCGTCATCAACCAGGAGAATTCATGCTGCAAATCGCCCCAGAAGAAAAACCTCGGTTTATGATTGGTGATAACGGCACGATGTATTTCTATTACGACAAAGACAAAAAAGAATGGTTGATGTACTGGGATTGTTTTTAAAGGTTTATTGAATGAAACCTTTCCTTCTTCTAAGCGTAGGAAATAATATGGGGGGAGGAACCAAAATGGGATTCATTTTCGATATCTTTTCACTTGCTGTTATATCCCTTTTCTACAGGTAGATGAAGAGGATATCTCTAGAAATGCAGCGCATCTCAAAAAATTCAGCTGGTTTCACACGTTATTAAATGATCCAACTTTCAGGAATCTCATCATTTATCATCCAGATGTCAGACAAGTCATTGGCAGATGTAACACGGATAAACTCCATCACAAGCGATATAACTTAAAATGCGAACGTAAAGTGCTGAAAGCATTACGTCGTGCTATGTAAATGTACAAAAAGAGCCGCACTTTCCTGTGGCTCTTTTCATCGTTCTCTAAGAAAACATTTGACGCCTGGACAACTCTCCCCGTATATTATGTATAAATCCATCTTTTTCATAGAAAAGGGGGCTTTACATGCGCTTGTTTAAGTACTGGAGAAAAAAGCAGCCTAAACAGCAGGTCACTTCAGAAAAGCAAGAAGACAGCATCCCAATCAACTTCTCCACACTTCCCTTTGGCACAGACACCGTAGACGATTTTTTGTTCAACTTAGACCTAACCTCAAAGCTCACAGATCCCTATAAAGAAACAGATCCGAGCAAATGAACCTAGACCTTCATGAATCCTCATCCAATCCTGGATGATTTTTTTATACTCGATGAGAGGTGTGCCCCATGAAAACATATTATATCGTCAGACATTGCCAAGCAAATGGACAATCCGAGGATGCGTCTTTAACGCCTCAAGGCATCGCACAATCTCACGAACTAGCACAGTTCTTTTCCGGTATCCATCTCAATCAGATCATCTCAAGTCCTTATAAACGAGCGATCCAAACCACTGAGCCCCTTGCTCATGTGAAACAGCTCGAGGTACAAATTGATCAGCGTCTTTCTGAACGTGTGTTAAGCAGCAAACCAATGGACGATTGGTATGAGAAACTAAAGCTCAGTTTTTCGGACTTACATATGACCTGTGAAGGCGGAGAATCGAGCCAAGAAGCGATGAACCGTATTGTAGAGGCACTCTATGAACAAATAAAATTAGGAAAAGATCGTACCTTATTCGCCACACATGGCAATATTATGAGCCTGCTTCTAAAACACGCCGATCCCACGATTGGATTCAAGGAGTGGGATCAGCTAAGCAATCCAGATGTCTATGTTCTGCAATATTTTAGACCAGATCATGTAGAAATAGAGCGAATATGGCATAAGTAAAAAAACGGCAGAATGAATTCTGCCGTTTCCTCATCTATTGATGATAATAAAATGCCTCTACCCACTCATAGGGCTTCTTACGCTCCGCACACCATTTCATAAAGCCTCTTGTCTCCGTCTGCTGAAATTCCTTCCAATCCGATAAAAGCTGGTTATAGTAGACCGAATGTTTTTCAACATTGGTACGAATCCTCTTATCTTCAATCAGTGTCATGACATCTTCAATGCCCTGAATTCGCTCTTGATCTTTCTCATAGGTGCTTAAATAAAGATCTTCATGTATATGATGAAACGAATACCATAAGGCCGATAGATAGGTTTCACAAATTTGAACTATCACACGCTGCTCCTTGCTGCCTCCAAGCTCTAGTGCCTTCAATAAGTAAGGCAGCCCTTCTCCCTGATGCACGAACAAGCCTTGCCAGCGATATGGTCTCACATCCATTGGATCAACATTCTCCCACTCTTGCAGAACGGGCTGAATCACCTCATTTACCAATGGAAACACAAGCAAATGATGACCATCCTCAAACCGTTCAATCCACTCAAACAGCCAAGCAACAAATACACGCTTTGCTTCAACCTCGTTCTCCTTCATCTCCGCAATAAAGGACTGAAGAACTTTAAGCGCATCTTTACGCAGACCCTGCTCTTTTCTCTCACAGTACTGTCTAAAAAGCGGATAATCTCGTGATCCCTCGTCTTCAATGATGGTCTGTAATATCGTCTTCGTTTGCAAGATAACAACTCCGCCCCTCTAAATTCATTCTATTTATCTCCTATAGCCAATTGTAACGTCCACATGAAACAGTACAAAGATGAGAAGCTCTTATTTATCGAAACAAAACTAGATTCCTTAACGTTGATTCACCCAATCTATATAACGCTTTTGAATCACTTTTTTGATTTTATCGTAGTTCTCCCAACGATCTTCAACATAATACACGCTTTCAGCTGCTGAGAATGTCTCCCCGTAGTCATCTAAACACAAGCCATGTTCAAAATCGAGATAATCCTAGGCGAATTCATTTCCTTCAGCATTTAGCATATTCTATTGGTCCTTCTTATTTCAAGGGAGGCAGCTACACGATCTGCTTGATAAGAGTGGTATAACGCCTAACTGCTGTTGCAAAATTTTCTAATAAGTTTATATTTTCATCTAAATAACTCGTTTTAACCACAAAAAAACGTTTCACCATTGTGGTGAAACGTTAGGTTGACGGTAAAAACCGATCATGAAACTTTTAATAGATACCGGTGGCCGGGGTCGAACCGGCACTCCGTGAGGAACACGATTTTGAGTCGTGCGCGTCTGCCAATTCCGCCACACCGGCATGATCATTAAAGAGCGCAACTTATGATAAAAAATAATGGTGCCGAGGGCCGGACTTGAACCGGCACGGTAGTCACCTACCGCAGGATTTTAAGTCCTGTGTGTCTGCCAATTCCACCACCCCGGCAGTCTTTTCAAAAAAGGCGACACCCGGATTTGAACCGGGGATAAAGGTTTTGCAGACCTCTGCCTTACCACTTGGCTATGCCGCCATTATTGGAGCGGAAGACGGGATTCGAACCCGCGACCCCCACCTTGGCAAGGTGGTGTTCTACCACTGAACTACTTCCGCAAATCAACTGGGCTAGCTGGATTCGAACCAACGCATGACGGAGTCAAAGTCCGTTGCCTTACCGCTTGGCTATAGCCCAATAATAAAATGGGGCGATTGATGGGAATCGAACCCACGAGTGCCAGAGCCACAATCTGGTGCGTTAACCACTTCGCCACAACCGCCATAGATGTTATGAATCATATTAAGAAAATTGGCAGGGGCAGTAGGAATCGAACCCACACCGGAGGTTTTGGAGACCTCTGTTCTACCTTTAAACTATGCCCCTATGAAAACAAAAATGGTGGAGGGGGGCGGATTCGAACCGCCGAACCCGGAGGGAGCGGATTTACAGTCCGCCGCGTTTAGCCACTTCGCTACCCCTCCACATTTGAAAAACAGTGCCGGCAAGAGGACTTGAACCCCCAACCTACTGATTACAAGTCAGTTGCTCTACCAATTGAGCTACACCGGCAAATAGTGGTGGCTCGGGACGGAATCGAACCGCCGACACACGGATTTTCAGTCCGTTGCTCTACCAACTGAGCTACCGAGCCAAGTATTCTTTTTAAAAATGGCGGTCCGGACGGGACTCGAACCCGCGACCTCCTGCGTGACAGGCAGGCATTCTAACCAACTGAACTACCGGACCATTTTGGTTGCGGGGGCAGGATTTGAACCTGCGACCTTCGGGTTATGAGCCCGACGAGCTACCGAACTGCTCCACCCCGCGACGATATAAAAGATATGGTGGAGGATGACGGGCTCGAACCGCCGACCCTCTGCTTGTAAGGCAGATGCTCTCCCAGCTGAGCTAATCCTCCGAATAAAAATACTGGTGTATATTCTATAAAATGGTGACCCGTACGGGATTCGAACCCGTGTTACCGCCGTGAAAGGGCGGTGTCTTAACCGCTTGACCAACGGGCCCTTTATTATGTAAATTGTGGCGGAGAGCAAGGGATTCGAACCCTTGAGACGGGGTTACCGCCTACACGATTTCCAATCGTGCTCCTTCGGCCACTCGGACAGCTCTCCAAATTGGCTCCGCAGGTAGGATTCGAACCTACGACCGATCGGTTAACAGCCGATAGCTCTACCACTGAGCTACTGCGGAATGAAGAAAGCCTGGCGATGTCCTACTCTCACAGGGGGAGACCCCCAACTACCATCGGCGCTGAAGAGCTTAACTTCCGTGTTCGGCATGGGAACGGGTGTGACCTCTTCGCCATCATCACCAGACAATTTAGTGACAAAAGATATTATACTATGTATTGAAAATAAATCAAGAGATATTTTAAAAATGTTCTCTCAAAACTAGATAACAATGTTCAAGCTTCACATTAGAATATAGGTTAAGTCCTCGATCTATTAGTATCTGTCAGCTCCACGTGTCACCACGCTTCCACCTCAGACCTATCAACCTGAT
>NZ_PVRH01000003.1:0-535767 GCF_002998735.1 Bacillus sp. NMTD17
TCGTTTTCAATACACCGCGCCGCATACGTTGCCAGCTTTGTTCCTTTTCCAGAGGAATAGCTTTCGATGGCTTTAATGAGTCCGATCGTCCCGATGGAGATGAGGTCTTCAGCGTCTTCCCCGGTATTTTCAAATTTCTTGACAATATGGGCGACGAGCCGAAGGTTATGTTCAATCAGCATATTTCTCGCGTGTTCATCGCCCTGTGCCATAAGGGCTAAGTATTTTTTTTCATCATCTCCTGAAAGGGGCTGTGGAAAGGCATTGTTTTTGACATAGGACACCAAGAACACCAATTCTTTGACCATCAATCCCATCGCTGTAAATACTCCTGCCACGATTTTCACCTCCACCATGTTTAGGCCACTGCCTATATCCTCAAATGTATGTGAAGGGGGGATTGTCTGTGTCTGTACGATGAAAAAATCATCTTTTTCGAAAAAAACGGGCTTCTGTTCGTCTGTTTTTGCTGCCCTTCTCATATGTTTGCGGTTTCTTTGCGGTGCTTGGCGGTCAAGAAGCGTGCTAAAATATGTAATATTAGACCGAAAAGGAAGGGGTTTTTTCGGAACATGGGGAAGGTTCTTTCTTCACATGTAGGTATGAAAATTAATGAATGGTATCGAATGATACGGCAGTTCAGTGTTCCAGATGCGGAAATCCTGAAAGCAGAAGTAGAAGCGGAAATTGAACGGATGGAAGAGGACCAGCATTTACTGATTTATTATCAGCTCATGTGTTTTCGGCACCAAATCATGCTTGACTATATACACCCTTCAAAATATCAACCTTTCTCAGTATCTAATCTTGTCGATAAAATCGAAAATTCCAATCATGAGTTATCTGATATGCTGCATTATTACCATGCATTTTTTCGTGGCATGCATGAGTTTAGTCAAAAAGAATATTTAGAAGCCGTCAAATATTATCGAGTGGCAGAAAAACAGCTGTCCATGGTATTTGATGATATTGAGCAGGCTGAGTTTCATTTTAAAGTAGCAGAAGCCTACTATATAATGAAGCAAACGCATGTCTCGATGCATCATATTTTAAAGGCGCTGGAAATATACGATCAGCATGATGCCTACTCTATTCGCATCATTCAGTGCCTTTTTGTTATCTCAGGAAACTATCAAGATCTAAAACGAAAAGACCGGGCACTGCCTCATTTAAAAAAGGCAAAACAGCTCGCATCACAGATTGATCACCCGCGGATATACAGTTCAGCGCTTTATAATTTAGGAAAATGTTATGGGGAGCTGGGCTATAGAGAGGAAGCAGAACGCTATTTAACGGAATCGGCTGATATTGCCTGTAAAGAGCAGCTTCCCACGCTTCCGCATACGCTCTATACGCTGGCAAAACTGCTTTTTAGACAAAATGAACAAGTGGAAGCACGCCGCATATTAGAAGATGGAAAATTAGCTGCAAAGAAGCATGAAGACCAGCTGTTTTGTCATATGTTTGAGTATCTGGATGCTTTATATGTTCAAGGAATGAATGAAGAACAACTGCAAAAAACCATTGATTATTTGGAAAAACTTAGCCTATACTCTTATATAGAGGATATCTCACTAGAAATTGCGACAGCCTTAGAAGCCTCTCAACAATACCAGAAGTCCAACCAGTATTATCAGAAATTATTATGGGCTCAAAATCAAATCCAAGAAGGAGAGTGTCTGTATGAATTCTAAGCAACGTTCGACAGTTGAAGAGAGAAACCAAACGTGAAATAAAAAGCGGGCCTGATGGGCCGGCTTTTTTTATGTCAAAAAAGAAGTCAGAGATGCGGACCGTGACTATGAATGCTGAATGATTCATCAAAAAGCGGGCAATTTAATCTGTAAGAATGTTCTGTGGAGGCGGTCAAATGAGAGGGTTGCATGTCTTGATGTGTATATTGCTGCTATGCACGTTTGTTCCTAATAAAATAGAGGCTCGAACATTAAAAAGGATCGACCTAGAAAAAACAGGACGAGCTTTTTGGGACATGAGACAGGAACGAAAAAAGATTGCACTGACCTTTGATGATGGACCTCATCCAGTGTACACGAATCAAGTATTGGATGTGCTCAAGGAGCATCAAGTGAATGCCAGCTTTTTTGTTGTAGGCAGCCGTATTCATACATATCCAGAGATTGCGGAACGAATCGTAGGCGAGGGAAATGAGCTTGGCAATCACACGATGAATCATACGTATTTTGACCTGTTATCATCAAAGGAGATCAAGCAGGAATTAAAAGAATCATCGGCTCATATCGCTTCACTTCAGCCTGGCGGACCCTTATTATTTCGCCCCCCTGGTGGCCGCTTGACGATGACATCATTCCGCATTTTGTCAAAGCAAGGATATGATGTGGTCATGTGGTCCTTTACGCAAGATCCGAAGGACTGGTCAAGACCAGGCTCACGCAAAATTGCGAGCCGGATTATTGATCATATTCAAGGCGGCGATATCATTCTTTTGCATGATGGCGGGGGCAATCGGAAGCAGACGGTAGAAGCACTGAAACAAGTGATTCCTGAATTAAAGGACCGAGGCTATGAATTTGTCAAAGTGAGCGAACTGCTGCATCATGACAAAGCGTATGTACCTGTTCAACTGCAATAGGAAGCATTCGTCAAAAACAGTCATTCATTGAAACCAAAAGTCTTGTCGTTTACTATATGAAGAGGGCTTTTGGAGGTGAATGTTGTGAAGAAATGTGTTGTCCTTTTTATCCTGCTTTGTGTCGCTGCTGGGTGCTCAAAGCCAGAACAAGAAAGTGTCATTGCATTTGGCGACAGCAATACAAGGGGATCAAACTGGGACTTTCGAGATTATCCAACATCTGAAAAATGGGTGAATCTCATGAAAAACGTCGAGCGCGGCCAAATTCAAGTGAAGAATGCGGGCATTGGTGGGCAGACAACTGAAGACGCGAAGCTTCGCTTTGAGCAGGATATTTTAAAGCAGAAACCAACTTACGTCCTCATCATGTTCGGTACGAATGATGCGGCGATTTTAGATGGGAAACATCCCCGCGTGACGAAAAAACGATTTAAAGAAAATGTATCCTACTTCATTTCTGAAAGTAGAAAAGAAGGCATTACCCCGATTCTCATGACCTGTGTACCTGTTGTAGAAGGCGGAAAAAAGGGCTTGTATTACTACTCTAGGTATAAGTCATCTTATTTTGCTGAGAGAGGCGGGGCAAGAGCTTGGCAAAATTCCTATAATGACATTACGAGAGAAATAGCCAAGGATCAGCAAGTACCGCTTGTCGACAATTGGAAAGCGTTCATCCGAGAAGCTGGTGAAGATAGTGACAATGCGCTGATTCAATCAGGTTTGATCGACCCTTCTGGCAATCATATGACGCCAAAAGGGGCAAGAATTATTTATAACGAAATCAAAGAGCGTGATGTCATCAAACATTTTTAAATGATGGCCATCTGCCTAAACAAGACCATCCATCCAGCATAGTCTAACAGTATATCTTCCTAGAAGGAGGTAACTGATATGTGGGGATGCCCTTATCCTTACCCTGCGTGTTCACCTTATCCAGCTCAAGGAGCAGGAATCGGTTACGCTTTTCTTGTTGTGTTCCTTGTGGTCATTTTGGTCGTAGGCGGAGGGTTATGGTTTTGGAATGAACAGCCTTGCAAATAAGACACCTCTTCTTTGATGAGAAGGGGTGTTTTTTACGGAAAATAGTAGTAAGCCTATAGCGCAAGTGATATAATATCAGTCACCTGAGTTTAAAAAAGGAGAGTGCTCGGGAGGCATGGTTCCTGCGAAATGGAATTAAGAGGAAACAGAGAGCATATGCCCGAGCGAACGTCTTTTCATTTCTGTCTCAATTAATTCAATGAAGTCGCGATTTAAGTTCATTTCATTTGCTTTATAATACGATTCTATAAGTAAATCATCTGACAGCTTTTTCATACTAGAAACCCATATGATGGGAAAAACACCTCCCCTGAAAAAGTTGGCATAAAACTTAAGGAAAAGACATATCATCATAGGTTGATCGAATGTCTCTGAAGTACCTTTAATCTACCATGAATGGGAAACAAGAACAATCGTTCTGTTATCCACATGGTGAAGTGGATAACTTGTGGGTAGAGTGTTTATAATTGAATGAAAGCGTGATGAAATATAGGTGGATAATGTGTGTAAAATTATCCACACCTGTTGAAGGTCCTCATCATATGTCGAAAACTTTTTCATTGTATTCGATAGACAGACAAATTGTGATTTGATTCGACACAATCGCTGAAAAACCAATGGAAGAAAGGGTGCAAATTGTGCTAAAGAAGTATTTCTTACCGGATGAATTTGTGAAAAGCATTTTCCACATTTCACCGCAAAAACTAAAAGAACGAAATGTAAAAGGAATTATTACCGATTTAGATAACACACTAGTAGAATGGGACCGTCCAAGTGCGACGCCCCGCTTAATTGAATGGTTTCAAGAAATGAAGGATCACGGGATACAAGTGACGATTGTATCGAACAATAATGAAAAAAGGGTCAAGCTTTTTTCTGAACCAGTTCATATCCCGTTTATTTATAAAGCGAAAAAGCCTATGGGAAGAGCCTTTAATAAGGCAGTCTCTGATATGCAATTGAAAAAAGAAGATGTGGTGGTCATTGGGGATCAGCTCATGACCGATGTACTAGGCGGGAATCGTCATGGCTTCCATACGATTTTGGTCGTCCCTGTCGCTGCCTCGGACGGATTTTTCACCAAGTTTAACAGGCAGATTGAACGCAGAATTTTAGGAGCCTTAAAGCGTAAGGGCCACATTCAGTGGGAGGAAGAGTAATAATGGAAAAGGTTGTTTGTATTGGCTGCGGTGTAGCCATTCAGACGGAAGATAAAGATCAATTAGGATATGCGCCGGCAGCATCTCTATTGAAAGAAGATGTGATCTGTCAGCGCTGTTTTAGGTTAAAGAACTACAATGAAATACAAGATGTTTCTTTAACAGAAGACGACTTTTTAAATATATTGCACAGCATTGGAGAGACAGATTCTCTGATTGTAAAGGTCGTTGATATTTTTGACTTTAACGGAAGCTGGATCAATGGGCTGAGTCGTATTGTCGGTGGTAATCCGATTTTACTCGTCGGCAACAAAGTAGATATTTTACCGAAATCCGTGAAAAAAGATCGTCTGATTCATTGGATGAAACGGGAAGCGAAAGAAAACGGATTGAACCCGATCGATGTTTTCTTAATCAGTGCAAGCAGAGGTCAGGGCGTACCTGAGGTGATGGAAGCGATCGATCATTACCGCGAAGAAAGAAATGTCTATGTCGTCGGCTGTACGAATGTTGGAAAATCCACATTTATCAATCGAATCATCAAAGAAGTATCTGGCGAAGAGAACGTGATCACCACATCCCAATATCCAGGTACAACACTTGATGCCATTGAGATCCCGCTTGATGACGGATCTGCTCTATTTGATACGCCGGGCATTATCAACCGTCATCAGATGGCGCACTATGTCAGCAAAAATGACTTGAAGATCTTAGCGCCGAAAAAAGAATTGAAACCGAGAACGTTCCAATTAAATGAAGCACAAACGCTTTATTTTGGCGGCCTTGCTCGATTTGATTATGTAAAAGGCGGCAGAACGTCATTTGTCTGCTATATGCCAAATGAGCTGAACATACACAGAACAAAGTTAGAGAACGCAGATGATTTATATGAAAAACATGCCGGGGAACTGCTATCACCGCCATCAAAAGAGGGGATGGAAGATTTCCCTCCGCTCGTTCCGCATACCTTTACGATTGATCAGCCGAAAATGGACATCGTCTTTTCAGGCTTAGGATGGGTAACGGCAAATGATGCAGGGAAGCAAATCAAAGTCTATGCGCCAAAAGGCGTTCATGTGTTTATGAGACGTTCGTTAATTTAAATGTTCAAAGGGGGAGAGACCTTGAAACCTTTATACGGATTAATCGGTAACCCTGTTGGTCATTCAATGTCTCCGGATATTCATAATGCAGCATTGAAGGATGCTGGGATTGATGGACATTATCATGGCTTTCAAGTAGAAGACGAAGACCTTAAAGATGCCATTCATGGTATGAAAGCCTTAGGAATCAGCGGCTTTAACGTCACTGTTCCGCACAAGGTAGACATTATGCAGTACCTTGATAAAATTGATGTGACAGCTGAACGCCTGCGTGCAGTCAATACGGTGCGGCTTGAAGGAGGTCAGCTCGTTGGGTACAACACAGATGGAGAGGGCTTTCTTCATTCATTGCTTGAAGCCTTGGATCAGCCATTATCAGAGCTGTCATTTCTTATGATTGGTGCTGGCGGAGCGGCAAGAGCGATTTATACGACAATCGCTGAGTATGCACCGAAAAGCTTTGATATCACCAACCGAACCATTGAAAAAGCTGAGGCTTTAATTGAAAGTGCAGATGGGAACATTACTTCTAGTGCCATTATTTTAAAGACAGCAGAAGAACGACTTGGGGAATATGATGTCATCATCCATACGACCTCAATCGGTATGTACCCGAATGTTGAAGAAACCCCGATTTCTTTAGCAAACGCAAAAAAAACAGCGGTCGTTTGTGATATTGTGTATAATCCAATAGAAACAAAGCTGCTCAAAGAAGCAGCCGGGTTAGGTTTGAAAACAGTAGATGGTGTCGGCATGTTTGTTGGACAAGCAGCAAGAGCCTTTGAATTGTGGACAGGCATCACGCCTGACGTCAGAAAAATGAAGTCAATTGTGATAGAGAAATTAGGAGGAACACCATGTTAAAAGGGAAACAAAAACGTTTTTTACGTGCAAAAGCACATCATTTATCACCTATTTTTCAAGTAGGAAAAGGCGGGGTAAATGACAATATGATCAAGCAAATTTCCGAGGCGCTTGAAGTAAGAGAACTGTTAAAGGTCAGCGTATTACAAAACTGCGACGAGGACAAAACGGAAGTTGCGAAAGCACTTGTAAAAGGTGCAAAAGCTGAACTTGTTCAAACGATCGGAAATGTGATTGTCCTTTATAAAGAATCGAAGGAAAATAAACAAATTAAGCTGCCGTAAAGGTGGATGTGATATGAAAAAAATAGGGTTGTTTGGCGGTACGTTTGATCCTCCTCATAATGGGCATTTGCTGATGGCGAATGAGGTGCGTTTTCAAGTAGGGCTTGATGAAATGTGGTTTATCCCAAATCACAAGCCCCCTCATAAAACAGACCGGAAACGAGCAGATAGTCGTCACCGGGTGAAAATGGTGGAAGCGGCGATCCAGTCAAATCCACATTTTCGGCTGGAGCTCATTGAAATGGAGCGAGAGGGTCCATCTTATACAGTGGATACGGTGGAGCTTTTAAAGAAGCGTCATCCTGAAGATGAGTTCTTTTTTATGATTGGAGCTGACATGGTCGAGTATTTGCCAAAATGGCATCGGATTGATGATTTGCTTCAGATGATCACCTTTATTGGGATGAAAAGACCGGGTTATGCCGGAAGTACGGCATATCCTCTTTTATTTGCAGATGTTCCAGCTTTTGATGTATCATCGACATTGATTAGGCAGCGAATAAAGCAGGAAAAACCTGTCGATTATTTGATACCGAAAGCTGTTGAGCGTTATATAAAGGAGCATCATTTATATGAATCGTGAAGAAGCATTGAACTGTGTCAAAGAGCAGTTAACAGAGCATAGATATACACATACACTCGGGGTCATGAGTGCAGCCATTTCATTAGCGGAACGGTTCGGTGCAGATGTGAAAAAAGCAGAGATCGCCGCTATTTTTCATGATTATGCGAAATTTAGACCAAAGGAAGAAATGAAGGGAATTATCCAGAAGGAACAGATGAACCCTCTATTGCTTGAATATTCGCCTGAGCTTTGGCATGCCCCGGTTGGTGCTTATCTGGTTAAAAAGGAAGCAGCTATTAACGACCAAGACATTTTAACTGCCATTGAATTTCATACATCAGGCAGGCCAAACATGACATTACTTGAAAAGGTCATTTATGTCGCTGATTATATCGAACCAGGACGTCATTTCCCTGGTGTTGAAGAAGTAAGAGAGTTAGCAGAGCATGATTTGGATAGCGCGCTGGTTCAGTCACTAAAAAACACCATCAGCTTCTTATTGAAAAAGAATCAGCCAGTCTTTCCAGATACATTGGCTACTTACAACTCGCTTGTGCATAAGAACAATTAAGGAGGAATTTGGATGGATTCATCATCAATTTTAAACGTCGCGGCAGGAGCATGCGATGATAAACGGGCTGAGGATATTATTGCCCTTAATATGCAAGGAATCTCACTTGTTGCCGATTATTTTCTCATTTGTCACGGGAACTCTGATAAGCAAGTGCAGGCCATTGCAAGAGAAGTAAAACATCTTGCAGAGGAAAGTGGAATCGAAGTGAAGAAGATGGAAGGCTTTGATGAAGCAAGATGGGTATTGATTGATCTTGGTGATGTCATTGCTCATGTGTTCCACAAAGAAGAAAGAGGATACTACAACCTAGAGAAGCTATGGGGAGATGCGCCGAGAGAAACGCTTTCACTTGGCATTAACTCATGATTTATCAAGGGTTTGCAGATGTGTATGACGAGCTCATGACACATGCACCTTATGATGAATGGGTTCAGTGGATCCAGCAGAATATCAAACCGAATGCTGCCATTATTGATGTTGGCTGTGGAACTGGAGAGATTTCTCTTCGGTTAGCTGAAAAGGGCCACACAGTCACAGGAATTGACCTCAGTGAAGAAATGCTGGCCTTCGCGCAGCAAAAAGCACAGGCGAAAAGGCAGTCAATTCAATTTTTACACCAAGATATGAGAGAGCTTACGGGTTTTGAGCAAGTCTTTCAAGCAGCGGTTATTTGCTGTGATTCCTTAAATTACTTAAAAAACGAAAATGACGTCAAAAAAACCTTTAAAAACATGTTTCAGCTTTTAGAGGCAGATGGGGTTTTACTCTTTGATGTTCATACACCTTATAAAATGGAAGAGGTATTCCCAGGTTCGACTTATGCCGATCAGGATGAAGAGATCAGCTATATTTGGCAGAGTGATAAAGGGGATGACGTGTATTCGGTCATTCACGATTTAAGCTTTTTTGTAAAGGACGGAGACGTGTATCAGCGTTATGATGAGACACATGAACAGCGCACATTTCCATTTGAGACATATGCGGCGTTCCTTGAGTCCGCTGGCTTTGTACAGATAGAAGTGACTGCTGATTTTACAAATGAAGTCCCTGGGGAATTCGCCGAAAGATATTTCATTTCAGCTAAGAAACCAAAAACCATCGTTTAATGGAACGATGGTTTTTTAAAACCCTTTTTTCGCTTGTTGCAGAGATGATTAATTTCTGCGATCATCAGTAAACACACTTGGCGGGTATTGATGCGCAACCGCTTCAAGGTCTTCATCGAATTTTTCATGGGTGTTTTGAAAGAGGCGGTGAAACATATCTTGAACACCTGCTTCAAGTGCTTTAATCCCTTCACCAGTGACGCCGCCTTTAACACACACTTTGTCTTGCAGTGTCGGAAGGGTATAGACTCTTTTTTCAATCAAACGGCCAAGTCCTACAAGCATATCTTCTGATAAGGTGGTGGCTTCTTCTTTGGAAATATCTGTTTGTTCGACAGCTGCTTCAATCATTTTCTGAACGAGAAAGCTGATAAAGGCAGGACCGCAGCTGACGATATCTGACGCCGCTCTTGTAATCGAATGATGAATCTCAACGGGTGTTGAAATGCAGGAAGCTAACTGTCTTAACGCTGTTTTCGTCGCGACATTGCATGACGATCCAAATGTTAAAAGTGACGCCCCTGATAAAGCGCGGTTCGTAATGCTTGGAATCAGCCGTGCTGTTTGACAAGGAACGATATCCTGAAGCTGTTCAGGATGTACCGGGCTTGTGATGATGACAATGGTTTGGTGCTCTGTTAAAAGAGGGCTCAGCTCTTTTAAAAGTGGATAAATATCAAGTGGTTTGACACAAACAAAGATAAAATCTTTATTCGTGACAGCTCCTGTAAGCTGTTTCGTAACTTCAAGCTCTGGGTGGTTCTTTTTTATATTGAACGCTTTTTCAATGGTCCGGTTTGTGATGGTGATGGATGAGGGATTGACTGCCTTTGATTCAATAAATGCCTCAGTAAGTATGGTACCCATGTTTCCTGTACCGATTATCCCTATATTCAAACGTTCTCCCTCCTTAGACGCATAGGATCTGTTATCTTCTAAACAGTATGTTGAGCAATAGAAAAATATGATTGAAAGAAGCGTGAGCACGTGAAGCGACTCATTCCATTGAAAAAATACAGTCTTTATATCGGAGCTGGGCTCATGGTCGTGATCATCATCACTTTTTTCCTTTTCGCAGGAAATAGGGAGAGCAGCAGAGAGCCAAGTGTATTGAAGGAAGATAAAGACATACAAGTCACATTAGAAGACAAACAAGAAAAGACCGATCATGAATCATCTCCCATTTTTGTAGAGGTCAAAGGAGCTGTGAAAAAACCAGGTGTTTATAAGTTTCAATCTGATGCACGGGTAGAAGAAGCGATCCGGAGAGCAGGGGGCTTTACTAGTAAAGCAGACACGATTGAAATCAATCAAGCAGCAAAATTAGAGGACAGTATGATGATTTATGTCCGGAAGCAGGGAGAAGCGGAGAGGCAGACGCAAATAGCAGCTGCTGACGCTCCATCGGGTAATGAAAAGAGTCAAGGTGTCAATGTCAATCAGGCTGATGCGGCGGAATTGCAAACTATTAACGGAATAGGGCCAGCTAAAGCAGAAGCCATCATTACGTACAGAGAGGAACACGGGGAATTTCAACAAATTGAAGATTTGCGGAACATTTCAGGTTTTGGGGAGAAGACCATTGAACGGCTGAAAAGTGAATTGACCGTTAAGTAGAATTGACGGTATAGAAGGAAGGCATGTACACTTAATACCAACCATCATTCTGGAGGGATCAGCTCGTGGAAAGAATTTCATGGAATCAATATTTTATGGCACAAAGCCATTTGCTTGCTTTACGAAGCACCTGTGAGCGGTTAGCTGTTGGGGCGACCATCGTCAGAGACAAGCGTATCATTGCAGGGGGATATAATGGCTCAATTGCTGGTGATGTCCATTGTGCAGATGTGGGATGCTATGTCATTGATCATCACTGCGTTCGCACCATCCATGCGGAAATGAACGCTATTTTACAATGTGCCAAATTTGGTGCACCTACAGCGGATGCTGAAATATATGTCACGCATTTTCCTTGTTTGCAGTGCTGTAAAGCCATTATTCAAGCGGGTATTCGAACCGTGTACTATGCAAAGGATTATAAAAATCACCCATATGCCGTTGATTTATTTGAGCAGGCAGGTGTTCAAACGGAACAAGTTGAACTGGATGAAATGATCATCGACTTAAAAAATCAAGAAAAATTGGCCTTTGTTGCAGATTTAATTGGCAAGTTAAGTGAATCAGGACTTAGTGAAACAGAAATTCGCGTTATGCATGAGAAGGCGAATCAATTATTTACTTCCTATGTTTAATTATTTGCCGTTTGGGGCAATTTCAGCAGCTGTTGGAATTGCTCTGGCTGCATATCATCTTCATATGTATTTCCTTCTCTTTCTTCTCATCATATTACTTCTCAGCCTACTGAAAAAAATTCCCCGGCTCTTTCTAATGGTCAGCCTATGTGGAGCTGTTTATACTCTTATTTTTATGGTTCATGAGTTTTTTGAAACGGATCAACCTGTACAAGAAAAATTTCTTTCCGGCTCCGTTGTGATTGAAAGTATTCCGAAAACAGATGGCAATCGTTTTTCAGCAACTGTGTCAACAGAACATGAACGGCTAGCCGCTTTCTATACCATTCAAACAGAGCGTGAAAAAGAGGCGCTAAAAGATGTAGAGCCAGGTATGAGCTGTCATATGACAGGTGATGTTCGGCCGCCTAAACACGCAACCATTCCTAACGGGTTTCAATACGATCAATTTCTAAAATCAAAAGGCATTAGCGCCATTTTCTTACCGCAGTCAATCAAAGGCTGTACAAAAAAAGACAGACCTTCCTATTATCTTCAAGCGATGAGACAAAAGGGCTTAAAATTCTTAGAAGATCATGTGCCGAAAAACTCTGTAGGCATTGTACAGGCCCTTATTTTTGGTGATCGTGAGTTGATTGATCCTGACACATTAAGAGACTATCAAATGCTCGGCATTATTCATCTGTTAGCGATCTCAGGACTGCATGTGCAAACGCTTCTTGCCTGTTTATTTTGGTGTCTGCTTCGTGCCGGTGTGACAAGAGAGACAGCACGTATTCTTCTATTATTCTTTCTTCCTGTTTATGCTTGTTTGACAGGTGCTGCACCATCGGTTTTAAGAGCTTGTCTCATGGCAGGAATCTATTTAGCGATGACGAGCCTGCCGAAAGAAATGAAACAGCCTTCTGCTGTCGTATTAAGCGCAACGTTTTTACTCTTATTAGCGATTCATCCTCTATATCTATTTGATATCGGATTTCAGCTTTCATTCGTGGTAACGTTCTTTATTTTGTTATCGACCAAAATCTTATCACAAGCGAAAAGTGCAGTGATGCAGTTATTCCTTATATCCTTTGTTGCGCAGCTTGCCTCACTTCCTGTTCTTTTATATCATTTTCAGCAATTTTCTTTGCTGAGCATCCCATTGAATATGATGTTTGTCCCTTTTTATACGACGGTTGTCCTGCCTCTGTCCTTACTCTTTTTTCTTTTGTCCATCATTTATCTCCCTTTTGGACAAGCATTGTTCCAGCTGCTTGATTCGGTCATCCAGCTAAGTCATCAGTTGTCAGCATATATGGCAGTTTTTGATGGGTTTAACTTGATTTTTATGAAATCTACTTGGTGGCATATTCTTCTGGAAGTGAGTGCCATTGTTTTTCTGCTGTTTGTGATGGAGTGCAAAGCTTCTGTGAAATCCTATTCTGTGCCACTTCTTTTTTCTATTGGTGTTTTGAGTGTACACTTTTTTACTCCGAACTTTCTCCAAAAAGGGGAGGTCACGATGCTGGATGTAGGACAGGGGGATAGTTTGTTTATTCAACTGCCCTATCGAAAGGGGCATCTGCTTGTGGATACAGGGGGCAGACTTTCTTTTGAAGAGGAACCGTGGAAAAAAAGACGTAAAGTATCTACGATCGGTGATCAAACGCTGATCCCGTTTCTGCATTCTAAAGGTATAGCAAAACTTGATGTACTGATTCTCACGCATGCGGATCAAGATCACATGGGAGAAGCGGTTCGTTTAATCAACCGAAATAAAGTAAAGCGGCTGGCCATACCAAAAGGCTTTGCCCGAAGTCCAGAGGACGCAAAGCTGCTAAAAGAAGCAGCTAAAAAAGGGATATTTATTGATGAATTAGAAAGAGGAGATCAGCTCCGAGTTGGAGAGCACATATTTGAGGTTCTGCACCCTTCGCAAGACCGGGTGACAAGTAAGAACAATGATTCACTCGTTCTGGCTTTTACTCTTGGTGGGAAACGTTTTCTGTTCACTGGAGACCTTGAACAAGAAGGGGAACGAGACATCATAGAAGCCTATCCCCACCTGCGAGCGGATGTCTTAAAGGTTGGGCATCATGGGAGTAAAGGGTCAACAAGTGAGGAGTGGCTTCGACATCTGGAGCCGTCCTATGCACTCATTTCGGCTGGTGAACGCAATCGTTATCAGCATCCTCATCAGGAAGTTTTGAAAAAACTAAAGGATCATCAAATGGAGGTGTACCGCACAGATCGAGACGGGAGTGTGACCTATGAATTTCTTGAGAAGAAAGGAACGTTTTACACGCAACCTCCATATGATATCTTACAAAATCAATAAAAAAACTGCCTAAACGGCAGTCATTTAGCAATCATGAAGTTAAGATCCAACGAGGTGTATAATTGTTGCCAAAATAAACATTGAGGCGAAAAATCCGAATGTGACGATAAAACCAACGGCTGAGTCGGTCACATCATTCCGCTTGCTTTGAACATTTTTTTCAAATTCATTCATTTTCATCCCTCCTGGCTAATTTTAGTATACTTGAACTCATTTGGAATTGCTAGAAGGTAAAGTAACCGTTTTCCATTTTCATGATCATTTTATGAATATCGTCTGACAGCGAGCTGACCCGGGAGCTTGCACCAGACGTTTACTATAAATGAGGAGGCGGCACTTTCAGCTTCCTCTTTACTAATGTCTTCACACACTTTAGGATAGAGGAGGAAGTGAAAGAGAGGGATTCAATTTATGGTCTTTGAAGTTTGGAACAATTTAAAAAGAGGGGATATCCATCCCGTTTATTGCTTATATGGAAAAGAAACGTATTTACTGCAAGAAACAGCAGCTAAATTAAGACAAGCTGTAGTAGACGAGGAGACGAAGGATTTTAATTACTCCGTCTTTGATATGGAAGAGGTGCCGCTTGAACAGGCTGTGACGGATGCAGAAACCTTTCCGTTTATGGGAGAAAGGCGTCTCGTTGTGATCAAGAATCCTTATTTTCTTACAGCGGAAAAGAAAAAGGAGAAGATTGAGCATGAGCTTTCTGTGTTAGAAGCTTATTTAGAAAAGCCGGCGCCTTATACCATTCTCGTGTTATTAGCACCATATGAAAAGCTGGATGAACGGAAGAAAATCACCAAATTGCTAAAAAAGAAAGCGGCTATGGTTGAGGCAAAAGAGTTAAACCCAAAAGAAACAACGGATTTCACCATTACACTGGTGAAAACAGAAGGAAAGGCGATGACATCTGAAGCGGCTGAGCAGCTTGTGATGCTATGCGGTGGGAGTCTATCCTCATTGTTTCAAGAGGTCAGGAAGCTGAGTACATATATTGGAGAACGAGAAGAAATTGAATTAGCGGATGTCAATCAGCTCGTTGCAAGAAGCTTAGAGCAGAATATTTTCGAATTAATTAACCAAATTGTCAACAGACGCCGCTCTGAGGCCATGCAGATGTTTTATGATTTGCTGAAACAAAATGAGGAACCCATTAAAATATTAGCACTCATATCAACTCAATTTCGATTGATTTTGCAGACGAAGTATTTCGCTCAGCAAGGATATGGGCAAAAACAAATTGCTTCAAATCTAAAAGTCCACCCATTCCGCGTCAAACTTGCTATGGATCAGGCAAGGCTGTTTTCAGAAGAAGAGCTCAAGCAGATTGTCAAAGAGCTATCAACGATCGATTATGAAATGAAAACCGGTAAAAAGGACAAGCAGCTATTGCTAGAATTGTTCCTGCTTCGACTATTGGGCGCTTGAACATAAAAAAAACGACCTTCTAAAAAGAGGGTCGTTTTTGTTTAGATGTATAATTGCCAGTCTGTCCTAATGGCTGAGCCGGTCAGGACGGACGTACAGTTAAACAGTTGCCTCATCACTGAGGCGTTGCAAGCATTATGCAGAAAGTCCGTTTACTTGTTTAGCAAGTCTTGACTTGTAACGCGCAGCTGCGTTTTTGTGTACAAGACCAGTTTTAACGGCTTTGTCAATGCGTTTTGCAGCAGAAGAAAGAGCAGCTTTTGCTTGCTCAGCATCGTTGTTAGCTACAGAAACTTCAACTTGTTTAATCGCAGTACGCATCGCAGACTTGATTGTTGCGTTGTGTGCACGGCGTTCGTTATTCGTTTTTGTACGTTTGATCGCTGATTTAATATTTGGCATGTGTTTCACCTCCTAAGATACAACCTAAACACAATTGTCTTAAGGTTAAATCTTCACAATAGAACAAGTTGTATTCTATCAAACACACCTTTAGAATGCAATATAAATGTAAAGTATTTTTCATTGATGAAGCGCTCGAATGTTTCTTTAAAGAGATGGAAAGACTACTGTTAATTACTTGGTGGAAGGAGTCTTTTTATGGAGAAACAGAAACTTGATTTAAGTGCTTATCAAATCCGGACAGACTTGGCTGTTGAAACAAAAGAGATACTAGAACAAGAGAACGATCCGAATGTCGTCAAAAAGGACGGAATTCAAGGGATTGTCGAAAAGGAAAAAGAGGAGCACGGCATCCGTATACGCACAGTGGAGATCACGAAAGAAGGGGAGGAGCTGACCAGCAAAAAGGCAGGAACATACTTGACGCTTGAGGCGCAGGGCATTCGGGAGAAAGATTCTGAGATGCAGGAAAAAGTCGTCGAAGTATTTGCGCGTCATTTTGCTCAGTTTTTAAAAGACCGAGGCATTCAGGCTGATGCGAGCTGTCTTGTAGTAGGACTAGGAAACTGGAATGTCACGCCAGATGCGCTAGGCCCGCTCACGGTTGAAAGCCTGCTTGTGACCCGGCATCTCTTTGAATTGCAGCCGGAAAATGTACAGGAAGGGTATCGCCCAGTGTCCTCTTTATCACCGGGAGTGATGGGACTGACCGGTATTGAAACAAGCGACATTATACAAGGTGTAATCGAGCGGTCCAAACCTGATTTTGTCATTGCAATCGATGCTCTTGCTGCTCGTGCAGTGGAACGGGTGAATACCACGATTCAAATCTCTGATACAGGCATCCATCCCGGTTCAGGTGTAGGGAATAAGCGGAAAGAATTAAGCAAAGAAACGTTGGGAATTCCAGTGATTGCGATTGGCGTTCCAACAGTGGTAGATGCAGTAACCATTGCAAGTGACACAATTGATTATGTCTTAAAGCATTTTGGTAGAGAACTGAAAGATGACCGGCCGTCCCGCTCTCTTGTGCCGGCTGGTTTGACTTTTGGGAAGAAAAAAGTGCTAAACGAAGAAGACTTACCAGATGAGGAAACGCGTCAATCATTTTTAGGTATCGTAGGGACTCTTCCGGAAGAAGAGAAACGGCAGCTGATCCATGAAGTACTTGCGCCGCTAGGGCAAAATTTAATGGTCACGCCTAAGGAAGTGGATACATTCATTGATGATATGGCAAACGTACTCGCCAATGGATTAAATACAGCACTCCATCAAAAAATCTCTCAAGATAACATGGGTTCTTATAATCATTAATCGGTTCTACTTTCTCTAGCTCGCTCATAGTGTAATTACTAGAAAGCGTGCTGGAGGGAGTAAATCATGAAAAAAAGACCCCGCCGTCCTCGACAGTTGGTCGTTGCGATTAATGGAACAAAAGTAGTGAAAAGCATTTTCTTATTTATAGCCTCGCTTGTTGTGGTGTTTGTGATGTCAGGGGCGTTGACATCTTTAAAGCCAGAGCTGAGGCCGCAAGCCTCACTATATGGTGTAGCAGATGAGCTTTCCGGAGCCTTCTTCGCTACATTAATGGGTATGGAAAATCAATATTTCGCCTCAGCAGTCCCGAAAGATCAAAAAGGGTTTCATTTCTCTGGACTGTCACTCAAGCTTGCGACTAGTATCAATTTAGAAGACCCGCGTAGTTTTCTAGGGAGAGAACTCCCAGGTTTTGAACATTTTGATACAAAAATCATCTTAGCGGGTGAAGGAACAGACTATACCAACATGCCAATGGAATCGCCGCCGCCAAGTGAAGTCATCCAAGATGAAAAAGAAGCAAATTTGGCAGAGCTGGACAAGCTCGACAAAGATGTGCCGAAAAAGCCTGCGAAAGAGCCGGACCGGTCGACAGGAAAACGAAAAGCCGTGTACATTTACCACACGCATAATACGGAATCATATTTACCATTTTTAAAAGGAGAAACGAATCCAAACAATGCACGGCACTCAAAAGTGAATGTCACCCTTGTCGGCGACATGTTCGGAAAGGCGCTTGATCAGCAAGGCATCGGGAATACGGTCGACAAAACGGAAGTTGAAAAAAGGCTCCTGCAAAAAGGATTAAAGTATCCCCAGTCTTATAATGAATCAAGATTGGTCGTAAAAGAAGCCTTAGCGAAAAATGATGACCTCGAATATTTAATTGATATCCACCGTGACTCAAGAAGAAAGAAAGACACCACTGTCGAGATCAAAGGGAAAAAATATGCGAGAATTGCGTTTGTTGTAGGGAAGAAGAATCAAAGCTATGAGAAAAACCTCAAGCTTGCGACGGAGTTCCACCATTTGATGGAGAAAAAATATAAAGGTCTTAGTGTCGGTGTGTTTGCCAAAGGAGAAATTGGCGATAATGGAATTTATAATCAAGATTTATCCGACAAAGCCCTTCTTTTAGAATTTGGCGGAGTGGATAATAATATGGAAGAATTGAAAAATGCATCCAATGCAGCAGCTGATGTCTTCAGCGACATTTTCTGGGACGCGGAAAAGGTAAACGGCAAAGCAAAGGATGAGAAAAAACGCTCTTAAGGTGGTGACGGTGCATGGGATCATTTATTGGAAAAACCATTATTTTAGGACTAGTCTTGCTATTTGGCGTCTTTTTAGGAATGCAGCAGGCGAATAATGGCATGCTGCAAATGAAGGGTTACCATGACCCGCAATTAAAAGGCGCGTTCTCCATCCAAATGAACGAAGATAAAGAACGAGAAGCCTCTATCTTAGGAACGGCTGTTACAGAAAAGGATCTTGCCGAAAAACAAAAGCAGCTTGAGGAAATAGAGAGCTTTAATGCCTTCTCCAAGGCAGGAAAAGCGCTGTCTAATGGCATGACACATGCAGCCCGTTCTCTTTATGATTGGATGAATGGGAAATAAACAAATCAACACCATATGACTAAAGCCGCTGACCGATGAGCGGCTTTTCTTGATTTCGATTGAATCTTTACAGCCCTATTGATATAATCTAAGCTAGCGCAACCCGCGTTTTATAGTAGGAGTGATAGATTGTGACAGATAAAGAAAAACGATTAGAACGGCAATCAAGAATTCGAAATTTCTCTATTATCGCCCATATTGACCATGGGAAATCCACATTGGCGGACCGTATTTTGGAAAAAACAGCGGCGATTACTCAGCGAGAAATGAAAGAACAATTACTTGATTCCATGGACTTAGAGCGTGAACGCGGCATAACGATTAAATTAAACTCTGTCCAGCTGAAATATAAGGCGAAGGATGGAGAAGAATATATTATGCACCTGATTGATACACCAGGGCATGTCGACTTCACCTATGAGGTATCTCGAAGCCTTGCTGCCTGTGAAGGTGCGATTCTTGTAGTAGATGCAGCACAAGGAATTGAAGCACAGACACTTGCGAACGTTTATTTAGCTCTTGATAACAACTTAGAGATTCTTCCGATTATCAATAAAATCGATCTGCCAAGTGCAGAGCCTGAGCGTGTAAGAGAAGAAATTGAAGATGTCATCGGGTTGGATGCGTCTGAAGCTGTTCTCACCTCTGCTAAGGCGGGTATTGGGATCGAAGATATTTTAGAACAAATCGTCGAAAAGGTCCCGGCACCTGCTGGAGACCCAGAAGCACCGCTTCAAGCTCTTATTTTTGATTCTCTCTACGATGCGTATCGCGGCGTTATTGCGTACATACGAATTGTTGAAGGAACCGTCAGACCAGGTCAGAAAATCAAAATGATGGCGACGGGCAAAGAATTTGAAGTGCTTGAAGTCGGCGTATTCACACCAAAAGCGATGCCGACAGATGAACTCACTGTTGGAGATGTTGGCTACTTAACAGCAGCGATTAAAAATGTCGGTGATACACGTGTGGGGGATACGATCACAAGTGCGGAGAACCCAGCGAAAGAAGCGCTGCCAGGATACAGAAAGCTGAACCCAATGGTGTACTGCGGACTTTATCCAATTGACACAGCGAAATATAATGACTTACGTGAAGCCTTAGAAAAGCTTGAATTAAATGATTCTTCCCTTCAATATGAGGCAGAGACGTCCCAAGCACTTGGCTTCGGTTTCCGCTGCGGCTTTCTTGGAATGCTTCATATGGAAATCATCCAAGAACGGATTGAACGTGAATTCAAAATCGATCTTATTACGACAGCACCAAGTGTTATTTACGATGTGTATATGACAGACGGAGAAAAAATCGTCGTAGATAACCCGTCGAATCTGCCTGATCCGCAAAAGATTGAGAAAATTGAAGAACCATACGTGAAAGCAACAATGATGGTGCCGAATGATTATGTAGGCTCTGTCATGGAGCTTTGCCAAGGAAAGCGCGGCAATTTCATTGATATGCAATACCTTGATGCAAACCGAGTGAGCATTGTGTACGAAATTCCTTTGGCGGAGATCGTGTACGAATTCTTTGATCAGCTCAAGTCCAACACAAAAGGCTATGCGTCCTTTGATTATGAGCTGATTGGCTACCGCCCATCTACTCTAGTGAAAATGGATATCATGCTGAATGGCGAAAAAATCGATGCCCTTTCCTTTATTGTTCACCGCGATTACGCATATGAACGAGGCAAAATCATCGTAGAAAAGCTGAAAGAACTCATTCCACGCCAGCATTTTGAAGTACCAGTTCAAGCAGCGATTGGACAAAAAATCGTGGCTCGTTCTACCATTAAAGCGATGCGTAAAAACGTACTTGCTAAATGTTATGGTGGAGACATTTCCCGGAAAAGGAAGCTTCTTGAGAAGCAAAAAGAAGGGAAAAAGCGCATGAAACAAGTGGGCTCTGTTGAAGTCCCGCAAGAGGCATTTATGGCTGTGCTGAAGATGGACGACAGCACACCAAAAAAATAACACCCTCAAGGCAACCTGCTTTACAATGTCAGCCTTGGCGTTTATAGTCGAAAACAAACAAAGGTGCCGCAGCGATAAACTGCGGCTCTTTACCTGTAAAGAAGGTGTCATCAAATGAAAGCAGCATACATTCATATTCCATTTTGTGAGCACATTTGCCACTATTGTGATTTTAATAAATTTTTCATTAAAACGCAGCCAGTCGATGAATACTTAGCGGCTCTTGAAAAAGAGATGCAGCACACGATCGAGCAAAAGGGCGAGCAAGAACTAAAGACGATCTTTATTGGCGGGGGAACGCCGACATCACTGACCGTCAGCCAGCTAGACCAGCTCATGAACAGCATTCACCGTGTGTTAAAACCGGCAAAGCATCTGGTTGAATTTGCAGTGGAAGCGAACCCAGATGAATTATCACTCGAGAAGCTGCATGTATTAAAAGCAGCCGGCGTCAATCGGCTAAGCTTTGGGGTGCAAACCTTTGAAGACGATTTACTCAAAAAAATCGGACGAGTTCATCAAAAGAAAGATGTCCTCACGTCTTTCCAGCGAGCAAGAGCGGTTGGGTTTGACAACATTAGCCTCGACCTCATGTTTGGATTGCCGCATCAAGAAAAGCATCATGTGATGAATTCACTTGAGACAGCTTTCTCATTAGGGGCAGAGCATTATTCTGTCTACTCACTGATTGTGGAGCCGAAAACAGTTTTTTACAACTTAATGCAAAAAGGCAAACTGCATTTACCGCCGCAAGAACGTGAGGCTGAAATGTATGAGCTTGTGATGGATGAAATGGAGCGACATGGATTAAAGCAATACGAAATTAGCAATTACGCAAAACCTGGCTTTGAAAGCCAGCATAACCTGACCTATTGGAGCAATGAAGACTACTTCGGTTTCGGTGCAGGAGCACACGGGTATGTAGATGGCATCCGAAATGTGAACGCAGGGCCTGTGAAGCATTACTTGGAACTGATTGAGCAAACTGGGTTCCCGTATAAGGAAACTCATCAGGTCACAAAAGCAGAGCAGATTGAAGAAGAAATGTTCTTAGGCCTTCGAAAGATCGAAGGGGTGAAAAGTGCCGACTTCCAAGCCAAATATGGTGTTGCACCAGAAGCTCTTTTTTCCACTGTTCTTGAAGAATTAGAAGAAAAAGGTCTCATTGTAAAAGATGACATCGGCATTCGTCTAACAAGAAAAGGGAAATTGTTAGGAAATGAAGTATTTCAAGCGTTTCTCGGTGAGTTATAATTGACATTTTAATTTGAGTTTGGTAATTTTGTTTATACAATTAGCACTCGTTGAAAGAGAGTGCTAACAGGGGTGATGATGATGTTAACAAATCGTCAGCTTTTGATTCTGCAAGTCATCATTAATGACTTTATTCGTTCGGCGCAGCCAGTTGGGTCAAGGACTCTTTCTAAAAAAGAGGACATCACATTCAGCTCTGCGACGATTAGAAACGAAATGGCTGATTTGGAGGAACTTGGTTTTATTGAAAAGACCCATTCTTCATCTGGAAGAATTCCTTCAGAAAAAGGATATCGTTATTATGTAGATCATTTGCTCTCTCCGCGAAAACTGTCGTCTAAAGAGCTTGTGCTCATCCAGTCGGCTTTTCAGGAGAAAATTTTTGAGCTGGAAAAAACAGTTCAAAAATCGGCGGAAATTTTATCAGATCTCACAAACTATACATCGATTGTGCTTGGTCCAAAGCTAAGTGAAAATCGATTAAAGCAAATTCAGCTTGTCCCCGTTCAGCCAAACAAAGCAGTAGCGATCATGATTACAGACAGCGGGCATGTTGAAAACAAAACCATTACCTTCTCTGAGCATCTCGATGTCTCCGATATTGAGAAGCTGATGAATATTTTGAACAGCAGATTAGCTGGCGTTCCAATGGACCAGCTGAAGGACAGGATGTATAAAGAAGTGGTCATGCTTCTGCGCACACATTTAAAAGATTATGATCACATTTTAGATGCGCTGGGCAGCACATTTACATCGACACAAAATGAATCAAAACTTTTCTTTGGCGGGAAGATTAATATGTTGAATCAGCCAGAGTTTCATGACATCGACCGCATTCGCTCACTCATGATGCTGATTGAGCAAAAGAATGATGTCATGCAGCTGTTTCATCCAAATCAGCAAGGAATCACCATTAAAATCGGTTCAGAAAACAATTTGGAAGCAATGGAGAACTGCAGTTTGATCACAGCCACTTATTCGATTGATCAAAAATCACTTGGCTCCATTGCCATCATCGGTCCAACCCGCATGGATTACGGGCGAGTCGTTAGTCTTTTGCATCATGTATCAAAAGACTTGTCAAACGCACTTTCCAATTTGTATGATGAGTAGGGTGATAAAAGATAGGGGCATTGCCCCTTCGTATTCTTGAATCTTTTGAGGGAGGTGAACACAATGTCAGAAGAAAAACAGACACCTGAGCAAGAAGCAGAGGTTGAAGCACAAGAAGAAGCAGTTCAAGCAGATACTGAGGAAGTAACACATGATGAACAGTCTGCCTTCCAAGAGAAAATCGATGAATTGCAGCAGCTTCTAGATGAAAAAGAAAACAAAATTCTGCGTGTTCAAGCAGATTTTGAAAACTATAAACGCCGTGCTCGAACTGAAGTGGAGACCGTGCAAAAATATCGTTCTCAACATGTTGTCAGCGATCTTCTCCCAGCTCTTGACAACTTTGAAAGAGCGCTTGGAATTGATCCAGACAATGAGCAGACGAAAAGTTTGTTAGAAGGAATGCAAATGGTTTACCGCCAGCTGGTAGAAGCGTTGAAAAATGAAGGCGTTGAACCGATTGAAGCTGTCGGCAAAGAGTTCGATCCAAACCTTCATCAAGCCGTCATGCAAGTTGAAGATGAAAATGTCGATTCAAATATCGTAGTAGAAGAATTGCAAAAGGGCTATAAACTCAAAGACCGAGTTATTCGTCCATCAATGGTAAAAGTAAATCAATAACTACATAATGGGAGGTCATCGATTATGAGTAAAATCATTGGGATTGACTTAGGAACAACAAACTCATGTGTTGCAGTACTTGAAGGCGGAGAGCCAAAAGTTATTGCAAACGCTGAAGGAGCACGTACAACACCATCTGTTGTCGCTTTTAAAAACGGAGAGCGCCAAGTTGGTGAAGTAGCGAAACGTCAATCAATTACAAACCCGAACACGATCATGTCTGTTAAAAGACATATGGGTACAGATTATAAAGTAGAAGTTGAAGGCAAGAACTATACACCGCAGGAAATCTCTGCAATCATTCTTCAACACCTTAAATCTTATGCTGAAGGCTATCTTGGCGAAGAAGTAACAAAAGCTGTAATCACAGTTCCTGCTTACTTCAACGATGCAGAACGCCAAGCGACAAAAGATGCTGGTAAAATTGCTGGTCTTGAAGTAGAACGTATCATCAACGAACCAACAGCAGCTGCACTTGCGTATGGTTTAGATAAAACAGAAGAAGATCAAACGATTCTTGTATACGACCTTGGCGGCGGTACATTTGACGTATCAATCCTTGAGCTTGGAGACGGGGTCTTTGAAGTACGCTCAACTGCTGGTGACAACCGTCTTGGTGGAGACGATTTTGACCAAGTCATCATTGATCACCTAGTAGCTGAATTCAAAAAAGAAAATGGTATTGACCTTTCTAAAGATAAAATGGCGCTTCAGCGTTTAAAAGATGCTGCTGAAAAAGCGAAAAAAGATCTTTCAGGTGTATCTTCTACACAAATCTCATTGCCATTTATCACAGCTGGAGAAGCAGGTCCTCTTCACCTTGAATTAACGCTGACGCGTGCTAAATTCGAAGAGCTTTCTGCAGATCTTGTAGAGCGCACAATGACACCTGTACGTCAATCTTTGAAAGATGCTGGTTTATCTGCTAGCGAGATTGATAAAGTCATCCTTGTTGGTGGATCAACTCGTATTCCTGCAGTACAAGAAGCAATCAAAAAAGAAACAGGCAAAGAGCCTCATAAAGGTGTAAACCCTGATGAAGTGGTTGCTCTTGGTGCGGCGATCCAAGGTGGAGTCATCACAGGAGATGTCAAAGACGTTGTTCTTCTTGACGTAACACCACTTTCTTTAGGAATTGAAACAATGGGCGGCGTATTCACGAAGCTGATTGAACGTAATACAACCATTCCAACAAGTAAATCTCAAGTATTCTCAACGGCTGCTGACAACCAAACAGCGGTAGACATCCATGTCCTGCAAGGTGAGCGCCCAATGGCAGCAGATAACAAAACATTAGGCCGTTTCCAATTGACTGACATCCCGCCAGCACCACGCGGCGTACCACAAATCGAAGTATCTTTTGATATCGATAAAAACGGTATTGTCAACGTACGTGCGAAAGATATGGGTACAGGCAAAGAGCAAAACATCACAATCAAATCTTCTTCAGGTCTTTCTGATGATGAGATCGAAAAAATGGTAAAAGAAGCAGAAGAAAATGCTGAAGCAGATGCGAAGAAAAAAGAAGAAATCGAAGTGCGCAATGAAGCAGATCAATTAGTGTTTACAACTGAAAAAACATTAAAAGATCTAGAAGGCAAAATCGATGAAGAGCAAGTGAAAAAAGCAAACGACGCGAAAGATGCACTAAAAGCTGCGATCGAAAAAGGCGAGCTTGAAGACATCAAAGCGAAAAAAGATGAGCTGCAAACAATCGTTCAAGAACTAACGACAAAGCTCTATGAAGAAGCTGCAAAACAAGCACAAGCTCAGCAAGAAGGCGGCGCTGAAGGTGCTCAAAAAGCAGATGACAATGTAGTGGATGCAGAATACGAAGAAGTAAACGACGATCAAGAGAAAAAATAATCACCTTTACTTTTGAAAAAGACTGCTGAAACGTACTCGTCAGAAAGTCAAAGTCAGGATCTCTTGGCTTTGACTTTTTTTCTTTCCAATGATGAAAGCAATTGAAAAAGGTCAAATCAAAATGATACAATCGTATTTATGTGAGAAATCGGGAGTGTGAAGAGATGAGTAAGCGTGATTACTATGAAGTGCTTGGCGTGAGTAAGAGCGCCTCAAAAGACGAGATCAAAAAGGCATACCGCAAGCTTTCAAAAAAGTATCACCCTGATATTAATAAAGAAGCTGGCTCAGATGAGAAATTCAAAGAAGTAAAAGAAGCCTATGAAACCCTTTCTGACGATCAAAAACGTTCGCAATATGACCAGTTCGGTCATACCGATCCAAACCAAGGCTTTGGCGGCGGCGGTTTTGGCGGAGGAGGAGACTTTGGCGGCTTCGGCGGCTTTGATGACATTTTCTCTAGTATTTTTGGCGGCGGAGCCAGAAGAAGAGATCCAAATGCACCGCGTCAAGGAGCAGACTTGCAATATACAATGACGCTTTCATTTGAAGAAGCAGCATTTGGGAAAGAAGCAACGATTGAAATCCCTCGCGAGGAATCATGTGAAACATGTCATGGATCAGGGGCAAAGCCTGGGACAGAAGCAAAGACTTGTTCACATTGCGGCGGCTCTGGTCAATTAAATGTTGAGCAGTCAACTCCGTTTGGTAAAGTGGTCAACCGCAGAGTATGTAACTACTGTAGCGGAACAGGAAAACAAATCGATCACAAATGTTCTACATGTGGCGGCTCTGGTAAAGTGCGTAAGCGTAAGAAAATCAATGTGACGATTCCAGCAGGTGTTGACGATGGTCAGCAGCTCAGAGTGTCTGGTCAAGGGGAACCAGGTGTAAATGGAGGGCCTCCAGGCGATCTATTTGTTGTGTTCCATGTGCGTTCGCATGAATTCTTCGAACGTGACGGAGATGACATTTACTGCGAAATGCCGCTAACCTTTGCACAGGCTGCATTAGGTGACGAAATTGAAGTGCCGACATTACACGGTAAAGTAAAATTGAAAGTCCCTGCTGGCACGCAAACTGGCACGAAGTTTAGACTCAAAGGAAAAGGTGTGAAAAATGTACGCGGCTATGGCCAAGGCGATCAGCATATCGTTGTACGAGTCGTCACACCGACAAATTTAACGGACAATCAAAAAGATATCATTAGAAAATTTGCTGAAGTGAGCGGAAATAAACCGGACGAACAAGAAATGAGCTTCTTCGATAAGGTGAAACGCGCATTTAAAGGCGAGTAAGACGGATAAGGAGTTGGTAGTATTGAAGTGGTCAGAAATTAGCGTCCATACAACAAATGAAGCGGTGGAACCGATCACCAATATTTTGCATGAAGCAGGTGCAAGTGGTGTCGTGATTGAGGACCCGCTTGATTTAGTCAAGGAACGTGAAAATGTATACGGTGAGATCTACCAGCTCGATCCGAATGACTATCCTGATGAAGGGGTCATCGTCAAAGCCTATCTTCCAATGAACAGCTTTTTGATGGAAACGGTAGATGAGATCAAAGAAGCCATCAACAATCTTCTTCTATACGATATTGACCTTGGACGAAACACGCTGTCTATTTGTGAAGTAAATGAAGAGGAATGGGCCACCGCATGGAAGAAATACTATCATCCTGTGAAAATCTCTGAAAAATTCACCATCGTTCCAACATGGGAAGAATATACTCCGGTTCATTCTGATGAACTGATTATTGAAATGGACCCAGGAATGGCATTTGGAACAGGGACACATCCAACAACCGTTCTTTGTATTCAGGCGCTTGAGCGCTATGTGAAGGAAAACGATACGGTGATTGATGTTGGAACAGGCTCCGGGATTTTAAGTGTGGCAGCAGCGATGGTTGGTGCAAAGGACATTCAAGCCTTTGATCTCGACACCGTTGCGGTTGAAAGTGCGAAGCAAAACATCGAACTAAATGGTGTAAGCGAACAAGTGACGGTCAAGCAAAACAACTTACTTGATGGGATTTCAGGTGAACGTGATGTGATCGTCGCCAACATTCTCGCAGAAGTGATTTTGCGCTTTACAGATCAAGCCTATGACTTATTGAAGAAAGATGGCTATTTCATTACATCAGGCATCATTGGACAAAAGAAATTACAAGTCAAAACAGCACTAGAAGAAGCAGGTTTTGACATTGTTGAAGTGCTGTCAATGGAAGATTGGGTCAGCATTATAGCGAAAAAATAAAGCGAGTAGGTGTCAGGACACGTATGCAACGATATTTTATCGACCTCACGAAAGAAGAAGTGATCGCAAAGGGATCTATCGTCATAAAAGGTGAAGATGTACATCACCTTTCCAACGTCATGCGCATGAAAGCAGGGCAGGAAATCCTTTGCTTAACGACAGACGGCTTTGAAGCGCTCAGTAAAATTGATACAATAACAAAGGAAGAAGTCATTTGTCACGTTGAAGGCTGGACAAATCAGGACAGAGAGCTTCCGGTAAAAGTAACAATTGCGAGCGGTCTCCCAAAAGGAGATAAGCTTGAGCTGATTATCCAAAAAGGCACAGAGCTTGGCGCAAGTGCATTTATCCCGTTTCAAGCGGCTCGTTCCATTACAAAGCTTGACCAAAAGAAGTCACATAAAAAACGAGAACGCTGGGAGAAAATCGCGAAAGAAGCAGCTGAGCAGTCCTACCGGAATATCATTCCTCGTGTTGATCCAGTATCAACGTTTAAAGAGCTGACTCAATTAGCTGGTGAATTCGATAAATGTGTCGTTGCATACGAAGAATCATCGAAAGAAGGAGAGCAAAGCCGCTTTCAAACTGTGCTCCAACAGATGAAAGGCGGACAAACCTTGCTCGTGGTTTTTGGCCCTGAAGGCGGTTTGGCAGAAAAGGAGATTGACGAGCTTGAAACGCTTGGTGCAGTCATTTGCGGGCTCGGACCACGCATTTTAAGAACGGAAACAGCTCCTCTTTACGCGCTTTCTGCTATATCTTATCAAACAGAGTTATTAAGAGGTGAATCATGATGGGAACAGTAGCGTTCCATACACTTGGCTGTAAGGTCAATCACTATGAAACAGAAGCGATCTGGCAGCTGTTTAAAGAAGCAGGCTATGAAAGAAAAGAGTATGAATCAAAAGCAGACGTATATGTCATTAATACATGTACGGTCACGAATACAGGCGATAAAAAAAGCCGCCAAGTTATTAGAAGAGCCATTCGTCATAACCCGGATGGTGTCATTTGTGTAACAGGCTGTTATGCGCAAACATCTCCAGCAGAAATTATGGCGATTCCTGGTGTTGATATTGTCGTTGGAACACAAGACAGACATAAATTACTCGGTTACATTGAAGAATATCGCAGAGAAAGACAGCCGATTAATGGGGTTGGCAATATCATGAAAGCACGTGTGTTTGAAGAACTCGATGTTCCTGCATTTACAGACAGAACACGCGCTTCATTAAAAATCCAAGAAGGCTGTAACAATTTCTGTACATTCTGCATTATTCCTTGGGCTCGCGGACTTCTTCGTTCTCGTAATCCAGAAGAGGTCATCAACCAAGCGCAGCAGCTTGTGGATGCCGGCTATAAAGAAATTGTATTAACAGGTATTCACACAGGCGGATACGGAGAAGACTTAAAGGATTATAACTTTGCAAAGCTTCTGAAAGAATTAGATGAACGTGTCATCGGTTTAAAACGAATCCGTATTTCATCTATCGAAGCAAGCCAAATTACAGATGAAGTGATTGAAGTGCTTGATCAGTCAGATAAGATTGTCAGACACTTGCACATCCCGCTTCAATCTGGCTCGAATACAGTCCTGAAAAGAATGCGCCGTAAATATACGATGGAATTCTTTGCAGAGCGTTTAACAAAGCTGAAAAAAGCATTGCCAGGCCTTGCTGTCACCTCTGATGTGATTGTTGGATTCCCTGGGGAAACAGAGGAAGAGTTTTTGGAAACGTACAATTTTGTCAAAGACCATCAATTCTCTGAACTACACGTATTCCCTTACAGCAAACGTACAGGTACGCCAGCTGCAAGAATGGAAGATCAAGTGGATGAAAATGTGAAAAACGAACGCGTCCACCGCTTGATTGCTCTTTCTGACCAGCTTGCGAAAGAATATGCATCAGCTTATGAAGGAGATGTCCTAGAGATTATTCCGGAAGAATCCTTCAAAGAACAAGAAGGAAAGCACAATCTTTATGTGGGATATACAGATAACTATATGAAGGTTGTTTTTGAAGGAACAGAGGACATGATCGGCCGTTTGGTCAAAGTGAAAATCATGAAAGCGGGTTATCCTTATAACGAAGGACAATTCGTTCGTATCAGTGATGATGTGCAAACAGACAAAGTGAGAATGACCTCATAATAGATAAAAAAACCGGCTGCCAAAAGGGCAAGCTGGTTTTTTTATTTTGACTGATTTGGTAAAAGACATAAGATCAATGTGTGAAATGGATGAATGAACGGGAAGAAAAGCAAAGAGCTTGCCACATTAAACAGCAGGCTGAAGTGCGCAATTTGCTGGGCTGGAGCGTTTGCAAGAAGGGCGACGAATTCCGTCATCATGGCGAGAAATGGGAGACATAAAAGCACGCCGAGCACATTAAACAAAACGTGTGCATAAGCGGTTTGACGTGCTGCATAGCCGCCAGATATGGCAGCCATTACGGCTGTAATACATGTCCCGATATTTGACCCTAACACAAAGCTTATGCCTTCCTGAAGCCCAACAGTTCCTTCATTCATAAACCCCATTAAAATGCCGATACAGACGGAGCTCGAATGAACAATCGCTGTGAAAATGGTACCCGAAAGCAGCGCCGTCCAGTCAGAATGCTGCATCATTTCAAGAAAGCGCAATGTCTCAGGCTGACTTGTCATCATACCTGCAATTTTAGAAAAGCCTTGAATACAAAAAAAGATCATCCCGAGCCCAAATATACTTTTTCCTGCATGCCTAAAAGATTTCCTGCCTAACATGATGCATATCAGACCAGCTAGGATTAAGACCCACATGAAAACATCCATTTTAATGGCGATAAATTCTGTTGTAAACGTGGAGCCAATATTGGTGCCAAGAATCATTGGAATGGATTTTTTAAAAGAGAGAATGCCTGTACTGACAAAGCCGATCACGATGACCATAAACGCTGAACTGCTTTGAAGAATCCCTGTAAATACGATGCTGACCAAGAATGCTTTTATTGGGTGATCTGTAAAGAGAAGAAGTGATTTCTCAATACGAGACGACGCAAGCGCCATTAATCCTTTTCTCAGCAAACCCATTGACCATAAAAAAATGAAAATAAGTGCACAAAAATAAATGATCGCCATCATAGAAAAGTCCTCCTCTTACCAATGAATATATGGACTTGTCTACCTGCTCATGACGAAAATATATTTCCAAATCACTTAGTTGACCTCACACTAGGCTTATATTATAATGTCTAGGTACATGTTTTGCATGTATATCTTTTTTTAATGCAGTCGATTGGTGTATTCGGAGGGAGGGAAAGAGAATGTCAAAAACGGTCGTTAGAAAAAACGAATCGCTTGAAGATGCTCTTCGTCGCTTTAAACGCAGTGTATCCAAAACTGGAACATTGCAAGAAGCAAGAAAGCGTGAATTTTATGAAAAGCCTAGCGTAAAGCGCAAGAAAAAGTCTGAAGCTGCTAGAAAACGTAAATTCTAAAGAGGGTGGATTTTATGAGTCTTCTTGAGCAATTAAATACTGATATGAAGCTTTTTATGAAAAACCGTGAGAAAGACAAGCTTGTTGTCATTCGTATGGTAAAGGCTTCGCTCCAAAATGAAGCAATTAAGCTTAAGAAAGACAGTTTGACCGGCGATGAGGAACTAACCGTCCTTTCCCGCGAGATTAAGCAACGTAAAGACTCCCTCCATGAATTTTCGAAAGCTAATCGCTTAGATTTAGTAGATAAAGTTCAAAAAGAGATTGACATCTTAGACGTTTATTTACCTGAACAGTTTTCTGAAGAAGAACTGCAAACGATCGTGAAAGAAACGATCGCTGAAACAGGTGCTTCATCGAAGGCTGATATGGGTAAAGTCATGAGCGCTATTATGCCAAAAGTAAAAGGTAAAGCTGATGGTGCTGTCATTAACAGACTTGTCAGCGAGCAGCTGTCTCAATAAAAAAGTATCCTTCTATTGTTAGAAG
The DNA here is from genome assembly GCF_002998735.1 of Bacillus sp. NMTD17. Lineage (NCBI taxonomy): Bacteria > Bacillati > Bacillota > Bacilli > Caryophanales > Bacillaceae > Bacillus > Bacillus sp. NMTD17. The sequence continues at coordinate 31,698 of NZ_PVRH01000003.1, forward strand.
GGTACTTTTTTTATACCTTCATCATTCTGTCATATAAAAATGAAACCTATGATACATTTGTAACGTATGTAAAGGAACGGTAAAATGGAAGATAGAGAGGAGGGATCACCAAATAGATGAAAAAAATAAAAATTTCTATTGCTCTCTTCAGTTGTTTTATAATATGCTTGTTATTAGGGGTTCAATTGACCGCGAAATCAGTAGATCAGAAAGTTCATGTTATCCCAATTGAAGATACAGTAGAAAAAGGACTTTCTAAATTTATTGAACGATCATTTGAGCAGGCAAAGTCCGAACGAGCGAAACATATCATTCTAGACATCAATACACCAGGTGGTGCAGTCGATGCGGCGCTTGAGATTGCAGATACCATTCGTGCGTCTGATATCCCTGTGACAGCATTTGTGAATCATAGAGCGCTTTCAGCCGGGGCATTCCTTGCACTAAATGCCGACGAGATTTATATGACCCCAAATGGAAAGATGGGAGCTGCTGCGATCATTGATGGGGAAGGCAATGCTGCCGATCAAAAATCTGAATCGCTATGGCTTGCTGAAATGAGTGATGCTGCCGAAAAGCAGGGGCGTGATCCGAAATATGCGCTTGCGATGGCTGATCCAGACATAGATGCGAAGGATGCTGGTGCACCAAAAGGAGAACTGCTCACCTTTAATACGGATCGAGCGCTTCAATTTGGTTACGCAGAAGGTGAAGTGAAGAATTTAGATGACTTGCTTCAGAAGCTGAAATTAGCAGACGCTTCTGTTCAATACGATGAAGTGAGCTTTGCTGAAAAGGTTGCGCGCTTTCTCACGCACCCAATCGTCATTCCAATCCTTTTATCCATCGCAAGCTTAGGGTTAATTGTTGAGCTCTATTCTCCTGGCTTTGGGGTTCCAGGCACCATGGGAGTGACAGCGCTTCTTTTATTCTTTTATGGACATCTCGTGGCTGGTTTTGCAGGATATGAGACGTTGTTCCTGTTCTTAGCAGGGATATTGCTCATTATTCTGGAATTGTTTTTGCCGGGGGGAATCGTAGGTGTCATTGGACTGATCTGTGTTGTTGCCAGCTTATTTTTAGCAGCTGGAAGCTTTACAGAAATGGCGATTTCCATCTTGATTGCCACTGCTGTTTCAATCATAGCAGTTATTTTATTGACAAAGGTGTTGGGGAAACGTATGAAATTTTTTAAAAAGTTCATTTTAACCGATTCAACCAATAAAGAAAGCGGTTATGTCTCAAATGAAACAAGAGAGGATCTTGTTGGACAGATCGCTGTTACATTAACAGCGCTTCGCCCATCTGGGACGGCTGTACTCGGAGATGAGCGCATTGACGTTGTGTCAGAAGGTGCGTTTATTGACAAGGATGAACAGGTTAAAATCGTCAAAGCGGAAGGCTCACGCATTGTCGTGAGGAAAGTATAGATAACTGATTTTATAGGAGGAATAAAATGGATCCATCTACTTTACTATTATTTGTGATTATCGCAGCAGGTCTGATCGTTCTATCGATCTTCTTCACCTTTGTACCGGTGATGCTGTGGATTTCTGCCTTAGCGGCTGGCGTAAGAGTGAGCATTTTTACACTTGTAGGAATGAGACTTCGCCGAGTCATTCCAAACCGAGTGGTCAATCCGCTCATCAAAGCACATAAAGCAGGTCTTGATGTGACGATTAACCAATTAGAAAGTCACTACCTGGCAGGTGGTAACGTTGACCGTGTTGTGAACGCATTAATCGCAGCTCAACGTGCGAATATCGAATTGAACTTTGCACGTTGTGCAGCGATCGACCTAGCAGGCCGTGACGTACTTGAAGCTGTACAAATGAGTGTAAATCCTAAAGTCATTGAAACACCATTTATCTCTGGTGTGGCAATGGACGGGATTGAAGTAAAAGCCAAAGCACGTATTACAGTTCGCGCAAACATCGAACGACTTGTCGGTGGTGCAGGGGAAGAAACAATCATTGCTCGTGTAGGTGAAGGAATTGTCTCTACAATCGGTTCATCAAATAATCATAAAAAGGTTCTAGAAAATCCAGATATGATTTCTCAAACGGTTCTTGGTAAAGGATTAGATTCAGGTACTGCGTTTGAAATTCTCTCGATTGATATCGCAGATGTGGATATCGGTAAGAACATCGGGGCGATTCTGCAAACGGACCAAGCAGAAGCAGACAAAAACATCGCACAAGCGAAAGCGGAAGAACGCCGCGCAATGGCTGTTGCCCAAGAACAAGAAATGCGTGCAAGAGTTGAAGAAATGCGCGCGAAAGTCGTAGAAGCAGAGGCTGAAGTACCACTTGCAATGGCTGAAGCATTACGCGAAGGTAATATTGGAGTCATGGACTACATGAACATTAAGAATATCGATGCTGATACGGATATGAGAGATTCATTTGGTAAAATGACAAAAGGTCCATCTGATAATGAAAACAAATAAGCATCCTCTCACGCTTTAAGGAGGGAGCCCAATGGACATTCTATTTGAAAATCCGTTACTAATTGCGATTATCATCGGTATCATCTCTGCTGTATTTGGGAAAATCGGCAAACAAGAGGAGAAGGAACAAAACAACCAGCAACATAAGCCGGCTCCTCAGAATAAGCCTATGCCTCAAAAGAAAGCAGAACAAACCAGCCCGAACCCAGTCAAAACAGACCAGTTGGACGATTTCGGCGATGTACATGATCATGGCGGGATGAAGAAACAAGGTTCACAGTCCTTACAGGATCGTTATACCGCTACACTAGCTGAAATGGAAGAAAGAAAAAGCGAGCTGAATAAAGAGTTCAAATCTCTTGAAAGGCAGCTGACCAGACCGAAAGCTTCTGCTGCGGAAATGAAGCCGCACGTCATTAACAGGCTTAACCAAAATACTGTTGTTCAAGGCATGCTTCTTGGAGAAGTATTTGGAGAGCCGCGCGCGAAAAAGCCGCACAGAACGATGAAACGGCCATATAAAAGATAAAGAAGAAAGTCCCTTTATATAAAGGGGCTTTTTTGTTTTTCCTGATGGAGATTTCTCGCAGTAAAAATGATGAAACGGCTGTTTTGCGGGATTCATTAGCATGATCTGAACCGCTGAGGAATAGGATGATATAGAGGCTTTCTCATCAGTCTCACCATCTTTCAGTTTGATCTCATACACATGGGGCGGGAAGGGGTTCTTATTGAATGGGAAAAAGAAAAAATCGACTTAAAGCATGGCTGACAAGAACACTTGAAATCCCTCCAGACGTCATGATGGATCTTCCCCGTATTACGATGGTTGGCAGACTCCACATTTACATAGAGAACCATAAAGGGCTTTTGCTTTTCAGTGATCAAGAGGTAAGGCTGATGCTCAAACAAGGACAATGCATTATTTCAGGGAAAGATTTTGTGATTAAAACGATTTTGCCAGAAGAGATCTTATTAGAAGGGAAAATCGATGAGGTCCGTTATATTGATTCTTAACTGACGGAGGGGAGAAGTGTGAAGAATAAATGGTTCGCCTATTTTATTGGTAGAGTGGAAGTGGAGATCAAGGGAAACGGCATTGAGCGGCTCATCAATGAGTGCACGAGACAGGGGATCACAATGTTTCAAGTGAGCCGCCGTCAAGACAGCGTGCGCTTATTTATTCGCTTATCAGATGTACATGCCTTCAGAAAAGTACAAAGACATCATGAAGTGACATGTTCATTTCATCAAAAGAAGGGATTTCCGTTTCTTCTCCTATGGTCAAGGAAGAATATTGGGTTTACCCTTGGGATTGTGTGTTTTCTAGCGACGATATTGGCGCTTTCAAACATGGTGTGGAAAATTGATATTAAAGGAGCCAATCCAGAAACTGAACATCAGATGAGAAAGCATTTAGACGAGATTGGAGTGCAAAAAGGCCGTTTTCAGTTTCTAATGGGAACACCTGAGAAAATTCAAAAATCACTGACCGCCAATATTCAAAGCATTACATGGGTCGGCGTTGAACTAAACGGTACAACATTTCAAATGAAAGTTGTGGAAAAAAATGAGCCGGAAGAAGAGAAATATACGAGTCCTCAGCACATCGTTGCCAAGAAGAAGGCTGTCATCACGAGAATGTATGTGGAAAAAGGGGAGCCGCTTGCCGCGGTTGACGAACATGTGAAGAAAGGGCAGATGCTCGTCTCTGGCCTCATCGGCAGCGAAGACCAGCAAAAAACGGTGGGTGCTAGAGCGAAAATTTATGGTGAAACGTGGTACCGTTCTGAAGTTTCTGTCCCTCTTCGAACATCTTTTGATGTCTTTACGGGTAAAATGAAGACAAAGCACAAGCTCTCCGCATTTGGAGGTTCAATGCCATTTTGGGGCATTTCCTTTAAAAAGGATGATTTTAAGCAGCCAAAAACAGAAACAGAAGTTCACCCACTACATTTCTTAAACTTCCAGCTCCCATTTTCCTATGAAAAAGAAATGACACGCGAAAGTGAAAAAATAAATCGGACATACACAAATAAAGAAGCGGTTCAAGCAGGGATTAAAATGGGTAAAAAAGAATTAGAAGAGAAGCTAGGTCAAACAGGAGAGGTGAAAAGTGAAAAAGTTTTGCACGAGACAACAGGGAATGGTAAAGTTAAGTTAATCATCCTTTACCAAGTAATAGAAGATATTGTTCAACCAACACCTATTGTTCAGGGAGACTAGAGAATGACAGAACATTTACTTGAAATTCAACAAAAATTAGATAGCCCAAACGAAGCGATTGCTTTATTTGGAAATCAAGATGCTTATCTGAAACTGATGGAAAACGAGCTGAATGTCTCCATTATTACGCGCGGAGAAAAAGTGTATGTTTCTGGTCAGGAAGCATCAAGAGAAACAGCGAGCCGTCTGATTACATCTCTCTTACATCTCATCCGAAAAGGAATTGAGATTTCTGAACGGGATGTCGTCTATGCCATTAAAATGGCGCAAAAAGACAAGCTCAATTATTTTGAAAATATGTATGAAGATGAAATTACGAAAAATGCTAAAGGGAAGTCAATCAGGGTAAAAACCATTGGCCAGCGGGAATATGCTGCGGCGATGAAAAAAGATGACCTGGTCTTTGGAATTGGACCAGCTGGAACAGGGAAGACGTATTTGGCAGTCGTCAACGCGGTACATGCACTGAAAAATGGACATGTGAAACGGATTATCCTGACAAGACCAGCTGTTGAAGCAGGAGAGAGTCTTGGCTTTTTACCAGGTGATCTAAAGGAAAAAGTAGATCCTTATTTAAGACCACTATATGATGCCTTGCATGATGTGCTTGGCAGTGATCATACGGAACGTTTAATCGAGCGCGGCGTGATTGAAATAGCGCCTCTTGCCTACATGAGAGGGCGGACACTCGATGATGCATTTGTTATTTTAGATGAAGCGCAGAATACAACGCCTGCCCAAATGAAAATGTTTTTGACGAGACTTGGGTTTGGCTCTAAAATGGTCATTACAGGAGATATTACACAGATTGATCTGCCGAAAGGCATGCAGTCTGGTCTTGCAGCTGCAAAGGACATGCTTGCAGAGATCAAGGGCATTTCATTTATTGAGTTAGACCAGACAGATGTGGTCAGACACCCGCTTGTGGCGAAGATCATCGGAGCATACGAAAAGCAAAAATGAACTTAGTGACCCGATCGTCTTCATCGGGTCATTTTGTTTCGATCGTGGTTTAAAGTAAAAAAGGAGGTACTTTCCTTGAGAAAGAATCAGAAAGACAGTCAGCGCAAAAGACTACTGTCTAAAAAAGAACCTCAGAAAATGGAGCGCTCACGTTATTTAAATGTTTTGCTATACGCAGGTTTAGCAGCCATTCTATTCGTGGTGCTCTTCTTCCATGTAAAGCCTGAATCGCTCGACTTAGATTTATTTTCAGTGAGCGAACAGACCATCTATTCTCCATCAACCGTCGATGATCAAGAAGCGACAGAAGAAAAGAAGCAAGAAGCAACAGATCAAGTAGAGGATCAATATACTCTCAAAAAAGCGTATTCTGACAATCGTGTTGACCTCATCTCCTCCCTTTTTGAAGCCATTAAAGAAGAGAAGAAAGCAGCTGATGAAAAAGAGAATCCGCCATCAGATAAAGAAATGGTCAAGCGTGTCAAAGAAAAACTCACATCAGATATGCAGGAGGCTGTTTCAGACCAATCCATCAAAGCACTGCTTCAGGCAAGTGACGAAAATCTCTCTTTTACTAAGGATTCCATCATCACAGTGGTAAATTCACTGATGAGTAAAGAAATCACAGCAGCGAAATTACAAGATGAGAAAAAACAAGTGAAAACAGAGCTTGAAAATAATTCAATTCCATCAAAATACTTAAATGCAGCAAAAGAAATTGGTGAATTTGCGATCATTCCAAACTATGTATTTGATCCAGTGGCTACAGAGAAGAAAAGACAAGAAGCCGCTGATAATATTCAGCCCGTTCAGATTAAGCAAGGGCAAATTTTAGTCGAAGAAGGAGAACTTATCGACCGGGAAGTGTATCGTAAATTAGAACTGACAGGCCTCTTAAACAGCTCCAATTTGATTAAGCCTGTAAGCGGTCTTATGATATTGATTGGTCTGTTTTTAGCAGCGATTATTCATTCACTTGAAACGAGGAAAAAATCGCTTGTTCATAAGAATAAGTCGTTGCTGCTCTACTCGCTTATTTTCACCATTATTTTAGTCATCATGGAAGTATTCAGTCTCTTCCAGGAAACGAAGTATACGACGATAGGTTATGTGGTACCAGTGGCACTTGGCACGATGCTGATCAAGCTGCTTATCAATGAGCGGCTAGCGATCTTCTCTGGCCTTGTATTTGCTCTTTGCGGCAGTATGATGTTTAATCAAGGAGTAACCGGCGTCTTTAACTATGTGATCTGTGCTTATTACCTTGTGAACGGGATGGCGGGCATTTTATTTTTGAGAAAGCATAATGCACGTTCAAAAATATTGCAGGCAGGGCTTTGGGTCGCTTTAATGAATGTCCTTGTGGTTCTATCCATTACGCTGATCCAAAACTCCTCACCATCAGGGCTTGAAATCGGTGTGAACCTCATGATGGCGTTTGTGTCAGGGTTTGCATCATCTATTTTGGTCATTGGGTTAATGCCTGTGTTTGAGAGTATGTTCGGCATCCTTTCAACAATGAAGCTGATTGAATTATCAAACCCAAATCATCCGCTGCTCAAAAAGATTTTAACAGAGACACCAGGTACATATCATCATAGTGTCATGGTGGCAAATTTAGCGGATGCTGCATGTGAAGCAGTTGGCGCAAACGGTCTTTTAGCAAGGGTTGGCGCTTATTATCATGACATTGGGAAAACGAAAAGACCGCAATACTTTATCGAAAACCAAATGAACATTGATAATCCGCATGACAAGCTTTCTCCTCAGCTAAGTAAAAATATCATTATTGCCCATACGACAGATGGAGCTGATATGCTGAGAGAAAAGAAGTTTCCTGAAGAGCTTGTCGATATTGCAGAACAGCATCACGGGAAGTCACTGTTAAAGTTCTTTTACTATAAGGCAAAAGAGCGTGATGATCAGGTGACAGAGGAAGAATTCCGTTATCCTGGTCCAAAACCGCAATCAAAAGAAGCGGCAATTATTTCTGTAGCGGACAGCGTTGAAGCGGCAGTACGATCGATGCATAATCCAAATCCAGAGCGAATCGAAAAGCTCGTCAAAGGCATTATTTCAGATAAAATGCAGGATGGGCAATTTAGTGAATGTGATCTGACATTTAAAGAATTAAATATTATTGGTCAAACGATTTGTACAACATTAAAGGGGATTTTTCATTCTCGGATTGAATATCCAGATGCCCCGAAGCAGAAGGTGAAGTAAATGACATTGTTAATCGATTTAATAGATGAAACAGGACAAGTATCAAAAGAGCAGCTTGAAGAAGTGGAAAAGCTTCTTCAGTTCGCTGCAGATGCCCTTGAGGTCAAAGATCAAGCGGAGGTATCAGTGACGATCGTCTCGAATGAAGAGATTCATCAAATCAATAAAGAATACCGCGGGAAAGACGCACCAACGGATGTCATCTCCTTTGCACTTGAGGAAGAAGGAGAAGGGGAAATTGAAATCATTGGTGCTGATGATATTCCGCCTGTACTCGGCGACATCATCATTAGTGTGGACCGTACGAAAGAGCAGGCAGAGGAATATGGACATTCCTTTATGAGAGAGCTTGGATTCCTCACCATTCATGGGTTCCTTCATTTGCTCGGGTTTGATCATATGACAGAAGAAGATGAAAAAGAAATGTTCGCCAAACAGACAAAGATCTTGGATGATTATGGCCTTTCAAGATCTTCGTAAGAAAAGAAGGCCGCTTGCCCGTTTTTTTCGGAGTTTTTATTATGCATTTAGAGGAATATGGCGAACTTTCTTGAATGAACGGAATTTTCGATTTCACACAGTCGCAGCCATCATCGTGGTGATCTGCGGCTTTTGGTTTCACATTGAACCATACGAATGGATGATCGTTTTGCTTTTATGCGGGGGGATGTTTGCGCTTGAACTTGTCAATACAGCCATTGAACATACAGTGGACCTGATGACAGAAGATAAGCACCCTCTTGCAGAGAGAGCGAAGGACGCTGCAGCAGGCGCTGTTTGCGTTTACGCCGCGATTTCGGTTATGATTGGGGTGATCATCTTCTTACCGAAGATCATGCAATAGAACAATATTACTATTTATTAACATTTTTAGAAATGGGCGTGAAAATGTCACGTGAATTATGTAAAATATAAATGTGACAGTGGGTCCATTTCTTCTGAAAGTGGGAACTAGGAATGAACAAACAAGAGTTGATTTCAGAAGCAGTTAAAGCAAGAGATTTTGCATATGTACCCTATTCAAAATTCAAAGTCGGTGCAGCATTATTGTCGAATGATGGAAAAGTGTATGGCGGCTGCAACATTGAAAATGCAGCATATGGCATGTGTAATTGTGCGGAAAGAACAGCACTTTTTAAAGCCTATTCAGAAGGCATCACATCGTTTCAAATGCTAGCGGTAGTGGCTGATACAGACCGGCCTGTTTCGCCGTGCGGCGCATGCAGACAGGTCATTTCAGAGCTGTGTGCACCTGATATGCCAGTGATTCTAACGAACTTAAAAGGACATATATACGAAACAACAGTAAACGAACTATTGCCAGGCGCATTTTCACCGGAGGATTTAAATGACTAACGAAAGCTTCAAATCAGGATTTGTATCAATTATTGGAAGACCAAATGTAGGAAAATCAACCTTTCTTAATCGTGTGATTGGACAAAAGATCGCCATCATGAGTGATAAGCCCCAAACGACACGAAACAAAGTGCAAGGTGTCTTGACAACAAACACGTCACAAACGATCTTTATCGATACACCAGGGATTCATAAACCTAAGCATAAGCTTGGTGACTTTATGATGAGAGTGGCTACAAATACACTGAAGGAAGTCGACCTGATCTTGTTTATGATCAATGCACAGGAAGGCTATGGCAAGGGTGATGAATTCATCATTGAACGACTCAAGCAAACATCTACACCGGTATTCCTAGTCGTCAATAAAATCGACCAAATTCACCCAGATGAGCTGTTCCTTTTAATTGATGAATACCGCACACGTTATCCATTTAAGGAAATTGTGCCAATTTCAGCTCTTGAAGGAAACAACATTGACACGCTTCTTCAGCAGATTGAAGGTTATCTTCCTGAGGGCCCTCAATTTTATCCGGCAGATCAAGTAACAGATCATCCAGAGCGGTTTATTATTTCTGAATTAATTCGTGAAAAAGTGCTGCATTTAACGAGAGAAGAGATCCCGCACAGTATTGCAGTTGCGATCGAATCCATTAAGCCAGATGAAAATGGCAAGATCCATGTTGCGGCGACCATTGTCGTAGAACGTGATTCACAAAAAGGGATCGTCATTGGTAAACGAGGCAGCTTATTAAAAGAAGTGGGACAAAAAGCGCGCAGAGATATTGAAGCACTTCTCGGTTCAAAAGTGTATCTGGAGCTTTGGGTAAAGGTTCAGAAGGACTGGCGTAATAAATCCACTCACCTTCGTGACTTCGGATTTAGAGAAGACGAATATTAAAAAATCGCTGCTGTTGTCATAAAATCTGACAATGGTGCGGTTCGATTAGTAAAAATTGTTTATCATGAAATGGAGGTAGCTTGGTCAAGATAAAATTAATATGTTGGATGTAGCGTTGCTGCTTCTAATAAAGAAAGGTGGGGTTTTTATGTTGAATTTTACATGGAACGTATTTTCACAAACAGGAAGCGTTGACACGTATCTGCTTTTCAAAGAGTTAGAAAAGGAGAACCTGGAAAGACCCGATGTACTTGAAGAAGAGATAGCACGATTTGATTTTCCAATCTTATAATTCTTGACCCCCTCCAATGCTCGGAGTGTAGACAAATGCTCATTAAAAGTGAAGGAATCGTCCTTAGAACAACAGATTATGGCGAAACAAACAAAATTGTCACGCTGCTCACTAGAGAACATGGGAAAATTGGCGTGATGGCAAGAGGTGCAAAAAAATCAAACAGCCGCCTGTCAGCCATAAGCCAGCCGTTTTTATACGGAACCTTTCTGATCCAATCATCAACAGGACTTGGAACGCTCCAGCAAGGCGAAATGATTGAAAGTATGCGAACCATTCGGGAGGATTTATTTTTGACCGCATATGCCGCATATATGACAGAGTTACTCGATAAAGGCACAGAAGAAAAAAAGCCAAACCCTTATTTGTTTGAGCTCCTGCTTCAATCTCTGCGTCATCTGAATGAAGGCACAGATGCTGATATTATCTTATTTATCGTAGAGGTCAAAATGTTATCAGTAATGGGAATGAAGCCTGAACTTGATCAATGTGTCCATTGTGGTCAAAAAGAAGGGCAGTTTCATTTCTCTATTAGAGATAACGGCTTCATTTGCCAAAATTGCTTTTCTAAAGATCCGTATAAACTGCCCTTATCCCCAGCAGCTGCAAGGCTGCTCCGTTTATTTCATTATTTTGATTTATCAAGGCTCGGTCAGGTTGATGTGAAACCGCAGACGAAACAAGAAATTCGTCAAGTGCTCGATCACTACTATGAAGAGTATTCAGGCCTTTATTTGAAATCAAAAAAATTCATGAATCAGATGGAATCCATGAAAAAGCTAATGGGCGGGGAAAACAAAAGTTGACATCTCCCATGACTTTTTGTAAGATCATCTAAGATAAAATATGTTGCATTGACAGAAAGAAGTACTTACGCAGAATTCATTAAAAGCGACCTTAGGGCGGTGTGAGCTAAGGATGGAGGCGTAACGAAAGGCATTCTTGAGCAACGTAAAACAAAGCGGCTGGATGCTACGACACCAGCAAATAGGGTGGAACCGCGGGAAAAACTCTCGTCCCTATGTTTGCAAGGAGCCTTGCGAGCATAGAGACGGGAGTTTTTGTGTTCTTTTGCGGGGTTCTCATCCCCACCCGCCATATCATAGCGGATGGTGTAGAAAAGATGGAGGTGCGATCATTGAATATTCAAGACATGATTTTGACGCTGCAAAAGCATTGGTCAAATGAAGGCTGCGTATTAATGCAGGCGTATGACACAGAAAAAGGTGCCGGAACGATGAGTCCATACACGTTCCTCAGAAGCATTGGCCCAGAGCCGTGGAAGGTAGCATATGTAGAGCCTTCAAGACGCCCGGCTGATGGCAGATATGGAGAAAACCCAAATAGATTGTATCAGCATCATCAATTTCAAGTGATCATTAAGCCGTCACCTGACAATATTCAAGAACTGTATCTTGAATCATTGAAAGCACTTGGTATTGACCCGCTGAAACATGATATTCGTTTTGTGGAAGACAACTGGGAAAACCCATCTCTAGGCTGTGCAGGACTTGGCTGGGAAGTATGGCTTGATGGGATGGAAATTACACAATTCACGTATTTCCAGCAAGTCGGCGGCTTAGAATGTAAGCCTGTTTCCGTTGAAATCACATACGGTATTGAACGTCTTGCTTCCTACATCCAGGACAAAGAAAATGTCTTCGATCTTGAATGGACAGAGGGATTTACGGTCAGAGATTTATTCTTAATGGCTGAATATGAGCACTCTGTTTATACATTTGAAACATCTAATACTGACATGCTGTTTGAGTTATTTACGACCTATGAGAAGGAAGCGCATAGCCAAATGGACAAAGGGCTTGTTCACCCAGCATACGATTATGTGCTCAAATGCTCTCATACGTTTAACCTGCTCGATGCTAAAGGCGCGATTTCTGTTACCGAGCGAACTGGCTATATCGGAAGAGTGCGCCAGTTAGCCAGAAAAGTAGCCAAAACATATTATGAAGAACGAGAAAAATTGGGATTCCCTATGCTAAAAGAGGAGGCGGCTTCTCATGAATAAACAAGATGTATTACTCGAAATTGGCTTAGAAGAGATGCCGGCTCGTTTCATGCCGGAAAGCACAAAGCAGCTAGGTGAGAAAGTAAAAGCATGGTTTGAAACGCAAAATATTTCATTTGAAGATGTTGCTTTATTCAACTCACCAAGACGTCTTGCTGTACTCGTGAAAGGTGTCGCAGAAAAACAAGAAGACATCAAAGAAGAAGCAAAAGGTCCAGCTAAAAAGATTGCGCAAGATGCTGAAGGCAATTGGACAAAAGCAGCAGAAGGCTTTGCCCGCGGACAAGGTGCCTCAACAGCTGATCTCTATTTTAAAGAGATCAAAGGAGTGGACTACGTTCATGTCCAAAAGTTTCAAGAAGGAAAGCAAGTCAAAGACCTTCTGCCAGCGTTAGGTGAGATTGCTGCCTCATTAAGTTTTCCAAAGAACATGAGATGGGGAAGCAAAGATTTACGCTATATCCGTCCGATTAAATGGATTGTTTGTTTATTTGGAGAGGAGATTGTACCTGTTGAAATTGCCGGGGTGAAAAGCGGCCGTGAGACAAGAGGACACCGTTTCCTTGGTAGGGGAGCCACCATCGACTCGCCTGCTTCTTATGAGCAAACATTGCGCGATCAATTTGTCATTGCAGATTCAGATAAAAGAAAACAATCCATTACTGAGCAGCTAAATGCTCTATCTTCAGAAAAAGGCTGGGTCATTCCTGTTGATCCTGAGCTTCTAGAAGAAGTCAACGATCTTGTAGAATACCCAACGGTACTATCTGGTTCCTTTGAAGAAGAATTCCTTGCATTGCCGGAAGAAGTATTAGTGACCACAATGAAAGAGCATCAGCGCTACTTCCCTGTGAAAAATGAGCAAGGGGAATTATTGCCGCACTTTATTACGGTCAGAAATGGAAACAGTGAGGCGCTTGAAAATGTCGCAAGAGGGAACGAAAAAGTACTTCGTGCACGTTTATCAGATGCTGCATTCTTCTATAAAGAAGACGAAAAACTAGTCATTGATGACAATATTAAGAAGCTTGATAAAGTTGTATTCCATGAGAAACTTGGCACAATTGGCGACAAGCTAAAGAGAGTGACAGACATTGCGACCCGCCTAGCAGCGCATGTCGATGCAGATGACGAAACGACAAAACGAGTGGCAAGAGCAGCAAGTATTTCGAAGTTTGATCTTGTGACTCAAATGGTCTATGAATTCCCAGAATTACAAGGAATCATGGGCGAGAAATATGCAAAAGCACTTGGCGAACATGAAGAAGTGGCAAAGAGCATCAACGAGCACTATATGCCACGCTTTGCCGGTGATGAGGCGCCCTCCACTTTGATTGGTGCGATTGTGGCAGTAGCAGATAAGCTGGATTCTATTTGTTCCTTCTTCTCAATTGATGTCATTCCAACAGGCTCTCAAGACCCTTATGGTCTGAGAAGACAAGCGAGCGGTATCGTTCAAATCCTGCTCGATCGTCATTGGAATATTTCATTTAAAGAGCTTTTGGCACTTGCTCAAGTAGAAGCAGAACATGAAGCTGCTCTGATTGAATTTTTGACACACCGTTTAAAATATGTCCTCCAAGCAGAGCATATCCGTCATGATGTTGTCGATGCAGTGCTGGATGTTGAAAATATTGAACCTTATGCAGTCGTGAAAAAAGCAGCTGTTCTTGAAGAGAGCGTGAAACAAGAAAGCTTCAAAGAAACGGCAGAAGCATTAGGACGCGTCATTTCAATCAGTAAAAAAGGGGAAGATGCAGAGATTCAGCCTGAGCTGTTTGAAAATGAGCATGAGCAAAAGCTATATGAGGCGTATCAACAAGTAGAGACAGCTGTCAAGGAACATGTAGCAGCAGGGCAATACAGCGCAGCACTTGAGGCGCTAGATACGTTAAAAACACCGATTGTTCATTATTTCGATCACACAATGGTACATGCGGATGATGAAAAGCTGAAGCGAAATCGTTTGGCGCAAATGGTCAAACTAGCCAAAGTCATTCAATCATTTGCGAATATGAACAATTTAATTGTAAAATAAATACCTAAGAACGGTTGCCTTTTTCGAAGGGCAATCGTTTTTTACTCATTTAATTCACGGTTTTTGAGTGGATTTTTGTTTCATTCGGACAAAGATGCGCTATAATATGATGAGTTATGAAAATGATATACATAAAGTAAAGATTCGCTCTCTCTATTTAAAGGTGGTGAGTACAATCGAGTTAAATAAACGGCAAGAGCAGATTTTACAGATTGTCAAAGAGAATGGTCCGATCACTGGAGAGCATATCGCCGATCGGCTGAACTTAACTAGGGCGACCCTCAGACCGGATTTAGCCATATTAACGATGTCAGGCTTTTTAGAAGCAAGACCAAGGGTCGGCTACTTTTTCACAGGAAAAACAGGCACGCAGCTTCTAGCAGATAAGCTGAAAAAACTTCAAGTAAAAGATTTTCAATCCATTCCAGTGGTGATACATGAGAATGTTTCAGTTTATGATGCGATTTGTACGATGTTTTTAGAGGATGTGGGCACATTATTCGTTGTGGATGATCACTCTATTTTAACAGGCGTGTTGTCAAGGAAAGACCTCCTTCGCGCAAGTATTGGAAAACAGGAGCTTCCATCTATCCCTGTCCATATTATTATGACAAGAATGCCGAACATCACCGTTTGCCGCAAGGAAGATTTCATTATGGATGTGGCGAAGCACTTGATTGAAAAGCAGATAGATGCACTTCCTGTTATAAAAGATACGGATAAAGGCTTTGAAGTGGTCGGCAGAATTACGAAAACAAACATGACGAAAATACTTGTTAGCTTATCGGAGAATGAAATAATCTAATTAAAGAAGACTGCGAGGGGATGTTATGAGTAATCGCGTAATTTTTGTGTTATCAGATTCAGTAGGAGAAACGGCAGAGCTCGTGGTCAAAGCGGCACTTAGCCAATTTGATGGCGGCTCATCAGACCATTCAAATATTAGAAGAATTCCGTATGTAGAGGATGTCGGTACGATTAAAGAAGTCATTTCACTGGCGAAAGCAGATAACGGAATCGTCTGCTTTACTCTTGTTGTGCCAGAAATGCGCCAATTCTTAATTGAAGAGGCAGAAGCAAACGGAGTCGTTTATTATGACATCATCGGACCACTCATCGATAAAATGGAGACTGCTTATGGAAATGAAGCGAAACATGAGCCGGGGCGTGTACGTCAATTAGATGAGGACTATTTTAAAAAGGTTGAAGCCATTGAGTTCGCAGTGAAGTATGATGACGGCAGAGACCCAAGAGGCATTCTAAAGGCTGATATTGTGCTCATCGGTGTATCACGCACATCTAAGACACCACTATCTCAATACTTGGCGCATAAACGGCTGAAGGTAGCGAACGTTCCAATTGTTCCTGAAGTAGATCCGCCAGAGGAGTTATTTTCAGTTGATCCAAAAAAATGCATCGGTCTAAAAATCAGTCCAGACAAACTAAATCATATTCGTAAAGAGCGTTTGAAATCTCTAGGTTTAAATGATCGCGCAATTTATGCGAACATTGAGCGGATTAAAGAAGAACTAGAGTATTTTGAAAAAGTGGTGGACCGCATTAACTGTCAAGTCGTTGATGTATCGAATAAAGCAGTTGAGGAAACGGCAAATGTCATTCATCAAATGCTGACCAAAAGAGGTTCCGAATAAACTCAGGATGCTCCTCCTGGGTTTTTCCTATGGTGGGAAACGGGTAAACAAAAACAATGGCATATTTGCTGCATTTGTATTATAATAAAAAATTGTGATAAAATGATTGATTTTAGGTTTAAGTTAAGTCAAGAACGAATAAACTAATATTGGCAGAAGTCAAGTGATTCTGAACATAACTTTTCGACAAAATGAGTTTTACTGTTGTTTGCTATATGGGGGGAAAGTATGGTCTTTTTGCTTCTCTAAAGCAGGAATAAGGTGGAGGGATGGAGAATTAGTCACCTGAATGAACATAAACAAGAGAGGACGATTTATGTCGATGCAGATGCTTGTCCTGTAAAAGACGAAATCCTTTCTGTCGCATCTCAATTTCAAGTACCTGTGACGTTCATTGCTTCATATGAGCATTTTCAAACCAAAAGATCTCCACTTGAAGATTGGCGGTTTGTAGATACACATAAGGAAGCAGCGGATTTAGTCATTGCGAACTCAGCTGCCGCGCATGATATTGTCGTCACCCAAGACATTGGTCTTGCCTCCTTACTGCTTCCAAGACAGGTCATTGTACTGTCTGAAAGAGGACGGATGTACACAAACGAAACAATTGATTTTGATTTGGAACGCAGACATGTTTCCAGTAAACAGCGAAGAAAAGGTGTATATGGAAAAGGTCCCAAAAAGCTTTTAGAAGAGGATAAAAAGCGATTTATTGCGCAGCTACAAAAAATCCTGTCGAATCATGAAGGATTTTTGAATTAAAAGGCGAATAATGTACGACGGAGTGTTATAGGATGAGCAAACGTATACCAGATGAACTTTTGGAGCAAATCCAAAAAAACGCAGACATTGTCGAAGTGATTGGAGAATACGTACAGCTTAGAAAGCAAGGTCGAAATTACTTCGGTCTTTGTCCATTCCATGGTGAAAATACTCCTTCATTCTCTGTTTCAGCAGATAAGCAAATCTTCCATTGTTTTGGCTGTGGTGCAGGAGGTAATGTATTTTCGTTCCTCAGACAAATGGAAGGCTACTCATTTATTGAAGCCGTTTCACATGTTGCTGATAAGTACCATATTGATTTGCCTGATCATGTAGCAAATGCTCAGGTCAGCTCCTCACAGCAAGAGGACACTGCAGATCATAAAATGATTGAAGCGCATGAGCTTCTTAAGAAATTTTACCACCATTTGCTGGTAAATACAAAGGAAGGTCAAAACGCACTCGATTATTTACGGGCGAGAGGCTTTACGGATGAAACAATTGCCAAGTTTGAGATCGGATATGCTCTTGACTCTTGGGATTTCGTGACCAAGTTTTTAGAAAAACGAGGGTTTGATCCTGTGATGATGGAGAAGGCTGGTCTTTTGATTCAACGTGAAAACGGAACAGGCTTTTTTGACCGCTTTAGGGATCGTGTGATGTTTCCCATTCATGATCATCATGGGACAGTCGTCGCTTTTTCCGGAAGATCGCTTGGTGATCAGCAGCCTAAGTATATGAATAGTCCTGAAACGCCACTTTTTCATAAAAGTAAGCTGCTTTATCACTTTCATGACGCGCGTATGCATATACGAAAACGCGAACGGGCGGTTCTTTTCGAAGGATTTGCTGACGTCATTTCAGCTGTCACATCAGGTGTCGGCGAAAGTGTTGCAACAATGGGTACGTCTCTAACAGAAGAGCACGTAAAACTTCTCAGACGTAACGTAGAAGAGATCATTCTTTGCTATGACTCTGACACGGCCGGTTATGAAGCCACCATGAAAGCATCAGATTTGCTTGGAAAAAGAGGATGTAAAGTTCGCGTTGCCATGATACCAGATGGACTTGATCCAGATGATTACATTCGTAAATATGGCGGCGAGAAATTTAGGAATGACATCATAGATGCAAGTGTGACATTAATGACTTTTAAGATGAACTTTTTCCGTAGAGGAAAGAATTTATCTGATGAAGGAGACCGGCTTACTTATATGAAGCAGGTACTCCGAGAAATTAGCCGGTTAAACGGTTCCTTGGAACAAGAGATTTACATGAAACAGATTGCTGGAGAGTTCTCGATCTCACTTGATTCATTAAAAGAACAACTGGAGCTGTTTGAAAAACAGCAGCGGCAAGAAGCCAAAAGCACACAGGAAGAAAGCGGGCTTGAAAAACGGCGTGCACATCTGTCAACACAGGTAAGAAGAAAGCGTCTGCGGCCAGCATATGAAAATGCAGAGCGAATGCTGCTTGCTCATATGTTAAAAAGTGATGACGTGATCCGAAAAGTACTTGACAGAGTAGGTATTGAATTTAATATAGATTCTCACAGGGCGCTGGCCACGTACATTTATGCTTTGTATGAAGAAGGCAAAGAACCAACGCCGCAGCATCTGATGAACCGTATAGAAGATGATATTATCAATCAGCTTCTGACGGATATATTCATGATTCAAGTTGGAGACGAACTAAGTGAAGCTGAATTAAGTGATTATGTAAAAAAAGTGTTGAATCATCGGAATTTGTCAATGATAAAGGAAAAAGAACTAGAACGTGCAGAAGCGGAGAGGCAAAAAGATTTCTTCAAAGCGGCAACACTTGCAAAAGAAATTATTCAGTTGAACCGTTCGCTGAAGTAATACGTCTAATATTTATGACAAGACTTACGGCTGGCAATGAATCCTTTACGGGAGGAGCATAAGACCGCAAGCATCTTGCCTTCATCATTATTTATTTTATTCCTATTTGCTCATCTGTTTGATAAAGAGAGAAAAGCAGAGCGAAAGCAAATCGCAAGTTACTTTAGAATTCGTTGCAAGCTTTGGAAGGAGGGATCCATAATGGCTGATAAACAAGCCCACGAAACCGAAACTGAATTAACCTTTGAACAGGTGAGAGATAAGCTCACTGAAACGGGTAAAAAACGGGGCGTTTTAACATACGAAGAAATTGCAGAGCGTATGTCTAGCTTTGAAATTGAATCAGACCAAATGGATGAATACTATGAATACTTAGGCGAACAGGGTGTAGAGCTCATCAGTGAAAACGAAGAGACAGAAGACCCAAATGTTCAGCAGCTGGCTAAAGCAGAAGAGGAATTTGACCTGAATGATTTAAGCGTACCACCAGGTGTCAAAATTAATGATCCTGTTCGTATGTATTTAAAAGAAATCGGACGCGTCAATTTGTTATCTGCTAAAGAAGAAATTACGTATGCTCAAAAGATCGAAGAAGGCGATGAGGAATCAAAAAGAAGATTAGCGGAAGCAAACCTTCGTCTCGTTGTCAGCATCGCGAAACGCTACGTCGGTCGTGGTATGCTGTTCCTTGACTTGATTCAAGAAGGAAACATGGGTCTTATGAAGGCAGTTGAGAAGTTTGATTACCGCAAAGGATACAAATTCTCAACATATGCAACCTGGTGGATTAGACAGGCGATCACGCGTGCGATTGCCGATCAGGCCAGAACAATCAGGATCCCGGTTCATATGGTGGAAACCATTAATAAATTGATCCGTGTTCAAAGACAGCTTCTGCAAGACCTAGGCAGAGAACCAACGCCAGAGGAAATTGCTGAAGACATGGATTTAACTCCAGAAAAGGTAAGAGAAATTCTTAAAATTGCGCAAGAGCCTGTATCTTTAGAAACACCTATTGGTGAAGAAGATGACTCGCATCTTGGTGATTTTATTGAAGACCAAGAGGCGACATCTCCATCTGACCATGCTGCATACGAATTGTTAAAAGAGCAGCTTGAAGATGTATTAGACACGCTAACGGACCGTGAAGAAAATGTACTGAGACTACGCTTCGGACTAGATGACGGAAGAACACGTACGTTAGAAGAGGTTGGAAAGGTGTTCGGCGTCACAAGAGAGCGTATCCGCCAAATTGAAGCGAAAGCTCTGCGTAAATTAAGACACCCAAGCAGAAGTAAACGATTAAAAGACTTCTTAGAGTAGAAACTGGACGGATCTTGAAAGAGATCCGTTCTTTCTTCATCAAAAATGAAAACGCTTTTTTCAATCTGATTATATTTTACTGAATAACAAATGAATTTGCAACGTTCTTAGAGAAAAGATGTATAAAAAATACATCAAAATGTGCTGAAGGCTTCATTTCTCATCTTGCATCATTTTTGTCTAATCTGTGAACTTGACCAAAGTTTTGTATCATAATTCGTTTACTTTTTGTAAAATTAAAGTAGAATTAGAATTGTTTGCATAGTCTCAAAGGGGTTTTCACAAAGGGGAGGATGAAAGAAATGAAACGGAATCCACTTATACCATTCTTATTGATTGCCATTTTAGGTATTGGACTCACTTTTTTCTTATCAATGAAGGGGTTGAAAGATGAAGACAAAATCGCCTCTGGAGGCGAGGAGCAAAAACAAGAAGAGACAGCGAATGCGACGCCGGAAGAATTGTATAAGCAAAACTGTCTGAGCTGTCACGGGGAAAACTATGAAGGCGGCGCAGGTCCTGCATTAAAAGGCGTTGGAGACAAGCTTGAAGTGGCAGACATCAAGAAGAAAATTCAAGAAGGCGGCAACGGGATGCCAGGCGGGCTGATCCCGAATGAAAAGCTCGATGAAATGTCGGAATGGGTATCCAAAATTAAATAATGTTACGCAAAAAGCTCTTTTTCATCAGAAGAGCTTTTTTCATTTGAAAACGACTTTTAAAAAGTCCATAATTTATATAAGATAGACAAGTATGAACATTAAAGAAAAGTAGTGATACGTATGAATGAAATGAATTTATCAAAACGATTAAAAAGAGTCGCAGACTTTTTACCGCATGAGGCCGTCTTTGCTGATATCGGCTCAGATCATGCCTATTTGCCATGCTATGCGATCCTGCATCAAAAAGCAGTAAAAGCCATTGCTGGTGAAATTACTGAGGGACCGCTTCAATCGGCGAAGCAGCAAGTACATAGACTTGAATTAGATGACCAGATCTCGGTCAGAAAAGGCAATGGCCTTGAAGTTATTGAAAAGGGCGAAGTGAATGCTATCACGATTGCAGGTATGGGCGGAGCACTCATCGCAAGCATTTTAAATGATGGCAAGCATAAGCTCGCAGGCCATGAGAGGCTCATTCTTCAGCCAAATATCCATGCTCACCACATTCGTTTATGGCTCTATCAAGAGGGGTATGAATTGATGGATGAAGTCATTTTAGAAGAGGATGGCAAAATATACGAAATCATGATCGCAGAAAAAGGCGACAAAGATAAAGCCTATGAAGGGATGTCGATTGAAACAGGCATGCTAGTTGGTCCGTTTCTTGCGAAAGAGCAAAACGACGTCTTCCGGCGCAAGTGGATGCAAGAGCTTCAGCATATGGAGAAAATAGAAAGTCAAATTCAGCAGGCAGCGCGGGCAGAAGAGAATAAGGAGCGCCTTGAAGAGCTGCATGTAAAAATAAAGATTCTAAAGGAGGTTTTGACTGTTGGCTAAAACAGTAAACGGACATGAAATCATCCAATTATTTGAACAATTTTCACCAAAGGCATATGCCGTAGAAGGTGACAAAATCGGTCTCCAGATTGGGACGTTAAATAAAAAGGTAAACAATGTCATGATCACCTTGGATGTATTAGAGAATGTGGTAGATGAGGCGATCGAAAGAAATGTGGATCTCATTATTGCTCACCATCCACCGATCTTCCGTCCGTTAAAACATGTAGCGACAGATCAGCCAGCTGGACGGATCATTGAGAAATGCATCAAACATGATATTGCGGTATATGTGGCACATACGAATTTAGATGTGGCTGATGGAGGAGTCAATGACTTGCTTGCGGAGGCTTTAGAGCTTGAAGAAACAAGTGTGTTAGTCCCGACATATGAAGATCAAATCAAACAGCTTGCCCTGTATGTCCCGCAGGAATTTGAAGAAGCCATCCGTACAGCTTTAGGAAATGCAGGCGCAGGCCATATTGGCAACTACAGCCATTGCGCGTTTTCAAATGAGGGGACAGGCAGCTTTTTGCCATCAGAAGATGCGGATCCGTTCATTGGTGAGAGCGGTCAATTGGAATTTGTCAAAGAAGTGCGGATTGAAACCATTTTCCCGGCAAGTATAGAAAAACAAGTGATTCGTGAAATGATTAAAGCACATCCTTATGAAGAAGTCGCTTATAGTGTACACACGACAGATCTTCCTCCTATTCAAAAAGGCCTTGGCCGTATAGGGGAGCTAAGAGAGCCTATGACCCTTGGAGATTTTACACGATTTGTGAAGACAAAGCTGGATGTAAATGGTGCTCGCTTTGTAGGTGATCAGGACGCTGTTGTGAAAAAAGTGGCTGTGCTTGGCGGAGACGGAAATAAATACATTCATCAAGCGAAAAGAATGGGTGCTGATGTGTATGTGACAGGGGATCTTTATTTCCATGTCGCCCATGATGCCATGATGCTCGGGCTGAACGTAGTGGACCCAGGGCATTATGCAGAAAAGATTATGAAAGAGGGCGTAAAGGCGAAGCTTCAATCGCTATGTTCAGATAAAAAGTATGATGTACAGATCTTTGTTTCTGAATCGAACACAAACCCATTTCAATTTATGTAAACAAAAAAACGTCAGAGCTGCTATGCTCTGACGTTTTCTTTATTTCTTTGTTTTCACGCGCGGTAGTATTTTCGAAAGAGGAACCGACCGTTCAATCTTCCAAGTTGCTTCATCATCCGGCTCGTAGTTTTCTAAGAAACGTATGACTTCCTTTGTAATAGGTGTTGGTGTTGAAGCACCAGCAGTAACGGCAACGGTATTTACGCCTTGCAGCCACTCCAGCTTGAGCTCACTTAGGTCACCAATACGGTAAGCCTGCGTTCCAGCAATCTCCATGGACACTTGTGCCAGACGGTTGGAGTTATTACTTTTTGGATCGCCGACAACAATGGTAAGATCAGCTTGGCCAGCTTGCTCGGAAACAGCTTCCTGACGTACCTGTGTCGCAAGACAAATTTCTTGATGGTACTCGACGTGAGGGTATTTCTCTTTAATCAGCTCCATTAGATCGTGAACATCCCACTGAGACATCGTCGTCTGATTGGTGATGAGCAGTTTATCTGATGTTAAATCGAGCGCCTCAATGTCGGCTTCTGTTTCGACAAGATGCACCTTGTCAGGAGCTACTCCGACAGCTCCCTCTGGCTCAGGATGACCCTTTTTCCCAATATAAATAATGTCATATCCATCGGCTGTTTTCTCTGAAATGAGTTCATGTGTTTTCGTTACATCGGGACAGGTTGCATCAATGGTGATAAGGCCTTTTTCTTCTGCAATTTGACGAACCTCAGGTGAAACGCCGTGAGCGGTGAAAATGACTGTTCCGCTTTCAACCTGCTTTAAAATGTCCATGCGGTTTGGTCCGTCCAGTGTGTAGATCCCATCTTCTTCGAAGGCATCTGTCACGTGCTTGTTGTGCACAATCATACCTAATATATAAATTGGGCGTGGCAAGTTTTTATCAAGTGCGGCATTTTTAGCAATGACCATTGCATCCACAACGCCATAGCAATAGCCACGCGGCGAAATTTTAATTACATTCATTTATTCGTCCTCCTGTAGGGAAGTGCTTCTAGAGAAGAACAATATAAAAAGCCGTAAAAAACGGCTTTTTATCATTCTCTAGCTTCCATTATAGCCAAAGTAAGCGCATATATCAAAGATTGTTATACGCAGTGAACACTTCGCCGTTAAAAGATCACTAGACATATAGTTTTGGAACAGAACTGCCAGGTCTTTTTTTCGGTTTTGCTTCAGGAGCAGATGATGTGTGAGGAGCTGCTTTTTTGACCAGGATGTCCTCTGGTTCTTTGTTTTCTTCTATTTCATCATCTCGTGCTGCTTCTTCTTGCGGCACTTCTGTTTCCTCGCCGATCTCTTTAGGTTCTTCATCTTCGCCTGTTTCATCATCCGCACTGCCGAGCTGACTGTACAGCTTAATCATCGCAGGCAGATTTCTTACTAAAGGACCGTATTGCTGAATCATTGGCGTAAATTGCTGCGCCATACCGAGCACTTTTTGTACATTTCCTAACATGCTTGAGAGGGTCGCAGGATTTGTGAAGCTCTGGATTCCTTGTAATCCCGCACCACCTCCAGAGACCCCTGCTCCCCCTGCGCCAGGAAGAAATTTAGCGAGCATGCCTTTCATTCCTGTGCCGCCGCCTAGTGCACGGCTTTCGCCTCCTGGCATTCCGCCCATTCCGCGTATACCGCCTCCCTGTACAGACGGGGAGCGAGGTATCATTTGCTGAAATTGATTGCCTTGCCCTTGAAAAGGCTGTTCGATAGGAGGCTGCTGCCCTCTTTGAAAAATCCCGGGTTGTCCGCCATTTCCAAGATGCCGGCGTGAGGGACGGTGCGGCTGAAAATCGCCCATAGGCTTTTGCCCTAACATACTTGTACCTCCCTTACTGCATTCTCTTTCTCTTCATAGGTTATGCAAGGAAGCATCAATTGGTTTCCTGTAAGAAAAGCGGACATGGTTTTTTTGCTGATAATCAGCTATAATGAGGAGATGAGCAAAAAGGCATTGCCTTAAGGAGTGAAAACATGAACGAAACAAAATTTACGACATATGAATTAAAGCCTTTTATTATAGATGCTATTCATGAACTGGGCTTTTATGAGCCAACTGATATTCAAAAAAGAATCATCCCTGCTGTGTTAAAAGGAGAAAGCGTGATTGGTCAATCACAAACAGGAACAGGAAAAACTCACGCGTACTTATTGCCGCTTATTCATTCAATTGATCCAAGCAAAGAGCAAGTACAAGTTGTGATTACTGCACCTACAAGAGAATTAGCCAATCAAATTTTCAAAGAAGCCCAAACGATTTTAAAGAATGCCTCTCCAGAAGAAGAGATGAAAGCAAAGCTTTACATTGGCGGAACGGACAAGCAGAAATCCATTCAAAAGCTAAAAACCCAGCCGCATTTGGTCGTCGGTACACCTGGACGTATTGCTGACCTCATTCATGAGCAGGCGCTGAATGTTTACAAAGCGACATCTCTTGTCATTGATGAAGCGGATTTAATGCTGGATATGGGATTTCTAGAAGATGTGGACCGTATTGGTTCACAAATGCCAGAACAGCTGCAAATGCTTGTGTTCTCAGCAACTATTCCAGAAAAACTAAAGCCGTTCCTGAAAAAATATATGGACAATCCAAAATATGCCCATGTTGAACCAAAACGAATTACAGCTGAAAATATTCAGCATATTTTAGTCCCATCTAAACAGCGTGACAAGCTAAAATTGCTTCATGAAATGGTGACGAATGTACAGCCTTATTTAGGCATCATTTTTGCCAATACAAAAACAACCGTTGATGAAATCGCATCATTCCTACAAGAAAAAGGAATGAAAGTTGGAGTGCTTCATGGCGGATTAACGCCGCGCGAACGTAAAAAAGTAATGAAACAAATTGATGATTTAGAGTTCACTTATATTGTGGCATCTGATCTTGCAGCCCGCGGAATTGATATTAAAGGCGTCAGCCACGTGATCAACTATGAACTTCCAACTGATCTTGATTTTTATGTTCACCGTGTTGGTAGAACAGCTCGAGCTGGTTCATCTGGAATTGCGATGACTATTTATGAGCTTGCTGATGAGGATGCACTCATTCAAATCGAGAAAATGGGCGTTGTGTTTGAAAACAAAACCATTGTTCATGGCGAATGGCGAGATGCAGATGACCGCTTGAAGCGTCAAAGACGTAAAAAAGCACCTAATGAAATTGAAGAAAAAGCAAAGCGTCTTGTGAGAAAACCGAAAGCCGTCAAACCTGGATATAAAAAGAAAATGACACGTGAGATGGACAAAATCAAGAGACAGGAACGTAGAAAGTCAAAGCGTAATGGAAAGTAGGGGGAAACATTGTTGAAGATTGGTTCACATGTATCCATGAGCGGAAAACATATGCTTCTTGCAGCGAGTCAAGAAGCTGCCTCTTATGGTTCGAATACGTTTATGATTTATACAGGTGCACCGCAAAATACGCGCCGCAAAAAAATTGAAGACCTCAATATTGAAGCTGGACAAGCGCATATGAAAGAGCATGGTATGACAGATATCGTCGTACATGCACCGTATATTATTAATATTGGGAACACCGTCAATCCAGCGACATTTGAGCTTGGCGTGGACTTCCTTCGCTCTGAGATTGAACGTACAGAAGCGCTAGGTGCAGGGCAGATTGTTCTCCACCCAGGTGCACATGTCGGAGCAGGACCAGAAGCAGGAATCCAAAAAATCATTGAAGGTTTAAACGAAGTCATCGTAAAAGGGCAAAAGGTTCAAATTGCACTTGAAACAATGGCAGGCAAAGGATCAGAGTGCGGAAGAAGCTTTGAAGAGCTTGCCCAAATTATCGACGGAGTGACACATAACGAAGCACTTTCTGTCTGCTTTGATACGTGTCACACACACGATGCTGGTTACCCGATTGTGACTGACTTTGATGGGGTGTTAGAAGAATTTGATCGAATCGTCGGTATTGACCGAATCAAGGTTCTTCATATTAATGACAGTAAAAACGTACAAGGCGCAAGAAAAGACCGACATGAAAATATCGGCTTTGGTGAAATTGGCTTCGATGCACTGAACTATATTGTGCATCACCCGCAGCTTCAAGAAGTGCCCAAAATCTTAGAAACGCCTTATGTAGGTGAAGATAAAAAGAACAAAAAACCACCTTACAAATTCGAAATTGCGATGCTGAAAGAAAAGCAATTTGACGAAGGCTTACTAGATAAAATTAAGGGTCAGTAAAAAAGCATACAACATCATGAGGTGCCGCTAAATGCGGCCCTTTTTTGCTTAACTTGTAAACTGATTAAACAGATCATTGACAGTCTGAGCTGTCTGTTTAGAAGTAATCGCTTCCACTTGCTTAAGAAGCCGGTTACGCTCTGCATCATTAAAAATATTGACGTTTTTCCCATTCATGAGTTTGGCCACCTCGGCAGCTTGGTTTGACGTTAAACTGACACCATACTGTTTCGCATACCTTAACAGATCATTTGCTGTGATCTGATTAAGCCGCTGCAGGACAATTTTTTGAATTAAAATCAATTCCATTCCTCCCCTCTGTAACAATGTATGGGCGAAAACGGAAAATGTGCAAAAAATTTTATTTTACCCTGTGAAATGATAAAATAGTAAAGTGAATAAAATGATTATTGAAAATTTAACATGTGTAGAAGGGAGAACGTATGGCAAATAGTAAACAGCATAGAAAGGAATCAGTGCCTCATTTTATTTTGAGAATTTTCCTGATTCTAGTAGGAGCTGCATGCGCAGCAGTCAGCATTGAATTATTTTTAGTGCCAAACAATATTATTGATGGAGGCATCATCGGCATTTCGCTTATTTTGGATTATCTCTTTACAGATAACCCATTCATCAATTTTGCGACGATTGTTGTCATTTTAAATATTCCATTTATGATATCAGGATACAAACATATTGGGAAAACGTTTCTCATTTCCACTGTGATTGGGATTGTCAGCTTAGCCGTGATTGAATCTTCACTCCATCATGTAGAGGCATTTACAAATCAGCCGATCTTAGCCACTGTATTTGGCGGGCTATTACTTGGTTTTGGTGTTGGACTTGTCATCCGTAATGGAGGCTCAATGGATGGAACAGAGATCTTAGGAATTCTTCTGACGAAAAAAATTCCTTTCTCCGTCGGTGAGTTTGTCATGATCGTCAATGTGTTCATTTTTATTTGGGCAGGCTTTGTCTTCGGACCAGAGCAGGCTATGTATTCTGTCATGACATATTATTTGGCAATGAAAACAATTGATGCTGTCATTCAAGGGCTTGATGAAACAAAAGCTGTCATTATCGTGTCAGATTATTATGATGAAATTTCAGATGCGATTCTTCATCGACTTGGCAGGGGAACGACAAAGCTGAGAGGGAAAGGCGGTTATACAGATGAAGAAAAGGATGTCATCTACGCCGTTGTCACAAGACTTGAAATTACAAAGCTAAAATCCATTGTATTTGAAATTGATGGTCAAGCATTTATTACGATTATGGATACGCATGAAACAAAAGGCGGTAAGTTCAAAACAGCCATTCATTAGCTTTTATTTTACTTTTTAATCTTTCTTTTATATAATGAAATATATGTATGGACAGAGAAAATGGCAAAAGCCATTTTCTTTTTGTTGTATAAATCGTAATCATTCTTTTTATATTGATTAAAGGTGGAAAGATTCATGGCAAAGCCAATTATTGAAATGAAGGATATTTCGTACTCGTATGGACAGCGAAATGTCATTGATCACATTCATTTAACAGTAGAGGAAGGGAACTTTCTAGCACTTGTTGGACCGAATGGATCTGGTAAAACAACCTTATTAAAATGCCTGCTTGGGCTCATTAAACCACAGCAAGGTGAATTAAAGCTATTTGGCACGCCTGCGTCAAAATTTAGAGACTGGGATCAAATTGGATTTGTTTCTCAAAAGGCGAATAGTTTTAATACGGGTTTCCCTGCTTCTGTTTACGAGGTCGTTGCAAGTGGATTGACGGCGAAAATTGGTTTATTCAAACGAATGAGCAAGCAGGACAAATGGCAAGTTGAGGATGCCATTCGCTCAGTTGGCATACAAGATTTAAAGCACCAAAACATCGGTGAACTTTCAGGCGGTCAGCAGCAACGTGCTTTTATTGCCCGTGCGCTCGTCAGTCAGCCAAAGCTGCTCATTTTAGATGAACCGACGGTTGGGGTAGATCAGCGGACAGTAGAAGGCTTTTATCAGCTGCTTGAAACATTGAACAAAGAAAAAGGAATGTCTTTAATTCTCGTCACACACGACGTTGGCACCGTGTCTGATAAAGTCACCCATGTGGCTTGCTTAAATCAGACACTTCATTTCCACGGGGATGCAGAAACGTTTGATTCAATGGATGATCAAGCGTTATCTCAATTTTACGGACATGACATTCAAGTGATTCATCACGATCATCACCATCATGGGGGACATGAATAATGCTATTTCCATTTTTTCATTATGAATTTTTACAAAATGCGTTTATCGCAGGAATGCTGATCGGCTTTATTGCGCCCTTACTTGGTGTATTTATCGTCGTGAGAAGGCTCTCGCTGATTGCAGATGCCCTCAGTCACGTATCACTTGCCGGTATTGCAGCAAGCTTATTTCTTGATAAAAAGTTTGGCCTCTTTACAGGGGTGAGCCCGCTGTACTTAGGGATGGCGTTTTCTGTTGCCGGTTCATTGTTTATTGAACGTCTGCGCTCCGTGTATAAGCATTATCAGGAGCTTGCGATTCCTATTATTTTATCAGGTGGTATCGGGATTTCCGTCATCTTCATTTCACTAGCGAATGGCTTTAATACCGATTTGTTTAGTTATTTGTTCGGAAGTGTCAGTGCGGTTTCGAGATTAGATCTTTGGATTATTGTTGGGATTTCACTCGTTGTTGTGTTAGTTGTCGTGCTTTTATATAAAGAATTGTTTTTACTTTCTTTTGATGAAGAGCATGCAAAGGCTTCTGGTATTTCAGCGAAATGGATTCATTTTATTTTTATCTTAGTCGTCGCACTTGTCATTGCGGCATCAATGCGTATCGTAGGTACACTGCTTGTCTCTGCGCTTATGACGCTTCCTGTTGCGGCAAGTATCCGCATTGCCAAAGGATTCAAACAAGCGATCTTCCTTTCGATCTTGTTCGGTGAATTGTCTGTATTGGCCGGATTAATCTTAAGCTATTATCTAGATTTAGCGCCAGGCGGAACCATTGTGATGCTGTCCATTTTGATTTTAATCGGATGTATTAGTATTGGAAAATTCAGAAGGGGGAATCATCATGAACGTACAAGAAGCACTTGATTTATTAAAGGAAAAAGGCTACAAATATACAAGCAAACGTGAAGATATGCTTCAATTGTTTTCTGATTCTGATAAATATTTGACCGCTAAAAATGTGCTGACGGCACTAAGTGAAGACTACCCAGGTCTTAGCTTTGATACGATATATCGAAACTTATCGCTATATGAAGACTTAGGTATATTAGAAACAACGGAATTGTCAGGGGAGAAGCTTTTTCGTTTTAAATGCTCATTTTCTCATCACCACCATCACTTTATTTGTCTTGCATGCGGTAAAACAAAGGAGATCGATGCCTGTCCTATGGACAAGCTAGACGCCGATTTAGAGGATTATCACATTAGCGGACATAAATTCGAAATCTACGGAACGTGTCCTTCCTGCGAACCGAAGGAAGTTCACTCATGAAAAAGCCAGCCGCAGAGCTGGCTTTTTCTTTTGTCTTTTTGAAAACGTTTTACAAAGGGCGGCTGTTTCATTAAAATGAGAACAAGGTACGATGCAGCAATTTGCGTCTTTTGGAGTAAAGGGAGGGGTCAAAAGTGGCGTATTATGTCGTGTTCGATGTAGGCGGGACGAGAACAAAACATGGATTAATGGATCAGGATGGGGAGCTGGTCACGAGCGGTGACTATCAAACGAACTGCCGGCAGCTTGAACCGTTTTTAGAAGCTATGGCGGATGTGGTCAAGCAATATCAAAGAACGTCGGATGTTAGCGGAATCGCTATTAGTCTTCCGGGTTTTGTGGACAGTGAAACAGGTTATACAGAATTTGCAGGAGCCATCATCGCCTTAAATGGCCAAAATGTAAAAACACTGCTAGAAGAGAAAACATCTCTTCGTGTTGAAGTTGAAAATGATGCGAATTGTGCAGCTCTTGCAGAAAAATATAGTGGCCATGCGAAAGATTGTGACAGCTTTATTTGTATGACGATTGGGACAGGTGTTGGCGGTGGTCTTTTCGCTGGCGGTCAGCTTGTGCGCGGGGCTTCCTTCCGCGGCGGTGAATTTGGCATGATGCTGACAGAGACAGAAAATGGACAATTTACAACACTCAACAGCAGTGCTTCAACGGCTGGATTAATTCGCAGCTATAAAGAAAAGCAAGGAATTCCGCAAAGTACTCAAATAGACGGTCAAGAAATTTTTGAAAAGGCAAAGCACGATCCGTCCATTGAGAAGCTGGTGGATCAGTGGTATAAGCGAATCGCCATTGGCATTTACAATGTAGCAACTGTTCTTAATCCAGAGAAAATCCTCATAGGCGGCGGCGTAAGTGCAAGACCGGATTTACTATCAAGCATTGAGAAACATTTACATACACTGCATGCATGGAAGAATATTCAGGTGAAGCTGGAAACGTGCTACTACTTGAATCAGGCAGGCATGAAGGGAGCACTGTACCATTTTCTCATGAAAGAAGGTCAGCTTGTTCCATCAAAAAAGCCGATACATTAAACGTATCGGTTTCAGCATGTAGACAAACCCTTGCATTCTTTGTCCACAATCAAAAGCCGATATATTAAAGTATCGGCTTTTCTACATTAATAAGCAGTTTCCAAACGCTGCTCGTATTGTTTGATCCATTGAGATGCTTCCTGCCAGTTGTTGACGCGTATAATCCTGTCGTCAAGGGGCATTTGATTATAAGGGGAGTTAAAAAGAATAACCGGAATGTCAGCCTCTTTTGCAATCATCGTAGCATTCCCATGATGATCCTCGAAAAACACATCAATCTTGTGCTTTTGAACAGCTTCGAGCTTATGATGACCGCCAACCAGCTCAATGTCATCATAGTGCACGTGGTGTTTGTGAAACCACTCAAAGGTGATATCCGCGTGATGCTGCCTTCTTGCTGTAATATAAATCAGCCTGTGTTGATGTTTCATTTGATCAAGAATCTCTTTTGCATCCTTAGCAGGCTTTGCCTGTTTATATATAAGAGGCTCATGCTCATTCATCCAGCCCCAAAATTCTTCTTGAGAAATATTTAAAAGCTTCGTCAAATCATATTCTGTCATATCATCTAGTGTCATGGCACATCGAAACGACTTATTTAAATAGGGAACAAAGGTGTCCTGCGCCGTCACTGTGCCATCTATATCAATTCCTAAACGTAACATGCCCACACTCCTCATTTTTATACTCTTAAAGTGTAACATAATCAATTCACAATTCCAGCAAGTTTTAGCAAACATGAAACAGACATTTTTGCTCATACTAAAAAAGCTCCTTTCTATTAACCAAAAGGGGGAATTGATCATGGAAAGAGACGAAGATTTCAGAAGAAATGATCGTGAAATCGACACAAACTTTAGTAATGATGATGGCTATCTAGAGGAAACAGCTGCTGAAATTGCAGAGCCATATCAGGCTTCAAGAGATCGAGTAGACAGACGAGAACGTGACCAAGCAGGTGACGATTCAGGCAGTAAGGGGATAGGCTATACAGCACTCGCAATTGCGATTATCTCACTATTTGTCTTGCCGGTGCTATTAGGAGTAGCGGCAATCGTCGTTGGTTATATTGCAAGAAGAAAAGGAGCACATGCGCTTGGCGCATGGTCAATCGGGATCGGAATTGTTTCCGTCATCCTTGGCATATTTATCACCCCGTTCTTTTAACAAGAACAGGAAAACGCCTGACAGTG
Organism: Bacillus sp. NMTD17; assembly: GCF_002998735.1. NCBI lineage: Bacteria > Bacillati > Bacillota > Bacilli > Caryophanales > Bacillaceae > Bacillus > Bacillus sp. NMTD17. The sequence goes on from NZ_PVRH01000003.1 coordinate 64,347, forward strand.
ACGTCAGGCGTTTTTTGTTATGCGTTCGCTTTTTCTTTTTCAGCTTCCATTTTTGCATAATGCTCTTCAGCGATTTTATCGATTTCTTTTTTCAGTTCTTCGACCATTGTTTCTTCTGGCACTTTACGAACAATTTCACCTTTACGGAACAATAGGCCTTCGCCTCTAGCGCCGGCGATTCCGATGTCAGCTTCGCGCGCTTCACCTGGACCGTTTACAGCGCAGCCAAGAACAGCTACTTTAATCGGTGCTTTAATCGTGGAGATATATTCTTCGACTTCATTTGCAATGCTTATGAGGTCGATTTCAATTCGGCCGCAAGTTGGGCAAGAGATCAGTGTTGCTGCATTTGATGCAAGACCAAATGATTTCAACAGTTCACGTGCTACTTTCACTTCCTCAACTGGATCAGCACTTAATGAGATGCGAAGTGTATTCCCAATCCCCATATTCAAAATAGCGCCGAGACCAGCTGCACTTTTGACTGTACCTGCAAATAATGTACCTGATTCAGTAATCCCAAGGTGAAGAGGGTAATCAAACGCTTTTGCCGCTTTTTCGTACGCCTCAATTGCTAGGTTAACATCAGATGCTTTCATGCTGACGATGATATCATGAAAATCTAGATCTTCTAGAATTTTAATGTGGTGCAGTGCACTTTCGACCATACCATCTGCTGTTGGGTAGCCGTATTTATCAAGAATTTTTTTCTCTAATGAACCGGCGTTTACCCCAATACGGATTGGAATGCCTTTTTCTTTTGCTGCTTTCACAACAGCTTCGACTTTTTCTCGTCTTCCGATGTTCCCTGGGTTGATTCGAATTTTGTCTGCACCTGCTTCAATGGCTTTCAGTGCAAGCTTGTAGTCAAAATGAATATCGACAACAAGCGGGATGTTGATTTGTTTTTTAATATCCGCAATCGCATTTGCTGCACGCTCGTCTGGGCATGCGACACGCACGATTTGACAGCCTGCTTCTTCAAGACGCTTAATTTCAGCTACTGTCGCTTCGACATCATGTGTTTTGGTTGTTGCCATACTTTGGATGACAACTTCATTATTTCCACCTATAGTTAAAGGTCCCACTTTGACGGGACGCGTTTTAGTACGATGTGTGACTTCACTCACTTGTCAATCGCTCCTTAGTGTACAAGCAATCATTTGCCATGTACGTCTTGTTTTACAGTTCATATTGTAACAGTCTCTTTGTATGAATGACAAGGAATTAACGTTTTATCTCTTATACACCGGAAACTTATATGTGCTGCCTGCCCGAATTTCGTTTGCTTTGACGCCTTGATTCAGCTCTTCAAAATCTTCAATGACTTCATCAAGTGGCTTGCTTGTATGGACGATAGAGACGACGGTTTCACCTTGTTTCACAGTCACATTCTTATATGCTTTTTTCTCAGGTGTTTGAAAGGCATTTGCAGGGACAGCTGGACCTTCTTCAACAGGAATGGTGCCATTTTTTAAATCAAAAAAGATAATAAAAAGGACAAACAAACTGATTAGCAAAAAAATAATACGCCGCATTTCACTCACCGCTTTTAAGAGTTTACTTCAGTCTATGCATGTCCTGAAATGATAGAACCAAAATGAGGAGAAAAGCTGGAAAGCGTGGTTCTAGTTAGTTCTAGTGAGTCTTGTAATGAATTGAAAAAACACTTTGTTTTACGCTTGGCGGTGCTTTTTTCAAGCTTCTATGACCATTATGATAAAATAAAAGAAGGGGGAGTTTATGAAGAAACTAAGTCAGCATATATATGTGAGAACGCTAACAGAAAATGATGCACAATCACTATTCACACTTGAACTTGAGAATCGCTCATATTTTCAGCAATTTACACCTTTGGTCAAAGATGATTTTTTCACGTTATCTCGTCAAATTGAACGAATTCAGCGCAGTGTGGAAAGATGTGCACGGGATGAAGCTTACATGCATGGTATTTTCTTAAATGAAACAGATGCCTTAATTGGGACGATCTCATTAAGTTCTGTCGTAAGAGGCCCGATAGAAGGAGCTTGGCTGGGGTATGTACTTGATGAAAAGCATGGCGGGAAAGGGTATATGACAGAAGCCATTCGTTTAATCATCGATTATGCCTTTGATGAACTGCACCTTCATCGTATTGAGGCTGGAGTAAAGCCGGGTAATATAGGTTCCATTCGTGTGCTTGAAAAGACAGGTTTTGAAAATGAGGGACTGAATCGTAAAAAAGTAAAGATTAATGGCGTGTGGGAGGATCATTATTTGTTTGCGATGATTCATCCAGATGAATCATAGAGCATGAACATACATAAAAAGCTCCTCCAAGTTGGGGGAGCTTTCATTTACTCATTAACTTTTGACAAGTGGTTTATGTTTAGCGGGTATTTCCTTTACGACAAGGTATAAGAAGATAAAGTTAATGACCCAATTTAATAAAAATGAATTCGCAACAGGCGTGTTTAATGCACTCATGATGGCGAAAAAGACCGTTGTTAATGTGAGTGAATAAGCAGAGAGTTTCCAAAGCATTTGGAAAGACAGCTCTTTTTGCTGCATGCGTTTAATAAATGTACCAAGCATCGCAAGGAAAGTTGCGCTAATGAACATGAGAGCCGCAGTTGATAGATACAGCAGCACACAGATGACTGGGATAATAATCGCTTGATTCTGATTTGTGACGCGGGCAAGTTCGTCTTTTGTCAGCGTCCCACCAAGCAGCTGATACGGGATATCTGTCATTTGGCCATCAATGGCAATCACTGCTTTTTCTTTTAATAATGCGATGGCTGTTTGCTTTGATTCAAGCTCACTTGCTTTTATTTTTTCAGCAGGATCAAAAATGATCGTAATGCCGTTTTCTTCTTTTTCTATCGGTTCACTTTGATCGGCTTGAAGCTTTCCTTTTTCGATTGAGAAATCAGGTAAATCTTTTTTGATCACATGCTGAAATCCTGACATCGCATTCGAGATCTCCTGACTCATATGATAACCCTGAGGAACTGCTGCGATAATCGAAAGGATAAAAATGAATAAAATCGCTTTGCCAATCCCTGTAAACCGTGCTTTAGCAATATCTTTTGGAGAATAAATGCCTTTTAACAATAGTTTAAATACGTTCAATCAATTCACTTCCTACATTCTTTTCTATTTCTCATATTGTATCAATGTCTATCTATCAAGTACAAGTATGGCCTTCATCGCTGGTTAAGATAGATGGAATGAGGCATAATGTATACAGCATATAAAAAGGAGGCGGCAGTGACTTGGACGTGCTGTATTGGATTCTGGTTATCTGTGCATTTATCATTGCGTTTGTTGGACTTGTTTATCCAATTATCCCTAGCGTGGTCTTTATGGTTCTCGGATTTATTCTATATGGTTTCTTTTTCAGCTTCGAGCCGCTTACACTGACGTTCTGGCTCATTCAAGCCGTGTTTACCGCGGTATTATTTGCGGCAGATTATGTCTCAAACCTCATTGGGGTCAAGCGTTTTGGCGGCAGTCGTGCAGCTATTTGGGGAAGCACCATTGGGTTATTAGTCGGTCCTTTTGTGATTCCCGTTGCAGGAATTATCATTGGTCCATTTATCGGAAGTGTCATTGCAGAGCTCCTTGTTCATCAAAAAGATGTGAAGACGAGTGTGAAAGTGGGATTAGGCTCATTAATCGGGTTTATATCAGGTGTATTTGCCAAAGGATTGATTCAAGCGCTGATGCTGGGCATCTTTTTATTTTATGTCCTTCGCTAAATAGAAAAAGGGAGTTTAAAACTTTTTCTAAAGGGCTAAATACAAAATAAACACTGAAATGTTTCAGATCATGAGCAATAACATTGAAACAAGCCAATTCTTTTGATACTCTTTGAGTAGGTTGAATTGCTTGCTTACGACCTAAGGAAGCATTTCAGTACATACATTTCTAAGGAGGAATTTAACCATGGCTTTTAAACTTCCAGAATTACCATATGCTTACGATGCATTAGAACCACATATCGACAAGGAAACAATGACGATTCACCACACAAAACACCACAACACATACGTAACAAACTTAAACAAAGCAATCGAAGGTGTATCAGCTCTTGAAGATCAATCAATCGAAGAGCTAGTGGCTAACCTAAACTCTGTGCCTGAAAACATCCGTACAGCTGTACGTAACAATGGCGGAGGACATGCTAACCACTCATTATTCTGGACGCTTCTTTCACCAAACGGTGGCGGCGCACCAACTGGTGAACTTGCAGATGCAATCGAAAAAGAATTAGGCGGATTTGAAAAATTCAAATCTGATTTCGCTGCAGCAGCTGCAGGACGCTTTGGTTCTGGTTGGGCATGGCTTGTTGTGAACAATGGCAAACTTGAAATCACAAGCACGCCAAACCAAGATTCTCCTTTAACTGAAGGAAAAACACCAATTCTAGGACTTGACGTTTGGGAGCATGCTTACTACCTAAACTACCAAAACCGTCGTCCTGATTACATTTCAGCTTTCTGGAATGTTGTGAACTGGGATGAAGTGGCTCGCCTTTACAGCGAAGCTAAATAAATCATTCGATTTGAAAAGACCTGCTCTTTAGAGAAGCAGGTCTTTTTATATTTTCCCTCCTTTTTTTACATATCTGCCTTTTGATGAGACAGACTATTGTGTAGAAAAGGAGAATGAAATATATGAGCAGATTAAAGAAAATGTTCGGGGACATGGATGTTACAAGAGATTTAATGCTCCTCCTCACGATTGGCGGATTATACGCACTTGCCATTGCGCTTTCAAATACGTTTGTAAACGTGTATTTATGGAAACAGTCTGGGAAATTCACGGATCTTGCAATTTACAATCTGGCTATTGTTGTGCTTCAGCCCATTACATTTTTATTCGCAGGCCGGCTCGCTAAAAAAATAGACCGGGCGTTTGTCCTTCGTTTCGGCGTTATCTTTTTAGCCGCTTTTTACTTAATTGTCTTAATGGCAGGAGAGCAAGCGGCCACGCGGCTTGTTTTATTAGGGAGTGTCCTTGGGATCGGCTATGGTTTTTACTGGCTTGCTTTTAACGTACTTACCTTTGAGATCACTGAGCCTGAAACAAGAGATTTCTTTAATGGGTTTCTCGGAGTGCTGTCATCTACTGCTGGCATGATCGGTCCTCTCATTGCGGGGATTGTCATTTCTCAATTAACGGATGATACAGGCTATACGGTGATTTTCACGTTATCGCTTTTTTTGTTTTCACTGGCGGTTGTTATGAGCTTTTTCCTCAAGAGAAGGCAGTCAAAAGGGAAATTTATCATCAAGCAAATATGGAAAGAACGCCATGCCGACGAGAATTGGCGTAAGATTACAACAGCTCACTTTTTTCAAGGGCTTCGTGAAGGGGTCTTTGTCTTCTTAATCAGTGTCTTTGTGTTTATCGCAACAAACAGTGAGCTTGCTCTCGGGACGTTTGGTTTAGTGAACTCCGGTGTTGCCTTTTTCGCTTATTTCTTCGCTACACGTTTGATTAAGAAAAAGTGGCGAAAGAAAGCCATTATGCTTGGCGGGCTGATTTTATACGGCGCCTTGTTCTTAATCGTCTTTCACTTGTCCTATGTATCACTTCTCATGTATGCGGTAGCCATTGCGATAGGATACCCGCTTCTGCTTGTTCCATATGTATCCTTAACATACGATGTCATCGGTCATGCAAGGTATGCAAGGAAAGCCCGAATTGAATATATTGTGGTCAGAGAGCTGTTTTTAAATGCTGGCCGTATTTGTTCCATTGTGTTGTTTCTTCTGTCTGTCACCTTACTAGGTGATGAGCTCGGAATTCCTGCTTCTCTTGTTGTGCTTGGAGCGGGACACACACTCATTTATTATTTTGTAAAAGATATTCATTTAAAAGAAAAAACAGCTGATATGAAAGAGACTGACGGTCAAAAGCCAGTTTCTCACACGAACCTTATTAAGGGAGAAAGGTAAAATTTCTTACCAATGGAACATCAAATTTCTAGATAAATAATAGAAAAACCGCTAAAATGATGATGGCACCTTTTATACACAAAAAGGGGTGCCATTTCTTTCTTGATAGAAAAGGTGATGTGATGAGAAACAAGAAAAACAAAAAAGACGCAAAGGAAGGGCGCAAAACACTTCCACTCCGGCTGAATTTACTATTTTTAGCTGCGTTTATTATTTTTACCGGTGTTGTTGTGAGACTCGGATTTGTACAAATTGTCAATGGAGAAGATTATAAAAAGCAGGCAGAAAAACAAGAAGATGTGAATGTCAGCTCATCTGCTCCGCGCGGAAAAATTTACGATCGAAACTATAATACGATTGTCAGCAATAAAGCGCTAAATGCCATTACATATACGAGAACCTCGACAACTTCACAAGAAGAGCGGCTCAAAGTGGCAACAAAATTAGCGGATATGATTCATGTGAGTACGAAAAAAATCACAGATCGTGACAAAAAAGATTTCTGGATCTTAACGCATCCGAATGAAGCGAAAAAGCTTGTTCAAAAGGAATCGGAATTAAAGGGTGACGATAAGGTCTCTGATGATAAACTATATGAGCTACAACTAAAACGCATCACGGACAAGGAATTAAATCAACTGACGAAAAAAGACTTGCAAGTGCTTGCGATTAAAAGACAAATGGATGCAGGCTATGCACTTACGCCTCAATTCATTAAAAATGAAGATGTGAAGCCAAGCGAAATTGCTTACGTCTCTGAGCATTTGGACGAGCTGCCAGGTGTGGATGTCACGACAGACTGGTCACGCAGCTACCCGTATAAAGGACTGCTCCGCAGTATGCTCGGCAGTGTATCCTCAAGTGATGAAGGGCTTCCGCAGTCACTTCTTGAACATTATTTATCGCTCGGCTACAGCCGAAATGACCGTGTAGGAAAAAGCTATCTAGAATATCAATATGAAGATGTCCTGCAAGGCCAAAAGGAAAAAGAACAGAGCACAACTGATAAAGAGGGCAATGTGACAAGCTCTAAAGTGCTAACAGAAGGAAAGAGCGGGAAAGATCTTGTGCTCACCATTGATATTCAGCTGCAAAAAGCGGTTGAAAAAATCGTTGAAAAGAATTTGAGAAGTGCGAAACAAAGAGGCGGAACAGAGCTTCTTGATCGCGCGTTTGTTGTCATGATGGACCCGAGAAATGGAGAGGTTCTCTCAGTTGCGGGGAAACAGATTTCAAACAAAAACGGAAAATACAAATTTGATGACTACGCATTAGGAACGATGACATCATCTTATGCGATGGGCTCAGCTGTCAAAGGGGCAACTGTACTGACGGGATATAAAACAGGCGTGCTTCACATAGGAAGTACCCAGTACGATGAACCGCTGTATATCGCGCAGTCACCGCCCAAGAAATCCTATCAAAATATGGGACTCATTAATGATTTAACGGCACTCGAGCGTTCATCTAACGTGTATATGTTTAAAACAGCGATTGCCGTTGGAAAAGGGGAGTATCGTAAGAACCAGCCGCTCCCAATCGATCCGAAAGCTTTTGATACATTCCGCTATAATTTCAGTAAATTTGGTCTTGGGGTCAAAACAGGGATTGACCTGCCAAACGAAGCGACAGGCTACCGTGGAACGTCTACACAATCTGGTCTCCTGCTTGACTATGCAATTGGACAGTATGATACGTTTACACCGCTGCAAATGGCGCAATACGTTTCAACAGTTGCCAATGGCGGATATCGTTTACGTCCGCAGCTTGTTAAAGAAGTGAGAGAGCCAGATCCGCAGCGCGGCATTGGTGCTGTGACAGAATCCGTCAAACCGGACGTATTGAATAAGCTAGACATGACGAGTGATGAGATCAAGCGTGTTCAGCAAGGCTTCAAGCTTGTTATGCAGAACCCACGAGGGACAGCCTATTCGAACTTTGGCAACAAAAAATACAACCCGGCTGGCAAAACAGGGACCGCTCAATCATTCTATGACGGCCCAATTAAAAGCAAACGCGGCACACCGACGTATAACACCACTCTTGTTGCGTATGCGCCTGCTGATAATCCAGAAGTGGCCATTTCCGTCGTTGTACCGTGGGTGTATCAAGACTACAATCAGCGCTATCCAATTACAAATGATATCGGTGAACAAGTACTAGACAAGTACTTTGAGCTGAAATCAAAACAGGAAAGCAATGATACACAAGCGAAGAACAAAAATAAAATTGAAAATGAAGCAGAAACAAATGACTAGACCTTTTCTAGGTAAAAACGCTCACTTTTTGTGGGCGTTTTTTTACGTTTTCTTCAAATTATTCGAGATAAATTGACAAAATGCATAAAAAACATCGCAAGAATTCTACAAAACTTCGACATTTACAAAACCTTAACATTCCATTTAAACGAAATTAATAAAGAACCTTTAATGTATTACTCGTAGGACAAATTATTCAGGGGGTATTCTTGAAATGAAAAAGAACAAATTATGGCTGCTTACTTTCCTTACTATCGCATTGTTAGCATTCGTCACAGCATGCGGAAACAGCAGCTCAAGCGGAGATTCAAAAGACAGTAAAGGAAATGCTTCAAACAAAGATGAGGCATCAGGTTCCATTACCATCTCAGGATCATCTGCGATGCAGCCTTTAGTTCTTGCGGCAGCAGAAAAATTCATGGATAAACATCCAAAAGCCGATATTCAAGTGCAAGCCGGCGGTTCAGGAACTGGACTTTCTCAAGTGTCAGAAGGATCTGTACAAATTGGTAACTCAGATGTATTCGCAGAAGAGAAAGACGGAATCGACGCAAAAGCTTTAACAGACCACAAAGTAGCAGTTGTTGGAATGGCCGCAGCTGTAAACCCTGAAGTGGGTGTCAAAGACATCACAAAGGACGAATTGAAAAAAATCTTCACTGGTAAAATCAAAAACTGGAAAGAGCTTGGCGGGAAAGACCAAAAAATCACTCTTGTGAACAGACCTGACTCTTCAGGAACTCGTGCAACATTTGTGAAGTATGCACTTGATGGTGCAACACCTGCAGAAGGAATCACAGAAGATTCTTCAAACACAGTGAAAAAACTGATTGCAGAAACACCAGGTGCGATTGGATACCTAGCATTCTCTTATTTAACAGATGACAAAATTACACCGCTTAGCATTGATGGTGTGAAACCGGAAGAAAGCAATGTAGAAAGCGGTAAATATACAATTTGGGCTTACGAGCATTCTTATACAAAAGGTGAGCCGGATGGTCTAGCAAAACAATTCTTAGATTACCTCATGAGTGATGAAGTACAAAAAGAAATCGTCAAAGACCAAGGTTACATCTCAGTTTCTAATATGAAAGTAGAAAGAGACGCAACAGGCAAACAAACAGATAAGTAAGAGGTCTTGAATTGCTGATGAAGGAAAAGTGGAGCTTTTCACTTTTCCTTTTATGACATTCATAGGAGTGTAGAAAAAGATGAAGCAGATAGAACATACAGAAGCGAGCGATCGACTGATCAGCTCGAAGAAAAATAGGCAAATGGATGAAGTAAGAGGAAGTATTTTGGTGAGATTCTGCGCATTCTTAATGATTGCTGTATCAATCGCCATTACCATCTTCCTTGGCATTAAGGGTTTACAATCTTTCATCGTAAATGGTGTAAGCCCAATTGAGTTCTTAACCAGTATCAATTGGAACCCAACAGCAGAAAACCCGCAGTACGGTGCATTTCCGTTTATCTTTGGATCAATCGCCGTCACGCTCCTATCGGCACTCATTGCAGCGCCGCTAGGCATCGCAGGCGCCATCTTTATGACAGAAATTGCACCTGCTTGGGGACGTAAAATCCTCCAGCCAGTCATTGAATTGCTTGTAGGGATTCCATCCGTTGTTTACGGATTCATAGGTCTTACAGTATTGGTGCCGTTTATCGGACATTTCAAGTCAAGCGGCTCAGGACATAGCGTGCTAGCAGGAACGATTGTCCTGTCTATTATGATCCTGCCAACCGTTACATCCATTGCGACTGATGCAATGGCTTCACTACCAAAAAGTTTACGTGAGGGATCGTATGCACTAGGCGCAACAAGATGGCAAACGATTAGACGTGTGCTTGTCCCGGCAGCTCTGCCAACATTAATGACAGCGGTCGTGCTCGGCATGGCTAGAGCATTTGGAGAAGCCCTTGCTGTACAGATGGTCATTGGAAACACGCGTAATTTACCAGAGAGCATTATGGATACAGCTGGTACATTAACAACCATTATTACGTTAAACATGGGTCACACAACGTATGGAAGTGTTGAGAACAATACACTTTGGTCAATGGGACTTGTCCTTCTAGTTGTATCATTTATGTTCATACTCATTATCAGATACTTGTCGTCTAGGAGGAAGATTTAATGAATAGCAAAATGACCGATCGTTTTGCCACATTTATATTTGGATTATGTGCTGCCATTATTACGGCGATTCTCGTTGGTTTGTTTTCTTATATCATTTTCAACGGTGCAAAAGAATTAAATTTCGACTTTTTGACAACCCGCTCAAGTGCGATTGGCTCTGGCGGCGGCATCAGGGATCAGCTGTTTAACTCGTTTTATATTTTGTTTATTACGATGCTGATCACAGTCCCGCTTGGCGTCGGCGGGGGAGTGTATATGGCAGAGTATGCACCTCAAAACAAAGTCACAGATTTTATTCGTACATGTATTGAAGTGCTGTCTTCACTTCCGTCTATCGTCATTGGGATGTTTGGTTTACTCATGTTTGTGAATTTAACAGGCTGGGGCTATACGATCATTGGAGGAGCTCTGGCGCTCACTGTGTTTAACCTGCCGGTGATGGTCAGGGTGACAGAAGATGCACTGCGCTCTGTACCGAAGGATCAAAAGGAAGCATCACTTGCGCTTGGTGTAACGAAGTGGCATACAGTCAAGACGGTTCTTATTCCAGGTGCGCTCCCGTCTATTATCACCGGTGCGATTTTAGCATCAGGAAGAGTCTTTGGTGAGGCGGCTGCCCTTCTTTTTACAGCAGGTCTCTCAACACCGCGCCTTGATTTCACAAACTGGAGTCCTTTTTCTGATACGTCACCGCTGAATGTTTTTAGACCGGCTGAAACATTAGCCGTTCATATATGGAACGTCAATACACAAGGAATCATTCCAGATGCAGAAGCCATTGCAAATGGTGCATCAGCCGTACTTGTGCTTTCAGTCTTATTGTTCAACTTAGCAGCTAGATGGCTTGGTTCATTTATTCATAAAAAGCTTACGTCAAAATAATGTGAGAGAGGTGTGAAGGGGATATGGTTCAAATGCTGGCAGAAAAAAAAGAGATTGCAGCGAAAAAGGCTCCACTTCAAGCGGAACAGATTTTACAGGTGCAGGATTTAAGCATTTATTATGGTGAAAAAAGAGCGGTCAATCACATTTCATTCGAGATCGAGAAGAATGCGATTACCGCATTAATCGGCCCATCTGGCTGCGGTAAGTCTACCTTTTTACGCAGCATTAACCGCATGAACGACTTAATTCCAGGTGCGAGAAGTGAAGGGGCGATCATGTACGAAGGGTTAAATATTTTGGATGACCGCATTAATGTGGTGAATTTAAGAAGAGAAATCGGCATGGTCTTCCAAAAGCCAAATCCATTTCCTAAATCGATCTACAATAACATCACCCATGCGTTAAAGTATGCCGGGGAAAAAAGAAAATCTGTGCTTGATGATGCGGTTGAGGAAAGCTTAACAAAGGCGGCGCTATGGGATGAGGTCAAAGATCGTTTGCACAGATCTGCTTTGTCATTGTCAGGCGGTCAGCAGCAGCGCCTTTGTATTGCACGTACACTTGCGATGAAACCTAGTGTTCTGTTATTAGATGAACCGGCTTCTGCCCTAGACCCCATCTCAAATGCGAAAATTGAAGAACTATTAGGGGAATTGAAAAATGATTATTCAATCGTCATTGTGACACACAACATGCAGCAAGCGCTCCGTGTATCAGATCGTACGGCCTTTTTCTTAAGCGGAGATCTAGTGGAATATGATGCCACAGAACGTATCTTTACACGTCCTGCGCAGCAAAAAACAGAAGACTATATCAATGGTCGATTTGGATAAGGCGGGTGGATTTTGATGAATGCAGTAGCAACTGAAACAGCAAAAAAAGAAGTGTTTCGTGTGAATGATATGAATCTTTGGTATGGACAGCATCATGCACTGAAGCATATTGACTTAGCTATAAGAGAGCATGAAGTCACAGCGATTATCGGCCCATCCGGCTGCGGAAAGTCAACGTTTATTAAAACGTTAAATCTTATGGTCAAAACAGTGCCAGGTGTGAAAATCACTGGGGATATGATGTATAAAGATGACAACATTTTAAAAGGCCGTGTCGATTTAGTGGAGCTGCGTAAAAATGTCGGGATGGTGTTTCAAAAAGGGAATCCATTCCCTCAGTCTATCTTTGATAATGTCGTATACGGACCAAGAATTCACGGAGTAAAGAGCAAGCAGCAATTGAAAGAAATCGCTGAAAAAGCGCTTCGAGATGTTGCCCTTTGGGATGAAGTGAAAGATCGATTAAGTGCTCCCGCTCTAGGCCTTTCTGGCGGTCAGCAGCAGCGTCTTTGTATCGCAAGAGCCATTGCCACAAGCCCAGACATCTTATTAATGGATGAACCAACATCAGCGCTTGATCCTGTCTCAACATTAAAGATTGAAGAATTGATTATGAAATTGAAAGAGAAATATACAATTGCCATTGTGACGCATAACATGCAGCAAGCGGCTAGGGTATCAGACCGAACGGCATTCTTCTTAATGGGGGAGCTTGTTGAGGTTAATGATACGAATGTGATGTTTTCTGAGCCAAACGATCAAAGAACGAATGATTATATATCTGGTCGATTTGGATAAGAAAAGCCCCCTGGAGGTCAGTGCCGCCAGGGGGCTTTTGTTGTTATTTTGTTAAGGCTTTGACAATCTGTTTGAACGTCATCCCTGTTTTTAAATTGAACTTGCCTGCACGAATTTCTTTATGGTAGCCGGCGTCAATTACGTAATCATTAAAATCTTTAGACGAGTTGATGATGCCGTCCTTTTCAAGCATGTCTGAAACATCACTTGTACTCATACCGTTTTTAATCACGAATTTGATCGATTTGCCTTTAGGCTTTTGTTTATCACTCTTAGAATCGCCGTCTTCATTTGCCTTCAGCGCTTTTTCTTTATAGTCAAGAAGCTGCTGGTACGTTTCACGGCTGACAGTGACTTCTTTTTTGGAGTCTAAATAGTTTTTCACGTCAGTGTCTGTTACTTTCTGTGCGAGGGTTTCTTTTGTTGTTGTATCAGCTGCTGCCTCGTCTTTCCCAGTGAGAAAAAAGACAATCGCAAGAACCCCAGTTGCAAGAATCATACCTGCTGCAAACGTTTGGATGCTTTTTTTCGTCATACAAGCACCCTCTCGTTGTCTTTAATGATCATGTTGACATCTTCTACAGATACATGCTCAGCGCGCGCAATGGCCTCAGGAGACATGCCATTTTGGTGCTTTGAAATGATCTGTCTTGCGATGGATGGATCAATTTCTGAATGCTTGCGAACGACGATGTTTGTTTCAAGTAATTCTTCTTCAAGCACTTTCATTTTCTTTTTCAGTTTATAGATTTCTTGCATTGCAGATAGTTGAAGTGTTTCAAGTTCCTGCTCGACTTCTTTAATCGGCTCTCTTTGAAAATATGAGAATGCGATCAGTACAATACTGACAACAAGCAATCCGATAATTGCAATTTCCATGTTTCATCACCTTTTATTCATATTTTTATGCTGAAAGCCATAAAAGGCTTTCAAGATTGTTTCAGACAGTTTTCGACCCTTCTTTTTTATACCATAAAAAAGCTAGTTTCAAAAGGAATTGCTGAAGAAAATCACCTTTTTTTCATCTTTTTTCTTTTTATATGTAAAACGGGTATGAAACCTTGCTTCGCTGTCAAAATAAATGAAAGAGGCGCGGAGAAGAGGGGTCTCATGTATACAGTACGACAAAGGATAAGGTTTTATAGGGGAGCAGACGATTTTTCATGACATAACCATGCGATATGTAAGTGAATGCACTCAAAATGAAATTGGTGAAAAAACATTCTAGCATTCCTAAGCTAGAAGTGGTATTATAGTTAGGTCTGAATGTGAATTGATTTTAGTTTGGAGGGAAAAATATGCGCGTAAATATTACTCTAGCTTGCACTGAATGCGGTGAGCGTAACTATATTACTAAAAAGAATAAGCGAAACAATCCAGATCGCGTTGAATTCAAAAAGTATTGCTCACGTGATAAAAAACAAACTTTACATCGTGAAACAAAGTAAGCAGCAGGGAATTTTCCTGCTGTTTTTTTATGATGGGAGATGATCTTTATGAAAAAGGAGCTTCGCCTTCAAACATTAGCCAAGCTGGATCAGATAAGCGCTGAAGAGTTTGAGCGCAGCACGGCTTTACTTCATGAGTACTTATTGCAGCTGCCAGCATGGAAACAGGCGAAAACGATCGCTTTGACAATGTCTAGAGGAAAAGAGATACCGACAATGCCTCTGATTGAAAAAGCGTGGGAAGAAGGAAAAACAGTATGTATCCCTACCTGTTTTCCGAAAACAAAAGAGATGATGTTTTATGAATATACACCGCAAACAAAGATGACATCCAGCTACTTTGGGCTATTGGAACCAGACCCTCAAGTATCAACAGCTGTACATAAAGAAACCATTGATTTAATCATTGTGCCTGGGGTATGCTTCGATCAAAAAGGCTACCGGATTGGATTTGGGGGCGGCTATTATGACCGCTACTTAGCTGACTATCACGGTGTAACCATTGCACTTTGTCTGTCTTTACAGCAAATCACACATGTGCCGTCTGAAGCACACGACATACCGGTGTCTATGATTGTCAGTGAAAAAGGTACGTTATATCAAAAGTAAAAGTCCGCTGATTGTCCAAAGAACGGGCTTTTTGTGTTGAGATCGTTTCATCAGAGTTGCAGGTACGGTAGGGTGAAACGCAATATGATTTCACATTGATTAAAAACCAGCATGTAATGGCATTTTGCTAGGAGGTCCGTTTTGAAAAAATTTCGTGGAAAGAAAAGATACTTCCGTAATATGTGGGAGGAAGTGAATAATGACGTTTCTTATGATCAATCAGAGTGTGAAGAGGTCTATTATATTCAATCAAAAGAACAAGGGATTAGATTGTGAAAGCCGGCTAATGAAAAGAACCATTGAAAGTGATAAAAATGATGGTTCATGCATAAACAAATCCTATTTAAGCCACGATACGAACATAGGAGGGAATATGATGAATAAAATGATTTGGAGCATTGTGTTCACATTGTTTGCATTCGTTCTCGTGCAAAATCGTTATCGGCTGATGAATTTGATCTTAGGTCAAAATCAAGTGCGTCACTTTTTTATTAAGTGGCTGATGAAAATCCCATATTTTCGGACGAAATTTATTCGCCAAGCATTCTAATCCCGCAGAAGCCGGGATTTTTTTGTTCAGAAATGCGGATCAGAACGATTCTTGTTATAATAATGTAAAAAATGGAGCGCGAATGAATGAATGTCATAGATAGTCTATTTTGGCGAGTTGTTGATGAATTAAGACAAAAAGGGTACGAGATGATTCAAAGTCCGTATCCAGAAGATGAAATATTTTTTGAAGCACCACGAAACTCAGGGTATGATCTCATCCGTCTATATAGAAAAGATGTGAATTTTAGACAGGAGATCGTTCGAGATATCGAAGAGCAGACGTATCGGATGAATCAGCTGAGAGAGGCGATGCGTAAACGGTCTCTTCATCTCTTGCAGCTCCAATTTACAGCTGACAATCCTGTAGATGATTGGGAAGACTTAAACGGTCAGCCGCAAAAAAAACAAAAGGTGACGGTTACACCTGTATTACTGAACGCAGACACTCTTCAGCACGACGTAAACGAGCTGCAAAAATGGCTGAACACCTCGCTGACAGTGGATGTAGAAGAGGCGAAGAGAGACACAGCTGAGGATGTCATGCGGCTTAAAGTGAACGTACTTCAGGCATTTGATGATCAGGAAAAGCAGCGTGAACGAGAACGGGCCGTTTTTCAAAATGGCAGACCGATTTTCACCTACTTGCTCATCGCTGTTCAAGTGGTGATGTTTCTTTTGCTTGAACTATCTGGCGGAAGTACCAATACGGCAACTTTAACAGCGTTTGGTGCTAAAAATAATGGGCTGATCTTAGATGGAGAATGGTGGCGCCTCATTACACCAATGTTTTTGCACATTGGCTTGACGCACTTACTCTTTAATACATTTGCTCTTTGGTCTGTCGGAGCGGCTGTTGAGAGAATTTATGGCTCAGGGAGATTTTTGCTCATCTATTTCATTTCCGGCATTTTTGGCTCCATTGCGAGCTTTGTCTTTAATACGGCCATCGCAGCCGGTGCATCAGGTGCGATCTTTGGCTGCTTAGGTGCGCTATTATATTTAGCAATTTCTAACCGCAAGCTATTCTTTCGAACGATGGGGACAAATATTATTGTGATCATCCTTATCAATTTAGGGATAGGCTTCACCGTATCAGGTATTGATAACGCAGGGCACCTTGGCGGTCTGGTTGGCGGTTTTTTAGCCGCTTTAGCTGTCCGGCTCCCTAAACAGGTGCAGCCTGTCAAAATGTTTGTTGCTAGTGTTGTTTTGCTGTTGATTGGCAGTTTTGGACTGTATACAGGGTTTCATTCAGACGATCAAAAGGAAGCGGCGGCAGTAAGTGAGGCAGCAAGTCTATTTGATGAGAAGAACTATAACGAAGCAAGTAAACGGTTAGAGGAACATGTACACCAAAAGGATGCATCAGCTGATGCTCTCCATATATATGCACTATCTGAAGCGCAGCTCGGCCACCTTGACAAAGCGATTGAATTTTTACAAAAGTCGCTTAAAAAAGATCCTGATGATCCAAATAAACTGTATCATTTATCGTTGTTGTACGTAGAAAAAGGAGAGACAGCGAAAGCGGAGGATCTAATCGAGAAAGGGTTAGACCAAGATCCAAAAAATGATCAATTTTTAAAACTGAAACAATATATTGAAAGCACGCAAACACATTGAATGACTTGACTGAAAGCGCATTTATGAATACGCTTATCCTATCTGTTGATGAGAAGAAATGGTGGAAATAATGAAAACGTTATATGATGTACAGCAGCTGCTCATGAGATTTGGAAATTATGTGTATTTCGGAGATCGTGAAGTGGAATTAGAATTTATGGCAGATGAACTGAAGGAAATGTATACATCGGGCATTATTGACCGGACCGAATGGTCAAACGCAATGACTATTCTTCAAATGGAACTAGCCAAATTAAATCGAAAAACAATGTGAAGGTGGAGGGCATATGATAGGGGATTGGTTTGTAGGAGTTGATCTTGGCGGTACGACAATTAAGCTTGCGTTCATTAATCTATATGGTGAAATTCAGCATAAGTGGGAGATTCCTACGGATAAATCAGGGCAGACGATCACAGTCGATATTGCCAAATCAATTGACCACAAACTGGTCGAAATCAGTATGCCAAAATCAGCGCTTATTGGGATTGGAATGGGTGCACCTGGGCCTGTAGATAAAGTATCTGGGATTGTCTATAAAACAACGAATCTCGGCTGGACAAACTATCCACTCAAAGATCACCTGGAGGCAGAGACAGGACTTCCATCTGTCATAGAAAATGATGCGAATATTGCTGCACTCGGTGAAATGTGGAAGGGGGCAGGAGATGGCGCAAAAAATATCCTGATGGTCACACTTGGCACGGGTGTTGGCGGCGGTATTATTGTAAATGGTGAAGTTGTTCAAGGTGAGACTGGGGCTGGCGGAGAAATTGGCCATATTTGTGCCGTTCCATTCCAAGGAGCACCGTGTAACTGCGGAAGAACAGGCTGTATTGAAACCATTGCTTCTGCGACTGGCATCGTTCGGCTTGCAAAGGATAAATTAGAAACGGAGCAGCATACATCTTCACTTGGCACGCTCACTTCGCTGTCTGCAAAGGATGTGTTTAGGGCCGCTGAAAGTGGAGATGATCTTGCCATACGTGTCGTAGAAGAAGTGACGACTCATCTTGGACTAGTCTTAGCGAATCTTGCCAGTGCGTTAAACCCAACAAAAATCGTCATTGGCGGCGGTGTTTCAAAAGCAGGGGAGCTTCTTCGCAGTAAAGTAGAGCGCGTTGTTAAACATCACGCATTTCCGCCTTGCGCTGATGATGTCGAAGTCGTGATTGCTTCACTCGGAAACGATGCAGGAGTCATCGGTGGTGCATGGATGGCAAAAAACAAATGGCTGTCATAAACAAAAAAGTCATCATGATGTCATTTTTATTAAAAAAAGCCATAGATGGGCATGAAATGAAATGTTTAGCATATTCATAAGTTTGTCATGAGGAAAAAGACATTGATTTTCCAGCACATACAGGATAAGATATAGTTTAGTTATTTTTGAAGAAGCACCAATAATTAGGGTATTCCCTAACTTGAGTGCATGCTTAGAGCATAAGGAGGTTACAATGCGAAAGAAAAGATTAAAGGCGATTTCATTTTTACTGATTGCGACATTGTTAATGTGGGTCAAAACCTATGTTATCTATAAATCTAGCTTTAATATTAAAATAGAAAATTTCATGCAGGAGTTTATCCTGTTTATTAATCCGCTTAGCTTTCTCTTGTTTATCTTCGGTATCGGTTTATTTATGAAAGAAAAAAATCGCAATCGATATATCATCGTGATGAGTTTTATCCTGACATTCATTTTGTTAGCTAACATTGTGTTTTATCGATTCTATAGTGACTTTCTAACCATCCCCGTCCTATTTCAAACAAACAATATGGGTGACCTCGGGTCAAGTATTACCTCTTTAATTGAACCAGTCGATTTTCTGATGTTCGTTGATATTATGATTTTAATGTGGCTCTATAAAAAGCAGCCTTCCTTTAGAACGGATGTCACCATTTCACGAAAAGAACGAGCAGCTTATTATTTATTTGTGGCAGCCACTTTCTTCTTTAACCTTGGTTTGGCTGAAACAGAAAGACCAGAACTGCTCACTCGCTCATTTGACCGTGAGATGCTGGTGAAAAATATTAGCTTATATAATTTCCATATTTATGATGGAGTGTTGCAATCGAAGCAGTCTGCTCAACGAGCCCTTGCCGACAGCAATAGCTTAACGGAAATTGAAAACTATGTAAGCGCAAATCAAACCGACCGTAATGAAAAAACGTTTGGTCAAGCGAAAGGGCGAAATGTCATTCTTGTCTCCCTAGAGTCTACTCAGAGCTTTGTGGTCAATGAAAAATTAAATGGGAAAGAAATTACCCCATTTTTAAACAAACTAATCAAGAAAAGCTACAACTTTACTAATTTCTATCATCAAACAGGTCAAGGGAAAACATCGGACTCAGAGTTTATTGTTGATAACTCTCTCTATCCACTTGGAAGAGGGGCTGTGTTCTTCACAAACCCAAGCAATGAGTATACAGCCACACCTGAGTTGTTAAAGGATGAGGGGTATCACTCTTCTGTTATTCATGCGAATAACAAAAGTTTCTGGAATCGTGACCTGATCTACGATAGCTTTGGCTACGATAAGTTTTTTGATATTAAATCATTTGATGTGAATGAAGAGAACTCAGTTGGCTGGGGCTTGAAAGATGGTCCGTTCTTTGAACAGTCAGCGGAATTGATGAAATCGATCCCGCAGCCTTTCTATACGAGATTGATTACATTAACGAATCACTTTCCATTTGATCTAGATGAAGAAGATAAGCTCATTGATGAATATGATTCTAAGAGCAAAACGTTAAACAAGTTCTTTCCTACAGTGCGTTATCAAGATGAGGCGCTGAAGATTTTCTTTGAAAAGATGAAGGAAACAGGTTTGTACGAAAATTCCATCTTTGTTTTATATGGGGATCACTATGGAATTTCAGAAAACCATAACGAAGCAATGGGACAATTTTTAAATAAAGAGATTACGCCATTTGAAGAAGTGCAGCTTCAAAAAGTCCCGTTTGTTGTACACATTCCAGGGATCACAGATCAACATCCAAAAGAAATTGATACGGTAGGCGGTCAAGTCGATATCCGTCCAACTATACTCAATCTTTTAGGAATTGATACAAGTAAACAGATTCAATTTGGTCATGATCTTTTATCAAAAGATAAGAATGACTTTACCGTGCTTCGTGATGGCAGCTTTATTACGAAGGACAGTGTTTTCACAGATGGAGTTTGCTACAATAAAGAAACGGGTGAGCCAAGAGATGATGAGACCGTTTGTCAGTCTTATGAAGAGAAGGCAAAGCAAGAGCTCCAATTCTCTGATCAAATCATCTACGGTGATCTCCTTAGATTTTATGACCGGAACAGCCCGGACCATTCTCCATCCAAAAAAGAAGATGAAACGAAGCTGAAAAAGGCGTCCTAACATATGAGAAAACCTCTGCTATTTTTAGATGCAGAGGTTTTCTTTTTTTGTCTGCCGGCTCATATAGTATGAGAGGAGGGATGTAAATGAAGACAACGTCGTTTGGGAAAATTGAATGGCAGCTGGATGAAGCGGGAAAGGATAATGTGGCAAAACAGTTAGGGATAGGGAATGCGGCTTTTCATTTATCCAATCAAACAAGCACTGATCACCTTCTTTTACCGGGATATAGACTTCCGGAAGGCATCCATTCATTTTCTTCCATAGGTGAGCTGCAGAAATTTATTGCGCCTTACAGGCTGCAGCAATCCGATGATTGGATCAATGGAACCTTTGAATATGATAGTGCTCAATTAGAAGAAGAGCTGAGCCGCTTGAAAGCCGCATTTCCTTTTCTTCAAATCAGCATAATAGGTCATTCAGTGCTTGATACACCTATTTATGAAATCCGAACAGAGCCTGTTCAGCATTTACATTCTATTCATTTGAATGCCTCTTTTCATGCAAATGAATGGATCACGACGTCTGTTTTAATAAAATGGCTGAAATCGCTGTGTTTAGCCGCATCTGACCCGGTGCAAGCAAGACATCATGAAGCCGTTCATATTCTGCGAACCACAGCTCTCTCCATCGTGCCAATGGTGAATCCAGATGGCGTAGACCTCGTTCGGAATGGACCTGAGTCGCTAGGTCTCAGCAGTGAAGAATTCACACCGCTACATGGTGGATATGCTGATTATCAGGAGTGGAAAGCAAATATTCGAGGGGTGGATTTGAACAATCAATTTCCAGCTTATTGGGAGGTCGAATACTACCGTCATGAGCCTAAGGCACCGTCCAATCGGGGGTTTCCAGGGCGCGAGCCGTTAACAGAACCAGAAGCGAAAGCGATGGCAAATCTAGCGTTACGAAAACGCTTTGACCGGCTGATCGCTCTCCATACACAAGGAGAAGAGATATACTGGGGTTTTCTTGGCCACGAACCTGCCATCTCAAAAGAAACGGTCAAACGATTCGAGCAAGTAAGCGGCTATAAACCGGTTCGATATCTTGACAGCTATGCAGGCTATCGCGATTGGTTTATTTATCAATTTCACAATGAGGGCTATACAGTCGAGCTTGGTCTAGGAAAAAATCCTCTTTCCATGAATCAATTTGACACCATCTATGAGAAAACAAAGCGGCTGTTATGGGAAGCATGTAAGTGTTAAAAAGCACCTGTCAGGTGCTTTTTACATTTGAACGTGAATCAATTTCTTATTGTCAATAAAAATAATGTTAGAGCAATTGACGAAGGCCGCCTTGTGAGCTATTGTGAAAAGTACGGATGTAAAAAAAAGGATATGTTTTAGGGAGATGTCGAACATTGAGTGCTCAAAGCCTGTGGAAAAGGAATTTCACTTACTTATTTATTTCTAAAATGTGCAAAATAACAGCTGATAGTTTATCTTTCAACACCATCTTGTGGCTTTTAGTACTAGGCGGGAAAGGGGCAATTGGAACAGCTTTTTTTATTGCGGTCAGCTTTGTTCCGCAAGCCATTGTTGGGCCGCTGATTACCCCAATGATGAAGCCGCATCAATTGAAATTTTGGATGTGTTTTGCTGATTTAACAAGAGGAGCGATAATCCTTGTGATCGTGGTCAGTTACTTTTATGATTTCACGCCATTAGCACTTGTGATTGGCTGTATGCTGCTTCATTCGGCGACTGGTGGCTCCTACGAACCGGCGTCCGTATCAATTATTCCAAAGCTTGTCCATGAGGACCTCATACAAAAAGCGAATGCAACTATCCAATCAGCAAGTCATGTGGTCAGGCTTGTGACGGTAACGATTTGTGGTGTCATGATTGCGTTTGTAGGGGTAGGGTATACAATGCTTGTGATCATTCCTCTTTATCTCTTCTCCGCTTTATTGGTATTAATGATTACATATGAAACAGAAGTCATCATCGATAAAGCCAAAAAAGGGTTATCATACGGCAAAAGATTAATTCGGGGATTTTCACTTGTTAAAAGGCATCATATTTTGTTTCCATTGGCGATTTTTTGTGTCTGTTCAAACTTCGCTGCAGCACCATGGGAAGCATTGTCTGTTATTTATTTAACAGAGGATTTACATAGTGGACCAGTTATCTATTCATTTATTAAAGTCACAACGGCACTAGGTGCCTTCTTGATGGGGTTTGTTTTGACAAAGGTAAAAGTGAACCGGTATGGGCTGCTGTTTATAGGTGCCGGGATCGTTGATGGAATCTCGTTCTTCATCACAGGCATGAACGCATTTTTACCACTTGTGTTTATATCAGCCTTTGCTTTAGGGGCTGCCATCAGTGCAGTCAACGTGCCTGAACATACAATGATTCAATTGTCAGTAAAAGCAGAGGATCAGCCGCAAGTGTATGCGATTATCAACATGATCTCCTTCTTCATGATTCCGTTAGGCGCTCTCATTGGCGGCTATATGGCGACACTATTTGGGTCTGGGTATGTCATTGCGGCTGGCGGCATCATTGAAGCTGTGTCAGGGATATGCCTGCTTCTATTCACAAAGATTGGGAAGGTAGAGAGGGCGGATTTGACGATAGAACGAGACAAACCTTCTTTAAATGCAACGTGAGCATGGCATGATTGATTGTGAATAGGTTACAATGAGGACGAGAAAACATGAGGATTCAATGGAAAGGGGCAAGAAACATGGCCATAGCAGATGTGACCATCATTCCAATAGGTACTGAAACACCAAGTGTCAGTGCTTATGTAGCAGATGTACAAAGAATTTTAGAAGGCTTTCAAAAAGGAGGGAAAATTAATTATCAATTAACACCAATGAATACGTTAATTGAAGGTGAATTATCTGTTTTATTTGAAGTCATTCAGCGCATTCATGAAGCACCTTTTGAAAAGGGATTGCACCGCGTAGCGACCAATATCCGCATTGATGACAGGCGGGATCAAACCACAACGCTTACAAGTAAAATAGAAAGCGTGAATAAGCACTTGAATCAATAAAAAAAGCCTGCTATTTGCAGGCTTTTAATGTGCGGTTGGATAACCGCTATAGATGATGGTCATGACAGTAAACCATCCAAAAACCAAAAATGTCGCGCCAGCAAAAGCGATGGCAAGTACGTTCACTTTTTTAAGTGAGCGATAGATCCCGAGTGCAGCTAAAATCGTGACTAGACCAAAAATAATGACGAGCATCATGTGAAAGTCCCCCTTTGTCATCAATCCCCTTGATTTCCTTTCTTTTCATTTTAACCGTTTTCATAAAGCTTGTCGAGTAGATTCCAGTTGACGATTGTTTGAATTTTTATTGTGTAGCCTTCATAATAAAAAAGAATGAATAAAGTAGGTGATGAAAATGAATTGGAGAAGAATGCCACTAGGCTATGTACAAGCAAATGCGTATATTTGGAAAAATGAGCACGGAGAATGCTTAATCTTTGATCCAGGCGGTGAAGCACAAAAGCTGATTTCCTATATAAAAGAAAAACAGCTCACACCGCTTGCTGTCTTACTGACACATGCTCATTTTGATCATATCGGTGCGGCAGATGAGGTGCGTGCAGAGTGGGGAGTGCCACTCTATGTACACGAGAATGAAAAGGAATGGCTGACGAACGCTGAATTAAACGGTTCAGCTCGATTGATTGGGAATGGAATTACGGTCAAAGAAGCAGAAAAATTAATTACGTCAGAAGGAACTCTTCAAATTGGATCGTTTACATTAGAGATGTTCCATACACCTGGGCATTCACCAGGCAGTGTGTCTTACTATTCGGCGGAAGAAGGATTTGTGATTTCTGGTGACACGTTATTCGAAGGTGGCATCGGGAGAACAGATTTAGTAGGGGGCAGTCAAGAAGTGCTGCTTCAATCGATTCATAACAAATTGTTGTCATTACCAGAATCAACTCTTGTTTTAAGTGGACATGGCGGTGAAACCACTGTACTCACAGAGCAGGAGCAAAATCCGTTTATCAATGGTTTTTCTCTTTAAACACAGGTATGAAAAAAGCATCTCTTTTTAAAGAGACGCTTTTTTCAATTAATGTCCGGTACCGGGAACCATGATGAAGATCGAATAATATGTAAATCCGGCAAAGAAAATCGTCAAGTACGCTCCGAAAATGTAAATATACATTCTTTCGGATAAATTCAAGTAGGATAAAAATACAAAAAGAACGGTTTGACCGAAGAACAGCAACGATGCATCTTTCATATGCCCTAAATAGAACATGACAGCAAAAATACCCGTCCAAAAGCCAAGCACGCGGAACATGCGATTCATTTCTTTCCCTCCCCTTAAAAAAACCCCTTTGATTCATATTATAGCTGATCACCACTTGTTATGTAAACATTTACATTTTTGACAACGTGTGAACATTTATTTTACAAGTAGAAAAAATTTTTTTGAAAAAGTGATCAAAACGTGTTTATGCCGAAATACATGAGGGTACTTACTCCATAAGAGAAAAGGTTAACGACCTAAGGAGGAAGACTAATGAGTGACATTACTTTTTATTCATACCCGAGCTGCACGTCTTGCCGCAAAACAAAACATTGGCTAAAGGCGAATCAAATTGATTTTAAAGAGCGTCACCTTTTCAGAGAAACGCCAACCCTAGATGAATTAAAAAAGATTCTTTCCTTAACAACAGAAGGAATGGATGAAATTTTAGCCACACGAAGCCAGGCTTTTAAAAGCTTAAATTTAAATATTAATGATTTAAAAGTAAACGAGGTTCTTCAGCTTCTCATTGAAAAACCAAAACTGCTCCGGAGGCCAATTATCATTGATGGAAATAAATTAGTAGTAGGCTATAATCCCGGAGAACTCATGAAAATATCAAAAAAGAAAGCGATTCATCAATCAGTTTCCTAATAAAAACGAAGATCAGCTGAAACATTCTTCAGCCGTCTTCGTTTTTGTGCTGAACTGGGCTAGCTGGGTTCGAACCAACGATCACGGAGTCAAAGTCCATTGCCTTACCACTTGGCTATAGCCCAATATCAAACGTGTAATGATATTGTTCACCATCTGCGGTCATTTATACATAAAAGTTGTATGTCACTAGTTTTAAGTGAAAAAGGAGCGGAAGAAGTAAATGAAAAATGAAAAATCTAAGCAATTATATGAATTTATCCTAAAAGAAGCCCCTGTCATGACCGAAGAATGGCTGAAAACAAGAACAGAAGAAGGCTCATTATATTCCAAACATGCTTCAGAGGAAACGGAAATGAAGCTGAAGGAACAGAACACAGCGTTTATTCAAACCATTGCAGCAACGCTTGTGACGCTGTCAGACAAAGTAGAAAATCATTTAAAAAAATGGTCTGTTGATATTGCACGTGATCGAGCCGTTCACGAGGTGCCTTTATATGAAATCATTGGACAATTTAAGATATTCCGTCAGATTTTCTGTTCGAGAATCGAGAAATTCATACTAGAAACCGAGCTTGAAGTGACGCTCCAAGATGTGTGCGGGTGGAATCAGCATTTTCATTCCACGTTTGATAATATGATCGAGCGTTTATCAGAAGAATACGACCGTGTGACACTGAGTCAGCTAAATGCACAAAGAGAGATGATTCAGGAACTGAGTGCTCCTGTTATTCCAGTTTCAAAGGAAATTGGGATTTTGCCGCTCATCGGAGAGATTGATACGTATCGGGCCAAAATTATTCTAGAATCCGTACTAGAACAGGCTTCAAGACTGCGTCTAACGCATTTGTTTATTGATATATCAGGCGTACCGGTCGTTGATACGATGGTTGCTTATCAGCTCTTTAAAGTGGTGGATAGTGCGAAGCTTCTAGGAATCGAGACGATTATTTCAGGCATCCGCCCAGAAATTGCTCAAACCGTCGTGAAATTGGGCATTGATTTCTCAAAAGTAAATACTGAACACAGCCTTGCAAAAGCTTTAGAAAAAAGAGGATTTCGTATTTTTGAAGAACAGCCGCAAGAAGCCACATGACCAAAAAACCTGCACTTGTAAAAGTCAGGTTTTTTTATATGCTCTTTTTTAAAAAACCACGTTTTCCATCGCAAGCTGATGATTTTTTCGCATGCTTAGTCGTTAAAATGATAAAATGCTCTTTTGTCAGACAGGTTCCTCCAACTTACAATATGGTCAGAGAAGGGAGTGAACCATTTGTATGGTATTGAATATTTGGGACAAGAGCTGCTAGAAGAAGCATGCCGCATGAGAGCATCTGATGTGCATATTGTTCCAAAAGAAAAGGAAGCGTCGGTATCTTTCCGCGTAGACTCAGATTTAATTCAGCAGCGAACCATTGATAAAAAAAGCGGCGAGCGGCTCATTGCTCATTTTAAATTTTTATCATCCATGGATATCGGGGAAAAAAGGAGGCCGCAAAATGGGTCACTAGCTGTGATGCTAAGAAGCGGCCAGGTGTTTATTCGGATGTCTACCTTACCAACTGTAAATGATGAGAGTTTAGTGATTAGAATATTGCCGCAGGATCATGTTCCAAAAATAAAACATCTGTCACTATTTCCGAAAGCCTCCATCAGATTATTATCATTTTTGAATCATTCGCATGGGCTGATTTTATTTACCGGTCCAACAAATTCAGGGAAAACAACAACCCTTTATTCATTAATCCAGTTTGCAAAAAAGAATTTCAACCGAAATATTATTACACTTGAAGATCCTGTGGAAACAAGAAATGAAGAAGTGTTACAGGTTCAAGTGAATGAAAAAGCCGGCATCACATATGCCGCAGGATTACGTGCTATTTTAAGACATGATCCAGATCTGATTGTGCTAGGAGAAATAAGAGATGCCGAAACGGCCCGAACGGCAATTAGAGCAGCACTGACAGGCCATTTAGTGATGAGTACGCTTCATGCGAAAAATGCAAAAGGAGCCCTTTATCGTATGCTTGAATTTGGTGTCACGATGAATGAACTCGAACAAACGATGGTTGCGATTGCTGCGCAGCGATTAATCGAGCTTACCTGTCCTTTTTGCGGAGAAACATGTCAGCTTTACTGTAAATTAAATCGATCGGTCAGACGAACAAATGTATTTGAACTGCTGTTCGGAAAGGAGCTAGGTGAGTGTATCAAGGAGGCTAAAGGAGAATATGCTCACTCGTCATATGAAACACTGCAAAGATTAATTCGGAAAGGAGTGGCACTAGGCTATTTATCGAAAAACACCTATCATCGCTGGGTTTATGAAGAAGCAAGCCTCTAAAGCATGGTCTAAAAAGGACCAAGCGGAATGTCTATCAAAACTTGCTCAATTGATTCAGGCTGGATATACAGTGATTGAGGCATTAACGATGGTGAATATCCAGTTGTCGAATGAGCAGCAGCAACAATTAACACCGGGCATTCAGTGGCTGCTCGAAGGGGAGCCTTTTTATGTGGTGCTGGAGAGACTCCAATTTCAGCGGGAAGTCATTGCCATATTAAGTTTCTCCGAAAAGCATGGCAGTCTAGCACAAGCACTTGAACAAAGCGCGCGGTTTTTAGAGAAAAAAATCAAACAGGTAGACACGTTTAAACGCATGTTACGTTACCCGATCTTCCTCATCTTTACGGTTTTGGTCGTGCTCATACTCGTTCAGCAAATGATCATTCCTCAATTTTCTCTCTTGTACTCCTCGATGGATACCCGAATGTCATGGCTGATTCAAGGTATGTTTGGACTTTTTCAATTGCTGCATGTTTCTCTCCTCCTCATCGGCTGTGTGTGTATCTGTTTGACCGGATACTATGCTGTCTTTTTTAGGAAAAAGTCCACCCTTGAGAAGCTGAGGGTGATAAGCAGGTTTCCTTTTTTATATAAAGGAATGCGGCTGATGCATACGTACCTTTTCTCTCTTCAGTTAAGCGGACTGCTTCAAGCTGGATTATCGATGTACGAGAGCTTGCAAGCTTTTAAACAGCAAAGCTACTTACCCTTTCTTCAAGAAATATCAGAACAGATGATTGAAGAGCTAAGAAAAGGAGAAAGCATGGCACATCAAGTAAGTTCGTCTCCTTTTTTCGAGAAACATTTTGCAGCCGTCATCGAGCATGGTGAAGCGAGCGGGATGCTTGCAAGAGAAATGTACACGTACAGCCAATTTCTATTAGAGAATGCAGAGCTGAAAATTGAAAAATGGATTTCGTGGCTGCAGCCGGTTATCTATGGTGTGACAGCACTTCTTATACTCATTGTGTATCTATCTATTCTTTTACCAATGTATCAACTCATGGAGCAAGTGTAAGAAGGAGGACAAAGACATGAATGATAAAGGATTTACCCTGTTAGAAATGTTAATTGTCATGCTCGTGATTTCGATTCTTTTACTTATTACCATTCCGAATATCACTCGTCACCACCAAACGATTCAAGCAAAGGGCTGTGAAGGGCTTAAATCAATGGTGAGCACACAGGTGATGGCATATGAATTAGAGCATGATGGCAAGACACCATCTTTAGCTGAATTAGAAAAAGAAGGCTATGTCAAAAAGGGATTAACGTGTCCTAATGGAAAAGCGATTGTCATTCAAAACGGCCATGTGAAGCATGAATAAATTGATTTTTCATGAGAAGGGTTTTACCCTCATTGAACAGCTAATGATCTTACTTGTTCTATCGATTCTATTGTCGATCATAGGAGGAAAAATCCCAAATTTAATAGAAGGCGCTGAAGCCAAAAGACAAGTGAACATCATGAAACAAGATTTTCAATTGGCTGCTTATACTGCATTTATCAAAAAAACACGTGTGTATGTTGAATTCCATCCGCCACATGTATCGTATCAGGTAATCGATCAAAAGGATGGCGAAGTCATTACTTCTTTTCAGCAACAAAAGGGAAGCATTAAGGCTTCTACATTTCCACAAGGTATCTATTTTAATGTAAACGGACATCCAAGCAGCGGCGGGTCTCTCATCATTCAATTTGGCAGTCAAACGTATAAACTCACGATCTATTTAGGAAGCGGGCGAATCCATGTTCAAAAACAATAGAGGGTTTAGTACGATTGAGGCGCTGTTTGCTTGTCATATCTTCCTATTTGCAGCCCTTGTGCTCATGCCAGCCTATGAAAAAATCATGATAGGGAAAAATGAAGTAAGAGCCAAACTTGAAGCTTACCAAATCTTGCATGAACAGATGAATGAATCGTTCATAGATGGTACAAAACCTTCTGTCAAAAAGAAACGAGGCGACGTCACATATGTATTCAATTGGAGTAAAGAGAAGGGATGTGTATCATACAAAATACAAAAAAAGCAGACCATATGCTTTCACCATGTTGCTGAACGGTGAACAAGGTTTTACCCTTGTCCAGGCTTTGTGGCAATTACAGCTATTTTTGTTCCTTTCTTTTGGCTGTGTACTAATCTTTTCTACAGCTGAGAAAGCCCGTCCTTTTGAAGAGATTAACCGATTTTCACAAATGGAGTGGAAACAGACTGTCCTGCAATTAGATGAGGAATTAAGCCGTGCAACGGCTGTTAGATCGGTGCAAGGAGGTAAAGCGTTAGAGTATGTATCTGATCAAGGGCGAGTGGTAACGATTGAGCCATATCAAGAGATGCTTCGGAAGCGAATGGATCAAGCAGGCCATCTTCCTTTATTGCAAAAGGTGAAAGAATTTCGTGTCAGAACGAATCAATATAGAGCCATCCTGAAAGTCACAGATGAATCTGGTAAGGTGTATGAAGCCGTTTTTTTCATATATAAAGGGGTGGTTCCTACATCGTGAAAAGAGAAGGAGGATTTATCTATCCGCATGTACTAGCTGCGATTCTATTTTTTCTCTTGATCCTAGGATCAATGACGATAGGGTTTCAAAAAGAGCTGAGAAGTGCAGAGCTGACGATTTCTTTTTATAAAAAACAGCAGCTTTTCAGGGTGGGGGCGAGTGAAGCTGCCCGTACATTACATCGTTTGTGTGAAAAGCAGCATACCCATATTGACACTGAAGAAGGCCGCGTGACATTGAAGCAGATGACATGCGATCAAAAGAAAAAGCGTATCCTCATGTTAGTCAGTGTGAAAACAAAGGATGGTTTATCAGATGAGCGGGAACTGGTGCTGGATTGGAAGACCCGTGAAATCATGAAATGGGCAAACCCTGAATAGCCAGTGTATAAAATGATCCTCTTCTAGGTAACACTTGAAGAAAGAAGAGGTGAATGTGTTGAAAACCAATGACTATGTAAAATATATGACACAGGAAATCATTAAATATATGAATACACCACGTGACGAACGGAAGGAACATAAACAAGAGAAAATGGAAACGAAACCGCCATTTTCACAGCGTTTATTTGGGGTTCTGCCGTTTGGGTTTTCAATGATGTTAAAAAAACGTCAGCGACATCGACGAAAGTAAAAAGCCGCCAGCAGGCGGTTTTTTTATGCCCCTTTAGCTGTATTCTTCCACAACTATCACTTTATTGACCTTGTTTGAGTAAGGGTTATAAGAAATAGTGACAAATACCCCAAATTCTTTGGCGTGGTCTTTTAACGTAATATGATACTGTTTCACAGATTCCTTCTCACGATGACGGTCCCATACTTTTTGTTTGAATAAGACTTGTGCCAGCGGATATCGTTTCTTTGCTTCTTTGACTGCCCGTGTTTCCCATTGATCTGCGGCGGCAGTGAAACCTTTCGCATCAGCAGGATTGGCGTCGTGTATCATAGGGCTCAACAGTAAACTGAGCATGATTATCATCTTTCCATATTTCACTTCACATCACCTCACCTGTTATTATTCTGACCAAATGCTGCACTTTTATGTAAATTTTTAAGAAGTACAAATGTCACACAAAAAATTATTGAATACGGCGAAAGAATGAGAAAATGGAAGAATTTTCTCGTAATAGTTCTTGTTTAAGAACAAAATGGACTAATTTGACGTTTTGGGTTTTATAGGTATTTCCTTATACTGTATGTAATCGTTCTTATTAAAGAACAATCGTTCAAGGAGTTGGAGAATGAATGAAACAGTCGCTCTTTGTACTCTTTTGTACCATTTGTTTGATTTTCACATCTCTTTTGATCTCAACAACGAACGCTTCTTTTAACGATGTTGAGCACTCAAACTTTGTCATGAAAACATGCGAAAATTTTGAACAGACGGATCAGCATTGTCAGCCTACCAAATGGGATAGAAGTCATTTGGAACTCATCGATCAAACGATGAACAAAGGAACAGTCTGCGCGCCTCAAAGCTTGAGCATGACATTAAAAAATAGTGGACAACCTATTGCACACTCTGAATGGAAATGGGAATTACATAAAGTAAAAAGTGAGCAGAAGCCGTTACAAGATGGTCATATTCTTGAAAAAGGCTCTATACAGTCCCTTCTTTCACAAGAAACAACGACTGTCACGACAGATAAAGCAAAAACGAATGGAATCTATGCGTTTAAAATCTATTATCCTAAAGGTTTTGGTGGATCTGAAGAAGCATTCATATGGTCTAAACATATGCAGCTCGCAAAGTGTCAAGAAAAAAAGGCATCCTAAATGGAACTGTCTTCTAAAGGAAACAATGATAGGCGAAGGGGAGAAGAGGTCATGAAAAAATGGATGAAGATGTCTGGAAGTATTCTTTATGTGGTGGTGTTCACGGTGATGATTGCATGTATTATTGTCGTATTGTCTTCAAGAACTACTGGGGGAGATCCTCAGATTTTCGGTTATCAATTCAAGCAAGTATTATCTGGATCAATGGAACCAGAATTTTCGACTGGCTCACTCATTGTCGTAAAAGAAGTGACTTCACCGGAGGCGCTTAAAAAAGGAGATATTATCACGTTTCAAACGAAGCAGGACCAGTCTTATGTGACCCACCGAATTGTTGGGGTGAAAGGAAAGGGAGCAAATAAAGCCTTTGAGACGAAAGGTGACCACAATATGTATCAGGACGGCACGCTAGTAAAAGCGGATCAGGTGGCTGCGCAGTATACGGGTGTGAACATTCCTTATGCAGGAAAGCTTCTATCGTATGCAGGGACTTCGGCTGGAACTGCGTTGCTGCTCATTATACCAGGTGTGATGCTGCTCGTTTATTCCACTCTTCATTTTGTGGGCGCTGCAAAACACCGAAGACACACGGCTGATTTACATATGTCAGAGGAACAAGCTTAAATTTTCGTTTGTAACCTAATTAGGTTTCAATAAAACAATTTATTAGGGGGTTCATTCATGGCAAAGAAAAGATCAATTCGTTTAGGTGTATTATCAGGGGCTTTAGGCCTTGCATTAATCGGCGGGGGGACATGGGCGGCGTTTAACGATGTAGAAACGGCAAACGCGGTCTACTCGACAGGAGAGCTGGATTTATCAGCAAAAGAGAACTCCGGCGCCATCAACCTTGCGAACTTAAAACCTGGTGATCGGATCAAGAAAGAATTTCATTTTGAAAATAAAGGATCGCTTGCGATCAATCAAGTGCTGATGAGTCTTGATTACAGCCAGTTTCAAGACGGAGCTTCCGCGAAGAATGGCGGTAAGAATACAGCTGAAGAATTTCTCAGCCAGTTTCAGGTGAGTGTTCTTACGGTTGGAGCCGAAGGTGGAAATGGTTATCCGAAAAATATTATCTTAGACCATGCAAACCTGCTTGACTTGCATCAACTAACGTCAAAACAGGATCAGACCGCATTTGAAAAGCTTCGTCATGCCGTCGATGAGAAGTTTTTACATGAAAGTGGGAAGATTAATGTAGCAACTGTTGATGGAACAGTGGCTCCAGAGTATGACGGCATTCCAAAGAACCCGTTTGATTACGATAAAATGGAAATGATCATTGAATTTGTCAATGACCAGACGAAGGATAAAGCTGGTCACTATATCCAAAATAAATACCAAGGCGATGCGATTCAAATTGATCTTTCCTTCGAAGCGACTCAGTGGAATGGTTTAACGATCAATCCCAAAAAGCATACGGATGAAAAAGGCTACGTGAAAGAAAACGAAAAAGCACACAGCGAAGATAAAAAATAAAGCCAGTCTTTAGACTGATATCAAGCTCTGCATAGCAATTGGAGGAGTATGCGCTAAAATGTGCGCTTTACTCCTCTTCTTGATTTTTTTTCCAGATTTGATAATCTAAAAATTCACGAAATTGCTTTTTCGAAACCCCTGATGTCATTGCATCTCGAACTAGTTTTTCCCATTCACTATCTAATTGACCATCGTATTCGGTTTCATCTTTTTCGTGTAACAGTGTATGAACCGAGACGTCCAGAACAGCGGAGACTTTTTCAAGAAATTGAATGGAGGGGTTTGTTTGCAAGTTTCTTTCTATTGAGCTTAAATAAGACTTCGCTACCCCAGCCTTTTCGGCCAGTTCTGATAGTGAGTAGCCTTTTTCATTGCGGTATTGTTTAATACGCTGGCCAATCAATGTCATCACCTTCCTTTCGATATTATAGCACATTCAGAAAGGTTTGATAGAATGACTTCTTACCAGAGGGTGAGACTCAGAGGACTTTTCACTTGATTTGAGGAATTGACGGACTTCTTCAACTGTTAGCCCTGCTTTACGAGCTTCAAGTAATAATTCAATCCATTCACTGTCTAATATGTTCGTTTTCTTTTCCATACAAATACCCTCCTAAAATACTGAATCATGTATTTCAGGCACTTAACGCATGAAATGGAAAGACACAGGTGGTAAGACCTCATAGTTTGCTTGCGTCATTTTTCCGCCCAATACAAACAGACAAACGTTGCTTTTGGCTGATCGAAAATTGTATGTCACATGAAAGGGAGGGGACCTATGGGTCAACCTCCTCTTTTTTGCTGTAAGTAAAAAAGTCCGCCATTTTCAATCGTAAGACTGATTTTTGGTTCGTATAAAGTTTTAAGTGCTTGTCTTTCTATTTCATATTCTACAGACGTGTCTGAAGTCCCTTCATAAAATTGGTTTAAAAGTTCAGTGTCTTCTTTCCATTTTTGAACAGCTCTCACCGCCCAATTGTCTGGTTCCTCATGGGCGTAACGCTCCATTAGACTATAGAGCCGTTTGACTCCGCTTTCTGGCTTGATCATTGTACTCATTGTAAAGCAATAATCGGGAATTTGAGATGACAGCTCACGGGTTTCCAGCTTTTCTTGAAATTGTTCAACGACTTCTCCGCGTATTAGATGAAGTCCTAGTGATAAAAGTTTATCCTTCTTTCGATCTGCGAGATAAGAAATTTTCACATTGAGACCAAGCCATGGCTCGAGTGCGATCTGGTTGTTCGTGAGCGGAGTGACTCGTTCATAGAGACGGATAAAACGGCCCTGCTGTTTGACAGCTTCAAATATTTGAAATAAACGAGGGGAGCCAAAGTGGATAAATTCACCCTCAATCGTATCATCCACTTTTTTTTGATCGGTGATGAGGGTCAATTGCCGCGGCTCTGGTACACCACCAGTTTTTTCAAGCCAGTGCCAATAAAAAGGGCGGTTCATAATCAATTTATCCATATCGATGGTTAGTTGTACGGTCATATGTCCTGCACTTTCTTCTAGTATGTCGCATTGATTTGCCTGAAAGAAACGGAGAAGAAAGGTATGTATGTCACGCTGCTCCATTGATCAACTCTCCTTTATGAGCCTTGCTGTCTTTTTTCTAAAAGTGGTGTTTTTGCTTCTGATAAATAGGAAGCAAACTGGGTTAATTTCTTTTTCATGTCTCCGTCTGATTCGTGCTGAAAGAGAATCTGATGTAGTTCTGTTTCGGCATCTTTGATATCTATTCGCGTTAAAATATCATCTAGATCGCCAATGACGTTTTCAAACAGCTGAATTTTTTCATATAAAAGCTTTAAGATATGTTCCTCAACGGTTCCGTTTGTTGCCATATTGTAAATGTGGACATCTCGCTCTTGTCCAAGGCGGTGGATACGTCCAATTCGCTGTTCTAGACGCATCGGGTTCCACGGAAGATCGTAGTTGATGATTTGGTTACAAAACTGAAGGTTGATTCCTTCGCCGCCCGCTTCTGTCGCAATTAACACTTGCGCCCGTTCTCTAAATAAATCTTTCATCCAATCTTTTTTGCCCCGCTTAAAGCCGCCTCGAAAAGGAACGGAGCTGATGCCATTTTGCTGAAGAAACCATTGTAAATATATTTGTGTCGCGCGGTATTCGGTGAAAATAATGACCTTTTCATTTAACTGCTGAATAAGCTTGACGACTTCAAGCGCCTTTGTGTTTTGCTGAACTTGATTGATTTTCTCCATAATTTGCGCTATAGCAGAAGATCCAAGGATATGTTTTTCATCTTCCTGCATTTTTTTAATCGTCATATAGACCGCCTCGCGGCTTGAACAGCATTCACGTTCCAAGGTCATGATGGAAAACATGTGCTTTGTATAAGACGGGTTCTCTTTCAGCTTGCAGATTTCATCATATAAAGCTTGTTCCGTTGGAGAGAAATCAATGGAAATCGTTTTGACATGCCGTTTTGTCCACTCGATGCCCGTGTCTTGCCTTCGGTTACGAATCATCACTTTATTCACAAGCTGTTTTAATCGGTCGTGGTCTTCAAGCTGTAAATCCTTTTTGGCAAAGACATCTTTAAACTGATGTTCATTCCCGAGGTGGCCTGGCTTCAGAAGGGAAACGAGATTAAATATTTCTCCGATACGGTTTTGGATAGGTGTCGCTGTCAGCAGCAGGCAGAATTTTTTATTTAGATTTCTCACAAATTCATAGTTTTTCGTTTTATTGTTTTTCAGTTTGTGTGCTTCATCAATAATGACCATATCGTAGGCAATTGATAAAATGGTGTCTCGATGCGGCTGTCTTTTGGCTGTATCAATGGAGGAAACCACGACGTCACACTGCTCCCACACGTAGCTCTTTTTTTGTTCAACAGCATCAATGTAAAATTTCGTCCGCAGCTCCTGTACCCATTGAGACACAAGGGAGGCGGGGACAAGTATGAGAATTTTTTTTGCAAGTCCACGAATCATGTATTCTTTGATAATGAGTCCTGCTTCTACGGTTTTTCCAAGTCCCACTTCATCTGCTAAAATGGCTTTTCCGTTCATCTCTTCTACGACTCTTCTGGCTACTTCAAGCTGATGTTTTAAAGGCGTGAATGCAGGCAGGTGCGCGGGAGCTTGCAGTCCTTCAAATGAATCAATGGCTGTGACTTTTTGAACCTGCGTCGCTAAACGGTACATTTCCCAGTTCGCCCAGGGGCCGTCTGCTGCAAGCCGCTGCTGAAATTCACTTGCCCATTCCTGATCAAAAATCGTTTGAATATTCAATGTGATCGCCTGCCTTTCTAATAGGTTAATGATAAAATTGTTCTGTATTTAAACGCTTCATTTTTTAAGAGGTCTTTAAAAGACTAGATATATGAATAAAAGCGAACGATAGTGAATGTTTGTTTAAAAAATGTTAATGATTTTTCTGTTGCTCTTCATCCGTTTCTAATGGTAGGATGTTGGTAAGTGATCTAGAAAATAAGTCACCCATTTTGATAGTATGTCCAATAAATGTGAAGAATATGAGCGGATGATGGTATGGGGAGAGACTTGGCGGTTATTTAGCACTGGCAGGCGCCGAAGGAGCAAGCTGAATCGTTTCAGTGAATCTCTCAGGCAAAAGTACTCTTACCGGACGCAACTCTGGAGAGTGTTTGCTCATCGATTTTTAGCAAACCACCAAAGGGGAAAACGCACAATGCTGTTGTGCTGTAAACTTTCAGGTGCAAGGACAGAGACTTCTTTTTGATAAAAGGGAGCGCTCTGTCCTTTTTTGCTGCGATTTTTTTCTGAAAATTCAGCTTGTGATCTGCACTGAAAGAAAAAAGGGGGAAACGATTGATGTTGAAACGAACACCGCTTTTTCATGCGTATGAAACGTTTGGCGCAAAAACCATTGACTTCGGGGGCTGGGAATTACCTGTCCAATTTTCTTCCATTAAAGAAGAACATGAAGCTGTTCGAACAAAAGCAGGGCTTTTTGATGTGTCTCACATGGGTGAGGTGGAAATCAAAGGTCAAGATGCCCTTCCTTTTTTACAAAGGTTATTAACCAATGATGTGTCTAAGCTGACAGACGGTAAGGCACTATATACAGCCATGTGCTATGAAGATGGCGGGACGGTGGATGATCTGCTCGTCTATCAAAAAGAAAAGAACAATTATCTGCTTGTCATTAATGCATCAAATATTGAAAAAGATGTGGATTGGCTGCTTCAGCACCAAGGTGAGAACGACGTATTGATCCAAAATGTCTCTGATCAAATCGCCTTGCTAGCACTTCAAGGACCTCTTGCTGCTGACATTATGAAAGATGTGGCGGATGAAGAGGTGACATCTCTCAAGCCATTTACATTTTTATCAAAAGCTGAGGTCGCTCAAAAAGAAGTGCTTGTTTCGAGAACGGGCTACACAGGGGAGGACGGCTTTGAAATCTACTGCCAGTCAGAAGATGCGGTCCACATCTGGTCGGCTTTATTAGAAGCAGGCGAGCCAAAAGGGTTAATACCGTGCGGGCTCGGTGCACGTGACACCTTAAGATTTGAAGCAAGACTTCCGCTTTATGGCCAGGAGCTGACAAAGGATATCTCTCCATTAGAAGGCGGGATTGGCTTTGCTGTCAAAACGGATAAAGAAGCCAATTTTATTGGCAAAGAAGCGCTCAAACAGCAAAAAGAAGAGGGAGCGAAGCGAAAGCTTGTCGGCATTGAAATGATCGATAAAGGGATTCCGCGCACAGACTATCCGGTCTTTTCAGGAGAAAAGCAGATTGGGGTTGTCACAACCGGCACACAATCCCCAACACTAAAGAAAAATGTCGGGCTTGCTTTGATCGAATCTTCTCAGGCGCAGCTTCAGGCAGAGGTGGAAGTACAAGTTCGCAAAAAACGTCTAAAAGCTAAAATCGTCTCGACACCATTTTATAAAAGAGCCAAATAATGAGGGGGAATAGAGGATGAAGCACAGGTATCTGCCGCAAACAGAGCAAGATCAAAAAGAAATGCTGGATGTCATCGGCGTTCAGTCGATTGATGAGCTTTTTTCAGATATCCCAGAAAAAGTGAGATTTAAAGGAGCATACAACATTAAAGAAGCCGCATCTGAAACAGAGCTTGTAAGGGAATTATCCCGATTAGCTGCAAAGAATAAGGATACGGTTTCCTATGCATCGTTTCTTGGTGCCGGTGTATATGATCATTACCAGCCTGTCATTGTTGATCATGTCATCTCACGTTCCGAATTTTATACAGCCTACACACCTTATCAGCCGGAGATTTCGCAAGGTGAACTACAAGCCATTTTTGAATTTCAAACAATGATTGCTGAGCTGACGGGTATGGATCTTGCTAACTCCTCGATGTATGATGGCGGGACGGCATTAGCTGAAGCGGCGATGCTGGCTGCGGGACATACAAAAAAGAAAAAAGTGGTTGTTTCTGAAACGGTTCACCCTGAATCAAGAGCAGTGCTAAAAACATACGCCAAAGGACAGCACATCGAAGTTGTTGAAGTGCCTGCAAAAAAAGGGCAGACGGATCTAGCAGCATTAGAGAAGGCCGTCTGTGACGATACAGCAGCAGTTCTTGTGCAATATCCAAACTTCTTTGGTGTCGTCGAACCGTTAAAAGACATTGAACCTATTGCGC
This sequence comes from Bacillus sp. NMTD17, assembly GCF_002998735.1. Classification (NCBI taxonomy): domain Bacteria; kingdom Bacillati; phylum Bacillota; class Bacilli; order Caryophanales; family Bacillaceae; genus Bacillus; species Bacillus sp. NMTD17. Next base: position 103,450 of record NZ_PVRH01000003.1, read on the forward strand.
ATAAAGGAAAAAGTCTGTTCATTGTCTCAAGTAATCCGCTTGCACTCGGGTTACTGACGCCGCCAGGTAAACTTGGGGCAGACATTGTCGTTGGTGATGCACAGCCGTTTGGCATTCCAGCAGCGTTTGGCGGGCCGCATTGCGGATATTTTGCTGTGACGAAAAAGTTGATGCGAAAAGTGCCAGGTCGTTTAGTCGGGCAGACAGAAGACGAAAATGGTGTTCGTGGGTTTGTGCTGACCCTTCAAGCGCGTGAGCAGCATATTCGGAGAGATAAAGCGACGTCCAATATTTGTTCGAATCAGGCATTAAATGCATTAGCCGCTTCCGTTGCCATGACAGCACTCGGAAAAACAGGCATCAAAGAAATCGCCTATCAAAACGTGCAAAAAGCGCACTATGCTAAGACGCAGGCTCAAACATATGGACTGCTTGCTGATGTAGAAGGGGCCCATTTTAATGAATTTGTGATCAAATTACAAGAGCCTGTGAAAGAAGCCAATAAACGATTGCTTGAAAAAGGAATCATCGGCGGCTATGACTTAGGGATAGACTACCCAGAGCTTCAACATCACATGCTTGTCGCCGTAACAGAGCTAAGAACGAAAGAAGAAATTGATACGTTCATTAAGGAATTGGGGGATCGCCATGAATAAACAAGATCAGCCGCTTATTTTTGAATTATCCAAAGAAGGAAGAATTGGTTATAGCCTGCCTGATTTAGATGTACCTGAACAGGAGATCCCGTCTTTATTTGATGACACGTATATCCGTCATGAGGATGCTGAGCTTCCTGAAGTATCTGAGCTTGATATCATGCGTCATTATACAGCATTATCAAGACGTAATCATGGGGTCGATTCCGGATTTTATCCTCTTGGCTCTTGTACGATGAAATATAATCCGAAGATTAATGAAAAGGTCGCACGCCTTGCAGGCTTCGCGCAAGTCCATCCACTACAGGAGGCAGACACTGTACAAGGTGCATTAGAGTTACTCTACGACCTGGGTGATCATCTTGAAGAAATTACGGGGATGGACGCTGTGACATTACAGCCTGCGGCAGGAGCACACGGGGAATGGACAGGACTCATGATGATCCGTGCGTACCATGAAGCAAGAGGAGACCATAAGCGAACAAAGGTCATTGTGCCTGATTCTGCCCATGGAACGAACCCGGCATCTGCGACAGTGGCCGGATTTGAAACCATTACCGTCGCATCTGATGCGAATGGGCTTGTTGATTTAGAGGACCTGCGCCGTGTTGTCAATGAAGAAACAGCTGCTTTAATGCTGACGAATCCGAATACACTCGGTCTATTCGAAGAAAATATTTTAGAAATGGCTGAAATCGTTCATGGAGCTGGCGGTAAGCTTTATTATGACGGAGCCAACTTGAATGCCGTTTTAAGCAGAGCAAGACCGGGGGATATGGGGTTTGACGTCGTTCACTTAAATCTCCATAAAACCTTTACAGGTCCACATGGAGGCGGAGGCCCTGGTTCAGGTCCTGTAGGCGTCAAAAAGGATTTGATCCCATACTTGCCAAAGCCGGTGCTTGTGAAGAAGGAAGGCCGCTTTTACTTTGATGATGATCGACCAGAATCAATTGGCCGCGTGAAGCCGTTCTATGGCAACTTTGGCATTAACGTCAGAGCATATGCGTACATTCGCTCTATGGGTCCAGACGGCCTAAAGGCTGTAACGGATAATGCCGTGTTAAATGCGAACTATATGATGCGCCGCTTAAGTGCTCATTTCGATTTGCCATTTGACCGTCACTGTAAGCATGAATTTGTTCTTTCAGGTAAACGTCAGAAAAAATTAGGTGTGCGGACACTCGATATTGCCAAACGATTACTTGATTTTGGCTATCATCCGCCAACGATCTACTTCCCGCTCAATGTAGAGGAATGTATCATGATTGAACCAACTGAAACAGAATCAAAAGAAACTCTTGATGCCTTTATCGAAGCGATGATTCAGATTGCCAAAGAAGCAGAAGAGAATCCAGAAGTGGTACAGGAAGCGCCGCATACGACGGTCGTCAAACGAATGGACGAAACAAAGGCCGCGCGGAATCCAGTCCTCGTTTTTGAAAGATAAAGAAAAAAAGACTCAGGGGGATCACGCTCCCAGAGTCTTTTTTGTTAGTTCTTCGTTTTGATGCGGCCGCCCCATTTTTTAAAGCCGCCTTTTAAATTATAAATCTCACGACAGCCGTTTTTACGTAAAGTTTGAGCTGCTTTTCCGCTTCTTAAATTGTTTTGGCAATAGAGATAAACAGGCTTGTCAGGACGAATTTCATTTTTGCGCTGCTTTAGCTGGGAAAGGGGGATGTTTCTTGCCCCTAAAATATGTCCGCCTTCAAACTCATTTGGCTCTCTCACATCAATGAGTTGAGCTTTGCGGTAACCTTTAATAAATTCTGCTTCCGTCAGCGTTTTCATAATGCGCTGCTGATAAATGTAGCTGCCGATGGAATAAAGAACGAAAAGTCCACAAAGTGAGAGGACGATATAGTTGAATATTGACAATACAACTCGACTCCTTCTTGAGCATCAGCACAGTAGCCTGTCTGATGGTACGTTTTAGACAAATACTATTATAGTAAAGCAAAAGAAACTTGTCATCATAAATGGTAAGAATTATTTTCAATTCGTTCCCTATTTGATAGACTGATGAAGAGAGAAAACCGGTGGCCATCACCATCATCTAACATTGACTACGTAAAAGAGAAGGGATTTTTATATGCAAAAAGAGAAATGGTGTTTCATTGATACAGGAAATCAAGACCCTGCCTTTAACATGGCAATGGATGAAGCCTTGCTTTATTGGCATAGTGAGAAGCTCATCCCGCCTGTCATCCGTTTTTATGGATGGAATCCGGCGACATTGTCTGTTGGGTATTTTCAGCATGTTGAAAAGGAAATCAACATGGAAGCAGTCGAGCGCTATGGTCTTGGGTTTGTCCGCAGACCAACTGGAGGGCGGGGGGTTCTTCATGATCAGGAGCTGACCTACAGCGTGATTGTGTCAGAGGAACATCCAGAAATGCCAGCGACGGTGACAGAGGCATACCGCGTCATTTCAGAAGGCATTTTAGAGGGCTTTAAAGAACTGGGACTCGATGCATATTTTGCCATTCCTCGTACAGATAAAGAAAAAGAAAGCTTAAAAAATCCAAGGTCGTCTGTATGCTTCGATGCTCCTTCCTGGTATGAGCTTGTCGTAGAAGGCAGAAAGGTAGCAGGCAGTGCTCAAACGAGACAAAAAGGAGTGATCCTCCAGCACGGCTCCATCTTAATTGACCTTGATGAGGACAAATTGTTCGATTTATTTCTTTATCCAAACGACCGTGTGAGAGAGCGGATGCAGCGGAGCTTTAAAAACAAAGCGGTCGCCATCAATGAAATCTCAGACCGAACTTGTACAATAGACGATGCGCGTGTTGCGTTTAAACGAGGATTTGAAAAAGGGTTAAATATTGAGCTTGTGCCTTATGAGCTGACAGATGAAGAATTAGCGTTTGTCCATCATCTCGCCAAAACGAAATATGCCTCAGACGAGTGGAATTACAAGCGCTAAGACAGTGGACACTCCTTGTTTTTTAATGGGCGATGGTGTAGAATTGTTATGATTATTAAGTAAAGGTGCATTATGGAGGGGTTTTATGACTACACCTAGTATGGAAGATTACATTGAACAAATATATATGCTGATAGAAGAAAAAGGATATGCCAGAGTCTCTGATATTGCAGAAGCACTTGCTGTCCATCCCTCCTCTGTAACAAAAATGGTTCAGAAGCTAGATAAAGATGAATACCTCATTTATGAGAAGTATCGTGGTCTAATTTTAACCCCGAAAGGCAAAAAAATTGGAAAACGTCTCGTATACAGACATGAACTGCTAGAGCAATTTTTAAGAATCATTGGTGTAGATGAAGAGAAAATTTATGATGATGTAGAAGGCATTGAACATCATCTCAGCTGGAACAGCATTGACCGCATCGGCGATCTCGTTCAATTCTTTGAAGAAAACGACGAGCGATCTGTTCAGCTGAAAGCGATTCAAAAGAAAAACGAACAAACAAATCAAGAATCTTAAGAAAAAGGACACCCTTAGCAAGGGTGTTCTTTCATATTGTTGACAAAGGGCTAAAATGATTTTTATTTTAGCCCTCTGTCTTCTTTTCAGCGTGATTTGAAAACCTTTGCAGTCTAGGAAGGACGAGTACCGGAGCGGAGCGAATTTGACATTCGTGAGCACCGGAGCGCAGACCTGACACCGAATGCGAGGGTTTGTCCGCGCGCTGAAAGGACACCCTCAGCATGGGTGTCCTTTTTGATTAAAGTTCTAATTGAAAGCATATGCTCTTACACTATTAATAGCGTGATATCAAAGGGGGCTCCTTGATGAAGATAGATGGTGTGTTCTCAGGTGGAGGCATTAAAGGGGCAGCACTTGCGGGTGCCTATGAAGCGCTTGAAGCGAGAGGATATCAATTTGTCCGCCTTGCTGGTACAAGTGCTGGAGCGATCATTGCTTCATTCATCGCAGCAGGTTTTACTAGTCAGGAGATTCGGGAGCTTTTAGATGAAATGGAGGAACATCACTTGCTTGACAGGAGATGCCAATTCATTCCGTTTCAAATGCTCAGGTGGGTATCCATTTACTGGCGCCTCGGTCTGTACAAAGGCGACCGGCTGGAAAAATGGCTGACAGACGTTTTAAAACGAAAAGGGGTCACCGTATTTGGAGATCTTAAAAAAGATTCGCTGAAAATTGTTGCCTCCGATTTAACAAATGGGAAAATCCTCGTGCTGCCAGACGACCTTCCTTCATACGGCTTAAATCCAGAGCGCTTTTCCGTTGCAAGGGCGATTCGGATGAGTTGCAGCCTGCCGTATTTTTTCGAGCCTGTCAAACTAAGGTCATCAAAAGGCATTTGTACCATTGTGGATGGAGGAGTGCTTAGCAATTTTCCAATTTGGTTGTTTGCGGAAGAGAAAAAAAGACCGTTCGTCGGTGTCACATTAACCCCAAACGAAAAAGAACGCCCTCAACACTCCATCCGCAATGCGTTTGAACTGTTTGGCGCTCTTTTTGAAACGATGCGTGGTGCTCATGACGAAAGACACATTGCCACAAAACACGAACGTCATGTTATTTTTATTCCTGTAGAACACGTCATTGCCACTGATTTTCATCTGAAGACAGAAAAGAAAAAGGCGCTTGTCGATCTAGGCAGACAGAAAGCCGAGCAATTTTTAAAAAGCTGGACATTTTAAAACAAAGCGCGATTTTTCTTTTTGTTTTTCTTGCCTTCAATCACAGTTAACTGTGTTTGGCTTTTCTTTTTGAGAAGGACGGGCTTAGACTTGTGGTCAGTCGGCACGCTTCGCAAATGAGTGACCCGATTTTTCATCTGGCTTTTCGTTTTTGGTTTAGGCTGCTGGTAGCGACGTTTTGATTGTTTGACTGCTTTACGATAAAGATTGCCCTCTGTTCCAGTTCTTCGATTCATCAGCCATCTAAATAGGAAAAATAGAGCCGCTCCAATGATCACAACTGATAGCAGCATTGTAAAAAGTCTGCCTGGATTCGTTGTGAGTAAATACACAAATCCCAAAACACCTAAAGCGAAAATAATGGTAAAAGCAGGATGTACTCGGCGATTCATAACTGTCCACCTCCGAAGGAATTTACCGGATTTATAAGTTAGATCACTTGATGAGCAGAATCTGATGCTTGTTTCTCAGACGCTTCCTCTAAACGAAGAAGTTCATTAAAACTTGCAATGGCTACCTCGACTTGATCGTCAGAGGGTTCTTTTGTTGTGAGCAATTGCAGCCAAAGGCCAGGATAGCCAAGCACTTTAAGCACAGGCACTTCTCGGAGTTTGTTCGTGAGCTGAAGCACTTCAAATGAAATGCCCAGAACAACCGGAATGAGCGCCAAGCGATTCAGAACTCTCACCCATAAAGGATCTGTCGGTACGAGTAAATAGACGAACATTCCGACAATGACAGTGAATAAAATAAAGCTGCTACCGCATCGATAATGCAGCCGTGATTGTTTTTGTACATTTTCCACTGTGATGTCAAGATTCTGTTCATAGCAGTTTATGACTTTATGTTCTGCGCCATGATATTGAAATACCCTTTTAATTAAAGGGGTCATGGAAATAAAGTAAATGTAGCCTAATAACAGGACCAGTTTAAAGAATGTTTCCACTGCGATTTGTGCGAAATTCCCTGAAAAGACGGGCCGCACCAGTTCAGCTAAAAAGACAGGTACTAGGGTAAAGACAAATTTACTAAAGAGAAGAGAGAGAACTCCGATTACAGCAATGCCGAAAATCATGGATAATTTCGAGCTTTTTTGTTCTTTTTCAAGAGTATGATCTTCTGAAGGATCTAAGTCATAGCGCTCGCTGGAGAAGTTCAAGTGCTTACTGCCATTTGCGCTTGCTTCAACAAGTGCAGCAACACCCCTGACAAAGGGGATTTTCTTGAGAAAGGCGGTTCGTTTATTGGAGGTCCGGGGAAGCTTCAAAAACTCAATGGACTGATCCTTTCGCCGAATCGCTGTCACATAGTTCTTTTTACCTCCAAACATGACACCTTCGACAACTGCCTGCCCTCCATATGCTGGACGTTTTGTTTGATTGGACATATTTCATCAACCTGCCTGTTTCCTGTAATTTACATGCATTTCCTTATACCTTTATTGTACAGGAAATGAGGGGAAATCACTAGCGCACAAGTCGATTATCTACTAGAATTCTATCTACCTCTTTTTAGCCAGTATACCCTGTTATAAAAATTTTACACTCACGTATGGAAATCCTTTTTTTTATGACATTTTGGACATACTACTTGCTGGAGGTGTTCACAAATGAAACGTGATGAAAAGAAAAACCAAGAAGAGACAAATCAGGCTGTACAAACGTCATCGCTGTGGGCAAGAGCAGCTGCGACAGGCTTTGTTGGCGGTGTTTTTTGGGGCTTTATCGGGTTTCTGACCCATATGTTTCATTTCTCAGAGGTGAGTCCCAATATGCTCCTTCAGCCTTTTGTGCTCGGAGAGTGGAAAAAGGGAGGACTTGGCACTTTTATTAGTATTGTGCTTTTAGGGGTTTTATCGATTGGAGCAGCCTTTATTTATTATGGGGTTTTAAAACGAATCAAAGGCTATTGGATGGGGCTGATATATGGCGCGCTTTTATGGCTGCTCGTTTTTTACGTATTTAATCCGATTTTCCCAGATGTAAAGCAAGTCCAAGATTTGCAGCAAAGCACCATCGTCACGACATTTTGCCTATATATTTTATATGGCATGTTTGTCGGGTACAGTATTTCGTTTGAATATAATGAATTAACGAGTCAGAAGCTTGCAAGGGCACTCGGGAAAAAGACAGAATAAAGTGTAAATCACCTATTCATATGATAAAATATTTTTGGAAACGAAAGGTTTCTAATGAAAAAGAAACAGATCTCGATATAGATTGAATTAGGGTGAAGGAGTGGTTGTATGCCTCATTTTCTTGTGCTGAATGGGCCCAATTTAAATAGGCTTGGCAAAAGAGAGCCGGCTGTTTACGGAAGTAAGACGCTGACAGATTTAGAAACGGATTTGTTCCAGTTTGCAGAAAGAGCCAATATCCAGTTAACGTTCTTTCAATCGAATCACGAAGGGGATTTGATTGATGCGCTCCACGAGGCAGAAGATCAGTACGATGGAGTCGTGTTTAACCCGGGTGCTTTTACACACTACAGCTATGCGCTGAGAGATGCCATTGCAAGTATTTCTTTATCCGTCGTCGAAGTACATATCTCAAACGTTCATAAGAGAGAGGAATTCCGCCATCATTCTGTACTTGCTCCAGTATGCCAAGGGCAAATCGTTGGTCTTGGTTTAGAAGGGTATAAATTGGCGATTCGTTATTTAGTGAGTGAAGGGGGAGCAGTATCATGAAACTTGAAAAGTTAAGAACACTTTTATCTGAATTAGAGATCGATGGTCTTGTCATTACGAGCAGCTTTAATTTACAGTACATGACCAGCTTTACTGGCTCAGCCGGTCTTGCAGTTGTTTCAAAGGACCAGGCAGCTTTTATCACGGATTTTCGTTATACAGAGCAAGCGAAGGACCAAGTAAAAGGCTACGACATTATTGAACATAAAGGAAACATCGTGGAAACCGCAGCCCAAACGGCAAAGGAATTTGGGATAAAACGCCTTGGGTTTGAACAACATCATATGACATTTGCCACGTACCAGCAGTATGCAGATAAAGCAGGCGATATAGAGCTTGTTCCGGTCTCAGAATCAGTTGAAAAGTTGCGCTTGATTAAGTCTAGTGAAGAGATTAAGATATTAGAGGAAGCTGCGAAGATTGCAGATCACGCCTTTGATCATATTCTCACTTACATCAAGCCGGGCTTGACGGAAATTGCTGTCATGAACGAGCTTGAATTTTTCATGAGAAAAGAAGGCGCTGAAGGATCTTCATTCGATATGATTGTCGCCTCAGGTGTTCGTTCAAGCCTGCCGCACGGAAGAGCGAGTGAAAAGGTGATTGAATCTGGTGATTTAGTCACACTCGATTTTGGTGCTTACTATAAAGGTTATTGTTCTGATATGACAAGAACGATTGCTGTCGGCACACCGAGCGATAAGCTAAAGGAAATTTATCATATCGTATTAGAAGCAGAAAACGCTGGTGTGGATAGAATCAAGCCAGGCTTAACAGGAAAAGAAGCTGATCGCATCACACGTGACATCATTGAAAAGTATGGCTATGGTCAATACTTCGGGCATTCAACTGGCCACGGGCTAGGGATGGAAGTACATGAAGCGCCAGGCCTTTCCTCACGATCAGAGGTCGTCTTAGAAGAAGGAATGGTCGTGACAGTTGAGCCGGGAATTTACTTGCCGGATGTCGGCGGCGTGAGAATTGAGGATGATATTGTCCTGACAGCTGACGGCAATAAACGATTGACCCACTCACCGAAAGAACTTATCATATTATGATGGTGAAATGTAGGAGGATGACAAAATGATTTCAGTAAACGATTTTCGTACAGGCCTGACAATTGAAGTGGACGGCGGTATTTGGCGTGTAGTGGATTTCCAACACGTAAAGCCAGGGAAAGGCGCAGCGTTTGTTCGTTCGAAACTGCGTAACCTGCGTACTGGTGCCATTCAAGAAAAAACATTCCGTGCAGGCGAAAAAGTAGCGAAAGCTCAAATTGAAACAAAAACAATGCAGTACTTGTACGCAAATGGCGACCAGCATGTCTTCATGGATACAAGTTCTTATGAGCAGCTTGAACTAAGTGAAACACAAATTAAAGATGAGCTGAAATATTTGCTAGAAAATATGTCAGTTCAAATTGTGATGTACGGTGCTGAAACACTTGGAGTAGAACTTCCAAACACGGTAGAACTAGAAGTAGTAGAAACAGAGCCTGGTATTAAAGGTGACACAACATCAGGCGGCTCAAAACCTGCAAAAACTGAAACTGGTTTAATCGTCAACGTTCCTTTCTTTGTGAACCAAGGAGATAAACTAGTCATTAATACATCAGACGGTTCATACGTGTCAAGAGCGTAATGAACGAAGAAAGACTGTAAACCTCGTGTTTACAGTCTTTTTAGATTGTTGACAAAGGGCTAAAATGACGTTTATTTTAGCCCTTTGTCTTCTTTTCAGCGTGATAGAAAACCTTTGAAGTCTAGGAAGGACGAGCACCGAAGCGGAGCGAATTTGCCATTCGTGAGCATCGGCGCGCAGGACTGACACCGAATGCGAGGGTTTGTCTACACGCTTTGACTGTAAACGTCGTGTTTACAGTCTTTTTTTATTGTAAAACATGTAAGACTCCTCAAAAGGCAGACCTTCTCTCAATTCTCTCATTCATCTCTTTTCCTTTCTGAAAAACAAGACTACTTCCATCTAGACAAGCATATAGTGTAAAAAAAGCTGGAGGTTCTATATGAAACCATTTCTTTTCCCAGGCATCCATCCGTCAGTAGCTGCAATGGCCGGCATGAGGTTCTTATCGGCAGCGATTGAACTGACGGCCGCCATCCTCATTTTAGTCACAAATGACGTTCGAAAAGCGGTTGTCATCAATAGTATATTGGCGATCATTGGGCCGCTCATTTTTATTATCACGATGACGATTGGAATCTATCAAATTGCAGGGCAGTTATCCTATGCCAAGCTCGTCTTTATTTTCATTGGTGTCGTGTTTATTCTTGTTGGGATCTATAAGTGAAACGGCTTGGCATAATTAACGGCTCCCATCATACATTTTAGAGAAGAAAAAAAGGAGGGGAATTCGTTGCGGAGTTTGTTGGATATTCTCCCGCACTCGATTGGACAAGAACTTAGACTGCTAAAAGAAGCAGAATGGGATCAAATAGAAGAAATCCGCATTCGCACGGATCGTCCTATTGAATTGATGCAAAGAGGAAAACCGCGCTTTCTTTCTTATCGCACAACAGGAGAAGATGCGTCTCAGCTATTAGGCAGGCTGAGCAATTACAGCATGTACACACTTGAAGAGGAGCTAAAGCAAGGCTACATCACCATATCTGGCGGACACCGGGTGGGAATTGCAGGAAAGGTGATCGTTGAAAACGGCATTGTCAAAGGATTAAGAGATATCTCTTCATTTAATATCCGCATCGCAAAAGAAAAAATCGGGATTGCGCTTCCCTTTCTTCCTTATTTATATGACGAGCACTGGTGCAATACACTCATCATCGGTCCACCGCAAACAGGGAAAACGACATTATTGCGGGATGTAGCAAGACTGGCTAGTACTGGCACAAAAGCAATTCCTCCTAAAAAAACAGGCATTATAGATGAGCGTTCCGAAATCGCTGGGTGTATAAGAGGGGTGCCGCAGCACCAGTTTGGACACCGGGTTGATGTGCTCGATGCGTGTCCAAAGGCTGAAGGTTTGATGATGATGATTCGGTCTATGAGTCCAGAGGTCATGATTGTCGATGAAATCGGAAAAAGCGAGGATGTACAGGCACTTTTAGAAGCGATTCATGCCGGAGTCACCATTATCGTCTCAGTTCATGGCTATTCACTTGAAGATGTGTATAAACGTCCATCATTGAAGCCGTTATGGGAGCTTCGAGTATTTGAACGATATGTTGAATTAAATCGCAAGAATGGTCCCGGCACGATTAGGCGGATATATGACCAAGACGGACAAGAGATGAAATGGAGGCGGGGAGTGGACGTATGTTAAAGCTCATTGGCGCTATCTTGATTGTCGCGGCTACGACTTGGGGAGGGTTCGAGTTTGCCAAACGATATAGCGATCGGCCGAAACAAATTCGGCAGCTTCGGTTTGCGCTCCAGTCTCTTGAAGCTGAAATTATGTATGGGCAAACGCCTCTAGCGCGGGCTGCAGAGCAAATTGCGTCGCAAGTAGGTCCTCCTGTGAATCGGTTATTTGAACAATTTGCAGAAAAACTCAAAGTCGGAACTTTTTCGGCACGGCATGCATGGAATGAGAGTCTTGAGGATGTTTGGAAAAAAACCGTTTTGAAAAAAGGCGAATATGAGGCACTGAAGCACTTTGGAGAAACACTTGGTCAGCATGATGTCACTTCTCAGCAAAAGTATATCAAGCTTGCTTTAGGTCATTTGGAATCGGAGGAGAAGGAAGCTGAAATCGCCCAAGCAAAAAATGAAAAAATGGTCAGAAGCCTCGGATTTTTAAGCGGATTACTACTGATTCTTTTATTGATGTGAGAGGAAGGGAGTCGAGAGCATGGGCGTTGATGTAAACGTCATTTTTCAAATTGCGGGAGTAGGCATCGTTGTGGCATTCCTCCATACGATTTTAGATCAAATGGGGAAAAAGGAGTACGCTCAGTGGGTCACGCTGCTTGGGTTTATCTACATTTTGTTTATGGTGGCAACCATTGTAGATGATTTGTTTAAAAAGATTAAAGCCGTATTTCTATTTCAAGGATAGGGGAGGGCTTACAAATCGAAATCATACAAATTGTTGGACTTGGTTTAATCGCTACTTTTTTAGCATTAATCGTCAAAGAACAAAAGCCGACCTTCGCCTTTATGCTTGTTGTTTTTACAGGATGTGTGATTTTTCTTTATTTAATTGATCAAATCTATGCCATTATCTCGATGATTGAAAAAATTGCGGCAAGCGCCGGCGTCAATATGAAGTATGTTGAAACCATTTTAAAAATTATTGGCATTGCCTATATTGCAGAATTCGGCGCCCAGCTGACAAAAGATGCTGGACAAGGCGCCATTGCATCAAAAATAGAGCTTGGCGGCAAAATTCTCATCTTGGTCATGGCAGTCCCTATTTTAACAGTCATCATTGAGACCATCTTAGGTATGATCCCGTCCATGACGTAATTGAAAAGAGGTGATGACAATGAAACGGGTGACAGCTGTTATGGGACTGATGCTTTTCTTCTGGCTGATCGCTCCGCATGCAGGTGCAGAAGAGAAAGTACCTTTATCAAATGAAGAACCAGCAGCAGAGGAAGTGGCGAATGGACAGGCTGATGCACTAGAGCTTCAATCCATCAATGACTTTTGGGAAACCATATTGGACGAGTATGGCGGCTTTCTGCCAGAAAGCCAAAAAGGCACAGTGAAGGAAATGATTGATGGCGATAAAGAGCTGTCTCCCCAAACATGGCTGAAAGCCTTTGTTCATTATCTTTTTCACGAGGTCATAGCAAACGGAAAGCTCCTAGGTACACTGATTTTACTCACCATCTTTTGTTCGCTTTTGCAGCTTTTGCAGAATGCGTTTGAGCAAAGCACCGTCAGTAAAGTCGCATACGCTCTTGTTTATATGGTGCTGATCATTATTGCACTCAACAGCTTTCATGTGGCGATTTCTTATGCAACAGAAGCCATTCAAACGATGACCAGTTTTATTCTTGCTCTTATTCCTCTTTTATTAGCACTTATTGCTTCATCAGGCGGGCTTGTCTCAGCCGGATTCTTTCATCCCGTTATTTTATTTTTGATGAATACGAGCGGCGTTTTTATTCAATATGTCGTTCTTCCCCTTATCTTTTTATCTGCGATATTGAGCATTGTCAGTACGCTGACCGAACAATACAAGGTCACCCAGCTTGCCCAGCTGTTAAGAAATGTGGCGATAGGTGGGTTAGCCGTTTTTTTAACTGTCTTTCTTGGCGTCATTTCTGTGCAAGGTGCATCTGCTGCAATTACGGATGGAATCGCTCTTCGTACAGCCAAATTTATTACCGGAAATTTCATCCCTGTCCTTGGCAGAATGTTTACAGATGCGACGGATACCGTGATCAGTGCCTCTGTGTTACTCAAAAATACGGTCGGACTTGTTGGCGTCGCCATTCTCATTTCAATTGCCGCCTTCCCGGCGATTAAAGTGCTCTCACTAGCCCTTATATATAAGCTTGCCGCAGCCATTCTTCAGCCATTAGGAGGCGGACCGATCATCAGCTGTCTTGATGTCATTTCAAAAAGTGTTCTTTATATCTTTGCCGCACTTGCTGTCGTGTCGCTCATGTTCTTTTTAAGCATTACCGTCATTATCACTGCTGGCAACTTGACCATGATGATGAAGTAAGGAGGGACACCTTTTGAGTTTTCTCACGGAATGGATCACAAGTATTATTCTCTTTATCTTATTTGCGATTGTCATTGATCTTCTGCTTCCCAATTCAAGCATGCAAAAGTATGCCAAAATGGTCGTCAGCCTGCTATTGATTGTGGTGATGCTCAATCCGATCTTTGCTTTATTTCGGGCAGACCCTGACCAAATTTTTTCGGAATTGATGAAGGGGAAGGAAGAAGCACAGTCAGAAGAAATAAAAAATCAGATGAATTTAGAAAAAAAAGAAATACAAGCCTCTCAGCGTGCATATATTTTAAAGCAAATGGCTGTCCAACTAGAAAAAAGCGCAAAGGAGCCACTGGAGAAGGAGAGCTATGAAATGAAACACGTAGAAGTGCTGGCAGATGAGGAGCACCTGGATCAGAATATGGAGGCGGATCAATTTCGCATCAAAGCAGTTCTTTCCCCGCTCACAGGTGATGCTGTAGAAACGGTGGCAAAGGTGGACATTGATCTCTCCACGCAAAAGGAGGAAAGCGCTGAATCTTCTAGCAAAGAGATCACGAGGTTGAAAGAGACACTTGCTGATGTTTGGAATACGAGTCCTGAGCACATTGCGCTGAACATTGAGGGAGGTGACGCAGCAGATCATGAATAACAAGGACTGGAAACAAAAGCTGAAATCATTCTTGCAGCCGCCTGAAAAAGGTGAAGGGAAACCAAAATTAACGAAGCACCATTACTTGCTGCTTGTATTCATCATCGGCGTATCTTTCATGTTAGTCAGTCAGATCTTGTCACCGCCATCAAGCAAAGAACAGGCTGCTGTTCCTGCTTCTAAAAAAACATCCTCACAAGAGCAGGAGGTATTCAAGCCGGCATCGTCAAGTAAATCAAAGAATTCGATTGAGGATGTGGAGCAAGAATACGAAAATCAGCTGAAAGAAATTTTAGAGACCATCATTGGCGTTGAGGATGTATCGATTGTGGTCAATGTAGACGCAACTTCTTTAAAAGTGTTTGAAAAAAACAAATCCAATAAAAGCACAACGACCGAGGAAACAGATAAAGAAGGTGGCGTACGAAGTGTCACTGATCAAACAAAAGAAGAAGAAATTGTCATCATCAAAAATGGCAATGAAGAAACACCTGTAGTGGTTCAAACGAAAAAACCAGATATTCGCGGTGTCCTCGTTGTTGCTCAAGGAGTAGACAACGTTCAAATAAAGAAAACCATCATTGAAGCGGTTACACGAGTGCTTGATGTACCGAGCCATAGAGTGGCTGTTGCCCCTAAAAAAATCAAGGAGGATTCGGAATGATGTTAAAAAAACAAACGGTTTGGCTATTAACGATGCTAAGTTTAGTTGTCGTCTTAAGTGTGTACTATATCATGTCTCCACAAGGTGAAAATGCAGTGACAGTAGAAGATATGAAATCAAAAGGAACGGAAGAGAAAAAGACTGAAACAGAAAAAGGGACGGACAAAGGAACGGAAAAAGGCACTGATGAGAAGTCCACTGACAAAGAAACAAATGGCAAACAAGAGGATATCGAAACAAGCGGTGAAGAAGGAAAGGCTGTGTCGGAGCAAACAGACGATGAGCTTTTTACAACATACAGATTAGAGCTTGAAGATAAACGAAGCAAACAGCGCGAAGAGTTCAACGAAATCGTATCCAGTGATGATGCAACAGCACAAGAAAAAAGTGAAGCGTATGATCAAATGACAGCGCTTAGTGAGGCAGAAGGGACGGAGCGTCAGCTCGAAACCTTAATTAAAACAAAAGGATATAAAGATGCGCTAGTGAGTGCTGAAGGAGATAAAGTGAGCATCACGGTTCGTTCTGACAAAAAATCAAAGTCCCAAGCGGCCGATATTATTGATATGGTCACAAAAGAAATGAGAGGTCTTGATAACGTAGCTGTCACTTTTGAGCCCTCCAATCAATAAAAAATGAACAGGCGCCCTTGCCGAAAAGGGCGTTTTTTGATGCGGTTTGGCGCCCTCTCCAAGGTGCTTTCGCGAGGCGCTTCGCCACAATAGTAGTTGAATTCATTGAAATCCTCCTGTAAGATGGTTATAGTATGTACTTTTAGTACTAGCCTATAAGAAAAAGATAAATCCATACATAGGGGTGCAAATCCATGTTAAAAATTGAAGAAATTCATGAACTGATTAAATTAATTGACGAATCTACAATTGATGAATTTACGTACGAAAACGAAGGTGCAAAAATCAAACTGAAGAAAAATAAAGAAGTCGTTCAGCAAGTTGCGGCACCAGTGGCTCCTGTCCAAGCAGCTCCAGCTCAACAAGCTCCTAAAGCACAAGCTCCAGCTCAGACCGAAGCCCCTGCACAAGAGGCAGCTGCGTCTGAAAATCTGCATAAAATCACATCCCCAATGGTTGGCACATTTTATGCTTCATCTTCACCAGAAGCAGGTCCATACGTGACAACAGGTTCTAAGGTGAAGGAAAACACAGTTGTGTGCATCGTAGAAGCGATGAAACTGTTTAATGAAATCGAAGCAGAAGTAAAAGGTGAAATCGTCGAAGTATTAGCTGAGAACGGTCAGCTTGTAGAATTCGGACAACCCCTCTTTCTAGTGAAAGCAGAGTAAGGAGTACGATCATGATTAAAAAGCTATTAATTGCAAACAGAGGAGAAATCGCAGTTAGAATTATCCGCGCTTGTAAAGAGCTTGGAATTGAAACAGTTGCGGTATTTTCTGAAGCGGATCGCGATGCGCTTCATGTTCAAATGGCTGATGAAGCATATTGCATCGGACCGACTGCTTCAAAAGATAGTTATTTAAATGTCACGAATATTGTCAGTGTAGCAAAATTAACAGGGACAGATGCCATCCATCCAGGATACGGCTTCCTTGCTGAAAATGCAGACTTTGCAGAGCTTTGCGAGGAATGCAATGTCATCTTTGTTGGTCCAACTGCGTCAGCGATTTCCAAAATGGGAACGAAAGATGTCGCAAGGGAAACAATGAAAGATGCCGGGGTTCCGATTGTTCCTGGTTCTCAAGGAATTGTAAAAGATCTTGATGATGCTGTTTCAACAGCAGCAAGTATTGGGTATCCTGTCATTATTAAAGCAACTGCCGGCGGAGGCGGTAAAGGAATCCGTGTGGCTCGTACCGAAGAAGAGCTCATTAATGGTGTTACCATCACGCAGCAGGAAGCAGCGCAAAACTTTGGTAACCCTGGCGTCTATTTAGAGAAGTTCATTGAAGACTTTAGACACGTGGAAATCCAAGTGCTTGCAGATCAGCATGGCCATACCATTCACTTAGGAGAGCGTGATTGCTCGATCCAAAGAAGAATGCAAAAGCTTCTTGAAGAAACGCCATCACCAGCGCTGAATGCAGACATCCGTGAGCAAATGGGTGAAGCAGCCGTAAAAGCAGCAGAAGCTGTTGAATACACTGGTGCTGGAACAGTCGAATTCATTTATGATTATAATGAAGAGAAATTCTACTTCATGGAAATGAATACCCGTATTCAAGTAGAGCATCCTGTAACAGAAATGGTCACAGGTGTTGACTTGATCAAAGAACAAATTAAAGTTGCATCAGGTGAAAAACTTTCTCTTACACAAGAGGATGTCGTATATGCAGGATGGGCGATCGAATGCCGTATTAATGCAGAGAACCCAGAGAAAAACTTCATGCCATCAGCTGGTGAAATTAAAATGTATCTTCCGCCAGGCGGTCTAGGAGTACGTGTTGATTCTGCCGCTTATCCGGGCTATGTGATTCCGCCATATTACGATAGTATGATTGCAAAGGTGATCACATATGGTAAGACGAGAGAAGAAGCGATTGCGAGAATGAAACGCGCGCTTCAAGAATTCGTCATTGAAGGAGTCTACACAACGATCCCATTCCATCTAAGATTGCTTGAGCATGAAACATTTGTGAGCGGTAATTTTAATACGAAGTTTTTAGAAACATACCAAATCATGAAATAATCATAGCTTTCGGAGGTGAATGATCGTGTCAGAAAACAATTTGCTTGAAATGAACCTTGATGAAGATCAATTGGGAAAAGTGCAAATTGCACCAGAAGTGATTGAGGTCATTGCTGGGATCGCCGCTTCAGAAGTCGAAGGCATTGCCGAAATGCGCGGCAATTTCGCTGCTGATGTAGCAGAACGCTTTGGTAAGAAAAATCACCGTAAAGGTGTGAAAGTAGATGTCTCTGATGAAGGCATCACAATCGATGTATACTGTGTGGTTCAATTTGGCCTATCCATTCCAAAGGTATCCACTGCTGTCCAAGAAAATATCCGTCAAACTCTTTTGAACATGACTGCCTTGACGATTAATGAAATCAATATTCATGTCGTTGGTATTCAATTTGATACTAAAGCATCTGAGGCTGAAGTAGATCAAGAAATGTAAAAAAAGAGTTCAAGTGAAACCAAGGAGGCATTGCCTCTTTGGTTTTTTAAAGCCCATTTTTGGGTCATTTCCGAATAATAATGATCTCACGCGTTGATTGATTCGTTTTTCGTCACAGCTCGCATGGATCTTGGTGCGACCACGGGCAAAATATGTTATGATCTCTGTATGGCTTAACGACAAGCGGATAAAGTGGTTAAAGGAGTAAATAATGAAAAGAAGAACTGCAAGAGAAAAGGCGCTACAAACATTATTTCAAATTGATGTGAGCAATATTGATCCGAAAGAGGCCATTACACATGCGCTGGATGAACAAGAATCAGATCCTTTTTTCGAGGAACTGGTTTTCGGTGTGCTTGAACAAAAGGACAAGCTCGATGACATGATTTCACAGCATCTAGTGAATTGGAAACTCGATCGTATTGCAAACGTAGACAGAGCCATTTTAAGGCTGTCTGTGTACGAGATGGTGTATCAAGAAGATATCCCGCTTAGTGTTTCGATGAATGAAGCGATTGAATTGGCCAAATTATTCGGTGATGATAAAGCACCGAAATTTGTAAATGGTGTACTTTCAAACATTAAAAACGACCTAAAGCAGCAATAGGAGGATTCGACATGACAGCAACAATCATCGATGGGAAAGAAACAGCAAAAGAAAAGCGTGAGCAATTAGCAAAAGAAGTAGAAGAGCTAAAACAAAAAGGTGTCACACCTGGTCTTGCCGTTATTCTAATCGGTGATGATCCGGCTTCACTTTCTTACGTGCGCGGGAAGAAGAAAGCAGCAGAAGCAATGGGGATGCATTTCCAGCTTGACCATTTAGATGCTTCTTTAACAGAAGAAGAATTGCTTCAGCTGATTGATCAGTACAATGCGAACGACCAATTCCACGGGATTCTTGTTCAGCTTCCACTGCCAAAACATATTTCTGAAAAAGCCGTTATTGAACGTATTTCACCTGAAAAAGATGTTGATGGTTTCCATCCATTGAATATCGGGAAAATGCTGCTTGGGGAGGACACATTCCTTCCATGTACACCAGCAGGCATTGTTGAATTACTAAACAAAACGGGTGTTAATCTTTCTGGAAAAGAAGTCGTTGTTGTGGGACGCAGCAATATTGTCGGTAAACCAGTAGGGCAATTGCTGTTAAACGAAAACGCAACGGTTACTTATTGCCATTCAAGAACAGTGAATATTTCAGAACATACGTTGAAAGCGGACATTTTAGTTGTTGCCGTCGGTCGAGCAAACTTTATTAAAGCTGACCAAATTAAAGAAGGCGCTATTGTTATTGATGTAGGAGTCAATCGTTTAGATACTGGGAAGCTTGTTGGAGATGTTGATTTTGAAGAGGCAAAAGAAAAAGCTTCTTATATCACACCAGTCCCTGGCGGAGTCGGTCCAATGACGATTACGATGCTTGCACACAATACGGTTAAATCAGCAAAACGTACATTAGCATAAGCTTTATCCATTCATCCACCTGCATGCTGCTGGTGGATGAATGTGCGTTTTTGAAGAGGAGGAATACGTCATGAGTGAAAAAGCCTTTGTGACGGTCACAGCCCTTACAAAATACATAAAAAGAAAATTTGATGTTGATCCGCATTTAGAAGATATTTGGATCAAAGGTGAGCTATCCAATGTAAAGATTCATTCAAGAGGACATGTGTACTTCACCTTAAAAGACGAAAACGCACGCATGCAAGCTGTCATGTTCCAGCGCTCTGCGTCTAAGCTGCCTTTCTCTCCTAAGAGCGGAATGAAGGTGTTTGTACGCGGCGGGATTCAAGTATATGAACCAAGCGGCAACTATCAATTATATGCAAAAGAAATGCAGCCTGATGGTGTTGGTGCTCTTCATCTTGCTTATGAAGAGCTGAAGAAAAAGCTGGCAAGTGAAGGCTTATTTGATGCGCGCTATAAAAAAATGATTCCTGAATATCCAGAGGTTGTTGGTGTGATTACATCTCCAACAGGAGCGGCTGTTCGAGATGTCATTACGACCATCAACCGGCGCTATCAGCAGGCGAAAATCATTGTGCTTCCGGCGCTTGTCCAAGGTGAACATGCGACCCGTTCCATCGTAGAGCGGATCAAGGAAGCGAATGAAAAACAGCTCTGTGATGTCTTGATTGTCGGAAGAGGAGGCGGTTCGATTGAAGAGCTTTGGGCTTTTAATGAAGAAGCTGTCGCAAGGGCCATCTTCGCATCAGACATTCCAATCATATCTGCAGTTGGGCACGAAACAGACTTTA
Source organism: Bacillus sp. NMTD17 (assembly GCF_002998735.1). Classification (NCBI taxonomy): domain Bacteria; kingdom Bacillati; phylum Bacillota; class Bacilli; order Caryophanales; family Bacillaceae; genus Bacillus; species Bacillus sp. NMTD17. Next base: position 123,758 of record NZ_PVRH01000003.1, read on the forward strand.
CGATCAGTGATTTCACTGCAGACATGAGAGCACCCACACCAACAGGAGCAGCCGAACTTGCTGTTCCAAGCACGACCGATTTAATTGAACGAATCAAATCAATCGATATACGGCTGACAAGAGCGGTAAAGAATCAAACCTCACAAGCGAAAGACCGTCTTGTGGCGCTGCAATCCTCGTATGCCTTCCGTTTTCCAAAACGATTACAGGAGCAAAAAGAGCAGCAATTTGATTTGGTATTTGACCGTTTTCAAAAACAGCTGACGAGACAAATTGAGCAAAAACGCAGTCAACTAGACAGACAAACATACAGGCTGAAGCCGCTTCATCCTAAAGAGCAGCTGCTTCAGGCGAAAAAACGCCACGCCAATGAATCAGAACAGCTCATCCGCAGTATGAATGTGCAAATGAAAACAATTCATTCGCAGTTCCAATCGGTTCTTGGTAAACTAAATGCATTAAATCCACTTCAAGTGATGGAAAGAGGCTACAGCTTAGCCTATAAAGAAGAAGAACTGATAAAAAGTGTGAACCAAGTAGAGACGAAGGATCAGCTGACTATCACGATGAAAGATGGACGTCTGATTTGTGAGGTTATTGAGAAGGAGGGGCAATCATCATGACAGAATCCAATAAACAAAAAGAAGAACAAATGACATTTGAAGAGGCGATGAAAGGTCTTGAGGAGATTGTGGGAAAGCTCGAGGAAGGAGATGTACCACTTGAGCAGGCCATTCATTATTTCCAAGAAGGCATGACCCTTTCGAAGCTTTGTCATGAAAAATTACAGCATGTTGAAAAGCAAATGGATTTCATTTTAAAAGAGGACGGTGAGCTGGCTCCCTTCTCAGTGAAGGAGGCAGATGCTGGTGACAAGTAATTTAAATGAATTTTTAACAACACGAAAACAGGCCATTGAAGATTATTTATTTACATATGTTCAGGAATTGACGATTCCAGAAGACCTGAAATCTTCTATGCTCTATTCTCTTAAAGCGGGCGGGAAAAGGCTTCGACCTGTTCTCGTTCTTGCTCTATTACATGCCTACGGTAAAAACGAAGAAGACGGTATACCTGTCGGCTGTGCAGTTGAGATGATTCATACGTATTCATTGATACATGACGACCTTCCTTGCATGGACGACGATGACCTTCGCAGAGGAATACCGACAAATCATAAAGTGTACGGAGAAGCAACAGCGGTTCTCGCAGGTGATGCCCTTTTAACAGAAAGCTTCCGCCTGATTACATCACAGCTGTCTAGCAGCGTCTCAGCTGACAAAAAGCTCAGAATTGTAGAGGAGCTTGTAAAGTCAGCAGGTGCACTAGGAATGGTTGGCGGTCAATTTGACGACATGGAAGCAGAGCAAAAACAAGTATCGCTTGCTGAACTAGAATCCATTCACGCCCGTAAAACAGGAAAGCTTCTTACGTTCAGCGTCGCGGCAGGTGCAATGCTGGCAGGAGCATCAGATGACGATATCGAAAAGCTAAGGGAATTCAGCTATCATATTGGCATTGCGTTTCAAATCCGTGATGACATTTTAGATCTTGAAGGAAACGAAGAAAAAATCGGCAAACGGGTCGGCTCTGATACAGCAAATGAAAAGTCGACATATCCTTCTTTATTAACGCTTTCAGGAGCAAAAGAAAAACTGCATGAGCACATCACACGTGCAAAAGAAATTGTCTCAAATCTTCAATTAGAGCAGCAATTGCTGCATGATTTATGTGATCTAATTGCCTCAAGAGATCATTAAAAACAGCCTAGATTTGAGGGTCCTCGAGCAATTGTGGTAAACTGTAAACAGTTTATTATGATGAGACAACTCTTATTCCCTATTGGTTTTCAAAGGAATAAGGCATTATAGCTGTATATAGAAATTTTGTTGAAAGCGAGTTGATCCTAATTGGATCTTTTATCAATAAAAAATCCAACGTTTCTAAAAGGAATGTCAAATGCAGAATTAGAGGAGCTTAGCGCTGACATTCGCATGTTTTTAATTGAGTCCTTAGCTAACTCTGGCGGGCATATCGGTCCGAACCTGGGAGTCGTTGAACTGACTGTTGCGCTTCATAAAGTATTTGACAGCCCAAAAGACAAATTCCTCTGGGATGTTGGACATCAGTCTTACGTTCATAAGCTGTTAACGGGAAGAGGGTCGGAGTTTGATACACTTCGTCAATATAAAGGGCTTTGCGGTTTTCCTAAACGAAATGAAAGCGAACATGACGTTTGGGAGACAGGTCACAGTTCAACCTCGTTATCTGGTGCGATGGGTATGGCGGCAGCGCGTGATATTAAAGGGACAGATGAATATATCCTGCCGATTATCGGAGACGGTGCACTAACCGGAGGGATGGCGCTGGAAGCTTTGAATCATATCGGTGATGAAAAGAAAGATATGATTGTCATATTAAACGACAATGAAATGAGTATTGCACCAAACGTTGGTGCGATTCACACAATGCTTGGCAGATTACGTACAGCAGGCAAATACCAATGGGTAAAGGACGAGCTCGAATATTTATTCAAGCGCATTCCAGCTGTAGGCGGAAAGCTTGCTGCCACAGCAGAGCGTATCAAAGACAGCCTCAAATATTTACTTGTATCTGGCATGTTTTTTGAGGAAATGGGATTTACTTACTTAGGTCCTGTAGACGGACATTCGTATGAAGATCTTTTTGAAAATCTTGAATATGCAAAGAAAACAAAAGGTCCAGTTCTTCTGCATGTCATTACGAAAAAAGGAAAAGGCTATCAACCGGCAGAATCCGATAAAATCGGGACTTGGCACGGTACTGGTCCATACAAAATCGATACCGGTGATTTTGTAAAACCGGCAGCAGCAGCTCCGTCTTGGAGTGGTCTCGTCAGTGAAACGGTCAGAAAGCTGGCGCGGGAAGATGAGCGGATTGTTGCGATCACGCCTGCGATGCCTGTTGGTTCAAAGCTTGAAGGCTTTGCGAAGGAATTTCCAGAGCGGATGTTTGATGTAGGAATTGCCGAACAGCATGCAGCCACAATGGCAGCTGGGCTTGCGACGCAGGACATGAAGCCATTTTTAGCGATTTATTCAACGTTCCTGCAAAGAGCCTATGACCAAGTGCTGCACGATATTTGCCGTCAGAACCTCAACGTATTTATTGGCATTGATCGTGCGGGACTTGTCGGTGCAGATGGAGAAACCCATCAAGGTGTGTTTGATATTGCTTTTATGCGTCATATGCCGAATATGGTACTTATGATGCCAAAAGATGAAAATGAAGGACAGCACATGGTCAATACAGCCATTCAGTACGATGACGGTCCTATTGCTATGCGTTTCCCGCGCGGTAATGGGCTGGGCGTGAAAATGGATGAACAGCTGAAAACCATTCCGATTGGGTCCTGGGAGGTTCTTCGTCCAGGGAAGGACGCTGTCATTTTAACATTTGGTACTACGATTAAAATGGCGCTTCAAGCAGCAGAAGAACTTCAAAAAGAAGGGAAATCAATTCGTGTCGTCAATGCTCGTTTTATTAAGCCTCTTGATGAAGCGATGTTAAATGACATTCTTTCTGAAGGTATTCCGATTTTAACGATTGAAGAAGCTGTGCTCCAAGGCGGATTTGGCAGCAGCGTCTTAGAATATATACACGATAAGAAAGCATCTCATATCAAAGTAGAGCGTATGGGCATTCCAGATGAATTTATTGAGCATGGAAGTGTTGATGCCCTGCTTGAAGAAATTGGTCTGACGAAAGCACACGTTGCTGACTCTTTACGTGACCTGCTTCCCGCAGCACCAAGAAAAGGAATTGGATCATGACATCAAAGAAAGAACGACTTGACGTTTTATTAGTCGAACAAGGACTAATGGAAACGAGAGAGAAAGCAAAGCGTGCCATCATGGCAGGGATCGTTTACTCAAATGAAAACCGTTTGGATAAACCAGGAGAGAAAATCGCTCGTGATACTCCGCTCACTGTGAAGGGGAACCCTCTGAAATATGTGAGCCGCGGCGGGTTAAAGCTCGAAAAAGCACTCAAAGAATTCGACTTAACCGTTGAAGGGAAATTGCTAATCGATATTGGTTCATCAACAGGCGGATTTACAGATTGTGCTCTTCAAAATGGAGCGGTCAAATCATATGCTGTTGATGTTGGCTACAATCAGCTTGCGTGGAAATTAAGGCAGGATGACAGGGTAATCGTCATGGAGCGCACCAATTTCCGTCACTCCGTCCCAGCAGATTTTACTGAAGGGTTGCCAGAAGTAGCATCAATTGATGTCTCTTTTATTTCACTTAAACTCATCCTGCCGGCTTTAAAGCACATTCTTGTCCCAGGCGGAGACTGTATTGCACTCGTCAAGCCTCAATTTGAAGCAGGCAGAGAGCTTGTTGGGAAAAAAGGCATTGTGCGAGATCCGTCCGTCCACCTCGGTGTACTGGAAGAGATGAATCAGTTTGCTGCAAAAGAAGGCTATGATGTAAAGGATGTATCATTTTCGCCTATTACTGGTGGAGACGGGAATATTGAGTTCCTTCTTCATTTAGTGCTTCATTCCGATCAAGAAGAGAATGCGGCACTTCCGGCTTCAGAGCTTGAAAAGGTCGTCAAGGAAGCCCATTCTGTATTGAAAGAAAAGAAAAACAGCCCTGAGCCGGCTGACACATGAGATCATCGAAACAAAAGGAATAATAGCTCGCTATTATTCCTTTTTACATGGTCAAAAGACGAGAATTGACCGATTCTCACGTAATGCTTGTTTTTTGAACTGTGGTTCATATAACATAGAACGTAAAGACAAACTGAGATCAAACGCCTAGGGGGGTCAAACATGAATAAAGGTCAAAGGCATATTAAGATTAGGGAAATCATTGCGGGCCAAGAGATTGAAACACAGGATGAACTAGTCGATATTTTAAAAGCCGATGGATATAACATCACACAAGCGACCGTTTCAAGAGATATTAAAGAATTACATTTAGTGAAAGTGCCGACGAACAATGGAACATATAAATACAGTCTTCCTGCGGATCAGCGGTTTAACCCGCTGTCTAAACTGAAGCGATCCTTAATGGATGCATTTATCAAAATGGATGCTGCCAGTCATTTAATCGTCCTCAAAACCATGCCCGGTAATGCTCAGGCCATTGGGGCTTTAATGGATAATTTAGATTGGGAAGAAATCATGGGAACCATTTGCGGAGATGATACCATTTTGATCATTTGCCGCACACCAGATGATACGGAGACAGTTTCGAGCAAAATTTTAGAGCTTCTATAAAGAATCAGGTTTACAAAAAGAGGTGTCAAATGAGTGTTAGCAGAACTAACCATTAAAAACTTTGCAATCATTGAAGAGTTAACGGTTTCGTTTGAAAAAGGACTCACAGTCCTAACAGGGGAAACAGGTGCTGGAAAATCCATCATGATTGACGCAGTCTCACTTCTTGTAGGAGGGAGAGGGTCGTCTGAATTTGTTCGTTATGGTGAAAAAAAGGCAGAGCTGGAGGGGCTTTTTCTTGTGCCAGCCGATCACCCTGTATTTGCTTTATGCGAAGAGCAGGGAATTGACGCATCGGATGAAATGATGATTCTTCGCCGTGATATTAACAATAACGGAAAAAGCATCTGCCGCATCAATGGCAAACTTGTCACGATCTCACTTTTACGCGAGGTAGGACGCCTTTTGCTCGATATACATGGGCAGCACGATAACCAGTTATTGATGGAGGATGAAAATCATCTGCATTTGCTCGATCAATTTGGAGCAGAAGAAATTGCACCTGCTTTGTCACAATATCAAGAAGCATATGAGCAATATACAAAGACAGCCCAAAAGCTAAAACAGCTCTCTGAGAATGAGCAAGAGATGGTGCACCGGTTAGATTTACTGCAATTTCAGCTAGAGGAGATTGAAGCGGCACAATTAGAGCCGGGAGAAGATGAGAAGCTTCAAGAAGAGCGCCATCAGATCAGCAACTACGAAAAAATCTTTTCCTCACTTCAAAACGCATATAATGCCTTGCGCAATGAGCAGGGAGGACTTGATTGGGTTGGCATGTCATCAAGCGAGCTCGAGCAGGTTTCTGAGATCAACGACGATCTGAAAAAGCTATCCGAACAAGTGTCGAACTCCTATTACTTATTAGAGGATTCGACGTTCCAAATGCGAAGCATGTTGGATCAATTAGAGTTCGACCCAGCACGTCTTGATTTTATTGAATCTAGGCTGAATGAAATGAAGCAGTTAAAACGAAAATATGGGACAACGGTTGAGGAAATTTTGGAGTATGCGGCGAAGATAGAAGAAGAAATAGATCAAATTCAAAATCGAGACAGCCACCTGCAGACGCTTAAAAACAAACTGGATGCAATGAGCCGTGATGCCCTGCTTGAAGCACTTAACGTTTCAGAGCTTCGTAAAAAATGGGCGAAAAAACTAGCGAAGCAAATTCAAACAGAACTAAAAGATTTGTATATGGAGAAGTCAACGTTTGATACATCCTTTTCCATTCGGTATGCGCCTTTTAGCAGCACGGATAATCCGCTGCTAGATGGAAAGCCCGTCCAGCTTGGAAAAAACGGAATCGACCAAGCTCAATTTGTGATCTCTACTAATCCTGGCGAACCGATGAAATCTTTATCAAAAGTTGCCTCGGGTGGAGAAATTTCACGTGTCATGCTCGCCGTGAAAAGTATTTTCTCAGCCAAACAAGAAGTCACGTCCATTATTTTCGATGAGGTGGATACGGGCGTAAGCGGCAGAGTGGCACAGGCGATTGCCGAAAAAATTTACAAAGTGGCGGCTGGCTCACAAGTGCTCTGCATTACGCACCTCCCGCAAGTAGCAGCAATGGCTGACACGCATCTCTTCATTTCTAAACGCTCTAAAGCCGGCAGAACACTGACAAGCGTCAAACCATTAAGTCATGAAGAAAAAGTGAGTGAAATTGGCAGGATGATTGCGGGTGTGGAAGTCACTGAGCTGACAAAACAGCACGCAAAAGAATTGCTTCATCAAGCAAATGATGTCAAAACAACAGGGTAGCTGAAAAATCAGCTGCCTTTTTTATATTGTGTCAAAATCGCTGTATATACCCGTGAAATCGTCTTTTTCTTTTATCAATTTATCCAATCATTTTCTATAGGTGCCGGTTATAAATCCTAGCGAAGAAGGCAAAAGTAAAGATGTAGCCAAAACATGAGTGTTCTGGTGTGGGTAAGGAGCGAGGAGAGTGAAAAATGAATGCCCGAAAAGATGAGAAAAGCCATTGGTGTGATTCTCCTTGTTTCTTTAATAAGTACAGGGTTTATGAGCATAGTGAAGGAATACATCAGCATTCCAACAAATGTTGCTGTATTTGAAAAACAGAAGCACTCAATTGACACATCAATAGAAGCGTCAGCCAATGCTTCTTCACAAGCCTTTAGTCTTTCAGAGAAAAAGAATCAGCTTGAAGTGACAGGACAAAAGGCGGGAAAAGCCGAAATTGTTTATGATTTTAAAGGATTTCCTATTAAGAAAACAAAAGTCGACGTTCTCCCTGAATTAAAAGTAGTTCCTGGAGGACAATCCATTGGCGTCAAGCTCCACTCTGTAGGAGTTCTCGTTGTAGGTTTTCATCAAATCACAACAGCAGACGGCAAAAAATCACCAGGCGAAGCCGCAGGCATTCAATCAGGGGATATGATCATTGAAATCAATGGTCAAAAGATGGAGAAAATGAATGACCTCACCCCATTTATCCAGAAAGCAGGAAAAACAGGTGAAACGCTTCGTTTACTCATAAAAAGAGACCATAAAACCTTTCAAACAACATTAACACCCGCAAAAGATGCAAGTGAAGGCACCTATCGAATTGGTCTTTACATTCGAGATTCCGCAGCAGGAATCGGCACGATGACCTTCTTTGAACCATCTTCTAAAAAATATGGTGCCCTTGGGCATGTGATTTCTGACATGGATACAAAAAAACCAATCGTTGTCAACAATGGTGAAATTGTCAGATCAACCGTGACATCAATTGAAAAAGGCACAGGAGGCAACCCTGGAGAAAAATTGGCGAGATTCTCTTCCGAACGAAAAACGATAGGGGATATCTCCCGCAACAGCCCATTTGGTATCTTTGGTACGTTAACCGAAAAGCTTGAAAATCATGTATCAGACAAACCGCTTCCAGTCGCTTTATCAAATGAAGTAAAAGAAGGTCCAGCAGAAATTTTAACCGTTGTGGATCATGATAAAGTGGAGAAGTTTGATATTAAAATCGTCAGCACGACACCGCAGAAATTCCCGGCAACAAAAGGGATGGTATTGAAGATAACAGATGAACGTCTTTTAAGTAAAACGGGCGGTATCGTCCAAGGCATGAGCGGAAGCCCCATCATCCAAAACGGAAAGGTCATTGGAGCGGTCACACACGTATTTGTCAATGATCCGACAAGCGGGTACGGCGTACACATTGAATGGATGCTGTCAGAAGCAGGAATCGATCTTTATCAAAAAAACAAAAAAGCAAGCTGATCATCAAACTGCCGCGAATCTCCCGGCAGTTTTTTTCTCCCCTTTCTTTCTCTGCCATCATGTTATAAAATAAGGAAAAAGAGATTTTTCGACAAAATGGAAAATAGTATGTTGTCAAATTGCAATAATCGTCGATTCGTTAAGAAAAACGTAGAAAAAGCTAGATAATGCTCTATTATTCGGAAAATTAAAGTTTTTTAAAGGGGATAGCATGGTTTTGTCGAATTGAACACTCAGAAGAGAAATGCAAAAGACTAAAGGAATCGACATTGGGGAGGAAAGAACGTGGAGAAAATTAAAGTGTGTGTAGCTGATGACAATCGAGAGCTTGTTGGCCTTTTGACAGAGTATATTGAGGGACAGGAAGATATGGAAGTACTTGGCGTGGCGTATAATGGTCAGGAATGTCTGACATTATTTAAAGATAAAGAGCCCGACGTTCTCCTCTTAGATATTATCATGCCTCATTTAGACGGTCTTGCTGTACTGGAACGCCTCCGTGAAAACAATGACATGACCAAACAGCCAAGTGTGATTATGCTAACGGCGTTTGGACAAGAAGATGTCACGAAAAAAGCAGTTGATTTGGGCGCATCCTATTTCATCTTAAAGCCATTTGATATGGAAAACCTAGTCGGTCATATTCGTCAAGTCAGTGGAAACGGCACACAAGTCACACATCGATCTTCATCTATCCAAAACAGTGTCCTTCGGAACAAACCTGAACCGAAACGTAAAAACTTAGATGCGAGCATTACGACGATTATTCATGAGATTGGCGTACCCGCTCATATTAAAGGATATTTATACTTAAGAGAAGCGATTTCGATGGTGTACAATGACATTGAGCTTCTCGGAAGCATCACAAAAGTGTTGTACCCAGACATCGCGAAGAAATTTAACACGACTGCCAGCAGGGTAGAACGAGCGATTCGTCATGCGATTGAAGTTGCTTGGAGCAGAGGAAACATCGATTCCATTTCCTCACTCTTTGGTTATACAGTCAGCATGTCTAAAGCGAAACCAACCAATTCTGAATTTATTGCTATGGTGGCTGATCGTCTGCGCTTAGAGCATAGAGCTAGCTAGTTCATTCTCTTAAAAAAACGTTTCTGCAAAGAGGCGTTTTTTTATTTCGAAAAATATTGTTAAAAATTGGTTGTATTGATACAATCATCTTATTGTTTCATTTGGACAACTCGGCTTGCTTTATTTTCGGAATAAAATGAAAAATAAAGCATGAAAGAAATGGGTATGTCATAAATTAGTGGTAATCAGCTACGCCAATCAATTGTTTGGTCTTCAAATAGAAGAAGAAAAAGCTCATTCGTAAGGAAAAGGATGAGAGGAAAAGGTCTGATGGATTTGGTAAATAAAGCAAATAAGATCGAAAGTTCTATTTCTATTGACCTGATTGGTTGGCGTTTTAAAGTCACTGGCTTCTTAGAGATTGTGCCATTTGAACTGAATATTCCCATTGTCGAATTTAATAATTTTCACATTCTTTTACTATGCTATAATAATGAGAAGAAGAGGGTGAGGTTATGGGAAAGCTGAAAATCCACTCTGCTGAGGTAGCGAACGAAATTAGCAAGTGGACGAGGGTCATTTCTCAGAATGACCTAGAAAAATCTGCTGTCTATAAAGAGAAAATTCAGAATTTGCTAAAAAATACAGATGAAGACCGTGAAGTTCTCCTTTATTATCAGCTTGTTAATGGCAGACATGAAATGTTACTTGGAAATATTGAAAAAGCCAATCACATTATGAAGAGTGTCGGAACGCTCGATGAGAAAGCAGATGACATTATTAATTTTTATTTTTACTTTTACAAAGGCCAATATGCTGCATATGTGAAAAAGTATGATGAAGCCATCAGTTTTTACAAAATTGCAGAACAGCGCCTAAAACGTGTGAATGAAGACCTGGAAGTAGGAACTTTTCACCATAAGGTTGCTTCAATCTATTACGAACTGAAACAAAATTTCATATCCATTAATCATATTAAAAAAGCCATCGATACGTTCAAAGCGCATGAAGAGTATACAGCGCAGGCGATTGACAGTTTGATTTTACATGCAAGTAATTGTATTGATTTGTTTCAATTTGAAGAAGCAGAAGAAAAATACCAAGAAGCACTTGAGAAAAGTAAACGCATTAACAATGAAGTGCTGATTGGGAAATGCTATCACAATTTAGCCGTTCTTTATTATGCGAAGCCTGATTATGAAAAAAGCGCACAATATGCCAAAAAAGGGATGGGCATTCAAATTCACCGTGACAATAGCCATTATTACATCCAATCTTTATATGTTCTGGCAAATGCCTTGGTTCATCTAGGAGATCAAGAGGCGAAGGAATATATTAAAGAGGGTATTCAGTATAGCTGCGATATCCAAAATAATGAATATATAGTAAAATTTGAAATTTTGGATTTGATGTGCGAAAATAGTGGAGCAGCAGACGTATTCTCTGAAAAATTAGACTACATAGAAAAAAATAGATTATATGTGGAGCTTGAGGATTTGTCTGAACAAATATCGAAATACTTCAAGGAACGAAATGACTATCAAAACGCCATTCGTTTTCTTGAAAAGAAATTCGATGCACAAATACTTCAAAAGAAAGTGGAGGTTATCTTATGAAAAAGTTGTTGTTAGGTGTAACCGTCGTTACAGCAGTCGCAGTTGTTTCTTCCCTTTTTGCTCTTGACGCAGAGACGACAGAGCAAGCCATCAGAGCGATTACGTGATCGAATTTACCTGTGAGCCTCTTCGTACTAATCAGAAGAGGTTTTTTTATGTGCTCAAACTGGAAAAATGAAAAGAGACACGTCATAATGAAAGGAAGCATCATACTTAGAGGTGACCTATGACGAAAATTTTTGCACACAGAGGTTTTAAAGGAATCTACCCTGAAAATACCATGATAGCCTTTGAGCATGCACTCCATTCTGGAGCTGACGGAATTGAGCTCGATGTTCAGCTGACGAAAGATGGCAAGCTTGCTGTCATTCACGATGAGAAGCTGAACAGAACAACGAATATGAAGGGCTTAGTGAAAGACCATACATATGAAGAGTTAAAAGCAGGAGATGCGAGTCATTCTTTCTATGAAGAAACCGGTGCTGTATCCATTCCTCTTTTAGAGGAAGTATTGGAGTTAGTGACGCAGCAACCATCACTCATCATCAATATTGAACTGAAAAATTCCATTTATCGATATCCTGGTATTGAAGAGAAAGTAAAGGAGCAAATTGAACACTTTCAAATAGAAGATCGTGTACTTGTCTCATCGTTTCATCATGGGAGTTTAGCTCTTTTTCACAAGCTGATGCCGCATGTTGAGCTTGCTGTTCTCACAATGGATGTGATTCATCAGCCGGAGATGTACTTGAAAACAGTACCTGCAAGAGGTTATCATCCGAATATAAAGGGCGCAGGGGTGACAAAAGAAGTCGTGTCGGCTCTCCGTGCCGCTCAGCAAGTGATCAGGCCATTTACGGTAAACAGTGAAAAGCAGATGAAAAGCATGTTTTCCTTAGGTGTCGATGGAATTTTCACTGATTTTCCTGACAGAGCCGTCAAAATAAGAGAAGAAATGAAATAAAGACCTGCTATCAGAAGCGGGTCTTTTTTCATGTCTATCTCTGCTTAAAGCGGGTGGTCACTTTATTGCGTTTGCGGTCTCTATATAAAATAAAGCCAGCGACTACATAAAGACCTCCTCCTAAAAATAACAACCCTGCAATTCCTTGCAGCCATAAAAATGGAAATGGTGCAATGATGATGCCGAAAACCGTGTCACGCAGCAGCTTAATCCCAAGTGCAGCAAGCGCGCCAGGTATTAAAATAATCACTAATGCAAGTATTCTCCCCATCAAATGTCCCCTTAAACGTCATTTACTTCCATTGTCTAATTCAAAAAATATTTTGTCAAGAAAGGAAAACGTGGTAATATAAGAGTTGTGCAATTTTTTGCAACGGAAAAATATGGTGTGCAAATTTTTTCATATAAAGGGGTAACGGGATGCAGAGAGTCTTGATTGTCGGTGCAGGACACGGTGGATCAATATTGCTTGAAACATTGCTGAAAACAAATATGATTCAAATCGTTGCGATCGCCGACCTTGATCTTGGGGCACCGGGGATGGTAGAAGCGAAAAAGAATGGAATCGATACGACAACGGATTGGAAAGAATACATAAAAGATGACATTGATATCATCATTGAAACAACGGGCAGTTCAGCTGTGCTTAAAGAACTGATGAAAGAAAAACGAGAGCATGCTGTCATTGTTCCGAGTTCGATGGCATACGTCATATCAGAATTAATGTCAGAAAAGCATCAGCTCATTCAAATATTAAAGGAACAAACCTATAAACATGACCGCATTTTTAATGCAACGAACGATGGCATGATTTTTATTAATATGGATGAAGAAGTCGTCCTATTTAATCGGTCGGCTGCCAAAATGGTTGGATGTTCGCAAAAAGATGCGATTGGCCGTCACATACGTGAAGTCATTCCAAACACAAAGCTTCCCGATATTTTAAGATCGAGGGAGCCTGAATTTAATCAAAAACAATTTCTGAATCAGCAAATACAAATTGTCACAACGCGTTTGCCAATTATTGATGACGCAGGAAGAATGCTGGGCGCTTTATCGATCTTCAAAGATATTACAGATGCGGTGGAGCTTGCGGAGGAAGTCACAAACCTCAAAGAAGTGCGGACAATGCTTGAGGCTATTATTCAATCATCGGATGAAGCGATATCCGTCGTAGATGAGCAGGGGAAAGGAATTTTAATCAACCGAGCTTACACGAAAATGACGGGGTTAACAGACAAAGAAGTTGTGGGCAAACCAGCAGGTGCGGATATTTCTGAAGGCGAAAGCATGCATTTGAAGGTGCTTGAAACGAGAAGGCCGGTTCGAGGCGTTAGAATGAAAGTCGGACCAAATAAGAAGGATGTGATCGTCAACGTAGCGCCAGTGATCGTTGATGGCATTCTAAAAGGCAGTGTCGGCGTCATTCATGACGTATCAGAAATTCAATCACTCACCAATGAATTGAATAAAGCAAGACAGCTCATCCGGACACTTGAGGCAAAGTACACATTTGAAGACATTATTGGAGAAAGTGAGCAAATGCTTGTGGCACTTGAGCAGGCAAAGCTAGGGGCAAAAACACCAGCCACCATCTTACTCAGGGGAGAATCAGGTACTGGGAAAGAGCTGTTCGCGCACGCTATACACAATGAAAGTGACCGGAAATATAATCGCTTTGTAAGAGTCAACTGTGCGGCCTTATCGGAAACCCTTTTAGAGTCAGAGCTTTTTGGCTACGAGGAAGGAGCGTTTTCTGGTGCAAGGCGCGGCGGTAAAAAAGGGCTGTTTGAAGAGGCAAATCACGGCAGTATTTTTTTGGATGAAATTGGTGAAATGACGCCAAGTACACAAGCGAAATTATTACGCGTCATGCAGGAGAAAGAAATTGTCAGAGTAGGCGGAACAAAAGCCATCCCTGTTGATGTACGTGTGATCACCGCAACAAATGTCAATATTGAAAAAGCGATGGCGGAAGGAAAGTTCAGAGAGGACTTATATTATCGCATGAACAGATATCCGATCTCTATTCCGCCGCTAAGGCAGCGCCTTGAAGATATTGACTCCTTAAGCAAACGTCTCATCCAGAAGATCAATTTAGACTATGGACGAAATGTGAGCGGCTTAACGGAAGGGGCGCTCGATAGACTTCGATCCTACAGCTGGCCTGGAAACGTAAGAGAACTGGAAAATGTCCTTGGACGAGCCATGATCTTTTTGAACCCGCAAGAAGAATGGATCGATGAAGATCATATTTCCTTCATGGAGTCAGAAGAGCAGGAAGAAAAAGAGCAGCAGGAACTGGCTGTCAGTCAATTTGAGGGAGAGACACTTTCGGATGCTGTTGAGGCATTTGAAGCGCAGCTGATTAAACAAACCCTTGAAAAGCATCAATTCAACCGCACGAAAACAGCGAAAACGTTAGGGATTAGCATTCGAAACCTTTACTATAAAATGGATAAATATCAACTTGCAAAAGATAGCATGCAATAAAATGCATGTTACCTGCAAAAAATTGCATGTATTTCATGCGAAATGCCTTATGTCGCTGCATTTCAAGCTGGCACAGAACTTGCATATGAAAACCATGAACCGAGCATAAGGAAAGGTGGACATATATGAAGCTTGACGATCTGATTATGAAAGCCGCCCAGCTGCAAAATAAAACTGCTGCTGTGGCTCATGCAGAAGACGAAGAAGTGCTTCATGCCATCAAGATGGCAATTGAACGAAAGGTCGCTCGCTTCCTGCTGGTTGGGAACAAACGCAACCTGAAGGAGCTGGTGAAACAGCATGAGATCAATGAGGACTGGATAGATATTATTCATTCGGATTCTCCTGAAGAATCAGCCAAAATTGCCGTGCAGGCAGTGAGTGAGAAGCATGCAGATATATTGATGAAGGGGCATGTCCCGACAGCCGTTCTTTTAAAAGCGGTACTGAATAAAGAGTACGGGCTGCGGACAGCGAGTGTCCTATCACATGTCGCGGCATTCGAAGTGCCGGGCTTTGATCGTTTTATTTATGTCACGGATTCTGCGATGAACATCGCGCCCGATTTAAATATGCTCAAAGAGATCACGATCAATGCTGTTCAAGTAGCACAAGCTGTCGGAAACGACATGCCAAAGGTGGCAGTGTTATCTGCGGTAGAGGTCGTGAACCCGGCAATGGATTCAACTTTGACAGCGGCAAGTCTGGCACAAATGAATAGGCGAGGTCAAATTTCTGGCTGCCTCATTGATGGACCTCTTGCTTTAGACAATGCCATTTCTCAAACGGCAGCTTCTCATAAAAATATTACGAGTGATGTCGCCGGTCATGCAGATATTTTGCTTGTGCCAACGATTGAAGCAGGGAACATTCTTTATAAATCTCTCATCTACTTTGCACATGCAAAGGTGGGAGCTGTGGTGGCAGGAGCGAAGGCGCCGATTGCCTTAACAAGCCGATCGGATACAGCTGAAAGTAAGCTTTATTCAATTGCACTTGCCATCTGTACATCAAATTAAGCGGAAGTCATAGGAGGAATAAACAATGGAACTTTTTAAATATATGGAACGATACGATTATGAGCAGCTTGTGTTTTGTCAGGATGAACAGTCTGGCTTAAAAGCCATTATTGCTATTCATGATACAACACTTGGGCCAGCACTAGGCGGGACGAGAATGTGGACGTATGAAAACGAAGAAGCAGCGATCGAAGATGCGTTACGTCTAGCAAGAGGGATGACTTATAAAAACGCAGCAGCAGGCCTGAATCTTGGCGGCGGGAAAACAGTCATCATCGGTGACCCGAGAAAAGATAAAAATGAAGAAATGTTCCGTGCGTTTGGACGCTACATTCAAGGATTGAATGGCCGCTATATCACAGCGGAGGATGTCGGTACAACGGTAGAAGACATGGATCTTATTCATGAAGAAACAGACTTTGTGACAGGTATTTCTCCTGCATTTGGTTCTTCCGGAAATCCGTCTCCTGTTACGGCTTACGGTGTATATAAAGGGATGAAAGCTGCTGCCAAAGCTGCATTTGGGACCGATTCATTAGAAGGAAAAACAATTGCTGTCCAAGGTGTTGGGAATGTGGCCTACAATTTGTGTAAACACCTGCACGAAGAAGGTGCACAGCTAATTGTCACAGATATCAACAAAGACTCTGTAAAGCGAGCTGTTGAAGACTTTGGTGCAAAAGCAGTAGACCCTGACGATATTTATGATCAAGCATGTGATATTTATGCACCATGTGCACTTGGTGCAACGATTAACGATGTAACGATTCCTAAGTTGAAAGCAAAGGTCATCGCAGGTGCAGCCAATAACCAGCTGAGAGAAACGCATCACGGCGATCTTATCCATGAAATGGGCATTGTCTATGCACCTGATTATGTGATCAATGCAGGCGGCGTGATTAACGTTGCTGATGAGCTTTATGGCTATAATGCAGATCGTGCGATGAAAAAAGTGGAAGGTATTTACCAAAATATTGAACGTGTCATTGAAATTTCAAACCGTGATGCCATTCCAACTTATAAAGCGGCAGACCGATTGGCAGAGGAGCGAATTGAAAGAATGCGCAAATCAAGAAGCCAATTCCTGCAAAATGGTCAACATATTTTAAGTCGTCGCTAATTTGAAGAATGAGTTGAAACGGAGGTTTTGTTTTTGCTGACAAAAGAATGGCGTATTCTCACAATTAATCCTGGCTCTACTTCAACAAAAATCGGTGTGTTTCACAATGAACGATCTATTTTTGAAACGACACTCAGACATACAGATGAGGAATTAAAGCAATTCCCACATATCATTGATCAATTTTCATTTCGTAAAGAAACAATCCTGAAAACGCTGCATGAACAAGGGATGAACATCTCAAAGTTTGATGCAGTGTGCGCACGCGGCGGCCTTCTCCGGCCTATCGAAGGAGGCACATATGAAGTCAATGAGCAAATGGTGGAAGACCTGAAAGAAGGATATGCCGGCCAGCATGCATCAAATCTGGGCGGTATCATTGCACGAGAAATTGCACTTGGCCTGAACATCCCAGCTTTTATTGTCGATCCAGTTGTGGTGGATGAACTAAAACCAATTGCTCGTATTTCAGGGCTGCCAACGATTGAAAGAAAAAGCATCTTCCATGCATTAAATCAAAAAGCAGTCGCAAGAAAAACGGCTGCATCCTTTGGGAAGCGTTACGAAGATTTGAACATGATTATTACGCATATGGGCGGCGGCATCACCATTGGTGTACATGAAAAAGGAAAAGTCATTGATGTCAATAACGGACTGCATGGCGAAGGACCTTTCAGCCCGGAGCGAGCGGGGACCCTGCCAACAGGTGACCTCGTCAATCTTTGCTTTTCTGGTGAGTATAGCCAAGAGGAAATGCTGAAACGCATTATTGGTGAAGGCGGACTTGCGGGCTACCTTGGCACGACAGATGCTGTGAAAGTGGAGCGCATGATTGAAGCAGGCGATGAACGGGCGGCGCTGATTTATGAAGCGATGTGCTATCAAATTGCCAAGGAAATCGGTGCGGCTAGTGCTGTCTTAAAAGGAGCAGTTGACGTCATTGTGTTAACAGGCGGACTTGCGTACAGCAAACAAATTACATCAAGTATTAGAGGATACATTGACTGGATTTCAGATGTTGTCGTGTATCCAGGCGAAAATGAACTGCAATCCTTAGCAGAAGGTGCACTTCGTATTTTAAAAGAAGAAGAATCACCGAAAGAATACCCAAATGATCAACGAATGAAGAAAGGAGTGACAAGTCATGGCAACTGAATATGACCTCGTCATTCTTGGTGGAGGCACAGGCGGCTATGTAGCGGCCATCCGTGCCTCACAGCTTGGATTGAAAACAGCAGTTGTAGAAAAAGAAAAGCTTGGCGGAACATGTCTGCATAAAGGATGCATTCCGTCTAAAGCGCTGCTTAGAAGTGCAGAAGTCTATCAAACCGTCAAACGTGCTGCTGATTTTGGCGTTGAGGCAAACGGCATTGCCTTGCAATTTGCCAATGTGCAGAAAAGAAAAACAGAGATTGTAGAGAAACTAGCAGGCGGCGTCAAACACTTAATGAAACAAGGAAAAATTGATGTCTATGAAGGGATCGGCCGTATCCTTGGTCCATCTATCTTTTCGCCAATGCCAGGAACCATCTCCGTAGAAATGGCAAATGGAGATGAAAATGAAATGCTCATTCCAAAGCAGGTCATTATTGCGACAGGTTCAAGACCACGGGTGCTGCCTGGGCTTGAAGCAGATGGGACGCACATTCTTTCATCAGATGATGCACTTGAACTGCCAGAGCTTCCACAGTCAATGCTCATTGTCGGCGGCGGGGTGATCGGAATTGAGTGGGCTTCCATGCTCAATGATTTTGGTGTGAAGGTGACTGTGATTGAATTTGCAGATCGCATATTGCCAACAGAGGATCATGACATTTCTAAAGAAATGGAAAAGCTTTTATCTAAAAAAGGCATCACCTTTGTGAAAAATGCGAAAGTACTGCCAGATACCATCAAAAAGCAGGAGAATCTCGTGACGATTCAAGCAGAAAAGGATGGAGACATTCAGACTTTTGAAGCGGAAAAACTTCTTCTTTCAGTCGGCAGAGTACCAAATATTGAAGGCATTGGTCTTGAAAACACGGACATCCAAACAGAAAAACAAGGCATTGTCGTGAATGAACATTATCAAACGAAAGAATCGCATATTTACGCAATAGGAGATGTCATTGGCGGGCTTCAGCTGGCACATGTGGCTTCACACGAAGGCATGATTGCTGTGGAACATATGGCTGGGAAAGATCCAAAGCCGCTCGATGAAACGCTCGTATCTAAATGTGTCTACTCTCACCCAGAAACCGCTAGTGTTGGACTCACTGAACAGGCGGCAAAAGAGCAAGGCTTCGAAGTGAAAATGGGAAAATTTCCATTTATGGCGATCGGTAAAGCGCTTGTGTACGGGGAATCTGATGGATTCGTCAAAATCATTGCCGATCAAAAGACAGATGATATTTTAGGGATTCATATGATTGGTCCTCATGTAACAGATATGATATCTGAAGCTGGATTAGCCAAAGTACTTGATGCAACGCCGTGGGAAGTGGGGCAAACGATCCACCCGCATCCAACCTTATCAGAGGCGATTGGTGAGGCAGCTCTTGCTGTTGACGGGAAGGCGATCCATTTTTAATCAAGGAGGGAAATAGGATGAGTAACATGCGTCATCAGGAATTAGGATTATCAGATGAACAAGCAATTGATATATATAGAACAATGCTTCTAGCAAGGAAAATTGATGAACGGATGTGGCTTTTAAACCGTTCTGGTAAAATTCCATTCGTGATTTCTTGTCAAGGGCAGGAAGCGCAGCAAGTCGGTGCTGCTTTTGCTCTCAATAGAGAAGAGGATTACGTCTTACCTTACTACCGTGATATGGGGGTTGTCCTCGCATTTGGGATGACAGCCAAAGATTTAATGATGTCTGGTTTCGCAAAACAAGACGATCCAAACTCGGGCGGAAGACAGATGCCAGGTCATTTTGGACAAAAATCAAATCGAATTGTGACGGGATCTTCACCTGTCACAACGCAGGTTCCTCATGCAGTGGGGATTGCACTTGCTGGACGTCTGGAGCAGAAAAACTTTGTCAGCTTTGTCACGTTCGGTGAGGGCTCTTCAAACCAAGGTGATTTCCACGAAGGTGCTAACTTCGCTGCTGTGCATAAGCTGCCTGTTATTTTCATGTGTGAAAACAATAAGTACGCGATTTCCGTGCCGTATGACAAACAAGTGGCATGTGAACGCATTTCAGATCGTGCAATTGGGTACGGAATGCCTGGTGTAACCGTTGATGGCAATGATCCGCTTGAAGTATATGCCGCTGTCAAAGAAGCGAGAGACCGTGCGGCAAGAGGCGAAGGGCCAACGTTGATTGAAACGATCTCTTACCGTTTAACTGCGCATTCAAGTGATGATGATGATTCAAGCTATCGAGAAAAAGAAGAAGTGCTCGAAGCGAGAAAGAAAGATCCGCTCATCCAATATGAAACGTATTTAATTGAAGGAAACGTCATGACTTCTGAAATGAAAGAAGAGATGACAAAAGAAATCATGCAAATCGTAAACGAAGCGACTGATGAAGCGGAAAACGCTGCTTATGCTGATGCAGAAAGCGCACTTCGTTACGTGTATGCGGAGTAAGGGGGAAGAAAAATGCCTGTTATGTCATATATAGACGCCATTACACTGGCGATGAAAGAAGAAATGGAACGAGATCCAAAAGTGTTTGTGCTCGGAGAGGATGTCGGGAAAAAGGGCGGCGTATTTAAAGCGACAGCGGGTCTTTATGAGCAATTCGGAGAGGCGCGCGTCATGGATACACCTCTTGCAGAATCAGCCATTGCTGGTGTAGGTATTGGGGCAGCGATGTATGGAATGCGCCCAATTGCGGAGATGCAATTTGCGGATTTCATTATGCCTGCAATCAACCAAATCATTTCAGAGGCTGCGAAAATCAGATACCGCTCAAATAACGATTGGAGCTGTCCAATGGTCATCCGCGCACCTTACGGGGGCGGTGTACACGGGGCGCTTTATCATTCACAATCGGTTGAAGCGATTTTTGCCAATCAGCCTGGTTTGAAGATTGTCATGCCTTCTACACCTTATGATGTAAAAGGTCTTTTAAAGGCTGCGGTGCGTGATCCAGATCCTGTATTGTTCTTTGAACACAAACGTGCCTACCGTCTCATCAAAGGAGAAGTACCTGAGGAGGATTACACACTCCCTATTGGAAAAGCAGATGTGAAACGTGAAGGCGATGATATCACGGTCATTACATATGGCCTCTGTGTCCATTTTGCGCTGCAAGCAGCAGACCGCCTTGCGAAAGACGGCATTTCTGCGCATATTCTCGATTTGAGAACAGTGTACCCGCTCGATCAGGAAGCCATTATTGAAGCGGCATCAAAAACAGGCAAAGTGCTTCTTCTAACGGAAGATACAAAAGAGGGCAGCATCATGAGTGAGGTAGCGGCGATCATATCGGAGCATTGCTTATTTGATTTAGACGCACCAATCAAACGTCTAGCCGGACCAGAAATCCCGGCAATGCCTTATGCGCCGCCAATGGAAAAATTCTTCATGGTCAATCCAGATAAGGTAGAAGCTGAAATGAGAGAGCTAGCGGCGTTTTAAGAAAGAGGAGGGTTTCAAGTGGCAATTGAACAAATGAAAATGCCTCAGCTAGGTGAAAGTGTAACAGAAGGAACCATTAGCAAATGGCTCGTTTCACCTGGCGATCATGTGAATAAATACGATCCGATTGCGGAAGTCATGACGGATAAAGTGAACGCAGAAGTCCCGTCATCTTTTACAGGAACGATTACAAAGCTATCGGCTGAAGAAGGCGATACGCTGCAAGTAGGAGAAGTGTTCTGTGAAATTGAAGTAGAGGGCAGCTCGCAGCAGAGTGCGAAAGAAGAAGCGGCACCTGAGCAAAGTGAAGCACCTGAAGCAGATCAAACAAAAGAGAATCAAAGTCAAAAGAAACGCTACTCTCCAGCAGTCCTTCGTTTAGCAGATGAGCACAGCATTGATTTAGCGGCTGTTCAAGGAACCGGAGCAGGCGGACGAATCACAAGAAAAGATTTACTTCAGCTCATTGAAAACGGCGGCGTACAAGAGAAGGCAGCACCTGTTAATGAACAGGCGGTAAAGCCGGAGCCTGCGCAGCCATCAAAACCAAAAGCGGCCCCTTCCGTCTCTACAATGCCTGGTGATGTTGAACTGCCAGTCACGCCAATTAGGCAGGCGATTGCGGCAAATATGCTGAGAAGCAAACATGAAATTCCGCACGCATGGACGATGATGGAAGTCGATGTGACAAACCTTGTGACAAGAAGAAATCAGCTCAAGGACCAATTTAAAGCAAAAGAAGGCTTTAATTTGACGTTCTTTGCGTTCTTTGTCAAAGCAGTGGCTCAGGGCTTAAAGGAATTCCCAGAAATGAACAGCATGTGGGCTGGAGATAAAATTGTTCAAAAGAAAGCAATCAATGTCTCGATTGCTGTTGCGACTGATGACGCTCTTTTTGTTCCAGTCATTAAGGATGCGGATGAAAAAACGATTAAGGGCATCGCCAAAGAAATTCATGAGCTTGCTTCCAAGGTGAGACAAGGAACGCTGAAGCAAAGTGACATGGAAGGCGGCACCTTTACTGTAAACAACACGGGATCATTTGGTTCTATACAATCCATGGGAATCATTAATTACCCGCAAGCGGCGATTTTACAAGTAGAATCGATCGTGAAGCGTCCAATGATTGTAAACGGCATGATTGCAGCAAGAGACATGGTCAACCTTTGTCTTTCATTAGATCACAGAGTACTTGATGGTCTTGTATGCGGCAGATTCCTTCAACGAATAAAACAAATCCTTGAAGGCATTGACGAGCAGACATCTGTTTACTAAAACAAGAATGTCCCCCTCCCGATATGGAGAGGGGGATTTCTACATAATGAGAAAGGAGCGGTGATATGTCTGGATTAGACTTTTTTGCGTTTTTAACGGTTGGGCTCATGTTTATCACAGCAATTGCGTTCGCTTTTCTTCGATATATTTCTAAATCACGCAATCATCCTGAAAGATTACTACTCATCATATCAATCGTTTCAATGATTCAAATTGTGTATTGCTTGCTGATTGTCGGTGGATTTAAAGGAGCAGCAAATAGCCTCTTAGGAATTTCTCTTCTTGCTGGGACGCTGCTTGGCTATGCACTTGAATATTTATACAGACGCTATATCAAAAAAACGCCCGAAAAAGAATGATCTCGGGCGTTTTCTTTATTCTGCTGGAACAATAAAGGTCAAATGCTGTTTTAACGCTTCTAAAGAAGTTGGGGCTGTCATATACACTTCGCCATCTGTATCAGCATCCATTTCCTCCTTTGTATGGATCTGAATATTGGATGCTTGAATGAGGGAGAGGTCCCCGGTGAAATCCTCCAGTTCTTCCCGGTTCATAGAAAAGATTTCTTTTAGAGCAGAGAAGCTCGTATTTCTGCAAATTAAGATTTCTGCTTTCCCATCATCAATTGCTGCATTGGGCAAATCAATTTTATTTGTCCCGATGAAATGTCCATTCATGACAAGAACGATGACGGCTTCTTCTTCCCAGCTTTCCTCCTCTGTTTCAATTCGTACGTGAAAAGGATCTGTTTGCTGCAAGGTGCGCAGGGCACTTGTGAAGTAGCTGATTTTGCCGAGTACAGCTTTTTCCTTGTCATTAATATTGTTGGATGTGTCTGCAATCAGCCCGATGCCCCAAAAGTTTAACAAGTATCGATCTCCTGCTTTGATTAAGTCGACCTTCTTTTCTATGCCGTCTACAATTATTTGAGCGGCTTTTTGCATTTGTTGCGGAATACCAAGCGTTCGAGAAAAGTCATTGCATGTCCCGCCTGGTAATATCGCTACAGCCGGCCTTTTTTCTAAACCGCCGATGCCATTCATGCATTCATGCACGGTTCCATCTCCGCCTAATATGATCAGCAATTCTATCGTCTCATCAATTGCACGACAGAATTGATAAGCATCATTTGGCTGTTTTGTTGGTTTAAGAATGAGTTCATCAATATGTAGAGAAAGAAGAGGTACTGTTTGACCGAGAATTTTTTCCATGTTTTTTTGTCCAGCATTTCCATTATAAATGAGCATCGCTTTTTTGAATTGTGCCATCACGCAGTTCTCCCTTTCATCTCTTTATCATCACTTTTCCCCAATTTGACAGCTCATAAACGATGTTCGGAAAAAGTGGGGGGATGAAAAGACAACACATTTGCCCGCAGGCGTTTTCCTTGATATGATGTTGTTAAAATGGTTTTGGCATGCTAAAGGAGTGGACGGACAATGAATATTGATTTTAATTTATTTATGAATGATATTGTGAAACAAGCGAGAGAAGAGATCAAACAGGCAGGCTATACTGAGCTTACATCATCTGAAGAGGTAGATGAAGCACTGTCTAAAAAAGGCACAGCACTTGTGATGGTGAATTCAGTATGCGGATGTGCTGGCGGTATTGCAAGACCAGCTGCAGGCTATTCTGTTCATTACGATAAGCGTCCAGATCAATTGTTGACAGTGTTTGCTGGACAAGACAAAGAGGCAACAGCAAGAGCCCGTGAATACTTTGAAGGCTTCCCGCCATCTTCACCATCCTTTGCATTATTAAAAGATGGAAAGATCATTAAAATGGTCGAACGTCATGAAATTGAAGGACACGAGCCAATGGAAGTCGTGTCAAAGCTTCAAGCTGCATTCGATGAGCATTGCGAAGAAATTTAACGTGTGACGTTTGAATGATGAAATATAAAGCAGTCCGGTCTTTAGATCGGTCTGCTTTTTGTTTTATAAGACCATTGAATCAAAATAATTTTAGCAAAATACTATTGCATCTTAAAAAGAAAGTGTTTAAAATACATTATAGTGAATAAATATTCAAAACAATACATGATTTTAAAAACTGGGAGGCATTATCTTATGAAAAAGTGGTTATTATTACTTATGACAGCTGGTCTTGCAGCTGCACTCGCAGCTTGCGGAACTTCTTCTAATAATTCAAACGCATCAGGAGATGACAAAACACTCGTTATGGCGACATCGGCAGATTATCCGCCATTTGAATCAAAAGACGGAGATAAAATTGTCGGTTTTGATGTCGATCTTGCAACAGCACTAGCGAAAAAGAACGGCTACAAGCTAGAAATTCAAGATATGGATTTTGCAAGCCTTGTATCAGCCCTTAAAACAAATAAAGCTGATATTGTCCTTGCAGGCATGACCCCTACAGAAAAACGAAAAAAACAATTAGATTTCTCTGATGTTTATTACAATGCTAAAAACTTAGTTGTCTCAAAGAAATCTAGCGGAATGAAAACAGAGAAAGACTTAAAAGATAAAACAGTCGGCGTTCAATTAGGTTCAATCCAGCAGGATGAAGCAAACGGTTTGCAAAAGAAATATAACTTAAAAGTGGAAGACCGTAATAAAATCTCTGATATCATTCAAGAAATCAAAGCAGGTCGTTTTGATGCAGCCATTATTGAAGATAAAGTAGCTGCTGGTTATTTGAAAAAAGAAAAAGACTTCCAAGCATTTGGATTGAATAGTTCAAACGAAGGTTCAGCCATTGCATTCAAGAAAAATAGCGACTTAACAGCTAAATTTAATAAATCATTAAAAGAAATGCAAGACAATGGCGAACTTGATAAATTAATTAAAAAATGGTTTGCTGATGAAAAATAAGTCAGGAAAAGGATCAGCGTCATTCATGAAAATTCAGTAGAAAGCGCTGAAAAGTTCAACTTATGTTGAACTTTTTTCCTGTTTTATTTTTTGATTTCGTATGAAGGCATAAAAAAGGAGACTGTCATGTTAGATTTTAAAGATGTAATACCTCAGATGCCCTTTATTTTAGAAGGGCTTAAGGTCACACTTTCTATTGTTGTGGTATCACTTTTTCTTGGATTTATCTTAGGGATTTTATTAACGCTTTGCAAAATTAGTGTATTTAAGCCGCTCATTTGGCTTGCAGATTTTTATACATCCATCTTCCGAGGCACACCGCTTGTGCTTCAATTGCTCATTATTTATTTTGGTCTGCCTCAGCTTCTCGGGTTTCAAATCGATCAATACTGGGCTGCTGTAGCCGCATTTTCACTAAACTCTGCGGCATACGTATCTGAAATTATTCGTGCTGGTATTAATGCGATTGATAAAGGTCAAAAAGAAGCAGCCGTTGCTTTAGGCATCCCTTATGCTAAAATGATGAAGGACTTATTGCTTCCGCAGGCGTTTAAAAATATTTCACCTGCACTTGTGAATGAAACGATTACACTGACAAAAGAATCAGCAATTGTGACAGTTATTGGACTGGGAGATGTCATGAGACGAGCCTATCAAGCAGGTGCCGTCACGTATAATTATCTTGAACCGCTTATTTTTGCGGGTCTCATCTATTATGTCATCGTGCTTGTTCTCACCTTTGTCGGCAAATCGGTGGAAAGGAAGTTAAAATCAAATGATTAACATAGAGAAACTCACAAAATCTTTTGGCAAAAATGAAGTATTAAAAGGGATCGACACCACCATTAAAGAAGGGGAAGTTGTCGCAGTCATTGGACCATCTGGTTCAGGAAAATCGACGTTTCTTCGCTGCATCAACTTGCTTGAAAAGCCGACTTCTGGTGTCATTACAATTCAGGATACCGAAATCACAAACCCAAAAACCAATGCACTCAAAGTGCGTGAGAACATCGGAATGGTGTTTCAGCATTTCCACCTGTTCCCGCATAAAACCGTGCTGGAAAATATCACGTATGCGCCAATGAATGTGAAGAATCAATCGAAGGAAGACAGCATCAAACAAGCTGAAGATCTGCTGAAAAAGGTAGGGCTTTTAGAGAAAAAAGATGATTTTCCGAACCGTTTGTCAGGCGGTCAAAAGCAGCGTGTGGCAATTGCACGTGCGCTTGCGATGACTCCAGACATCATGCTGTTTGACGAACCAACTTCTGCACTAGATCCAGAAATGGTCAAGGAAGTCCTAGAGGTCATGAAAGAGCTTGCTCAATCTGGAATGACACTTGTGATCGTCACACATGAAATGGGCTTTGCAAAAGAAGTGGCTGACCGCGTGATCTTTATGGATGATGGGAAAATTGTAGAGGATGCAAACCCTGTGCAATTCTTTGAATCGCCGTCGTCACAGCGCGCGCAAGACTTCTTACAAAAAATATTATAAAGAAAAAAGAGAAGGCGACTTAACATCTCCTTCTTTTTTTGATTATAATGGGGAAAGTAAAAAAAGTTCATCATTTCACAAAAGTGAATGGAAACAAGACAGAAAAGAGTGAATCACATCATGTTTAAAATCGGCTACCGAACGCTGAAAACAGCACTAGGAACAGCGATCGCCATTTATATTGCACAACTGCTCGGCCTTCAAAATTATTCGGCTGCCGGGATTATTACGATTCTGTGTATTCAGGTGACAAAGAAAAGGTCCCTCTTAGCATCGGGAGCCCGCTTTGCAGCATGCAGTCTTGCCATTTTATTTTCTTATCTATTTTTCGATCTGATTGGGTATCATCCTTTTGTGATTGGTCTGATGCTGCTTGTCTTTATTCCGACAACCGTTTTGCTCCGCATTAAAGAAGGGATTGTCACAAGTTCAGTCATCATTCTCCATTTATACATGTCTGGCGGGATTACCCTTCACCTCATCTGGAATGAGCTGCTGCTGATAACAATTGGTGTTGGCGTAGCACTTATCATGAACTTGTATATGCCAAGTGTCGATAAAAAGCTCAAACGCTACAGCGAACAGATTGAAGCCAACTTTGCAAAAATCTTTGAGGAAATCGAGCAATACTTAATGACAGGGAAACAAGACTGGACAGGAAAAGAAATACCAGAGACACATCAATTGATCAAAGAAGCGAAAGCTCTCGCATATCGTGATGTTGAAAACCATGTCCTAAGACATGAAAACCTGTATTATCATTATTTTAATATGAGGCAAAAGCAATTCGAAATCATTGAGCGTGTGCTTCCGAAAATCACGTCCATTTCCATCACAACAGAGCATGGGCAAATGATTGCCGAATACGTCAGAGACTTACGCGAACATATTCACCCAGGGAACACGGCGCATAAATTTTTAAGACGTCTCATTGATATGAAAGAAGAGTTCGATAAGCTTCCGCTGCCGCAAACACGAGAAGAGTTTGAGGCAAGAGCTGCACTTTTTCATTTCCTCGGAGAAATGGAACAATATTTAGTACTGAAAAGCTATTTTAAAGGGATGAAAGAATAGAGACGCATGAGTTCCTCCTTCATTGGTCAATCTAATGAAAAAGGAGGAGCCTATGCGTCTTTTATTTTATACCGTATTGACCATGTCCCTTTCACCTATCTGGCCGCTCGGACAAAACCCGCTTCCAGGAGACCCGTATGTCATTATTAATAAACAAACAAATGAACTTGCCTATATTGATCAAGGACAAATCCAAAAAATATATCCTGCTTCTACAGGGAAAACAGCCGATTTAACACCAGAAGGGGAATTTACCATTATGATCAAAGCGAAAGATCCCTATTACAGAAAAAAGAATATTGAAGGCGGTGCGAAGAATAACCCTCTTGGCCGAAGGTGGATTGGATTTGATGCACGAGGAACAGATGGCAGAACGTACGGAATTCATGGGACGAGTGACGAAACATCGATTGGGAAATTTATCACGGCAGGCTGTGTGAGACTTCATAATCAAGATGTAGAGCTTCTATTTGACCAGCTTCCGGTTGGAACAAAAGTATGGATTACAACATCAAGCGATTCATTTGAAAAGCTTGCCAAAGACAAACAGGCCATTCGTTGATTGAACGAATCACCTGCTTGTCTGCTTTTATTGAAACCTTATAAAAAGGTTGCTGCTCCTGCTAAAAGTGAAGAAATTAACAGCAGGCTAATCATGAGCAATACCATGAATTTCATAAATTTCTGAGACATATCGCACCCCTATAACCGAAGATTTTTTGCGACGAACGCACCTTTCTTTATTCTAGCTGGTTTTTTCAAATGCGACAAGTGATCAACAAAGGAAGTGAACGGATGAATCAAATCGATCATATTGCCATTGCGGTCTTTTCTATTAAACAAACATCTCAACTTCTTCATCAGCTGTTTAACTGGCATTTTTCAGACATACAAGAGATTCCTGAGCAGGAGATTAAAGCGTCCTTCGCTTCACTTGATCATGTGCACATTGAATTAATTGAACCAATGTCAGACAGCAGTAAACTACATACCTTTTTAACAAAAAGAGGAGAGGGGCTCCATCATATTGCGTTAAAGTCAGGAGACATTCAGGCAGATCTTAACCATCTTGAACACCTTGGCGTGCAGCTTCTCCAAAAATCAGCACAGAAGGGCGCAAGCGGCAAGCAGATTGCATTTATTTCACCTAAAGAAACGTCTGGTGTGTTATTCGAATTGTGCGAGCCCTTGAAAGGAGAAAAACATGGCAATGAATGAATCGTTCAATGACTTGTCTAAATGGCGGGAAAAAGCGTTAATGGGCGGCGGTGAAAAACGAGCAGCCGCGCACAGAAACAAAGGAAAGCTATCGGTATGTCAGCGGCTGCATGAACTTCTTGACGTGGGCAGTTTCATGGAAATTCAGAGGTTTGCAACAGGCCGCATGTCAGAGCATGTCGGTGATGGCGTCGTCATTGGAACGGGACTTATTCATGGAAAGCCAGTATGTGTTTATGCACAAGATGCAACAGTGCATGGGGGCTCTTTAGGCGAAATACATGCCAAAAAAATTGCTTCTCTAATGGATCTCGCTGCTAAAAATCAGATGCCGGTCATCGGTCTAAAAGACTCAGGTGGTGCGAGAATTCAAGAGGGTGTGGTATCATTAGAAGGATACGGACAGATTTTTAAACGGAATGTGCTGTACTCTGGTCAAATCCCGCAAATATCCGTTATTTTAGGCTCATGTGCTGGAGGTGCAGTCTATTCTCCTGCTTTGACTGATTTTGTCTTCATGACAGAACAAACAGCTCATATGTTTTTAACAGGTCCGAAAGTAATAGAAAAGGCAACAGGAGAAACGGTCTGTCCTGACCGTCTTGGCGGTGCAAGTGTTCAGCATCAGACAAGCGGGAATGTGCACTATACTGGGAAAGATGAGCAGGACGTGTTAAAGGCGGTTCGAACACTTTTAACGTACATACCAACGACTAAACAGCCTGACATGCACACTGAAGTGCAAAAGCATGACGCCGTTGATCCAGGCAAAATCTTGCCAAAGGATCCATCACGCACCTATGATGTCAAACAAGTGGTGACAGCGATCATCGATCCAGGCTCATTCTTTGAGACCCAGCCTTGTTTCTCAAAAAATATCGTCACAGGGTTTGCCAGATTAAAAGGGGCTCCAATTGGCGTAGTTGCCAATCAGCCAAAGGTGTTGGCAGGAAGCCTTGACCTTGACGCTGCCGATAAAGCGGCCAGGTTTATTCGATTTTGCGATGCGTTTCATATTCCGATCTTAACGCTTGTCGACGTCCCTGGTTTTTTACCAGGGGAGAAAGCCGAGCATGCGGGAATTATCCGTCACGGCGCAAAGCTTTTATATGCGTACGCTGAAGCGACCGTTCCAAAAATCACGGTGATTTTAAGAAAGGCGTTTGGCGGTGCATATGTCGCGATGAATAGCAAGGGCTTAGGCGCTGACTTTGTTTATGCATGGCCAGCGGCAGAAATTGATGTCATGGGGAAAACGTTCGCAGACGAAATCGTTCATCCTGCTTCGCGCGAGGTTGAGACGGAACCAAGTGTATTAAAAGCGGCTCAGGCAGGGCTGATAGACGATATTTTCATGCCGGATGAAACGAGAGAGCGATTGATTCGCTCGTTTGATTTGCTTCGCAGGAAGGAAGAAGATAGACCGTTAAAAAAGCATGGCAACATGCCGCTATAAGAGGAGGAGCATCATCATGATCAATGAAAAACGTTTACTAGACGAATTTTTAGAACTGGTTCAGATCGATTCGGAAACAAAACACGAAGAGAAAATTGTGGAAGTCTTAAAAGAAAAATTCTCGCAGCTTGGTCTTAAAGTGGTGGAAGACGACTCAAAAGCGAAAACTGGCCACGGTGCAGGCAACCTCATCTGTACACTGGAAGGCAATCAAGAGGCTGATACTATCTATTTCACTTCTCATATGGACACAGTTGTTCCCGGCAATGGCGTAAAACCAGTCATTGAAGACGGCTATGTGAAGACAGATGGAACAACCATTCTTGGTGCTGACGATAAAACAGGGCTTGCGGCTATGTTTGAAGCCATCCGCGTGCTGAAAGAGAAGAATTTACCGCATGGAACGATTGAATTTGTCATCACAGCAGGTGAGGAATCAGGACTTGTTGGAGCAAAAGCGTTAGATCCAAAATTGATGACAGCAGCATACGGCTATGCCCTTGATTCAGATGGCAAGGTCGGGACAATTATCGTAGCTGCGCCAACACAGGCGAAAGTACGCGCAACCATTTACGGAAAAACAGCTCACGCAGGTGTGGCACCTGAAAAAGGCGTGTCTGCGATTACCATTGCATCAAAAGCCATTGCCAGCATGCCGCTTGGCCGAATTGATGAAGAAACAACGGCGAATATCGGGCGTTTTGAAGGTGGAACGCAAACGAATATTGTGTGCGATCAAGTCGATATCCTTGCTGAAGCACGCTCTTTAGAACCTGCAAAAATGGAAGCACAAGTAGCGAAGATGAAAGAAGCCTTTGAAAAAACCGCTAAAGAAATGGGCGGAAGTGCCGATGTACAAATTGACATCATGTATCCAGGCTTCAAATTCTCTCACGGCGATCAAGTCGTAGAAGTGGCGAAAAAAGCGGCTGCGAAAATTGGCCGTCCATCAGAACTACAGACGAGCGGCGGAGGCAGTGATGCAAACGTCATTGCAGGAAACGGCGTCCCAACTGTCAACCTAGCTGTTGGATATGAAGATATTCATACGAAAAATGAGAAAATGCCGATTGAAGAATTAGTCAAAACAGCTGAAATGGTTCTCGCCATTATCGAAGAAACGACAAATCTATCGTAAAGGCAGGAGACTCTGTGAGCACGCAAAAGATCATTATTTTCCAAGTGGGGCAAGAGGATTTTGGCATCAGTGTAGAGCATATTCGTTCGATTGAGAAGGTCCCTTATTTACAAGAAGTATCGAACCTTCCAAAAGAAATTAAAGGACTGATGTCATTAAGAGGAGAAGTCATCCCTGTAAGTGACACAGGCGTGATGCTTCACGGAAAGCCTCTTGATGTGAACGAACAGTCCAAGGTGTTGCTATTTGAATTAAACGATCAAATGATTGGCTGTCTTGTCTCAGATGCAAAAGATATTATCGATATCGAGCTAAGCGAGATCAAGCCATTTCATATGAACACGAAAGCCTCCGAATATTTCTTCGGCGTTGTGGAGAGAGAGAACAAGATGATTTTACAAGTGGACCCTAATAAGTTCCTTGGGAGAATTGATGACCTCGATCAACTGCCAAAGCGGTTAAAAGAAGAGTTGGCATAAAGAAAATCCCCCTATCTGATGATAAGGGGATTATTTTTATTCAGCAGCTGGGCTAGCTTGGTCGTTTGCCTCAGCTTTCGATTTTGATTTTTGGTACATAACATTCAAAATAATTGTTTGGATTGTGAGTAGTAATCCGCTTGTCATCCAGTATAAAGGAAGGGCAGCGGGTGCATTGATTGAAATAAACAGCATCATGATTGGGAAAATCATGCCCATGACTTTGGCTTGCTTCAGCGCAGCTTCTGTCTGGGTGCCTGATTGCTTCGCAAATCTTTGCGTAACATAAAATTGCAAGAAATACATGGCGCCTGCAAAGATCGCGACCAATAGATCGGTTTGTCCTAAGTTAAACCATAGGAACGAATGTGTTGCGATCTCAGGTGTTGAGCGGATCGCTGAGTAAAAGCCAAGAACAATTGGAATTTGAATCAGCATAGGCAGACAGCCCATTGCCAGCGGGTTCACATTGTTCTCTTTGTATACTTTCATCATTTCCATTTGTAGTTCTTTTTGTTTTTCAGGTTCTTTCGTTTTCTTCAATTTGCTTTGAATTTGGTCAATTTGAGGCTTCACCAGTGCCATTTTCTCCTGCATGACTCTTTGTTTCTTAAATTGGTTCGCAAAAAGAGGGAAAATCAGCAGGCGGACGATCAAGGTCACGAACATAATCGATAAACCATAATCATCATGGAAGAAGTTCGCAAGCCAAATGATCAGCTCCGAAAAAGGCTGGACAAAATAATGATGGAAAAACCCATCAGAGCTCGCATTCGTTTGCCCACTCGCTGCAAAAGCAGGTGAGGCAATCATCATTAAACATAAAGTCGTACAAATCGTCAATAAACGTTTCAATTCGTTTCCTCCTCATTTTTTAAAAAATTAATTAGAGAGAGGAAGCGAATGGTCTTCATCATCATTTGATGATCGTTTCATTCGAATGACTTTACTAATCCAAGTTGTAATGCGATCATATATGATAAACAGAAAGTCTGTTCGGTTCAATAAAGATGCGTCCAACTCTTCCAAACGATGTCCACCGAGGTGTTCGTTCATACGGCAGTCTTTTAATAAAAACGCAATGCCGATAGCCGTCAGCGCTGGAAGAATAATCGTAAAGAATTCAACAAGGAAAAAGACTTCATTGAATGTATCAATAATCATGATTATCACATCCATTTCATTACTCACAGTGTACTATACACTATATGAAATGTCTATTGGAACAAACATGAAGTAACAAGAGTCAATAAATGTAGGAGGCAGGCAAATGGGTGATTCTCAAAGGAAGGGTCGAATTATTTTTCATATTGATATGAATAGTTTTTATGCATCTGTCGAAATGGCGTATGATCCTTCTTTGAGAGGGAAACCTTTAGCCATTAGCGGAAATGCGAAAGAGCGTAAAGGGATTGTTGTGACGTGCAGCTACGAGGCAAGAGCACTAGGTGTAAAGCCCCCGATGCCGTTATGGGAAGCGAAGCGGCTTTGTCCGGGGCTGATTGTCCGTACACCTAACTTTGACCGGTACCGCAGCTCCTCACAAGAGATGTTTACGATACTAAGAGAATACAGCGATTTAGTCGAACCCGTATCCATTGACGAGGGCTATATTGATTTAACGCATACGCCTTATGCCGAGCACGCGGTGAAAACGGCTCATGATATTCAAACGAGGCTTGTAGAGGAGCTCATGCTTCCTTCAAGTATTGGCATTGCACCGAATAAATTTTTAGCGAAAATGGCGTCTAATTGGAAAAAACCAATGGGCATCACCATTTTACGTAAACGAGATGTGCCCCAAATGCTCTGGCCGCTGCCAGCGGGTGACATGCACGGAGTTGGACAGAAAACGGCAGATAAATTGAAAACGATTGGCATTCATACCATTGAAGATTTAGCGAAAGCAAATGAGTATACGCTAAAGGAATTACTGGGCATCAATGGACCGAGATTAAAGCAAAAGGCGAATGGTGAACATGACAGTATCGTGGACCCAGAAAGGATATACGAATTTAAATCCGTCGGTAATTCGTCAACCCTTCCTCATGATTCTGACGATCCAGATGAACTTGTCACGTTAATTGATAAGCTGTCACAATCTGTGAGTGCAAGATTAAGGAGAAAAGAAGTGATGGCAAATCGGCTTCTCATCATGATACGGTACGCAAGCTGGAAAAATATCACGCGAAGTGTCACACTCACGAATCCAACGGATCGAAAGGAAGACTTATTTGAGGCAGCAAAGCAGTTATTCCTTAAACATTGGAATGACCAGCCCGTGAGGCTCTTGGGTGTGACGGGGACAGACCTTGTAGAACGAAAAGCAGCTGTTAAACAGCTTGATTTATTTTCCTATACAGAAGATGCAAAAGAAGAGCCTCTCCAAACCGTTTTAGAAGGGCTGAAAGAAAAATATGGCAAATCACTCATTCAAAGAGGAATGACTATCAAGGAAAAAGAGAGCAAAACAAGCGGAACAAGTTTTAATAAAGACTTTTTTCAGGACGAAAAAGGAAATGACTAGCCTGAAAACTTGATAAAAGAGGTGGTGTTGTGGTAATTTCAAAGGGTACATCATTTCAGCAGTAATCAATATAGTGTGTTAGAAGGGACGTCAGAATTATGTCAAAACAACAAATCGGTGTGGTTGGACTAGCCGTTATGGGGAAAAACCTTGCCCTTAATATTGAAAGCCGCGGTTTCTCCGTGTCCGTTTATAACAGATCTAGCAGCAAAACGGAAGAGTTTCTCGAAGAATCAAAAGGAAAAAACGTTGTAGGCACATACAGCATTGAAGAATTTGTTCAGTCGCTTGAAACACCGCGTAAAATTCTTTTAATGGTAAAAGCTGGTGCAGCAACGGATGCAACCATTCAATCATTACTTCCTCACCTAGAGAAAGGTGACATCTTAATTGATGGTGGAAATACATATTACAAGGATACGCAAAGACGTAATCAAGAGCTTGCGGAAAGTGGTATCCACTTCATTGGTACAGGTGTTTCTGGCGGTGAAGAAGGTGCACTAAAAGGTCCATCTATCATGCCAGGCGGTCAAAAAGAAGCGCATGAGCTAGTGAAACCAATTTTAGAAGCGATCTCTGCGAAAGTAGATGGCGAGCCATGTACAACGTATATCGGCCCAGATGGAGCAGGACATTATGTCAAAATGGTCCATAACGGCATCGAGTACGGAGACATGCAATTGATCTCTGAATCATACTTTATCTTGAAGCATGTGGCTGGCTTATCAGCAGAGGAGCTTCATGAAGTATTCTCAGAGTGGAATAAAGGCGAGCTTGACAGCTATTTAATCGAAATTACAGCGGATATTTTCACAAAAGTGGATGAAGAAACAAACCAGCCGCTTGTGGATGTCATCTTAGATAAAGCTGGTCAAAAAGGAACTGGAAAATGGACGAGCCAAAGTTCTCTTGATCTAGGTGTCCCGCTTCCAATCATTACTGAGTCTGTTTTTGCGCGCTATATTTCAGCAATGAAAGATGAGCGTGTAGAAGCAAGTCAATCAATTCAAGGTCCTGAGCCAACGCAATCAGCTGAGAATAAACAAGAGCTGATCGAAGCTGTTAGAAAAGCCCTATTCATGAGTAAAATCTGCTCGTATGCTCAAGGTTTTGCGCAAATGAAAGCAGCATCTGATGAATATAACTGGGATTTAAAATACGGTGAAATTGCGATGATCTTCCGCGGTGGATGTATCATTCGTGCAGCCTTCTTACAACAAATTAAAGAAGCATATGACCGTAACCCTGAACTGAAAAACCTATTGCTAGATCCTTACTTTAAGGATATTGCTCAAAGCTATCAATCATCACTTCGTAAAGTCATTTCACTTGCAGTGGAGCAAGGAGTTCCTGTTCCTTCATTCTCAAGTGCACTTGCTTACTTTGATAGCTATCGCACAGCTGTCCTGCCAGCGAACTTAATTCAAGCGCAGCGTGACTATTTCGGTGCACATACGTATGAGCGCACAGATAAAGAAGGCGTCTTCCATACGGAATGGATGAAATAAAATAGAACGTCAGAAAAACCTTACCATTGGATTGGTAAGGTTTTTTTGTGTTTGCATCTTTTCGGCTAAAAATGCGAAAAAGAGGGATGCTATGTAAAAAAGAAAAGAAAGTAGGGATAGAAGTGGGCATCTTATATGCACTTCTCCCAGCAATATTTTGGGGAAGTATTGTTCTGATCAGTGTCAAACTTGGCGGGAATGCATACCAGCAAACGCTCGGCATTACGCTTGGCGCATTTTTATTTTCAATTGCAGCCTTCTTCATCAAAATGCCAGAGCTGACACCGTTTATTTTTGCGGTTTCTGTGATTTCAGGCATCTTTTGGAGCATTGGACAAATGAATCAGCTTTCAAGTGTTGCGTTTCTCGGAGTCTCGAAGGCGGTTCCTTTGTCAACAGGCATGCAGCTTGTGAGCACTACTTTATTTGGTGTCATGGTTTTTAAAGAATGGCAAACGATGACGGTCATACTCATTGGTTCTTGCGCCATTTTACTGATTATTGCAGGTGTTGTGATGACATCGCTCGGTCAAAAGAAGAATGGCGGCGGGAACGGTGGAGGCAATTTCAAAAAAGGGATCATTATTCTGCTCATCTCAACGGTTGGCTATGTCGGATATGTCGTCATTTTAAGATGGTTTCATATTGATGGGTGGTCTGCCCTCGTTCCGCAATCGGTCGGTATGCTGCTTTCATCCTTGGCGATTAGTCTAAAACAGAACCCGTTTAGTAAATATACGTTTAAAAATATCATTGCCGGTTTGGTTTGGTCGACAGGAAATCTTGGGCTTCTTTTGGCCATTCCGCTCATTGGCGTAGCCGTAAGCTTTTCGATGTCACAGACAGGGATTGTCATCTCAACATTAGGCGGCATTTACTTATTAAAAGAGAAAGCATCCAGAACAAGCTTTGTCATTGCAGGCTGCTTGATGATCATTGCAGGCGGCGTGCTGCTAGGCTTTACAAAATAGGAGGGTAAACGAATGTATCCAGATTTAGAAGGAAAAACAGTCCTGATTACAGGAGCCGGCACAGGAATAGGGCAAGCAATGGCGCGCCGGTTTGGACAAGAAAAAGCCAATGTGGTGATCAATTATTTCTCAGATCAAGAAAATCCGGATGACACCATTGCGGATATTCAAAAAAATGGCGGCCAGGCTGTGAAAATCAAGGGAGATGTATCAAAGGAAGAGGATATGCGGGCAATGATTGATAAAGCCATTCATACGTACGGCAGCCTTGATGTCATGATCAATAACGCAGGTATTGAAAACGAAGTGCCTTCCACAGAAATGACGCTGGATAATTGGAACAAAGTCATGTCGACTAATTTAACAGGTATGTTTCTCGGCTGCCGTGATGCACTGAAGTATATGACAGATCACGGGATAGAAGGATCGATCATCAATATGTCGTCGGTTCACCAGCAAATCCCTTGGCCTCATTTCGTTCATTATGCAGCAAGTAAAGGGGGCGCCAAGCTGCTGACAGAAACGCTGGCACTAGAATACGCCCCTAAAAAAATCCGTGTAAACAGCATTGCACCAGGCGCCATCGATACCCCGATCAATGCGGAAAAATTCGATGATCCCGCATTGAAAAAAGGC
The DNA here is from genome assembly GCF_002998735.1 of Bacillus sp. NMTD17. Classification (NCBI taxonomy): domain Bacteria; kingdom Bacillati; phylum Bacillota; class Bacilli; order Caryophanales; family Bacillaceae; genus Bacillus; species Bacillus sp. NMTD17. The sequence goes on from NZ_PVRH01000003.1 coordinate 161,709, forward strand.
GTGATTGAATTGATCCCCATCGGCTATATTGGAAAGCCGGAAGAAGTGGCAGCATGTGCTGTCTGGCTGGCGTCAAAAGAGGCAAGCTATGTCACAGGCTTGACGCTCTATGTGGACGGCGGCATGACAAAGTATCCTGGCTTCCAGGCAGGAAAAGGATAGGGAGAAAGACAAAGAGCGTACACACATGACGCTCTTTTTTTATATAAAATACAGACAAATAAAATTAAATGTCTAGACATTTAAAAATAAAAATATATAATATTAAATGGAAGCGCTTTTATTACAACAATGGGGTGAGAGAAATGAAACGTATTTTATTAGCATGCAGTTCAGGAATGTCTACGAGTTTACTAGTTACAAAGATGAAGGCTCATGCCGACTCAATAGGGGACGAGGCAGAAATTTGGGCAGTTGGGCAAGATCAAGCGAGAAAAGAAATGGCGAATGCGGATGTTGTGTTAATTGGACCGCAAATGAGCTTTTTAAAAGGGGATCTTCAAAAAGAAGCAACAAAATACGGGATTGCAGTAGAGGTCATAGATATGCAGGCGTACGGGCTTGCCGATGGACAAAAAGCGTATGAACAAGCCGTTACATTGATGGAGGAATCGTAAAGAATGGAAAAGAAAACACTCGAAGGGCTCACAGAGGAACAAGTCAGTTTTCAATTGATCTTACACAGTGGAAATGCACGCAGCAAATTGCTTCAATCTCTTAAACAATTTCGAGAAGGTCAAGAAGATGAGGCATTTGGTCTCATGAAAGAAGCGGAAGAAGATTTACGTCATGCACATGGTATCCATTTTCAACTCGTGCAGCAAGAGGCAGGCGGGGAGAAAACGCCTTTCTCCTTATTGCTCATGCACGCCGAAGATCACTTAATGTCCACCATTACGATCAAGGAGCTTGTGGGAGAGCTCCTGCCGATTTTCCAATCGCTTAAACAATAAAGGGTGTAAACAAGGGGGGAAACCAATGTTTGATAAAATAAGTGCCATTTTGGTTCCGATTGCTGGGAGATTGAACAACAACCGCTATTTAGGCGTATTACGGGATGCTTTTATGCTTGCGTTCCCGCTCACCATTTTTGGTTCCATTATGGTTGTGCTAATGAATTTGCCATTTTTAGATAAAATCATGAGTCAAACCGCACTGGAAGGAGTCCAGTCTGCACTGAATATCGCGCCAAGTGCGACCATCAGCATTATGAGCGTGTTTGTTGTATTTGGGATTGGCTACTATTTATCGAAAAGCTATGATGTGGAAGCTGTATTTGGCGGCGTGATTGCTTTAGCCTCTTTCTTGCTTCTGACGCCATTTTTACTAGAACAAGAAGGCGGTGCATCTATTGCAGGTGTGATCCCAGTCGATCGTTTAGGAGCAAAGGGGATGTTCCTAGGAATGATCACAGGCTTTTTGTCTGCTGAAATTTATCGTTATTTTGTCCAAAAGAAATTTGTCATCAATATGCCGCAAGGGGTTCCGCCAGCTGTTTCAAAGTCTTTTGCTGCACTGATCCCGGCTACTTTGACACTCACAACCTTTTTACTGATCAATATCATCATTACACAAGGCTTCAAAACAAACATGCATGACCTGATTTATCATGCCATTCAGGCGCCGCTTGTTGGTCTTGGAAGCGGTATCATCCCGACCTTGATCGCTGTTTTCTTTATACAAATTCTTTGGTTCTTTGGGCTCCACGGCCAAATTATTATCAACTCTGTCATGGACCCGATTTGGAATACATTGTCCATTCAAAACCTAGAGAGCTACACAAAAACTGGTGAGGTTCCGAATATCATCAGCAAGCAGTTTATCGAAATCTATACGGTTGGCATGGGCGGAACCGGTATGACGCTGGCTGTTGTGTTTACGATTTTAATTTTCCTGAAAAGTAAGCAATTAAAACAAGTAGCAAAGCTCGGCTTAGGACCAGGATTATTTAACGTCAATGAACCGATTATTTTCGGTTTACCGATTGTCATGAATCCACTTATTCTCATTCCATGGATTTTGGCGCCAATGGTCATTACATGTATTTCTTATTTTGCGATGGCAACAGGCATTGTACCGCCGCCGACAGGCGTGAATATTCCATGGACGGTGCCGATCTTTATTAGCGGAATAATGGCAACAAATTCACTAGCGGGCGGTCTGCTTCAGCTGTTTAATCTGATGATTGTGTTTGTCATTTGGTTCCCGTTCCTGAAGTTTATTGACCGTATGAATGTGAAGAATGAAAAAATAACCCCAACGGAAAAAACGAAGACAACAAACATCAAAGGCGAAGGAGACTCAATACATGTCGATGGAAAATAACAAGCAATCATATACATTTCCAGAAGGTTTCTGGTGGGGATCTTCTGCCTCTGCCACGCAAACAGAAGGCAGTGTCCCTGGAGATGGTAAGGGACCGAATATTTGGGATCATTGGTTTGAACAAGAGCCGACTCGTTTTTTTGATGGTGTAGGCCCAAACGTGACATCCCAATTTTATCGAAAATATAAAGAGGATATCCGTCTGATGAAAGAAATTGGGCACAATTCATTTCGGCTGTCCATTTCATGGTCACGTCTTTTACCTGAAGGGAAAGGTGTGGTCAATGAAGAAGCAGTATCTTTTTACAATGATGTGATCAATGAACTGATTGCACATGATATTGAGCCGTTTGTGAACCTGTACCATTTCGATATGCCAATGGCGCTGCAGGAAAAAGGCGGATGGGTGAACAGACAGGTAGTAGATGATTATGTCAGCTATGCGGAATTGTGCTTTCAATTATTTGGCGACCGGGTGAAAAAATGGTTTACCCATAATGAACCGATAGTTCCTGTAGAGGGCGGGTATATGTATAGCTTTCATTATCCAAACGAAGTCGATTTCCAAAAGGCTGTACAGGTCGGTTTTCATGAACTTTTATCAAATGCTAAGGCGATTGCGGCTTATAAAAAGCTGCAGCAAGGCGGGAAGATTGGCATCATCCTAAATCTAACCCCATCTTATCCGAGAAGCCAGAATCCGTGCGATGTAGAAGCAGCTGAGATGGCTGATGCTTTCTTTAACCGTTCCTTCCTAGATCCTGCGGTGAAGGGACATTTCCCAGAAAAACTAGTAGAGGTCTTAAAGAAAGAAGGCTTTATGCCAAGTATTGAAGAAGGAGACCTTGAGCTCATTCAAGAGAATACCGTCGACCTCCTTGGGATCAACTATTATCAGCCAAGAAGAGTGAAAGCGAAAGAGCATATGCCGCATCCGAAAGCACCATTTATGCCAAATCATTATTTTGATGCGTTTGACATGCCGGGAAGAAAAATGAATGTGTATCGAGGCTGGGAAATCTATGAAAAAGGTATTTATGATATATTGAAAAAAGTTCAAACAGACTATGATAATATTGAATGCTTTATTTCTGAAAATGGAATGGGTGTCGAAGGAGAAGAGCGGTTTAAGGATGAAGAAGGAATGATTCATGACGATTACCGCATTGACTTTATTTCTGAGCATCTCAAATGGGTGCATCAAGCCATTCAAGAAGGAAGTAATGTAAAAGGCTATCATCTGTGGACGTTTATGGATAACTGGTCATGGTCGAATGCCTATAAGAATCGTTATGGATTTGTCTCAGTTGATCTTCAAGAAGACGGGAAACGAACCATCAAGAAAAGCGGATACTGGTTTCAATCGGTATCAGAGAATAACGGTTTTTAATCAAGATACTTGCTCTTTCCTGAAAAGGGCAAGTATTTTTCTTATGTGACGGTAAGTGGATGAAACAAAAATGGCTGGTACCTTTTAAGCTCACTAGGCTTAGTGTAGAATGAGAGGAAGCTATGAAAAAACAAGTCAGTTGGTGGTGTGAGATGAAAAAGTACGAACTCATTTCAGAAGAAATCAGAAAACGAATAGGAACAGCTTATTATCCAGAAGATCAACCCATTCCAGATGAAAACTCGCTTGCCGCTGAATTTCAATGCAGCCGAATGACGATGAAGCGTGCGCTCGATCTTCTCGTAGCAGAAGGTCTGCTCTTTAGAAAAAGAGGCCACGGCACATTTATTGTGAAGGCAGCGCTAAACCAAGGGGCTATTAATGTATCTGGTCATGAAAATAAAGGATTCACGAAAGTCATGGCGGACAAAAACGTCACGAGCCAAATCATTCGCTTTGATGTCCATTTTCCAAGCGAAGAAGTGGCAGCCCACCTATCCATTGACTTAACCACACCCGTTTATGACATCATCCGGCTCCGCCTCGTGGATGAGGAGCCATATGTATTAGAAAAAACGTTTATGCCGGTCAATGTCATTAAGGGCATAGATGAAGAGGTTTTATTGGGATCGATTTATGGCTACATATCAAATGAACTCCATTTAAAAGTGGCAGGAGCGCACAAGAAAATTAGAGCGGCTAAATCAGATGAGCTGGACCAGCAATATTTAGGCTGTGACCCAACGGATCCTGTGCTCGAAGTCGAGCAGGTTGCTTATTTAAACACAGGCCGCCCGTTTGAGTACTCCTTTAGTCATCACCGCTATGATAAGTTCGACTTTTCAACGGTTGAAATTACGAAAACAGGACGTTAAAAAAAGAGCAGAACCCCCGAGGGAGACTGCTCTTTTTTTATTTCATTTTATATATTCCACCAATGATATCCGTCTTTTTCTAGAAGCTGATCGGCTTCTTTTGGTCCCATTGAACCAGCAGGATAATTTGGTTTTAATGTTTTGTTTTCTGCCCATTTTTCAGAAATCGGATCAACAAAGTTCCAAGAAAGCGCCACTTCATCCCAGTGAGCAAAGTTCGTTGCATCGCCTAGCAAGCAGTCATGAATCAGCTTTTCATATGCTTCTGGTGTATTCATGATGTCGTTATAGTTTGTTTGGTAGTCGAGCTTAATCGGTTTCGCATACGTACCGCCATCAAGCTTGCGAGCGTTCAGGTGAAGGGTAATGCCTTCATCTGGCTGAATGTGAATGACGAGTAAGTTTGGATGCATGGAATTTCCGTTTCCATAGTACAGGTTCATTGGAATGTCTTTAAATTGAACAACGATTTGAGTAGATTTCTTTTCTAATCGTTTTCCTGTACGAATGTAAAATGGCACCCCGGCCCATCTAAAGTTATCAATGAGCAGCTTCCCTGCAACGAAGGTTTCTGTGTTTGAGTTCGGGTCTACATTTTGCTCTTCAAGATAGGAAGGAACCATGCTGCCATCAACCGTACCAGCATCATACTGTCCGCGGACAAAGAATTGATCGACCTCATCTTTAGAGAAAGGACGAAGAGCGCGTAATGCTTTCCGTTTTTCGCTGCGGATCTCCTCTGTATTCAGCTTAATTGGCGGCTCCATTGCTAAAAGTGCCACCATTTGAAGCATATGGTTTTGGACCATATCTCTTAGTGCACCTGAACTTTCGTAATAGCGAGCCCGGTCTTCAACCCCTAATGATTCACTAGATGTAATTTGAATGTTTGAGATATATCGGTTTGTCCAAAGTGGTTCAAAGATGGCATTCGCAAAACGGATGACCTCAATGTTTTGAACCATTTGTTTACCGAGATAGTGGTCAATACGATAAATTTGATCTTCAGAGAATGCATCTCGAATTTCTTCATTTAATGTTTTGGCACTTGGCAGGTCATGGCCAAATGGTTTTTCAATGACAAGTCTTGACCAGCCGGTTGTTTTTGATACGCCTTCACTTTTTAGGAACTTCGCAATCGTTCCGAAGAATTCCGGTGCCATCGCTAAATAGAACATCCGGTTATTTGGGATACTGTACGTATCTTCAAGGCCTGCTAAAAGTGTGTTAAGCGATTGATAGGAAGCAGGGCTTGATACGTCAAAGTCGTGATAATAAAAATGCGAACTGAATTCCTCTATTTTCGCTTCTGCATCATCAGAAGAAACAGATTCTTTCACCACAGCTCTGAGATCCTCATGAGACCACGGACGGCGTCCAACACCGACGACGGCGAATTGATCACCAAGCTTTCCGCTATGAAAAAGTCTATGTATAGAAGGGTAGAGCTTGCGTTTGGCAAGATCTCCTGTTGCGCCAAAAATGACAATGACTGCTTTTGGATTGTTAGTTTCTGTATTCACGAAAAGTACCTCACTTTATTCGTAGCATTGTTGTAAAAACCGAGATTGTATGTACATTTTCTTTATTTTAAAGGTTCATTGTTCGTAAAGCAAACATTTGATTCGACTTTTTCTGCTCTCGTTTGACTTTTTTCGAAAATTCCGCTGAATTCACATTTACCTTGTCTTCATGTATTCTATATGAATGAAGATATTGTATACCGGCTTTAGGAGGAAAAGTAATGGAACTGCTCTTTTTAGGAACAGGTGCAGGCATTCCTGCAAAAACTAGAAACGTCACTTGCACTGCGCTAAAGCTTTTAGAAGAAAGAAAAGCAGTGTGGCTTTTTGATTGCGGAGAAGCGACGCAACATCAAATATTACATACAACGATTAAACCGAGAAAGATCGAGAAAATATTTATCACTCATATGCATGGTGATCATGTATACGGTCTCCCAGGACTGCTTGGCAGCAGATCCTTTCAAGGCGGAGAGGATGAACTAACGATCTATGGGCCTAAGGGCATCAAAGCGTTTGTGAACGCAGCACTTTCAGCTACACAAACGCATTTGACATATCCGCTGCATATCATAGAGATAGATGAAGGGATCATATTTGAAGATGATACCTTTCAAGTAGAAGCAAGACGAGTATCTCACGGTATTCCAGCTTACGGCTATCGGGTAGTGGAAAAAGATGTACCAGGTGCATTAAAAGCCGAAGACCTGAAAGAAATCGGTGTAAAACCTGGACCTTTGTATCAGAAGTTAAAAAATGGGGAAACCGTGACACTCGAAGATGGAAGAATCATTGATGGAACCGATTATTTGGAACCCCCTAAAAAAGGGAGAATCGTTGCATTTTCAGGAGATACCCGTTTATGCGAGAATATAACAAGGCTTGCCAAAGATGCGGATGTGTTAGTCCATGAAGCAACATTCGGTAAAGAAGATGCTGATCTAGCCTACAATTATTATCACAGCACGACAGAACAAGCAGCGAAAACGGCGCAGGAAGCAGGCGCAAAAAGATTAATTTTGACCCATATTAGTGCACGTTACCAAGGAGAAGAGGCACTGAAACAACTATTGAAAGAAGCCCGCGATATATTCCCGCTGACAGAAGCTGCACATGATTTCTTTTCTTTTTCCATTGACCGCACGCTGTAAAAATTGGATGAATCGTCAAAAAAAGTTGTGTGATTTTTTTGATATTTATAATGACTCTCTTTTTCAGGTAGTGGTAAAATGGTGAAGAAAAAACAAATGACGAATGAAACTATGAAGAATACGGGAGGCACAATCAAAGATGAGCGGTTTTACAGCGTTAAGTGAAGCAGAATTAAATGACCTATATGCAGCACTACAAAATGAGTACGAAACTTATAAAAGTAAAAACTTACACTTAGACATGTCTAGAGGAAAACCTTCACCAAAACAGCTCGATTTGTCTATGGGCATGCTCGATGTTGTGACATCAAAGGATGCGATGACTGCTGAAGATGGCACAGATGTGCGAAACTATGGCGGCTTGACAGGGCTTCCTGAAACGAAGACATTTTTTGCAGATGTACTCAATCTGAAGCCAGAACAAATCATCATCGGCGGTAATTCCAGCCTTAATATGATGCACGATACCATTGCCCGTGCCATGACTCACGGCGTATATGACAGCAAAACACCTTGGGGAAAGCTGCCAAAAGTAAAATTCCTTGCACCAAGCCCAGGATATGACCGTCACTTTGCCATTTGTGAGCTATTTAACATAGAGATGATCACAGTCGATATGAAGGCTGATGGACCTGATATGGATCAGGTAGAAAAATTGGTCGCAGAAGATGAAGCGATTAAAGGCATTTGGTGTGTACCGAAATATAGCAACCCAGATGGCATTACGTATTCAGATGAGGTTGTTGACCGCCTCGCTTCTATGAAAACAAAAGCAGACGACTTCCGCATTTTTTGGGATGATGCATACGCAGTCCATCATCTAACTGATACGCCTGATACGTTAAAAGATATTTTTCAAGCAGTAGAGGAAGCAGGGCACCCAAATCGTGTGTTTATGTTTGCGTCTACTTCTAAAATTACATTCCCAGGATCAGGTATTGCACTGATGGCGTCTAGCCCGGACAATGTAAGCTTCACTCAAAAGCAATTATCGGTTCAAACGATCGGACCAGACAAAATCAATCAATTAAGACATCTTCGTTTCTTCAAGAATCCAGAAGGCTTGAAGGAACATATGAAAAAACATGCAGCGATCATTAAGCCAAAGTTTGACCTCGTTCTTTCCATTCTTGATGAAACACTTGGCGGGAAAGACATTGCTGAATGGCACAAGCCAAATGGCGGATATTTCATTAGTTTAAATACGCTCGATCATTGTGCAAAAGCTGTTGTGCAAAAGGCAAAAGAAGCAGGTGTTACAATGACAGGTGCAGGCGCGACATATCCTTATGGAAAAGACCCGCTTGATCGTAACATTCGCATTGCGCCAACGTTCCCAACACTTGAAGAGCTAGAGCAAGCGATTGACATCTTTACATTATGTGTTCAGCTTGTCAGCATTGAAAAGCTGCTTTCTAAAAAAAGTCAGTCTGCTCCAACGGCATAAAGAAAAGAAAACTCCTTGACTGATAACTAGTCAAGGAGTTTTTGTTTTTAATTGGCTGTTTGATAATAGGAAACAGGTTGTTTGGCTGCGCACCATACATCATAGATCGCAAGCTGCACAATATGCGGTTCATCATGATGAATATAGTGCGAGCTGTTCTGCGCCTGAATCCATCCGCTTTGGGATGACAAAGACAGCATCCGTTTATGAAGTCTGAGCCAAGCTTCATGCGCTGGATGAAACAATCGGCTCTTACCTGAGGAAATGACAAGGAGCGGCATCATCCCATAATGGGTTTGCTCCTCTTTCATTGTACTTAGCATTTGCTGAAAGTCCTCATGTGTACATTCTGCTGTGAATTGCGCCATATATGAGGTGCGTTCTTCCTTTGATAAAAGCGGCAGGATGACCTGTTCTTGCTCCTCACTTGCTGGGTCTAACATCACCATGCCAATGACGTCATCTCCTCTGCGACTTGCCCATAACCGGCTGACAAGAGAGCCAAATGAGTGAGCCACAATGAGAAAGGGTGGCTGAATATTGGCTTCTTCTAGCAGCGCATCTAAATCATCTGCAAGATCATGCAATGTTCTTCCTTCACTGCTGTCACTGCTCTTTCCATTTCCTAATCGATCGTATAAGAAAACCCCAAGCTCAGGATCAATATCGCGGGCCATATTCGACCACGTATCACCCGAAATGCCGTAGCCTGCTTCAAAGATAATGGTGGCTTGCCTTTTGCCTTGACGATGTTTTGTATAAAAATGATGTCCATCTATATGATACATTCTTTCAATCATTGCCGAGTTCATTCTTCCATCTCCTCTAAGTGGTTCTTTAGCTAAAAGACGGCACAAAAGGCTGATATGTTTCTCTTAAAAACAAAAAAGATGCCTATTTCAAAAAATAGACACCTTTTTTCTATGAGCTTTTACCAAGCGCGATCATATTGACGCGGGCCTTCGATAGATGTATGAAGTTCTTGAGCAGCTGTTTTTGGAAAGTATGGATCCCGTAAAAATTCTCTGCCTATAAAGATTAAGTCTGCACGCTGATTTCGTAAAATTTCCTCTGCCTGTACACCAGATGTGATCAGACCGACTGCCCCTGTTTGAATACCGGCACCTTCTTTTATTTTTTCTGCGAAGGTCACTTGGTAGCCAGGGAATGTGTTGATTTTCGCCTGTACGACAGCGCCTGAGCTGACATCGATTAAGTCGACACCTTGTTCCTTCAGCCATGTAGCAATGCCAATGTAATCTGCAATATCAAGTCCTTTTGTCGTGTAATCAGAAGCAGACACACGGACAAATAATGGTCCGTCCCATACTTCATTGACTGCATCGATGACTTCTCTTAAGAAACGATAACGGTTCTCTGGTGAACCGCCATAGTCATCTGTTCGATGATTTGCCAGCGGTGAAAGAAATTCATTGATCAAATAGCCATGCGCCCCATGAATTTCAATGATGTCAAAGCCGGCCTTTTTTGCTCGGACAGCTGCATCCTGAAACGCCTGAACGGTATCTTTGATTCGATCGATAGACATCTCGGCAGGGGTTTTAGACTGTTCATCAAATGGAATGCTTGATGGTGCCAGGATGTCACCACCTAGTTCAGCCTTACGCCCTGCATGAGCCAGCTGGATAGCTGTCTTGGTTCCGTATGCTATGATTTGTTCGTTTAATGAAGCAAATCCTTCAATGTGCTCATCACTCCAAATACCGAGGTCTTGATCACTAATTCTTCCCTCGGGAGAAACAGCACTTGCCTCCACCATGATCAGGCCAGCCTGACCTTGGGCACGGGAAATATAATGTGTAAAGTGGAAAGGCTGTAATTTCCCATCATGGTCATAGGATGAATACATACACATCGGGGACATCACGATGCGGTTTTTCAGTGTAACACCTTTTAATGTCCAAGGTGAAAAGAGTTTTGTTTCCAAATACCTTCGCCTCCTCATGGAATTGTATAGCCGATTATAACAGCCATTCAAACTTTCGTCATAAAAGGTGCTCAAAGAATATAGCTTTTATACGCGTTTTTGTATAATGGAGAGATAGAGACAACAAAGGGGGAAAAGGGATGAAATGGCAAACAGAGAGTGAACTAAAGGAACTGCTCACCGCTCTTATGCAGTATGAAAGCATATCGGGTACAACTGGAGAAGTCGCGTTAGCTGAATATTTATATTATTTGCTGAGGGAGCGGCCTTATTTCAAGCAGAACCCTGATCATTTGGCTTTGCATCCGATGAAAGATGGCCGGTATTATTTAACGGCGCTTGTAAAGCGCAGCACGCTGCCACGTACCGTTTTGCTGCTTAGTCATTTCGATGTCGTCGATACAGAAGATTACGGTGAATTTCAAAACATGGCATGCAAGCCAGAAGAGTTAATGGCGTCATTTTCTCAAAAAAGTGCGCTTCTCCCAAAAAGAGCAAGAGAAGATCTAGCTTCAGGTGACTGGTTGTTTGGAAGAGGTGCCATGGATATGAAAGCAGGTCTTACTGTACAGCTTTCTATGCTGGAAAGAGCGATGACAGAAACCTTTCATGGAAATGTCCTGCTCGTCACAGTCCCTGATGAAGAAGTGAATTCTCAAGGAATGCTTGAAGCTGTTCCGAAACTAAAGGAGCTTAAGGAAAAGCATGACCTTGACTATACCGCGTGCTTAAACAGTGAGCCCATGTTTGAAAAATATCCAGGTGATGAACACAAATATATGTATACAGGCAGTATAGGGAAGGTGCTGGCCGGATTTTTCTGCAAAGGAATTGAAACGCATGTAGGAGAGCCATTCTCAGGCTTAAATGCGAATTTTATGGTATCTGAATTAAACCGGCTGTTAGAGCTGAATAGTGATTATTGTGAGGAAGTAGACGGTGAAGTCACGCCGCCGCCCACCAACTTGATGCAAAAGGACTTAAAAGAAGCCTATTCCGTTCAAACACCTCACACAGCTGTTTCTTTATTTAATGTGCTGATGATGAATCGTTCAAGTGAAGAACTGCACGGGCTTCTCTATGACACTGCGAAACGAGCAGCAGGCGAAATCGAGGCAAATCTCAAACAGAAAACAGTTGAATTTCAGCGCTTTAAACCTTTTACACCGATTGATACGAAGATTACGGTTCTTACGTATCATGAGCTGTATCAAAAAGCTGCAGAACGCTCAGGTAAACAGGAGGTTGAACGCATTGTTAACTATGCGTTCGCCAATCGAGGTGAGCTTGGAGATCGTGATTTTTCAACCAAAATCATCTCTGAGCTGACGACGCTTTGTAAGGAAGAAGGGCCGCTGATTGTTCTATTTTATAGTCCGCCATTTTATCCTGCGGTTTCTTCAACGGAAGATCCGCATATCCAAGCAACCTTAAAGAGGATTCAAATAGAGGCAAAAAAGAGTTATGGACTTGAAATAGAAGAAGTGAAATATTTCCCTGGATTGTCTGATTTAAGTTACTTACAGCTCGAAAAACAGGAAGTAGGTCATTACACGACCAATATGCCGCTTTATCAAAAAGGCTATTCTTTACCGGAAGGAGAAAAGGGAGCACTTTACGTTCCAGTTATCAACGTGGGGCCATTAGGAAAGGACCCGCACAAATGGACAGAGCGGCTGCACATCCCGTTCTCATTCGGCATTTTGCCAGAATTACTAGAATCAGCGATTCATGCTTTGTTAGAGAAAAAGTAAGTATATGATGAAGAGCCCTATCGTGATGATAGGGCTTTTATTTTTAAATAGACGATCCATCGACTTAGATAGAGTATGATAAAGAATAAGACTTACACTTATTTGAAGGGAGATTGTGAGGATGAAATGGAAACTGGAAAATTAACAAAAACATACATCATTACATCGCTTCAGGAAAGTATCCGTGAACTAGAAAAGCTAGTGGAAATATGTGATGAGCACACGCTAGATCAATCTTTGGGAGAGGGCAAGTGGTCGATCAAGCAAATCGCAGGGCATTTGTATGATACAGAAGAAGTCTGGTCAGAGCGGATAGAGCAGGCGATATCAGATGAGCAGACGCCTTTTCAATCGTATGATCCTGAAATATATGTGAAGGAAAGAGGCTATGAAAGGTATAACGAACAGGAGATCAAAGCACTGATCAAACGATTGAAAGAGAGAAGAAACAACACACTTCATCTATTAGAAAAGGATACATGGGAGCAATCGGGTGTGCATCCTGAAGAAGGGGTGATGACAGTGCAAATATTAGCTGAAACCATCGCTTTACATGAACAACATCATCTGGATCAAATCAAAGCCATCATGTCAAAGAGTGAACGATAGCAGTATGTAAAAAAGCACCTGTCATCAAAACAGGTGCTTTTCTCTATCATTTATACGTGCTTGCTGAAAACATTTCGTTTAATTCTGCTGCGCGTTTTGTTGCCGTTTTAACACAATCGACAACGGCTTCTTCAAATTGATAGGCAGCAAGTGTGTTCAGGCCGGCTTCTGTCGTTCCGCCTTCACTTGTGATTTCTTTGCGCAATTCAGCAGGTTCTTTACCGCTGCTTTGAAGCATGTTGGCGGCGCCCGCAATCATCTGGCAAATGAGTAACTTCGCTGTTGCTTGGTCCATCCCAAGTTCCGAGGCGCCTCGCTCCATTCCTTCAATCAAATGATAAATGAAGGCAGGGCCGCTTCCTGCAATAGCTGTAACAGCATTCAGCTGTGATTCATCCAATACCGTCACATGACCGATCGTTTCAAACAGCTCGATTGCTTTATTCTTTTGATCCTCTGTCACTTCTTGACTTACGGCAATGCCTGTTGCTGATTGCTGAATCGCCGCTGATGTATTTGGCATTGCGCGAACCACCGCAATCTTCTCGCCAGCATAGTGCTGAATCGTTTCAATGGAGATGCCAGCTAAAATCGAAATGATCAACTGTCCTTGTAAATGAGGCCGCACATCAGATATCCCGCTTTCCGCATCTTTCGGTTTTAAAGCAAATACGAGAATATCCGCTTCTTCATAAATAAAAGAACGAGAGAAATCCGTTTTGACCCCATAACGCACCTTTAATTCTTCTAGACGTTTTTCATTCGTTTTGTTTGTGACAATAATATCTTCATTTGACATGATGCCGCTTTTTAATAAACCTTTTATCATCGACTCTGCCATCGAGCCTGCACCAATAAATCCAATTTTACTCATAAGCTGCTCCTCCTTGTAGAAAATAAAAAAACCTCTCGCCTGAAAAGGACGAAAGGTTTTTCGCGGTACCACCCTCAATTAGCATGCAGACATGCATACTCAGCTCTAGTCCCTTAACGCGGGAAACGTTTAGGTTTGCCTAACAGCTCAAAGGGCAGGTTCAGCAAATAAGAGGACGGTGAGGCCTTACAGCCGGCGGACCTCACTCTCTTTCATCATTATTTTGCTTACTAATCCTTGTCATCGCGCATCTTATATTTGTTGTTCATTATGCAACGATGGACAAGTTTGTGTCAATAGGGACAGATAAAAAAATTGACCGCCTAAACCGCATGACAGTCTGCCTTTTGCAAGATACAATGAATAAAGAAGACAGAGTTACAATGAACCATGAGTCAAAAAGCAGGAGATGACATATAAAAGTGAAAGAAGACATCATTCAATTATCCATCCCTACACCGTTTGCTGTTGGGGATGTACATGCATATATATTAAAAGGAGAAGCCGTGACCTTAGTGGACTGCGGGCCGATGACAGAAGAGGCGGAGCACGCCTTTGTCGCGCAACTACAAGAGCATCGTTTATCGATAGACGATATTGATCAAGTGGTGTTGACCCATCATCATGCAGATCATGTCGGTCTTTTAAATCTGATGAAACCTCATGTCCGTGTAATCGGACACGAGTTAAATGAGCCGTATATTAGCCAGGACCCTGTGTTTAAAGAGCGTCAAATTGCTTTTATGGAACGCTTTTTTCAGCAGTTAGGTGTGCCGCTTCGTCAAGGTGAGTGTGAAAGAATCGTGAAGCAATCTTATACATATTCCTGTACTGCACATGTAGATGACGTCATCAAAGAAGGCGATCGGTTGAAAGGGCATGAACACTTCTTCGTGATGGAAACACCGGGACATGCACAATCTCATCTTTCCTTTCTAGATGAAACAACGGGCCATTTCATTGGTGGAGACCTGCTTTTGACGACCATTTCCTCAAACCCGTTAATGGAAGCGCCGTTTGAAGGGGAGGAACGCCAAAAATCGCTGCTTCAATATAAAGCATCACTCAATCGATTATTGCATCTGCCAATCAAGACGATTTATCCAGGACACGGTGAGCTCATTACCTCTCATCATGAATTGATCGAAGAAAGATTTAAGAAACAAGAGAAAAGGGCAAATACGATGTATCAGCTGCTCAAACGAAAAGAAATGACTGCCTTTCATCTTTGCCGCAAGCTATTTCCAGTGCTGTATGAAGAGGCCTTATTTTTAACGATGTCGGAGACAGTTGGGCAGCTGGATGTCCTCTTAGAAGCTGGACAAATTGAAGAAGTGCAAAAAGACGGAATTCTCTATTACAGGGCAAACTAAGGAGTGAAACGCATGGGGAGATTAACAGGAAAGAGGATATGGATTACAGGCGCATCTGGGGGCATTGGTGAAAAAATGGCGTACTTGGCAGCAGAAGAAGGCGCAGAAATCATTATTTCAGCAAGACGAATCGAAAAGCTGACGGGTGTAAAAGAAGAGATTATGAGTGCTGGCGGGGTGTGTCACATCGTGGAGTTAGATGTCAGTCACCTTGAGGACATTGATCGCGCATATCAAGAAGTGGGGGCTGTTGATATTTTGGTTAACAATGCCGGTTTTGGTGCGTTTGATCTCGTTGAAGATGCGTCCATTGAGGAAATGGTGTCGATGTTTGAAGTAAACGTGTTTGGCTTAATCGCCTGCACGAAAAAGGTCATTCCAGAGATGAAACAAAGAGGACATGGACATATTATCAATATTGCTTCTCAGGCAGGAAAGATTGCCACTCCGAAATCAGCCATTTATTCGGCATCAAAGCATGCCGTCCTTGGATTTTCAAACAGCCTTAGAATGGAGCTGGCAGACTTCGGCATTCACGTCACCACGGTGAATCCAGGACCGATCGCCACTGACTTTTTTACCATCGCCGATCGCAGCGGTGAATATGTGAAGAATGTTGAATTCATGATGCTTAGTGCGGACAAGGTGGCTGGGAAGGTCGTATCCGCTATGATGACGAATAAAAGAGAGATTAATCTGCCCGGATGGATGAACGCTGGCAGTAAATTGTATCAATTATTCCCGTTTTTATTTGAAAAAGCAGCACGCAAAGCGATGATGAAAAAATAACAAAAAAGAAACCGGTCGTGAGCTGGTTTCTTTTTTTGAGATAAGACGCCATTGTGACCGTCTTTTTATCTCCGCCTTGCTGCTTGTTGAAGCGGGTCCCACACACTGTTAAAAGGCGGTGCATAGCTAATATCTAAATCTTCAAGATCTGTTATGGTCAGCTGTTGGTAAAGGGCAGTTGCCATCACATCGATCCGTTTATCTACACCGTTTCTTCCGATGATTTGGGCACCGAGCAAGGTGTAGTCATCACTTCTGTAAATCAGTTTGACTTTCATTTTCTGCGCATCTGGATAATATCCAGCGTGATCCGTACTGTCAATGGTGATGGTGGAATAAGGAATGTCAGCTGCTTGTGCTTCCTTTTCTGATAAGCCCGTTCGTCCTGCTGTCATGCTCATAAATTTCATCACTGCTGTTCCAGTCACGCCTTGAAACGCCCGGTTTGTTCCCGTCATATGAAAACCAGCGATTCTTCCTTGTTTATTCGCCGTTGTGCCGAGCGGAATATAATCTAGTGATTGTTTGATGCGGTGATAAGTTGCTGCGCAATCCCCCGCAGCATAGATGTCTTTTACATTGGTTTGCATGTATTCGTTTACAACAATGGCGCCATTTGGCAGACGCTTGATTCCTGTTTTGTCTAAAAAGGATGTTTGCGGTGTGACGCCGATGGCCATGATGACCATATCCGTTTTAATGGTTTGTTTGTCTGTTTGAACAGCTGTTACATGTGACTCGCCCTCTAATGTCTGCACGGTTTCCCCAAGTGTCACGTGAATACCTTGGGCATCCGCCTCTTCTTTCAGGTGCTTCGCCATATCGGGGTCAAAGCCCGGACCTAGTGTTGAACCCCGCTGAATGATATGTACTTTTTTTCCCAGCGCTTTTAAATTTTCAGCCATTTCTAAGCCAATATACCCGCCGCCAATGATGGTGACATGTGTGATATTTTGTTTTAAATGGTCTAAAATGGACAGCGCATGCGGAATGGTTTTTAATACGTGTACGCCTTCTAGCGGCTGATTGTCTAAACCCAGTGTGACGGGGCTTGCTCCTGTCGCAATTAAGAGGCGGTCATAGCTTTCGGTAAATGGTTCTTTTGTTTTCGTATGATGACCTGACACCGTTTTTTGCTTTGGGTCAATGGAGGTCACGTCGTGTAAGCATCTAGCATCAATTCCATATTTGTCGCGAAAGGTTTCAGCGCTGCGTGCAATCAGCTTGCTGTGATGATCAATGAGACCGCCGATCAAGTAGGGAAGGCCGCACTGTCCATATGAGAAAATCTCTCCTTTTTCAAAAGCGACAATATGTGCCTCTGGATCCTCTCTATATATTTGCATAGCACAGCTCATTCCTGCTGCATCTCCGCCAATCATCACATATTTCATTTGGTGTGCTCCCTTCTATCTATCGAAATGAATACTCTTATTTACCCTCATTTTCCTTTTTTTAATGCTTTTTTTCGCAAAAGAAGCAAACTTTAGTTGAAAAATAAAGACAGCGCCTTCATTTTAAGCTACAATCGGATTATCGTCTTTTTGGTTACGAGTTTAGTGAAGATTGGTGGGAAAGACTTTGAGTGACACACGACTAGATTTTAATACTTTATATACACGGCATACAAGAGAGGCTTGGTCTGCTCTTGGGGAATATATGCCGGTATCTGTTTCAGAAGAGGAAGCGAGAGCACTTCAAGGATTAAATGACTATTTATCGCTTGAAGAAGTTCAAGATATTTACATACCACTTATTCGTTTTCTGACATTGCATGTCTTTGCAGAAAAACAAAAAAATCAGCATGTGAATGCCTTTTTAAACTACCCGCATCATGCGAAAATCCCTTTTTTAATTGGGATTGCTGGAAGTGTGGCTGTCGGGAAAAGTACAACGGCTCGTATCATTGAAACGCTCTTATCGAGACTTGGAGATGGGCTGAAAGTGAGTCTTGTGACAACAGATGGCTTTTTGTATCCTCAAAAAGAATTAAAGGATCGAGGACTCATGGAAAAGAAAGGCTTCCCGGAAAGCTATGATGTCAAAGCCTTGTTATCTTTTTTAAACGAATTAAAATCAGGCAAACAAACTGTTCATGCCCCGGTATATTCGCATCTGACCTATGACCGGCTTGAAGGGGTGTATGAAACAGTGGAGGATGCCGATATTGTCATCATTGAAGGAATCAATGTGCTGCAATCACCAGCGCTGGATGATCTGAAGGATGAACCGCGTGTGTTTGTATCAGATTTCTTTGATTTTTCGATTTATGTAGATGCTGCTGAAACGCAAATTCAATCATGGTATAAAGAACGGTTCCGTTTGCTAAGGGAAACAGCTTTCCAAGACCCTGAATCCTTTTTTCATCAATACAAAGATTTGACGGATGAAGAGGCAGATCACATGGCAAGCACGATTTGGAATACCGTCAATCGCCCTAATTTATATCAAAATATTTTACCGACAAAATATCGAGCCGATCTCATTTTGAAAAAAGGTGATCAGCATAAGGTGGAAGAGATTGCTATCCGCCGAGTATAAAGAAAAACCGCTCAAACGAGAGCGGTTTTTTTAATGATCTCCACTGACTTTAACAGCGACCGCAGCTGCGGATCGCTTTTTCAGGCGGTAGTATCCAATGAGTAAGAACGGGACACCTGCGATGGTGACCATCGACAAGACTGAAAAAATGGAGAAGGGATGGGCTGCGCCAAAATAGTCAATGCACAGTCCGCCGATAAATGGTCCGATGACGCTGCCGAGCTGAGAAAATCCCATCGCACCAAAGTACGATCCCTTTACTTCTGGCTTTGCCACATTGTCTACAAAAAGATCCATCATCGCAAACAGCAGAACCTCTCCAATTGTAAACACGACAATGATGAAAGCAAGCATGCCGAGACTCTGTGAAAAAGCAATGGCAAACAAACTGCCGGCAAGAAGAATATTCCCAGTGGTCAGCGACAAAATGGTGGAGTAGCGCTTGGCGATCATGATGAGCGGATATTGTACGACAATGACAACAACTGCATTTAAAGATAAAAGGTATCCAAACAGTTTCGGACCATCCTCAATCATAGGCGAAGCGGATAAATATTGAGGCAGCGTTGAGCTCAAATGCGAATAACCGAACGAACATAAGGTCACGCCGATGAGGATAATGCTAAAGACCGTATCTTTTTGGATAATGGAAAGGGCTTTTTTGACACCAATTTGTTTCGTGCTTTCTGGAGCAGCAACTGGATGTTTCTGAAATTGCCAGACCAGCGTTAATCCGTATAACAAGTAAATGAAGGCAGCAACGAGAAATGGGAACGTTGTTTTCGATGACCCGAGATATAAGCCAAGAAGAGGACCGAAGATGACCCCTATGTTAATGGCTGTATAGCGTAAATTAAACACAAACAACCGAATACTTGATGGGGTGACATCAGATAAGAGCGCCTTAGATGTTGGTTCAAAAAGTGCCCGGCACAGTCCGTTTAAAGCGTTCATGATAAAGAAGACCCAAATGGCATCTGCAAATGCAAAGCCAACAAAGACAAGTGACCAACCGAAGATCGATAGAAGCATGACCTTTTTTCTGCCGATACGATCAGAAATATATCCGCCGTAAAAACTCGCAACGATCCCAATCAGAGAGCTAACGGCAATGATTAATCCAGCAGAAGACGCTGAGGCGCCTTTGACTTGTGTCAAATAAACGGCCAAAAAAGGAATGCTCATGGACGTCGCCATTCGGCCAAATATGGTGCCGATGATGATCGTCCAACTAAGCGGATGTAACGTACGTAAGTTATTTTTCATGCTGTTTCTCCCCTGAGTTTGTAAGATGTTCCAATCATACATGAAAAATTGTGCAAATTAAATACACAATTTGATGGAGGAGACATCTGCCATATGGCAAAGAAGCAAGATTGGCTCGCCATTTGGAGGTTTGCTTTTTGCTGCCAGTGCTTCTATGTCACTGATTCGCGCGGTCATTTGGCGACCATTTAATCAAGGTCGATCGCGACGATTTGCTGCAAGGACAGGTTGAGAACATCCTCATCATTGACGATTTTTATGCGCTGCGTTTCATAATGAATGGTTTTTACCCAGCCCCAAAACTGCTCTTTCATACCTGCTGCGGCATATGTCACGCAAATCGCTTGATCCTCGGTAATCGACTGTGTGATCAAAAAATTCATTTCCTCCAGCTGATCGGTGCTCAGCGGGGGAGGGGTGTACTCTTTTTTCTTCCGTTTTTGAGCAAGCAGCTGCTCCCGGTGCTCTGGAAGCATCATTCGGCTTGATTCCCACATGAGGTTGTATCCAGGTGTTAATTTATTGGGATTCATGGCTGTTCGCCTCCGTTATTTGTAATGTCCGCCAATTTTTTCGGCGCGGTGATACGCCTGCCCTGCGCTTGTCAGTGACGAAGCGTGCAGCAGGGCAGCAGGTCCATACTTCATGTGGATCGCATCAAATACTTTGCTGAGTTTGTCTTTTTGAACATGGTGATCAAATAAAGTCAGCTGATATTGGCTGTCAGACTGCAGCTGTGAGAGAGTAATCCCCACACTGCGAATGGGCTGGCCATCCCAGTGCTGCTGGCATAGCTGAATGGCTGCGTCTGCAATATCTGTCCCGTACTGTGTAGGTGAATGAAGCTTGATTTGTCTATGAAATCCAGTCGGATGAGAAAAATCAGCGCCTCTCACGCCAACAGACACTGTTTGCCCAAGATAATGCTTAAAGCGTGCACGTCTTGCCACTTCTTCACTCAATTCAAGAAGAGCGACTTTGATATCCTCAAAAGACGCATAATCATGGGGAAGAGTCATATGATGTCCAACCGCTTTTTGCTGATCATGTGTGTGAATGGTGACCGGAGAGGGATCATGCCCTAAAGCTGTTCGCTGCAAAAGCTCTCCGTTGATTCCCCAGCGTTTTTTAAGCCGGTCTAACGGATAAGCAGCAAGCGTCCCAATGGTACTGATGCCCATTCGTTTTAAATGGTGCTCCATTCGTTTGCCGACGCCAAATAATTTTCCAATCGGAAGCGGCCATAAATCAGCCGCAACACTGTCTGTACGAAGTTCATAGATACCAGATGTGTTTTTTTTAGCAAAATGGTCACAGGCCATTTTAGCGAGCACTTTATTAGGACCGATGCCAACACGTGCGTAAATGCCAGTCTGGTTCATAATGGTTGTTTGTATATTTTGAGCGATCTCGCGGGGAGACCCGAGTAGTGTCAGACTGCCTGTAATATCAAGAAATTGTTCATCAATTGAATAGGGTTCGACAAGATCTGTGTATTGTTCGAGCAGCTCTGTTATCATGACAGAGATATCAAGATAGCGCTGCATACGGGGGCGTACGACGACAGCTTCGGGGCATTTCTCCTGCGCTTCCCATAATCTTGATGCATTTTGTACGCCTCGTTTTTTAGCGAGCGGGCAGGCGGCAAGTACGACCCCGCTCCGCCGCTCAGGATCTCCAGAGACGATGAGCGGCACATCCTTCAAGTGGGGAGCCTCCACTTTTTCGACTGACGCATAAAACGATTGCATATCCACAAGCAGAATGGCTCGTTCATTCATTATTTTCACCTCTTAGAACATATGTTCCGTTTATATTGTAACCGTCAGGAGGCGAAATTGATACTGGTAAATCATTCAAAGAAAAGAGTGTAAATCCATACAAAAAAGACGAAGTGTCTTCCACTTCGTCTCATTTGATGCAACATTATTTTAAGCATGTGCCAAGTTGTGAGATGTTTGGAGCGGCTCAGAACGCAAACGATAGGCCGTCAGTTTTTTCTTAGGCTTATGTGTAAACTGCCGCACCACATCCACGTGGTCATCGTAATGATACAGATAAAGGGTCACATCATGTTTGCCAAGCTTTGTTTGCATGGTAAGCGGCGCAGGCCCTTCCTGCGGATGAAGAAAACGCTCTTCATCACCAGGATAAATATAATAGCGTTCAATAAAGATCGCATCATTAAAATGTCGAATAATTTCAGATACTTGCTGATCATTGAGCGGACGATCTTCAAACATGATCGTTGTTTGATCACTTGTTACTTTTGCATGCACCGCATAACGACTAAAAAGGCGTTCCACAACACCAGAAGGCAGCGAAGTGACAAGAAGCTTTAAAAGACTAAACACAACAAGTGAAGTAACAATCCAAACCAATATCATCATCTCCAATAAACATTTGTTACATTTCCTATATGAACCATCTTAACATACCAAAAGAATGAAACTTTCGCACAAAAAGTGAACTTTTTGAAATAAGTGTGAAGATTTAAAAGGAGATGACGGCGAAAGAACGAAGAATCAACAAAGCTGAAAGGAAAAAAGGCTGACACGTGATCTTTACAAACAATTAATCGAACAGGTAGACTATTGAAACAAACAGTTTTTTTAAAAAAGAGAGCGGTAAGCCAAAAATGAAAAGGGGCGAGGTCATCATGATACGTCAAGTGAAGCCGTCAGATTTTTACGCCGTCACATCCGTCATCCAAAGCTGGTGGGGAGGCAGAGATTTGCGCGCAAAATTGCCGAAGCTATTTTTTGAACATTTTCAGCAAACAAGTTTTGTCGTCGTTGAAAAAGGTGAACTGATTGGCTTTTTAGTCGGTTTTTTATCGCAATCTCATTCAGATGAAGCGTATATTCATTTTGTAGGTGTACATCCAGACCATCGGAAATTAAAGATAGGAAAAATCCTATATCAAGCCTTTTATGATGTGGCAAAACAGGAAGGAAGAACAACCATTAAAGCGGTAACAGCACCTGTAAATAAAGTATCGATTGCCTATCATGCAAAATTGGGCTTTCAAATTGAAAAAGGGGACAAAACTGTAGAAGGAATCTCCGTGTTTTCAGACTATGATGGAATAAATGAAGATCGTGTTTTATTTGTGAAAAAATTAGAGGCAATGCAATGATTGTCAATTTAGATCAAACAATAAGTGATGTAGCAAAGCAGATCTTACATATTCAACTAGCTGCATACCAACAAGAAGCTGAACAAATTGGCTATGCCGATCTCCCACCATTAAAAGAGACCATTCAAAATGTAATGAAAGCAAAAGAGCAATTTATTGGTTTTGAGCAAAAGGGAATCTTACTAGGTGTTGCCTCTTATGAAGAGCAGAAAGATTATTTGATCATTAGTCGATTGGCTGTACATCCAAAAGCGCTAAAGCAGGGTATTGGAACAAGACTTATGTCCACAATTATGGAGAAAAATGTCCCTATAGAACTGACCACAGGGCAAACAAACACCCCTGCAAAAAGGCTATACGAAAAGTTGGGATTTCTTGAAACAGATGTGATTCATGTTGCAAAAGAGCTCACCTTATCAAAAATGAAATGGAGACCAAGGCGAAAGGTTGAGGTTGTCGAATTCAAAAAAGAGTGGCATGAAGAATTCCATCAAGAAAAGCAGCAACTCAAGCAAATCATTCAAAAGAACTGGATAGAAGGACATCATATTGGTAGTACGTCAGTTGAAGGGCTTGTTGCCAAACCAATTATTGATATCTTAATAGAAGTAAGTCATATAAAAGAGATCGATAGAAAAAGAGAGAGCTTTGAACATCTTGGATATCAAGTGCTAGGTGAAAATGGCATAAAAGGGAGACGTTTTTTTCAAAAGGGTGGCTTGAATCGTACGCATCATGTCCATGTTTATGAGAGAAATCACCCTGATGTGAAAAGGCATTTATTGTTTCGAGATTACTTAAGGGCACATCCAGAACGAGCTGAAGCGTATGCGTCTGTCAAGGAACAATTAGCAAATCAGTATCCGGAAGATATACAAAGCTATATGGCAGGAAAGAATGAAATCATAAAAGAAATAGAAAATGAGGCATATCACTGGGATAGAGAAGGAAGAGAGGAAGCTCTTAAATAAGCTACCTCTTTTCCTCGTTAATTAGGAAGCTGAACATTGCCTTTTACAATATAGGCCTGTGAAGCAGCAGTAGATGGAAGAGCGGGTAATTTATCCTTTACTATGGCCCCGCGAATATCTGTGATTCGAACAGGAAGAGATTTAGACCCCATATTAAATCCAAGGAAATGGTTGTAGTCTGTCTTTTCCATGTTCACCCATTGTCCATCTTTGTAATATTCCATTTTCATAATCGGATATTTATGATTGCGCACTTGAATCGCAGCCCACCACTCACTGCTGCCTTCTTTTATTCTGTAAGCTACATTTCCGCTAATCGGTGCTTTTACAATTTTCCAACTAATTGGGATTTTTCCATCTGCCATATTACCGATTTTGGCAAAGGCATTAGGAGAAAGATCAAGAGCTCCTTTTGCTCCTTCTGGATATTTATCGGTTACATACACAACGGTTTTTCCTTTTGGACCCTTTACTTCAAGGTAAGCACCTGCAAGTGCCGCATTTACCCCTTTATAGTTATAGTCATGAGGATTTAAAGCCGTAATTTTCATGTCAGATGGAATAGGATCTAATAATGCGGCGCCCCCTGAGTAACCAGATCCCGTATAAGTCGCATAGCTTTCTCGTACTTCATCAAGGACAGATGCCGCTTTCATGTTTGGCACAGCAAAACTCAACATAAATATCAGTGCCCCGATGAAGCAGAGAGATAATCTTTTTTTCACGATCTAAAACCTCCTGTTTATTCTTTTAAAATTGGTAGCGTCATAAGTATAATTCTAAAAAACAAGAAGCGAAAAGAGCCAATAGATAGATATAATCCTAGTGAGAAGAGCGTGTATTTCAAAGAATATGACTTTCGGATTTAGTCGTGTGTCATGTTTTATGGTGTTTTATGTGTTACAATGTAAGCATCAATTTAAAAAGGATGTTCGCCATGTATATTCACATCACAAAACTGGCTAAAACATATATAGAAAAACAGCAAATAGGAAACGAAACTAAGGAATTACTGCTTCGCTACGATTCAGAAGGTTGTGGCTGTGCAGTGAGTGGCGTACCAATGCTTTGGTTAACAAGTGAAAGAACAGGTGAATGGGAACAACTGAATAATAGCCAACATTTAAAACTATATATACACATTGCACAGAAGGTATTTTTTGATGAGGAAATGACCATCGATTTTAATGAAAAAGCCAATACATTGATGCTGAAAAGTCCTCAGCAAATACTCAGTCCAAGAATGGGCATACTTGTAAAGTAAGGTGGAAACGTAGTGGATCAGAAGCTTAGAGTGATACAAAACACGGCACAAAATAAAACATGGGTGTCGTTTTTAAATAACAATCATCCCTATACCCTTTTGCACTGGTCAATAGGTGGAATGGATTCGGTGAAAAAGGACGTTTGGCTTCTTCAAGATGAAGTCACATTTGAAACGGAAGAATTTCCAACGCTCGAATTAGCTGTCAATTGGATCAAAGAGAATATGGAACAGGTAACAGATGTATTATAAAAGCCCTTTTTTGACAAAAGGGTTTTTTTCGTGCCTTCATCATCTCATCAAACAGCAGGGATGTCTAATCTGAAAAATGATCTTTTAAAACGCAAAAAAACCGTTTTATAACAACCAATTCGACAATTTATAAATGCCGAAAAATAGGCAATGAAAGCGTTTATTGCGGGATACCGAAAACTTTGCGAAAAATGACATTTCATATTTCTTCCATTCGAGGGAATGTGATAGAATACAACATGTATCGTATATGAGAAGGGAGGTGCTAAAGTGAATTGAAGCTCAAGCTGTCATCGCCTCAGGTTGGAATCAAAATAAACGAATGGTATAGGCAGATTTGCGGATTTCATGTCATGAAAGCAGAGAAGCTGAAGGCCGAGATCGAGCAGGAAATTCTGGAGATGGAACAGGATCAAAACTTGTTGCTGTTTTACCAGCTGATGGATTTTCGCCATAAGGTGATGCTTGAATATTTTGAACCGGCAAAGAAAGCCTCAAACGATGAAGAAATTAAGAACCTGCTAGAAACGATCGAACATTCGCAAACGAAATTAACGGACATGCTTGAATACTATGTTCATTTTTTCACAGGAATGTTTGAGTTTGAACAGCAAAACTATTTAAGTGCCATTGCTTATTACCGTTCAGCAGAAAAAAAGCTCAATCTTATATCAGATGATATAGAAAGAGCAGAATTTTACTTTAAATTAGCTGAAATATACTACCACATGAAACAAACCCACTTTTCGATGCACTATGCCTTGCAAGCGTTAGATACGTACTCTGCCTACAGAACGTACACGCTGAGAATCATCCACTGTGAATTTGTCATCGGTGCAAACTATGATGATTTGAAATGCTATGAACATGCATTACCCTACTTTAAAAATGCTCTAAATCGAGCACGCTCAATTGGAAACCCTCGAGTCATAGGTTCGGCCCTTTTCAACTTAGGTAACTGTTATTACCAAATGAACGATCTTGCGGAAGCAAGCCGTTATCTGAAAGACTCTCTTGAAGTGTTTGAAAAGGAGAATTTAACCCATCTTAATCGCTCTCTAGACCCACTATTTATGCTGACCCAAATCCTGTTTAAACAAAAACAAATAGAAGAGTCGTTAACCCTCTATCAACAAGGTATTATGAAAGCCTGTGAATTAGAAGATGAAATTTACATCTGCAAATTTCAGTTCTTAAAAGCATTATACGTTGATGCAGAAATAACGATCATAGACGATACATTAGACCTGCTCGAGGACAAGCGCTTATACCCAGATATTGAGGAATTGGCACTTGATGCGGCTCATTATTACAATGAGCTTGGACTGTATGAAGCATCTACACGGTTTTACGAAAGGAAGATTCAAGCCATATCAAAAATTCAAAATGGGGGTCATTTATATGAAAACGAGTTTGATAGTTCTTTTATTGGCAGCAACTGCAGGATTATCGGTCATGAGTCAGCAGCAATCGGAAGAGAGTCATATGGAGCTGGCGGGCAGACATCATACAACAGTGGTGACTATCGCATAAGTTAGCTCAAAAAGAGGAGACGAACCGCTGTTCATTCTCCTCTTTTATCTTCATTCGATTCAAATTGTTGAAGAAATCCTTGAACTTCTTGTTCATAAGCTGCCTTATTTTCGCTAAAAGACATCGCATGTGCCCCGTGCGGCGCTATAAATAGCTGTTTATCACCTTTTTTTCGAGCATATAGCTGCTGACTCTGCTCGCATGGAATATAGTCATCATGAAGACTATGGATAAAAAGCACAGGTTCTTTCACCTGATCGATCACATCCAGCGGTGAAACTTGCCGAATGCTGTATCCATCCCGCCATTTTAACACTCGATCACTTAGTGGAAGAATCCATTGCCCTGAAAGACGAAAATCTGTTTTTAATCGATAAAGAAGCTGATCCTCAAAAGAAGCAAAAGGACAGTCAGCTATGTAAAAATTGGCGCTTGCTTCCGGCTTTGCAGCATATAACAAAGTCGTGACTGCACCCATTGATTCTCCATGTATGCCGATAATGGCATTTTCCCCGAGTCTTTGTCTGAGCCACTTCACGACCTGCGCTAAATCTTCTTTTTCATAGTATCCATAACTCGTGGTTTTCCCGCCGCTCATTCCATGTCTTCTATGATCATAAAGCATCACATTCCATCCGAGCTTTTGGAATAATTTCATATACTTAACGGAATTAATCAAACTGACTGTGACGCCATGACAAAGTACAATGGTGCGTGTTGTATGTGGATGCGGCACAAAATAGCCATGAAGATCATAACCAAATGCTGAAGGAATACACACTTTCTCTTTTTTAAGCTGTTGAAACTCTTCGTGATGATAGTGTCCTTCATCTGATTCTCTTTTGATGAGCTCTTCATCCGTTAATTTTCGAATATACATCATTTTATTGGTGAAAAAAATGCCGATTGCAGCGAGCGGACATAATATCAAGGCAAGTATAGCGATCCATTTCTTCATCCAGCTGATTCTTCCTTTCCGAAGTTTTTCCTATGACGATCATACCACATGTTGGGAGATTGGCGTGACTCTTGCTCAGCAAATAAAACGGATGATACACTTAGGGCAAAAGGAGAGAGGCACAATGAAAAAGACCAATCAAGATCAAGCGAAATTAAAGGACGGCATAAACGAGGATCTCAAACAGCAGCTCCTTCAAATGAAGCAGAACCTTGCCGCCCAGACAGAAAAAAGAGAAGAACAAAAACGACAAGACCTCCTTCGGCAGCAGAAAGAAAAAGAAAAAAATAAAAGCTTCTCCGAGCTGCTAGATGAAAGTCATTTGGACTGGAGAAAATATAAAAGCTAAAAAAAGGGAGCTCTGATGCTCCTTTTTTTCATGTCATCATTGAGATTGATCAACACGAAATGAACTTGTTCAAAACATAGGTGCTTTGAGAGCAGACTCTTCTGACTCCTTCGAATTTCACTTCATTTCAGCTTCGTGACAATATGATTTAAAACTAAATCCCATCACCTATTTTATACGTGATCAAAATAGAAGAAACGGGAGTATTGATTTATTAAAATCCCTTTTTATTACAAATATAGTAATTAAGACCCTTTAAATAAAGGAGCATTCTTCTTATAATGAAGATGCATTGAAAAATTTGGAAATGGAGATGATTCACATGAAATTGAGAAGAACAATGACTGGAGTTGCTTTATCTTTAGGATTGCTTTTACCTGTTTCTGGACAAGCTCTTGCTACAAATGATTCAACGGAAGCGGATTTTCGTACGTCGGTGACTACAATTGTTGATTGTTCTGTAACTCCTTTTAAAGGTGGAGGTAATCGATTATGTATGCATTCAGATAATGGCGTATTTGCAAATAATTTTCAACGTTTTGGTACTACATTTCACCTTAAAGGCAAAGCCGGAAATTATGCGTATTATGAAAGTGCAAATAGATAAGAGTACAGGGGCTTTTAGCCCCTTCTCATTTTTAATAGAGAAAAACACGATAAAAAGAGATCACATAAAGCGATCTCTTTTTATCTTATTTAAACCGGTGCGCCTCATACACAGATGGTTTTGTATAGTAAGTCAATGCTTTTACTTCTTGGTCACTTAAAGAACGTGCATTTGCCGCTGCAACATTTTCTTTTAACTGTTCCACCGAGCTTGCGCCAAATACAACGGAACTGACCGCAGAATGCTTAAGCAAATATTGAATGGACAGCTCTGTGAGTGATAGGTCATAAGCGACTTTCTTTAAAGAAGGAATGACCTGCTGGAGATCGTCAAATGAATATTGAAGATAGCCGTTTTTTTGAATCGCTGCACTTGCTTGCGAAAGTGGTTTTTCAGTTAAAAGCCCTTTTGCTAAAGGTCCTCTTGCGACGACACTAATGCCTTGTTCTTCAAGAAGAGAGAACCATTCCTCTGGACGGCGGTCGAGTAAACTATATTGCATCATCACACTGACGATGTTCGATTTTTTGGCGTATTCTTTAATGACGTTAGGACGGATAGAAGAGATGCCATAATAGCGAATAACGCCTTCTTCCACTAATTCTTCAAAAGCCTCAATCGTCTCATCGATAGGATCATCTATCGTGCCTCCGTGCAGTTGGTATAAATCAATATAATCTGTTTGCAGCCGCTTGAGGCTTTGTTTCACGGCCTTTTTTATGTACGCCTTTGAAGGGTCCCAGTCCCAGCCAGATTTGCCTTTTTCAAAGCGGTTGCCGCCTTTTGTGGCCAAAATCAAATCTTGCCGCCTGTTTTTAATAGCCTCCCCGACAATTTCTTCATTTGTCCCAAAATCATATAAATCGGCTGTATCCAAATAATTAATTCCAAGGTCTATAGCCTCATCTAATAAAGAGAGCGCTTTTCCTTTTTCCGTTCCAAGGGACATACATCCTAGTGCTGCCTCACTCACCAAAAGATCCGAGGTACCAATTCGTCTTTTTTTCAATTCCATCACACTCCTATCCCTTCACATTAAGTGAAAAAAATCTGGAATTCAAGCTAGGTGATTTCAAGTGGCGCATTGAAGCAAGCGTTCGCATTTCGCTTCTCCTAAATCATCTATGTTAAAATGAATGAAGTAAAAAGTGAAAGTAGAACGAGGAGCTGACAAAATTGAAGGACTTTGAAGAAAAAACATTATCGACTAAAGAATTATATAATGGAAAAATCATTGATTTGGTTCTTGAAGATGTAGAATTGCCAAACGGAAAACAAGGCAAACGCGAAATCATCAAACATCCTGGTGCAGTAGCCGTCATTGCTCGTACAGACGAAAATAAAATCATCTTGGTCAAGCAATACCGTAAAGCACTAGAGAGAGCCATCGTTGAAATTCCGGCTGGAAAATTAGAGCCAGGAGAAGAGCCGGCACATACAGCACTGCGAGAATTAGAAGAAGAAACAGGGTACACCACTCAGCAGCTCCAAAAGCTGACGGCCTTTTATACATCACCTGGTTTCGCAGATGAAATCGTCCACATTTATCTTGCAGATCAGCTGGTTCCGCTTGAAGAAAAAAGAGAGCTGGATGAAGATGAATTTGTTGAAGTGATGGAAGTTTCATTAGAAGAAGCCTTGCACCTCATTGAAAAGCAGCACATTTATGATGCAAAAACAGCCTATGCCATTCAGTACTTACAATTGCAAGAGGTACTTAAGTCAACAAAATGAGGGAGTTTTTTGCAGACATCCATATTCATATTGGCAGAACCAGAACAGGCAGAGCTGTTAAAATTACAGGTGCAAGGTCACTGACAATTGACCAAATTCTCATTGAAGCAACGCAAAGTAAAGGGATGGGGATGATTGGTGTGATTGATGCACAATCTCCAGAAGTCCTAGAAGAATTAATAGAGGGTGTAGAGGAAGGCAAGTACACTGAACTAAATGATGGCGGTCTATCATTTGGACAGACCGTGCTGCTTTTAGGCAGTGAATTAGAAATTAACGATAACCATTCAAAAGGTCCAATTCACGTGCTTGCATTTATGCCCACACTTCACAAAATGTCTGAGTTCTCCGCATGGCTCGCGCTTCATATGAAAAATGTGCATTTGAGTTCACAGCGCCTCTATGTTGATGGGAAAACACTTCAGCGCAAGGTCAAGGAGCTAGGAGGCTTGTTTATTCCTGCTCATATTTTCACGCCGCATAAAAGCTTATTTGGCAAAGGAGTCAACACGTCTTTAACGGAAGTATTCGACCCAGACCTCATTGATGCTGTTGAACTAGGTCTTAGCTGCGATACGTCAATGGCGTCCCAAATAAGTGAGCTGAACCGTTATCCCTTTTTAACGAATTCAGACGCTCATTCTTTAGGGAAAATTGCGCGAGAATATACAAAAATCCGAATGGATCATGCCTCTTTTGCCGAATTCAAACTAGCCCTTGAAGGGAAAGAGGGCAGAGCCATTACAGGAAATTATGGACTCGCTCCGCGGCTTGGGAAGTACTATCATACAACCTGCGAGAAGTGCGGAGTAAGACCTCGCGCGCTAGATCAAGAAAAGTGCCACACATGCGGACATACCCGGATGACAAAAGGGGTGAGTGAGCGTTTAAAGGAGCTTGCTGACCAAGAAAGTGACAAAGGAACAAGACCTCCTTATGTTCATCAGCTCCCGCTTCAATTTATTCCGGGTGTCGGAGTCAAAACGCTGGAGAAGCTAAAAGCCGTGTTTCACACAGAGATGAATATCCTTCATCGAGCAACAGAACAAGAACTAAAAGCTGTCCTGCCAGAAAAAACAGCCAATTACATCATCAAAGCAAGAAAAGGTGAAGTCGAACTGATCGCTGGCGGGGGCGGAGTGTACGGTAAGGTGGATATCAATCATGAATCAAGTTAACTGGACATGTCAAACGTTTGACCAATTAACAAAAGAGGATCTTTACCTGATTTTAATGGAAAGAGTCAATGTGTTTGTTGTTGAACAAACATGCCCTTACCCTGAAATTGATCACCGGGACCAAGAAGCGCTTCATCTGTCTGCAAAAGAGGACGGCACGATTGTGGCTTATTGCCGAATTTTTCAAAGCGGAATCATGTACGAAGAGGCGTCCATTGGCCGCGTTCTTGTGACGCAGGCAGGCCGAAAAAAAGGCTATGGAAAAATGCTGCTCAGCAAGGCTTTGGAAAAGCTGAGTGAATTAGGTGAAACAAGTGTCAAAATTCAGGCGCAGGCCTACCTGAAGTCGTTTTACGAATCATTTGGTTTTAAGGCCGTTTCAGATTGTTATGATGAAGATGGGATTCCTCATCTTGATATGGTGAAAACAGAAAGATAGGCGTGTATACGTCTATCTTTTTTATGTCACATCGTGTATCATAACGTCAACGATAGGGGTTTTGCCAAATGGGAAAAAGCAATGCAAAGAAAAAACGAGAACATATTCAAAGGCAGCACAGCCGAAACCCGGAACTGTCGAGAGGAAACATGCCGCATTTTAGCACACATGAAAGAAAGACAAAAACAAAACAAGAAGCCTTGCAGCACATGATGAAAAAACATAAAAGAAGGAATGCTTATGATCACTATCAAGAGGATCATAAGCATTTTTATTTTGCTTTTTTGTGACAACTAGTTCAAATAAATGGAAAAATTTTAAAAAATAGGACAAACGGTCGTTTCTTTTTGTCTGAAAATGTAGTTAAATGACAAAAAGATGAAAGGGAGAGTGAGTATTGTGAACGTCAAGTCAATTGGAGCAAGGCTTTGTATGGCAAGTATGATGCTGGCATCGGTCACGTTCGGCGCCTCACATATTTCTGCAAAGGAGCAAGCAAAAAAAGAGTACATGATCGGCTTTTCTTCTTCCGTTCAAGATCATACACAAAAACAGCTTGTCGAAGAAGCTGGTGGGCATGTAAAAGAATCCATAGAGCAAATAGATATGATGAAAGTTTCCTTGAATGAGGCATCGAAAGAGAAACTGAATCAGGCAAAAGAAGTGACCTTCATTGAGGAAGACCAAAAGGCAAAAACAAGCGGTCAAACGATCCCATATGGCATCAAAAGCATCAAAGCACAAAAGGTACATAAACGGGGATACGCCGGACAGAATGTCAAAGTAGCCGTTCTTGACAGCGGCATCGATGGCAAACATGAAGATTTACATGTCACCGGCGGAGTCAGCTTTGTTCCAACAAAGTCAGATCCGCTTGTTGACCCGCATGAACACGGAACGCATGTGGCAGGCACAATTGCAGCGTTAGATAATAAGGTAGGTGTCGTTGGTGTTGCGCCAAAGGCTTCTATCTATGCGGTCAAGGTGGCAGATGAAAATGGTGACGGCTACTATAGCTGGATCATTAAAGGAATTGAATGGGCCATTGAGAATGACATGGATGTCATCAATATTAGTATGGGAGGAGCAAGTGAATCTGAAGCGCTGAAAGAAGCGGTAGATCGAGCATACGACAAAGGGATTCTCATTGTGGCTTCTGCTGGGAATGCAGGAAGTTATGGCTCTCTCAACACGGTTGACTATCCAGCTAAGTACGCCTCAGTGATGGCGGTTGCCTCTGTTGACGAAAGAAAACAAAGAGCCTTTGATTCATCTGTCGGCGAAGAAGTGGAAGTCTCAGCACCGGGCGTTTCAACGCTCAGCACCATTCCTCATAATGAATATGGCTATAAGAGTGGAACATCCATGGCATCACCGCATGTAGCGGGCGCTGCGGCTGTCATTCTATCAAAACATCCGAATTTGACAAACGATGAAGTGCGCGAGAGACTTTCAAAAACGGCTGCAAAGCTTGGAGATCCTTTTTATTATGGTGCCGGGCTTGTGAACGTACAAAAAGCCGCCCGATAAATGATAAGAGAGAGCAGTGTTTAGGCTGCTTTCTCTTTTTTCTTTCAATAAAACTGTCATGTTTCGTAATCTCTCTCATAGAATCTAGTAACCTTTACTATTTGGGAGGAAGACGCATGCGGAAAAAGTCTTGGAAGGAACATCTTCTTCAGCACGTAAAAGACCATCTATCGATTTATTTGTTTGTCTCTGTACTCTTTTTAATGGGCGTGATCTTTGGGGCCATCATCGTCAATAGTATGACAATTAGTCAGAAAGAGGATTTATTCTATTATTTAAATCAATTTTTTGGTCAGCTGACGAATGAGAAAGCAGCAGAATCAAAAGAAATGTTTTTGCAAAGCTTTTTGCATCATATGAAATATTTAGGTCTTATGTGGATACTAGGAATATCTATCATTGGCCTGCCGCTCATCTTTCTCATGATCTTTTTAAAAGGAATTGTCGTTGGGTTTACAGTTGGTTTTCTAGTAAATCAAATGGGGCTGAGTGGTTTTTTCCTTTCGTTCGTATCGGTTCTTCCGCAAAACATATTGCTTATTCCAGCCTATTTAGTGATTGGTACATGTGCGATTGCGTTTTCCATCCGTCTCATTGGGCAGCTGTTCATGAAAAAAACCATCAGTCAAGCACCTGTTCAGTGGTTCGCCCGGTATGCATCTGTTTTGCTGATGATTTTAACGCTTGCTGCACTTTCGTCCTTTTTTGAATCTTACGTATCTTTCATGCTCATGAAAAAGCTGGCAGGTGTTCTTTTTTCATAATTTTATAATCGTTATTAAATAATAATCAATTTATTTATCAATTTAAAATGATTATAGTTGGCTCTCAGCACATCATTTGATATAATGATCAAGTAATGTGGCGTAGGAGGGAAAGTCAATGGAAAATCGGATTGATCGAATTAAGAAACAGCTTCATTCTTCCAGCTATAAGCTCACGCCACAGCGTGAAGCAACAGTAAGAGTACTGCTTGAGAATGAAGAAGACCATTTAAGTGCAGAAGATGTATACCTCCTCGTAAAAGAGAAGTCTCCTGAAATTGGTCTTGCTACTGTTTATCGAACGTTAGAATTGCTAACTGAACTGAAAGTTGTTGATAAAATTAACTTTGGAGACGGCGTTTCGCGATATGATCTTCGCAAAGAAGGAGCCGCTCACTTCCATCATCATCTTGTCTGCATGGAATGCGGGACAGTCGATGAGATAGAAGATGATTTATTAGAAGACGTTGAAGAGATTATTGAACGTGACTGGAAATTTAAAATTAAGGATCATAGATTGACATTCCATGGTATTTGCCACCGGTGTCATGATGATGAATCCGGCAAATAATCCGAATTGGAACCTTTTCATTTAAGATGAAGAGGTTTTTTGCATTTTCGCTGTATATTCCTTGTCCCACCTGGCATATGCTGAAGTAATGAGAAGCTTGAGAAAGGACATGAAAATCATGCGAAAATGGCTCAAAACAACAGGTGAAGTGATGAAAGTATTCATCTTGTTCACTGGTTTTACCGTCTTGTTCTATTATGCTATGATATGGATAAATTCAGAATATGAAAGCTACCATCGTTATGATAAACCAGAGGGTGCAGCAATTAAAGTGATGGAAATGGATCAGCCGAATCAAGACAACTGGCAAGACCGATTGATTTATTTTTATCAAAACGGGGAGTAGAAATCATTGAACGATCAATTATCCGACTTTATTCATTTTATGACAGTAGAGAGAGGACTCTCTGAAAATACCATTGTTTCTTATAAACGAGATTTACAGAACTACCTTTCTTTTTTAATGACACATGAGCAGCTGACGGATATCAAAGATGTCACGCGCCTGCATATCATTCATTATTTAAAGCAGCTAAAGGAGGAAGGGAAATCGAGCAAAACGTCAGTGCGGCATCTATCCTCGATCCGTTCCTTCCATCAATTTCTGCTCCGGGAAAAAGTGACAACAGATGATCCGTCGTGGAACATTGAAACGCAAAAAACAGAGCGGAAACTACCGAAAGTTCTATCACTAGGGGAAGTCGAAAAGCTGCTTGATACACCAAATCAGCACACTCCGTTTGACTACCGTGACAAAGCGATGCTCGAGCTCTTATATGCAACAGGCATTCGCGTCAGTGAAATGCTAGATCTGACTCTTGCTGATGTTCACCTCACAATGGGCTTTATCCGTTGTTTTGGAAAAGGAAGAAAAGAGCGGATTGTGCCAATTGGTGAAGCTGCTGCAAGTGCGATTGAAGAATATATCGAAAAGGGAAGAAGCAAGCTGTTAAAAAAACAGCCGGCAGATGCCTTATTTCTCAATCATCACGGAAAAAAAATGTCGCGGCAAGGTTTCTGGAAGAATTTGAAAAAAAGAACCATCGAAGCAAGGATTCAAAAGGAACTCACACCCCATACACTCAGGCATTCATTTGCAACACATCTGCTTGAAAACGGTGCAGACCTAAGAGCCGTGCAGGAGATGCTCGGACATGCCGATATCTCAACAACACAAAT
This sequence comes from Bacillus sp. NMTD17, assembly GCF_002998735.1. NCBI lineage: Bacteria > Bacillati > Bacillota > Bacilli > Caryophanales > Bacillaceae > Bacillus > Bacillus sp. NMTD17. The sequence continues at coordinate 198,042 of NZ_PVRH01000003.1, forward strand.
TTATACACATGTGACGAAAACAAGACTGAAAGATGTGTATCACAAATTCCATCCAAGGGCATAAGTAAAGCATGACACAGTGAACGTGTGTCATGCTTTTTCATGTTTGCACCGTTTATGGTTGTCAACCGGCTTGTAAACGGTTTATACTTGAGATGTCAGACCTCTCTTTTTGAAAGGTCAAAAGACAAGAATATTGAAGGAGGCGCTTTTTAATGCCTGATTATCAGTATAAACGCATTTTCCTCGTCGTAATGGATTCAGTAGGAATTGGGGAAGCACCCGATGCTTCTGAATTTAATGATGTAGGTGCAGATACACTAGGACATATTGCTGAAAAAATGAACGGGCTTCATATGCCGAATATGGCGAAGCTTGGGCTGAGCCATATTAAAGAAATCAAAGGAATTCCAGCGGATGAAAAACCGCTTGCGTATTATGGAAAAATGCAAGAAGCATCAAATGGTAAAGACACAATGACAGGACACTGGGAAATCATGGGTCTTTACATAGACACACCGTTCAAAGTCTTCCCAGACGGATTCCCAGATGAACTATTAAATGAACTAAAAGAAAAAACAGGCAGAGGCATTATTGGAAATAAACCTGCGTCTGGTACTGAAATTTTAGACGAGCTTGGCGAAGAGCACATGAAAACAGGCGATCTAATCGTCTATACATCTGCGGATTCTGTGCTGCAAATTGCTGCGCACGAAGAAGTGGTGCCATTAGATGAACTTTACCGTATTTGTGAAATTGCACGTGAACTCACATTAGATGAAAAGTATATGGTTGGACGTATTATCGCTCGTCCGTTTGTCGGGGAGCCTGGCGCATTTGTCAGAACACCAAACCGCCATGACTATGCTTTAAAACCATTTGACCGTACAGTTATGAATGAGCTGAAAGATGATGGGCTCGATGTGATTGCAATCGGAAAAATCTCTGATATTTATGATGGTGAAGGAATCACATCTTCTCTTAGAACAAAATCGAACATGGATGGAATGGACAAGCTGGTCGATACACTTAAAACAGACTTTACAGGACTCAGCTTTTTAAACCTTGTTGATTTTGACGCTCTTTACGGACATAGAAGAGATCCAGAGGGCTACGGAAAAGCATTAGAGGAATTTGACGCACGACTTCCTGAAGTGTTTGACCTGTTGAAAGAGGATGATCTCCTTGTGATCACAGCAGATCATGGAAATGACCCTGTTCATCACGGAACAGATCATACAAGAGAATACGTTCCGCTCATTGCTTACAGCAAAAAGCATCAGGGAGCAAATGAACTGCCAACAGCAAAAACCTTTGCTGATCTTGGAGCAACAGTTGCAGACAATTTCAAGTCAGCCATGCCAAAATACGGCACAAGCTTTTTATCTAAACTCAAATAGGGGGAAATCTCGTGGGAGCACAGTTTTCAGAAGCGGCGGCATACATTAAACAAGCATCGACAAACGTACCAACAGTTGGATTGATCTTAGGTTCAGGGCTTGGCATTTTAGCAGATGAGATTGAAAATCCAATCAAATTGAAATATGAAGATATTCCTGGATTCCCTGTTTCAACAGTAGAGGGTCATGCAGGACAGCTCGTCATCGGGACGCTGAAAGGCACTGTCGTATGTGCTATGCAAGGACGTTTTCACTTCTATGAAGGATATGATATGAAGCAAGTGACGTTTCCAGTCCGTGTGATGAAAGAAATTGGCATTGAGACATGCATTGTGACAAATGCAGCCGGCGGTGTGAATACATCCTTCCATCCAGGCGATCTCATGCTGATTACAGATCATATCAATATGATGGGGACCAATCCATTAATTGGACCAAATGACAGTCAAGGTGTTCGTTTCCCTGATATGTCTGCCCCATACGATAAAGATTTGCTGGCACTTGCAGAAGAAACAGCTCAGCGCTTAGGTATATCTGTACAGCATGGTGTTTATGCAGGGATGACAGGTCCTTCATATGAAACACCGGCTGAAGTTCGTTTCCTCAGAACACTTGGAGCAGATGCTGTAGGCATGTCAACTGTTCCAGAGGTGATTGTTGCGCGTCATGCAGGAATCAAAGTGCTTGGTATTTCATGCATTTCTAATGCGGCATCAGGTATTTTAGATCAGCCGCTGTCTCATGATGAAGTCATTGAAGTAACGGAAAAAGTGAAAGCGAGTTTCCTTGATTTAGTAAAAGATGTAGTCAAACAACTCTCATAGCATGTTTCAAGAAGCCTTCTGTTTTATCGACAGAAGGTTTTTTTATGGCAATCATACGATCTCTGAATAAAACAGCCTGTATGAGGAAAAAATAGAAAGGATTACGATAATGGAGGTCTGCCACTTGAAACGTCATATATGTGCATTGTTTATTTTAATGATCCTTATCTCAATGGTTTCACCATCAGCGATAGCAAAAGAAAAGATTGAAAAACCAGGAGAAAAACAAACATCAGAATTGGTGCACGAAGCCAAATCAGCGATCTTAATAGAACGTGACACGGGAAAAGTGCTTTACAACAAAAACAGCGATGAAAAGCTTGCACCCGCAAGTATGACCAAAATCATGACGATGCTTCTCATCATGGAAGCCATTGATCAAGGAAAACTGAAAATGACTGACAAGGTTAGAACAAGTGACTATGCAGCATCAATGGGAGGGTCACAAATCTTCCTTGAGCCTGGAGAAGAAATGACCGTGAAAGAAATGATGAAAGGCATTGCGATTGCGTCAGGAAATGATGCTTCAGTTGCCATGGCAGAGCATATTGCAGGGTCTGAAGAACAGTTTGTGGAGCAAATGAACAAAAAGGCAAAAGAACTCGGCCTCACCTCTACGGTCTTTCAAAACCCAACAGGACTTCCTGAAAAAGACCATTACAGTACAGCTCATGATATGGCAAAAATGGCAAAAGAGCTGTTGAAATATGAACAAATCACTAAATTCACAGGGGTCTACGAAGACTATCTCCGTCAAAACACGGATAAAAAATTCTGGCTTGTGAATACGAACCGATTGATTAAATTTTATCCAGGAGTCGATGGGTTGAAAACAGGTTTTACAGGCGAAGCCAAATACTGTTTAACTGCATCCGCTAAAAAAGGCAACATGCGCGTCATTGCAGTTGTCTTCGGCGCAAGTACACCGAAAGACAGAAACGCTCAAGTGGTCAAAATGTTAGACTATGCATTTAGTCAATACACCACTCACCCGCTTTACAAACGAGGACAAGACGTAGCGGAGATCAAGGTAAGCAAAGGGAAAAAGAAAAAAATTCAGCTTGTCACCTCTGAGCCAATCTCCCTTTTAACGAAAAAAGGCGAAAATGTGGATCAGATTAAAAAAGAAATCAAATTGTCTCAGGATGTCACGGCCCCATTCTCAAAAGGAACGGAACTAGGTACAATTGTCTTGAAAAAAGACGGAAAAGTGCTGCATGAAAGCCCTGTAGAAGCTAAAGAAGGAATGGAAAAAGCAGGCGTTTGGACTTTCTTGAAACGAGCGATGGCGGAATTTGTGAAATGGAAATAAAATGTGAAAGGCTGCTGTAATTGGCAGTCTTTTTGCTATGAGTAAGAAGAAAAGAACATCTAAATGTGACGAATGGTCACTAGTTTTGTCATGGTGAAGGATTTACTTGATAAAAAAGAGAAACAATCTTTATCCGAAATTAGAGCAAGGAGGAATAAAAAGATGAGCCTTGAAATTGATTTTCAAGTAAAAGAGAGCGTACTTTGCATTCGGTTAACAGGAGAGCTTGATCATCACTCCGCAGAAACATTGAGACAAAAGGTGACGAATTATTTGGAAACAGAGGACATTCGCCACATCGTGCTGAATTTGGCTGATTTAACGTTTATGGACAGCTCAGGTCTCGGAGTGATTTTAGGAAGATATAAAGAAATTAAGCAGCTTGGCGGAGAAATGGTCGTCTGTGCTATCTCGCCAGCAGTGAACCGATTATTTGATATGTCTGGCTTATTTAAAATCATCCGTATGGAGCCTTCAGAGCAAACGGCATTGCAAACATTGGGGGTGGCATCATGAGGAATGAAATGAACCTGACCTTCTCTGCTTTAAGTCAAAATGAATCCTTTGCGAGGGTGACAGTCGCAGCGTTTATCGCCCAGCTTGATCCGACATTAGATGAATTAACAGAAATCAAAACCGTTGTGTCAGAGGCGGTGACAAACTCCATTATCCATGGCTATGATGGAAATCCAGATGGCAAGGTGCATATCCATGTCACACTTGATGACCATGTTGTGTACCTCACCATCCGTGACGAAGGCATGGGCATTACAGATCTTGAAGAAGCAAGACAGCCGCTATTCACCACAAAACCAGACTTAGAACGCTCTGGAATGGGCTTTACCATCATGGAGAATTTTATGGATGATGTCATGATAGACTCATCTCCAGAAATGGGCACGACCATCCGTTTAACAAAGCATCTATCAAAAAGCAAAGCGCTTTGTAATTAAAGGAGCTGCTCATATGGATGTGGAGGTAAAAAAGCAAGCAAAAAAAGCCCAGCTGTCAAATGATGAAGTCAAAGAGCTCATCAAAAAAAGCCAAGACGGTGATCAGCAAGCAAGAGACCTCCTCGTAGAAAAAAACATGCGTCTTGTTTGGTCCGTTGTTCAGCGCTTTTTAAATAGAGGATATGAACCAGATGATTTGTTTCAGATTGGCTGTATTGGACTGCTGAAATCTGTTGATAAATTTGATTTGTCATATGATGTGAAGTTTTCGACCTACGCTGTTCCAATGATCATTGGTGAAATCCAGCGATTCATTCGTGATGATGGAACAGTCAAAGTGAGCCGGTCACTAAAAGAACTTGGAAATAAAATTCGGCGGGCAAGAGATGAATTGTCTAAGTCTCACGGAAGAATGCCCACTGTCCAGGAAATTGCCGAATATCTTGATATCACACCAGAGGATGTCGTCCTCGCCCAAGAAGCGGTCCGCTCACCGACATCGATTCATGAAACCGTGTATGAAAATGACGGAGACCCGATTACATTGCTTGATCAAATTGCGGATCATTCAGAAGAAAGATGGTTTGATAAAATCGCTCTGAAAGAAGCGATCAAGGAATTAGAAGAACGAGAAAAACTCATTGTGTACTTAAGATATTATAAAGACCAAACACAATCTGAGGTAGCAGAGAGGCTCGGTATTTCACAAGTACAAGTCTCGCGGCTTGAAAAGAAAATTTTAAAACAAATCCAAATGCAAATGGATCAAAAAGACAGCTAGCCAATTAGGCTGGCTTTTTTTGTGTGGTAATTACCGGTAAATCAAGTTCTATCAGTATGAGAACCATTTTTCACCACATACTATTTTTAACCCATCGTATAGGAAGTGACTTGGATGGACGGACAAATCTTTCTTCGGCTGCGCCATCGAATCAAGACCGGTAATGATCAGCTTGTTTATTTAGAAGATATCGCCCAAATCACTGGTGATGAGTTTGCTGTGCAAAAGCTTAGCAAAATGCCGATATATCATGTCAGTAAAAAGGATCGTCACATCGCCGTTCTTGATATCATGCATGTGGTCAAAACGATCAAAAAAACATGGCCAGACATCGACATTCAAACCGTTGGAGGCGCTGAGGCCATTGTCGAAATTGATACAGGCAAACGCCAGCTTTCTCCCGTTTTATTTGTGTTTGTATGGCTCCTGTTATTTGTCGGAGCGGCGCTTGCCATTATGAATTTCCACGAGGATGTCAGTATGCGGCTCGTTCATATCCGCCTATATGAAATGATCACAGGAAAAACGGTTGAGCATCCTTATTTATTGCAAATTCCATATAGCTTCGGACTAGGCTTCGGCATGATTTTATTTTTCAATCATGTATTTAAAAAGCGTTTAAATGAAGAACCAAGTCCGCTTGAAGTGGAAATGTTTAAATATCAGCTCGATCTCGATCATTATGTCGCCCTCAAAGAAAATAAAGAGACAATGAAAGACATTCATGATCGGTAAGTGGCTTTTTGTCGTGCTTGTTGGACTTGGCGGCGGTTTAACGGTAGGAGCAGGGTTTGTGGCATTTCTCACAGTGCTGGGCATCATCCCTCGTTTAATGCAATTAACCAAAACGCAGCGCTTCATACAAGGGTACGAGGCGGCTGTCATCAGCGGGGCGGTCGTTGGCGGCTGGGCAACCTTAAGTCCAATACATTTGCATTTATCCAAATGGCTGGCACTTCCGATCGGTCTTTTAGCGGGCATCTTCGTCGGCATGCTTGCAGCTGCGCTGACTGAAGTATTAAATGTACTTCCTATATTAACGAAAAGAATTGGAATGGACGGGAAAATTGTTTTGCTTCTCATGGCCATTGTCTTAGGAAAGGTATTTGGTTCACTATTTCATTGGCTAATTTATATTTAAGAATTTGGAGGGAACAACACGTGTCGAGTTTAAAAGAGAACTATCCATCTAAGGTGAAAACGTATCAGCCTAAACCTCCTTATGTCCTCAACTGCATCAAGGCTTTTCTTGTTGGTGGATTGATCTGTGCCATAGGCGAGGGGCTGCAAAATTTCTATATTCACTTTTTTGATTTTAATGAAAAGACAGCAGGGAACCCAACCGTAGCGACCCTCATTTTAATTTCTTCTATATTAACTGGTATCGGTATTTACGATAGAATCGGCCAGTTTGCTGGAGCGGGATCCGCTGTCCCGGTGACAGGGTTTGCAAACAGCATGACAAGTGCTGCTCTTGAACATAGAAGTGAAGGGCTTGTGTTAGGTGTAGCCACGAACATGTTTAAGCTTGCTGGGAACGTCATTGTTTTTGGTGTCGTCTCGGCATATGTCGTAGGGATCATTCGATACATCTTGGAAAAGGCGTTTTCGTAGGAGGAATGAAACGTGAAACTAACAGGTAAACAATCTTGGGTATTTGAGCACAAGCTTTATGTCAATGCAGAAGGAACAGCTGCAGGACCGAAAGAAAAAGAAGGCCCGATCGGTCATCTTATTGATAAAACATACGACGAAATGCATTGTTATCAAAAGAACTGGGAAATGGCTGAAAGGCAGCTCATGGATGATGCGATATCAACCGCTTTATCAAAAGCAAATTTGCAAAAAAGCGATGTTGATCTTTTGCTGGCAGGAGACTTACTGAATCAAAACGTCACAGCAAACTATGTGGCAAGAGAACTTAAAATCCCGTTTCTTTGTTTATTTGGAGCATGCTCCACATCAATGGAATCGGTCGCCATTGCTTCGGCATTAGTAGATGGTGGTTTTGCAAAAAGAGCCATTGCTGCGACAAGCAGTCATAATGCGACGGCAGAACGCCAATTTCGTAATCCGACAGAATACGGCGGACAAAAACCAGATACAGCGACAAGTACAGTGACTGGGAGCGGGGCCGTTATTATCAGCCAAGAGCCCTCCCAAATTCAAATTACAAGCGCAACCGTGGGACGAGTTATGGATCTTGGGATTACAGATCCATTTGACATGGGGTCCGCAATGGCACCGGCAGCAGCAGATACCATCAAGCAGCATTTAGAAGATCTAGAGAGAACGGTTGACGATTACGATCTTATTTTAACAGGTGATCTATCTGGCATTGGCTCACCGATCTTAAAGGATCTGCTCAAAGAAGACGGCATTCAGCTCGGCCGAAAGCACGATGATTGCGGATTAATCATCTATACACCCGATCAAAACGTGTTCGCTGGAGGCAGCGGGTGTGCTTGTTCAGCTATTGTGACATTCAGTCACATCTTTCAAGAAATGAAGGCAGGGAATTTGCAAAGAGTACTGGTTGTCGCAACCGGGGCACTTCTCAGCCCGACGATGGTCCAGCAAAAAGAGACCATTCCAACCATTGCGCACGGTGTCGTATTTGAGCGTGCAGGAGGAGAGAGCTAATGGATTATCTTATCGCTTTTGTTGCAGGCGGACTTATTTGCGTCATTGGCCAGCTTTTACTAGACGTACTCAAACTTACGCCTGCACATGTCATGACCACCTTTGTTGTGGCGGGTACCATCTTAGACGGATTCGGTATTTATGATAAATTTATTGAATTTGCAGGTGCGGGCGCAACCGTACCAATCGTTAGCTTTGGTCATAGCTTGCTTCATGGGGCGATGCATCAGGCAGATGTACACGGGTTCATCGGAATCGGGATCGGTATTTTTGAATTAACTTCTGCTGGAATTTCAGCTGCGATTTTATTCTCATTTATTATCGCTCTTATCTTTAAACCGAAAGGATAACCTAATATGGGGCAAAGACGGAAAGTCATTTTAGTGACAGACGGAGATATATATGCTGCCAAAACCATTGAGCTTGCTGCTAACAAAGTCGGTGGACGATGTATTTCCAGCTCAAAAGGAAATCCAAGCAAACGGACAGGGCCTGAACTTGTACAGATGATTTTAAAAACGCCGTATGATCCAGTGTTTGTCATGTTTGATGATTCTGGCCTGACTGGTGAAGGAACAGGGGAGACGGCGATGAAACATGTTGCGCGTCACCCTGAAATTGAAGTCATTGGGGCGATCGCCGTTGCATCCAAAACGCATCAAGCTGAATGGACAAAAGTTCATGTTTCCATTGACCGGGAGGGTGAACTGACAGAATACGGTGTCGACAAGCATGGTCTTCCTGAAATGGAGCCTCATAAAATGAGCGGGGATACAGTGTATTGTCTTGACTCGCTCCATCTTCCGTTTGTTGTTGGGATTGGAGATATTGGCAAAATGGGACGTAAAGATGATCTGAGCAAGGGATCTCCGATCACAATGAAAGCAGTTGAATTAATTTTAGAAAGGAGTGGTTTCCATGAAGAAAGACAAGGTAAACGTGTACCGAGACCCGAAGAAAAATGAAGATTACTTCAAGGAAAATGTCGGAATGGGTCTCAGCTTTGACCTTGGCGTGCGGAAAATTTATATACACGATCAGGAAATCCAACTTTACTATGTAAACGGACTGTGTGATACACAGTATGTCATCTACTTATTAAAAGAGCTAATTGAAATCAATGACAACGAACCTGAATCAGATGATCTGGCACGTGTGGTCGAGAACCGTCTAGTCAATCAGCAGGTTTCAAAGGTTGAAACGCTCGATGAAGCGGTAGACCAAGTACTGTCGGGGCTTGTGGCAGTTGTAGTAGAAGGTGAAAACTACGCATTTATCATTGATGTCAGAAGCTATCCTGGCAGAATGCCAGAGGAGCCGGATACAGAAAAGGTTGTCCGGGGCGCAAGAGACGGCTTTGTTGAAAACATTATTGTCAATACAGCGCTCATACGAAGACGGGTGCGAGATGAAAAACTGAGATACAAAATGCTCAAAGTAGGCGAACGTTCGAAAGCGGATGTATGTGTTTGCTACATTGAAGATATTGCGGACCCAGATCTTGTCGATATTATAGAGAAAGAAGTATCAGGAATCAAAGTCGATGGGCTGACGATGTCTGATAAAACGATTGAAGAATTCATTATTAAACAAGGATACAATCCCTTTCCCCTTGTACGCTACACCGAGCGTCCAGATGTCGCCGCTAACCATATACTAGAAGGTCATGTCATCATCATTACGGATACATCTCCTAGTGTCATCATTACGCCAACCACCATTTTTCACCACGTTCAGCACGCAGAAGAATACCGCCAGGCACCTGCAGTTGGTACGTTCCTAAGATGGGTACGCTTTTTAGGCATTTTATGTTCAACGTTTCTTTTACCAATTTGGTTTCTGTTTATCCTCGAACCAAGTCTTCTGCCGGATCATTTAAGCTATATTGGCTTTAATAAACCTTCTCATATCCCGGTCATATTACAAGTATTCCTTGCTGATTTTGGGGTGGAATTTTTAAGGATGGCAGCGATTCATACGCCAACCGCTTTGTCGACCGCTATGGGGCTGATTGCGGCTGTTTTAATTGGACAAATCGCCATTGATGTCGGTTTATTTACGCCAGAGGTCATCTTATACGTCTCACTAGCGGCTATCGGGACATTTACAACGCCAAGCTATGAGCTGAGTGTCGCCAATAAGATTGTACGACTCATCATACTAGCACTCGTGGCGATCTTTAAGCTGAATGGACTCATCATTGGTTTTACGTTGTTAATCATATATTTAACATCCATACGTTCATTGCAGACGCCTTATATGTGGCCGTTTCTCCCTTTTAATGGGAAAGCTTTATGGCAAGTGTTAATTCGGACGTCTGTTCCTGGCTCAAAAGTAAGGCCAAGCATCGTTCACCCTCAAAACAGATCAAAAATTCCGCCAAATTCTTAACGCTCATTGAAAGTGGCTGAAGATTGTGATATTGTATTTTTAACTTTGAGAAACGGCAAAAGGCAGCTCACGCAGCTGTCTTTTTTCAGCCGAGGCGGAGAAAGAGGGAATGACATTGTATTTACACGGCACTTGCAGACAAAATGAACTCGGTCATTTAGAAATTGGTGGTGTTGATGCCGTTTCTTTAGCTGAAACGTATGGGACACCACTTTATGTATATGATGTGGCTTTAATACGGGAGCGTGCAAAAAGCTTTCAAAAAGCATTTATAGAAGAAGAGTTAACAGCGCAGGTAGCATATGCGAGTAAAGCATTTTCCTCCATCGCCATGTTTCAGCTTGCCAAGGAAGAAGGATTATCTCTTGATGTCGTATCAGGAGGGGAGCTTCACACAGCCATTTGCGCCGGGTTTCCGGTAGAAAAAATTCATTTCCATGGCAACAATAAAAGCAGGGAAGAATTGAAAATGGCGTTAGAGCACGAGATCGGCTGTATTGTCGTAGATAATTTCTACGAAATGAAGCTCATTGAAGAGCTTGGTCAAGAGCTGTCAAAACAGGTGAAAGTGCTGCTCCGTATTACACCAGGTGTCGAAGCGCATACACATGATTACATTACAACAGGCCAAGAGGATTCCAAATTTGGCTTTGACCTTCACAATGGACAAGCAGATGAAGCGGTGAAACAAGTGCTTGGATCAGAAGTGATCGAGCTTTTAGGCGTTCATTGCCATATCGGTTCACAAATTTTTGATACGGCTGGTTTTGTCCTTGCAGCAGATAAAATCTTTTTGAAGCTAGATGAATGGAGAGAATCATTTGGTTTTATTTCGACCGTGTTAAACTTAGGCGGCGGCTTTGGTATCCGTTATACAGAAGAAGATGAACCACTTCCTGCGACAGAATACGTCGAGAAAATTATCCAAGCTGTAAAAGAGAACGTAGCCCGCTATGAGTTTGATATGCCGGAAATTTGGATTGAGCCAGGCCGCTCTCTCGTTGGAGATGCAGGGACAACGCTTTATACGATCGGCTCATCAAAACATGTACCTGGCATTCGCGATTATGTTGCGGTAGATGGGGGAATGAGTGACAACATTCGTCCAGCTTTATATCAAGCGAAATATGAAGCGGCAAGTGCCAACAAAATGAGCCAAACGCATGATCAAACGGTTTCCATTGCAGGGAAATGCTGTGAAAGCGGAGATATGCTCATTTGGGATATCGATTTGCCAGAGTTATCACAAGGAGATTTATTAGCTGTCTTTTGTACCGGAGCTTACGGCTACAGTATGTCAAACAACTATAACCGCATCCCGCGCCCGGCTGTTGTATTTGTAGAAGACGGGGAAGCGCAGCTTGTCGTTGAACGCGAAACATATGCTGATATTGTCAAACTTGATTTACCGTATCAATCAAAAGTGAAATCATCTACGTAAAAAAGCTGCCTGATGTACAGGCAGCTTTTTATGATGACTTATTTTCCTCCAGTAAATACAGAGACGATTGCGTTCCAAATGGAGACAAAGAAATCCCAAATCTTTTGAAGAAGGTTTTTCCCTTCATCTGATTCTATGAATTTCGTAATCTTGTCTTTTGCTTTATCGATTTGAGATCCTACTTGGCTCCAATCGATATTGATGTTCTTCATTTTATCGAATAGTGAAACAAGCTGATCCTTTTGAACTTGCGTTAGATTTAAGTTTAAATCAGAAGCAGCCTGATCCACTTTTTCTTCTACTTCTTTTGTTGTTTTAGGGACACCATTTTTCGCAATGTCATCCTTGATTTTTGCAATAAGGGCAGAAGCATTGTCTTTCCCGATGGAGTCACCCAATTTAGAAGTTGTCACAAGCTCTTCGTTTGCTACCTGTTTCACATCTTCTGGAATGGCTTTGTCGCTTGACACTTCATAGGCTTTTAATAGACCCGTCAGTGCGGCTGTACCAGAAACTTCAAACGGCGCAGTCACGACAACCTTGGCATCCTTGACACCGGCTGTCATTAAAGCATTTAAATACATCTCATCTGTAATGGTCTTGATGTTATGTGTATCCACAGTCAGACCAGTACCTGATTTTTCAATGGTGATAGATGAAGATGATAATGCTCTCGTCCCGATAGAAGAACGAGGGATATACTTTCCTAAATATTCATGCTCTTCTTTATTGGTTACTTCAATTTTTGTCGCATTTTCAGGTGGATTCAACTCGTCAAGCACCTTCTGGCGATCAGCCGGAGTTAAGTCTTGCCCAAGTGTGACGATGACATCGCCGACAGCTGCATCCGCTAAGCTGACTTTTGGCGCACCAATTAGGAAAAGGAGCGCTGCCATCATACCAAGCATTGATTTTTTAAACATGTGGACCTCCTTCAAGTCGAAAGGGTTCCTCTTTCAAGAGAAACTCATCTTTTGAGCACACGTAAAGAAATGCACTCCATCATATAGACGTAACAAATCGATTCGACGTTTCAATTTTCTTTTTAAGATGTTTTCCTTTTCCAATATAATGAAGACATGTTGCACAGTCTGTCATCAATTTAATAGGAAAAAAGGATCAAGCTCTTCCATTGTATCAATCCTAAGAAAAGAGGTAAATCACAATCAAAGAGCAGGGGATGTTTAACATCACCGAAAATGTGCTATAATGAGCGTTGTTTAACCTGAAAGGAGAATGTGAAAAATGGCGAAAAAAGGATACATACAACTAACGAATGGTAAGAAAATTGAGTTTGAACTATACCCAGAAGCTGCTCCAGGTACAGTAGCAAACTTTGAAAAATTAGCGAATGAAGGCTTCTACGATGGATTGAAATTCCACCGCGTCATCCCAGGCTTCGTAAGCCAAGGCGGCGATCCAAACGGTAATGGAACTGGTGGTCCTGGTTACACAATTAAATGTGAAACAGAAGGGAATCCACATCAACACGAAAGAGGTTCATTATCAATGGCGCATGCTGGTAAAGATACAGGCGGCAGCCAATTCTTTATCGTACATGACCCTCAGCCGCATTTAAACGGTGTTCACACTGTTTTTGGCAAAGTAACATCTGGTATCGAGGCTGTTCTAGATATGGAACAAGGCCAAGGTATGGAAAAAGTCGAAGTTGTCGATGCTTAATCCAAAACACCGCTTAATCGCGGTGTTTTTTTATGTTAAATCTGATTTTACGGTTATTTGTTCCGTGAGGCGGTAGGTGATGATCCAATACAAAAGGGCAATGGCACTGACAGAGGCACCAAATAAACATACCCCGATCCAGCCATCGTTTGCGTAGATGCTGGTTGAAACAATAGAACCAGTCGCACTGCCGATGGAGTAAAAAATCATATAAGCAGCAGTAAGCCGGCTTCTCGCCTCAGGCCGCACAGTGAAAATCATACTCTGATTGGTCACGTGTACGGCCTGCACAGATAGGTCAAGAATGATAATACCAATGACTAATGCAATAAGTGAATGCTTAACCAAACCGATGAAAAACCATGAAACGAGCAATAGGACAAGGGCAATGCAGGTTGTGAACTGTCCTAAACCTCGATCAGCAAGACTCCCAGCCCGAGCAGCACCTAATGCTCCGGCTACTCCAGCAAGGCCAAATGCGCCAATAGCAGTATGTGAAAGAGAGAATGACGTGGTACTGAGGGGCAGCACGAGCGAAGTCCATAACGTACCAAACACAATAAAAATAAGAAGAGCCAGAATTCCACGGATGCGCAGGATTCGTTCTTGTCTGAACAATGTAAACATTGAACGAAGCAGGTTTGCATAGGATAATGACTCTCTTTCGCTGTCATCACCCGGGAGAATTCGGAACAACACGCCAGTTATGATAAGCATCATAATGGCAGAAACTAGGTAGACTGACCTCCAGCCGGCGAGATCGGTTAGTACACCAGCAAACGTTCGTGCGAGAAGAATCCCGATCACGATTCCACTTTGCACCAAGCCAACAATACGACCGCGCTCTTCTGGAGCGGCCCAAGTCGCTGCGAACGCTACGAGTACTTGAGTGACCACAGCAAGCAGTCCGACCACAGCTAATCCTATAAAGAGGACGGTGACGATAGGAGCGATGCCGACTAGAATGAGAGACAACACGGATAAAAGCATCTGACCAATGATGAGCCGGCGTCTATTCAATAGATCACCAAGTGGTACTATCAGTAGCAGCCCCAGCGCATAACAAAGCTGAGTAATCGTAATGACCATGCCAATGAATGAATAGGTGATACCAAACTCGGATGCGAGGGAGTCTAATAACGGTTGTGCAAAGTATATGTTTGCAACTGCCATCCCGCAGGCTATCGCAAACAGCAGTGCCATATAGCGAGTCATCGTTGATCTCGGTTTGATTGGTAAATGAGTCGTTTCCATATCAAGATGTTCAATGGAAGTGATTTTTTCTTTCACCATGCATTTCATCGTCTCCTTTTTTACTAAAAAGTATAATATACTGTTCGGTATATTATGATTCCTGTTAAGGATAACCAACAAAACGTTTTAAAGTCAAGACTTTGATACAGTTAATTGATGCTGATCTTGAGAGGGTAAGGCAATTTGACATTAGTATGTCAATAAAATAAAATTATAATGTACCAATTGGTAACCAAATAGAGAATAATATCAAGAAATAGATGGCTGACTTTGTGAAGAAATTTTATTGTTGAAATGAGGAATTGCTGATGGTTCGACAACGGGAATTTGATAAGGAAAAAGCGTTGGATGAGGCAATGGTGCTTTTTTGGGAAAAGGGGTATAGGGCCACTACATTAAGCGATTTGACTGCAAAAATGGGAATACAGCGGCCAAGCTTATACTCAGCTTTTGGAGATAAAGAGGAATTATTTGAGGCCGCATTACGCAAATATACAAAGCAGCATGCTGGCCATATTCGAACAAAACTTCAAAGCAATCTTTCTGCAAAGGAAGCATTTCATGCATTATTTGCAGATTTAGTAGAAGAGGAATATAGAGATGGTCCGAGTAAAGGATGTTTTTGCATCAATACAATAGTGGAACTTGCGCCACACGAAGAGAAATTTGAAATTCTTACAAGAGAGCATCAGATGTATCTTTCGGTCATTTTTGAAGAAAGGATTGTTCAAGGTATTCGCTCGGGTGAGCTCGAAAGCAGTCTGAATGCTAAAGCTTTAGCACAGACACTGGTCGTTTCTTTCATTGGACTTACCGTCCTCATGAAATCTCGTCCAGAGCGTTCATTTGTAGATCATTCTGTAGCGACGATACTTTCCATATTGAAATAAACAGTCTACGTGTAAAACAGTCAATATAGGGAAAGCGTATTTTGATCAAGCTATCAAAACACGCTTTTTCTTTTAGGACAGTTATGGACAGAACTCGATTTTGTGATATGATAAGAGAACAAATATTCGCATTTGTGGGTGTCGCCACATTCAACTGAAAAACAGATGTCAGTGCAAATTAAAAAAGCGTGTTTCATGCTGAAAGAAAGCAGGAGATAATTTGAAACCATTAACAAAAGAAGAAAAAAATCAAATGATGATTGCCATTCAGCGTTACTTTGCCGAAGAACGAGAAGAAGAGATTGGTGAATTAGCAGCCATTAATATACTAGAATTTATCACAAAAAATCTTGGAAGTTACTATTATAATCAAGGGGTTCGTGACAGCCGGAACATTGCTGTTCAGAGATCGCAATTGTTAGAGGAAGATCTATTCGCACTCGAAAAAAGATGATCATCAATGGTGTGCGCCCTACTAACGGATAAAGAGGAAAGAGACCCCCTTAATAAAGAACGCATATTCGTATCATATGTAATGATGAAAAGGTGGAACCAAAGGTCCAACTCAATCGTTATATAAGTAACCATTAATGGAAATCAGCTTTTTTGGTTTTATTTCATCAAAAGAAGGAATAAAACATACAAATAGGCGAAGTGCAGATGATGGAGGTTCTAAATATGGGGAAAATTAAATTGAAAATTGCCGTCTTATTTGTTTTACTGCTTTGTTTAGGCGCAGGTTATTTATACATGAATGGCATGAAAATTGAAGATGTGCCAACAGCCATTGGTGAAAGCTTAACAAATAATGATAAAGATTATACCATCTATGAATATACCATTACGAAAATTGATGGAGATGAATATTACGGTCAAGCAAAAAACGGCACAAAAATCATTTTTAATGGAAAGAAATTCGAAGATGATGTGGCCGACTTGAAGAAAGGCGATCGTATTAAAGCCTACTTTAGTAATGAAAAAAGAATAGATGGACTTATAAAAGTAGTAAAAGTCGTTAATTAACAAGTCTCCTTTCCTATAAGGAGACTTTTTTTGTGAGAAATCTTGATTGTTGCATTTGACAACAAGGATCGCTATAATAGCCCCTAAGGACAGCTAAATATCGATTGTATCCTTCGGGGCAGGGTGAAAATCCCGACCGACGGTAATAAAGCAAATGCTTTACAGCCCGTGACCCGTTAATTTATTAACGGTTGATTCAGTGAAAAGCTGAAGCCGACAGTGAAAGTCTGGATGGGAGAAGGATAAAGAAAGCTATGAACGAAAAATATTTGTTGATCATAGTTTTATTTCTGATGCAAAAAAGCCAAAGCCCCGGAATTTTTTCCGGGGCTTTCTGTATGTACATGTAGTTAATAGACCGGCATGCAGTGTTTATTAGGTGATCCCTCATCTACCTTGTATGGACCTTAAAAAGCGACGAAGGTGCTCAATCGATCACATGTCCCTAACATCGCTTTTTTATAAAGTGAGAAATACAAATGAAAAGAAAGGGAGGATCACATGTTTACGGGGATAATTGAAGAAGTTGGCACCGTACAGTCATTAAGTAAAAAGTCAGCAGATGCCATGGAAATTGTCATTAAGTGCAGCCGTGTGCTGGAAGATGTTCACCTTGGAGACAGTATTGCGATCAATGGTGTATGTCTTACAGTCACAAGCTTTACAAAAGCACAGTTCGCAGCAGATGTGATGCCAGAGACGGTCAAAGCGACATCACTGGATCAGCTGACATCAGGCAGTCCAGTGAATTTAGAGCGGGCCATGTCCTCGAATGGACGATTCGGCGGCCATTTTGTCTCAGGCCATGTTGACGGAACGGCAGTCATTACCCGAATAGAAAAGAAAAGTAATGCTATTTACTATGATTTGGAGATGGACAAGACCCTCACAGATATGCTCACGCAAAAGGGTTCGATCGCAATAGATGGTGTCAGCTTAACCATTTTCGATTTGCAAGATTCACACGTCACAGTCTCTATTATTCCTCATACGCTTGAAGGAACTATTTTCCCGACTAAATCTATGGGAGAGATTGTGAATATAGAGTGTGACATGATCGGCAAATACATTTATCGCTTTTTAACAAAAGAACAAGGCGAAAAGCAGCCATCCCGATTGACCCCATCATTTTTAAAAGAGCACGGATTCTAGGAGGCGATTGTATGTATCATTCAGTAGAAGAAGCAGTATATGCTCTAAAAGAAGGAGAAATCATTATCGTAGTGGATGATGAAGACAGAGAGAATGAAGGAGATTTTGTGGCACTTGCTGAGCATGCCACGCCTGAAGTTATTAACTTTATGGCTTTACATGGAAGAGGCCTCATTTGTACACCGGTCCATACGTCGATCGCCAAACACCTGAACCTGCATCCAATGGTAGAACAAAATACAGATGCACACCATACAGCGTTTACAGTGAGCATTGATCATGTGACAACGACGACTGGTATTAGTGCTTTTGAGCGCTCTGCGACCATGCTTGCCATGTTAAATAAAGACGCAACACCAGAAGAATTTGCCCGCCCAGGTCATGTGTTTCCGCTCATTGCAAAAGAGGGCGGTGTACTAGAAAGACCAGGTCATACAGAGGCGGCGGTAGATCTTGCGAAACTGGCAGGTTCAGAGCCAGCGGGTGTCATATGTGAAATTATGAATGTAGATGGCACAATGGCGCGCGTCCCCGAACTAAAAGAGATCCAAAAACAGCACGGTTTAAAGATGCTGACAATCGAAGCATTGCAGACCTATTTAAACAATAACGAAACAGCAACTATCGAAACAAAATAAAAATCACAAAAAAGGATGATCAACATATGAATACAATACAAGGGCATGTAGTAGCAGAAGGACTAAAATTTGCAATCGTCGTCGCGAGATTTAATGACTTTATTACAAGTAAACTGCTTGACGGAGCAGAAGATACATTGCTCAGACACGGAGCAAACGGTGACGATATTGATGTCGTGTGGGTACCGGGTGCTTTTGAAATTCCGTACATGGCAAAAAAACTAGCTGAAACAAAGAAATACGATGCCGTCATTACACTAGGAACCGTAATCCGGGGCGCAACAACTCACTACGATTATGTTTGTAATGAAGCCGCTAAAGGAATTGCTCAAAGTGCCATGTCAACAGGAGTACCGATTATCTTTGGTGTACTAACAACAGAATCCATTGAACAAGCCATCGAAAGAGCCGGCACAAAAGCTGGAAATAAAGGCAGCGAATCGGCTGCAGCTGCCATTGAAATGGCGAATCTCAATCGAACCTTTCGTTAATTTAGTGAAAAAGAGTTTAAAAACGGTATAAAAATGTTTATAATGTGTGATGAGCAAATGATTCGTGAGACATTTGCTGGACATTAGGATAATTTGAATATTGAGGGGTATATATGTTAATTCGTTATAAGAGGTCTTTTGAAAAAATTGCCATGGGGCTACTCTCCTTCATGCCGGGTGAGAAAGACGTCAAACAGCTTCAGCAGACGATGAAGTCATATGAAATGGATGAAAATCGGCAGCTGTTCCTTTGGAAAGATGGCGAGGATATCGTAGGTGCCATTGGTGTGTTGAAAACAGACGACCAAGTACAAATCGAGCATATTAGTGTGAATCCATCCCATCGAGATCAAGGAATCGGCAAGGAAATGGTTTTAGCCGTGGAAGAGGTATTCAAAACCAAAACACTCATTCCAAATGAATTAACGCAAGGCTTCTTTCATAAGTGTCACAGCGAAACAAATTAAATATCACACATGTAAAAGCAGAGGTTACAGTCCTCTGCTTTTTTTACGTTCGATCTGCTTTTTTCGTTCAAGCAATACATCTGTCCGGTCACGCAGTCTATGTTTTTCGATCAAAAATGTGTGGGATAAGTTGCTCTCCTGTCCAAAGGTCAGTCCTTCTTTTTGAGCCATTTCTTGGCATAAAGAAAGAAGCGCTTGATCTTTGATCGGGAGCAACACACTTTCGTAGGGCATGTCTTCATTCATTTTCTTCTTTAGCGTTCTCAGAAGTATGAGAAACGCCTCATCATCTAGACCGAGGTTCGCTAATACGGGCCGGTTTGCTTCCAGCAAGTGGAGGCTGTTTGAAATGAGCCGTTTTGCCCCTTTTCCATTTCCCCGTCTTTGATGATACAAAGCAACGGCAAGCTGAATGAAACCAACCCAATATTCTTTGCGCTGCTCAGGCGGGTCTTCCTTCCAATATTCCTCAAGAATTTCATGACACTCAAAATAATCTCTTGTCGTATGAAATTCATGTAAAAAAGCCACGTACGCTTCAGGATACACAGTGGTCATCTCCTTTTCCACTCTCAGTCTAACATATTGAAAAGAAAAGAAGAAAGAGCGCCCTTCGTGAAAAGGACGCTCTGTTTCTTTAATAAACCCAAGCCGCGCCAACGATGATCAGCAAGATGAAAAGCACGACAATAAGCGCGAAACCTCCGCTAAAGTTATAGCCATCTCCCATAATGATACGGCCTCCTTTTTCATCAGTTCTGTTTTACAATGGTATTCTATGTATAAATGCCCTGAGTGGTATGGGCGGAACCACTGTTTTTCTTGTTTTGCCTAGGACATCATGGTCGAAATTATATTGGACGAGAGCTTTATCCTGTCTTATACTAAAGGTTAGCCGGTGAAACGGTACTTAGAAGACAGTAGAAATGGTGAGAAAAAAATGCTGGAATATCAGGTGAAAATAGATTCGTTTGAAGGTCCTTTGGACTTACTTTTACATTTAATCAACCGGTTGGAAATCGATATTTATGATATTCCCGTTGCTAAAATTACGGAGCAGTATTTATTATATGTCCACACAATGAGGGAGCTTGAACTTGATGTGGCAAGTGAATATTTGGTGATGGCTGCAACCCTCCTGAGTATTAAAAGCAGAATGCTCCTTCCGAAACAAGAGGAAGAGCTATTTGATGAAGACCTGCTCGAAGAGGAAGAGGACCCTCGAGAAGAGCTGATTGGCAAATTGATTGAATACCGCAAGTATAAAAATGCAGCACAAGAACTAAAGGAACGCGAGGAAGAAAGGCAAAATGCCTTTACAAAACCTCCGAGTGATTTAAGCGAATTTGCAAAAGAATCGGAAGTGAAGGACACAAACTTACATGTCACGGTGTATGATATGTTAGGTGCGTTCCAAAAGGTATTGAACCGAAAAAAAATAACGAAACCAGCACCATCTAAGATTACAAGACAAGAAATCCCGATTGAAGACAAAATGAATGAGATTATGAACCATTTAAGAAAAACGAAAAAGCGGACCAATTTCATGACTCTATTTCAACATGATCAAAAGGAGCACCTTGTCGTGACGTTTCTTGCTGTTCTCGAATTGATGAAAAGTCATCAAATCATGTTAGAGCAGGAAGGAAACTTTGAAGACATTTATATAATAGGGAGTGAAACGATTCATGACGCTTGATATCGTGAATTGGAAAGCCATCATAGAAGCGCTGCTGTATGCAGCAGGTGACGAAGGCTTAACAAAAAAACAGCTCATGTCTGTTCTTGAAGTAGAAGAGGCAGCATTACTCGACATGATGTCTGCCGTAAAGGAAGAATATCAAAAACAAGAACGAGGGATTGAGCTCATTGAATATGCAGATTCATATATGCTGCTGACGAAAAAAGAATACAGCATTTATTTGAAAAAATTAGTCGAGACCCCATCCAAAGGTTTGTCACAGGCAGCGCTTGAGGTACTCGCAATCGTTTCTTATAAACAGCCGATCACACGCAGTGAGGTAGAGGAGATCAGAGGAGTCAAATCAGAGCGGGTGCTTCATAGTTTAGTAGCCAAAGCACTGCTCTGTGAAGTAGGACGTGCCGATGGCCCGGGGCGAGCGATTCTTTATGGGACAACACCTACCTTTTTAGAGCAGTTTGGCTTAAAGGCCTTGGATGAATTACCTCCGCTGCCAGAGAATGTGGAAGCAGATGGTGTACAAGAAGAGGCTGATCTATTTTTTGAAAACTTCAATCAAACATTCGAAGAGATAAAATAGTTCAAAAGAATTAAAAATGTATGATAAAATATAAAAAAGATTTTAGGTCTAACATCTATTGATGTCAGATAAAATGGTAATAAAGCCATGAGGGGAAGGTAAACACGAAACAAATGGCACATATGAATGTAAAGGCTCAAGTTGATCAAGCAGGCGTCTTTTTATCAAAGGTTGCAACTGAAATGAATGGTTTTTTGAACGAAGCTACCTTATCAAGCATGAAACGATTAAACCCTGAAGCGGAAGCCTATTATTGTGACATATTGAGTACATTACGGAAGCTTGCAGTGTACAGCGAGGATGCAGCGGCAGTTTGCAGGAAAATCAGCCAGCAGCAGACATTCCCTCAGCAAGCCGCGCAGCAGACGCTTCACCGTATTTATCATCAATGTATTGAAGAATTTTTTGCGCCGAAAAAGGATACATGGTATGAAGACAGCCGTTCCGCGTATACAGGAAAGGGCAGCATTGTTTTCCACCATGAAGTATCCGCTGATATGAAACGATTATTTTCTTCATTAGAAAACGATTTTTTAGCGATGAGAGAAGAGCTAGAATATACGACATCTCATCAGCAAATGAAAATGGTATAGCAAGAGGAAAAAGTGTCTCTACATATAGAGACGCTTTTTTTATGGACGAGGCATCATAACTTTTTAAGGCGCGCATACACTTGTACAAAACGGACAAGGACGTGAATGAACATGCCCTATTTAAAAATTGGAACAGCAGTCCTTCTTCTATTTACACTCTTACTGCCTTTTTCCTCACATGCCAAAGCAGACATATCATTATCTGTGAGTGCAAGAAGCGCCATTTTAATAGATGGACAGTCAGGCAGAGTCCTATTTGGAAAGGACGAGCATGAAAAAAGGAGAATCGCCAGTATTACGAAAATTATGACGGCGGTATTAGCCATTGAATCAGGAAAAATGAAAGACACCGTCAAGGTATCAAAACGCGCGATTCAAGCAGAGGGCTCATCGCTCTATTTAAAAGAAGGGCAGAAGGTGAGTTTAGAAGACTTGACGTACGGGCTTATGCTGCGTTCTGGAAATGATGCAGCTGTTGCCATTGCAGAGCATGTGGGCGGCAGCTTAGAAGGATTTATTTTTATGATGAATCAAAAAGCGTCTGAACTAGGAATGGAGAATACAAATTTTCAAAATCCGCATGGACTCGATGATCATAAACATCATTATTCATCAGCGTATGACATGGCCATTTTAACAAAATATGCCATGGAGCATAAACAATATCAAAAAATTGCGGGCACGACTTTCTATAAAGCGAAAACGATGGAAGGCTATTGGAAAAATAAAAACAAGCTCCTCACTGGTTTATATCAATATTCAACTGGGGGGAAAACGGGATATACGAAGCTTGCAAAACGCACACTTGTCTCTACAGCTGCAAAAGGGGATGCGGCGCTGATCGCTGTGACCATTAATGCGCCAGATGATTGGAAGGATCATATCTCTATGTTTGAATATGCATTTGATCACTATAAAACGTACGTACTTGCTGAAAAAGGAAGACTCGCTTCGTTAAAAGGAACCTTTTACGAAAAAAAAGCATTTATCAAGCGTGATGTGGACTATTTTTTAAATGAAGATGAGAAAAAGCTAGTGGAAATTGAAACGGAAATGCTTACCCCTCAAAAGAAGTGGGAAAAAAACGCCGAAGCCATCCCGGATGTTGTAGGGAAAATGACATTTTTATTAGATGGCCAGGTGATCGAGCAAGTTCCGATTTTTTATGAAAATAAACGAAATCGAATGCCTCAAAAAAGCTTTCAAGAAATGTTTAAGTCTGTCTTTCAGACATCTATAGGCGGATCTTCATGGTCAATCTAATTTGGGTATTCCTCACTGTCATCGGTCTTGTCTATGCGATGTTCAACGGAACGATGGAGGAAGTAAACGAAGCTGTATTTAAGGGCTCAAAAGAAGCAGTTACCATTTCAATTGGTCTGATTAGTGTCCTCGTTTTTTGGCTCGGACTGATGAAGATTGCAGAAGAGGCAGGTTTGTTAAATTTCTTTAGTAAATTGTGCCGTCCCTTTATTTCAAAGCTATTTCCGGATATTCCGCCTAACCATCCCGCAATGGGGTATATTTTGTCCAACCTTATGGCGAATTTCTTTGGTCTCGGGAATGCTGCTACACCGCTTGGGATTAAGGCAATGGAGCAGATGAAAGCATTAAACGGCGGAAAAAATGAGGCAAGCCGGTCCATGATTACATTTTTAGCGGTCAACACATCCTCTATCACACTTGTGCCAACAACCGTCATTGCGATTAGAATGACCTATGGTGCAGATCAGCCAACAGACATTGTAGGCCCAACCATTTTGGCAACACTCATTTCAGGAATCGGTGCAATTCTCATTGATCGCTATTTCCACTATCGCAGAAGCAGGCGGGGGTGATCTCGTGTCATTTATTAACTGGCTGTCACTTGCTTTGATCCCACTGATCATCGCAGGAATTTTGATTGCGGGAACCATTAAAAAGGTACCGACCTATGAAACATTTGTCGAGGGCGGGAAAGAGGGGATTCAAATTGCCTTTTCAATCATTCCTTATTTAGTCGGCATGCTTGTGGCCATTACGATATTCCGTGCGTCTGGTGCGCTTGACTTTGTCATGGGACTGTTAAAACCTGTGTTTACAGCGATCGGCTTCCCGGCAGAAGTGGTGCCGCTTGCGTTTATTCGTCCGATATCTGGCACGGCCGCACTCGGGATGACATCAGACCTCATTGCGACATATGGACCAGATTCTTTTATCGGACAGCTCGCAGCTGTCATGCAAGGGTCAACAGATACCACCCTATACATTTTAACGGTCTATTTTGGAGCAGTCGGTATTAAAAAGATGGGGGATGCGCTGAAAGTAGGACTGTTAGCGGACCTCATTGGAATCATTGCATCTGTCATCATCGTCAGTTTGTTATTTAGCGGCGCCTAATGAGGCGCTTTTTTGTATTTCGTGGATGGAAAATCGCTTTTTAGCTGAAATTAGACAGACGAATCGCTTATTTTTCCACGAATGCTTGTTTGTTTTAAGTCAAGCAAGTAAGATAGTACATGAGGTGAAAGACAAATGGAACGTTTACAGAAAGTAATTGCACATGCCGGCGTCGCTTCTAGACGAAAGGCAGAAGAATTAATTAAAGAAGGACGAGTTACCGTTAATGGTCAAACAGTGACAGAGCTCGGAGTAAAAGTGGGCTCTTCAGATAAAATTGAAGTCAACGGATTAAAGCTTGAAAGAGAAGAACCGGTTTACTTTATGCTTTATAAACCGCGCGGCGTCATTTCAGCTGCTGAGGATGATAAAGGACGTAAGGTCGTCACAGATTTCTTTGATGACGTCCCGCAGCGCCTTTATCCAATCGGCCGCTTAGATTATGATACGAGCGGTTTGATTTTAATTACAAATGACGGGGAATTTGCCCATAAGCTCATGCATCCGAAATATGAAATTGATAAAACGTATGCAGCGAAGCTAAAAGGCATCCCATCAAAGGAATTGCTTAGAAAGCTAGAAAAAGGGATCATGTTAGATCATAAAAAGACAGCACGTGCTCGTGCCAAAATGCTTTCTATCGATAAACGAAAGCAGACATCTATCGTTCAATTAACCATTCATGAAGGCAGAAACAGACAAGTGCGCCGCATGTTTGAAGCGATCGGTCATGATGTGTTAAAGCTAAAAAGAGAGCAATATGCGTTCCTTCATATTGAAGGCATGAGACCAGGAGACCGCAGAGAATTGTCTCCGCATGAAGTCAAGCGCCTAAGAGCGATTGCAGATCATGGGAAAAGCGCTTTTTAATTTTCACATAAACTTCAAAAAATGAAGAAGCATCAAAAGAAGGAGAATGCTATAATTTACCTGAATGTCTATGGGGAAGGGGTACTTCAGATGAAGAAAAGACGGTTTTTCATACGGACGGGCATTCTCCTCGTGATGCTTGCTGCACTTTGTTATACGATGTATAACTCAGTATTTGCCAAACAGGATCAAGTCAAAGAAGGATCTATTGCGCCAAACTTTGTCCTTCAATCAGTGGATGGGGAACGGATTGAATTAAAGGAATTAAAAGGCAAAGGCGTCTTCCTTAATTTTTGGGGGACCTGGTGTGGTCCGTGTAAACAAGAATTTCCTTACATGGCAAATCAATATGAAGTATTCAAGGATCGCGGTGTGGAAATTGTTGCAGTCAATGTTGGGGAATCCAATATTGCCGTGAAAAATTTTATGGAAACCTATGGCGTGAATTTTCCTGTTGCGATGGACAAAGATCGTCAAGTGACAGAGGCATATGATATTACGCCGCTGCCAACCACATTTTTAATTAATCCTGAAGGCAAGGTAATCAAAGTCATAAAGGGAACCATGACAGAACGTAATGTCTATGAATATATGAATTTGATTAAACCAAAGGGGTCATAGAATGAAAGAGGTAAAGTGCGAGTGTGGACATATTAATCCAATCGGTACTGTTTTATGTGAATCATGCGGGAATCCAATTGCAGCTATAGAGAAAAACTCTTCAAAGCTGCTTGATATGAGATATGACGGCAGTGCAAGACGCTCGCAAACATACAACAAAACGATTGTGGATAAAGTATGGAACTTTTTTTCTTCCGTTAAAGTGGGTGTGTGGCTGATTGTTATTACACTGCTTGCTTCCTCACTAGGAACCATTTTTCCGCAGGAGCGGTTTATTCCGCCAGGTGCATCTGCTTCCACCTATTATGAAGAGCAATATGGGTCGTTTGGTAAGCTGTATTACATACTTGGATTCCATGATCTTTATAATTCTTGGTGGTTTTTAGCTTTAGTCGCATCAATCGGAATCTCCCTTGTCATTTGCAGTCTCGACCGGGTCATTCCTCTTTATCGGGCACTTAAAAATCAAGGGGTTATCAAAAAAGAAGGCTTTATGAGAAGACAGCGTCTGTTCAGTGAAACAGACAAAACGTTAGATCAGCATACATATGAAGGCATCATAAGAGCAATGAAACAAAAGCGTTACCGCGTGCGAGAAGAAAACGGACATATTTTAGCTGAAAAAGGCCGCTTTTCACGCTGGGGGCCTTACGTCAATCACATTGGATTAATCATCTTTCTCATTGGATCGATGCTCCGGTTTGTCCCGGGCATGTATGTGGATGAAACGCTCTGGGTCAGAGAAGGGGAAACGGCCCCAATCCCAGGCACAGATGGTCAATACTTCTTGAAAAATAATGCGTTTTCAATTGACCGCTATGAAACTGGAAATGAAAAAGAAGTGTTTGAGAATGCGATTGAAAGAGCTGGCGACGGTCAAGTGGTGAAAAGTTATAAAACCGATGCCACTTTATACAAACGTGAAGGGGAAGTTGTTTTTGGTGAAAAGCCCAAGCTGAAGCAGGTAACAGAACACGATATCAAAGTGAACGAACCGCTCAAGTTTGATCATTTCTCATTATATCAAGTGGATTTTAAACAAAATGAACTCGATCAAATGGTCTTTCAGCTGATTCGTAAAGATACAGAAAAATCTTTCGGAACAGTGAAGATTAATCTGCTGGAGCCTAAGTCAGAATATGATCTTGGTAGCGGTTACAAAGTCAAAGTGATGAGCTATCTCCCTGATTTTTATTTTGACGATGATGGAACGCCGAGTACGAAAACAAGGAATCCAAATAATCCTGCTTTCGTGTTTGAAATGATTTCTCCTGAAAAGCCTAAAGGTGAAAAAAGTTTTGTGGCGATTCAAGAGACAGTAGAAGGCTCTGATAACAACATATATAAGATGAAGTTTGATCGAGTGGAAACGAAAAACGTCACGGGATTGACGGTTAGAAAAGATTTAACTCTCGGGGTGCTCATCGTAGGCGGGATTATCTTCATGATTGGTGTCGTGCAGGGGATGTATTGGCAGCATAGAAGAATTTGGCTGTCTGCAAAGGATGGAAAAGTATTTGTGGCAGGACACACAAACAAAAACTGGTTCGGCTTAAAGTCTGATCTCAACGTGTTACTAAGTGACAGTGGCATCAAACAGCCAGTTGATCAAAAAGAACTGCCTGATACAACAAGTATCAGCAAAAGCAAGGGGGAAGGATTAGATGGCAGCAGTCAGTGAAAACCTGTTATTTGCAGCTTTTCTATTGTATTTAGCGGCAGTTCCTTTTTTTGGTGGTGCCATTAAAGGAAAAAAGAAAGTTGATGGACCGCGCAGGAATAAGGCGGCACTTATCGGCATTACGCTCACCATCATCGGTTTTTTAAGTCAATTTGGCTATTTTATTTCAAGATGGATGGCGTCTGGTCATGCACCAGTCAGTAATTTGTTTGAATTCACAACCGCTTTTGGCATGATGCTTGTGCTCGCATTCATCATTTTATATTTTGTGTATCAAGTGTCTGTACTTGGTTTATTTACACTTCCAATCGCTTTATTGATTATTGCCTATGCAAGTATGTTCCCATCAGATATTTCACCGCTGATTCCTTCACTACAAAGTAATTGGCTTTATATTCACGTGACAACAGCAGCACTTGGGCAAGCCATTTTAGCGATCAGCTTTGTGGCAGGTGTCATCTTCTTATTAAAGCATGTCGACCAAACAAAGCCAGGGAAGAAGACATTTGGTTTAGAGCTCGTCATGTTTATGATTGTCGTCACACTTGCATTTATCGCTGTCACGTCCATCTTTAGAATGACAGGATACGAGGCGAAATTTAATTGGGTCGATAAAAATAAAGAGGAAAGTGTGATGGTCTATGAGCTGCCAGCTCTAGTTGGACCTCATAAAGGAGAGCTTGTGACGCAAGATCGTTTGGAACCATTTGTTGATTTGCCGCCTGTTTTTTCAGGAAGAAAGGTCAATACGGTGTTATGGTCATTCGGCACGGGGCTGATCTTGTATGGACTGATTCGGTTGATCATTCGCAAACGACTCAGCGCTCTGCTTCAACCGCTTGTGAAGCAGGTGAACCTAGATTTAGTCGATGAAATTGGATACAGGGCTGTTTCCATTGGTTTCCCTGTATTTGCGTTAGGCGGGCTGATTTTTGCAATGATCTGGGCGCAAATTGCCTGGACTCGGTTCTGGGGCTGGGACCCGAAGGAAGTATGGGCATTGATTACGTTTCTCTTTTATGCAGCCTACCTTCATCTTCGCTTATCAAGGGGCTGGCATGGCGAAAAGTCCGCTTGGTTAGCTGTCATCGGATTCGCCATCATTATGTTTAATCTCATCTTTGTCAATCTTGTGATTGCAGGGCTTCATTCTTACGCGTAATCACATGAAAAAGGCCAACTTTTATGAATCGATTCGGCTTTTTGTTAAAATGAATGTAACAACGGAGAAAGCAGGAGGATTGTCTAATGGAACACACAACTCAAACGAAAATATTAGTCGTAGATGATGAGGCAAGAATTCGCCGCCTTTTAAAAATGTATTTAGAACGTGAAAATTATGAAATCGATGAAGCAGAAAATGGAGATGAGGCGATTCAAAAAGGACTCCAAACAGATTATGACCTCATTTTACTCGATTTAATGATGCCTGGGACAGATGGAATCGAAGTGTGTAATCAAATTCGAGACAAAAAAGCGACTCCAATCATTATGCTGACGGCAAAAGGAGAAGAAGCCAACCGCGTCCAAGGGTTTGAGGCAGGAACGGATGACTATATCGTAAAACCTTTTAGCCCGCGTGAAGTTGTTTTACGTGTGAAGGCATTGCTCAGAAGATCTTCTCAAACGTCTTATCTCAATACTGGGACAACAACAAAAGATGTACTTGTGTTTTCTCATCTTTCAATTGACCACGATGCGCATAGAGTGACGGCTGATGGCAAAGAAGTCAGTCTCACGCCGAAGGAATATGAGCTTTTATATTTCCTTGCGAAAACACCGGATAAGGTTTATGACAGAGAGAAGCTGTTAAAAGAAGTATGGCAGTATGAATTCTTTGGAGACTTGAGAACAGTCGATACCCACGTCAAACGACTTCGCGAAAAGCTGAATAAAGTGTCACCAGAAGCTGCGAAAAAAATCGTGACGGTATGGGGTGTCGGGTACAAATTTGAGGTCGGCGCTGAATGAAACTGTGGAAAAGTGTCGTTGGAAAGCTATGGTTAACCATTCTCTTCCTCGTCCTGATCGTTTTATCTATTTTAACCGTGCTTCTTTTAGAGTTCATTGAGAATTACCATGTAGAAGAAGCAAAGTCAGATTTAACTCAAATGGCAAACAAAGTAGCGGTCATTTTAGAAAGCCATGAGGATCAATCGCTCGCAAGGTCGATTACATCAGAGCTTGCTGACAAATTGACGAGTATTGCGATTATCCAAGAGGACGGGCTAGAGTGGTATTCGTCTGAAAAAGACGGGAAGCTTCCTGCGATTACAAAGAAACAAATTGAAGCGGACAGTGATTTAAATCAAGCACTAAAAGATCGTAAAAAAATCAGTAAACGTGCAGAACCAAATGCAGGCAATCAGAAAGATGAACGAATTGTCGTCGGTGTTCCATTTGAGGCAAACGGAAAAAAAGGCATGGTCTTTCTTTCTCAATCATTACTCGCTGTAGAACAAACAACGAAACATACGACGCGTTATATCTTCTTAGCAGCCGGAATTGCCATTGTTCTGACCACTATCTTCGCTTTCTTCTTATCAACACGTGTCACCTATCCTCTCAGAAAGATGAGAGAGGGAGCACAGGATTTGGCGAAGGGGAAATTTGATACAAAGATTCCTATATTAACGCAAGACGAAATTGGAGAATTGGCCATCGCCTTTAATCAAATGGGCAAGCAGCTTAAATTCCATATCACAGCCTTAAATCAAGAAAAAGAACATTTGTCCAACATTTTAAGCAGTATGGCCGATGGTGTCATCACCATCAATATTGATGGAACGATTCTCATGACGAATCCTCCTGCAGAACGATTCTTGCAGGCATGGTATTACGAGCAAAATATGAAGATCAAAGATGGAGATGAACTGCCACCAGAAGCGAGAGAACTGTTTCATACAGCCGTCAGCACAGAAAAAGAGCAAATGATCGAAGTCACGCTGCAAGGACGTACTTGGGTTCTTCTCATGTCTCCGCTTTATAATCAGCAGGATGTCAGGGGAGCAGTTGCGGTCCTTCGTGATATGACAGAGGAACGAAGACTTGATAAGCTGAGAAAAGACTTCATTGCCAATGTCAGTCATGAACTTCGTACACCAATTGCCATGCTTCAAGGGTATAGTGAGGCGATTGTAGATGATATTGCAGGCTCAGAAGAGGAAAAGAAAGAGATTGCGCAAATTATCTACGACGAATCACTTCGAATGGGACGTCTTGTGAATGACCTTCTAGATCTAGCGAGAATGGAAGCGGGCCATATTACACTTAATCTTGAATCGACAGATACAGAAGAGTTAACCGAGAAGATTTACCGCAAGTTTCTCGGTATTGCGAAAGAAAAACAAGTTGATCTCACATATGACATTCAAGTGGATGAACCGCACTTTGTACTCGATCCGGATAAGATTGAGCAGGTGTTTACGAATCTCATTGATAACGCCATTCGTCATACACCAGAGGGCGGAGAGGTTCACTTCTCGGTTCAATCGGTGGAAAGCGGTCTGAAAATGGATGTAAAAGATTCGGGAAGCGGAATCCCGGAAGAGGATCTGCCATTTATTTTCGAACGTTTCTATAAAGCGGATAAGGCAAGAACAAGAGGGCGTTCTGGTACTGGGCTTGGTCTTGCGATTGTGAAGAACATCGTAGAGGCGCATCAAGGCTCCATTCATGCACATAGCAAAGCGGGTACAGGTACACACTTTACCTTTTATATTCCGAGAAAAAAGCAGGAACTCGTCTAATCCTGACGAAGAATCTTGTTACATGAGAAACACTTCTTTTCTAAAAAAAGAAGTGTTTTTTTATTTTCATATTTTTAAGGAGAAGTTAAACAAAAAGCCCTTCCCAAATTGTCGAACTTGTAATATATTTGTCATAAAGTTGTAATGTAACGTTTTGTAAGAGTCAATCGACAAAAATAAGTGAACGGAGGGGTTTCCTATGCATGAAACCTTTCAAAAAATATATGATTCGTACCATCAAGATTTGTACCAGTTTTTATTTTATATGGTTAAAGATAAAAATCAGGCAGAGGATCTCGTTCAGGAGGTTTACATCCGGGTACTTCACTCATATAAAACTTTTGAAGGAAGAAGCAGCGAGAAAACATGGCTGTTTTCAATTGCGAGGCATGTGGCGATTGATTGGTTTCGCAAACAGCAAACCATTAGACAACGGGTACTCGGCACGTTTGATTGGGATAAGCAGGATGTAAAGGACCCAGACTTGCTCCCAGACGAACTGGCTGTACAGGATGAAAATGTAAAAGAAATCTATGCCGCACTTGATCATTGCACGATTGATCAACGAGCTGTCATCATTTTAAGATTTATCCAGGGCTACTCAATCATGGAGACGGCAAAGGCGCTAAAGTTCTCGGAAAGCAAAGTCAAAACAACGCAGCACCGAGGCCTGAAAGTGCTCCGAAAACATATGGAGCTTTTGAAGGAGGAGCTAGTGAATGAAAACGAACAGGTCCGATTGGAGCGAAGAACGAATCAAGGTGTTACTAAGTCAGCTTCCAAAGGTGGAGGACAACCGTTCATCTAAGCAGATATACCAGCAGATGCTGATGGCAAGCGGGCAGAAAAAGAAAAGTGCC
This sequence comes from Bacillus sp. NMTD17, assembly GCF_002998735.1. Lineage (NCBI taxonomy): Bacteria > Bacillati > Bacillota > Bacilli > Caryophanales > Bacillaceae > Bacillus > Bacillus sp. NMTD17. Next base: position 230,420 of record NZ_PVRH01000003.1, read on the forward strand.
AAATGGATCGGTCCAGCGGTCGCAACCGTTGTGGTTTTATTTATGGCGTTTTTGATTTCTCCTCATTTATTTCAGCCGGCTGCTCAAGATCATCATAAGCAAGTGGAAACAAGTGCTGACAAAAGTCAGGTGAACGCCACATTAGAGGCGGTCAAACAGACTGATGGGCCCTCACACGTTGTTTCTCGTAAGCAGCAGCAAAAGTATATGACCATTGCATACATAGATGAATCAACCTCTCAGGTAGTTCCAATTAGCATTGAAAAAGAGGATGAGTATGATCATTTGCAGGAAATGATGAACACATATGAGCAGGTGCAGCTGCCTGAAATGACAAAACCTCTTCAATCTTATATTGATATGGTAGATCTTCGAGAAAAAGGAGATACACTCATCTTTCAGTTAAAAAATGATTTGTCCCTCGATACGTTAAAAGAAGCCAACCGGTTTAAAGATATGGTAAAAGAAACGCTAAAATGGAGTAAGTATAAGCAGGTACAGGTCAAGACATCCAAAGGTTCTCAACTTCAATTAGGAGCAAATGGCCGCATTGGAACAATGTCGATTGAGAAACAAACAAAGCACGCTTATTATATTTTAGACAACAAAAGCGGGACTTTTTTAGTGCCTTCAAAAACCCATTATTCTTCGTATGAAGATGCGGTAGAGGCCATGAAGCGGACAAGTGATGCCGGACTTGATCCATTAATTAAAGATGAATCGATTAAAGAAGTGACGACTAAAGGAAAACATGTGACTATCACATTTGGAGCATCAGCGCAATTATCGGACTCAAATGATCATATTCTACTCATTGAAGGTCTGCTGCTCTCAGCGAAAGATTTTGGTTTTACAGAGGTCACCATTCAACAGGCGGGGGCAGATCAAGTTGGTCCATATGAATTAGAAGAACCCATAGAGGTGCCGGCTCTGCCGAATCCAGTTGTTATAAGAGACCGTTAAAGGACGCAAGAAATTGCGTTCTTTTTTGATGTATAGAAAATAGCTTCCTTGCTGTATACTAAGCTGTCATAAAAAGAACCTCAAAGAAGGGGAGTCACTGATGAAAAGGTATTGCTTCATATGTGCCAGCTGTTTTTTGCTGTTGATCTTTTCGCCTTTTGCTCATGCACAGAAAACAAGCGAATGGGTGGAGCCGATAAAAGGAGAAGTCACGGATTTGTTTGGGACAAGAGGTGGCTCGCACAAGGGATTAGATATAGCTGCGCCTGAAGGAGAATCCATATTTGCTGCAAGTGAAGGTGTGGTCTCGCGTTCGTATGTATCTGCTACATATGGAGAGGTTGTGTTTATCCAGCATCCAAATGGATATGAAACCGTCTATGCACATTTACACGAGCGTTTTGTTAAAAAAGGTGACCATGTAGAAGCAGGGCAGCCGATCGGCATTATCGGCAACACAGGGGCTTCTAGAGGCACTCATTTGCATTTTGAGGTGCACAAGGGTAATTGGTCAGTCAGTAAAGAAGATGCGGTAGATCCACTCACAATCATTGCGATGGATCGTTTCCAAGAGCCGGCTCTTCATGTAAACGGGCAAGAAAAAAATACATATCTCATTAAACAAGGAGATACCCTTTGGTCGATTGCAAAGGCGCACGAGATGACTGTGGAACAATTGAAAAAAATCAATGAGCTTACTACTCATCTCATCCGAACGGGAGACCGTTTAATGATTTCAACAAAATAAACCTCATGCAAATGCATGAGGTTTAACATTATTTTTTATAGGTCGATCAGACGGACAGAAAGTATATCTTGCACTTCGGTTAATTCTTTGACAATTTCGTCCTCAAGATGTTTGTCGAAAGAAAGCATCATGATGGCTTCGCCGCCTTTTTCTTTACGTCCTACTTGCATTGTCGCAATGTTGACATCATGGTCGCCTAATATTTGTCCAACCTTTCCAATCACACCAGGTGCATCTGTATGCTGGATGTAGACAAGGTGTCCATCTGGATAAAAATCAATATTAAATCCATTAATGGAAACAACGCGTTCTCCTAAATGCGGGATGTAGGTTGCTTTTAGAGTAAAGGTTGAAAGGTCACCTTTGACTTCAATAGAAATGCTGTTTTCGTAACCAGATTCGCTGGAAGAAATTTTTTCACTAAAGCTAATGCCGCGTTCTTTTGCCACCATCCCAGCATTTACTTCATTTACAGTCGAATCGACGCGTTCTTTTAAAAAGCCTGACAGGAGACTTTTTGTAATAAAGGAGGTTTCGAGTTTTGAAATAGAGCCTTCGTAAGAGATGCTTACTTCTTTTACAGGTTCTCTCATTGATTGAGAGACAAGACGTCCGAGCTTTCCTGCAAACTGATGATAAGGCTGAATCTTTTTGAACTCGTCTTTTGTCATCGCTGGTAGATTAATAGATGACATGACAGGGAGTCCTTTTGCAAATTGAAGTACTTCTTCAGAAACTTGCGCCGCTACATTTAATTGTGCTTCCTTTGTCGATGCGCCAAGATGCGGAGTCGCAATGACGAGCGGATGGTCTACAAGCGGATTATCAGTAGGAGGTTCTACCTCAAATACATCGAGTGCAGCTCCTGCAACATGGCCGTTTTCAAGCGCTTCAAGAAGGTCACGCTCGTCAATAATACCGCCGCGCGCACAGTTCACTAGGCGAACGCCTTTTTTTGTTTTTGCAATTGTTTCTTTATTGAGAAGCCCTCTTGTTTCTTTTGTTAATGGGGTATGTACAGTGATAATATCTGATACTTCGAGTACTTCATCAAGTGACTTGGCATTGACACCAATTTTTTCTGCACGTTCTTTTGTGAGAAATGGATCAAATACGTTTACCGTCATGCCAAATGCTCTTGCACGCTGGGCGATTTCGCTTCCGATTCTGCCAAGTCCAACAATCCCAAGAGATTTTCCATAAAGCTCAGCACCAACATATGCGCCTCTGTTCCATTCTTTTGATTTCACAGAAATATTGGCTTGTGGAATATGACGCATGAGCGAAGAGATCATGGCAAATGTATGCTCAGCTGTTGAGATCGTATTACCGTTTGGTGCATTGATGACAATGACGCCATGCTTGGTCGCTTCATCAATATCAATATTGTCTACTCCCACACCGGCACGGCCGACAATTTTTAATGAAGACATTTTTTCATAAAGCTCTTTGGTCACTTTCGTAGCACTTCTGACAAGTAAGGCATCAAATGTGTGTAATTCATCTTCTGCTTCTGTTACATTTTTTTGGACAATTTCAACAAAATCTGATTCTAAAAGTGGTAAAAGACCATCATTGCTCATTTTATCTGAGACTAATACTCGAAACATCGTAAGATTTCCTCCTAAAATAAACGTCATAAATATCTGATAATTTACCATATTCCTTTTCACTGTGTCAATCAAATTAAAGCAGTAAAGCGAAAAAGAAAACACGAACATTTATTGGTATCTTTATAAAGAATGGACACCTTTAAACAAAAGATAACCAATTTTTGCGCATTTGTCATTATAATTTTTAAGTTTTTTACGATTTCTTAAAACTGATGAAATTGCTCAGGATTTTTATCTGTACAAATGCTCATATATCATATATAATGATGTCGAATTGAATAATGATCAATCTTCGGGGCAGGGTGCAATTCCCTACCGGCGGTGATGAGCATAGTCTCTAAGCCCGCGAGCCTTTTTTGGCAGGATTCGGTGTGATTCCGAAGCCGACAGTATAGTCTGGATGGGAGAAGATGGAGGTTCGTAAACGTTGAAAACATGGTTTTTCACACGTTTATTTGTCTAGCCCAAATTCCCCGCTCCTGTTTTCATGAGCGGTTTTTTTGCGGCTGAAATTGAACAATCCTCTTTTCGAAAGATTTGATCGAAAAGGAGAGAGAATATTGAATCAAAGTAAAGTAAAACGTTTAGTCGTCACCAGTATGCTCAGCAGTATTTCGTTCGTGTTAATTTTATTGGATTTCCCTTTCCCAGGGCTTCCAGCGTATTTGAAAATTGATTTCAGTGATATACCAGCCATTATTGCGATTTTAATTTATGGGCCGGGTGCAGGAATTGCCGTTGAGGCATTAAAAAATGTTCTGCATTATCTCATTCAAGGCAGTATGTCTGGTGTTCCAGTTGGGCAAGTCGCGAACTTCATTGCAGGCACATTATTCATCTTACCAGTTGCCTTTATGTTCAAAAAAATTAAATCAGCAAAAGGGATGGCATGGTCAATGATCATGGGTACATTACTGATGACTGTGATGATGAGCATTTTAAATTACTTCTTATTCCTGCCAGCTTACACATGGTTTTTAAACGCACCTGAACTATCTGATCATGCGCTCAAGACGACCATTACAGCAGGGATCTTACCTTTTAACTTTATTAAAGGAATGATCATTACCATCGTGTTTAGCTTCATTTTTGTGAAAATGCGTCCATGGTTTGAAAATAAACGCCGACTTCAAAATAGTTAATATAAAAAAAGCCCCTGCATAAGGGGCTTTTATACTATTCATGCTTAAGTGGGTCACCCTCGAAAGATTCGTCCGCAACTTTGATTGAGTCAGTTGGACATCCTTCAAATGCATCAAGCATATCTTCTTCAAGTACTTCTGGAACTTCTACAGTCCCTTGGTTGTCGTCAAGCGTAACAAATGCAATGCCTTCATCATCATAATCATAAATGTCTGGAGCAGCTGCACCGCATGCGCCGCAAGCAATACATGTGTCTTTGTCTACAATTGTATATTTTGCCATGTTAAAAAATACCTCCCAGATAGTTCGATGGAACACATGGTTTAACCTTTTTAGTTTCACCGATAAAAAACAATTTCCTCAAACCTTATTGTAATGATTTTAAATTCACATTTCAACTGTAAAGTGATTGAGAATGCTTATCACATAAGGGTTTGTTCATAACTTTCCCCCATAAATTGAGTTTAAACATTTCTTCTTGTATGAAATCTGTTAAAATAAAGGGAGAAAATATTCGAATTTTGTCAGGAAGACAGGTGCTTTGATGAATGACTCTTCATTATTTGGATGTCATGTTAATGGACAGCGTATATAAATTGAACGGCGAACGCTCCATTAGTGCTGTCTACCATCTTTTTAAAGGAAAAAAATCATCACAAACCATACAGGATGCCAGCTTGTTTGAGCTTTCCAGGTACTTCGGCTGTTACCCGGGGTTTACGAGGGATCAGCTGAATCGTTCTGCTTTAAAGCTTGAAGAGAAGCACTACATTAGAAAAAACGATGAGACATTCAGCATCACTGAAGCAGGGCAGCGAATGCTAAACCAGCATTTTTCTGAAAAACCGATGCCCGCTTATTTTCATGGTGCCAAATATCACGATAAAGCAAAGATGCTATGGATGAGGCTCTCTTTACTTGTACAAGTGCTTTCTCACTATATGGCTGGATCGCATCAATATGTTCCAATACAAAGAGATGTCTCGGTTCAAAGCTGGACGAAATCTTTCTTGAAACAGCATCAGCAGAAAAGCAAGCTTTCAGAAGATCTGCATCATGAACTAGAAAAGCTCCTTGTTTGTTTAAGCGATCAAGAGGCACTGATTTTTGTTTATTCATTGACCTCAAATGAACGAATCGGGCGTACGTATCAGCAAATGGCGGAGTGGATGAAAGAAGATGTGTGGTATGTGTACCTGCTTTTTTGGAATGTACTCCATTATTTTATTCAATCTGCCCAAAAAGGTGAGGCACCGATTTTGCAGCAGCTCGTAGGTGACCTTGAATTCAAACGCGTGTTAACAACTTCTACCCATAAAACACTTGAGCTTGTCCAAAAAGGATTTGATATTGAACAGATTGCTCACATTCGTTCACTAAAAAAGGCAACGATCGAAGATCATATCGTGGAGCTGTCGATACATGAGCCAAGCTTTTCAATAGATCCGTATGTGAGTATAGAAGAGCAGCGCGCGATCCTTACTGTAGCCAGGGAGCTTCAAACAAATAAAATGAAGCTGATTAAAGAAAAACTCGAGCATCCATTTACTTATTTTCAAATACGATTGGCACTGACAAGGATGGTGAAAGCAAATGGATAAGCTTCATCAGACGCTCATGCGATACTTTGGCCACGACACATTTAAAGTGGGTCAAGAGGACATTATTCAAAGTGTACTGCATCAAAAAGATACGGTTGCCATGCTGCCTACTGGCGGAGGGAAGTCACTTTGCTATCAAATTCCCGGTTATATGACAGAAGGATTAGTTCTGATTATTTCGCCTCTTTTATCGCTTATGGAGGATCAAGTCGAACGAATGAAAATGCGCGGAGAAAAACGAGTGGCGGCGCTTAACAGCACATTGTCTTTTCAGGAGAGACGACATATCATTCGGCATTTGCTATCATATAAATTTTTATTCGTCGCACCTGAGGCATTAATGTCAGAAGTGCTGCTAGAACAGCTCAAGTCGATGCATATTGGTCTGTTTGTCGTCGATGAAGCGCATTGTATATCAGAATGGGGGCATGATTTCCGTCCTGAATATTCAAAGCTGGGAGAATGGAGAGAAGCGTTAGGTCATCCTGTTGCTTTAGCTCTTACAGCTACAGCAACGAAACAAACGCTAAAAGATACAGTGCAAACGCTAAGATTACAGCATCCTGACTTTCATATTCATTCCGTCAACCGCCCGAACATTGCCTTCGTCAAAGAAGCGCACGAATCGAAAGAAGCAAAAGAGAAACGGGCCATTGAGCTTGCGGACTTCCTGCAAGGACCAGGTCTTATTTATTGCCCGACCCGGCAAATGACAGAAGAGCTTGCACTCTGGATGAAACAAAAAACCAATCAGCGTGTTGAGTTTTATCATGGCGGAATGGATGCAGGAGACCGTATGCTCATTCAGCAGCAATTTATCAGCGGTCAGCTTGATCTCATTTGCTGCACGAGTGCTTTTGGCATGGGAATTGATAAAGCGGATATCCGATTTGTCATTCATATGAGCCCGCCGCAATCGATTGAAGCATTTATGCAAGAGATTGGAAGAGCGGGAAGGGACGGGAAAAACAGTGTGAGCATTCTTTTATATACAGAAGAGGATGCAGATATTCAGCAACACTTGATCCAAGCAGAAGGATTTGACGATCCAGAAATTGATTTCTACTTAGCACAGCTCACACAAATGCAGACAAATGATGAAAAAAAATTACGTGAACGATTAATGGAAACAGGGCTTCAGGAGACCCGTGCAAGAATGCTGACGCATTATTACATGATGCATGAGTCCGAACAGCGCCCGGCAATCCTCATGAATCTAAAAGAAAAATTGCAGGACAGACAAACAGAAAAGCTGAGAAAAGTGTGGCAATTTAAAGAGCGGATCATGGGTCATGACTGCTTTAGACAATCTCTGTTATCATACTTTCACGAACAGCTTAATCAAACAGAGCACGCGTCCTCTGATCATTGCTGCTCTTCTTGCGGACTTGACCTGTCTGATTATGAAAAAAAAGATCAATCATTGGAGCTGAATGAAATGAAACACTGGAAGACCGTGCTGGATCGTATGTTTCATCTGACAAAAGAGGCGCAGCATTGATTGAACAACATCGTCGAATCATTGAAAAATTAACCGATCGACAAGTCGTAGAACAGCTGTATTTCACGCAGCTCCTCATGCTTATCGTTTCTTTTTTACTAGGCATATTTATGTTCGATCAATGGACGGATTTTACAGCACTTTGGCAGATTCATGATATGCGCATTCTGACATATGGAATTGGCGGTGCTTTGCTCGTCATCATTGTGGATGCGATTTTCATGAAGGTGTTTCCCGCTCATATGTATGATGATGGCGGTTTAAATGAAAAGATGTTCAAAAACCGAAGCATCCCGCATATTGTTTGGTTAGCACTACTTATCGCCTTTTCAGAGGAAATACTATTTCGCGGAATCGTTCAACAGCAATTTGGGCTGGAGATTGCCAGCATCGTGTTTGCGCTTCTTCACTTTCGCTATTTATCAAAAATACTCTTGTTTATCCTCGTGGTTTCCATTAGTATTTTTTTAGGACTTTTATACGAGTGGACAGAGAATTTATTTGTTCCTGTCATGACTCATTTTGTCATTGACTTAGTCTTTGCTTGTCAAATTCGTTTGAAATATAAGGGGAGGGATGAACATGGAAGAAATGTCGAGAATGCAGAGAAAGAAGGAGCAGCTGACAAACAACCATGACGACGATGTAGAGGAAATTCTTGAAGAAAAAGTACATCCTTCTGATGACTCTCACTTTCCTACACGAGAAGACTTTCATGAATATAAGAAGCAGCGCACGAAAAAAGTGCGCAATCCTTTGTTTACGACATTGGCTATTATCTTTCCTATCATCGTCATCACTGTTTTCTTTCTATTGATCTATTACACATCAAAGGAAATCAACGATAATAACAATCAAGGTGTATACATCGATAAAACCTCAAGTGCTGACACAGACCCAGTTCCGTCAGCACTTGTCGAAACAAAAAATGACGCTAGCGATGATAAAGCGGATGCGTCTGATGAAGAGAAGAAAAAGAAAGATGAAGAAAAAGAAAAGCAGCGATCAAAAGAAAAAGCAGAGCAGAAGAAAAAAGAAAAAGCTGCTAAAGAGAAAGAAGAGCGTGAAAAAGCCGCAGCTGCGAAAAAGCGTGAACAGCAGCAGCTCGCACTGCAAAAACAACAAGAAGAGAAAAAACGAAAAGAAGCCGAAGAGAAAAAGAAGCAGGAAAAAAAGCCGGTTCGTGTCGTACAGCACACTGTGGGCCCAGAGGAAAACCTGTATCGAATCTCGATGAAATATTACAAAAACCGATCGGGTGAAGAGAAAATTAAAGCCTATAATCATTTAAATGGGAGCAGTGTATACAGTGGTCAAGTACTCAACATTCCATTGGAAAACTAATTACCTGACATGATCGAATGAAAAAGCACATACATATGTAGAAAAAAGGGACAGGGTGTATGTGATGACATTGCACGTAATCAGCCGCTATATGGATCAGCCGACACAGAAAATGATGGAAACGTTGATCAAAAGAAAGCACAAATATGAGGGCTTTGCTAAGCAGTGCAAAAGATGGCAATGGACAGCCCTATTGTCGCTGGCGATTCTTTTGTTTTATTTTGTAATAACGGCAAATAAGGGAGGCTCTCTTCAGCCGGAAGCGATGATTGCAACACTGCTTGGTCATGAGATCTTTCTATTTTGGATAATGGCTGAGGTGTTTGCTTTTTACGCATCTTATTACTATAAGAAAAAAGAGGAAAAGGCTGAGGATGAATATCATCGGCTTAGATGTGAGATTATACAAAAAAGCACAGACTTATGGCCGCAATCAGACCAGTGGAAAGAGCGTGAAGCGGTTTTTCACTATATGCAGAAGCAATATGACATTAATCTCTATTATGAAAGTAAATAAATGTGTAAAAAGACGTTTTAATAGTTGAAACGTCTTTTTTCATTCAAGCGTCTTATGAACGAAACATATGCAAGGGAGCCATTTATGATGAAATATGCGATCGGATTTACTGCCGCCATTGCGGCTGTTACAACAGGTGTGTGTGTAACGGCAAAAATGGTGAAAACGGCAAAACAAAACAACATCAAAAAGCATTACTTTACAATAGAAGCGCTTCAATCAGATCGACCAGCAGTGATTTTCTTTATTTCTGATACACACCGGCGTCTTATTAGTGACTCATTATTAGCAGAAGTCACACAAGAAGAACCAGATGTCATTATGGTAGGCGGGGACTTAGCAGAAAAAGGTGTACCCTACGCCAGGATTGAAGAAAATGTGAAACGTTTATCAAGAATTGCGCCCGTTTATTTTGTTTGGGGAAATAATGATCATGAGCTGCACCAGCAGAAGTTTAAAGAGATACTTCATGCATATGATGTCACGACTCTGCAAAATGAAACGGCTGTGTGGGATTTCGAAGGCCAGCCAATCAAAGTTGGAGGTATCGATGATATTCGGCTTGAAAAGGCGGATTATGAAGCGATACGGCCTGAGTTTGTGAAAGATGAAGTGAATATTCTCTTATCACACAACCCAGATGTACATCATTTGATGAGTGAAGAAGAGGGAATCGACCTTGTTCTGAGCGGTCATACGCATGGAGGTCAGATCCGAATCGGAAAATTTGGTCCGTATGAAAAAGGAAGAACAGGTCAGGTCAAAGGCGCGTTTTTTCTCATTAGTAATGGCTATGGAACAACAAAGATTCCAATGCGTCTCGGGGCAGAACCAGAAACCCATCTGATCTATTTAATGCCTGTAAAAACGCGATGACTTGCTGCACCCTCAATATTTTCCATAAAAGTCACCGTAAGCATAGCTTCATGCTTGTCTTCCGTCTTGACACAGTGTAAACTGAATACAAAATTAAGAACCTATGACTCATCATCTCATATACTACAGTATGATGTGTGTTTAGAAGAGGCAGGAGGGAACGTTATGCGACTGGAGCGTCTGAATTATAATAAAATCAAAATTTTTCTCACACTAGATGACCTGACAGACCGGGGTCTTACGAAAGAAGACCTTTGGAAAGATTCGTTCAAAGTCCATCAGCTGTTTAAAGACATGATGAACGAGGCGAATCAGGAGCTCGGTTTTGAAGCGAGTGGACCGATTGCTGTTGAAGTATTTTCTCTTCAGGCGCAGGGGATGGTCGTCATTGTCACAAAGAGTCAGCAGGAAGATGCTGATGATGATGAGTTTGATGAAGATTACATTGAGATGCAAGTCAAGCTCGACGAGAGTAATCATGTGCTCTATCAATTTGCCTCGTTTGAAGATGTGATTCAACTGTCCCATAGTTTAAGTCGTATTGGACTTTTAGGGGGTACAGTTTACCATTATGAAGGTCAATATTTTCTCAGCCTAGATGATTTTGAAGAACTGTCAGCTGATACAGTCATTTCCATTTTAGCGGAGTTTGGTTCTCCTACGACATTAACGATTCATCGGCTAAAAGAATATGGAAAAGTGATCATGCAAGATGATGCAGTGAAAACGATTCAAATGTATTTTTAATCACTTTTTTCTATTATATTTAATACTGTTGTGATGAAACAACAGTATTTTTTATATTCTTTTTTATATTTATAAACGCTGATATTTTATTTTGATAAAAAACGTTTTTTACCTTTGCTTTACCAGTACGAAGGTGTATACTATTGCTTGAAAGGGAGCAGTAGATCATGAAAGATTTCTAGGGGGTTTATTTTAATGGCAGCCGATCAAAACGCCGCTCATAACGCAGAAGATAAGCTAGATGTTTTAAAGTCAACTCAAACCGTCATACATAAAGCGCTAGACAAATTAGGGTATCCGCAAGAAGTGTATGAATTGCTGAAGGAGCCAATTCGTCTATTAACGGTCAAAATTCCAGTACGGATGGATGATGGATCAGTGAAAATTTTCACTGGTTACCGCGCACAGCACAATGATGCTGTCGGACCGACAAAAGGCGGCATTCGTTTCCACCCAAACGTTACTGAAAAAGAAGTAAAAGCGCTTTCAATTTGGATGAGTTTAAAATGTGGTATTGTGGATCTTCCTTATGGCGGAGGAAAAGGCGGTATTATCTGTGATCCAAGAGAAATGTCATTTAGAGAGCTTGAAAAACTAAGCCGCGGCTATGTTCGCGCAATCAGTCAAATCGTTGGTCCAACAAAAGATGTACCAGCACCAGATGTGTTTACAAACTCTCAAATTATGGCATGGATGATGGACGAATATTCTAGAATTGATGAATTTAACTCGCCAGGATTTATTACAGGAAAACCAATTGTTCTTGGAGGGTCACACGGACGTGATACTGCAACAGCAAAAGGTGTGACGATCTGCATCAAAGAAGCGGCGAAGAAAAAAGGAATTGACATCAACGGGGCTCGTGTTGTCGTACAGGGATTCGGAAATGCAGGAAGCTACTTGGCTAAATTCATGTATGATGCCGGAGCAAAAATCGTAGGGATTTCAGATGCTTACGGCGGATTATACGATGAAGATGGTCTTGATATTGACTACTTGCTAGACCGGCGCGACAGCTTTGGAACCGTGACTAAATTATTTAACGATACCATTACAAACCAAGAGCTGCTTGAGCTTGATTGTGATATCTTAGTACCTGCAGCCATTGAGAACCAAATCACTGAAGATAACGCGGCAAACATTAAAGCCAAAATTGTCGTAGAAGCAGCAAATGGTCCAACGACACTTGAAGGAACAAAAATTCTTTCAGATCGTGGAGTACTGCTTGTCCCAGACGTACTTGCGAGTGCGGGTGGTGTAACGGTTTCTTACTTTGAATGGGTGCAGAATAACCAAGGGTTCTACTGGACTGAAGAGGAAGTCGAAACTCGTTTAGAAGATATGATGGTGAAATCATTTAATAATATTTATGAAATGGCGCAAAACCGCCGCATCGATATGCGTCTTGCTGCATATATGGTCGGCGTACGTAAAATGGCTGAAGCTTCTCGATTCAGAGGCTGGATTTAAGCGGCTTATTTGCATCGCGCCTTAAAATCTCCTATCCTTAAATAGGAGATTTTTTTATGGAATGGAACAAATCATCAAACAGCTAGCAGTTGTTATTGTATTGAAACGACAGGAGTGGAACAAATGAAACAAGAAAAAGCGATCATAATAGGAGGCGGCCCATGCGGGCTATCAGCTGCCATCGCGTTCAAGCAAATCGGAATTGATGCACTTGTCATTGAAAAGGGGAATGTCGTTAACAGTATTTATCATTACCCAACACATCAAACCTTTTTCAGTACAAGTGAAAAGCTTGAGATTGGTGATGTCGCTTTTATTACTGAAAATCGCAAGCCCGTTCGTATCCAGGCGCTTTCTTATTACCGAGAAGTAGTCAGACGAAAAAGCCTGCGTGTGCATGCCTTTGAAAAAGTAACCGCTGTGACGAAAAAAGATGGCTGTTTTACCGTGAGCACATCAAAAGACGACTATTCATGTGATTATGTCGTGATTGCTACTGGTTACTATGATCATCCAAACTATATGAACGTCAAAGGAGAAGACCTTCCTCATGTGTATCATTATTTTAAAGAAGGACACCCATACTTTGATAAAGATGTGACGGTGATCGGCGGGAAAAACTCAAGTGTCGATGCAGCGCTAGAACTTGTGAAATGCGGAAGCAGAGTCACTGTGCTGTATCGAGGAACTGAATATTCGTCTAGCATCAAACCTTGGATTTTACCAGAGTTTGAAGCGCTTGTGCGGAATGGAACCATCCGAATGGAGTTTGGAGCGCAGGTGAAGGAAATCACAGAAGAAGAGGTGATTTTTACAAACCAGCAAGATCAAACGGAGCGAGTGAAAAGTGATTATGTTTTTGCCATGACAGGCTATCATCCAGATCATTCTTTCTTAGAAAAAATGGGTGTGACAATTGATCAAGAATCAGGCCGTCCAGCATTTGATGAACAGACGATGGAGACAAACGTAGAAGGTATTTTCATTGCAGGAGTCATTGCAGCTGGAAATAATGCCAATGAAATTTTCATTGAAAATGGAAGGTTTCATGGGGGGCTTATTGCAGAAGAAATCAACAAAAGAATGAACGGATAAAAAAAGAACTGGATCCTTCTGAGGGATTCGGTTCTTTTTGATATAAAATGGGATTATATAGAAGAATATTTTCATAAAAATGGGCTCGAGTCATATAAAAAAAGGGTAAATCATGGTACGATAATGAAGGATAATGTAGGGAAAGAGGTCTGGTTATGATCGCAATCATCTCAGCAGGTTTAGCTCCCGGCATCGCACTTTTAAGTTATTTTTATTTGAAAGATCAGTACGACAATGAGCCGGTTCACATGGTCATCAGATCTTTTATGCTAGGCGTTATACTTGTGTTTCCAACCATGTTTATTCAATATGTCCTTCAAGAGGAGCATATTGCAACGAACCCTATCTTGATTTCATTTGTGACGTCAGGTTTTTTAGAAGAATCTTTAAAATGGTTTATTTTAATGGTCAGCGTCTATGCGCATGCCCAGTTTGACGAACACTATGATGGGATTGTATATGGAACAAGTGTCTCACTTGGTTTCGCAACACTTGAAAATATTCTTTACTTGGTCGGGCATGGGGTTGAATATGCGTTCACCCGTGCTTTATTACCCGTCTCAAGTCACGCTTTATTCGGTGTTGTGATGGGGTTTTATATTGGGAAAGCCCGTTTCTCTGCAAAAAAAGAGCAAGTGAAATGGTTGATCCTATCTTTAACGCTCCCAGTACTTTTTCACGGCTTATATGATTTTATTCTTCTTGGCATGAGAAATTGGGGATATATTATGCTGCCATTCATGATTTTTTTATGGTGGTTTGGCCTGCGGAAAGCAAAAAAGGCTCGTTCCGTGAAAATGGTGCAAATTTAATGTGGAAAACGTCCTATCAGTTGATAGGGCGTTTTTTTTGTCTTTTCATCCAATTCACTCCTGTGATGAATGTATAAAAATAGGGATCGGAAGAAATATATATTCAAACATCAAAAGTACAGGAGGATCAAATATGGACAAAGCTCGTTTCATGAAACAAATCGTCCTTATCTTCTCAATCGTTCTACTCGCAGCTTCACTGATGTCAGCTGAAAAAAGTGAAGCCTTCACCAGTCAAGTCATCCAGCGAGGTGCAACAGGAGAAGATGTAGTCGAGCTGCAAGCACGGCTCCAATATAATGGCTTTTACAATGGCAAAATTGATGGTGTATATGGCTGGGGGACGTACTGGGCCGTTCGCAACTTTCAAAGCCAATATGGTGTAAAGAAGGTCGATGGACTTGTAGGTAAACAAACAAAAAGCCTATTAGTTCAAAAGACAAAATACTATAAAGACTTTGTTCAGCAGCAGCTGCAAAAGGGGAATGAGTTTACCCATTATGGCGGGAAACCTCTTGATCAGCAAACAAAAGCTTCTGCGAAAAGAAGCTCACAAAAAAAGACAGCTCAAGGGGCAAAAGAGAATCAAAAAAGTCAAAGCGGAGGAAGCGGGACATCTGGAAAGACTGGGAATCAGTCAGGCAATCAGCAAGCAAACCAAACACCGAAACAAACGGCAGCCAACATGCCAGGTGGTTTTTCTAGTAATGATATTCAGCTCTTATCACAAGCTGTTTATAGCGAAGCAAGAGGCGAGCCGTATGAAGGTCAGGTGGCGATCGCTGCGGTTATCTTAAACCGATTGAACAACCCGACTTTTCCAAATACGATCGCAGGTGTTATTTTTGAACCGCTTGCGTTTACAGCTGTGGCGGATGGTCAATTTTATATGTCGCCAAATGACACTGCTAAAAAGGCTGTGTTTGATGCCATTAACGGCTGGGACCCGTCTGAGAGCGCCGTCTATTACTTTAATCCTGATACAGCAACCAGTCCATGGATTTGGGGAAGACCACAAATTAAACGAATCGGGAAACATATTTTCTGCGAATAAAAAGAGGTGTAAATAAATGATCAGAGGAATATTGATTGCCATTTTAGGAATTGCTGTCATCTCAACAGGTTATTGGGGCTATAAAGAGCATCAAGAAAAAGACGCAGTGCTGCTGCACGCAGAGAACAACTATCAAAGGGCTTTTCACGATTTAACATACCAAGTGGATCAGCTGCACGACAAACTTGGGGCAACGCTTGCGATGAACAGCCAAACGTCGATTTCACCAGCACTTGCAGATGTATGGAGAATGTCATCAGAAGCACATAACAATGTGAGTCAGCTTCCGCTCACATTAATGCCTTTTAACAAAACGGAAGAATTTTTGGCGAATGTCGGAGACTTTAGCTACAAATCATCAGTCAAATCCTTATCAGATGAACCATTAAACAAAAATACGCACAAAACCATTACGTCTTTATATCATCAAGCGGCTGATATCCAAAACGAACTGAGACAAGTACAGCACCTTGTCCTCAATAAAAATTTAAAATGGATGGATGTTGAAATGGCGCTTGCTGATGGCGACCGAAAGAATGATAACACCATCATTGACGGGTTGAAAACAGTCGAGAGAAATGCAGATGCATTTGCGGATGTCAATCTCGGTCCGACAAATGTGTCGACAGAATCAGAAACACGTGGCTACAATCATTTAAAAGGGAAAAAGATCTCAAAGAAAGAAGCGATACGCATTGCCCAGCAATTCGCACCTGATCATAATCAACATTTTAAGGTCAGAAAAAGCGGAAGCAAAACCAATCGAGATGTGTACAGCTTATCGATGTCAGATCCTGATAGTAAAGCGAATTTCTATTTAGACTTGACTGAAAAAGGAGGGCACCCAGTCTACCTTCTTCAAAATCGAGACGTAAAAAAACAGAAAATCAGTTTAAATGATGCATCAGAAAAAGCACTCAGCTTCTTAAAGAAGCAAGGATTTGATGCAGAGTCGTTCCATTTAGATGAAAGCGCGCAATTTGATAATATCGGTGTATTTACCTATGTACCTCTTCAAAAAAATGTACTGCTTTATCCAGATAGTATACGCATGAAGGTCGCATTAGATGATGGTGAGGTGGTTGGATTTTCAGCGAAAGACTATTTAACGAATCATAAAACAAGAGACATAAAAGCACCTAAAATCTCACAAAAAGAAGCGAAGAAAACATTGAATCAGCATGTAAAAATCGAAGATTCTCATGTAGCGATTGTTCAAAATGATATGTCAGAGGAAGTTTTGTGCTATGAGTTCCTCGGAACTATTAAGAACGATACGTACCGAATGTTCATTAATGCGGATACTGGAAAAGAAGAACGAGTAGATAAACTAAAAAACGCAGAACCTATATATAAAGACCTATAGAAAAGGAAGCGAGGAAAAGGCGACTAAGCCTTTTCCTTTTGTTTTATACATGGTTTAATATAGGAGAGGATATGATTTCACAGATGAAAAGAGTGATGAGGAATGTTACAAATAGGGGATGCAATCACAATTGAATACGTCAATGAGAACAAAGAAGTGAAAATTGCAAAATCGAAAGTTTTGGAAAATAATAACGATGATATTTGCATTAATTATCCAGCTGATAAAGAAACGGGCCGCACGATCTATTTAAACCAGCAAACAGAAATCACCGTTTTCTTTTTCGATGAAAATCAAATTCCATACAAATGTACAAGCGAAGTCATCGGAAAGAGGAAAGAAGATATTCCGATGATTGTCATTTCCATTCCGCCAAGAGAAGAAATGATTCGGCTTCAGCGCAGAGAATACCTGAGAGTCGATACAATGGTCAAAGCGGCGATCACGCAAACGGATGAAGAAGCCTTTGACACGTTTATTGTCAATATGAGTGCTGGCGGCTTAGCAATTGCTGTTCCTGAAGGTGTCTCATTGAAAGAATACGGAGAAGTGGTCACAGAGTTTGAACTTCCGCTGAAAGAGCCTGTGAAAATTAAAGCGGTTGCAGAGATGAATCGAGTATATCAAGATGAGCAGACTGGCAAAACAAGAGCGATCATGGAGTTTTCTGAGATTACAAATGACCACCAGCAGCACATTATGAAGTACTGCTTCCAGCAGCAGCTTTTAACACGGGTAAAAAAAGCATAAGAATAAAGGATGTTAAAAGCTTCCATACTAGAGGTGAAAGAATCTAGCGTGGAGGCTTTTTGTATGAAGACAATGGAAAGATGGTTATTGAAAGCGGTGCTCATTCAGCTTGTCTTATTATTAGCCGTTCAGATCACACTTCATTTGACAAAAGGAGAACTCTTTTTGTCAAAAGTCGTGCAATACGAGGGTGTAAATAACATGAGCATTGAAGATTGGATCGAAACGTTTAAGCAGAAGGATTGATAGAAAATTCCCCCGTTTGAGCGGTGATCGTGTTACAATTCATAAGGGAGATTCAATCAAGGAGAGGTATTATGAAAAAGAAATTATCTATCGCAATTGACGGTCCTGCTGCAGCAGGAAAAAGCACTGTGGCAAAAATTGTCGCAGCAAAAAAATCATATATCTATATCGATACAGGTGCCATGTACCGCGCGATTACACTTGCGGCACTTAATCATGGTGTAGACCTTGAGGACGAAACAGCACTTGATGCATTACTAAAAAAAACTGTGATTGATCTGGTCTCAACGGTCGAGGGTCAAAAAGTTCATCTAGACAATACCGATGTCACAGAGGATATTCGCACAGACCGCGTGAGCAACCAAGTATCGGTTGTCGCAAAGCACAGAGCTGTTCGGGAAGAAATGGTCCGCAGGCAGCAAGAGCTTGGTCAAAAAGGCGGTGTCGTTATGGACGGAAGAGACATAGGTACGCACGTTCTTCCAGATGCCGAAGTGAAAATTTTCTTGCTTGCATCAGTAGAAGAAAGAGCAAAACGCCGTTTTGAAGAGAATCAGAAAAAAGGCTACGATGTCAATTACGATCAGCTGATCGAAGAGATTGCAAGACGTGACAAACTTGATTCTGAGCGCGAAGTTTCGCCACTTAAGAAAGCGGATGACGCCATTGAAATTGACACAACTTCTCTTTCCATTCAAGAGGTAGCAGGTAAAATTTTAGATGCAGCAGACCGCGTGGAGAAACAGTAAGAAATTTTAGAAAACTTTAATAAGTTAGAGGTTTATCTCTTGACAAACAAGGTCTTTTATTAGAAGTTTATACTAATACTATTTTTATTGATCATTCAAGCAATTATATTGATTTGAATGTTTCTTTAATACATATTCGGCTGGTAATCATCATGCTTAAGACACATATTCGCCCAGTCGTTTTAACTAAGCTGTGTAGGTTTGGACCAAGGAGGTTATCGAAATGACAGAGGAAATGAATCAAATCGATGTTCAGGTACCAGAGGTTGGAGATGTAGTGAAAGGGATTGTTTCTAAAGTTGAGGACAAGCATGTCAATGTAGATATCGTCAATGTGAAACAGCCTGGGATTATCCCAATCAGTGAATTATCAAGTCTTCACGTTGAAAAAGCATCAGATGTCGTGAAAGATGGCGACGAGTTAGAGCTTAAAGTAACAAAAGTCGAAGACGATGCTTTGATTTTATCGAAACGTGCTGTTGATGCAGACCGCGCTTGGGAAGACCTAGAGAAAAAGTTTGAGACAAAAGAAGTATTTGAAGCTGAAGTAAAAGACGTTGTAAAAGGTGGTCTTGTCGTAGATATTGGTGTGCGTGGATTTATTCCTGCATCTCTTGTAGAAGCGCACTATGTAGAGGACTTCTCAGACTACAAAGGTAAAACACTCTCACTTGTCGTGGTCGAACTTGACCGCGAAAAAAATCGTGTGATTCTCTCGCACCGTGCAGTAGTGGAGCAAGAGCAATTAGACAAAAAGCAAGACTTCCTGCAAAAGCTTGAAGTAGGCAGTGTGATTGATGGTAAAGTGCAGCGCCTTACTGATTTTGGTGCATTTGTAGACATTGGCGGCATTGATGGATTGGTTCACATTTCTCAACTATCCCATGCGCATGTTGAAAAGCCATCTGACGTAGTGGAAGAAGGCCAGGAAGTCCAGGTCAAAGTACTTGCTGTTGATCGTGATAACGAACGTATCTCACTATCTATTAAAGAAACATTACCAGGACCTTGGAGCCAGATTGGCGAAAAGGTAAAACAAGGTGATGTGCTTGAAGGAACTGTTCAACGTCTTGTGAGCTTTGGTGCATTTGTTGAAATTCTGCCAGGCGTCGAAGGACTTGTGCATATTTCCCAAATCTCTCATAAACATATCGGTACACCGCAAGAAGTCCTTGAAGAAGGGCAGACTGTGAAAGTGAAAGTGCTTGATGTGAATGAAGATGAAGAGCGCATTTCATTAAGCATCCGTGATTTAGAAGAAAATCCTGAAAAACAAATCGAAGAGAATTATCGTCAATATCAGGCGAAAGAAGAAAACACAAGCGGATTCCAGCTTGGTGACCTGATCGGCGATAAGCTTAATAAATTAAAATAATTTGGTGATCAAAATTGACGAGAGCAGAAAGAAAGAAGCAGCATATTGAACATGCCTTGTCCACTGGACAGCATGCAGCAACAGGTTTAAAAGATGTTTCCTTCGTTCACGTCGGTCTACCAGATCTTGCGACATCACAAATTGATACACATACGACAATTGGCGGACTGACTTTCGGTTCGCCAATTTTTATCAATGCAATGACTGGCGGGGGCGGAAAGTCGACCTATGAGATCAACCGCTCTTTATCGATCGCAGCGAAGGAAACGAATATTCCGGTGGCAGTTGGATCACAAATGGCTGCACTGAAAGATAAAGAAGAAAGACGTACGTATGAAGTTGTTCGAAAAGTCAATCCTGATGGAATTGTGTTTGCGAACTTAGGCAGTGAAGCATCGATTAAGCAAGCGGAGGAAGCAGTCGAGATGCTGGAGGCCAATTTGCTCCAGATTCATTTAAATGTGATCCAAGAGATCGTCATGCCTGAAGGAGACCGTGATTTCAGGGGGGCGCTTGAGCGCATCGCAGCCATCGCTGAATCAGTTGGTGTGCCTGTTGTCGTAAAAGAAGTCGGATTTGGCATGAGCAAGGAAACGGCAAAAAAGTTATTTCATGCTGGAGTTGCGGCCGTTGATGTAGGAGGATTTGGTGGTACGAACTTTTCAAAGATCGAAAATCTTCGCCGCCAAAAAGCGCTTCATTATTTTGACCAGTGGGGGATTCCAACAGCAGCGAGTCTTGCTGAAGTACATACAAGTTTTCCAGATCAAACGGTTTTAGCCTCCGGAGGTATACAAGACGCCCTTGATGTAACAAAATCAATTGCTCTTGGCGCATCCGCTGCTGGTCTAGCTGGCTTTTTCTTAAAATCACTGACTGGCGGAGGGGAGAGCGGCCTCATCGCTGATATCATAGATCTTCAAGAAGATGTGAAGATGATGATGACAGTGCTTGGCGTGAAGACCATTGAAGAACTGAGAAAAACCCAGGTTGTCATTTCCGGGGAAACAAGTCATTGGCTCAAAGAAAGAGGCATCGACACAACGTACTATAGTTTAAGATCAAAGAAGAAAAAGGACTAAAATCAAGTTTAGCCCCTAAACATCTAAGGCATGTGGTCATCACATGCCTTTTTTTATTGATTTCTTCTTCGTGCGCTATCTGGACCTTCTAATACTGTTGCCCCTTTATGATGAATGGATTGATCACGGTCAGATTCCACTCTTTTTGATGCCTTTAATCGTTTTTCCTGTCTATCTTTTCCCATTATGCATCCCTCCTCAATTATTAGGGTGTCACCTCTTGTTTATTTCATACAATGTTCAAAGCGATCCCTTACGTTTAAAAATTGGGGATTTTCCCATAATGTAATTGAGGTGATGAGACGTTGGAGGCTTTGTACTATTATTGGTCCATATGGTTCGTTTGGATTATGGTGACATTTATTATGGAAAAAAGCTCATGGCGCAGTATGCTAGGCGTTTGTGTCCTCGTCCATATTATATGTAGTCATTTCATGGTATCCATGTTTGATATGAGCCTCAATGCGGGGTACTTGATGACCTTTTTATATGCATGTGCAGGTTTCGTTATATTCCGGTCTGGCCATCAAATGATGAGAATCATGCAATTAGGCTCTATGGTGAGCGCATATGCCTTTTTTATGATTTTTGCATTATATGACCCGGTTTGGTTCACGCTAATAAAAGTGGATTGGGTCGTATTTGCCTTGCTGATCTTGATGTCTTTGACATATGGACATCATTTCACAGAACGAGTCACCCTATGGATGATGTCTGTATGTCTTGGCGAAGCCCTTTATGCGCTGACGATTCACCGCCTGACATCATCGATTGTCATAGGAGATCTCTCTTTTCTGTCCCTTGTTGTTCAAGGGTCCATCTTCCTATTAGGTGTCGATCAGCTTGAAAAGCTCTTGAACGCCCGTTCATCAAGAAAACCAGTAAAAGGGGCTGCAAAATCAACATGACGGATTATACGTTTCCTGTGATTATTGGTGTCATCTTTGGGATGGCGGCCAGACTTTATATGTTAAGAACAGATTACCGGCAATACCCCACGTATATTCATGGACAAGTGATTCATATTGCGCTTGGTTTTATCGCTTCAGGACTTGGTGCGATCATTATGCCTGCACTCATTCAGGAGGAATTTACGGCGATTACCTTTCTCACGCTGGCGGCCACACAATTCCGAGACGTCCGCAATATGGAAAGAAATACGTTAACTCAAATGGATTCATATGAGCTAGTCTCAAGAGGCAGTACATATATAGAAGGCATTGCCATTGCCTTTGAAAGCCGGAATTATATTGCGATTCTCACGGCACTGATTACGACCACAGCCTGTATTTTCTTCTCGCTCGTTATTGGGACAGTGGTCGGTATTCTTTGTTTTTTCTTGGCAAAGCTATTAATGTCTGGCAGTCAATTAAAGGATATTGTCAATATACAAAAAGGAGAGCTTCGCTTTGATGGGGCAGGGCTTTATGTAAATGATATTTACATCATGAATATCGGACTGCCCGAAAAGCAAAAGCTCATTTTAGAGCATGGGATGGGCTTTATTTTGACGCCGAAAAATTTCAACTCAGCCACAACGATTGCCAATCTTGGGCAGCGGCAAGCCATTTTATTTGATTTATCCAACGTACTTGGTGTGTATCGCGACTCTGGTGAACCATCGCTCTGTCCGCTCGCAAAACGTGATCTAAATAACGGCACACTTGGCGTGTTCATTTTACCGCAATGGTATCGTGAAGATTTGGCTGTCCGTGTATTGGAAGAAGTGCCTATTTTAGAAAATGCCATCAGAATGCCGACAGAGTTCATAAAAAAGAAAGTGAGGTAATAGAGCATGGCGAACACCATTGAACAATTTATACTCGCTGTGGCTACAACAAATAAAGAGCGGGTCATGGGCGGAACAGCCGTTTTTTTCTGTGAAAATAAAGAAGAACTCGACATGTACGCCATGAATTTAGAGGCCATTTTAGATGGAATTGCACACGGAATTGGAGAAGATCTTTACTTGATTGTCAAACATTTTTAAGTTATTCATTGTGGTCTGATTAAAAATTGATATAATATATAAGTTGAACCCTTCATGTTTGAAGGGTTTATTTTATAAAACTGAATGAAAATTTTAAATCCCGGTTGAAACATGATGATGAACATATTGAATCGCGGCTGGATTGAAAGGAAGGGTACTATGGGTAAACCTGTCGTAGCCATTGTTGGAAGGCCCAACGTTGGAAAATCTACAATTTTTAATCGAATCGCAGGCGAAAGAATATCGATTGTAGAAGACACACCTGGTGTAACAAGAGATCGAATCTATAGCTCTGCTGAATGGTTAAATTATGACTTTAACTTAATAGATACTGGTGGAATTGATATTGGAGATGAGCCATTTTTAGCGCAAATTCGCCATCAGGCAGAAATCGCAATGGATGAAGCGGATGTCATTATCTTTATGGTGAATGGCCGAGATGGTGTCACATCTGCGGACGAAGAAGTCGCAAAAATTTTATATCGCACGAAAAAGCCAGTTGTACTTGCTGTCAATAAACTGGACAACCCTGAAATGAGAAGTGACGTGTATGACTTTTATGCGCTAGGGTTTGGCGAA
This sequence comes from Bacillus sp. NMTD17, assembly GCF_002998735.1. NCBI lineage: Bacteria > Bacillati > Bacillota > Bacilli > Caryophanales > Bacillaceae > Bacillus > Bacillus sp. NMTD17. Next base: position 254,041 of record NZ_PVRH01000003.1, read on the forward strand.
CCGTATCCGATTTCTGGAACGCACGGATTAGGTCTAGGTGATTTACTTGATGCTGTCGCAGAACACTTCAAAAATTTACCGGATACACAGTATGCTGAAGAAGTTGTTCAGTTCTGCTTAATCGGCCGCCCGAATGTAGGGAAATCTTCTTTAGTGAATGCAATGCTTGGAGAAGACCGGGTCATTGTGAGCAACATCGCTGGTACAACAAGAGATGCTGTGGATACGATGTTTACGTACAATCAGCGTGACTTTGTCATTGTCGATACAGCAGGTATGAGGAAAAAAGGAAAAGTATATGAAACAACAGAGAAATACAGTGTGCTTCGTGCATTAAAAGCCATTGATCGTTCTGATGTTGTCGCTGTTGTTCTAGACGGTGAAGAAGGCATTATTGAGCAGGATAAACGTATTGCAGGCTATGCACACGAAGCTGGTAAAGCTGTTGTGATCGTTGTGAACAAATGGGACGCTGTTGAAAAAGATGAGCGTACAATGAAGGAATTTGAGCAAAACATTCGCGAGCATTTTCAATTCCTGGATTATGCACCTGTCTTGTTTATGTCTGCTCTCACGAAAAAGAGAATTCATACGTTAATGCCATCCATTATTACAGCTAGTGAAAATCATGCGATGCGCGTTCAAACGAATATTTTGAACGATATCATTATGGATGCAGTGGCAATGAATCCAACACCGACTCATAATGGACAGCGTCTGAAAATTTACTATGCGACACAGGTGGCTATTAAGCCTCCGTCCTTTGTGGTGTTTGTAAATGATCCAGAGCTTATGCACTTTTCTTATGAACGTTTCCTAGAAAACCGCATTCGAGATGCATTTGGTTTTGAAGGAACACCGATTAAAATATTTGCGAGAGCGAGAAAATAAAAAGGGTGAGCAGAATGAAGAAAATTTCAGTACTTGGAGCAGGAAGCTGGGGGACAGCTCTTGCTCTTGTATTAGCTGATAATCATCATGATGTACACATGTGGGGACATAGACAAGAGCTCATTGACCAAATCAATGAGAAACATGAAAATCATGATTACTTGCCAAATGTCGCACTGCCAGCGTCTATCAAGGCGACGACAGACATAAAGCAGGCGTTAGAGGGGACAGACGCTATTATTGTCGCTGTGCCAACAAAGGCCATTCGTGAAGTATTAAAGCAGGCAAATGAGCTGATCATATCGAAAGTGCCGTTTGTTCATGTAAGTAAAGGGATTGAACCAGATACACTTCTGAGAATATCTCAAATGATTGAACAAGAAGTCCCAGATGAGAAAAGAGAAGCTGTTGTTGTCTTATCAGGGCCGAGCCATGCCGAAGAAGTAGGCTTGCGTCATCCGACAACTGTCACTGTCTCATCAGAAAATATTGAAGCGGCTCAATTTGTTCAAGATTTGTTCATGAACAACAACTTTAGAGTATACACAAACCCTGATGTGATTGGTGTAGAAATTGGCGGAGCACTGAAAAATATCATTGCTCTTGCGGCAGGGATCACAGACGGACTTGGATATGGTGACAATGCGAAAGCGGCGCTCATCACTAGAGGACTCGCTGAAATCGCACGTCTCGGTACAAAAATGGGAGGAAATCCTCTGACATTTGCCGGATTAACAGGCGTGGGAGATTTGATCGTGACATGTACAAGTGTTCATTCGCGTAACTGGCGCTGCGGAAATCTACTTGGTAAAGGGTATAAGCTTGAAGAAGTGCTTGAAAAAATGGGGATGGTTGTTGAAGGCGTACGTACAACAAAAGGCGCTTATCAGCTCTCCAAAGAATACAAGGTCAGCATGCCGATTACAGAGGCGCTTTACCACGTCTTATTTGAAGGGAAAAAGGTCGACGATGCTGTAGAATCATTGATGGCACGTGTGAAAACACATGAAATGGAAGACCTTGTGAACATGTTTGAAAACCAAACAAAATAAATGGAAGACTGAACTTAGGCATGTAGAGGATGCAAGAAGGGGAAGACTTGCATAACATAGCAATGAAGTTTGAATAGAGCTTTGCCTCTACAGAATGAGGAAAAATAGTCGATTTAATGACTGAAGCAGAGTCCCCCTCTTTGCTTCAGTTTTTTTATGCGCTTTTTTCTGAATGATTGGAAAAATGATTGATATTTACCTTATTTTTGGTTTAGAATGAAATATAAACGCTTACAATTTGTTCGTTTTGAAGGGGGACAGGCACGATGAGTTTTGCTTTAATCAAGATGTGGTTTGCGCTTGGTTCAATGGGGCTCATGTTTTTAGCCGTAGTAACCATTTATTTCAGTCGATTTAAGCTGAAAAGCCGGTTTCTTAAAATAACAGCCTCGACCGTCGCATACAGCTTGATGCTTATATCAGGTATCATTGTGTTTTTAGTTGTATTTAGCGGGCCGGTCAATGAATAAAGAAAAAGGAAGAATGTGATGATCAAAGCAAAAGTCAGTGTCACGTTGTTAGCACTTATTTTACTAACAGGATGTCTGTATCCAGAAAATCGCAAAACTGAAAACCGTGTGCCATATGAAGAACAGCTGCAAAGCGTTCAGACAGCGATTGAGGAATTTCAAAAAGCAACAAATGGCCTTTTGCCGATTGAAACGAAAGAAGCAGACACGCCGGTTTATCAGAAGTACGTCATCGACTTTAAGCGCTTGTCACCAAGATATTTACACGATGTACCGTCTACATCTTTTGAAGGCGGGGGCGAATATATGTATGTCCTCACAGACGTCGAAAAAAAACCAACGGTGAAACTGCTTGATGTCAAAATGACGCAAACCATCAGTGAATTACGGCTTAGAATCAAAATATATCAAGATGAACATACATATCCGCCATATGGCAAAGTAGTATCAAGCAATTTATATACGTTAAATGAAAAAAAGCTAGGCTTAAAATCGCCGCCTACGGTCATGAGTCCGGTGACGGGGAATTCCCTCCCGTTACTGATTTCATCAAATGGCGAAATCTATGTGGACTACCGAAGTGATTTTGCTCATATTTTGAAGAATACGAAACAAAAGCTCAAACCAGGTGAAAACATTCAAGATGTCTATTGGCAGGAAACCCCGTTTGTACCCGCGTTTTCTGTCCCATATACCATCAACAAAAAAGGTGAGCCTGACTTTTTAGAAAAAAAGACGTCATAAACAAGAATGAACCTTTTTCCTCTGCATATAAATGAGGAGAAAGGTTTTTTTATGGCTAAACATACTCTCAAAACAAAAAAGGTGTCATATTCAAATAGGACAACGTCATACACATATATTGTCCAGACACCTTTCAAGCACAGTTTGATTGAAGAATAGAGTATTTTATTTGAAAACGAGGATAGCAAGTCCGGGAGGGGATCACTTGGAAAAAGTCGATATTTTCAAGGATATCGCTGAACGAACAGGAGGCGATATATATTTAGGAGTCGTTGGCGCTGTTCGTACAGGGAAATCTACGTTTATTAAAAAGTTTATGGAGCTCGTGGTGCTCCCGAATATCAATAATGAGGCAGATCGTGCAAGAGCACAGGATGAATTGCCGCAAAGTGCAGCAGGAAAAACCATTATGACCACTGAGCCAAAATTTGTACCGAATCAAGCGGCATCGATCCATGTGAGTGACGGTCTTGATGTCAACATCAGGCTTGTTGATTGTGTCGGATACACAGTCCCTGGTGCGCGCGGGTATGAAGATGAAAATGGTCCAAGAATGATCAACACGCCGTGGTATGAAGAGCCAATCCCGTTCCATGAAGCAGCGGAAATTGGCACACGCAAGGTCATTCAAGAGCATTCAACCATCGGTGTTGTGATTACAACAGATGGTTCCATTGGAGAAATCCCAAGACATGATTATATTGAATCTGAAGAACGTGTGATTGATGAGCTCAAAGAGGTTGGAAAGCCGTTTATTATGGTGATCAACTCTGTGAGGCCATATCACCCTGAAACTGAAGCGCTGCGGCAGGAACTCAGCCAAAAATATGATATTCCAGTACTCGCCATGAGTGTAGAAAGTATGAGAGAGCAAGACGTCCTTAGTGTGCTTCGTGAAGCATTATATGAATTCCCAGTCCTAGAGGTGAATGTGAACTTGCCAAGCTGGGTCATGGTGCTGAAAGAAGATCATTGGCTGAGAGAAAGTTATCAGGATTCAGTGAAGGAAACCGTAAAGGATATTAAAAGATTAAGAGATGTTGACCGTGTCGTTGGTCAATTCAGCGAATTTGACTTTATTGAAAGAGCGGGCTTAGCAGGGATTGAAATGGGTCAGGGGATTGCGGAGATTGACCTGTACGCCCCAGATGATCTATATGATCATATTCTAAAAGAAGTGGTTGGTGTGGAAATTAGAGGGAAAGACCATCTTCTAGAGCTCATGCAAGATTTTGCGCATGCGAAGACAGAATATGATCAAGTATCAGACGCATTAAAAATGGTGAAGCAGACGGGATACGGGATTGCGGCCCCGGCCTTGTCAGATATGAGTTTAGATGAGCCAGAAATCATTAGGCAAGGCTCGAGATTCGGCGTGAGATTAAAGGCGGTTGCGCCATCTATTCATATGATTAAGGTAGATGTAGAGAGTGAATTTGCACCGATTATTGGAACAGAGAAACAAAGTGAAGAGCTCGTCCGCTACTTAATGCAAGACTTTGAAGATGATCCGCTTTCGATTTGGAATTCTGATATATTTGGGCGCTCACTCAGCTCCCTTGTCAGAGAAGGTATTCAAGCAAAGCTGTCGCTGATGCCAGAAAATGCAAGGTATAAGCTGAAAGAAACGCTTGAAAGAATCATCAACGAAGGATCAGGCGGTTTGATCGCCATTATCCTATAGCATGTGAGACCTCTCATTGACAGGGGTCTTTTTTTGCGTATTGAATGAGTCATAAAAAGACAAATGTATAAAGATTAGTCAGATTCAGGCTGAAATTAGGAATATTCGTTCGCAAAAGTGCCCTTAATCCTTGACGAATAAGGATTCTTCCCTTTAAAATGCTTGATATGGTATTTCATATGTGTTAATCTACTTACAGAAAATCTTCACTTTGTTGGACAAACATTCCTTCAAAGAGTTGTTTTCTAATGAATAGCCATGTATAACGCTTTCTAAACGCTCTTTTTTTCGAAAAAAGTGTATAGAAAGAAGATGAATTGTGAAGAAATGATAACAATCTACTGAATGCATATTTTTGGGAGGAGGTGAAAGGCATGAACAAGACAGAACTTATTAACGCGGTTGCTGAAGCAAGCGAGTTATCTAAAAAAGACGCGACAAAAGCAGTTGATTCTGTTTTTGATACAATTTTAGATGCACTTAAAAATGGTGACAAAATCCAACTTATCGGTTTTGGTAACTTTGAAGTACGTGAGCGTTCAGCTCGTAAAGGACGTAACCCACAAACTGGTGCAGAGATCGAAATCCCTGCAAGCAAAGTACCTGCTTTCAAACCAGGTAAAGCACTTAAAGACGCGGTGGCAGGTAAATAATCGTTATGTGTAATGATCCTATTGCAGGAGTTATACATATACAGTTTCACACTGGTCTAGAAAAGCCCCTTTCATAAGGGGCTTTTCCTTTTGAATCAAAAGGTTCGTTTAGAACGCTCTCCTTTGCTTTTAGGATCTGAAGTGTGCTAGAATCTGATTGAAATGTAATCGCCTTTGGAGGATATAATACATGAGTGAAATAAATAAAGAACTAATTGAACACGCAGTACGCGATATATTAAAAGCCATCGGAGAAGATCCAGATCGTGAAGGACTTCTTGATACCCCAAAACGAGTAGCAAAAATGTATGAAGAAGTGTTCTCGGGATTAAATGAAGATCCAAAAGAACATTTTAAAACCATTTTTGGTGAAGACCACGAAGAACTCGTTCTTGTAAAAGATATTGCTTTCCATTCAATGTGTGAACACCACCTTGTACCTTTTTACGGAAAAGCCCATGTCGCTTATATTCCGCGCGGCGGAAAAGTAACGGGACTTAGCAAACTTGCAAGAGCTGTAGAGGCTGTTGCCAAACGCCCGCAGCTTCAGGAACGCATTACATCAACCATTGCAGATAGTATGGTGGAAACACTCAATCCGCATGGCGTGATGATTGTCGTTGAAGCAGAACATATGTGTATGACGATGCGCGGAGTGAAAAAGCCAGGTGCTAAAACCGTGACATCAGCAGTACGCGGTACATTTGCAAATGATACGGCGGCAAGAGCAGAAGTGCTTTCCTTTATTAAAAACGACTAATTCAATAGATGGAAGGTGAACAGATTGAGTGAAAATAAAGCATCTGATTTTGTAGTGATTAAAGCCATTGATAATGGTGTAAATGTCATCGGCTTAACTAGAGGCTCTGATACAAGATTTCACCATTCCGAAAAGCTCGATAAAGGTGAAGTCATCATTGCACAATTTACTGAGCATACGTCAGCGATCAAAGTAAGAGGCGATGCTGTCATTCAAACAAGCTTCGGTGAAATTCAAAGCGAAGCAAAGAAATAAGCACTTGAATGCACTTGATAGCATAAAAGTGAGAGCTGATATGGTATAATAAATCTCTATACAATGTGCAGGGCTACATATGAAACTGTAATTTTTGGGACAAGGGTGATATCTTTGCAAGACATCTACGGAATTTTATCTAATCTAAATATAAAATTAAATAAAAAGCTTTCTCATCCTTATTTGGCGAAGCATTTACGTGCGCCACTCATCGATGAAGATAAGCTCCTTCTTTTTCATGCAATGTTTGATGAAGCTCAAATTGATGCAGAGAAAAAAGAAAATTATATTTTAACGGCGATGCTTGTACAAATTGCCCTTGATACCCATGACGAAGTCACAACTGCTGCAGCCATCAAACAAGACGAATTCAAAAATCGTCAGCTGACCATCCTAGCAGGAGACTATTTCAGCGGTCTCTATTATTCTCTTCTCTCTGACATGAAAGACATCTACATGATTCGCACGCTCGCAACGGCGATCAAAGAGATCAATGAACATAAAATTAGACTGTATGATCGATCCATTCAAGATGCAGCGCACTTTTACAAAAGTGTAGCAACTGTTGAGTCTGCGTTATTCCAAAGGGTTTCTGAGCATTTTCAATTAACGCATTGGAATGAGATTGCAAGTCGTTTCCTTGTTTATAAGCGTTTCATGAAACAAGCAGAAGATGACAAACATTTAAAACTTTTTTTGAACGATAGCTATACGGACGCCTATACATGTTTTGACAACTTTGAGAAGGAAGGCTATGAAAAGGCCAAACGATCGATCAAGGAGCATCTTGTTTCATCTCCGGTCGTTCAAAAAGAGCTATTAAATCGCTTGGATCATATGAAAAATGAACCTGCGTACCATCAGAAAGTGGAAGAAGGGTAAGTCATGCAGCAATCAAAAGAACAGCGAGTACACGGTGTATTTGAAAAAATTTATAAAAATTATGATCAAATGAACTCTGTCATCAGCTTTAAGCAGCATAAAAAGTGGCGCGATAAAACAATGAAACTCATGAATGTTCAAAAAGGAGCCATAGCATTGGATGTATGCTGCGGAACAGCCGATTGGACCATTGCGCTTGCTGATGCTGTAGGCGAAAAAGGCGAAGTCAAAGGCCTTGATTTTAGTAAAAATATGCTGAGTGTTGGAGAAACGAAGGTGAAAACTGGGGGCTATAATCAAATTGAACTGCTTCACGGCAATGCGATGGAGCTTCCTTTTGAGGATAACACATTTGATTATGTCACGATCGGTTTTGGCCTACGAAACGTCCCTGATTACTTAACGGTGCTAAAGGAAATGACAAGAGTCGTGAAGCCTGGTGGAATGGTTGTCTGTCTTGAGACATCACAGCCTGAAATGATTGGGTTTAAACAAGGTTACTATGTCTATTTCAAATACATCATGCCGCTCTTTGGTAAACTGTTTGCCAAAAGCTATCAGGAGTATTCTTGGCTTCAAGAATCAGCCAAAGCGTTCCCTGGCATGAAAGAACTGGCGGCTCTTTTCGAAGAGGCGGGTCTGTCTGATGTCTCGTATCATCCATTTACAGGCGGTGTAGCAGCAACACATATCGGAAAGAAGCTTTGAATAAACGATATTTGGGTGAAAATAATGAAACTAAAAGCAATGATCTCTTTTTTAAATCATGATATCGATATTATTGAAAAAGAGCTTGAACAAACAGTTCGCTCTGATTATGCATTATTAAGTGAAGCAGGTCTTCATTTGCTGCAAGCGGGCGGAAAACGAATCCGCCCCGTTTTTGTTCTCCTTTCAGGCATGTTTGGCGACTATGACATTAATAAAATTAAATATGTTGCCGTTGCTCTTGAGCTGATTCATATGGCATCGCTCGTTCATGATGATGTCATTGATGATGCTGAGCTGAGAAGAGGCAAGCCAACGATTAAGGCAAAATGGGACAATCGAATTGCCATGTACACAGGAGATTATATGTTTGCAAGATCGCTTGAGTATATGACAAAGATCAATCACCCAATGGCGCATGAAATTTTGTCAAAGATGGTCGTCGAGCTCTGTCTTGGTGAAATCGAGCAAGTGAAAGACAAATACAATATGGATCAAAACCTGCGTACATACTTAAGAAGAATCAAACGAAAAACAGCCTTGCTCATTGCAGGCAGCTGCCAGTTAGGTGCGATAGCAGCAGGTACAGATGAGAAAACACATAAAGCCCTTTACTGGTTTGGCTATTATGTCGGTATGTCCTATCAGATCATTGATGATGTGCTTGATTTCACATCAACTGAAGAAGAGCTTGGTAAGCCTGTTGGGGGAGACCTTTTACAAGGAAATGTCACACTCCCGGTCTTATATGCACTGAAGAACCAGGCACTCGAAGGCCAATTAAAGCTGATTAATAGTGAAACAACGGAAATGCAGCTGAAGCCTGTGATTGAACATCTCAAACAAACAGATGCGATCGACCGCTCGATTCGAGTGAGTGAAATGTATTTGAAGAAGGCATTTGAACAGCTGGACAAACTTCCTCGAGGACGAGCGAAAACGTCACTCGCCTCCATTGCCAAATATATTGGAAAACGAAAATTCTAATCAACATGTTGTTGATTGGTTTTTTTGTGAAATTTTTTGTCAAAAATTGATTATTATAAAAAAAAATGATACGATCACTTTGTAACAATGTAAGCCTATACATACATAACGACGGGGTGGAGAACGTATATGGACAAAACATTTCTTATGGTCAAACCTGATGGTGTGGAAAGACAATTAATCGGTGAAATTGTGTCAAGATTCGAAAAAAAGGGGCTTCAGCTTGTTGGTGCAAAACTAATGAGTATTCCAAAAGAAGTAGCAGAAACACATTACGGAGAGCATAAAGAAAAACCATTTTTCGGGGAATTGGTTGACTTTATTACGTCAGGACCAGTATTTGCAATGGTATGGCAAGGTGAACAGGTAGTAGATGTAACAAGACAGATTATCGGCAAAACAAACCCGAAGGAAGCACTTCCAGGCACAATAAGAGGAGACTATGGATTGACGGTTGGAAAAAACATTATCCATGGCTCAGACTCACCAGAAAGTGCTGAAAGAGAAATCAACTTATTCTTCAAACAAGAAGAACTCACAAGCTGGGATCAAACCATCTCAAGCTGGATTTATTAAGGTTCAAGCCAAGGTGTTCATCAAATGAGCACCTTGGCTTTTTTTATATGAATATTTCTACACGAAATTTCGCATGAGAAGATACAAATTTTCGATAAAAACAGCTATACTAGGACAAAGATAGATGAGACAGGAGAGGACTTTGATGGATCAATATCAAGTATTTGTCGGAAAATGGAAAAAACTAACCGGGGTGGATCTGAATTTATATAAAGAAGCACAAATGAAACGAAGATTAACGTCACTTTATGATAAAAAAGGATATAGAGATTTTGAAGCATTCGCGGCTGCCCTTGAAAAGGATAGAGCACTATTAGATGAGACGATGGATCGAATGACGATCAATGTGTCAGAATTTTACCGAAACTATCAGCGCTGGGAAGTGCTTGACCAAAAAATTCTTCCGCTGCTTTCGAAAAACAGCGGCACCCTAAAAATATGGAGTGCAGCATGTTCGACAGGAGAGGAGCCGTATACACTCTCAATGCTTCTATCAAGCCATCCGCTCGTGAAGGACTTCCAAATTATTGCAACTGATATTGATGATAAAGTTCTGCAATCAGCTCAAAAAGGAAGATATCATGAACGATCATTGCAAGAGGTACCAGATCAAATCAAGCAAAAATATTTCACAAAAGAAGATTCTTCATTTTACACTGTGAAGGATGATGTGCGAAAGCACATTCAATTTAAGAAGCACAACCTTTTAGCAGATCCTTATGAAAAACAGCTTGATCTTATCGTGTGCCGAAATGTCCTCATTTACTTTACAGAAGAGGCAAAAGAAGAGATTTACTTGAAAATGAGCAGCAGTTTAAAACCAAATGGCGTATTATTTGTGGGTTCTACTGAACAAATTTTTCACCCAGAAAAGTTTGGACTGACATCTGCTGATACTTTCTTTTATCAAAAGAAGGGGTTGTAGCTGACTTTTTAGTAGTAAGTGTGTTATCATAGTTTTACTTAAAAGCGTTAATGCGATGAAGGGAGATCAAGTCATGAGATACTTAACAGCAGGTGAATCACATGGTCCACAATTGACCACAATTATTGAAGGCGTTCCAGCGGGACTTTACATAGAGCAGGATGACATCAATTATGAATTGGCTAGAAGACAAAAAGGTCACGGCCGCGGGCGAAGAATGCAGATTGAAAAAGACCAAGCGAAAGTGTTAAGTGGTGTTCGCCACGGGAAAACATTAGGTTCTCCTATTGCACTTGTCGTTGAAAACAACGACTGGAAGCATTGGACAAAGGTGATGGGGGCAGAGCCGATCACAGAAGAAGAAGAGAGTGAAATGAAGCGTCAAATTTCACGCCCTAGACCAGGACATGCGGATTTAAATGGTGCGATTAAATATGGACATCGTGATATGCGAAACGTATTAGAGCGTTCATCAGCCCGCGAGACAACCGTTCGCGTAGCAGCAGGCGCAGTCGCCAAACAAATCTTGGCTCATCTAGGAATCAAGGTAGCTGGCCACGTTCTTGAAATTGGCGGAGTGAAAGCAGCTCATACGACATATAAATCGATTGAAGATTTGCAAAAGGTAACGGAAGAGTCGCCTGTTCGCTGCTACGACAGTGAAGCAGGTCAAAAAATGATGGATGCCATTGATGAAGCGAAGAAAAACGGTGATTCAATTGGCGGAATTGTTGAAGTTATCGTTGAAGGAATGCCGGTTGGAGTCGGAAGCTATGTTCACTATGACCGCAAATTAGACAGCAAGCTTGCAGGTGCTGTTCTGAGTATCAACGCTTTTAAAGGGGTTGAATTCGGTATCGGCTTCGAGGCGGCTTCTAAAAATGGCAGTGAGGTCCATGATGAAATCATCTGGGATGAAGAAAAAGGCTATACGAGAAAAACAAATCGCTTAGGCGGTCTTGAAGGCGGAATGTCAACTGGTATGCCAATTGTCGTAAGAGGGGTCATGAAACCAATCCCAACGCTTTATAAACCGCTTCAAAGCGTTGACATTGAAACAAAAGAACCTTTCTCCGCAAGTATTGAACGTTCTGACAGCTGTGCTGTTCCTGCCGCAAGTGTTGTCGCAGAAGCAGTCGTGGCTTGGGAAATTGCCAATGCTGTTGTTGAGCAGTTTGGTCTTGATCAAATCGACCGCATTAAAGAAAATGTTGAAAAAATGCGCCAGCTTCAGAGGGAATTTTAATGAAAACACTGGAAGTTAAGGCGTCTTCAGCCACTTATCCTGTATACATCGGTGATGGGATTAAACGCAATATCGTCGACTTGATGACTTCCACGGGGCATTCCTATACGAAGCTCCTAATCGTTACAGATACAGCTGTTGATGCCATTTACGGTGATGAAATGGTTCGATTACTTAAGCAGAAGTGGTCTGTGCATAAAGTGGTTGTGCCAAGCGGAGAGCAGTCGAAATCTTTTGCTGAGTTTGAGCATATTCATACGAAGGCCATTCAGTTTCAGCTGGATCGCTCCTCGTGCATCATTGCGCTGGGAGGAGGCGTAATTGGGGATTTGGCTGGCTTTGTTGCTGCTAGTTATATGAGAGGCATTGATTTTATTCAAGTGCCGACGACGCTGCTGGCACATGACAGTGCAGTTGGCGGGAAAACAGGGATTAACCACCCGCTCGGTAAAAATTTAATCGGTGCATTTCATCAGCCGAAAGCTGTGATCTATGATACGAGTATGCTTGAGACACTATCTCAAATTGAAATGAGGTCAGGCTTTGCTGAGGTCATCAAACATGCCCTCATTTCAAGTGAAGACTTTTTATCAGAACTGATGTCCATTCGTTCTTTGGCGGAATGTTCAAAGAGCGAGCTGGCACATATGCTGTATCAAGGGATTCAAGTCAAAGCGTCGATTGTTCAAAAAGACGAAAGAGAACAAGGCGTGCGTGCATTTTTGAATTTAGGTCATACACTTGGGCACGCCATTGAAGCAGAGTATGGATACGGCGTTATCACGCACGGAGATGCTATTGCAATCGGCATGCAGTTTGCGCTATATGTGAGCGAAAAGAAGCTGGGACTCAGCCTCAATCGGATGGAACTAAAAAATTGGATGAAAGAACTCGGATTCCCGGTACAAGTCACTCAAAACATTTCCATGAAAACATTTGTTGACCGAATGATTGGTGATAAAAAGGCAAGAGGCGGAACCGTTCAATTTGTTTTATTAAAACAGGTTGGAGACGCTGTCTTGCAGTCTTTCACAAAAGATGAGCTGCATCACTGGCTCGAAGAATGGAAACGGGAGGAGGGATGTCTATGATGTTTCGCGGGATACGTGGGGCTACAACTGTGACAGAAGATACAGAAACAGAAGTGTTAAACAAAACGAAACAGCTGCTAGAAGCGATTATTTCAAGAAATCAAGTAGATCCAGAACGTGTCGTGCAGATCTTAATTTCAGCTACACAAGATATTCACTCCGTTTTTCCGGCAAAAGCCCTTCGTCAGTTTGAAGGATGGACGTATGTGCCTGTTACTTGTATGCAGGAGCTGGACATTCAAGGCGGTCTAAAGCATTGCATTCGCGTTTTAATGACGGTCCAAACAGACACAAAGCAGGAAGATGTGCAGCATGTGTACTTGGAAGAAGCTGTGACGCTTCGCCCTGATTTACAGTTGACAAAAAACAAGGAATTATAATACGATATGAACAGCCGAAGTTTACACACAGGTGTAAACGGCATTGCAAGCTTAGAGAAGATGAGAATGAGACTAGGGTAGTTGAGATGAGTAGAGTTGAGCAGAGATACGATACGTCTATTTCATCATACTGCCTAAAAGAGCAACCCTCTTTTAGGCTTATTTCGTATACTCATACAAACCCTCTATATGTCCCCTCATTCTCCTTAATCCCATTTAAGGAGTGTGCTTATGAATTCCCAATCAAACCTGACCCAATTTTTAAGGGACAGCGAGTCCCACAAAACAATCCCGATTGTTGAAACCATTACAGTTGATACGCTCTCACCGATTCAAATTGTCGAAAAACTCAAGCAAGATATTGTGTATCTGCTAGAAAGCAGAGACGAGTCTTCTAGCTGGTCGAGATATTCCTTCATCGGATTACATCCTTTTTTAACCTTACACGATGACCAAAACCAATATATTGCACGTGACGCTGCAGGGCAGGAAGTCATGAAAAAGCAAGAACTGAAAGACTTACTAGACTGGATGAAAGAGCAATACCAAATCAAGACACCAGATGTTGACATCCCATTTACAGGCGGGGCAGTTGGGTACTTAAGTTACGATCTTATTCCAAATATTGAACCTTCTGTCAGGCCACACCTAAGCGCATCAACGACAGACAATTGTACTCTATTTGTCTGCCAAACGATGATTGCCTTTGATCATGAAACGAATCATGTTCATTTTATCCAATACACCCAGCTGACCGGAAATGAAACAGAAGACGAAAAAATACAAGCTTATAAAGAAAATCAAAAGCGGCTTGAACAGATGATTCACAAGCTCCATACAAAGATTGATATGAAAGAACTGATTTTATCAGGGAATATGAACGAATCACCGTCCTTTGAACATGTGACGTCAACCTATGAAAAAGCGCAATTTTTAAAGGACGTAGAAAAAATCAAAGAATACATTCGAGCAGGTGATATTTTTCAAGGCGTCCTCTCACAGCGCTTTGATATCCCAGTGTCAGTGAGTTCATTTGAATTATACCGCGTGCTTCGCATTGTGAATCCATCTCCATACATGTATTTTATGAAATTAAAAGACCGCGATTTAGTCGGAAGCTCGCCAGAACGATTAATCCATGCCAAAAATGGGCACTTAGAAATTCACCCCATTGCAGGCACAAGAAAACGAGGAAAAACAAAAGAAGAGGACGCTGCGCTTGCAAGAGAGCTGTTAGAGGATGAGAAAGAAAAAGCAGAACATTACATGTTAGTAGATCTAGCCAGAAATGATGTCGGCCGCGTAGCAGAATACGGCAGTGTGTCTGTACCGACCTTTACAAAAGTTGTGAACTTTTCACATGTCATGCACATCATCTCCATTGTGACAGGGAAGCTAAAGCAGGATACACACCCAGTCGATGCGCTCATGTCCGCTTTTCCTGCAGGCACATTAACAGGGGCACCGAAAATAAGAGCGATGCAATTATTAAATGAAATGGAGCCTGAGCCAAGGGAAACGTATGGCGGCTGTATTGCCTATATTGGGTTCGACGGCAATATCGACTCTTGTATTACCATTCGCACCATGAGCATCAAAGATCAGACCGCTTCCATACAAGCAGGCGCTGGCATTGTCGCAGATTCTGTTCCAGAAAATGAATGGGAAGAGACTTGTAACAAGGCAGGAGCGCTTCTGAAGGCCATTCAGCTTGCTGAACATATTTTCTCAGAAAAGGAGAGTGTGCAGGATGAATCAGCGACTTTCAGCTCTTGTTAACGGAGGCTTCCTATCAGAAAATGAAGCCCATAGGCTAATGCATGATATGATGAGCGGATCTTTAACAGATGCTGAAGTCGCTGCAAGTCTATCGATTTTAGCGCACAGAGGAGAAACCGCTGAAGAAATGACAGGCTTCGTGAGGGCCATGCGGCAAAAGGCAGCACCAGCGGAAAGATCGCTCGATGTCGTTGACACATGCGGTACAGGAGGCGATGGACTCTCTACATTTAATATATCAACTGCAGCTGCCATTGTGGCTTCCGCCGCTGGTGCTAAAATCGCAAAACACGGAAATCGTTCAGTCTCTTCTAAAAGCGGAAGTGCCGACGTGCTAGAGTGTCTTGGCATTCACATTCAATCCACTCCAGAAGAAACGAGAAGACAAATACAAGACAAAAACATGGGCTTTTTATTTGCACCACTGTACCATTCATCTATGAAACAAGTAGCAGCAGTCCGCAAGCAGCTTGGCTTCCGGACGGTATTTAATCTATTAGGACCGCTTTGCCACCCGATGCAAGCCAAAAAGCAAATCATCGGTGTGTATGCAAAGGAAAAGGCGAAATTAATGGCGGAAGCCCTTGCCCCATTAGAGCCAGAGCATGTCTTGTTTGTATGCGGGGAAGACGGGCTGGATGAATTAACGATTACAGCAAATTCATATGTGATTGAACTCAAAAAAGGTGCCATGACAGAATATACGCTAAACCCAGAAGACTTTGGACTGGAAAAAGGATACTTATCAGATATTCAGGTCCAATCACCGGAAGAGAGCGCAAAATTGATTCAGAATATATTGAATCATCAAACAGAAGGGGCGCCGCTTCATATTACAGCTCTGAATGCCGGAGCGGCTTTATATATCGCAGGCAAGTCTGAAAGCCTCATGGCAGGAACATTAAAAGCATTAGAAACGATAAAAAACGGAGCAGCCAAAGAACAATTGGCTCGTTTAAGACAAAAAACGAAAGAGGAAGAGATCTATGCTTAATCAAATCATTGCACGCAAAAAAGAACATATCCAAACGTTGGAGTTACCTGATGATGGACACTATGAAAGACGATCATTTAAAGAAGCACTGATGAATCCTCACCGTTCGATTGGGCTCATTGCTGAGGTGAAAAAGGCATCTCCTTCCAAAGGAATCATTCAGCCGAATTTTGATCCTCTGCAAACAGCAAAAGCATACGAAAAATCGAATGCTGATTGCTTATCAGTCTTAACAGATGAACCATTTTTTCAAGGGAAGAACGAGTATCTTTCCTTAATTAAAGAACACGTCGGACGTCCAATTTTAAGAAAAGACTTTATCATCGATTCCATACAGGTAGAAGAGTCAAGACGTATCGGTGCAGATGCCATTTTATTAATTGGAGAAGTGCTTGAACCGAAACATCTGCATGAACTCTATGTTGAAGCGAAGGAAAAAGGACTAGATATTCTTGTCGAAGTTCATGCAGCAGATACACTGGAACAAATCTTAAACCTATTCACCCCTGAAATCATTGGCGTGAATAACCGAAATTTAAAAACATTTAAAACAACAGTTGAGCAAACAAAAGAGATTGCACCACTTGTTCCAAAGGATGTCTTACTAGTAAGTGAAAGCGGTATTCAGACATTTGATGATCTGACCTTTGTTAAAAAACATGGAGCGAGTGCTGTCCTTGTAGGTGAATCATTAATGAGAGAACCCTCACAAGAAAAAGCCGTCCAGACGTTGTTTGGTGAATGATCACGATGAAGCCTTTTTTAAAATATTGCGGAGCGGTCTCACTAGAAGATGTAGAATGCATTGCGCAATCTCAAGCAGATGCGATCGGGTTTATTTTTGCTCCAAGTAAAAGACAAGTCGATCCAGAACAAGTGAAACAATGGCTCACCGAGTCGCAGTGCGAGAAAGAGATTACTGGTGTATTTGTAAATGAAAAAATCCAAAAAGTGTGTGACATCACAAAGCATATTCCTTTAGATATCGTGCAGCTGCATGGAGATGAAACACGAGAGGATGCAAAAGAAATAAAACAACAAACAGGAGCGATTGTGTGGAAAGTCTTTCACCACGAGCCCGATGTAAAAGAAACACTCGATAAAATGACGGCATTTGCGCCGTTTGTCGATGGTTTCCTCATTGATGCGAAAGTAAAAGGAATGAGAGGTGGTTCTGGCACAGCTTTTACATGGGAAGCGGTACCTGTATACATTCAGCAGGCAAAACGACTGGAGAAAACATGCATCATTGCAGGCGGAATAACACCAGAAACGCTGCCAGAGCTGCTTGCCTATGGCCCAAAAGCGATCGATCTTTCAAGCGGCATAGAAGAAAACGGGAAGAAAAGCAGTGCTAAGATCAAAGCGCTCGAAGAAAGGATGTTAAACGATGTACGCATATCCAAATGAGATTGGCAGATATGGAGAATTCGGAGGGAAATTTGTTCCTGAGACGCTCATGCAGCCACTCAAAGAAATCGAACAAGCATTTAAAGAATTAAAAGAAGACCCTGCTTTTGAGCAAGAATATCTTTCCCTTTTGCAAAACTATTCAGGCAGACCGACTGCGCTGACATATGCTGATCAATTATCAGCATACCTCGGCGGCGCAAAAATCTATTTAAAAAGAGAAGATTTAAACCATACAGGCGCTCATAAAATTAACAATGCACTTGGGCAGGCTCTGCTTGCGAAAAAAATGGGGAAATCAAACATCATCGCGGAAACAGGCGCAGGACAGCACGGAGTAGCAGCCGCAACGGTGGCCGCAAAGTTTGGATTATCCTGCACGGTATTTATGGGGAAAGAGGATGTGGAAAGACAATCACTCAATGTATTCCGAATGAAGCTCCTTGGCGCTGAGGTCATACCTGTCACAAGCGGGAACGGCACATTAAAAGATGCAACCAACGAAGCGATTCGTTACTGGGTCCAGCACTGCAGTGATCATTTCTATATGATCGGCTCAGTTGTAGGACCTCACCCGTATCCCCAAATCGTCAGTGAGTTCCAGCGGATGATTGGTGATGAAGCAAAAGAGCAGATAATTAAAAAAGAAGGCAGGCTCCCACATAAAGTCATTGCTTGTGTCGGCGGCGGAAGTAATGCCATTGGAATGTACCGAGCGTTTTTAGATGAAGAGATTGATATTATTGGTGTAGAAGCCGCTGGAAAAGGAATCGATACGCCGCTTCATGCAGCAACCATTACGAAGGGGACAAAAGGGGTCATTCATGGATCTTTGACATATTTAATCCAAGACGAATTTGGCCAGATTATTGAGCCCTATTCCATTTCAGCTGGTTTAGATTATCCTGGGATCGGGCCAGAGCACGCATATTTACATGCGAGCGGCAGGGTTCAATATGTGAGTGCTACAGATCAAGAAGCACTGGATGCGTTAAAGCTGCTGACAGAAAAGGAAGGAATCCTGCCAGCGATTGAATCAGCACACGCTTTAGCCAAGGCGTTTGAGATGAGCAGGACGATGAATGAAGATGAAATCGTCCTTGTCTGCCTGTCAGGAAGAGGAGATAAGGATGTGCATACATTAATGAATGTGTTTGAAAGTGAGGGCAAAACCAAATGATCACATTTCAATTAGAGAAAGGCGAGAAATTATTCATCCCATTTATCACGGCAGGAGATCCGTCAGAAGAAGTCACGATTGATTTAGCTGTGTCCCTTCAAGCAGCCGGTGCACATGCGATTGAACTAGGTGTCCCTTATTCCGACCCGCTAGCGGACGGTCCTGTCATTCAAAGAGCCTCCAAAAGAGCTCTAAATCATGGCATGAATATCGTAAAAGCGATAGAATTAGCAGGGAAGATGAAAAAAAATGGTGTAAAAATTCCTGTAATTCTATTTACGTATTATAATCCTGTGTTACAATTAGACACAGAATACTTTTTCGCTTTACTGCGCAAAAATCATATTTCGGGACTCTTAACACCCGACTTGCCGTTTGAAGAGAGCAGTGAGCTGCAAAAGAACTGTCAAACATATGACATTTCATATATTTCGCTCGTTGCACCAACCAGCAAGGAACGATTAGTAAACATTGTAGAGCAGGCAGAAGGTTTTGTGTATTGTGTTTCATCTCTTGGTGTAACAGGTGTCAGACAAACCTTTGACGAATCGATTACTGATTTTATTCAACAAGTGAAACAGCTGAGTCACATACCGGTTGCGGTCGGTTTTGGCATCTCAACAAGAGAGCAGGTAGACTCAATGAATAAACTGAGTGACGGTGTCGTTGTAGGCAGTGCACTTGTGAAAAAAATTGAAGAACTTCAAGATCAATTGTTAGCAAGTGATACACGTCAAGAAGCTTTAAGAGAATTTGAAACCTATGCAAAAACATTTAGTCCCCTCTATTCATTCAAATGAGGTGAAACTTTTGCAAATCAAAGATCAATTAAAACAACTAAAACCGTATCAACCTGGGAAACCAATTGAAGAGGTCAAAAAAGAATATCAATTAGACAAGATTGTGAAATTGGCTTCAAATGAAAACCCTTTTGGATGTTCCTTACATGCAAGAGAGGCGATACAAGCTGAGCTCGAACATTTAGCGATCTATCCAGATGGATACAGCGCAAGTTTAAGAACGGAGCTTGCTGAGTTTCTTCAAGTAAATGAAAAACAATTAATATTCGGGAATGGCTCAGATGAACTTGTGCAAATTATTGCTAGGGCATTCCTTGACCAACATACAAATACCGTCATCCCCGCTCCATCTTTTCCGCAATACCGTCACAATGCCGTCATTGAGCAGGCAGAGATTCGAGAGGTGCCGCTTTTAGACGGAGGAGCTCACGATCTGAAGGGCATGCTGGATGCGATTGATGAGAACACGAAGGTCGTCTGGGTATGCAACCCGAATAACCCGACGGGAAATCATTTGTCAGAATCTGAGCTTGTGGCGTTTTTAGACCAAGTACCAGCTCATGTGCTTGTTGTACTAGATGAAGCATATGTCGAATACGTTCGTGCGGAAGACTTTCCGAACAGCTTATCTTTATTACACTCCTATCAAAATGTCATCGTACTCCGAACGTTTTCAAAAGCGTATGGACTGGCTGCACTTCGAGTAGGCTATGGCATTGCGTCGGAAGAGTTGATTACTGCGATTGAACCAGCGAGAGAGCCGTTTAATACGAGTCGTATCGCTCAGGCAGCTGCACGTGCAGCGATAAAAGATCAGGATTTCATTCAATCTTGCAGACAGAAAAATGAAGCAGGTCTCAAACAATATCAAGAATTTGCTGACCGTTTTGGACTTTTTATTTATCCGTCTCAAACAAACTTCGTGCTGATTGATTTTAAGAGAGATGCAGATGAATTATTCAATGCATTATTGAAAAAAGGCTACATTGTTCGTTCTGGTAAAGCACTTGGTTTTCCGACTTCTTTACGTATTACGGTCGGAACAATGGAGCAAAATGCAGAAATTCTAAGTACACTTGCCGATTTAATGCAAGGCATTCGTGCGTAGCATAACCATAAAGTCATATCCTAAGGCAGGATATGGCTTTCATTGTACCAACCTCATATACATATAAGCTGTTGAAATGGCTTTTTTAATTTTCGTGAAAAAACAGGTGATGAACATGAATGATGCAAACGAAACAATATTAATCGCTGGACTTGGCTTAATTGGAGGTTCCATCGCACTGTCGATTAAAAAAGAGTATCCCCATAAAAAAATTGTAGGATACGATGTGTCCAAAGAACAAATGGTTGCGGCAACAAAGTTGGGTATCATTGATTTAGCAGCTGATTCATTTGCGGCAGGTTTGGATGAATCTGCGACTATTATATTGGCAACACCAGTTCAGCAAACAGTCAAGATGCTTCGTGAGATTGCAAACTCTGGAATTGAGAGAGAGCTCACAATTACCGATGTTGGCAGCACAAAGCAAAAGGTCGTCCATTTTGCTGAAAAAACGCTTCCTAAGCACTACCAATTTATTGGTGGACATCCGATGGCAGGCTCTCATAAGTCAGGAGTCATTGCAGCGAAAGACTTTTTATTTGAAAATGCATTCTACATTTTAACGCCGGCAAAGGAAACAAATCGCCAGGCTGTTGATCGTTTGAAGGACTTGTTAAAGGGGACAAATGCTCATTTCATTGAGATGACTCCAGAAGAACATGATGGTGTAACAAGTGTGATTAGTCATTTCCCTCATATTGTTGCAGCCAGCCTTGTGCATCAAGCACATCATTTTGAAGAACAATTCCCACTTGTCAAACGGTTTGCTGCTGGAGGCTTTCGTGACATTACACGTATTGCTTCAAGCAATCCTGCAATGTGGCGAGATATCCTTCTGCACAACAAAAACAAGATTTTAGATCGGTTTCATGAATGGAAAAAAGAGATCGACCGCATTGAGACCTTTGTACAGCAAGAAGACGCTGAAGGCTTGTTCTCTTATTTTCAAGAGGCAAAGGAATATCGCGATGGACTTCCTCTTAGGAAAAAAGGTGCCATTCCTGCTTTTTATGACCTTTATGTGGATGTTCCAGATCACCCTGGGGTCATTTCGGAGATTACAGGGCATTTAGCAAATGAAAACATCAGTATTACGAATATCCGTATTATTGAAACGCGAGAAGACATTAATGGGATTTTGCGCATTAGTTTTCAAACAGATGACGACCGTAAGCGTGCAGAGATCTGTATAAAAAATAGAGCGAATTACGATACATTTTATGCTGACTGAGGTGACAAACATGAAAATTCATAAAAATGCTCCTATGAATGGAGTCATTCATATTCCAGGTGATAAATCCATTTCTCATAGATCAGTGATGTTTGGTGCAATTGCTGATGGGACTACAGTGGTGAAAAACTTTCTTCCTGGAGCCGATTGTTTAAGTACGATTGATTGCTTTAGAAAGATGGGCGTTGAAATTGAACAAAAAGGGACAGATGTTGTGATCCACGGTAAGGGACTGAAAGAGCTCAAGGAGCCGTCTGACGTCCTCGATGTTGGGAATTCTGGTACAACCATTCGATTAATGATGGGAATATTAGCTGGTTGTGAGTTTCACAGTACACTGATCGGTGATGAGAGTATTGCTAAAAGACCAATGCAACGAGTAACAGGTCCACTTAAACAACTGGGAGCGAAAATAGATGGCAGAGCAAACGGCGAGTATACGCCACTGTCTATTCGTGGCGGTCATTTAAAAGGTATCTCATATGAGTCTCCGGTGGCAAGTGCCCAAATTAAGTCCGCTGTCCTTTTAGCGGGACTTCAAGCAGAGGGAACAACAACATTAACTGAACCGCATAAATCAAGAGATCATACAGAAAGAATGCTCTCTATGTTTGGTGTAAAACTAGACGAAGATGAACAAAGTGTTTCCATTGAAGGCGGTCAAACATTAAAAGCAACAGATATATTTGTTCCTGGAGACATCTCTTCAGCTGCATTTTTCCTTGTTGCTGGATCTATTGTTCCTAACAGCCGGATTGTGTTAAAAAATGTCGGGCTAAACAAAACAAGAACGGGTATTATCGATGTACTGAAACAAATGGGTGCGAATCTTGAGATCAAAGAAGTAGATGCAAAAGACGGAGAACCGTATGGTGATTTAACGATTTCAACCTCTTCATTAAAAGGGATTGAAATTTCTGGTGACATGATTTCAAGACTCATCGACGAAATCCCGATTATAGCGCTTCTAGCGACACAAGCAGAAGGAACAACGATTATTAAAGATGCTGCTGAGTTAAAAGTAAAAGAGACCAATCGAATTGATACCGTCGTGTCAGAACTTAAAAAACTCGGTGCTGAAATTGAAGCAACTGATGATGGTATGAAGATTCATGGTAAAACCACACTTAAAGGCGGCGCTATCGTGTCAAGCTACGGAGATCACCGAATCGGTATGATGCTGGGGGTTGCTGCTTGCATCACAAAGCAAGCTGTTGAGATTGAAGATACAGATGCTGTTCGTGTATCATACCCGAATTTCTTTGAACACATTGAATACTTAACCAAAACAGTCTGAGGATGTCCTCAGGCTTTTTCTTTCCTTATGCATATTTGTAAGAAATATAGCATAGCTTGTCTCAAGATGAAACCTGGAAAAAAATCATTTTATCCGATAAAAAAATGAATTTCAGGTGCTTGCAGTTTACAAAACTTCCGTTTCGTAAAGGATGAAATGAAAAACAGTCTTTAAAACAAAAAAATGGGTTCATTTTAAAAGAGCAACATATTTGCTGGATGAGTACCTGTCGATTATGATATGAAGTAACAATAGTTTAGGTTTTTGGAAACAGAAAGGAACGGTTTGATTTGAATAGTTCATTACAAGAAGCCATAAAATTAGTTGAGGCGGGTGAGACTGAAAAAGGACTCCAAACACTTGCTCAGGCAGAAAATCATTTGCATGATGAAGAAAAGGCGCAGGCAGCTCAGTTATATTATGATTGGGGAGATATCGATAAAGCGCGGAATCTCATCAGTGATTTACATGATTTATATCCAGAGGAAACAGGGTTAACATGTTTTTATGCAGAGCTACTGATTGACTCTGATGAAGAAGAAAAGGCGATTTCGGTATTAGAGACGATTCCTGAAGATGATGATGCGTATCCAGAGAGTTTATTGTTAATGGCAGATTTGTATCAAATGCAAGGACTATTTGAAGTCAGTGAACAAAAGCTCTTAAAAGCGAAAGAACTGCTTCCAAATGAAGCCATCATTGATTTTGCGTTAGGTGAATTGTATTTTTCACAAGGTCTTTCAAAGAAAGCCGCCGACTATTTCTACAAAGTCGCAGATCAACAACATGAGGTTGGCGGCGTCAATGTTTACCAGAGACTCGCTGAATCACTCAGCACCGCTGGAGAATTTGAAGATGCGCTTGAATGGTACGAAAAGGCAGTAAAAGATCAAACAGACCCGAATACACTTTTTGGCTACGGATTTACAGCGATGAGGGCCGGCAGAACGAAAACAGCCATTCAGCAGCTTTCAGAACTAAAAGATATTGATCCGTCTTATTCGTCTCTTTATATGCCTTTAGCGAAAAGTTATGAGGAAGAAGGACTATATCAGGAGGCTTTAGAGGTAGTAAAAGAGGGTATTAAAATTGATGAGTATAACAAAGAATTATATTTATATGGTGCAAAGATTGACTTGAAAAATGGGGATTCAGAAGATGCGAAAAAGCTGCTTCAAGAAGCACTTGCTCTTGATCCGGGATATATTGAAGCGGTTCAAACATTGCTCGCGATCTATTTAAATGAAGAGCTTTTTGATGAAATCCTGGATGTCATTAAAGAGGTTAAAAGCTTTGGGGAAGATGATCCAAAATGGAATTGGTATGCTGCATCTGCTTCTGTTGGACGAGAGGAATACAAAGAAGCAGCCGATTACTTCAAGCTGGCTCTGCCTGATTTTGATGAGGAGCGTGACTTTTTATATGAATACGCTTCGTTCCTTTTAGAAGAAGGCAGACAAAAAGAAGCATTGCCGCTATTACGCAAAGTTCTTCAGAAAGATGGCACGAATGAAGAAATCGAAGAAACGATTTTAAGAATTGAAGACGAAATTTCCTTATAGTTTGCAGGAATGAAGAACTGGTTTGTTGAATAATTCATGTATAGCAATTTAATTTACGATAGAGGAGGGAATAACATGCAGACCCCTGTTTCTGTCAATGAAAAGAAGGAATTCATCCGGTGGTTTTTAAACCATTATCAGCTAAAACGAAGAGAGTGTGTTTGGATATTAAATTATTTAATGAGTCACGACTCTTTGATGGAAAAGGTTCATTTTGTAGAGCAAGCAGAATTTTGCCCAAGGGGAATCATTATGTCAACACACTGTGTGGATGAAGTTCCCTTTAGATTTTATAAAGAAAACATCATGACGACAGATGCTGAAAAGTCATTTCATGATATTCGTTTGAATAAACAGCAAGATTTGTTTATTCAATTGAATTTCCGTTCTGCTTATCGTTCGCCGGAATATGCAGCTGTGCTTGAAACAAATCCTCATATTCCAAAGGATCTTTATGAGAACGAAAAAGATAAGGATCTTGCGGAGAAAGTGCTTGAACACTCGATCGCAACGTTCCAAAAAGAACGGCTTATGAAAGAGATAGATGAGGCACTTGACCGTCATGATCAAGAAACATTTAATAAGTTAGCAAAAGAATTAAGCCTATTGTCATAAACTGAACGAATAAGCCTTGCCCTATACAGGCAGGGCTTATGTCATGAAAGAGGGGAAATTGATGAAGTTTCAAGCGGAGGATGCGGATCGCTTTTTGCAATCTAAAGATTACATTGATACCGCTATCATTCCAATAGTTGGAATAGATGCGAATCAAATCAAACAAACTGTATCTTTAGGTGAGTTTACCATTCTTGTAGCAGAGGAACTTGAAAGGCAGCTGAAAGGGCGGGTCTTTCTTTTTCCACCACATACATATGTAGAGATCAATGATCGAAAACTAGAAGACATCTTCACGATGAAGCAGTCGCTAGAAGATCATTTTCAGCATGTCGTGTTGATCTCATCTGATCATCAATGGAAAGAGCATGCGGCGGTTAGTGAAGCGCTATTTTTGTTAAAGCCGGTTCCGCTCGAGCATTTAAAGGTAGAATTAAAGCAAAAAATCGTTCAAGACAGTGTAGAACAAATTTTGAACTTTTTGTTACAAAAGTGGAACCCTTCATAAAAACCCTTACATTTGCATTGTACATAGCTTTTTAGGCTGTTGACCTTGTGAATAGATTGATATATTATGAGGGTGTCCTAGTTTTATGAAATTTTTTCTAATTCAGTTATAAAGTAGCTGACGACCTGAGGGGGGGAGAAAAAAATGAGCGAGAAGAGACATGGAGTGTCCAGGCGTCAATTTTTGAATTACACGTTGACCGGCGTGGGGGGATTTATGGCCGCTGGAATGCTCATGCCTATGGTTCGCTTTGCGCTTGACCCTGTGCTAAAAGGAACAGAGGATCAGGATATGGTTCAAGTTGTCAGTGTAGATGAACTGACGAAGGAACCGAAGCGCTTTGACTTTAAAATTGATCAAGTAGATGCATGGTATGAGTCAAAGGAATCTAGGTCAGCATGGGTGTACAAAGAAGGGGATGAAATTGTCGCTTTATCGCCAATCTGTAAACATTTAGGATGTACAGTGAACTGGAACAGTGATCCGAAAAATCCAAACAAATTTTTCTGCCCATGCCACTATGGGCTGTACGACAAGGATGGTACAAACGTACCCGGAACTCCACCGCTTGCACCGCTTGACCATTATAAGCAGCAAGTGAAGGACGGATACCTCTATCTTGGAAAAGCTGTGCCGAAAGGGGAAGGGTAACGATGCTTAACAAGATTTATGATTGGGTAGATGAGCGGCTAGACATTACACCAATATGGAGAGATATTGCGGATCATGAGGTGCCAGAGCATGTCAATCCAGCACATCATTTCTCCGCTTTTGTGTACTGTTTTGGCGGTTTAACGTTTTTTGTGACAGTCATTCAAGTCCTTTCGGGCATGTTTTTAACGATGTATTATGTGCCGGATATTAAAAATGCCTGGGAATCTGTCTATTATTTGCAAAATGAAGTGGCATTTGGTCAGATTGTCAGAGGGATGCACCACTGGGGTGCGAGTCTAGTCATTGTCATGATGTTTTTACATACGCTAAGGGTCTTTTTCCAAGGGGCGTATAAAAAGCCTAGAGAGCTGAACTGGATTGTTGGTGTGCTCATTTTCTTTGTGATGCTTGGACTTGGTTTTACAGGATATCTCTTGCCATGGGATATGAAGGCGCTATTTGCGACGAAGGTTGGTCTTCAAATTGCAGAAGCCACACCATTCATTGGAAAAGAGATCAAAACGCTGCTTGCAGGTCATCCTGACATTGTAGGGGCACAAACGCTGACGAGATTTTTCGCTATCCATGTCTTTTTCTTGCCAGCGGCATTATTTGGGCTGATGGCTGCCCACTTTATTATGATTCGTAAGCAAGGAATTTCTGGACCGCTATAAAAAAAGTTGCGTTTGATGAATGTTCAATGAGGAGGGGATGACTTTGCATAGGGGAAAAGGGATGAAGTTTGTCGGAGACTCCAGAATTCCGGCAGAAAGAAAACCTAACATACCTAAAGACTATTCCGAATATCCGGGAAAAACAGAAGCCTTTTGGCCGAACTTTCTTTTAAAGGAATGGCTTGTAGGTGCCGTTTTTTTAATTGGATTTCTTGTCCTAACTGTTGTTCATGCACCTCCGCTTGAGCGGATGGCTGATCCAACAGATACCGGCTATATTCCGCTGCCAGACTGGTATTTCCTATTCTTGTACCAGTTATTAAAATATGAATTTGCTGCAGGAGGCTATACAGTAGTTGGCGCGATGATTATGCCTGGAATTGCGTTTGGTGCACTTTTGCTCGCACCATTTCTTGATTCTGGTCCTGAACGCAGACCGTATAGAAGACCGGTTGCAGTGGGGATGATGATCCTTGCAGTCGGCGCAGCAACATATTTAACGTGGGAGTCTGTTGCTACTCATGATTGGGAAGCAGCGGCGAAGCAAGGTGAAATTAAGAAAGAAGCAGAGATTGATACCTCAGCGGAAGAGTATAAAATTTATCAGGAGCAGACATGTATTTCCTGTCACGGGGATAACATGCAGGGCGGAGCAGCCGGACCGTCACTTGTTGACAACGGTCTTGCACCTGAGGAGATAGCTAAAATCGCTGTTGAAGGAAAAGGCAACATGCCTAAGGGTATCTTTAAAGGTAGCGATGAAGAACTTGAAAAGCTTTCTAAATATTTATCTGAAGTCAAATCTAAATAATTCAGTTGTTTAAATGCAAGTACAAGGATATACTCAAAAGAGAAAAAGCTGGCGCTGTCAGCTTTTTTCTGATTTTAACAGATCGTGAGTGAAGAGACGTATGAGATGGATTCAATATCTGCTAGCCACGCGCTACATGCTTGTGCTAGTCCTGATGATCAATTTCCTTGGCACTGTGTACGGCTACTATTGGTATATTCCTCAGCTTGTAGAGACGCCGGCTATCTTTTTAGCTTTTGTTCCAGACAGCCCAACGGCAAGCTTTTTCTTTTTATTTGTACTACTTGCGTTTTTGATGAAACGAAACGCTCCTTATTTTGAAGCACTTGCCCTTGTGACCTTGATTAAGTACGGGTTATGGGCTGTAGGAATGAATATCTTTGTGCTTTTATCTGTTGATGACTTTCCGTGGGAAGGATACATGCTGATTGGGTCTCACTTTGCGATGGCGGTTCAAGCTGTATTGTTTGCACCGTATTATCGTTTTAAAATGCGTCATTTGGTGGTAGCCGGCATATGGATTTTACATAACGATGTGATTGATTATGTATTTGGTATGATGCCGCGTTATTCTATGCTGTCTGCCTATTCAAACGAGATCGGCTATGTCACGTTTTGGTTAAGTATTGCCGTTCTTCTTGTTTCGTATTATCTCGTCCTATCGAAAAAATCGGTCAAGCTTGAACTCCCTTAACAATATTGGTCTAACCTTGTCCTTTTCTTCATACGCTGTATGGAGAAGGGCTAGGAGGGACTTGCATGAAACGAAAGCCAATCGCGATGATTCTATTATTTTTTCTCGTATTACAGCCATCTGTTGCCAAAGGCGAGGAAACAGCCGCTAACGTGCTGCAAGAATTAACGGAACTATCAGATTCAATCTTTCAATTAACGAGACAAGCTAAATATGATGAGGCGTTACAGGTCGCATTGTATGTTGAAAAGACATTTAAAGCTGAGAATTGGCGTGGTACTCTGACAAATACGCAGATTCGGCAAATTACACTTGGCTATCAAGATATTATAAAAGGGCTGCCGCAGGAAGAATTGAATGAGCGCGAAAAGCTTCGTTATGCCTCTCAGTTTAGAATGCTGCTTGATGCAATCCAGTCAGACTCTGAGCCTCTTTGGGGTTCGCTGGAGAAGCCCATTATGGGGTCTTTTCCTACTTTGAAAAAAGAAGTGAAGGATCCGGAGTCGACGACGTTTTATGAAACTTGGAATGAGCTGGTTTCTTTATACGATATGATATACCCTAGTTTAACCATTGATATTTCGCCTGAAAAGCTGCAAACGATTAAGCAGCATATGGAAGTGATTGAGCAAGGTGAATTTTTAAAAGCATCAAGTGGAACAAAGCTTGAGCGTCTCACGAAGCTCGAAGAGGATTTATCGAGTGTGTTTGCTCACGTCGATCAAGATGAAGCTGATCCATCGCTTTTATGGGTCATTTTAACAACAGGGAGTATCATTTTATTAACGTTAACGTATGTTGGGTTTCGGAAATACCGTGCTGAAAAAGAGAAGAAGCAAAAGCGTCAGGCTGATTATCCGAAATCATAAAAAAAAGAAGCACCATTTTTGGGCTTCTTTTTTTAATGCGGATTAAGCGGCTTTTTGTGTTCATCTAATGTGAAGCCTTCACCAAGCACATCATGCACGTCACTGACAGATACAAATGCATGAGGATCGACTGAGGTCACGACGCTTTTGAGATGGACAAGCTCGTTTTTCGGGACGACGCAATAAAGGACGTTGCGCTCCTGTTTTGTATAGGAACCAACCCCTTTTAAAATGGTCACACCGCGCTCCATTTCCTCTGTGATTTTCTTTTGAATGATGTCATCTTTTTCAGAGATAATCATGGCGCCTTTGGCTGCGTAAGCGCCTTCTTGCATGAAGTCAATGACCTTTGCGGCAACAAACACTGCGACGAGTGTATACATGGCTTCTTTGTAATTTAAATAAGTAAGAGAAATCGTAATGACACATGCGTCGAAGATGAACATTGTTCGTCCCATGGCCACCTGATAATGCTTGTTGATGAGTCTTGCGATGATGTCCACGCCGCCGGTTGTACCGCCGAACTTAAAGATGATCCCGAGGCCTGTTCCGATAAACACACCAGCAAAGAGCGCGGCTAGCGCCAAATCGTGCTGGAGAGGCATATGTATTTGAAAGCGCTGGAAGATGGCAAGAAAGACAGAAAGACTGACGGTTCCTACAATTGTATAAGTAAACATGGTTTTGCCGAGCATTTTCCAGCCGATAAAAAAGATCGGAATGTTTAAGACAAGGTTTGAAATGGATGGATCAATGTGGAATAGAAAATATAAAAGCAGTGTAATACCTGTAAATCCGCCTTCCGCCAAATTGTTCTGCATATTAAAATGAACAAGACCGAAAGAAAAAATCGCAGATCCTATTAAAATAAATACGATATTTTTAAGACGAATTTCTTTTAGCAAGAGACCACTCCTTTTTTTGCTTAGACAGCGATAATATTATATGGTATGGGAGAGAAACAAGCAAACTGAGTCTTAAACATTTGTCAAATATTTATGATTTCGCTAACATGTAAGAGATGGATAGGAGGATGAGCTTCATGACGAATGAAAAAACGCTGCGTCACGTGCAGCAAGAAGTAGATGATTACATAGGACAATTTAAAGAAGGCTATTTCAGCCCGCTTGCCATGATGGCCCGTCTGACAGAAGAATTAGGCGAGCTAGCAAGAGAGGTTAACCATTACTATGGAGAAAAGCCGAAAAAAACAACGGAAACAGAAAAAAGCATGGAAGAAGAAATTGGCGATGTTTTGTTTGTGTTAACATGCCTCGCTAATTCACTAGATATATCACTAGAGGAAGCACACGATCGTGTGATGCATAAATTCAATACAAGAGACAAAGACCGCTGGACGAAAAAAGAAGGGAAGTAGAGACGATGACGAACCAAACCATCAAAGTAGTAATCGCTGGAGCAAGAGGAAGAATGGGGATAGAGGCTGTGAAGCTGGCAGAAGAAACGAGCCATTTTGAGCTTGTGGCAGCCCTTGATCACGCGCACGAAGGAAAAAAATTATCTGATGTGATTCATACGACATCTGAGGCGCCAATTTATACAGATATTGATGTGTGTCTTTCAGAGACAACACCTGATGTATTAATTGATTTGACGACACCAGAAATCGGGAAAGTACATACAAAAAAGGCACTTGAACATGGCGTCCGTCCAGTCGTAGGAACCACTGGATTTTCTGAAGCTGACCTGAAAGAGCTACAGCAATTAACAGAAGAAAAGAGCATAGGCTGTATTATTGCGCCAAACTTTGCTGTCGGTGCGGTCTTAATGATGAAGTTTGCCAAAATGGCAGCGAATTACTTTCCTGACGTTGAAATCATTGAGCTTCACCATGATAAAAAACTAGATGCTCCGAGCGGTACTGGGCTTAAAACAGCTGAAATGATTGCAGAAGTCAGAGAAAGCAAAAAGCAGGGACATCCAGAAGAGAAAGAATTAATCGAAGGTGCACGAGGCGCAGATTATGACGGTATCCGTCTGCACAGCGTAAGACTTCCGGGTATGATTGCACATCAAGAAGTACTGTTTGGAATGGACGGACAGACGCTCACCATTCGCCATGATTCTTATAACCGTGCATCATTTATGTCAGGTGTGAAGCTTTCAGTTGAACAGGTCATGCATATTGATCAGCTCGTCTATGGTTTAGAAAATATCATCGACTAATAAGGAGTGGATTCCTGATGAACATTGCTTTAATCGCTCACGATAAGAAAAAAAGTGACATGATCCAATTTGCCATTGCGTACCGTGATATATTGGCAGATCATACACTTTACGCAACAGGGACAACAGGTTTGAGAGTGAAAGAAGCGACGGGGCTTCCCATTCATCGTTTCCAGTCAGGACCACTTGGAGGAGATCAGCAGATTGGTGCTTTAATTGCTGATAATGCAATGGATCTTGTGCTCTTTTTTAGAGACCCGCTTACCGCGCAGCCGCATGAACCGGATGTATCTGCACTCATTCGGCTTTGTGATGTGTATACCATTCCACTAGCCACCAATATGGGGACCGCTGAAATTTTAGTCAGGAATTTAAATAAAGGCACGTTTGATTTTCGAGATGTAGTAAAAAACGGAGGAACAAATGAAACGACTTGATATCCTTGCATTCGGTGCCCACAGCGATGATGTTGAGATCGGTATGGGCGGAACGATTGCAAAATACGTAAAAAAAGGGGCGCGTGTCGGGATTTGCGACTTGACCCAGGCCGAATTATCTTCGAATGGAACGGTAGAGAGCCGTAAAGAGGAAGCAAAAGCTGCTGCCGCCATTTTAGGTGTGTCAACGCGAATCCAGCTCACACTGCCAGACAGAGGACTTTATCTAAATGACGAAGCGATGAAGGACATTGCAGGCGTGATTCGAACATACAAGCCAAAACTGATTTTTGCTCCGCATCACCAAGATCGGCATCCAGATCATGGTCATGCGGGCTCACTTGTAGAAGAGGCTGCTTTTTCGGCAGGTATACATAAATTTGAAGATTCATACAAGCAGCCAGCGCATAAAATAAGTCAGATGTATTATTACATGATTAACGGTCATCATCGCCCAGATTTTGTGATTGATATTTCTGAGGAAATGCACCAAAAGATTGATAGCTTGCATGCGTATAAAAGCCAATTTGTTAAATCGGCGAATTCAGTTGAGACACCTCTTGTGAACGGTTATATTGATTTTGTCAAAATGAGAGAGTCTATGTATGGAAGGGAAGTCAATAAAGCTTATGCAGAAGGGTTTATCACAAAGAAACCACTTTTGATAGATGACGACTTACTTGGGGGGTAATTATGAAAAAACTGAAGGTCGGAATCACTTGTTATCCAAGTGTCGGCGGCTCGGGCATTATTGCTACGGAACTTGGAAAACGTTTAGCTGAAAAAGGGCACGATGTTCATTTCATTACCTCAAGTATTCCGTTTAGGCTCAATAAAGTGTATCCGAATATTTATTTTCATGAGGTGGATGTCAATCAATATGCTGTTTTTCAATATCCGCCTTATGACCTTGCATTAGCAAGTAAATTGGCAGAAGTCGCAAAACGAGAGAAGCTTGATATTATTCACGCGCATTATGCGGTTCCGCACGCCGTCTGTGCGTTCTTAGCGAAGCAGATGACGGGACATTCTGTGAAAGTCGTCACGACGCTTCACGGGACGGATATTACGGTATTAGGCTATGATCCATCACTAAAGGAAGTCATTCGATTTGCGATCGAATCATCAGACCGGGTAACGGCGGTGTCGCATTCATTAGCTGCGCAGACGTATGACCTTATCAAACCAAATAAAAAGATCGAGACGATCCATAATTTTGTCGATGAACGGGTGTATTTGCGCGAAGATCACGAAGTGCTAAAGACACATTATGGTCTTTTACCGGACGATAAGGTCGTCATCCATGTATCAAATTTTCGAAAGGTCAAACGGGTGCATGATGTCGTTCATGTGTTTAAAAAGATCTCAGAACAGGTGCAGGCAAAGCTGCTGCTCATCGGTGATGGTCCTGAAAAATCGGTCGTATGCGAACTCGTGAAAAAACTGGGGCTGACAGACCGCGTGTTATTTTTAGGAAAGCAAGAGAAAGTAGAAGAGCTGTATTCCATCAGTGATTTGAAGCTGCTTCTTTCTGAGAAAGAGAGCTTCGGACTTGTGCTTCTTGAGGCGATGGCATGCGGTGTCCCATGTATTGGGACTGATGTTGGCGGGATTCCAGAGGTCATTACACATGGAGAAACAGGTTTCCTTGTCCCGCTCGGCGATATAGACGCGGCAGCTAAACACGCAGTCTCTATACTCAAAGACAAAGCGCTTCATGAACAAGTGTCTGCGTCGGCCCAGTCTAGTGTTCAGGCCCATTTCTCTTCTGAAAAAATTGTGAGTGAATATGAAGAGCTTTACCTAGAATTGATCGAAGGTGATGATGAACATGAATGAACCATTCACACATGCGATCCCTATTTTACATACACTGCACGAACATGGGCATCAGGCTTACTTTGTCGGCGGAGCAGTGAGAGATGTCCTTTTAGGCAGGGAAATCGGCGATATCGATATAGCAACAGATGCAACGCCTGATACGGTCGAATCCTTATTTGAAAAAACAGTTGATGTTGGCAAAGAGCATGGCACTGTCATCGTGTTACATGATGGGGTCAGCTATGAGGTGACGACGTTTCGAACTGAATCAGAATATGAAGATTTTCGCAGACCGAAAGAAGTGGCGTTTATCACATCATTGAAGGAAGATCTTTTAAGAAGAGATTTAACGATCAATGCGATGGCCATGGATATAAATGGGGAGATCATTGACCATGTAGGGGGCAAACAGGATATTGAGCGGAAACGAATTCAAACCGTAGGAGATCCTGCGTGCCGCTTTCAGGAAGACGCGCTTCGTATGATGAGAGCGGTCCGTTTTTTAAGCCAGCTTGGCTTTGAGCTCGCTGCAGAAACGGCTGAAGCGATGAAAAAAGATAAGCACCTGCTTGCCAACATATCAGTTGAACGCAAAAAGATTGAAATGGAGAAGCTTTTAAAAGGCCGTTATTGTGAGCGGGCGATTAAGGTGCTCATTTCTACCAAATTGTATGAAGAATTGCCGGGTCTCAAAAAGGATGGTCTGCAAGAATCCTTTCAATCATTTCCGTATTATTTACTGGATGGACTAGAAGAAGTATGGGGGGCTGTTATCCATTTGCTTGGCTTAGATGAAGCGGAGGCTGTGCTCTTCTTAAAAGAATGGAAGCTGTCAACAAAGCTTTTGAAAGACGCGATGGCTATTAGCCAATACGTCGATTGTGACTGGGATGCGGAGAAGATGTTTGAGGCTGGTGAACACGTGCTCTTATCTAGTTTGAAGATCTCACAGCTAAAACACGAGCGCCGCATTTTCTTTGACGAGCTTGAGGCAGCGAAGCGTTCTTATGATGCCCTTCCGATTAAAACGCTTCAAGACCTCGCTGTTTCAGGAAAAGATTTAATGGCCTTTCGGCAAAAGACATCAGGAAAATGGATCGCAGAAGAGCTCGATTTGGTGAAAAAAGCCGTTCTGCAAAATCATTTGGAAAACCGAAAAAAAGCCATAGAGGAGTGGCTTACAGCATGCGATCAGCAATTAGAAAACGATTAATCGAACTATTTACAGCATCAAGTGAGGACTTTGTCTCAAGTCAGCAAATATGTGATGAGCTTGGCTGTTCTCGAACGGCTGTCTGGAAGCATATAGAGGGCCTCAGAAAAGAGGGCTATGAGGTAGAAGCCGTCAGAAGAAAGGGATATCGCCTGCTTCGTAAACCGGACAAAATTAGTGAGGATGAAATTCTGTTTGGTCTAGAAACAGAGAGCTTTGGCAGGCACATTTATTTTCAGAAAGAAGTCGCCTCCACACAGCTGATTGCCCATGATCTTGTAAATGAAGGTGCGCCCCACGGTACGCTCGTTGTCAGTGATCATCAGACAAACGGGAAAGGCCGCCTTCAAAGAACGTGGCATTCACCAAATGGGACAGGCATCTGGATGAGTCTCGTTCTACGGCCTGAAATTCCGCTGCACAAAGCGCCGCAGATGACGCTTTTAGCATCTGTAGCCATCGCAGAAGCCATTGCAGAGCAAACAGGACTCAGTCCATCCATTAAATGGCCAAACGATATTTTGTTAAACGGGAAAAAGGTCGTTGGCATTCTAACCGAATTAAAAGCAGAGGCGGACCAGGTTCATGCGGTGATAATTGGTCCAGGCATTAATGTGAACCAAACGGCTGATGACTTTCCGGATGAACTAAAGGATGTCGCCACAAGCCTGCGAATGGAACTGAATGAAAAAGTGGACCGTGCTGCGCTCATACAACAGATCATGTCCACCTTTGAAAAAAGGTATGACGATTATATGAAGCATGGATTTACACCGATTAAACAATTATGGGAATCGTATGCGATGACGATCGGTCAGCATATTGTTGCCCGCACCGTCAATGGGCAATACACTGGAAAAGCGCTCGGAATCAATGAAGAAGGTGTTTTATTGCTTGAAACGGAGGAAGGTATTCAAAAAATCTACTCCGCAGACATCGAGATAAAGTCAACTTAAGTGGAACACCCGGCACATTTTTGATATACTTCGTGTGGGCAGTATCTGAAAAAGAGCTGTACCTGTAGAAACAAAAATTTGATAAATTTCTGCCTTGATCCTAAGGGACTTGGACAGAGGGATGATTCGCCGCGCATGAGAAATCAAAACATGTGATGTGAGGCAAGCCATCTCCTCTCCAGAATGAGGAGGAACAAATGAAGACAAAGCTAGATTTTTTCAAAATGAAAGAACAAAACGAACCGATTGTGATGCTGACAGCATACGACTATCCATCTGCAAAGCAAGCAGAAAAAGCGGAAGTCGACATGATCTTAGTTGGTGATTCACTTGGGATGGTTGTACTTGGACTCGATTCGACAGTCCAAGTCACGATGGATGATATGATTCATCACACAAAAGCAGTGAAAAGAGGCGCAAAAGACACATTTATTGTGACGGATATGCCATTTATGTCTTACCATTATTCATTAGCAGAAACATTGAAAAACGCAGCACGCATCATGCAAGAAAGCGGAGCGGATGCCTTAAAGCTAGAAGGCGGAGATGGCGTATTTGAATCCATTCAAGCTCTCACAAGAGGCGGGATTCCTGTCGTCAGTCATTTAGGCCTCACCCCTCAGTCAGTTGGAGTACTTGGCGGATATAAAGTGCAAGGAAAAGACCACGAAAGTGCGCAGAAATTGATTGAAGACAGCTTAAAATGTGAGGAAGCTGGTGCGATTGCACTTGTGCTTGAATGCGTACCTGGTGAACTGACAAAACGAATTACCGACATGCTGAAAATTCCTGTCATCGGGATTGGTGCAGGAGCTGAGGCAGACGGACAAGTTCTCGTTTACCATGATGTGGTAGGATACGGGGTGTCTAGAACACCTAAGTTTGTGAAACAATACGCGCAAATTGATACTGTACTAGAAGAAGCGCTTATTCAATATACGAAAGAAGTAAAAGCACACACATTTCCAGAAGACAAGCATACATTTCATATCAAAGAAGAAGTCCTTGATGGTTTATATGGGGGTATGAAAAAATGAACGTTGTCACCCATATTCACGAGCTGAAGGAATTGATCAAGCAGCATCGAGAAAAACAGCATTCCATTGGCTTTGTCCCAACGATGGGCTTTCTTCATGAAGGACATCTGACGCTCGCGAAAGAAGCAAGGGATCAAAATGACATTGTGGTAATGAGTATTTTTGTCAATCCTTTGCAATTTGGACCGAACGAAGACTTTGAATCCTATCCAAGGGATATGGAAAGAGATCAGCGCCTTGCAGAAGAAGCAGGTGTGGATATTTTATTTACACCTGATGTGAAAGAAATGTATCCAAATGAGCCATCTATCACGATGACGGTTCAAAAGCGGACTGATGTCTTATGCGGGAAAAAACGTCCAGGACATTTCGACGGCGTTGTTACTGTGCTTACAAAGCTATTTCATCTTGTAGCACCAACAAATGTATACTTTGGTCTAAAGGATGCACAGCAAGTCGCTGTGATCGATGCGATGATCAAGGATTTCTTCTTTGATCTTCACCTTGTATCTGTGCCGACAGTTAGAGAAGAAAACGGTTTAGCGAAAAGTTCAAGAAATGTGTACTTATCTGAAAAAGAAAGACAAGAAGCACCTGCTTTGTACCGCGCATTGAAAAAAGGACAGTCAGCGGTTGAAAAAGGTGAACGTGACGTCAGTCGTATTTATCAGTTGGTAGAAGAGGAAATTCTTCAAACGAGCGGGGAAATCGATTATATTGAGATCTACTCCTATCCAGAGCTTGAGCCGCTTCAGCAGTTGGCAGGTCAGGTCATCATTGCGATTGCGGTGAAATTCTCACGGGCAAGACTGATTGATAATGTGATATTCCATGTTCCTGAAAGCGGTGAAAAACATGTATAGAACCTTTATGACCTCTAAACTTCATAAAGCGACGGTAACAGAAGCAAACTTACATTATGTAGGAAGTATCACCATTGACGAAGATTTACTTGATGCGGCAGGCATGATGGCAAATGAGAAAGTACAGATTGTCAATAATCACAATGGCGCGAGACTTGAAACATATATTATTCCTGGTGAAAGAAAGAGCGGTGTCATTTGTCTAAATGGCGCGGCAGCAAGATTGGTTCAGCCGGGGGATGAAGTGATTATTATCGCTTATGGGATGCTCTCAGAAGAAGAAGCAAAGACACATACACCAAAAGTGGTCGTATTAAATAAACAAAATCAAATTGAACAAATGATTGGGCAAGAGCCTGCGAGAACGATTTTATAACGCATGCTGCAAGGAAACAGAACAGTTTTAAGAAAAGAAGCTGTTCTGTTTCAGCTATTTTGCCCAGAGCGTGTTTCACTTCGAGTGAAACGAGGAATTGAGGTGTCCATTTTATGGCCGATCAAAGGTTTGTTGTCGTTGATATTGAAACCACCGGAAATTCACCCAAAAAGGGTGATAAAATCATTCAAATTGCTGCGGTGGTCATTGAAAATGGACAAATTGTCGAACGGTATTCAAAATATGTGAACCCGGGAAAAGCGATCCCTGGATTTATTGAACAGCTGACAGGTATTCAGCAGCACATGGTTAACGATGCAGTGTTTTTTGAGGACATTGCCCAAGAGGTGTATGATCTTATTCAAGGCGCTTATTTTGTTGCGCACAATGTTCATTTTGACTTGAATTTTTTAAATGATGAACTAAAAGCATGCGGGAAAAATGAGCTGGATGTGCTAGCGATTGATACAGTTGAGATTTCTAGAATTCTTTATCCAGAGCTTGAAGGTTATAAGCTCACTGAATTAAGTGAAGAGCTCATGCTTCCACATGACCACCCGCACCGGGCGGATAGTGATGCGGAAGTTACTGCCATGTTATTTTTAACCTTATTACATCAATTAACACATACACCGCCAAATGTGCTAAAGCAGCTGCGCAGATTATCCTCTTATCTCTTAAGCGATATAGGACTTTTAATACAGCAGCTTGAAACGAGTCGTGCTAGCCGTGAAGATTCTTTGGTAGAAGTGGGCTCTTTTGCTGTAAAAGATGTCACCAATCCTGAAACGGATACGACAGATTCAGTAGGGGAAGACGATAAACAGCTGTTTGAGGAGATCAAAAAGAAGCTTCCCCAAACAGTGGAAGGCTATGAAGTAAGAGAAGGTCAGCTCACGATGATGAATAAAGTGAGAGATGTGTTTCATGAAAGGGCCTATGCTTTAATTGAAGCGGCACCAGGTATTGGAAAAACGCTGGCATACCTCATACCAGCTGTACTGGAGGCAAAGAAATCAGGAAAACCTGTCATTATTAGTACATATTCCATTCTTTTGCAGCAGCAAATGCTTCAGCGCGATGTGCCGATTTTAAATCAATTGCTTCCGTTTGAGCCAGCTGCCTGTGTATTCAAAGGACGGGCGCATTATATTTGCTTAGATAAGTTTGAGCATGTGCTGCATGAGGAAGATGATAACTATGATGTGGTCTTAACGAAGGCGCAAATATTAATGTGGCTTCTTGTCACAGAAACGGGTGATTTATCTGAACTGAATTTACCGTCAGGAGCTGCCAATATAAAAGACCGTATTTCGTGTGTGCACATGCCGTTTACATCAAAAAAGCGCCGCTTTAAAGAATACTGCTTTTATGAACGTGCCAAAAAAAGGGCCAAAACAGCCAATTTAATTTTAACAAATCATCGCCTGCTCTTATCACAAACGGAAGCATCGTCTATCTTTCAGCATGCAGACGTATATGTGATTGACGAGGCTCATCAATTTGAGAAAACAGCCAATGAAACACTAGGAGATAGTGCGTCGTATATCCAGCTTCATGCGAAATTAACGCAGCTTGGCTCCTTACAGGGCGGTCTTTTAAACAAGCTGAAAAAGAGATTTCACGGTGCAGGTTTACAGACGGACACCTTTATCGAAATGGATGAGTATCTTCATCAGCTTCAAATGGAAAGTGACGCCTTCTTTAGTACCGTTCATTCTTTTGTCAAAAGGACAAAACCAAAAGCAGACATCAATCGTCTCATTCATAGAGTACGTCATCATTCGAAGCATGCGCAGTGGAAACGGATTAAAGAGACGGCAAGTAAGCTTTGTTCCTTGTTAATTGCTTGTGAAAAGTTGTATGAGCAGCAAAAAAGCGAGCTTCTTCAAAAAAGTGATCAGCTGACAGAACACTTTGCCTTTGAAGCAGAGGAATACGATCAAGTGATGTCGTTTATGCATACATTTTGCAGTACGCTGTACCGGTTTATTTTTGAACCGAAAAATGATGAAACGGTTTGGATTGAGATTGATGCAAAGGGTGCCAAAAATGCTGTCTTTATGCATGCACAGCCGCTAGATACTGGAGAGCTTTTAGCGGACCGATTTTTTATGAACAAAAAAAGTGTTGTTCTCACATCAGGAACACTCACAATCAATGGGCGCTTTGATTATTGCTTAGAACGATTTGGTCTGCAGGATTTTTATCCGCATCTTGTACAGATTGAGTCACCGTTTGAACTTGAAAAACAGCTCAAGGTGATTGTACCAGCTGATATGCCGCCGATTACGAACCGTGATGAGCGCGACTATGTAAAGCAAGCAGCACGGTACATTAAGGTGATGGAAAAGCAGCATCAAGCGAAGATATTGGTGTTGTTTAATTCACATGAGATGTTAAAAGCAGTGTATGAAGAGCTGAAAACAGAAGGGATGCAAGCCGCCCTTTTTGCTCAAGGTCTGACGGGCGGGAGCCCTGTTAAATTAACGAAAATGTTCAAATTAGCAAAACATGCGATTTTACTTGGTACGGGTAGTTTTTGGGAAGGTGTCGATTTTCCTGGATCAGAGCTGACAACAGTCATTATGGCACGTCTCCCGTTCAGGCCGCCTGATTCACCGCTCATTGAAGCAAAATGTGAGGCCGCTAAAAAACAGGGGAAGAACCCGTTTAAAGCCGTTGCTCTCCCAGAAGCTGTGCTAACCTTTAAACAAGGTGCAGGACGCTTGCTGCGCTCTGAAAAAGACATAGGTACATTGCTGATTCTAGACCGCCGAGTGAAAACCGCTTCATATGGAAAGCTATTTTTAGAATCACTCCCTCATGCGCCAGTCCACGAGATGTCAAAAGAATCACTTGAGGCGTATATAGAGAAGCTCAACAACGAAAAGCCGCTGTCATAAGCGGCCTTTAGCTGGTGTGGGTTTGGAGTTAATTTATCGTAACGGCTTTTTGTGTTCCGTTGTAAAAATAGTATCGGTTCCCGCGCCGAAAAGTATGACTAACAATATTTACGTACCGAGGAGGAATTAGAAGTGGAAAGTAAAATAGAGGTACTTTCAACTGTTCAAATTAAGCATTCAGAGGACCTGTATAAAATTGTTGACTTATTGAACAGAACGCTTAAAAGAGAAGATCTCATGTTTGGATTAGCATTAGATCAAGAAGATCAAAATCAAGCGATATTTACGATATATCGCACATAGGGGAAGCTTGACATGAAAAAAATAGTCTGGATCATTTCATCCGTTGTGGCTCTCGTTTTGCTCATTGGCATCATCAGTTTTACGTGGATTTATCAGATTGCCATGGGACAAAAAGAACAAGGTCATGAGGCGGCGATTGAACGAGCAAAAAAACAAGCAAACATCGTACAAGTGGAGCAAGTGGAAACCTTTGTCGGGAAAGAAAAACAATTTATTGTTGAAGGGAAAAACAAACAAAATGAAACAACCTATGTTTGGGTACCTGCCAGCAATAAAGAAAAAGTGATCGCAAAAAAAGCAAAAGAAGGCATTACCTCAAATCAAGCAGTACAAGCCGTTCAAAAGGAGAACACTGTATCTAAGCTAAAGGACGTTCAATTAGCAAGAGAAGGTGACGTACTCCTTTGGGAAGTGACGTACTTAAATGAGAACAATCAATACAGCTTCAGCTATGTCGACTTCTCGACAGGACATGTGGAAAAAAATGTAACGCCGTAGTTTCTCCTGTCTTGCGTTGACCATGCTGATTTAGAACGGTTATAATAAAATGTATGAAAAAAGATTCACACCTGTCGAAAAGGTGAGCTTCTTTCTGGCTTTGGAGGGAATTATGTTGAAAACAACGATTAATCAAGTGTTCAAACATGTCGATGAAGATGTAACCATCGGCGCATGGATTGCCAATAAACGTTCAAGCGGTAAAATTGCATTCTTGCAGCTGCGTGACGGGACAGGCTTTATTCAAGGAGTCGTAGTAAAAGCAGAAGTGGAAGAGGAAGTCTTTAAGCTTGCGAAATCAGTCACTCAAGAAACATCTGTCTATGTGACAGGACAAGTGACAAAAGACGAGCGTTCACCTCTTGGTTTTGAATTGCAAGTGAAATCCATTGAAGTGATTCACGAAGCAACTGACTATCCAATTACACCAAAAGAGCATGGAACAGAATTCTTAATGGATCACCGTCATTTATGGCTTCGTTCTAAAAAGCAGCATGCCATTATGAAAATTCGTAACGAAATTATTCGTGCTACATATGAATTCTTCCATCAAGAAGGTTTCGTGAAAGTAGATCCGCCAATTTTAACTGGAAGTGCACCTGAGGGCACAACGGAGCTGTTTGCGACGAAATATTTTGATGAAGATGCGTACCTTTCTCAAAGTGGACAGCTTTACATGGAAGCTGCGGCAATGGCACTCGGAAAAGTATTCTCATTTGGCCCAACATTTAGAGCTGAAAAATCTAAAACAAAACGTCATTTAAT
Organism: Bacillus sp. NMTD17; assembly: GCF_002998735.1. Taxonomy (NCBI): domain Bacteria; kingdom Bacillati; phylum Bacillota; class Bacilli; order Caryophanales; family Bacillaceae; genus Bacillus; species Bacillus sp. NMTD17. The sequence goes on from NZ_PVRH01000003.1 coordinate 296,893, forward strand.
TGAGTTTTGGATGATCGAGCCTGAGATGGCTTTTGTCGAATTTAATGAAAACCTTGAGTATCAAGAACATTATGTGACTCATGTTGTTCAAAGTGTACTTGAAAACTGTAAAGTTGAACTGCATACACTTGGCCGTGATACAGCAAAATTAGAAAACATCAAAGCACCATTCCCGCGCATCACTTACGATGAAGCGATTAAATTCTTGCAGGAAAAAGGCTTTGACGATATTGAATGGGGAGATGACTTCGGTGCGCCTCACGAAACAGCGATCGCTGAAAGCTACGATAAACCAGTGTTTATCACTCATTACCCAACATCATTAAAACCATTTTACATGCAGCCTGCACCGGATCGTGATGATGTCGTCCTTTGTGCAGACTTGATTGCACCAGAAGGTTACGGAGAGATCATTGGCGGTTCTGAGCGTGTGCATGATCTAGAGCTGCTTGAAGCAAGATTGAAAGAACATGGGCTAGATCAAGAAACTTACAAATGGTACACAGAATTAAGACAATATGGTTCTGTACCGCATTCAGGTTTTGGTCTTGGACTTGAACGTACAGTTGCTTGGATTAGTGGAGCGCCGCATGTGCGTGAAACCATTCCTTTCCCAAGATTATTAAACCGTTTATATCCTTAAGACGTGAAAGCCTCCAACATATGGAGGCTTTTTCAAACGTTTTTTGAAGGGGCACGTGAAATAAAACGTGATATACTTAAACTGAAGAGGTGTATCCGATGAATAGGCAGCAATTTATTAATATGCAGCAAATGGGTTCGACCAGTTTGCCTAATTTGCTGATTGCTCATTATGAGCAGTTAGGACTGAATGAATCACAAATGATGGTGATGCTCAAGATTAAAATGAATGAAGAACAAGGTGTTTTCTTTCAAACATTTGAAGAGCTGTCCCATGGCATGACCATTTCAGCTGAAGAGTGTGCGTATATGGTTCAGCATTTAATTCAAAAGGGATTTATTTCGATTCAGCCGTTTGAGGACGGGTCTGGTATTCAGCATGACCGCTACTCAGTTGAGCCTTTATGGGGCGTACTGTATGACTTTTTAGAAGCAAAACAAGCAAAGGAAGGTCAAAAACTTCATGTGCAGGCTGAAAAGTCTTTATATGCTCTATTTGAAGATGAATTTGGCAGACCGCTGTCTCCTCTTGAAGGAGAAACACTCTCGATCTGGTTGGATCAAGACCATCATGATGCTGAAATGATTCGCCTAGCGTTAAGAGAAGCGGTTTTATCAGGAAAATTAAATTTCCGTTATATCGACCGAATTCTGTTTGAGTGGAAAAAGAAAGGGCTGAAAACAGCGGAAGAAGCAAAAGAGCATAGCCAGCATTTCCGTTCTCAGCAAAAAGCGCCACCTTCAAAAGAAGAGACGTCAACATATAAACGACAAGTTCCTTTTTATAATTGGCTGGAACAATAACCAATAAAGGAGAAGTCATGTTATCAAAAAAACAAATCAATGAATGTTTAGATATTATAGGAGATATGTTTCCAGAGGCTGAGTGTGAGCTTGTTCATTCCAATCCATTTGAACTTGTGATCGCTGTGGCACTCTCTGCGCAGTGTACAGACGTGCTTGTCAACAAAGTCACCAAAACGTTATTTCAAAAATATCAAACACCAGAAGACTATTTAAGTGTACCGCTTGAAGAATTGCAGCAAGATATTCGTTCGATTGGCCTTTATCGCAATAAAGCTAAAAACATTCAAAAGTTGAGCAAAATGCTGATTGAAGAATATGGCGGTGAAGTACCAAAGGATCGGGACGAGCTTGTGAAGCTTCCTGGGGTGGGCCGGAAAACAGCAAATGTCGTCGTATCTGTCGCTTTTGGAGTGCCGGCCATTGCTGTAGATACACACGTAGAACGAGTTAGTAAGCGTCTTGGGATTTGCCGGTGGAAGGATTCTGTTCTTGAAGTAGAGCAAACCTTAATGAAAAAGGTGCCAGAAGAAGATTGGTCTGTGACGCATCACCGCCTAATCTTTTTTGGCAGATATCACTGCAAGGCGCAGCGGCCGCAGTGCGAGTCCTGTCCGCTTCTTGATATGTGTAGAGAAGGGCAGAAGAGGCTGAAAAAAGGATTGGTGAAGCTGGCATGAGCGGGGCAGCTGTTTTTACCTCATATGTCGAAAAGCTAAAAGGGAAAAAGGTAGAGATGAAAGGCGATCGAGTAGACATACTTAGAGATAATCCACTCGCATATGATCTATCATCAGAACTTTTAACAGATGAGCTTCCATGGCAGAAAACAGAAGAATTTGTTCCTGTGATGTTCGAACTGTGGAATGAATTAAAAGAAAAAATGCTTCCTCGTTTTCAAACAAGAAAGTCCCGGTGTGAAGAAGATGATATGCTGCAAGGTATTGTCAGTATGATTGCGATGTTTTACTGGATCAAAGGGGAGAGACTTCAAACGCTTGAATGGGAACATATCAAGCAAGAGACTTTTCCTGTAGCTCCAATTAATTGGACAGAACGTTTAGAGTTCATTTTGCTAAAACCAACTCAATATCATTGCTTTATTCAACTGGACGAGCTATACACGGAACTAAAAAAGCAGTATGGAAAACATGAAGCACTTAAAAAGATCAGACAAAACCGTTAAAAAAAGCACTTGCCATATGGGCAAGTGCTTTTTCATTATTCATTTTCTTTTCGACTAGGAGAATTTGATTGCGAATTTGAGCTTTGAGAGTTTGTTTTCGCATCATCTTTCTTTTTATCTTTATTGTCAGTTTGTGAGTTCCCATTTGTACTGTCTGAGCCATCATCGGAAGAACCATTATTTCCATTTTCCGTATTTCCGCCTTGATCCTGATCCTTATCCTTATCTTGATCTTGATCTTTTTTATCATCTGGCTTTTGCTCGTCAGTGCCTGGGGGTTGATTTTTGTTATCGTCAGTCTGGTCTGTCTGCTCGTCGTCAGGCTGCTGCGGTTCTTCTTCTTCTTTATTCTCATCATCTGCTTTTTCTTCCTCATCTTCATCATCCTTGATGGTGAGGAAGGTAGAAGCTGCTTTACTTGTGACATCCTCTACAGTGGCTGTCACTTGGAATTTATAAGTAGAGCCAGGCTTCACATCAGAGATGACCGCTTCTTTAGAAGAACTGTTTTGAATCTCTTTATAGCCGCCATTATCAACTGCTTGTTTCACATTAAATGTAGCATCTGCGTCGTCATCATAGCCCCAAGACAGTGTGATGGATTTTTTCTCTTCATCATACACCGCTTTTAAGTCAGAAGGCTTATCGGCTTCTTTTTTCTCATATGTGTCAGACACTTTTGTCGGAACCGTTCCTTTGACAAAGTATTCTGTTGTCTTCTTATCGCTCGGTGTATTTGGTCCGGCTAATTTCGCTGGATCCGATCCTTTTTCAACCGTAGCTTCAACGACACTGTCTGGTTTTTCAAATGAGCCGCTTCCATCATCAATTTGAGAAATTAATCGCTGGAAGACGAGTTTGGCAACACGCTGTTCATAATTTGTGAGCCATATTTTGCCGTCCGCATCTTTTGAGTTACCAATTCCAGTCCAAACGGCTGCTGTATATTGCGGCGTATAACCAACAAACCACGAATCTTTCGCACCGCCAGAAGGAATATTGTGTTTATTAATATCATCTTGTTCAAAGTTCGTTGTACCTGTTTTACCAGCTACTTGAACGTTTGGTACTTGTGCAAGTGTCCCAGTTCCAGATTGGACAGCAGTTTTTAGCATATCTGTGACCATAAATGCTGTGTAATCACTCATAGCCGCTTTGGAATCTGGCGTAAGGTCAAGTTTTGTACCGTCATTAAATTCAACAGACGTGACAGCATGCGGTTCGTTATAGTATCCGTTATTACCGAATGCACTAAATGCACCTGCCATTTTTAATGAAGACACACCATCTCCAAATCCACCAATTGAATAAGACTCTGGAATATCAGAAGGTAAGTCCATGCCTAAATTATTGGCAAATTGAGCTGCATTAGTTGAACCAGCTTCTTGGAATGCTTTGAGTGCAGGGATGTTACGTGATTGTGCCAAAGCACTTCTCATGGACATTTTCCCTAAATGTCTTCTGTCAAAGTTATTAATCGGTGTACCATCTGAGTACGTATATGGCGCATCATCAATTTGCTGATACGTAGACCATTTTTTGTTTTCAATGACAGGACCGTAATCTAAAATTGGTTTGATTGTTGAACCTGGCTGACGTTTTGCATCTGTCGCATAGTTAAAGCCGCCGGCTGGTACATCACGTCCACCGCCAATAGCTCGGATTTCGCCATTTTTCGTATCAAGCAGGGTGACACCCGCCTGCATACCTTTCGTAAAACCAACTGAATCCCCATTGATAATATCATCTAGGTGATCCTGTGCTTTTCGATCGAGTGCAGTATAGATTTTTAATCCATCTGTTGATACATCCACTTTGGCTTTTTTCTGTACTTCTTCCATGACTTCTTCAATATAAGCAGAGTACTTACTTGAGTTCTGGCTCTTATATTTATCAGCTGAGACGACCGTCTTGCTGACAGGGGTAGCTTTTGCATCCTCATAGTCTTTCTCTGAAATGTAGCCTTGTTTTTTCATGAGGCTTAAAACGATATTACGGCGTTTTTCCGCTGCCTCGGGATGTTTCACTGGGTTATAGGCAGAAGGACTTTGCGGCATACCTGCAAGTGTGGCAGCCTGTGCAACGGTTAGTTTATTTAAATCTGTAACGCCGAAAAATTGTTCTGCCGCTTTCCCAACACCGTAAGCATAAGGTGAGAAGAAAATGCGGTTTAAATACATTTCTAAAATTTCATCTTTAGAGTATTTTTGCTCAAGCTGAATCGAGAGCCATACTTCCTGTACTTTACGTTTTAACGTTTTTTGATTGTTAAGTAGAGAGTTTTTCACAACTTGCTGTGTAATCGTACTTCCACCTTCAGCTCCAAAGCCGTCCTCGACGTTTGCGACAAGGGCACCGCCGATACGGATTGGATCAATCCCGTGGTGTTTATAAAAACGTGCATCTTCAGTTGCAATAAATGCTTCTTTTACCACATCGGGTATATCTTTAATCGAGACATACGTTCTTTTTTCCGCACCTACTTCTGCAAACACTTTCTTGTCTTTGTCATAAAGCTTTGAAGAATACGGTGTTTTGAGCTTACTATCATCAATAGAAGGAGCGCTTGATGCAAAAACGGCAAAAGTTGTGATTCCGGCAACTACACAAAGAAGACCGATCACGAGTAAAGATAAAAATATTTTTTTAAATAGACCTGCTTTCTTTTTGCCTTTTTTGTTCTTTTGCTTCTTATTGTTTTCTTGACTTGCTTTACGTCGCTGTTCACGACTTGTAAATTGATCAGACATCACATCTCAACCTTTCGTGTTAAACCTTTTTCGAACGTCATTGCTACTCACTTTCATCCGAAAAATGAAGTGTCTCCACTACTTTAATATAATCAATTCTTGGCGAATATCCAAGTGTCATTAAGTGGCCAGCTTCCATTAATTCGTCTTTGCTAATGGATTTCCGGCCGTTTTGCTGCTGCCGCTCCCAGAAGAAAAAGAGATCTGAAGCGGACAAATAATAAACGGAGCCAAATGCGGATATAATAACGAAACAAATACCGCCTTGCTTTTCTACCTGTTTCATATGCTCAATTTGATGATCGTGAAAATTTTTGAGTGGAAACGAGGTGGTGCTTTTGGTTTCCTTTGCTTCAAAATCGATATAGCGCCCTTTGTACACTCCATTATAGTCTGTTGTGGATGATTGTTTAAAATAGGCTTCTTTGATAACAGCAGCGCTTCTTTTTGGATAATCCACATTCACAATCTGAACGGGGGTAGGCTTTTTATGAATGACTGCGATCCCGTTGACCAAATAGTACTGGTTGGTTTCATTTAAGTCAGCCTCAAGCGTCATCCCGCGGTTACTATAAGAGGATTCGCCGCTGATTCTTTTTTTTGTCCCAATTTGTTGAATGGGCTGATACGATTTTCCGTTTGGATACCGAATCATCAAGTTTCAGCCTCCTTTTAATGCATTTTGTATTGGAGAGATTACTATGTTGTCACAAGAAGAGCACATCATCACTCAGTATATATTGCGTGAAACGAAAGCAAAAAATAAAGACAACCTGACGAGGACAAATGCTTACAAACGCTTTTATGACCGCCATCCAGAGATGAAATGGTCGCTGCTTGCTTCCTTTGTCTCGAGAAATGCTGGATGGTCTATGACGGATCTTAAGGGTGAGCTCTTCCATCCAGGTTTAACAGATCAGCAGGGGCACCTTTTTTTCACAGCATATGAAAGAGCGAATTGGCTGATCTTTTCGGATGCTTACCCTCAGCTTCTTTTGTATGAATGGTCTAAGCGATGCAGCAAACCCTTGTTCCATCTGCTTCCATATTTTTCTGTTTCTCGTTTTATGAGCACTGAGTGGGAACGTTTTTGGCTAAAGGGTGACACAGAGCGCCTGCTTTATGCACTCATCATAAATGAACAATATACTATACAATCTCCTATTATACAAAATCCTCTTCTGAAAAAGAATGTTTTTCACTCGATTCAATATCTGTTCAGCGAGTGGGGACATTTCCAAACCGTTGTTTTTCCAACGGTGGACGGGCATTTGTACGGGTTAACCATACGGAAGTTTTCCCGCGTAAAGGAGCGTATTACATTAGGAAAAAAACTAGCGAAACTATTATTTCGAGCCGATTTATTTTCGGATTTTTATCATTTTTTGCATACCGTTCCGCATACCGGATCACGGTTTGATTTTGAGCCGTTTTTAGGGATCGCTAGGAGGTCAACACCTTTTCTTCGAACAGTTTATCCGGTGATGACACATTCATTAGACGATCAAAGGGACGATTGGTTTCAAAAGAAATTGAGCCCATCCTTATTTGATGCAGAAACGTTACCAAAACAAATTGAGCTGACCGACTGGTATTTTCATAAAAAAAGACAGCTTCGTTTTCTTTTCTCATTAGAGCACTATTTTTTGCATAAATAAAAAGCAGGGGGTACCTGCTTTTTTTACGTGGATGGTCGATTAGGACCGCCGAGCTTTTTATCAAGCTGATCTGTACTGTTTTCTTTCCCTTTTGGCTTTTGCTCTTTTGGTGTTGGCTGCTTTTTCATGAAATCTACCTCCTTTGTCCTTAGAATTTACACAATCGGACGCAATCATACAAAGAAGGACAAGCATATGTCGAAAAGGAAGAAATAGCGCTCATCTACACTTAGATTGGCGATTTGCTTCTAGTTTTGTCATGTGTGAAGGAGGGTGTGAAAGAAAAGAGAATGTAACGAGAGACGATAAAGGAGGAATCTGATGATGAGCGAATTTGTATCAAAAGAATCCATTATGCAGTTATTAGAGGAAATCGAGCGGAAAATTGATGCGGTGGAAGAAGAACTGTCTCTTGCTGTGAACCAAACAAAACGTGCAGCCATAGAGGAGCAAGAACAAATGATAGACCGGCTTGAATCAGAAGTAAAGGACTGTGAAGTGAAGATTCACGCGGCTGAGTATAAACTGGCGGCAAGACCGGCATATCACGCCGGATAGCTTTTCTATTTGAGCAATAAGTAAACGTTTGATAGGATGGTTCATAGAGGTGAACATTTTGGATAATCAAACATTACTTGAACATACACAAGATCTGAGAATATGGACCGAAGAGGCGTATGAGCAGTACCAAAAGGGAAAGGCTGAAGAGGAATACCCCGTATATGATTTTCACACGGACATTCAGCCGGCCGTTGAGACATTTGATCAGAAAATGGAAGAGTGGCTCACTGCTGCGATCTCGTTTATTCATCTGGTCAAACCTAGATATTTACACCAAGAACAGCTTGAAGCCGTCAAAGAAAATGGAAAAGAGGTTGTCCTGCAATCTTATTTTGGCAAACAGCATGCACCCCGTGTGAAAAATTTAGTTGAGTCAGTGATTTACACACTGAACCTTTTAATAGAAGAAATCAACAAGCGCAGCTGAAGACATATGCTGCGTTTTTCTTATGGCTGCTTTAGGCACATCTTCTGTTCTTGATCATAATATATGAGTGACATCACTATGTGTTGAGAGCGAGAGGAGCGAGATATATGATCCCTTATTCAAACCAGCAGCCTTATGAATTCAATCCATTCAATCGAGGGCCTTTTCCGTATCCAGATATGCAGCAGCAGCCTCCGCAGCCTCCAGAATATTTCATGCCGCCACATCAAGGTGGAATGAGCCAGGCACCATCTGCTGTCTATCAGCCGCCTTATGGATACCAAGAAAATGTGCCGCCTTTTCATCCGCCTGAAGCGATCAATCAACCCCAGATGCCGCCACCAGGCATGATGCCCATGCAGCAGCCTATGAACCCTTATCCTTTGCCAAGACCGCAAAAACAGCAATCATCTCAATTTAAAAGTGTGCTGTCACAATTCAAAAAAACGAATGGACAATACGACTTTAACAAAATGTTTGATACAGCTGGGCAAATGATGAGTACGATGAATCAAGTAGGTTCATTAGCGAAAGGATTTACAAGCATTTTTAAAGCATAGTTAAAACCCAATAGATGGACCTATTGGGTAGTTTGCTTTGGTGCCGTCACACGAAGCGTTTGATCTTTCCACACGCTCTTCATGTTCGTTTCATCTATTTTTGCCGGCATTAAAATGGTTTTGGTAAAGCTCGAATACGAGGAAGTTGTATCCGTTTTGATTGTTTCCTGCACGGATAAGTGTAAATATTGGGCTTTTACTTCTAGCGCGATATCCCCTTCGACAAAATGGTCGGGAAATTGGATCTCGATATACACAAACTGCTCATCCTCTGTCACATCGGTCGTAATCGATGCAAGTGAATGTGATGTGGTCATGAGCGCCTCCGCACTATTTATTATCTCGTGAAACGGGGAGGATGCGAAAAATTGTTCAATCGCTTCATTGAGAATATCTTCATTTGCCAGCAATTCATGTTTCTTTTCGCCTTCATGTTTCATTTGAATCACCTCTCATCTACAGCCTATGCAGAAAGGGCTCAGGCGGTTATCAATTGATGAGAGGAAAAAATTATGATTAAATAGTGTTGAATGAAGCAAGGTGTATGAGCGCAGCGTTTCATACGCGGAATAGAACTAGAAGCAAAGCTTGAAGGGAGCAATTGACATTGCTGAAAAAATTATTCGGTTTCGGAAAAAACCAAGATGATGTAAAGGAAGAAATCATTTATTCTCCAGCTGATGGAGAGTTAATGGATATGACGGATGTACCAGACCCTGTTTTTTCTCAAAAGATGATGGGAGACGGCGTAGCAGTAAAACCAAAAAGTGGCACGATTGTGTCACCAGTAGAGGGTGAAATCATCCAGCTCTTCCATACAAAACATGCAATTGGCATTCGAACACTCTCAGGGCTTGAGCTTCTGATTCATATCGGGCTTGAAACAGTGGGATTAAATGGTGAAGGATTTGAAGCGCACATAAAAGAAGGGGATAAAGTGAAGATCGGTGACCCTCTCATTACGTGTGATTTAGAACTGATTGAAGAGAAAGCGGCAAGTACAGTGACTCCGATTGTCATTATGAATGGTGACTTGATCGAGCATCTTGATAAAGAACCAAAGGGACCTGTGGAAAAACAGACTTCTAAGCTTTTTACCGTTAAACTAAAATAATCAGGACACAAAAAAAAACTACCCAATCGTATGAGGGTAGTTTTTTTGATGACATTAATCTTCCATCGGAACCCAGCCTTGACTCGCTTCCATGACAGACCACAATCCTTCTGGAATCAAATACTTATCTTTTTGGCTGCGTTTAATGACAGTTTCAATCTCGCTTTCTCTGCCTTCTTTAATCTTCTTTGCCCAATCTGGGTCGACGATCAGCTCTCGTGCGACAGCGATAAGCGGAATTCCTTGATTATAAGCACTTAGTGCATCTTCGGCTGTAATGACGCTGCCCACACCGATGAGCGGAAGGGTATCGCCGCAGCGTTCTTTTAGCAGCTCCATACGTGTTTTATGAGTATCTGCACCACGTCTTGCTTTAGAGTCAATCTCCATTAAAGAGATATGCAAATAATCGAGGTTTTTTGTTTTGAGAACATCCACTAAGGTAAACGTCTCTGTCATTGTTAAACCAGGTGTTTCTGGTTCTTCTGGGGATAATCGATATCCAAAGATAAACGGTTTTGTTGCATGCTTTTCGATTGCCTCTTTGACTGCATCCACAATAGCGATAGGGAAGGCTAGACGCTTTTCTTCATTTCCTCCCCACTGATCTGTCCGCTGATTGCTATGCGGAGAGTAAAATTGCTGTAATAGATAACCATTTGCACCGTGGATTTCCACGCCGTCAAACCCTGCTTGAACCGCTCGTCTTGCCGCTTCTTTAAAAGAGTCAATGATATGGACAATTTCCTCTTCTTTTAAAGCGCGTGCAATCTGCTTTCCATCTTTAAACACATCACTTGGCGCAACCACATCACCGTTTGGAACTAAGTGAGGGAGAGCCTGAGAACCGCCGTGATGAATTTGAATGATGGCTTTTGTTCCCTTTGCCTGAATCGCAGAAGCAAGTTTTTTCAGGCCAGGTATATCTTCATCTCTTGCAATAGAAGGCTGTCCTTCAAATGCCTTACCATCTGGAGTCACGTTTGCACATGCTGTGATCACCATGCCCATATCACTTGATCTAGCTGTAATGAAATCAATTTCCTCTTTAGAAATGGTGCCATCCTCGTGAGAACCGAAGTGTGTCATTGGCGCAACGACTAACCGGCCATCAATAGACGCACCTCCTGGAAACGTAAATGGTTCAAATAAAGGCTTAAATTCGTTTTTCACTCTCATCATCTTCTTCCTTGATAAAATCATTTCACTATAGAAGTGTAATAGATACTGTTACAACACTTCAAAGTATTTGCTCATAGGCTGCGCATCAAAAAATTGCCGCCTAGTCATGCAAACAAATATTCGGTACACTATGTAAGAGAGGTGATGCGATATGAAAAAGAAAACAATGAACGAACTCATAGAAGAATTAAAGAAAGACGAACAGGTAGAACATTGGCATGAAATTGATGCGAAGCCTGCACAGACCTCTCCGATTCCTGAAAGAGTGAACGACAGGCTGAAAAAGGCGCTTGAGAAACGAGGCGTGAGCGAACTCTACATTCATCAAAAGGAAGCCTTTGAACGTGTGATGGATGGAGATCATGTGGTAACTGTCACACCAACAGCTTCAGGTAAAACGCTTTGCTACAATTTGCCTGTCCTTCAGTCGATCGCAGAAGATCAGACAAGCCGCTCCCTTTATTTATTCCCAACAAAAGCGCTCGCACAAGATCAAAAAAGTGAACTTAACGAGATCATCCACGAGATGGATGTTCCGATTCATAGTGAAACATATGACGGAGACACCTCTCCGGCCATTCGGCAGCGAGTCAGACAAGCAGGACATATTGTCATCACAAACCCGGATATGCTGCATTCAGCCATTTTGCCTCATCATACGAAATGGGTCAGCTTGTTTGAGAATTTGAAGTATATTGTCATTGATGAGCTTCATACATATCGAGGTGTATTTGGCAGTCATGTGGCCAATGTGATTCGCAGGTTAAAACGAATTTGTGCATTTTATGGAAGTGAACCGGTTTTTATTTGTACTTCCGCAACGATTGCGAATCCAAAAGAGCTAGCGCAGCAGCTAACGGGGAGCAAGGTGCATCTGATTGAACGAAACGGGGCACCTAGCGGTAAAAAGAATTTTGTGTTTTACAACCCGCCAGTTGTGAATAAACCATTAAATATTAGACAAAGTGCCGCCACTGTTGTCAATCAATTGGCAAAAACTTTTTTGAAAGAAAAAATCCAAACGATTGTTTTTGCTAGAAGCAGAGTAAGAGTTGAAGTGATTTTAAGCCATATTCAAGAGCTAGTGAAAAAAGAGATCGGCCCAAAATCGATTCGTGGATATCGCGGAGGCTATTTACCAAAAGAGCGGCGCGTGATTGAAAAAGGATTGAGAGAAGGAGACATTCTAGGTGTCGTCAGCACAAACGCACTAGAATTAGGAGTGGATATAGGTCAGCTAAAGGTCTGTATCATGACAGGGTATCCTGGCAGTGTAGCGAGTACATGGCAGCAGGCAGGACGAGCTGGAAGGCGTCATGAGGAAGCACTCATAATTATGGTGGCAAGCTCCTCACCTCTTGATCAATATATTGTCAGACACCCTGAATATTTCTTTAACAGGCCGCCTGAAGCTGCCAGAATCAACCCTGAAAACCTCATTATCTTAGTGGATCATCTAAAATGTGCATCCTACGAGCTTCCGTTTCGGGAGGATGAACAGTTTGGCGGCATGGAGGTAGAAGAGATTTTGCAATACTTACATGAGGAAGGTGTTCTTCATTTTAGCGGGAACCGGTATTATTGGTCAGATCAATCGTTCCCAGCGCATGGCATCAGCCTCCGGTCTGCAAGCCAGGAAAATGTGGTGATTGTGGATCAATCAGATGTGGCGAATGTTCGGATTATTGGAGAGATGGATCGATTCAGTGCGATGACGCTGCTTCATGATGAAGCCATTTATTTACACGAAGGGGTTCAGTATCAAGTGGAAAAGCTAGATTACGAGCATCTGAAGGCTTATGTGAAACAAGTAGATGTAGAATATTATACGGATGCGAATTTAGCTGTTCAACTTAAGGTGCTTGAAATCGATCAGACGACAGAGAAGGAAGCCGTATCTGTTCACTACGGTGATGTGACTGTCAACGCAATGCCGACGATTTTTAAAAAAATCCGGCTAAGTACCGGTGAAAATATCGGCTCTGGACCGATTCACTTGCCGGAAGAAGAAATTCATACGAGTGCTGCTTGGTTTGAATTACATGAAGCAGAGCGGAGATTTGAAGAGAAAACACTTGAACAGCTGCTGCTTGGCATCGCAAATGTTCTTCAGCACATTGTACCTGCTTTTGTGATGTGTGACCGTTCTGATATTCATGTTGTTTCACAAATTAAAGCGGCACATACCGGAAAACCGACGGTCTTTTTATATGACCACTACCCTGGCGGAATCGGCTTAAGCAAGGAAGTACAAGCTCGTTTCGATGAAATAGCAGGCGCAGCCATTCAGCTGATTGAGCGGTGCCGCTGTGAAAATGGCTGTCCATCCTGCATTGGCATGGAAATGAAAGAGGTGAGCGGAAAAAGCAGCATCGTTGAATTGATGTCCGTATTTTAAGGGAAAGGAGGGGGACACCTGCTCATGTCTTTAAAAGGGAAATTAAACAGAATGAAGAAGCACCTATCGCACAATCAGTCACATGAAAACCGGCAGAAAACTTTAGAAGGACAACCACAGCCTGTGACTTCAGAAAATATCCCATTTTTAAAAGAATGGGAAACATTAGGTGTATCTCCTTATCACTTTGAGGGTTCCTTTTGTCTGATTCGGGAAGTCACCTATTCATTAGAAGATCAGCATGGGCGCTATTCGTTTGCGGAACTGCCGAAGATCATCGAGGCATGGAACGAAAGCGGCATCCAGCATTCGCTATCGGCTAAAGGGTACGAGCCGCACGAGCTGTTTTTCTTTGATACAGAAACAACAGGATTATCTGGCGGTACGGGAAATATGATTTTCTTGCTTGGACATGCACGTGTCTTTTCCGACAAAGTGGTGGTGAAACAGCACCTGCTCACCAATCCAGGAAATGAAGCGGCTCTGTACAAAAGCTTTCTCGATGAAGTAAACGTAGAATCATTGGTTACATATAATGGTAAATCGTTCGACTGGCCGCAAGTGAAAACGAGACATACGCTCTTACGAGATCAAATCCCTGCACTTCCTGAATTCGGACATTTTGATCTTCTGCACGGATCTAGACGATTGTGGAAGCATAAATATGAACGAATGGCGCTATCCGTTGTGGAAAAAGAAGAGCTGCACGTGCAGCGTGAAAACGACACGCCGGGGTTTTTGGCACCGATGATTTATTTTCATTTTTTAAAGGAACAAAATCCGAAGTTGATTGAAGGGATCTTGACTCATAATGAACTAGACGTCTTATCGTTAATCAGCCTCTACATTCATCTATCCAAAAAAATACTATCTGAGGATGCGGTAAAGGAACACAATGAGAAGTATGCGCTCGCCAGGTGGCATCTTGCTCATCGTGATGTACAGGAAGCAACGAAGCATTTGCAAAAATTAACGGATGCTGATTTTGAGCATGCGAATCAGGCGTCTTATGATCTTTCCTTACAATATAAACGACAAAACGAGTGGGATGAAGCGGTTCAAATATGGGAAAAATTATTTAAATCAAGCGATGTCCATTTAGCATTAAAAGCGGGTATAGAGCTTGCGAAGTGTAAAGAGCATCGTCAAAAAAATGCAAGGTCAGCTCTATCCATCACTGAATCGTTATTATCTTTCTCATCGTTAAGTCAGCGAGACACGGAAGAACTTGAGAAGCGAAAAAAACGGCTCTTGAGAAAAGCTGGGCAATGAACATTATTGCCCGGGAAAGCGCAAAACATGACAACGTTCGGCTCTCGGCCGAAAATAAAAATTGTTTAGCACTTTTATTGTAGAAAAGTCACGAATCCTGTAAAATAACGTTAGATATTGAATGAGGAGCGTAGAGCATGTATAAAGGTCTTTTCTACTTGTTTTTTCTTGTTGTCATTTTGGTCGCTTTTGTGTTTTCAAACTATAAGGATGTTTTTCTTGCAAACTTTTAAAATAGGTTAATGCATTAGTACATGTACACCTCTTAATTCATACATTGTTAATGTAAGAAAATTAAGGAGAGGGGAATGCTACATGTACCATCATCATCATTGCCAGCCGAATGTTACACAGCCAATTGTTCATCCGACGAATCATTGCTGTACACACAGCGATTCAACAACAATTGTGCCGCATATCCATCCGCAGCATGTGACAAATGTTCACCATCAAAATTTCAAACATGTTCACTACTTCCCACATACGTTTTCTCAGGTGGACCCGGCAACACATCAACACTTTAACTGCGGTGGACCTTGCTGTAACAGATAAAGTGAAATGGGACTTTTAGAAGTCCCTTTTTTTAAAAGCAGGTGAAAAAATGAAAATTATTGCTGTCACAGGGTACAAGCCATTTGAGCTTGGGATATTCAAACAAGACGAGCCTGCACTTCAATACATAAAAGCGGAGCTTCAAAAAAGGCTGACAGCCCTGATTGAAGAAGGTCTGGAATGGGTTCTCATATCAGGCCAGCTTGGGGCAGAAATCTGGACTGCCGAAGTGGTATTTGAGCTTCAAGAGGAGTATCCAGCGTTAAAACTGGCCGTCATTACACCATTTTATGAACAGGAAGAGCGCTGGAATGAACAAAACAAAGAGTTGTATGAAGGGATTCTTGCACAGGCCGATTTTGTAGAAAGTGTCACGCATAGACCATATGAAAGTCCGGCACAATTTAAACAAAAGAACCGTTTTTTTATTGAAAAAACAGATGGCCTTCTCGCCCTTTATGATCCTGAGCATGATGGCTCGCCAAAGTACATGATCAAAGAAGCGGAAACCTATACCGATTACCCCATTATGTACATCACAATGGATGATTTGAGAGCGCAAGTTGAGGCAGAAGATCCGTTTTTTGACTAAAAGCAAGAGAAAATTTGACAACGTCACGTATTTCTGAAAAAATATACTATGAATTCACGATATGAGGTGAAAAAGATGCTTGCTGATAAAGTAAAGCTTTCTGCGAAAGAAATTTTAGAAAAAGAATTTAAAACAGGTGTCAGAGGATACAAACAAGAAGAAGTCGATAAATTTTTAGATATGGTCATTAAAGACTATGAGACATTCAACCAAGAAATCGAAAAGCTTCAACAAGAAAACCTCCATTTGTCTAAACAGCTTGAAGAAGCCGTTGAGCAAGGAAAAAGACAGCCTGCACAGTCTAATACAACAAACTTTGATATTTTAAAAAGACTATCTAACCTTGAGAAACACGTTTTCGGCAGCAAACTTTATGATTGAGCCTTGCTGAAAAAAGCTTGTGCCTGATGTCATTGTCGTTTATAATAACGATTATTGATTAACGTTCGGGTAATCGCTGCAATGCTTTTAGACATTGCAGAGGAAAGTCCATGCTCGCACGGTGCTGAGATGCCCGTAGTGTTCGTGCCTGGCGAAAAAATAAGCCAGGGCAGCCTGGGAAAGGCTGACGGCAGGAAAAATGCCTACGTCCTTTTAGGATATGGCAAAGTATCCTTGAAAGTGCCACAGTGACGAAGTCTCACTAGAAATGGTGAGAGTGGAACGCGGTAAACCCCTCGAGCGAGAAACCCAAACTTGGTAGGGGAACTTTCTCAAAGGAACCAAACGGAGAGAAGGACAGAGTATTCTGTAGATAGATGATTACCACCTGAGTACGAGGCATTTGCCGTTTGCAGTACGATGGAACAAAACATGGCTTACAGAACGTTATATCCGTTATTATAAACATGATGAAAACAAAGCTCTCCTATTCAACATATGGAGAGCTTTTATCTTGAATACATAAAAGGACGAGAAAACAGGTGATAAAACAATGAAAACCTATACACTCATCGCAACAGCTCCAATGGGAATTGAAGCGATTGTTGCAAAAGAAGTAAGAGACCTTGGCTATGCCTGCACAGTAGACAATGGAAAAGTGATTTTCGAGGGGGATGCTCTTGCGATTTGCCGTGCGAACCTTTGGCTGCGTACAGCAGACCGGATTAAGGTACAAGTAGCTGAATTTTCGGCAAAAACATTCGATGAGCTGTTTGAAAGGACGAAGGCGATTGACTGGTCCGCTTTTTTACCGAAAAACAGCACGTTCCCTGTCATCGGTAAATCTGTGAAATCACAGCTTGCCAGTGTGCCGGATTGTCAGCGTATCGTCAAAAAGGCGATCGCGCAAAAACTCATATCCTCTTACAACATACAGTCTGAATGGCTTGAAGAAACAGGACCTGAGTATAAAATTGAGGTTGCCCTTTTAAAAGATAAAGCTGTGCTCACGCTTGATACATCTGGTGTGGGTCTTCATAAACGAGGGTACCGCATGGATCAAGGCGGAGCACCTATTAAAGAAACCCTTGCGGCTGCACTCGTGCTATTAACAAACTGGACACCTGACCGTCCGTTTGTTGACCCTTTCTGCGGGTCAGGAACAATCGCTATTGAAGCGGCCATGATAGGACAAAACATTGCCCCAGGATTTAACCGGGAATTTGCGTCCGAGTCATGGGAATGGATTGGTGAAGACGTTTGGAACAAAGCGCGTCACGAAGTGGAAGAAAAAGCAAACTATGATCAGCCGCTCCACATTATTGCAAGTGATATCGACCATCGGATGGTAGACATTGCACAAATGAATGCTGAAGAAGCTGGTCTAAGTGAATTGATTCAATTTAAACAAATGCAAGTGAAAGACTTTCAAACGAAAGAAGAGTATGGTGTGATTGTCGGAAATCCGCCTTACGGAGAACGACTCAGTGATAAACCAGCTGTTGAAAAAATGTATCAAGGAATGGGCGAAGCATTTAAGAGCCTAGATACTTGGTCCATTTACATCTTAACGTCACACGAAAAGTTCGAAGAGTGCTTCGGCAGAAAAGCAACGAAAAAGAGAAAACTGTTTAATGGTTTTATTAAAACAGACTATTACCAATATTGGGGAAAACGCCCGCCTAGAAAACAGACAACTGAATCATAAAAAATGGTCACACCTACAGAAGGTGTGGCTTTTTTTATCGCAGAAAGGTATAAACCTTCACGGGACGGAATAAACTGAACTTGATTTTAAAAAAAGAGGTGTCTCCATGATACAATATGATCAATTTCAGTTAATCCAAAAAGCACTCGCTTCGACTGCTCAAAAAATTGAAGGGCAAGAAGGTGGACAATCTGCTCAGCTGACAGCAGCCATCGAAGATTTAGCGCTTGCTCAGGCTTACATAGAGCGTTCAGAGCATGCATTTTTAATGAAAGAAACCTATCAACATCGTTTGCGGTCGTAAAAAAGATTGTCATTCCCCAGCATAAATGTTACTATTGAATGTCTGAATGATTCAAAAGTTGGGGGTTGAAGCAGGTGACAGCATCTCGTTTGCCTTTTTCATTATCAAAAGAACATAATTTTTACGAAGAACTGGGCAACTGGATTGGTGATGTGTTCTATGACATTTTGCCAGAAAAGGGCTTTGATCTTCGAGATGAACAAATATTTATGGCCTTTCAACTAGAAAGAGCCTTTAAAGAAAAAAGTGTGATGTTTGCCGAAGCTGGGGTAGGCACAGGCAAAACCATCGTCTATCTATTATTTGCGGTCACATATGCAAGGTATACAGGGAAACCTGCGATTATTGCATGTGCAGACGAAACGTTAATTGAACAGCTGGTGAAACAAGAGGGTGATATCTATAAAATTGCCAATCACCTTGATATTCAAATAGATGCGAGATTAAGTAAATCGCATGACCAATATTTATGCTTAAAGAAACTAGAGAAAACCATGCAGCGTGAAGATGATGAGAAGTGGCTCGATATTTATGAATCGCTTCCTTCATTTGTTCATGAATCACATGGCATGCAAAACTTTTATCCGTATGGTGATCGAAAAGAGTATCCAGAACTATCAAATGATGAATGGTCACGCATTGGCTATGACTCGTTTCAAGACTGCTTGACGTGCGATATGCGTCATCGCTGCGGTCTGAATTTATCAAGAGATCATTACCGGAAAGCAACCGATCTCATCATCTGTTCTCATGATTTTTACATGGAGCATGTGTGGACGAAGGAATCCCGCAAACGCGAGGGCCAGCTTCCGCTGCTTCCAGAACATAGCTCCGTCGTATTTGATGAAGGGCACCTTCTTGAATTTGCCGCACAAAAAGCACTGACGTACCGAGTGAAGCAATCAATGCTCGAAACATTTTTAGAGCGCCTGTTGCAAAACGATATACGTGAAGAGTTTGCCGAGCTCGTTGAAGATGCACTTGCCACAAACGATGAGTTCTTCTATCTCTTAAAAACACATGCCAAAGAAATCAAGGGCTCGCATCGACTTGAAATTGGACGTGTGGATGAAGTGAAGCGGTCTGCAAGTGAATTGTGTGATTTGCTTGAAAAAATCGGAGAAGCACTCGTGTTTGAATCAGAGATGTATACAATCGATCAATACGAATTGTCTGTTGTGGAAGAGTACATTGAACAAATGGCGTATTCTCTGTCGCTATATCAAAAAAATGCGATTAGCTGGCTTGAAAAGCAGGAGTTAGATACGACATTTGTTGTGATGCCAAAGACAGTCGCAGAGGTGCTTGGTGAAAAAGTATTCTCGCAAAAAAGACCATACATTTTCTCTTCTGCTACATTGTCTGAAAATCAATCCTTTGATTATTTAGCTGAAAGTCTTGGGATCAAAGATTACTTATCAATGAGTGTCGCTTCTCCGTATGATTACGATGAGCAAATGAAGATTTATTTCCACGGGATTCAGCAGCTTCAAGAGCAAGAGGCAAAAGGACAGCAAGTGATCACTCAGCTGAAAGAAAACGGAGGACGATCTCTGATTTTGTTCCCTTCATTTGATGAACTTCATTTCTTTAGAAAGCAGCTTGAGGCATCGGATGAATCACTGCCTTTCGACGTGTATTTTGAGGGAGACGAGGAAATCAGCACGATTGTTCAAAAGTTCCAAGCAGATGAGACATCCGTGTTATGCTCTGTTCACCTTTGGGAAGGGCTGGATATTCCAGGACAATCACTAACAAATGTGATCATCTGGGGACTTCCTTACCCGCCTCATGATCCGGTATTTGAGGCAAAACGGAATGAAGCAAAGGATGCTCGTGCTGAAGTTGACCTTCCGTATATGCTGCTGCGCTTGCGACAAGGTATTGGAAGGCTGATTCGGACAAGCCAAGATGCAGGAACCATTCATATTTATTTTGACCGTAAGGAAGATACAGAGCTTCAAAGTAAAATTGAATCCGTTCTGCCAGTCAAGCCAATCATCATATCTTAAATAACGCCCGAACGAGGAAAAGAGGAGGATACCATCTGAGTATCCTCCTTTTTCATTGACAAAAGAACATTCCTTGAAGTAGCCTTGAAACGTACATACATATTTTATTGATTGGGGGAACAAACGTATGAGTCTTGAAGCAAAAGAGAAAGCGTTTTATCAATTACTAGGAAAAATCGCCCATTATACGGAGGCGCTCCATTTACTTTATTGGGACTCTAGAACACAGGCGCCTAAAAAAAGCGCCGATTTCAGAGCTGAAACGATCGGTCAATTATCAAGTGATATTTTTAATATGAAGACTTCTGATGAAATGAGAGATCTTCTTCACGCATTAAACAAACATCGAGATGAGCTGTCAAAAGATACACAAAAGGCGCTCGAATTATCACAAAAAGAGTATGATGAAAACAGCAAAATTCCGAAAGAAGAATTTAAAGAATACTCGATTTTGCAATCAAAAGCAGAGCATGTCTGGGTAGAAGCAAGGGAGAAATCAGACTTTTCACTCTTTGCACCATACTTAAAACAGCTCATTGATTTTAACAAGCGCTTTATTCAATATTGGGGCGTGAAACAAACGCCATACGATGTGCTGCTCAATAACTATGAGCCAGATATGACGGTTGAACAGCTCGATCAAAAGTTTGGTGCACTTCGTGATGCCATTGTTCCTCTCGTGAAAAAAATCGAAGCCTCTCCTCATAAGCCGGATACTTCATTTTTATCGAAAAGCTTTCCGATCGACAAACAAAAGGAACTGAGTCTCTTCTTCTTAAAAGAATTGGGGTATGACTTTGACGCAGGACGTCTGGATACAACGGTTCATCCGTTTGCTGTGACATTGAGCAGAGGGGATGTTCGTGTGACGACCCGTTATGATGAGCATGATTTTCGGATGGCGATCTTTGGCACGATTCATGAGTGTGGTCATGCCATCTACGAGCAAAACATTGATGAGGCACTGAGCGGAACGCTATTATGTGATGGCACATCAATGGGGATCCATGAATCACAGTCTCTTTTCTTTGAGAATTTTATCGGCAGACATGAAGATTTCTGGAAAACGTATTATCATAAGCTGCAAGAAGCGTCTCCTGAGCAATTTAAAGATGTCTCTTTAGAAGACTTTGTGCATGCAGTGAATGAATCGAAGCCGACTTACATTCGAATTGAGGCAGATGAACTGACGTATCCGCTTCACATTATCATCCGCTATGAAATTGAAAAAGCGATTTTTAATGAAGAAGTAGCAGTTGAAGACCTGCCTGCACTGTGGAATGAAAAATATAAAGCGTATCTTGGCATTACGCCTCCTAATGATGCACTCGGTATTTTGCAGGATGTTCACTGGTCTGATGGAAGCTTTGGATATTTCCCTTCATATGCGCTTGGTTATATGTATGCGGCGCAACTAAAGCACCAAATGATCAAAGATTTACCGAATTTTGATGAGCTGATTCAAAACGGGTCTTTTGCACCGATAAAAGAATGGCTCACAGAACATGTTCACCAGCATGGAAAACGCAAAAAACCATCTGAAATCATTCAAGATGCGACTGGTGAGGAATTAAATGTGCAATATTTAATCGATTATTTAACAGATAAATATACGAAATTGTATTTATCTTAAATAAAAGGCACCCTTTGCTCAGAAGGGTGCTTTTTTGATGCTTGAATATTCTAAAAACGAACGTTTTGATCTGATCTATTATTTAAGTTCGGTATTTTTCTGGAAAAGTGCTTTCCAAGCGTCTGAAATCTTGTTATAATTTGAACACTATAACACTCATATAATCGCGTGATGATGGCACGCAAGTTTCTACCGGACACCGATACAGTCCGACTATGAGTGAGCAAAATGAAACAGCTCTTGTTTGAGCTGAAGATCCGTGGATCGTTTTCGCATTGCTTGCTCCTCATGGACAGCAATGCTTTTTTTATGCAAAAAATGAAAATGTTTGCCAATATGCTGGGAGGAAGAATGATGGAATTGTTACGTCAAAAAATTGAGAACGAAGGAATCGTTCTGTCAAATCAAGTGTTAAAGGTAGATGCCTTTTTAAATCATCAAATTGATCCTGTGTTAATGCATGAGATCGGGCAAGAGTTTGCTAGATTATTCAAGCATGATGGCATTACAAAAATTGTCACAATCGAATCTTCTGGCATTGCACCTGCTGTGATGGCTGGACTAGCTCTTCAAGTACCAGTTGTCTTTGCTCGAAAACGTCAATCACTAACACTAACAGATAACCTATTAACAGCGAGTGTGTACTCTTTTACGAAAAAAGTAGAAAGCACGATCGCTGTTTCAAATACGCATCTCAGTGAAAAAGATTGTGTATTAATCATTGATGACTTTTTAGCGAACGGTGAAGCCGCTAAAGGGCTTGCTGCAATCGCAAAGCAGGCGAAGGCGAAAGTAGCCGGATTTGGCATTGTCATTGAAAAGTCATTTCAGCCCGGAAGGAATGCGCTTGTTCAAATGGGCTACCGCGTCGAGTCCCTTGCACGTATTGAATCACTTAAGGAAGGGAAAGTCACGTTTGTACGGGAGGTACAATCATGAGTGCCGCTAAAAAAGCCAAAACGCTCTCGCTAGGGATTCAGCATGTGCTGGCGATGTATGCAGGTGCCGTTCTTGTGCCGCTCATTGTGGGAGATGCGCTCGGCCTCACCCCTGCACAGCTGACTTACTTAATCTCGGCAGATATTTTCATGTGCGGGGCTGCCACACTTCTTCAAGTATGGAAAAACCGTTTCTTTGGTATCGGTCTGCCTGTTGTATTAGGCTGTACATTTACTGCGGTTTCTCCTATGATTGCGATTGGCTCTAAATATGGAATTTCGTCTATCTATGGAAGTATTATCGCTTCTGGGTGTATCATCATTCTTCTTTCCTTTTTCTTTGGGAAGCTTGTGAAATTTTTCCCGCCTGTCGTGACAGGGTCTGTCGTTACCATTATTGGCATTACCCTTATTCCAGTAGCGATGAACAATATGGCAGGAGGAGAAGGAAGTGCAGATTATGGTTCTTTTGAAAATCTAGGCCTCGCTTTCCTTGTGCTGTTTATCATTGTGCTGCTCTATCGATTCACAAAAGGTTTTATGAAGGCGATCGCTATTTTAATCGGTATTCTCCTTGGGACAGCAGTCGCTGCATTTATGGGGAAAGTGGAAACAGCTGAGGTGGCGAACGCTCAAGTTTTCCGTATGATTGAACCATTTTATTTCGGCATGCCTACCTTTGAGTTTGCACCCATTATGACGATGACGTTAGTTGCGATTGTGTCATTAGTCGAATCAACAGGTGTTTATTTCGCATTAGGTGATTTAACAAACCGGTCATTAAAAGAGAAGGATTTAGCGAAAGGCTATCGCGCAGAGGGGATTGCTGTTTTATTAGGTGGTATTTTCAATGCATTTCCTTACACAGCCTACTCGCAAAACGTTGGGTTGATCCAGTTGACAGGAGTCAAGAAAAATCAAGTCATCGTTGTGACAGGAGCATTGCTCATGTTATTTGGACTTTTTCCTAAAATTGCTGCATTTACGACGATTATTCCAAAATCAGTTCTTGGCGGCGCAATGGTCGCCATGTTTGGGATGGTCATTGCCTACGGTATTAAAATGCTCTCGCGCGTGGATTTTGCCAAACAGGAAAACCTACTAATTGTTGCTTGCTCAGTTGGGATCGGCTTAGGTGTCACCGTCGTGCCGCAAATGTTTGAGCATTTGCCAGAATCAATGAAATTATTAACAAGTAACGGAATTGTGGCCGGTAGCTTTACCGCTATTTTGCTTCATATTATTTATCACATGATTCCATTTAAAAAAGAAACAGGGCAGGATCTGATAGAAGAACCTAAGCAATCTGTTATGTAAACACCTCTCATTAAGAGGTGTTTCAGCGTGTAGACAAACCCTCGCATTCGGTGTCAGTCCTGTGCGCCGATGCTCACGAATGTTAAATTCGCTCCGCTTCGGTGCTCGTCCTTCCTAGACTTCAAAGGTTTTCTATCACGCTGAAAAGAAGACAAAGGGCTAAAATAAAGATCATTTTAGCCCTTTGTCAACAATCTGAAACACCTCTCATTAAGAGGTGTTTTTTTGCATAAAAAAAGCAGGTTCGCTTGGCTTGGAACGAACCTGTGAAGGAGGAAAACTACATCATGTTTTCAACTATATTATCCAATATTTATCAATTGTCGTCAAGACAAAAAGTTAGACGGAGGAAAATGTTTTGACTGAATTGTGACGATTTGGCATGTATATCCTTTTTTCGATAGGGGATATTAACGAAAAAAGAGGTGAAGCCGATGGCGTACATTCTTTCAATTGGAACGAGTCACCCGAAGCATCACGTGGATCAGAAAACAGCTGCTCAATTTGCTAGGTCTCAATTTAAACGATCGTTTAAAGATATTGATCGGCTGCTGAGAGCTTTTCAAAATGGAGAAATTCAGAGCAGGCAGTTTGTGCAGCCCATTGAATGGTATCAGACGCACCACTCTTTTGAAGAGAAAAACAATATCTATTTGGAGAAGGCACTGGCTCATGCAAAAGAAGCGATCTTACATTGTCTTCAAGAGCAGGCGTTTCTGAAAAAGCCGATTCCGGTTGAAGAGATCGATGCACTGTTTTTTATTTCAAGTACCGGCTTATCGACCCCAAGTCTTGATGCAAAGCTGATGAACGTACTTCCTTTTTCTCCTTATACGAAACGAGTACCGATCTGGGGGCTAGGGTGCGGGGGTGGTGCGGCAGGGCTGTCTCGGGCTTATGAATACATAAGGGCATATCCAGAAGCAAAGGTGCTCGTCGTTGCCTGTGAGCTGTGCAGTTTAACCTTTCAGCCGCAAGATCAATCAAAAAGCAATTTAATCGGCACCTCCTTATTTGGAGACGGGACGGCTGCGGCTCTTTTAGCTGGAGAAACGGCTGCACTAGAATATGCCCATTTAAAAACAGTCCCTAAAGTACTAAGTACACAATCCGTCACGATGAAGGATTCTGAGGATGTGATGGGCTGGGAATTTACAAGTGACGGCTTTCGGGTTATTTTCTCCCGTGACATTCCGTCTATGATTTCAGGCTGGTTAAAAGAGCAGGTGGATCAATTTTTAGAGGAGCTTGGATGTTCAACTAAAGACTTATCCGTTTTTCTTGCCCATCCTGGAGGAAAAAAAGTGATTGATGCCTATGTTGAAAGTCTATCTTTACGAGAGAATCAGCTATTTTCTTCAAAAGAAGTACTCAAACAACACGGAAATATGTCCTCTGCCACAGTTTTGTATGTCATCAAGCATTTCCTTGAACATCAATCAATTGAAGCGGGGGATATTGGCCTTTGCGGGGCGCTTGGTCCAGGCTTTTCCTCAGAACTGCTGCTTATGAAATGGGAGGATGTCTTGTCATGATCATTTGGCTTGTTATCGGGTTCTTCGTTTGTCAGCGGCTCATTGAAATGCTTGTGGCCAAAAGAAATGAAAGAAAAGTAAAAGCGATGGGTGCCATTGAATTTGGTGCTAGTCATTATCCCTATATGGTCGCTATGCATACGGCCTTTTTTCTCTCACTCATAGTTGAGATAGGGCTTTTACATAAGGGGTCGTCCCGGTATTTTCTTGTGCTGCTCCTTTTCCTGATGGCTACACAGGTCATTCGATACTGGGCATTATGCTCCCTTGGGACGTACTGGAATACAAAGATTTTAGTCGTGCCAAACGCAATGATTGTAAAAAAAGGGCCGTATCGTTGGTTGAAACACCCTAACTATGTAGTCGTGGCGATTGAGCTTTTGCTGATCCCGCTATTGTTTGAGGCGTATGTCACTGCCATTTTGTTTACGTGTTTAAATGCATGGATGATGGCTGTAAGAATTCAAACAGAGGAGAAAGCGTTAAATCAGTATTTGCTAAATTAATATTGAAAATCATTATCAATTGTGCTACACTTTCATTAATGATAAACATTCTCAATCATGAAGGATGGACGGTGATCACATGACAATGATTTTCTTACTCGGTACGGTGTGTATATACAGCCTATTAATTGGCTTCGTATTAAAAGGTGTCTCCAAAAAATCTGCTTCCTGATCTCAGTCAATTGCGACTGATCGGGCAGCAGATTTTTTTTATTTCCTCAGATCAGAAGAAAAATCTCTTTATTTTGTGTAAAATGGTATCACATACATAACTGACTTTTCTAAAAACAAAGGGGTTTATCGTCATGAAAGACTTGTCTATTCGAGATTCGCTCGTTCAAACTACAGGAGCTTTATATCAAAGCTTTCTCAAAAGGGATGATCATGAGCGCGCAGCCAAACTTGCATCGATTATCAAAAAGGAAGCAGAAGAAGAAGTGTATATCGCATTTACCGGCCACTATTCTGCTGGAAAGTCATCACTTGTGAATCATCTGCTTCATGATCACATTTTGCCAACGAGCCCAATCCCAACAAGTGCAAACTTGGTCGTCGTGAGGAAAGGGGAAAGTGAAGTGCAGCTTCACACCTCTGATGACCGTTTTGCAAAAATGAGCGGTTCTTATGATAAAGAAGCAGTACAGCGTTTTTGTAAGGATGGAGAACAGATTGAGATGGTGGAAATTAGCGGTGACTATAGAGGACTGGGAGAAAAGGTGGCACTGATTGATACGCCAGGAATTGATTCAACGGATCATGCACACTTTTTGTCTGCTGCCTCTATTCTTCATCAAGCAGATGCTCTTTTTTATGTCGTTCACTACAACCATGTTCATTCTGAAGAAAACATTCGTTTCATTCGTTCCATTAAAGAAAAAGTGCCAAATCTTTATTTCATCGTGAATCAAGTGGACCGGCATGATGAGCATGAGACTGCATTTGAAGACTACAAAAATCAAGTGATTGACATGCTCCTTAAAGAGGGCATTGAAGAAGATCATCTATACTTTACATCTGTAACCGATGAGACGCATCCAAGAAATGAAATGATTCGTTTAATCGAAAAACTACAAGAATTACAGACGTTGCCGAAAGCATCACTTCGTGCTTATACTGAGCAAAAAATTGAGCATGTTTTAAAAGAACACATTGACTCGTTAAAAGAAGAGCTGCAAGGTGAAGAGCTTGATTCACAGCTTCAAGAAAAAAGAAAAGAAGTAAAGGAGTTTGAAGCGAAAAACTACTTCATTGAAAATGGAGCCAAACAGTTAGAAGATGAAGTATCTTCTGAAGTCGAGAGCATTTTAAAGAATGCCAACCTCACTCCATTTAAAATGAGGGAACTCGCAAGCGACTATATTGAATCAAAAGCACCTGGCTTTAAAGTGGGACTGCTTTTTGCTAAAAATAAAACTGAGCAAGAAAAAGAAAAACGGGCAACCGACTTCTTAACAGATGTCAAAGCGAGGATGAAAGCTGAAGTGGACTGGCATATTGCTGAGCTGCTTAAAAAAGAAGTCAAGAAGCATCAGCTTGGTGAAGAGTTATTAAATCAAGTGATGGCATTTGAAACACCTGTGCAAGAAGCACTCCTTGAAAGTGTGATTCATCATGGTGCGACGTTCTCCAATGAATACGTACTACAATATGCAAAAGATGCTGGCGAAGCCTTGAGAAGACAGGCAAAACAGAAAGCGATGACACTGATTGAACAAATGTCTGAGTCGCTGAAAGCCCAGCTTATGAAAGATAAAGCAAAACATCAAGAAAAATGGGACCAGTCTGCAAAAGAACTCCAAACGCTTGAGCAGTGCATCGGAAAAAATGAACAAATGAAGCGTGATATTCAACATGTATGGGATATATGGCAAAACGGAACGGATGAACAGATCGAAGAAGATTGGTTTTATGCGAAAAAGAGGCGGATGCAGCATGACCAGCTAAAGCAGGATCACGCGCCCATTCATCCCGAAGAGAGCGAGCAAGAAAAACCGCAGAAGCAGACAGAGCAACATCAAATGCGTCAGTCACAGCATGTCACGACGGCACAGTCAATTGACCAGTTTGAACAGCTTTCTCAGATTTTATTGCCATTAGACGCTCTCAAATCTCAAAGAAAGTCCTTTGAAAAACGAACAAAGCGGCTGCAAGCGAAAGAATTCACACTCGCTTTATTTGGGGCTTTTAGTTCGGGGAAATCTTCCTTTGCAAATGCCCTTGTTGGGAGAAAGGTACTGCCATCCTCTCCCACGCCAACAACGGCAACGATTAATAAGCTGACGCGGCCGACGGAAGATCACCCGCATGAAAGTGTAAAAGTGGTGTTCAAAACAGAACAGGATATATTAGAGGAGCTCAATCAGATCCTCGGATTTTCGATCTCAGAAGAAAAGGGAGAGACGTTTACATCCAAGCTCGAACGAACGCTGAAAAAAAGACAGCTTGAACAAGATCACCGCATCATTGTTGAACATTTTTTACAAGCGCATACACGTTTCCTTCATCACATTACGAAGCAAACGCCGCTTCATGTCACTCTTCAAGAACTGAGGCCATATGTGGCGGAAGAAGCTGTTTCTTGTGTGGTGAAGGAAGTGACGGTGTATTTGAGTACACCTTTAACAGATAAAGGGCTGACTATTGTTGATACGCCAGGCGCCAGCAGTATGAATAAGCGCCATACAGAGATTGCCTTTCAATATATGAAGGACGCAGATGCTCTTCTTTATTTAACTTACTACCAGCACTCTTTCTCGAAGGCAGATCGGTCATTTTTACGTAAGCTTGGGCTTGTAAAAGATTCATTTAGCATGGATAAAATGTTCTTTATTATCAATGCAGCTGACCTCGCAAAGGATCAAGCAGAGCTTGACACCGTCTTTGACTATGTGAATAATGAGCTCACAAAAGAAGGCATCCGAAACCCAAACCTTCATCATGTGTCCAGTAAGGAAGAAATCGAAGGAAAGGGAGAGACAGCTTATAATCAATATGCAAAGCTTAGAAAACAGCTCGACTATTTTATTGAGGAAGAATTAACGAAAGATGCGATCGAGCTTTTGTATTTTGAAGCCGGCATGTTATGTAGCACAGTCGACAAGCTGCATGCGACACTGCATCAGTCAGAAGATGAGAAGCAAGCGGAAAAGAAAAAGATAGACACATCCTATGAAGCGATTCTTGATCAAATGAGTCATATCAAACAATCTAAGCTAGTGACAGAAAGTGTGAAAAAGGACTTACATGAACAGCTCTATCATATTGTCCAGCGCCTATCACTATTTGCGAATGATCTGTTAAAGACAGCCTTTTACCCTGGAATATCTCAAGGAGACTTCAGGCAGCAGTTGAAAAAAGCGCTTGAACAGGCACTGAAGGATTATGAATTTGAATTTGTACAGGAGTTAAAGGCGCTTGATATCCGAATGGAATCGTTTATTCATCAATACTTCCAAGAGGAATGGGAAAAAGGATTGCAGGCGGCATGTGCAGAAGACCCTTACTTTTCTCTCTCACTGTCGCCGCCAGAAGAGAAAAATGCTGAGCTGAAACAAATTGAAGTCGAATCTGAACTGACACCATTCGAACCGCTCTTAAAGAAGCAAAAATCAGCGAAAGTTTTCTTTGAACAGAATGGAAAGGCTGCGTTCATTGAAGCGATTCGAGATATTCTTCATCAGTTAACCACGAAATGGGCAGATAAAGAAAAAGAAGAATTACTGAGCAGGTACGACACAATGGTGAAGACCTTTACTGAAAGATATGAAACAGAAGCGCTCGAGCAGCTAAGTGAACAAAAACAAACATTTATCACGAGCCTAACGACAGATGCCAAAGAACAGGCGGTAATTGAACAAGTATATGAACAAACAAACGAATGGAAGAACCAGTTGAAAACCATTTGATTCATGGTAGACTAAATAAAAAAGAAAGCAGTTGATAGAAAATGACGAGCGTACACGAAGAGATTTCCGCTCACTCACAAAAGCAGCATGCTCATATTCAGTCCTTTCTTGAGCTTGAACAGAAAAGAGAACAAGCAATAGAGACTGCTGTATTCAAATGTGAGCAAAACGAGCCATTTACAACAGACGACATCAATGCCATTACGTCGAAGATGAATGAGCTTGCACGAGGCGGTATTGTTCCGCTGCGTAAGCATGTGACGAATGATATGGTCAGGGAGTATGTCAAGCGGAAACAGAAGTAAAGAGTAACTTTCTCTTTTTTGGTCATCTTAATGAATGTACCGAGAAAGGGGAATGATCATGAAAAAAAAGCAACAGACAAAGCAGCAGGATGAGCGTGACCCTAAACAAAAAGACATGCCGTCCTATGCAGAAGCAGAGTCGAAAAAAATGCAATACGGTCAAAAGTAAACAGGGTGCCTCTTCTTTTCTAAAAGAAGAAGGCGCCTTTTTTATGTCGAGTTTTGTGTTCTGTGATAGAATAGGAGTATTGTTTTGAAAAAGGGAGTTTATAAGAATGAATAAACACGTACTGCTTGTAGATGGAATGGCGCTTTTGTTCAGATCGTTTTATGCAACGGCTGTACATCGCAATTTTATGATAAATGATCACGGTGTGCCGACAAATGGAGTCAATGGCTATTTAAAGCACTTATTAACGGCTGTACAGACATTTGAGCCAACTCATATTGTTTGCTGCTGGGATATGGGAAGCCAAACATACCGAAACGAATTGTTTCAAGATTATAAAGCAAATCGAGGAGAGGCGCCTGTCGAGCTCATTCCGCAATTCGATTTAGCAAAAGAAGCTACAGAAGAACTGGGAATTGTAAACATTGGTTTAAAGGGCTTTGAAGCAGATGATTGTATCGGTACTCTTGCTGCGCTCTACCAAAAAGAAGCACGGGTGACTGTCCTAACTGGAGACAAAGATTTGCTGCAAATTTTGAATGAACAAGTCACTGTTGCCTTGATGCAAAAAGGAATTGGCAATTATAAACATTATACAAAAGCCTTATTCGAAGAGGAAATGGGAATCTCTCCAAAGGCGCTGATCGATATGAAAGCACTCATGGGTGATGCAAGTGATAATTATCCAGGTGTCAAAGGAATCGGAGAAAAAACCGCATTAAAATTTATCCAAACATATGAAACGATTGACGGTTTGCTAGAAAATGTCCATGAACTAACGGCTGCACAGCAAAAGAAAATGCAAGCAGGATTAGAAGATCTGAAGCTTTCTCGTCTATTGGCAGAGATCAAATGTGATGTCCCGCTCAGCTGTCCAATTGATGAGACGAAAATGAACATCAATCAAGAACGTGCTGCTGCTATGCTGAGGTACCATCAAATCAAAGGAATCGAACCGATGATGAATCGTTTAAGTAAAATAGAGATCAGCTAAAGCCGATCTCTCAGGTTTATCTTTTTGTATTGCTTTTCTTCGCTCTATTTTCCAGCTGAGATAGTGGCTGTTTATCTTTTGTTTGCGCATCACCTTGTGGGGTTGTCCCATTTGTGACACGACCTTTATTTTCTTTATCCAATCAGTATCACCTCACACACATTAGCATAACCGAAAAAAAGCGATTCATCCTTTAGAAAGGTGAATCGCTTTTCTAGCGAGCTGATCCGCTATTTGATTTTCCTTACTCGGAATCCATTTAATGAAAAATAAATCAAACTGGCTTTGAAGTTCGATCATCTCTTTGATAAAATGCTGAAAGGCTGGATTTTTAGCAAATCCTGCATTGGCTGCGCGGTCAACTACTTGTGAATCTGTTCGAAATGAAACGGTACGCAATCCTTTTTCCGCGCATATTTTCATCCCCTCGATCAGAGCGGAAAATTCTGCTTCGTGATTGCTCATTGATCTAAGAGGAATGGAGAAGGATTCAGCCTTTCCATCATATTTAATGAAAATGCCGATGCCAGAGGGACCTGGATTACCTGCACTTGCACCATCAATGTATATTTCAGCTGGCACATTATTTCACCCTTTCATCAAGCGGAACCATTTTTTTCGCTGCATACGCGTAAGGTGTCGCAATCGCAGCTACGATAAATTTAATGACATATGTCGTGATGAAGATTTCAATCCATACATGAAATGGATACGTGCCAAGAAAGGCAATGGTCGTGAAAATCAGTGTATCAAGAAGCTGGCTAATCATCGTACTTCCCGCGTTGCGCACCCAGAGCGCACCATCGGAAGGAAATATCCGGCGAATAAACGAATATACATAAACATCTAGCATTTGACTGATCATATAAGCAGCGAGACTGCCAAGTGCAACCCTTGGCATAAAGCCAAATATCGTTTCCAGCGATGATTGTGAGATATCAGATGGAGCGGGATGGAAAAGCAAAGCCTCCTGCATGACAACAGTTAGTGTTAAAAGGGTGGCAAAGCCAATCCAGACAGCTTTTCTCGCTTCATTTTGTCCATATTTTTCATTTAATACGTCCGTTGCAAAGAACACACTGCCGTACAAAATATTTCCAAGTGTTGCCGTTAAGCCAAATAATTCAACGGTTTTGACAACTTGTAAATTTGCGGCAGCCGTCGCAAAGCCAATCCAGACAAAAAGGCCCATCTTGCCAAATCCTTTATAAAATAGAAGAACAATGATAAAATTAATGATCGCAAATAAGATCCAAATACCTTCATTAAACAAGTGACATGAACTTCCTTTCTCATTGTAAAATGTAACTTTTTGATTATAGCATAACGTATGTTTACCTTAAAAGCACGGGAAGGCGATGTGATCAATGAAATTAAGAGCACACTACACAATGAAAGTGAAATCAATTGGGTCCATTGCTTTTTTCCAAGAAGATTGGATGGAGCTAAATGAGGCCTTGATTTTAGCAAAACATATCGACAAAAAAGAACCACAGTCACTCCTGTCATTTGAAGATGAAAAAGGGGCCATGTGGTCCATAAAAGAGCTTGAAAAGCTAAATGAAGAACTAAAGCTTGAACCTGATCAGCTTCAAGTCTATTTTGATGCAAGTTTTCATAAAGAAACAGGCGACTCTGGTCTTGGAGTTGTCGTCTACTATAAGCTGGGAAAAGACGCTTATCGATTGAGAAAAAATCAGCCTTTCCAAGGGAGCACCAATAATGAAGCAGAGTATGCGGCTTTATTTGAGGCAGTAAAAGCTTTAAAAGACCTAGGGGCAAGCAGAAATTCTGTCACGATTAGAGGAGATTCACTTGTTGTCATGAATCAGTTAAAAGGAGAATGGCCTTGTTATGATGATGTACATAACAAATGGCTTGACCGAATTGAAGCGGCTTTAAAAGAGCTGAAGCTGACACCAACCTATGAAGTCATCGATCGGAAACAAAATGCAGAAGCGGATCAGCTTGCAAGACAGATTCTTGCAGACGTCCCAATCGAAAGTACATTGAAATTAGAAGCAGACGGAGCTGAATAATGTGGATAAAAAAACAGCAGTACAAGAATTGACCGATCTTCAAGACACGTATTGTTCAGATTGTTTGATTAAGAAGCATTTTCGGAAAGAATTTGGCAAAAAATATGCCCATTCCTTTTGTATACAGCAATGCACCGTTGGAGAGAAAATAAAAGAATATGGACAGACGCTGCTCAAAAAGTAAGCGGACGCACCGGTTTTCCCTGCTCAAACATCCGTTCATGAAAAAAAACGGATAGAATGTGTAAAAAAAGAACATATTCTGAAAAATGAGCCGATATAACTATAGAAAGTTTTGGTTGAGTTACTTTTTGACTAAGTGACGGATATTAGAGGAAAAGGGGAAGGCCGGTATGAATAATAAGGAGTTCGAAACGGTATTACATCGAACATTTCAAGAGGTGTACAGCGATCTAGAGCAACTAGTAGATGTAGCAAAGAAGGGAAGACCTTTTCTCGAAAAAGATATCTCTGAAATTGAACAACGACTGAAGCAAAATATTTTAGCGATTGAAATTCAGCTGAAAATCAAATAAGAGAGGCATAGGCCTCTCTTTATTTTGTCTTTACATCATTGATTTAGTTGATTAGATTTTTGTTACGTTTGCAGCTTGAGGTCCACGATTACCTTCAACGATTTCAAAAGAAACTTCTTGTCCTTCTTCTAAAGACTTGTAGCCGTCACCTTCGATAGCTGTGAAGTGAACGAATACATCGTCTCCGCCTTCAACTTCAATGAAGCCGAAACCTTTTTCATTATTGAACCATTTTACTTTACCGTTTTGCATATTGCTTTTTCCTCCTAGTACTGTAGCATACCTTTTGGCATACTAAAAAAAATTTTCATCACCTAACGACTTTGCAGTTGTTAAATGATGGTTCCACTATACACCATCAAAAGTAAAGCGTCAAGCGTGAGAGCCAAATTTTGAGCAGAATGTTTGATTTTTTTTGGCGAATAATAATAAAAGATAAACCGTCCCCATTTTCTGAAACTTTATGCACACCTTGTCCGTATATAAAAAAAATACAGGAAGAGGTGCTATCATGAATCGTTATACACTTGAAGAATTTGTTCAGAATACGCAGCAGGAAGATAAAGGAGAAGGGGTCTTCGAACTTGAAACATCAAGACTTTTAGAAATTAATTTGACTGATACCATTTGGGCAAAAACAGGTTCCATGGTTTCGTACCGAGGCAAAATCAAGTTTGAACGCGAGGGCGTTTTTGAACATGGCGTCTCAAAGATGTTCAAAAAAATGCTGTCAGGAGAAGGCACTTCACTCATGAAGGCAACAGGTGATGGGAAATTATATGTGGCAGATCAAGGCAAAAAAATCTCAATTCTTCGTTTGGCTCAAGGGGATTCCATTTTTGTGAATGGGAATGATCTGCTCGCATTTGAACCGTCAGTGCGCTGGGATATCAAATTGATGAAAAAAGTGTCGGGCATGCTTGCAGGCGGTTTATTTAATGTCAAATTAGAAGGACCAGGCCTTGTTGCGATTACGAGTCATTATGAGCCGCTCACATTGATTGTTCAGCCGGGTGACTCTGTCTATACAGATCCGAACGCGACAGTTGCATGGTCAGGGGATTTAAAAACTGAATTTGTGACAGATGTTTCATTCAAAACCTTTATTGGCAGAGGAAGCGGAGAGTCTATTCAAATGAAATTTAGCGGAAGCGGTTTTGTTGTCGTGCAGCCGTTTGAAGAAGTGTACACAACAAATGGAAATCAAGGATAAAGAAAAAGGTGTCCGTCAATGACGGACACCTTTTTATGATAATGCACGAGCATACGTTTTGTTATTCGTGATGAGATCTGATTGCTCAACGATATCTTCCAAAATGGTTTGAGAAGAATGCTTTAAGTGCAGTTTTTTAATGTTTTGTTTCATGACTTCTAACTTTTCTTCATCTTGCAGCAAGTTGGTCACAGATTCTAAAATGTCTTCATGTCTGTTGATGACGATGGCCGCACCATAATCTTCAAAGAAATGAGCATTTTCCTTTTCTTGTCCAGGGACAGGCTTGTAAAGAATGACCGGGACACCGATTGCTGTTGCTTCTGTTAAAGTAATACCGCCTGGTTTTGTGATCATACAATCTGTTACTCTGAACAATTCATCAATTTGTTCCACATATCCAAGCGCCTTCAATTGATCTGGATGTGCTTGTTCAAGATCGCTCAGTGATTGTTTCAGCGCTGCGTTCTTTCCGCATACAACAACAATTTGTACTTCACTGTCGAGAAGCAGCGCTTCACATAATTCCTTGACATTTTTCAGTACACCATGAGCACCAGCCATAATCAGAAGAACTTTTTTGTTTGATGATAATCCATATTTTTTATAAATCTTCGATTTTGGCACGTCTGCTTCAAATTGTGGTCTAATAGGAATGCCTGTCACTTTGACATCGCTTGGATGTGTGCCGATTTCCACTAATTTTTGTTTCACATAATCGGTTGCAACATAGTATCGGTCGATGTTTTCATGTACCCAAATCTTATGAAGACAGAAATCTGTCATGACATTAAATGTCGGGATGACTTTGCCTGTTTTGTTCCGGTATTCTGGAACAACAATCATCGGGAATGTAATAATAATGATATCCGGATTGTGTAATTGAATGAGTTCATCAAGACGCTTATTTCCCATTTTTAAATAAATGTTAAATTTGCGTTTATTGTAAATTTTATCTACACCGTAATAAAACAAGCGATAAAATTGTTTCCCAATGGAAAAGCTCTTCAAGTATAAATATTGAGTCACTTCTGACACAATGGGATTTGATTCTTGATACAAATTAGAAACTACAACATGTTCAAACCCTTGGGATTTGCATTCATCATACAGTGTTTTAGCCACCTGCATATGTCCATTTCCATAATTTGCGGTCAAGATTAATATTTTTTTATTGGTATTCAAGAATATTCACCTCAAATGTAATCAACAACAACAAAACTTCGTACGAAAACTATTAATCTCATAGGTCTACATATACATAAAGATAACATATAAACAGCCAGAGCATATCATTCGTTACGAAAGAATTAAACTAATTTTAAAAAACAACGAGACTAAATTGATAATGGAAGACAGAGCCATTTGTATTTTAACACATTTTGATCATTTATCATCAGACCACAGTCTATTTTATTCCCAAACGTATGGTGTTTCTTGATAAACATAATAATTGAGCCAATTCATAAACAGTAAAGTGGCATGGGCTTTCCAGCGATTCACTGGGACTAATGTGTCACCATCTTCTATAAAATAGTGGACAGGTTTTTGGACTGTATCATGCTTCAACAAATCTCTTTCATATTCCTGCTTCAATGTGTCCG
This sequence comes from Bacillus sp. NMTD17, assembly GCF_002998735.1. Classification (NCBI taxonomy): domain Bacteria; kingdom Bacillati; phylum Bacillota; class Bacilli; order Caryophanales; family Bacillaceae; genus Bacillus; species Bacillus sp. NMTD17. Next base: position 333,690 of record NZ_PVRH01000003.1, read on the forward strand.
TATCATATTCAGGATGTCCAGTTAAAAATACTTGTTTATCATCATCTGAAACAATTAAACAAACACCCGCTTCTTCAGAGATACTCAATACTTTCAAATTCGGCGTGTTTTTTAATTGTTCTGTATTAATATCTGTATGCCTCGAATGTGGGACATAGTATACTTCATCGAAACCTCTGACTAATCTTTCTTTTTTCTCTTTCACAAGATGCTCAAATACGCCAAACTTTTTCTCGGGAAGCTTGATTTTTTCAATCCCATAATGGTGATATAGGCCTGCCTGTGCACCCCAGCAAATATGAAGGGTAGACGTCACATTGGTTTTACTCCAGTCCAAGATGTCCTGAAGCTCTTTCCAATAGGACACTTCTTCAAAAGCTAAATGTTCAATTGGTGCGCCGGTGATGATCATTCCATCAAATTTCTTATGGCGAATCGATTCAAAGGTCGTATAAAATTCATCTAGATGCTCTCTCGACGTATTCTTCGGTGTATGCGTACTTGGAATCAAAAACGTAAAGTACACTTGCAAAGGAGAATTTCCGAGCATTCTTAGCAGCTGCGTTTCAGTTTGTATTTTTTTTGGCATTAAATTTAAGATCACGATATTCAAAGGACGGATATCTTGCTTGAATGCCCTTGTCTCATCCATGACGAAAATGTTTTCGCTCTCTAGTATTTGTTTTGCCGGCAGATGAACTGGTATGTTAATAGGCAACTCGCCACCCCCTGAACCAAAGCTAATTTCACTTCATTATAGGAACTTTCTGGCGATATTTCAATGTTTCAATTATGTTACAATGAAAAACAGAGCAAAAACAAAGCTGTTTCTGGAAAAAAAGGAGGCCGTTTATTTATGATCACAAAGCATTTATCAGATATTGACATCGCCCAAAAGGCAAAGCTGAGACCTATTCAAGACATCGCAGCAAAGCTGCAAATACATGACGAAGAATTAGAATGCTATGGTTTCACAAAAGCGAAAATATCTTTGACTATTTTTGACCGTTTAAAAGAACAAAAAGAAGGACATGTGATTCTTGTCACATCGATCAATCCAACGCCAGCAGGTGAGGGGAAGTCTACCGTAACAGTCGGCCTCGGTCAAGCCTTCGAAAAAATTGGGAAAAAAGCAATCATTGCGATGCGCGAGCCTTCATTAGGTCCTACAATGGGCATAAAAGGCGGTGCAGCGGGTGGAGGATATTCACAAGTGCTGCCAATGGAAGAAATCAATCTTCATTTTACAGGAGATTTTCATGCCATTACTTCTGCACATAATGCCTTATCTGCGTTCATTGATAACCATATCCATCACGGAAATGAACTCGGCATCGACTCGCGCCGCATTGTATGGAAGCGAGTGCTTGATTTAAACGATCGTGCATTAAGACAGGTCGTTGTCGGACTTGGCGGTCAGTTAAATGGGTATCCTAGAGAAGACGGATTTGACATCACAGTTGCCTCCGAAATGATGGCCATCCTTTGTTTAGCAGAAGACTTAACCGATTTAAAAAAACGTCTTTCTTCTATTGTTGTTGCCTATAATCAAGATGGCGAGCCAGTCACAGTTGGAGCACTTGGATATGAAGGTGTTCTTACGTTACTTTTAAAAGACGCGCTCAAACCGAATCTTGTTCAAACGATTGAAGGAACTCCGGCCCTAGTACATGGTGGTCCTTTTGCCAATATTGCGCATGGATGTAATAGTTTGATTGCAACCAAAATGGCGGCGAAATTAGCCGATTATGTGGTAACAGAAGCTGGATTCGGAGCAGATCTTGGAGCAGAAAAGTTCCTGCACATTAAAACAAGAGCTGGTGATTTCAAGCCTGGTGCAGTGGTCATTGTGGCGACTGTCAGAGCATTAAAGATGCATGGCGGAATGAAGAAAACTGAACTCAAAGAAGAGAATGCACATGCCGTATTAGAAGGTATACATAATTTAGAAAAGCATATTGAAACTGTGCAAGCCTTCGGTCTTCCATACATCGTCGCAGTAAACAGGTTTATCACTGATACAAAAGAAGAGATTCAATCGATAGAAGATTGGTGCCACGCACATGGCCATCCAGTCAAAGCTGTGAATGTATGGGAAGAAGGAGGCGAAGGCGGGACTGCACTTGCCGAGGAACTCGCGACACTTATTGAAAAGAAGAAGAACCACTTTTCCTATTTGTATGAAGAAAATGATTCCATCGAAGAAAAGTTATCTAAAGTTGCCCAAGTGGTTTATGGAGCAGACGGGGTCACACTCACTTCAAAAGCAAGAAAGCAGCTGGCAGCCATCGAGAAAAACGACTGGGGTCATTTACCGGTTTGTATGGCAAAAACGCAATATTCACTTTCGGATGATCCAGCTTTAATTGGGAGACCTAAGGGCTTTACCATTACGATTCGTGAGTTAAAACCATCTGTAGGAGCAGGATTTATTGTTGCTTTAACCGGAAGCATTCTGACAATGCCTGGATTACCTAAAAAACCTGCGGCGCTCGAGATGGATTTATTAGAAGACGGCAGTGTGACAGGGCTCTTTTAACAGGAGGCATAAAAAGCGATTTTATAAAAGAAGCATGTTACGATAGGAAAAAGTGAATCCTAGGAGGCTATGAGATGTCAATTTATGATATTCAGGTCAAGACCATTAACGGTCAGGAAAAATCAATGGCAGATTACAAAGGAAAAGTACTCATTATTGTCAACACAGCAAGCAAATGTGGACTGACTCCTCAATTCAAACAATTGCAAGAGCTATATGATCAATATCATGAAAAGGGCCTTGAAATTTTAGGATTTCCGTGCAACCAATTTATGAATCAGGAGCCAGAAGGGGAAGAAGCGATTCAGGAATTCTGTTCTTTGAATTATGGCGTAACCTTCCCTATGTTTGCGAAAGTAGATGTCAATGGTGACAATGCGCATCCGCTTTTCAAACATTTAACAAGTCATGCAAAAGGTGTACTTGGAACGAAAACAGTGAAATGGAATTTCACAAAATTTATCGTGGATCAAAACGGAGAAGTCACTGAGCGGTTCTCTCCGAAAACATCACCAAAAGAATTAGAAAGCTCCATCATCGCTCTTTTGGACAAATAAGGTGCTCACAGTCATGCAGAAAAAACAATTGGAGGCAGCTGCCTCCTTTGTTTCAGATCAGCTGAAATATGAACCGACTGGACACGATGCGGCTCATATTGATCGTGTGCGCCAGCTTGCCCGCCAGATTGCTAATCAGGAAGGCGGCTCTCTTTTTATGATCGAAATGGCAGCGATTGTTCATGATGTCATTGATGAAAAGCTGTCGAGTGAATGGAAGCTTTCACCGCAACAACTTGAGCTTCAGCTCCTTTCTTGGGAAGTTAATACGCGGGATATTCGTTATATCATTGATATCATTACCACGATGTCTTTTCGTCATCGACATAAGCAGAATAGGCCTATGACGTTAGAAGGGGCCATTGTTCAAGACGCAGATAGACTCGATGCGATAGGGGCAAGCGGTATTGCAAGAGTGTTTACTTATGCAGGCGCAAGAGGGGAGCCCCACTATACAAATAACACGCAGCAGGGTTCCGTGCTAAAGCATATGGAAGAAAAATTGCTCAAATTAAAAGACTTGATGAACACCTCTGCAGGAAAGCAGCTTGCTGAGGAGCGGCATGAATTGATGAGCTTATTTATCAAGACGTGGAAAGAAGAATGCGGCCTTACAGATGAGTAGGGTCTTTATGTGTGTAAGGAGGATGTATAGATGAAAATAACAGCGATAGAACCGACGCCAAGTCCAAATACCATGAAGGTCATTTTGACAGAAGCACTTGCCGGCGGTAAAAGCAACAACTACAAAAAGGATCAAAAAGACGAAGCGCCAGAAATGATCAAGCGCATTTTGAACATTGAAGGTGTAAAAGGTGTTTATCATGTCGCAGATTTCTTAGCGGTCGAGCGTAATGCAAAGTTTGACTGGCAGGGCATTTTACAACAGGTGAGAGAAGCCTTTGGTCAAGAAACAGAAGGCCTTCAGGAAGGACCGCAGTCAGGCGGTGACACATTTGGCGAAGTCAAAGTGTTTGTCCAAATGTTTAATGGGATTCCGATGCAAGTCAAATTAACTGACGGCGAAAGAGAAGAGCGGTTCGGAATGCCTGAACGCTTCCAAGCAGCCATTTTAAAGCTCAGAAGCAGTTCAGACAATGTCGTATTTGAACGTGTGTGGAAAGAACATGGCGTTCGTTTTGGTGACTTTGCTGATATCGGCCAGGAAGTCACAGAAGAGCTGCAAGCAGCCTATGATGACGAGCGTTTAGCCCGCTTAACAGAGGCGGTCAAAGAAGGGCAAGAAGCCGTAGATAGACAGGTGAACCGAAAAGCATATGATGTAACAGAAGACATGCTGCGCGAGGAAGATTGGAAAAAGCGTTTTGCCCATTTAGAGCAAATGCAGCCAGAGCAAAAGGATATACCTGTTTTAATGAAAGCGATGGAGGACCCAAAAACATCCATTCGCAGACAAGCCGTTGTGAATGCTGGAATGATTGAAGATCCTGCTATACTGCCTATATTATATAAGGGACTTAAAGACAAAACTGTGACGGTCCGCAGAACCGCTGGAGACTGTATTTCAGACCTTGGTGATCCTAGCGCTATGGAAGCAATGATCGAAGCATTAAAGGATCCGAGTAAACTTGTCCGCTGGCGAGCAGCTATGTTCCTCTATGAAGAAGGTGACGAAACAGCACTTGACGCATTAAAAGAAGCTGAGCAAGACCCTGAATTTGAAGTCAGCCTTCAAGTGAAAATGGCGATTGAGCGCATTGAGCACGGAGAAGAAGCGAAAGGCTCTGTATGGAAGCAAATGACAGAAAGTAGAAAAAATGCATCAGAATGATGAGAAATATGAGCAAGCTGCCAATGAAAGGCAGCTTGTTTTTCTTAAAGTGATAGACAGAAAAATTTTTTTAGAAAAATTATTTTGAATATTGTTGAAATATGCGAAAAAACTCTATATAGTAGTACCAATATAGAATATTGGAGGTCAGATTTTATGACACGAACCTTGCTGAGCGCTAGTTTCAGCAGACATGTTGGTCATCAGTCATTCATCGGTGGCTAAATAAACAGAAAATTTGTAAAATAAAATCAACTCAAAATCATGCAGTCAACAAGACTTGTAGTATAGGAGGCTTTTTAAACAGATGGCAGAACTACGCAGTAATATGATTAAACAAGGAATTGACAGAGCACCTCACCGAAGCTTACTAAGAGCGGCGGGGGTAAAGGATGAGGACTTCGGCAAGCCATTTATTGCCGTATGTAATTCCTATATTGATATTGTCCCAGGACATGTCCATCTTCAGGAATTCGGGAAAATTGTGAAAGAAGCCATTCGTGAAGCTGGCGGGGTCCCATTTGAATTCAATACGATTGGGGTCGATGATGGAATTGCGATGGGTCATATCGGGATGAGATATTCATTACCAAGCCGTGAAATCATTGCTGACTCTGTAGAAACCGTTGTATCTGCTCACTGGTTTGATGGAATGGTTTGTATTCCTAACTGCGATAAAATTACACCAGGGATGATGATGGCAGCGATGCGTGTCAATATTCCGACTGTCTTTGTCAGCGGTGGACCGATGGAAGCGGGTAGAACAAGTGATGGCAGAAAGATTTCTCTTTCTTCTGTATTTGAAGGCGTTGGTGCATACCAGTCAGGTAAAATTAACGAAGAGGAATTAAATGAATTAGAACAGTTTGGCTGTCCAACCTGCGGTTCTTGTTCAGGTATGTTTACAGCAAACTCAATGAACTGTTTAGCAGAGGCGCTTGGAATTGCTCTTCCTGGAAATGGAACGATTTTGGCGACGTCACCAGAGCGAAGAGAATTTGCGAAAAAGTCAGCAAAACAACTGATGGAGCTCATTAAAAAGGATATTAAACCACGTGATATTGTGACTGAAAAAGCAATCGATAACGCATTTGCATTAGATATGGCACTTGGTGGTTCAACCAATACCGTTCTTCACACACTGGCGATCGCAAATGAAGCAGGTGTTGAATATTCACTTGAACGTATCAATGAAGTAGCAGAGCGTGTGCCTCATTTATCAAAACTTGCTCCAGCTTCGGATGTTTATATTGAGGATTTACATGAAGCAGGCGGCGTCACAGCTGCGCTAAATGAATTGTCCAAAAAAGAAGGCGCACTTCATTTAGATACAATGACCGTCACAGCGAAAACGCTTGGTGAGAACATTGCAGGACATGAGGTAAAAGACTATAACGTCATTTATCCAATCGATAAGCCATTTACTGAAAAGGGCGGCTTAGCCGTTTTATTTGGAAACCTTGCGCCAGATGGAGCCATCATTAAAACGGGCGGGGTACAAGATGGGATCACACGTCACGAAGGACCTGCGATCGTATTTGAATCCCAAGAAGAAGCTCTTGAAGGCATCATTAATAGAAAAGTAGAAGCAGGACATGTTGTCATTATTCGCTATGAAGGACCTAAAGGCGGACCTGGTATGCCAGAAATGCTTGCACCAACTTCACAAATTGTCGGTATGGGACTTGGGCCAAAGGTTGCTTTAATTACTGACGGACGTTTTTCCGGCGCTTCTCGTGGTTTGTCCATTGGACACGTCTCTCCAGAGGCAGCTGAAGGCGGCCCGCTCGCCTTTGTTGAAAATGGTGACCATGTCGTGGTTGATATTGAACAACGCATTTTAAGCGTCGATGTTCCAGAGGAAGAATGGGAAAAAAGAAAAGCAAACTGGAAAGGCTTTGAGCCAAAAGTGAAAACTGGCTATCTTGCTAGATATTCAAAACTTGTGACATCAGCCAATACAGGCGGAATCATGAAAATTTAATCTGATATGGAACATTTGAAAATTGGCTCTCTCTATAGTATCCTTTATTCACAACATAAGGATTTTTAGAGGGGGCTTTTTTATGTCAATGGCATATGAAGAATATATGCGCCAGCTCGTTGTGCCAATGCGCCAAGAGCTGACAAGTGCAGGATTTCAAGAACTTAAGACGGAAGAAGAAGTAGAACAAACCATGCAAGAAGCTGAAGGAACAACATTTGTTGTCATTAATTCTGTATGCGGATGTGCTGCCGGATTAGCACGTCCAGCAGCGACTCAAGCTGTGATGAAGGCAGAAAAAGCTCCAGACAGAATCGTCACAGTATTTGCTGGGCAGGATCGGGAAGCAACGGCAAAAATGAGAGAATACTTCACGGGTGAAGAGCCATCATCTCCTTCTATGGCCCTTTTAAAAGGAAATGAACTCGTTCATTTTATCCCGCGTGACGAAATTGAAGGTCATGAAATGGAAGATATCATGAAAAATGTCTTAACTGCATTCGAAAAACATTGCTAATACAAGTGTTGAAATGCCCTGTGATCAGATCAGGGCATTTTTTCTTGATCATGATGGAGGAACAATATGCTCATTACAACAAGCTTTAGAGCAAATGAACAAACGATTGAAACAGCGAAGGCTCTTGCAGAGGATTTACATGGTGAGTATGTAGAAAGACGCAAACAATCCGTCAAGCAGCTTGCGATGAAACGAGGAGATGTACTTGTTGTCGGGAAAGAAAGATTCGAATGGTATCAGCCTAATGGTGAAAAGTTCTTTTTTCATCCAAGCTCAGCGATGTTCAGGGTGAAGCGGCTCTTGCGCGGAGAAAAGGATCCTTTAATCGAAGCAGCACAGCTAAAGCCGGGAGATTCCTTTTTAGATTGCACACTTGGCTTAGGGTCAGATGCTATTACTGCAAGCTGTGCGATAGGCAGGAATGGAAGGGCCATCGGTATAGAAAAGAATCCCATTACGGCGTTACTAGTGCGAGAAGGACTGAACACATGGGAGACAGGGATAGAAGAAGCAGATGAAGCGATGAAACGGATATCTGTGATCAGTGGAGACAGTATCGAGCAGCTAAAGCAGTGTCCTGACCGTTCATTTGATATTGTCTATTTTGATCCGATGTTTGAGGAAACGATTCAAGAATCTACAAGTATAGCGCCGCTGCGTCATGCGGCAGAGCATCACTTTGATCACGAAATAGCCGTGAAAGAGGCGTTAAGAGTGGCAAGAAAAAGAGTGGTTTTAAAAGATCATTGGAAAAGTACACGATTTACAGCGGAATCCTATCAATTTCACGTCATAAAACGAAAAACAGCCCAATTTCATTATGGTTATATTGAGAAAGAAAAAAGCCCTCACTAAGGGCTTTTACAGCGTGTAGACAAACCCTTGCATTCGTTGTCAGTCCCGCGCTCCGGTACTCACGAATATCAAATTCGCTCCATTCCAGTGCTCGTCCTTCCTAGACTTCAAAGGTTTTCTATCACGCTGAATAGAAGACAAAGGACTAAAATCAAGATTATTTTAGCCCTTTGTCAACAATCTGAAAAAGCCCTTTCTAAGGGCTTTTAATCCGTAATCTCCATATAGACAAAATAAAACAGTGTCAGCAAGGAAGCTGTGATGAAAAACCCTTCAAGCATACCCATTCCTCCCAAATTTTAGTCGTCATTACTGTCATTGTAAACGTTTTATTATGAAAAAGAAAGTCTCAAATCAGTGACCAAATTGAATGACTGAAAATTCATTATATGCTAGAATAGCAGTATGATAACTTATGGAAGGAATTAGATATCATGAAGATGTGGATGAGAAAAACGCTTGTTGCGCTCTTTACAATTGCAACTTTTGGTTTAATCTCTCCTCCGTCGGCTTTGATGACAGACAAGCCATCTGAACTTTCTTCATCTGATAAAACGCCTTATACAGCGGTTTATGATACATCAGATGAATTGCGCAGCTGGGAACTATCGCAAGAGGACAACAAAGAGCAGGTAGACCCCTTTGAGCAATATAAGGAGGAGGTTCTATCAAGTGCAGAAAATCAATCCTTTCTCAAATTCGGCCGTAAAATCACACCTGTCATTGAAGACGAGTACAGAGAAGAGATTCAACCGAAAATTGAACAAGTGTTAACCGATGTTTTAACAAATTTCAAAGATGACGAAAAATTTCAAGATGTTGTGTTAACTGATCAGCCTTCAAGCGGAAATGGCGAAAAAATCTTCCACATCTACAACCGAAAGACTGGAGAAGATTTGCTCCGTTTTCATGTGAGAAGAGATCAGCCGCCACACAGCGGATATTGGTTTAACTTTCACTACCATACAGCAGAAGATGGATTCCAGACGCATCATGAACTCGGTAATATTTACTGGGACAAAAACACCCCACCGAGCTGGATGAGCCACTAGAAGGAGATGTCATGCCAATTGAAAAAGTATACAATGAACGAAATGGTGCAGATTACAAAACAAATGTTAAACGAACGTGGAGTGAAAATTGAAGATATTGCACATATTGTGCTAAAGCTTCAAGAAAAATATCATCCAAACCTTCCACTTAGTGTCTGTATTGAAAATGTTGAAAAAGTGTTGAATAAAAGGGAAATTGTCCATGCGGTTTTAACAGGACTTGCCCTTGATCAGCTGGCTGAAAAAAAGCTATTGCCAGAACCATTGCAGCACTTAGTTGAAACAGACGAGCCGCTATATGGTATTGATGAAATTATTCCGCTTTCCATTGTCAATGTATATGGATCAATCGGTTTGACCAACTTCGGTTATTTAGATAAAGAGAAATTTGGTATTATTCGAGAATTAGATGAAGGTCGTCCAGGTGAAGTGCATACCTTCCTTGATGACCTTGTCGCCGCGCTTGCCGCAGCAGCAGCTAGCCGTATTGCTCACTCACACCAAGATATTAAGGACGAAGAGCAGGATCGAGTGAATCAAGTATAAAAAGAAAAACATGTCTGCTCATCATGCAGGCATGTTTTTTTGGTTTAAACAAAAGCAGAAATAAGGTAAACTACAACAAGAACATAAATAAAGGATGAAAAAAATGAAACAATACAAAGAGTTATGCCGTCATGTATTACAGCACGGGGATGAAAAAGGTGACAGAACGGGAACAGGTACAATCAGCACGTTCGGTTACCAGATGAGATTTGATTTGCAGGAAGGATTTCCGCTTTTAACAACAAAGAAATTGCACCTGAAATCAATTATTCATGAGTTACTGTGGTTTTTAAAAGGTGATACAAATGTCAAATATCTTCAGGAAAATGGCGTCCGGATTTGGAACGAATGGGCAGATGAAAATGGCGAACTGGGCCGTGTGTACGGAGCGCAGTGGCGATCTTGGGCTAGTGGGGACGGTGAGACTGTGGATCAGATCACAAAGCTGATCCACGATATCGAGCATAATCCGAATTCAAGAAGACTGATCGTCAGTGCTTGGAACCCGGGTGAAATTGATCAAATGGCGCTGCCTCCATGTCATTGTCTGTTTCAATTTTACGTATCAAACGGGAAGCTTTCCTGCCAGCTTTATCAAAGATCGGCAGATATCTTTTTAGGCGTGCCATTTAATATTGCTTCATATGCCCTTCTCACGATGATGATTGCCAAAGTTACACATCTTGAGCCAGGAGAGTTTGTTCATACGCTAGGAGATGCTCATATTTATCAGAATCATCTTCCGCAGGTGAAAATGCAGCTAGAGCGCGAGGAACGCACGCTTCCGCAGCTTCGCATTACAAGAGATGTGAAGAGCATTTTTGATTTCACGTTCGATGATTTTGTGCTTGAGAACTATGACCCGCATCCGCATATCAAAGGAGAAGTCAGTGTATGATTTCGATGATTGTGGCGACAGGAAAAGACAGAGTCATTGGTCAAGATAATCAAATGCCTTGGCATTTACCAGCTGATTTAGCATATTTTAAGAAAGTCACAGGCGGGCATACGATTGTCATGGGCAGAAAAACGTTTGAATCAATTGGAAGAGCGCTGCCTAACCGCCGAAATATCGTTTTGACGACAAGTTCTTCTTTTGAAGCAGAAGGATGCGAGGTTGTCCATTCCATTGCTGATATTTTGGCAATCGGGGAGAACGAGACAGAGTTATTTATCATCGGCGGGTCTAAGCTGTATGAAGAAATGATGCCATATGCGGATCGTCTATATATCACGCATATTCACCATGCGTTTGAAGGAGACCGCTACTTTCCTGATTACAATGAAAACGAATGGACGGTTGTATCACGCGAAAAAGGCCATCGTGACGAAAAGAACCCCTACAATTATGAATTTGTCGTATATGACAAAAAAGGATAAATGAGTAGGAGGAGTACGGTTGTTTCGTTATTGGTTTTTAACGATTTATGTTGCCCTATCCATTTTTAAAAGTATGAGGCATTTGCATGCTCATGAATTAACTGATCCGCGCATTTCCTATACGAAACGAATGCATCTCATTCATGAGCATGCAAAAAGGTTTGCCCGGGGCTGTATTGATCAGTCAGGATCAGTCATGACCATTCACCAGCAAAAGAAGCTGCCAGATGGACCCGTTATTTATATCACACAGGCACTGAATCCAGTCACGACGACATTATTGATTGGTCACCTTGAGAAGCCATTTGCTTTCATGGCAAAGCCGAATCTTTTTCGATATCCCATTTTAAAACAATGGCTGAAGAAGATGGCGGTTATTCATCAGAATCAATCTGATGATGCCTTATTAGAAGAAGCAAAGGAAAGAATCTTATCTGGGCAGAGTGTATTGCTTCCAGAAGCAAAGCGTCACATGGCAGAGGCACTTGCTGAAGATTGTGATTGTCCGCTTGTACCGATTGAAACAAGTGGAACGGATCGTCTATTAACTGGGAAGATCGTCAAAAGGCTTCGCCCTGTTAATGTTGATATTCATATTAAAGCACCTGTCATGATGAGTGATTACGCCCAAAAGCGCGCATAGAAAAACCAGCATCCGAAAGTGGATGCTGGTTTTTTTCATGCAGCAGGAATGTTCACACAATAGAAGAGAATGCAGAAGAACATCGATGCACTGCCGCCGAGTACAAAGCTGTGCCAAATGGCATGATGATAGGGAATTTTCCGCCAAATATAAAAGATGGTTCCGACTGAATACAATAGACCGCCTAACAGTAAGAGGCCAAATCCTGCGCCCGTTAACCCAATGTAAAGTGGTTTGATGGCAATGATAATCATCCAGCCCATTAATAAATAAACGAGCGTGGACACAATGATAAACCGTTTGACGAAAAAGATTTTAAAGACAATTCCGCCAGCAGCAAGCGCCCATACAATCGCAAGAAGCGTATAGCCTAGTGCGCCTTTTAATGGTCCTAGTAAAAAGGGCGTATATGTACCAGCAATCAATACATAAATAGCCGAGTGGTCGAGGATTTCAAATACATCTTTTGTTTTTTTGTGCCGAATGCTATGAAGCAAGGTCGAGCTTAAATAGAGCAGCAGCATGGATAAGCCAAATATCGAAAAGCTGATGATGTCTGTGACAGTGCCGTATTGAACAGCGAATAAAACGAGAAAAACAATGGCTGGTATGGATAAAATAACGCCAATGCCATGTGTAATGGCGTTTGCAATTTCTTCTTTTACAGTAAACAATGGATAGCCTCCTTTTATTGAACCGGTATATAACCATCAAGTGACTTCAGGAATGAAAGACCTTCAAGTGTAATCTTCGTGCCGGCCCTGCCTTTTCCTTTCGTCACGTAAGCTTTTTTCTCAAGATCATCTAATCGGCTCCTCACCTGCTGAGGGGTCAGCGGAATGTCGCCTTGTTTGCTTAATTCAGACAAGATGCGTCTGCTGGCTGCTTCTCCTTTCTCATTGAGAGATTTAATGGCTTCCAGCAGGAAAACAAACTCTTGTTTTTCCATTAGTGTGAGCTGGTGTTCTTCCTTTTTTCCTTTTACGTCCGGCGAAAGAGGTGTTAACACAAAAGGCGGTAAGTGGTGTAAAAATACCGTTTGCCCCTCGAGAATGACTGCAGCATAATGAACGATATTTTTGAGTTCCTGTACGTTTCCTTCAAACGGATACTCCTGCAACGTTTCCCAAACACTTGGATCAATATCAGGCGTCATGCTCAGCTCCTGAAAGAAAGCAGTTGTTAACACAGGAATGTCTGTTTTTCGATCTGCTAATGACGGGAGGGGCAAATGGAAAACATTTAAGCGATAAAACAGCTCAGGTAAAAAGGTAGATGACACCCTCAATGCCTCTATTGATAAAGACGAAGTGGCAATGACTTTTGTTGCAGGAGAGGTTTCTAGAAAACGAATGACCTGATGCTGCATAGGAATATTTAATGCGGCGATTTCGTCTAAATAAAGAATTTGACTGGTCTTTTCCGTGAAGGCTTTCTGTAAGGTATCTTCATCTAAGATGGGGCAATATAGATGTGTCAGTGAAGCGTTTATAGCAGCTGCATTTGCAATTTCCTGGGCAAATAGTGTTTTGCCTGTGCCAATTTCTCCTGTTATCAAGACCGGCTGCTCGTGTTTTGTGAATTGCTTTGCCAGATGAATGGCACGCTTGATATATTGATGCTCTCCATATATAGACGTAAACGAATGTGTGGTCATCGGGTGATTCCTTTCTTTGTGGTTCTAATTGGTTCAATTGTAACACCCAATAAAACCAAATGTACAGAAAAACGAAAAAGTTTATGAAATTTATGCTTGATCCATGATCTATTGGTTTATTTTTTGAATATTCATGTTATAATGACAAATTAAATAAGGTTAAAGAGAAAGGATCTTGTACATGAAACCGTTGCTCAAAGAAAACACGCTAATTCAAGTGAAAGACATTTTAAAGGCCCATCAAAATTTGAAGGATGTAGTGATTCATACACCTCTTCAAAAAAATGAGCGACTTTCTGAAAGATATGAATGTAATGTCTACTTAAAAAGAGAGGATCTTCAAGTAGTTCGTTCCTTTAAATTAAGAGGCGCTTTTAATAAAATGAGCCAGCTTCCAAAAGATAAACTAGAAAACGGCATTGTCTGTGCAAGTGCAGGAAATCACGCGCAGGGTGTTGCATATTCTTGTAAATATTTAGGGATCCACGGGAAAATCTTTATGCCTGCCACGACACCAAGACAAAAAGTATCTCAAGTCGAGCTTTTCGGAAAAGAATATGTTGAAATTATCTTAACCGGAGATACGTTTGATGATTCATATCATGAAGCAGTAAAATGCGGGGATGAAGAGAAGCGCGAGTTTATCCATCCGTTTGATGATTTGGATGTGATGGCAGGACAAGGAACGACTGCTGTAGAAATATTAAATGATATCGAAGTGGAGCCTCACTTTTTATTTGCAAGTGTTGGAGGTGGAGGTCTGTTATCTGGAGTTGGTACATATATCAAAAATATCGCCCCAGAAACTGAAATCATTGCAGTCGAACCGCTGGGCGCAGCTTCACTCCATGCTTCCCATGAAAAGGGCGAGGTTGTGACACTTGATTCAATTGATAAGTTTGTAGACGGAGCAGCGGTTCAGCGGATTGGCGAAAAGACGTTTACATCGCTTCAGTCCGTTGTCGATAAAATCAGTCTTGTACCTGAAGGAAAAGTATGTACAACCATTTTAGAGCTGTATAATCAATGTGCGATTGTAGCAGAGCCGGCAGGCGCACTGTCGATCGCAGCGCTGGATGCCCATCGCGAGGAGATTAAAGGGAAAAATGTTGTCTGTATTGTCAGTGGAGGAAATAATGACATTGGCAGAATGCAGGAAATCAAAGAACGGTCGATGATCTATGAAGGTCTTCAACATTATTTCATTGTCAATTTTCCGCAAAGAGCAGGAGCGCTTCGGGAATTTTTAGATGAAGTATTAGGGCCAAATGATGATATTTCACGCTTTGAATATACGAAAAAGAATAACCGAAGCAAAGGCCCCGCGCTTGTTGGCATCGAATTGAAAGAAAGAGATGACTATGCGGCGCTGATTGAACGGATGAATAAAAAAGGATTCCATTATGTTGAAGTGAATAAAGATCAAGATTTATTCCACCTATTTATTTAGGCGTAACAGAACATTGGAAAAGAGGATTGATCGTTTGTGCTGCTCAAAACAATATGTTTTAGACGGATGGATGGAGCTCAGATCAAGGTAACAGAAGTCCCTGTACTAAAGGGAGATGAGACGTATGGTTTCATGCTCACCTTTAGACTTGAAGCTTTCTTGAAAAAAGTCTATGTATCTAAAGGAAAGAGAGCTGTGTACTCTTTCAGAGAGGATGTGAAACGTAACGTCAAGTGGAGCACATATGAGCAGATCTATCAGGAGCCTACACTGAAACACAATGCGTAAATAGAAATCTTTGTCAAGTGGAGTGAGCGGCCGTTTTGAAATGACAGCTGCTCAGCTTGGCAAGGATTTTTTTCATGAAAAGAAGAAAATGTGACAATTTCAAAAACGTCATGACAGTTGTTTTCAAGTATGCACGAAATAAGGTAATATCATAAGTAAAGACTAAGACAGCAAGGATGAGACGATAGTGAAACAAATTAAAATTGTAACAGATTCAACTGTGGACCTTCCGCAAGAAAAAATCAATGATCTTTCCATTCACGTGATTCCGCTCAATATCTCCATTTCTGGGGTTGATTATATTGACCGAGTGAATATACAGCCAGATGAATTTATTGAAAAAATGGAGGCCGCTGAGGAATTGCCGAAAACGTCTCAACCTGCGATCGGTCAATTCGTCGAATTATATGAAAAGCTCACGGCAGATGGAAGCGAAGTCATTAGTATCCATTTAACGGGTGGGATGAGTGGAACTGTTCAAACTGCTGAAAGCGCTTCGAAAATGGTAGACGGAAACATCACGGTGATTGATTCAAATTTTATTTCCTATGGATTAGGGTTTCAAGTCAGCAAAGCAGCAGAGCTTGCAAAAAATGGTGCAAGCCGTGAAGACATCATCAAAGAAATGGATAAAATCCGCCTTAAAACAAAGCTATTTGTCACAATCGATACATTAGAAAATCTCGTGAAAGGTGGAAGAATTGGAAGAGGAAAGGCGCTGATCGGCTCACTTCTTCACATCAAACCAATTGCCAGCTTAACAGACGGGGTATACACGCCGGAAGCGAATGTGAGAAGCTATTCTGCGCTTGTCCGCTATTTGACCAAACAGTATGTACAGGCCGTGAAAGGAAAAACAGTTCAAGCCATTGGGATAGCGCATGCAGATGCATTAGAACTCGCTGAAAAGCTCAAATCAGCACTGCTTGATCACACACCTGAAGCACTTGTTGACATCGCCTACACAACACCGATTATTTCGTGTCACACTGGAAAAGGCGCAATAGGCTTTACTTTTTATACCGATTGATTGAAAAAGGGGATGGACGTACCATGCTTAAAAAAAGGGGAGCCTCACTTGGTACGCTTATGATCATAAGCGTGCTTCTTTTAGTCTCATGTTCAAATGGACAAATCAAAGATGCGTTAAATTATCAAATACAGCCGTTTGAGTATGAAAATCAGGATGGTCAAAAGGTGTCATTGGATGATTTGAAGGGGAAAATATGGGTTGCAGATTTTATTTTCACAAGCTGTGAAACGATCTGTCCGCCGATGACTGCTCATATGACAGAGCTGCAAAAACGGTTAAAAGAAGAAAAGTTGGATGCGCATATCATTTCCTTTAGCGTGGACCCGGAGGTAGACTCACCGAACAAGCTAAAAGAATTTGCAAAAGCATATCCATTGTCCTTTAAAAATTGGGATTTTCTCACTGGCTATTCACAGTCTGCAATCGAAAAATTCGCAATGAAGAGCTTTAAAACCATTGTGAAGAAACCTGAAGATGAAGACCAAGTGATTCATCAGTCATTGTTTTTCCTAGTTGATCAAGAAGGGAAAGTGATGAAAAATTATGATGGTGTACAAAATACACCTTATGATGAAATTATCAAGGACATCAAAACGCTGAATCGAAGCTAGCATAAGGATGTTCAAATGAGCGAAAACATGATACACTTTTTTAATCAGAAAAAGGAGGGACATCATCGTTTGAAGGCTCGTTTGATTTTGATTGTGATGTCTCTAGCTTTTGTTCTTTCTGCATGTTCCGCGCAAGAGGCTGGCATAAAGGATAAACTAGAAGACACACAAGACGTAAAAGAACATATTACGATCGCAGCGGTTGGAGATTCCTTAACAGAAGGAATCGGAGATCAACATAAAAAAGGATATGCAGGCATGACCCGTGACAAGTTAGAAGCGGTGGACGGCGTGCAATCTGTCACATTAAAAAATTATGCCATTAAAGGCAGTAGAACGGTAGATTTATTAAAAAGATTAAAAGAAAAAAAGGTGCAAGACGGACTGAAAGACGCTGACTATATTTTCTTTACGATCGGCGGCAATGACTTAATGCATGTTGTCCATCAAAATGTGCTCAATTTGACGTTTGCTCCTTTTCAAAAAGAGCAGGGTCCTTTTGAGGAGCGCTTTAAAACCATTCTTGCTCAATTGAGAAAGCACAATGATCATGCGAAGATCATGTATGTCAGCATGTACAATCCCTTTAAGTTCAGTTTGTCTGAGCTGCGAGATATTGATGAAGTCGTCAAAGATTGGAATGCCGCTGCCAAAAAGGAACTGAAAAAAGACGGCAACGCTGATATGATCAATGTAGCAGATTTATTTGAGGAAGATTCTGATGAAAAATTACTGGCAGATGATGATTTCCACCCAAACCAAAAGGGGTACTCTCTTATGGCAAATCGTTTATTCTCCAAAGTGAAAAAAGAAGGACTGCCGAAGGAATAGGGTGAACGTATGAAAAAGTGGAAAAGCTTATTTTTTATTTTACTTGCAATCAATCTATTGATTGTTCTTGCCTGCGGTATTTTGATGATGCTGCCAGGCGGTCAATCCGCTTCAACTAAAGAATTAAAAAGCGAGTATTCTTTTAATATATCTAGCTCAAAGGAATCGCTCACCAGCTTTATCAATGATTACTTGAAAAATCAAGGATCAAGTGATATGCCAGACTTTCATGTGGCGATCGATCAAGATGTGAAAGTAACAGGCGCAATTAAAGCTTTCTCTTCGACTATTGATGCAAACGTCTCATTTACGCCAACTGTCGAAGATAATGGTGATGTGCTGTTGAAAGTGGATGGCCTTTCAATTGGACAATTGAGCATTCCGATTAGTTTTGTTTTAAGTTACATGGGCCAGTTCTATGAACTGCCAGAATTCGTTCATGTGAAACCGGATCAAAAAACGGTTGAAGTACGCCTTTCAGAAATGCCACTGACGAATGATATGTATGTGAAAGCAAACAAAATTGATCTAGAGAACGATGAAATTGAGTTCTCATATTATCATCCAAAGCAATAGAAAGTGAGTCAGGAGTGAAATCATGAAGCGAGTCTATCAATATTTTAGTTTACTGTCGCTTTTATTTGCTGCGTACTTTGGCATTACAGCTGCCACTGATTTAAGAGCAGAAAATATCGATCAGTTTTACTTAAATATTGCCTATTGTGCATTATTTCTAGGTATCATGATTCTTGCTTTTGATTTTCAAAAGCAAGAAAAAGCTGAAGATGTCTCGTAAAGAGCCTTTTCCATTGAGGAAAGGCTCTTTTTTATATTTGCTGAGACAAGACCACCTTCGCCATAAGCTCTGGCTCTCCGTTAGCAAAGCCATGAAGCAGAATGAGGTATGCGCGATTTGCTTGCAGATGAACTTTTGGGATATCAAGCAGTACACTTTGAGTACCGGCGGCTTTTAATTCAAAATGATATTTATTCGGGGAGAAATGATGAATGTGAGTGCTGTTTACATAATGAAGCTCCTTTGATAACACCCCTTGATCACGTTCATATATATCAATGGAAGGAAGGTCTGGAGACAGATGGACAAATGTAAGGGCTGACAGGTCCTCGTGTTGAATCACAGGGTCTTGCCGCTCTGTCAGCAGCGCAAAACCTGCATGAGCACCTGTGATACATAGGGTGTAAATCTCGCTACGTTTAATCATCATGCAAGAATGAAGAACTCTTTCTTTTGTGGCCAGCTTGAACACTTCTATCTCATAAATTCCCTCATCCCACTCCATATAAGCTGTCAAATGACTGTAAGGCATTTTTTTCAAGACCTCATTCCGATTCACATATACAGCGAGCTCACTAAGATCTGGTGCAGCGTGAAAGAGCCGAATAAAGGCTTTGGATGAAGGGCTGCTTTGAGGGTGCTCGAAGCCCGCAGCGAGTGGACGGTATGGAAAGTCATGATAAGAGAGCTGCTGCATGTCATCAATCCCTACTTTCTTATGCGATGGTGTTTTTTGTAGCGTATGCATGAAAAAGGCGATCTGTATAGGCAAAAGAAGCATAGAAAAAAGCCTGACGTTTTCCGTCAGGCCCGCAAGTTAAGAAGGAGAAGAATATTGATGATATTCAGCTAGCTTAATGAACGTTTTTTCATCCTCAATTAAACCACAAACGCCGCACTGGACTTTTATTTGAGGACCTTGATAGCTCACGTGAAAAGGAGAAAGCTGCTCTCCTTCGTATCTTTCGACAACTGCTCCGGTCGCAGGATCCAGCTTCACAGGTTCTGAAAGCTGCTCAATCAGATTAAAGCGCGTTCTGTTTGTTTTACAGTTTGGACAAAGATAAGGGCTTGTCATGGTTCATTCCACCTCTTTTTATCCGTAGCATGTCCAGAGCGCTAAAATCTATGCTTAATCCTTTTGACTTTTATCCAGCTTTTTAAATAATTTGATCATTGTTTTCAGTTCTTCGTCGTCGAATGACTCAAATCGCTCCATAAAGTATTCTGTTTTCTTTTTCTCAAAATGCTCAGTAATTTCCTTACCCTTATCGGTTAAGTGGATTTTGATGATGCGGCGATCCTCTTTAGAACGGATACGGGTAATCCAGCCCTTTTCTACGAGTGTGTCGGTCACAGCTGTGATATGGCTTGCTGACACCCCTAGAATGGACGCAAATTCCGTTACTTTTTTTGCACCTTGCTCACGAAGCAGATTTAAAATGAGAAATTCATTCCGAGATAATTCGTTTTCGAGCAGGCTGTTAATCTCATAACGGATCTGCTTAAATACGGTTCTCAGTAAAGAATCCATTTCATACATCATTTGTTTTCTTTGTTCCAATCATTAAACCCCCATTATATTTTAAGATACGACAGAATGCTTTCTTTTATTTTAGGTATACAAGTCGTATCATTTTCATTATTTTTCATCATGTTATAATATGATGATACCATTTTTTAAATGAAGGGGGCACTAATATGTCTGAAAAACAAGAATTAGCCACATTTGCAGGAGGCTGCTTCTGGTGTATGGTTAAACCTTTTGATGAACAGCCGGGCATTATCAAAGTTGAATCAGGGTATACTGGCGGACATACAGTGAATCCGACCTATGAGGAAGTATGTACAAATACAACGGGACATAGAGAAGCGGTTCAAATCACGTTTGATCCAGACGTTTTCCCGTATGAAAAGCTATTAGAACTGTATTGGCAGCAAATAGACCCAACAGATGATGGAGGGCAATTTGGTGATAGAGGAGAGTCCTACCGCACAGGTATTTATGTTCATCATGACGAGCAGAGAAAGCTTGCAGAAGCATCGAAAGAGAAGCTGAACGAAAGCGGCACTTTCCAAAAGCCAATTGTGACAGAAATTTTAGATGCTGGTCCTTTTTATCCCGCAGAGGAATATCATCAGCATTATTATAAAAAGAACAAAATGCACTACGAACGATATCATGTCGGTTCGGGCAGAGCGGGTTTTATTGAGTCCCATTGGAGTGATAAATCATGACAAACGAAAAAGAAAAGCGTCTGAAAGAATTAAACCGAATGCAGTACGAAGTCACGCAAAATAATGGCACTGAGCCGCCATTTCAAAATGAATTCTGGGATCACAAAGAAGAAGGCATTTATGTGGATATCATTTCAGGCAAGCCGCTTTTTTCATCTTTAGATAAGTTTGATGCCCATTGCGGCTGGCCGAGTTTCACAAAGCCGCTTGAAGATGAGGAAGTAGCGGAGAAGGTGGATACGAGCCATGGGATGGTGCGGACAGAGGTGCGCAGCAAAACAGCTGATTCTCATCTAGGTCATGTCTTTCCTGATGGTCCAGGACCAAATGGTCTTCGGTATTGTATTAACTCAGCCGCTTTGAAGTTTATCCCAAAAGATGATCTTGAAAAAGAAGGCTATGGGGATTTGAAACATCTATTTGATTGATCTATTTAAAAATCGTCACATGGAAGGCATCTGCTTCCGTGTGACGATTTTTTATTTTTTATGATGCGTGTGATGTAATTGTTCAATGATGTGGAATAGCTTTTCTTTTGTAATGAGAGGCGCTTCATTTGATGTGTAATTGGTTAAGTCGACTTTTTGAAAGTCAGCGTGCAGTTGTGGTCTTGGTAAAATGGCATAAAATTGTTCATGCTCAAATAGTGCATCTGCTTCGTGCTGAAATGTGAGCTCTTCGTGAAGCTTTTCTCCAGGTCTTTTCCCAACAACGAGAATATCCGGGGGTGCGACATTGATTTGAGTGGCATATTCATGAAACGCTTTTAAGAGATCAGCAAGCTGTAATGACTCCATCTTGAGAATGAATGTTTCGCCGCCTTTCATCATGATGGCTGCTTGAAGTGTGAGGGAGACAGCTTCTTCGATGGACATAAAAAAACGTGTCATATTAGGGTCAGTTACGGTCAAAGGTTTTTCATTTAACAGCTGCTGGAGCATGATGGGAATGACTGAACCTCTTGATCCAAGCACATTGCCAAAACGCACAGAGCAAAACATCGTTTTTTGATTCGGAATACTTTCGTTTGCTTGGAAAAATAGTTTTTCTGAAATCAATTTTGTTGCACCCATGGCATTGGTCGGAGAAACTGCTTTGTCAGTTGAGATGTTGACAACATGACTGACTTCATGTTCGATTGCAGCCTCAATGACGTGCTGTCCGCCGATAATATTTGTTTGTACGGCTTCAAACGGATTGTCTTCACAAGTGGGTACTTGTTTTAAGGCGGCTGCATGAAAGATGATATCAACGCCTTTGACGAGCTGTCTCACGCGGCTTGCATCTCGTACATCTCCTAAAGCGAATGCAACTTCTGGATGATCTGCATACTCATTTTTCATCATGTATTGTTTGCTGTCATCTTTGCTGAAGACGATAATCTTCTTTGGAGAGCATGATGTTAATTTTTTCACAATTTGACGGCCGATCGAACCCGTACCGCCTGTGACTAATATCGTTTTGTCACGAAAAAAAGCCTTCAAACTCGTTTCTATCTTTTTGGACATATCTAATCCCCCAACTCTCATTTCTCTACTTTGCATCATATGTGAAAGAGCGGTATCCGTTTGAGGAAAAGAACCACTTTCTATATAAATTAGGTGAACAAATTATAACCATCTGCTTGACGTCTTAATAGAATATGGAGAGATAAGAGAACAAGTAGAAAAACGAGAGACCTGAACACTTCAGTACTGCGATCAGCTCGGTGAAAATGAAGAGAGCTTTGCGCGAGGGGAGAAGGGAATACATGTATAGGGGAAATCGTATTTTAGCCTTGATACCAGCTTTTAGAAGCAGGCGCGATCAGCATGATGAACACATTCGCGTATTGGCGGAGCGGCCGCTCATCTATTGGACCATTCAGCCGTTACTGCAAATGATTGAATTAGATGAAGTCATCGTCTCTACAGAGGATGTCAATACTCAAATCATTTCTTCTCACTACGGAGCCCATGTGATTGAACTGCCAGACACGCATGTAACGGAACAAACACCGTCACTCATAGCTGTGAAGCATGCGCTTGCTTATTTAGAGCGTGAGGGGAAGACCTTTGATATTGTTCTATATTTACATCCATCGTCTCCTTTAAGAGAGCCGGAAGATATTGAGAAGTGCTTGCAGCTTTTAGTAGAAGGGGGTTATGACTGCATGGCATCTTTTACAGAGGCGCTAGAAAACCCAAATGAAACATGGACACTGCATGAGAATAATGAAGCAACTTTATATAAGGACAATCATTACTTTTTCATGCCAAAGCATGAGCAGCCATATACGTATGGCCGTTTAAATGGAGCAGTGTATGCTTTTCATGTTCCATATGCAAAAGAATGCATTCATTCCTTTTTAGAAGGATCTGTTGGAGCGTATATCATGGATCGCCAAAAATCACTCGTGGTGAAACAGGAGGAAGACCTTGAGAAAGCGGAGAAAGTCTTATTGGCTCGCCGAGATGCGGAGGGTTATGCATAAGATGAATTTCAACGAGAAAAGCGCCCGGTCATAGGGCGCTTTTTACGATCTCATAAAGCCTGTGTGGAAATGTCTCAAATGTATTCCAGGAAACGACTTGTTCGTAATTGTTTCGTGCGATCGCTTTTCTTTTCTCGGGATTTGATCCATAATATTCAACCTGTTCCAGCAAATCGTCCTCATCTTTATAAAAAACGAAGCTTGAAAAAGCTTGCGGCGGTTGTAGATCCGTCAATTGAAAGCTTCCAGCTGCAGCGATATCAAACGCTCTGTTGTTCAGGCTTACATTTTGAATCATGGCTTTGTTTTTATTATAGGCAAACTGAGCCGGCCTGTGCGGGTTCAGAACAATCGCTGATTGCTGATAGATGTCCGCCATTTGCTGAGGGCTCAGCCAATTGGTCACTAGTGTGAGATCTCGATAATGTCTTCGTGATTTATTTAAATGACGATGCCATTCCTTACCTGCAACGAGAATCCGCCATTTGTTCTGTTGTAAGAGTGTATCAATGGCGATGATGCGATTGGGGTAAGGGTAGCCGGCGAGTGCAATGTCATAGTTGCACATCTCTTCAGGCGATTGTTTTTTTTGAAAAACACGTGTATTTGCCGGAATGGGAAAGTAGTGGGTGTGACCTATGCCCAATTGTTTGTAAAATGGCAAAGCTCCTTCATCAATCGTTAATATGAGCCGCGCATCACGCGTGCAAGCAGCTGACACATCTGTATAAAAGGGATCTTCTGTCATCCACAAAACGATCGGGATCTTTTCTTGTTTGAATTGATGAAGCACTTCGCTCGGAACATGATCACCGATCATCATCAAAACAAAATCCGGAGAAAATGTCCGGATTTTGTGCATGTGAGCGGGTAGAGATTCTCGATCAATTTTCACACATGAAAAGGGGGAATCAATGAAGCTCTCTTCTACCCATTGATCAAACATGTGATAGATTCCGCCGTAGCCAGAGCTGATATAAAGAAGCTTCATGATGACCCTCTCACATTAAGATGTGAACGTAACACTTTCAACTTTATCTACATCTAATAAAGTCGTTGCAGAGCCTGTTGGTGTGACTGAGCTTTCTTGTGTAACAAATACAACACCCGTTAAAGCATTGAATGCTACGAATTGAACTGGCCCGATTAAGTCTCCTGAGTCAGTGACAATGCTGATGACGGTTCCTGGTGCAAGTCTTGCAAAAATCCATCTTGCTGGCTGAGATACATCGAGTGTTGTAGCAGAATCTGAAGGTGATGCCTCAGCTGCCACTTCACTTAATAAATCGTTCAATTTTTCTTCCATTTGAACTCCTCCTTCTTCAAGATTAACTGTTAATGCACGAGTAAGTGGTTTGAAAAACACTTTCAATAGTTCTTTTTTTAATTCGGCTCGCTTGTCGCTCATTTTTTCCCCATCCTTTCTTCATCAATTCAAACTCACCCCTATGTATATGCCGTTCACTTTTTTTGGTATAAGCAGAACGCTGATTCCTTGTTCTTTTTTTCATTTAATTACTTCACACATTTTTAAAAATGTTTTCAAATGCTGAGGCTAAATGAAGTGATTCTCATACTCTAGTAAAGATTAAATGTGAAGAGAGAGGGATTATGAATGGAATTTGAACAATTATTAAATGGTTGGAACGAAGAGTTACTAGAAGCAGAAGGAGTACTTGAAGTCATCTTGATTTTACTTCTTCTTCGTCTTTTAGAAGAAAGTGAGGAAGAGAGTGTGTCAGACATCAAAGAATTACTTCGTCCATGGCTTGAGCTTGGCATTCCGCTGCCACGTGTTCATTTAGTCAATGGAGAGGTCCTTCAAAACGTAGTTGTTGTGCAGCTCTTTGATACAGTAGCGGTCTTTAAAAACGTGACAAATCAGCTAAGAGTGAATGTTCCTTACGTGAACATTGTCAGCTGGGGGGCTTTTTAATCTAATTAAAAAGGATAATGATCATGAAAGTATCGGTAATTTTAACAAGCTACAATAAACCTGATTTCATTGATCGTGTGCTAAAGAGTATGGTGGAACAAACGTATTCAAATTGGGAGCTTCTGATTATGGATGATGGCTCAGAACAAGGCACCCTCCAAAAGATCCAGCCCTATTTAGACGATGAACGCATTCATCTGTATTCACGCACGGTTCATCCTGCAAAACGGCTGTTAACCGTTCGGTATGCGACGCTTATTAATGAAGCGCTAACCCGTATAACAGGTCAGCTCATTTGTTATTTAACAGATGATACTGTGTATCATCAAGATCGTTTGCAGAAAATGGTGGATGTTTTTCAGTCGAATCCTCATATCGATATTGTGTATTCCTCGCAGCGGGTCGTGCATGTTGATAAGCATTTAGTTGAGACCATGAGCTTTGTCCGTGAAGCAGACCAAATCTTGGAGCATGCGTCCTTTCAAGTGGATCATTGTTCGGTCATGCACAGAAGGCGTTTGCTTCCGCTAATTCATGAAAAATACGGGCAATATTGGGATGATGAGCCGAAACACTGGCATCATGCAGATTCTGTTTTTTGGATGAGGCTGAATCAATTTGCCGCGTTTTTTCCATTAAGAGATGTACTTGATACAACGTATAAAACCCCTCATTCCTTTCATCATCTGTTTTCGAGTATGCCGTATGATCTCATTGACGGAACGGTGATTGAAAAGGAAGGGGATTACTACCAAATCGCAGGCGGCAATCTTCATGAAATTGAAAGGTGCTGGGTGAACGAAAAAAACAGGCGCGCGATTCGGGTGCCATCGTTATGTGCGATGAAATATGAGATGAAAGACATGCTGGCAGTACCAAATTATACAGTTGTCACGGCAGATCATGGGAAAACGTTCTATTATATTGAAGATCAGAAAAAAAGGCGATTTGCTGCAAAACGTGACGTGCAATATTTTCAGTTTCACCCTAAGGAGATCTATACGATTTCAAATGAACGGCTTCAGATGTTTGAAGATGGCGGCATGATTCAAGTTTCTCCAGTATTTAGTCCGCCAAACAGGCGGCTGTTTAAATGGAAACAAGATGTCTATTTACTGATGCACCATACCTTTTACCGTATTGATCCTGATGTCGTGAAGCGATTTGCTTTTTATCATCAGCCAATTAATTTATACCCTTCCCAATTTACGTTATTTCAAGAAGGAAAGCCGATAGTGCCGCTGTATATGGAATCGCTGCAAGAATTCGATATGTCTCTTTATCAAACATCAGGGCGAAAGCACTCCTCATAAGAGGGGTGCTTTTTTGGCGCTATAGACAAAAAAAGCAGGAAGTTGCAAGGAAAAAGCGAAACATGAAAGGACAGGAGAAGGTGTGATGAAGATGATCAAGCCGCTGAAAATCCGGCAATAGACGCCGGTTTTTTGGCACTGAAAGTGAGGGGGAAAGAATGGGGAAAGTTGTCGAAAGAGCGGATTGGTTTGAATTAATTTTAGAAGCCATTGATGAAGCCATTCATGTTGTAGATGATCAAGGCATGACGATCTTTTACAATCATAATGCCGCTAAGTTTGACTGTTTACAAAAAGAAGAGGTGATTGGCAAGTACATCCTTGAGGTGTATCCCTCTTTAACAGAAAAAACAAGTACGCTTATGCATGTTTTGAGAACTGGGAAGCCCATTTATCATTCGCTGCAAACCTATTTGAATAAAAACGGAGAAAGAATTGAAACCGTCAACACGACATTGCCCATTATTGAAGAAAGCAAGTTAATAGGCGCGGTCGAAGTCGCAAAAGATGTATCGAAGCTGTCAGCCCTTTCAAATCGTTTAGATCAGAAAAAACGGATACACGATGTGGCTGGGGCAGAACAAATGCATGATTTTGCTTCATTTTTAACAAATGATCCGTTCTTAAAAGAAATGCTTGAAAAGGCAAAAAAAGCAGCTGCTTATCCGTCATCAGTTGTTGTCTACGGGGAAACAGGGACAGGGAAAGAAGTGCTCGTTCAAGCCATTGTTCATGAATCTGACCGGAAAAACCAAGTGTTCATTCCGCAAAACTGTGCAGCACTTCCAGAATCGCTACTTGAGAGCCTATTATTCGGATCTGTCAAAGGGAGCTATACGGGCGCAATTGATCGCAAGGGGCTCTTTGAATTGGCTGATGGAGGCACGCTTTTTCTTGATGAACTGCAAGCGATGCCGCTCACGCTGCAGACGAAATTATTACGCGTGTTAGAGGATGGTGTTGTGCGCCGCATTGGGGATGCAAAAGCGATTCAAGTGGATGTAAGACTCATTACTGCACTCAATATGGACCCATTTGAAGCAGTGAAAAAGCAAATTTTAAGAGAAGACTTATTTTATAGACTGCATGTGTCATCTTTTCATATCCCGCCGCTTCGTGAGAGAAAGCAAGACATCCCGCTGCTTTCCCGCCATTTCATTCAAACCTATCATCAGCAGTTTTCAAAAAACGTCAAACGCCTTTCTGAAGAAACGGAACAATTGTTTATGGCTCACCACTGGCCGGGAAACGTTCGAGAATTAAAACATACCATTGAGCATGCCGTATTGATGATGCCAAAGGAAGCGGAAGACATCACACCTTCATACCTTCCTGCTCATTTACGTACGCAGAAGCTCGAGGAAGAAACACCCGACGCCTCCTTAAAAAGTCAGGTTTCTTCATTTGAACAAACTTTGATTCAAGAAGCTTTAAATCAGCATCATGGCAATATTAAAAAAACCGCCGCAGCCTTAAAAATCCCTCGACAAACGCTGCAGTATAAACTGAAGAAATATGCAGATGCCGAAAAATAGGCACCACCATCCATTGAATATCACGGGTAAAGCTCCTTTTGTAAAGAATAGGGGCATTTTCCCATGTTGGCACATAACTTGCATAGTATAAGGTGAATGCTGATAGGGGGAATGGATATGAATCAGAAACTGTATGAACCGGCGCGTCATTGGAAGGACATTGAGCTTTGGAAGGATGTACCTGAGGAAAAGTGGAACGACTGGATTTGGCAGCTGACGCATACCGTGAAAACGCTTGAAGATTTAGAGAAAATCGTGAACTTAACAGAAGAGGAAAGAGAAGGGGTGAAGATTTCCACCAAAACCATTCCACTCAACATTACACCCTACTATGCCTCACTGATGAATCCAGACGATCCAAGATGCCCAGTACGTATGCAATCTGTGCCAATCGCTGAGGAGCTGCATAAAACAAAATATGACTTGGAAGACCCGCTGCATGAAGATGAAGACTCACCTGTCCCGGGGTTAACGCATCGGTACCCAGATCGTGTGCTCTTTCTTGTAACAAATCAGTGCTCCATGTACTGCCGCTATTGTACGAGAAGACGTTTTTCCGGCCAGATCGGTATGGGCGTGCCAAAAAAGCAGTTAGATGCTGCCATTGGATATATTAGAGAAACACCTGAGGTGCGGGATGTGTTAATTTCCGGCGGAGATGGGCTCTTAATCAATGATCAAGTGCTTGAATACATTTTGAAAAACTTACGAGACATTCCGCACGTTGAGATCATTCGGATAGGAACCCGCGCGCCGGTCGTCTTTCCGCAGCGCATTACAGATGAGCTGTGCGAGATTTTGAAAAAATATCATCCGGTTTGGCTGAATACCCATTTCAATACAAGCATTGAAATTACGAAAGAAGCGAAAGAAGCGTGCGAACGTCTTGTGAATGCCGGCGTCCCTGTTGGTAATCAGGCTGTCATCCTTGCAGGTATTAACGACAGTGTGCCGATTATGAAGAAGCTGATGCACGATCTCGTGAAGATACGGGTCAGACCTTATTATATCTATCAATGTGATTTATCTGAGGGGATTGGCCACTTTAGAACACCAGTATCAAAAGGTCTTGAAATCATTGAAGGCTTAAGAGGGCATACGAGCGGGTATGCCGTGCCAAGCTTTGTTGTAGATGCACCAGGAGGCGGAGGAAAGATCGCCTTACAGCCAAATTATTTATTATCGCAAAGCCCTGACAAAGTCGTCCTTCGTAACTTTGAAGGTGTGATCACCTCTTACCCTGAACCAGAGCATTACGTGGCAGGCCAGGCAGATGCGTATTTTAATGAAATTTATGAAGAGAAACAAGAACCGGCAATTGGTGTTACCGCACTATTTCAGGATGAAGCGAAATCGTTTACGCCTGAGAATTTAAGCCGGATGAAACGAAGAGAAGCATATGAGACAAATCCTGAGCATGACACACTCAAAAACAAACGTGAAAAACGAGATGAATTAAAAGAGAAAAAATATCAAGCACAGCTCAAAAAAGATCAAACTGTAAAGGAGGAGAAATGACCTTGCTGACATGTGATTGGTGTGAGGAAAACAAAGCAAACGCAGAGCAGACAACAGTCTATTGGGAACTGATCACTGGCACACAATCAATTGAAATCATCGAAACACCGTCCATTTCCTGCACGCACTGCGGCATGTTATATCAAAAGGATGAGACGGTCAAAGAGATAGAAGATCAATTAATTTTAGTGGATCAGACAAAACTTCCAGAAAAAATTTCATACGAAGAATTAATGAGCATGGAGCGGTTATTAAAGCGAAATTACTTTGACTTTTCATCATAAGTTGTACCTCCGCCTATACAAGTCATCAAATTGCTGTATAATATAACAACAAAATAGAGTGTCGCGGAGGGAAAAACAGGTGAAGTCGTTTTACCATTATTTAATGAAGTACAGACATCCAAAACCGAAAGATGAAATCAGCCATTTTGCAAATGCTGCTTATGAGGATCACAGCTTCCCGAAAGCGTCCACTGATTATCATGAGCTGTGTGCCTATTTAGAATTAAATGGCGATTATTTGAGCTCAATGACAACATTTGACGAAGCGTTTGAGCAATATGAAGTAGAAGTCAAAAAAAAATAACAAACAACCGCTTGTTCCAGATGGGAGAAGCGGTTTTTTTTATGAGAAATAAAATGGCGTTTTGCATGGTGTGGTTGCCCATGCAGAATTCCTTGCGCCGGCATACGATACGTTAAGACCAAAAGTCGGGCAAGGGGGAGACAGAATGAAGGCGAAAGCACCAAAATATCAAGTAGGGGATATTGTCGTCGTTGTCATGTACGGCACAGTCGGAACGATTACAAAAGTCCATCAAATTGACCAGCACTATTTGTATGAGGTCAATCATAATGAGGTGCTTTATTTTGAAACATCACTTCAGCTTTACGATGAGTACGACGGGGTGATTGTGGATACAGAAAAGCTGGACATTGAATATGAGTTCCTCATTGGCGATGTTGTATATGTAAAAGATTACGGAAAAGAGCTATTTAAAATTATTGGCCATCGGACTGAAATATGGCGATACCTTGATGACGGCTGGGAAGATGTCATTTACGAACTCACGAGGCTAAAGGACGGAGAGTGGCTGGAAACAGAAGAGGAAGACTTAACGCTTGTCCTGAGGAAGTATGAGATGGACCAGTTCGTTCATCAGCTTCTTTTTGTGCATTACGTCGGTGAAACCTCAAAAGAAATGGAAGAAGATATGGTTCAAACGGCTCTATTACAATTAGAAGAGAAACAAGAAAGCGAAGCTTCACTAGAATTCCTCGCTGTATCTATAGTGGATGAGCTTCTTGATATATATAATGACTATAAAATTCTCTACGAATTTTTCGAAGATCCAGAATACAAAGATATGATGGATTTTATATTGGAAAGTTTACACGAGCATTTTGGTTAAAGAAAGACTTGTCCTAACACGAATAAAAAATAAGGCACACAGAAAAAAACAATCACATAAAACCATCCCCTCAAGATACGGCCCATCACCTGATCAAACGTTTCTCCATCTAATATGCTTAACCATTTCATTGCCTCAAACCCCTTTTCTTTTTGTTTACTGCATTTATATGTATGGAATGAGCCATTATGACAAACTGTAATAAAAAACAGGCGTCGTTCATACATCATAAAAAAGGAGGCGGAATGTAATGAAAGAAGCAGATTTGGTGATTGATACAGAGGAAATTGCGGAATTCTTCTACATGGAGCTGGTCAAAAGAGGGTACATACCTGCTGAGCTGGAAACGTTTGAGCTGGCTGACATTACGTTTGAATATATGCTGAAAAAAGCAATGATAGTTGAAGAAGAGGCGTGGTAGGCACTATACTTTGAAGAGATTCTGAAGAGAGAGGGAGGAGAATCTTTCGCGTGTATATCCTATTTCTTTTGATTTTATTTGGCGCCATTGCTGCGCTCATGGTATCTGGTGCGGGTCAAGAATTGGACAACCAGATCATCTTATGGTTTGAGAGCATCAGACTCCCTTTTTTAAATGATGTCATGCTGACTTTGACGGACTTTGGCATTAGTGCGCTGCTCGTCCCAATCATGCTCATTTTTAGTGTCGTACTATTCATGTATAAGCGCTATTACTCTATCATGATGCTTTTTCTATTATATCTCACAGAAAAAACCATCAATCATGAACTAAAGGGACTGTTTGCTAGAGAGCGACCGGCCTTTGATCATCTTGTCAATGAAACGTATTACAGCTTTCCGAGCGGACATTCGATGAATGCAGCCACAATCTATCCTTTTATAGCTTATCTATTAGTTGAAATGATTCCATGGCTGAAAGAAAGACAAAAAATCGTCTACTTGATCACGGGGTTCTGTGTTCTTTTGATTGGGATCAGCCGAATGTATATCGGTGTTCATTATTTGACAGATGTTGCAGGCGGTTTTGCGATAGGACTTGCTTTATTTCTCATTTGTAAAAAGATTGACGAAAAATTGTCTGTCATTCGACAAAAATAGAAGAAGGAAATTGACAGACCCCAGCCAATTTTATATAAAAGGGGAGGGATTTGAATGCAATTGACGTTGAGATTTTTTCAAAAGAAACCTTCAGCATTTCACTTAACCATTTATCAGACACCTGAATATGGCGCTGCAAGCGGGCATCAGCCTGTGTACCGGACAAAGATTGGCGGCAGAACACACCTGGATGTTCTGGAAAAAGCATTCTCGACATTTAATGTACATGATACAGTCCCTAATGATTACAATGCACGGTTTATGACAACAGGTGATATTGTTGTGATTGATGATAAGAAGAAAGGAAAGTGCTATTATCAGCTTTTTCCGGCAGGATGGAAACGCAGTGAACGACTGATAACGATGAGTTAAATAGATGATTGACGATGCCAGCTTGAGCTTCAGCTGGTATTTTCTTTTTTAGGCTCAATCGTTTATACTAAATAGGATAAATCACATAGTAAACGTAAGTGGAGGCTAAAAAATGAGTGTACATATTGGAGCAGAAAAAGGACAAATTGCAGAAACGGTATTGCTGCCAGGCGACCCGCTTCGTGCGAAATATATTGCAGATACATATTTAGAAGATGTCGAATGCTATAACGAAGTGCGCGGAATGTATGGTTATACTGGAACCTACAAAGGAAAGCGCGTTTCTGTACAAGGTACCGGAATGGGCGTACCTTCTATTTCGATTTATGTGAATGAACTCATTCAAAGCTATGATGTTCAAAACTTAATCCGCGTCGGATCTTGCGGGGCTATCAAAAGGGATGTCAACGTGCGTGATGTCATTTTAGCTCAAACATCTTCAACAGACTCACAAATGAATCGTGTGGCGTTTGGACCGATTGATTACGCACCTTGCGCTGATTTTGGACTGCTTAAGAAAGCCTACGATACAGCAGAAGCAAAAAATGTCGCTGTACGTGTCGGTAATGTATTTACAGCAGACCAATTTTACAATGAAAAACCACTTGAACTCATGGCTCAATACGGTATCCTAGCGATTGAAATGGAGACAACAGCTCTTTATTCGCTTGCAGCAAAATTTGATCGAAAAGCGTTATCCATTCTGACAGTGAGTGATCATGTTCTCACAGGAGAAGAAACGACGGCTGAAGAGCGTCAAACGACATTTGACGAAATGATCTTAATTGCACTAGACTCTCTTTTATAATAGTATAAAGGGTGTGCTACGATGTAGCGCATCTTTATTTTTTTAGAAGAGCAAAAGGAAGGTATGTCATGAAGAAAAGCTATAAAATACTCTCAATCGCATCGATTCTTGGTTTGACAGCCGCACTATCGGGCTGCCAGTTG
Organism: Bacillus sp. NMTD17; assembly: GCF_002998735.1. Taxonomy (NCBI): domain Bacteria; kingdom Bacillati; phylum Bacillota; class Bacilli; order Caryophanales; family Bacillaceae; genus Bacillus; species Bacillus sp. NMTD17. The sequence goes on from NZ_PVRH01000003.1 coordinate 367,051, forward strand.
CTGGATCAAAAAAGCGGTACATCTGAATCGAACAAAACAAACGAACAAAAGAGCGCAGCAAATTCATCTACCCAGCAAAACTCAAACAATACAGCAGATTCATCGGATCAAGAGCTGACATTAAAGAGTGAATATTTCAATGACATCAAGGTGGTAAGTGGGTTGAAAACCATTCAAAATCCTGCAAACGTGCTAGCTCTTGTCAACAAAGAATACGCATTACCAGGAACCTATAAACCTTCTGATCTCGTTGTACCAAAAGTAGAATTCTCTTTTTCAGAGGATATTGAAAAACGATATATTCGTAAAGAAGCAGCGGAAGCACTTGAGAAGTTATTCAAAGATGCGAAAAAGAAAAACTTCGAGCTGGCTGCAGTATCTGGCTATCGCTCCTATGACCGTCAAAAAGTCATTTTTGATAGTGAAGTCAAATTAAAAGGCAAAGACAAAGCGCAGGAAGCAGTAGCTTTACCAGGCGAAAGTGAACATCAAACAGGTCTTGCCATGGACATTTCCTCAAAAAGTGCCGGCTTTGACATCTCTGAAAAGTTTGGTGAAACACCTGATGGCAAATGGGTGGCTAAAAACGCCTATAAATATGGTTTTATCATTCGTTATCCAAAAGGAAAAGAAGATATTACAAAATATGAATATGAACCGTGGCATCTGCGCTATGTTGGAAAAGAAGCAGCAAAAGCGATGCATGATCACGATTTAACATTTGAAGAGTACATGAACAAAGTGAAGAAAATCTAATCAAATAAAAAGGCCTCCCAGCTATTCGGGGGGCCTTCTTTATTCTTTAAAAAAAGAACAATCCTGCTAATGCGAAACCTGTAATGAAACCAAGCCCGATGCCATAAGCGGCACCCCAGCCGTAGTACCCTCCGTAATAACCAAAGCCAAAGCCGCCGCGAGAACCGCCGACTGGACGAATATACACTTTACGGTTTGTCACCCGCTCAATGCGTCCGACATGTACTCTGCCATTACGATCTGTGATTCTAGCGACTTTTCCCATGTGCTGCTGACAAAGCTTTTGATAGCGCTCCATATTTTTCCTCCTTATGACAAACTCTTTTCACTCTTATCCTATGCGAGAGACCTCATAGAGTTTGGACAAAACATATAGGAGATTCGCTCATTTTATACGGTACATTCAAATAGAATGTGGCTTAGCTGCTTCCGGTGCGCTTGAATCAGATCGTAGTGTGTTTGCAGCGTTTCGTAAAGAGAAGGCGGGATGTGTTCAGATAATTCCATTTCTGTCGGCTCCTCCTGTACCATGTGTTCATCAAATGAGAGAATGCGAAAGTCATGGAATCCTGCTGCTTTTAGCTGCTCCTTCCATTCTTCAAGTGAAAAGAGTGAGTGGAACCCGTAAAAATCTCGTACGGTGGCGAGCTCCTCTGGTGTAAGGGGTGCTTTTAACACAGCTTCATTTGCGATCATTTGACTTCCAGGGGCAAGCACTCGTTGGATCTCAGCAAGTGCAGCAGGAAGGTTTGTGAAGCTTAAAACAGATTCACTGATGAGAAGAGTGAACGCTTCATCTGGAAATGGCAGCTGTTCAATCGATGCTTGCAATGCGCGGATCGGCAGTTCTTCTCGCTCAAATCGCAGGTTGGCCTTTTCAATCATCAAAGGATGTGTATCAATCGCCTCTACCTGATAACCGATATTTCCTAAATATGCCGCCGTTTGTCCTGTCCCGCATCCCGCATCCAGTATACGTGCATCCGGCGTCAATTTTATATGCTCAAGCATCGTTTTTGTTAACTCAATTCCGCCAGGATGGGCACTGGATACGCCAAAATAGGCAAGCATTTCTACATAATCACTCATAAAATCCCTTCTTTCCTTATCAAGTTCCTCTTTAAAGATTATGCAATGCAAGGTCAAATGGCTTATCTTTTCAAAGAGAACTTCGATCCTTTGGTTGACGGATGAAGCATCGTCCTTGATAATAATGAAAGGAGATAAAGGTGGTGTTTTTTTGAAAAAACAATTTAAGTTCGTGATCGCCATTCTGGTGACAGCGGCCCTGTCCTCTGCGATTACATTTGTGATCACAAAACAAGGGGCTGTCAGTGTCTCAGGAGACGAGAAGTTTAGTAAACTCATGGCGGCGTATACGAAGGTAAAAGATGAGTATTACGAAAAAACGGATGATCAAAAACTAGTAGATGGTGCGATTCAAGGAATGATTGCATCACTTGATGATCCATACTCTACATATATGGATCAGGAGGAAGCCGAAGGATTTAACAACACCATTTCATCATCATTTGAAGGAATTGGTGCACAAGTAGAAGAGAAGGATGGGCAAATTTTAATTGTCGCACCGATTAAAGGCTCTCCTGCTGAAAAAGCCGGGTTGAAACCTCATGATCGTATTTTAAAGGTGGATGGGAAAAGCACAAAAGGCATGTCGGTCAATAAAGCAGTTTCTCTTATTAGAGGGAAAAAAGGAACGGATGTCAAGCTGCACCTTAACCGCCAAGGAGTGGGCAATGTTGATGTGACGATCACAAGAGACACCATTCCGCTTGAAACGGTGTATGCAAAACTCACAAAAGACAAAATAGGAGAAATCCAAATTACGTCCTTTGCTGAAACAACATCGAAAGAGCTAGATAAAGCCATTGATGACCTCGAGAAAAAAGGGGCAAAAGGCTTTGTCATCGACCTGAGAGATAATCCAGGCGGCATTATGACAGAAGCGATTGAAATGAGTAATGACTTTATCGATAAAGGGAAAGTCATCATGCAAGTTGAAGAAAAAGGGAAGAAAGAAGAGTACAAGGCTGAAAAAGAACGTAAAGTTCATCAGCCGGCAGTTGTTCTTGTAAATGGCGGCTCAGCAAGCGCTGCTGAAATCATGGCGGCGGCTCTGCACCAATCTTCAGGTATCAAAATTATTGGTGAAAAGACATTTGGTAAAGGAACTGTTCAAAATGCACAAAGCTATAATGATGGTTCTAGCGTCAAGTTAACCATTGCCAAGTGGCTGACGCCGGATGGTTCTTGGATTCACAAAAAAGGAATTGAACCACAGGTCAAAGCATCGCTCCCAAGTTATGCAAAGCTGCCATACTTAAGTCCGAAAAAATCGTATCAGCTGAATGACAATGGAGATGAAGTCAAAGCGGCTCAAAAAATGTTCCAAGCGCTTGGCTACAAAGCAAAAGCAAATGGTGAGTACGATCAAGCTTTCCAGTCTATCGTCAAACGCTTCCAAACAGACAACGATCTGAAAACAGACGGTATTCTGACAGGAGATACAACGACAGTATTGATGACAAAGATCCAAGATAAGCTAAAGAACAATGATACACAAATGAAAAAAGCCATTGAAGTTTTGAAAAAAGAAATGAAATAAAGAAAGAGCAGTCCTCATAAGGGGGACTGCTCTTTTTATGTTTACGCGTTGTTTACAGTCGCTTCTGTTTTTTCGTTATCTTTTTCAAAAAGATCATTTATGACAGAATTGTCTGTGACATGCTTTTGGAAGAATGGATTCAAGATCAAGATGACCACAACGTTTGCTAGTAAACCGAGAAAACCTTCATAAAGACCGAACGTGACTTGTGAGATATTGGCTGTAAAGGTGACGATGATGCCAACAACTAACCCCGCAATCGTTGCTTCTCTCGATTGTTTTTTCCAGAACAAGCTGATCGCAATGGCTGGGAAAATTTGAACCATTCCTGAAACGCCAATGAGCTGAAGCGTCACAAGTGCTGTTGGGAAGAGCATCCCGAATAAAAGGGCCAGTCCGATGACGATAAACACCATTGAACGTGTAATGATGGTCAATCTTTTTGGTGATACATTCGGATGAATTAAGTCACGGTATAAATTATTGGCAAATAAATTCGATGCGCCAATGGCCATGATCGAGCATGGAATGAGGGAAGCCAGTGCAATTGTTGAATAAGCGAGGCCCTGCATCACACCACCATATGACGTTTGAATTAAATGAAGAAGAGCAAATCTTGGATTTGTATCTTCAGGTAAGACTAAAAAGGCAATAAATCCAAGGAAGATGACCAAAATCAATACGATGTTATAAAGAGGCAAAAACATACTGTTTTTACGGATGGCATCTGCACTTTTGGCTGTAAAAACCCCAGTTGCCGCATGTGCCCACATAAACAAAGCAAGGGCAGAAACGCCTGAAGCGGTAATGAACCATAAAATGCCTTTAGGACCGCCGTCAGGAATTGTCAGAAGCTGTGGCGCTTCCTTAGCTAACGTATTCATCATCGGGGTCCAGCCGTTAAAATGAATGATTGGCAGTGAAACCACCATAAACAGCATGATGACCCAAACGAGAATATCCTTAATAATGGCTGTATATGTAGGACCTTTAATACCACTGAAAAATGTATAAAGTGCGACTAAAATAAATGAAATAATAACAACTGCATTCACATTAATATAACTAGTACCAGCGACAGTTAACGTATCTTGAATCCCGCTCAGCTGAAGACAAATATAAGGAATCAGCATAAGTACTCCAATAATCGCAATCAAACTGGATAACAGCTTGCTGTCAAACCGCTCACGTGCATAATCAGCGAGCGTTGTGAGGTTGTGATTTTTCGCAACCGTCCATAGCTTTGGTAAGAAGAAATAAGCAATAAAATACGCTAGAACTGAATAGGGGATAGCGAAAAAAGCGACACTTCCAGCTGTATAGGCTGTACTAGTGAGCCCTAAAAAGGTATAAGCGGTATATAAATCTGCGCCTACGAGGAACCAGACGAGCAGACCGCCAAATTTTCTCCCGCCGACAGACCATTCCTCTACTGACTGTCTCGATGATTTATCCCGGCCAGCGGCAAATCCGATGACCACGACGATGAAAATAATACTTGCAGTAATCAATAAAGCTGTTAAATTTCCTTGCATTAGTCAGTTCCTCCATTTGAATGTTGCATCCGGTAAATGATGAATGTGCAGATTGGTGTGAGAACAATCCATAGTAAGAGCCAGAAGTGGAAAAAGGGCAGCCCTATCACAAATGGATGAATACGATTTGCAAAGGGCAGCAGTGCGAGCTGTCCGATGAATGGAATCGCTATAAGTAGTGCCAGTATCAATTTTTTATTCATGATTCCCTCCTGAATTTTTTGTAATTTCATAATAATAGCAGTTGTCAGATTAGATCACAAGACCATTTTCAGAAAAAACAATCATTTTGGCGAATATCATACTAATATAACGCTTTCATTCTTAAAAAGGAGAAAGGGTGAAGGTGAAAAGGGGTAAAGTGAAAAGAAAGTATGTAGGAATAATATTTAAACCAAATAAAAAAAGCCTCAGCATGAAAGCTGAGGCCTTGCCAATTTTAAAGGAAATCAGATACTTGTTCGATGTCGAAACGATTGCTTTTATGAGCTTCTTTCGCTGCTTTACCAACTGAAATCAACATGACTGGCTCATAACGTCCGCTTACATTGAATTCTTTGATGAAGGCGTCTTTACTGAAACCACCCATTGCGCATGTATCATAGCCCATTGCTTTTGCAGCAATCATTAATTGCATAGCAGCTAATGAAGCATTTGAATACGCAGCTTCACGTGCATACTGCTCGCTTTGGTATGCGCCATTGATTTGAGTCATCAATGTTTCTTTGATGTCTTCAGTAATGAAGCCTTGTTCTGCCAGCTCACTGTAAATTTTTTCACCATTTTGATTGGCTTCAAGATCACCTAGTACAGCAATAACAGCTGATGCTTGTGAGATTTGCTTTTGGTTGTAAGCGATTGGAAGTAACTTCGCTTTAGATTCAGCACTATGGAAAACAGTGAAATGCCAATGCTGAAGGTTCCACGCAGATGGTGCTTTAGTTGTGATATCAAGAAGCTCTGTTAACTCTTCTTTTGTCATTTCATGAGTTGTATCATACTCTTTTACTGAAGCTCTTTGTTTTAAAATGTCAATTGTTTTTTGATCAGTCGCCATATGGATATTTCCTCCCGTTTTTGCAAATAGTATGGTACAATAACTAAAAAAGTGAGAAACTTACTTATTGTAACTAGAGCTATTTTAAATTGTATACCGTTAGTTTGTCAAACAATCATGAAAAGAAAGGCTGAAATTTATGGAATTTCAATTATGTCCACACATTCAGCAAGCTTTTTTACTGCTAGGCAAAAGGTGGAATGGTCTCATTATTCATGTATTGCTTGATGGTCCAAAGCGCTTTAAAGACATGACGGACATTATCCCATCTATCAGTCAAAAAATGCTCGCAGAGCGTTTAAAAGAACTTGAGCAAGAAAGGATTATAGAGCGAACTGTTCTGCCTGAGACGCCTGTTAAAGTCATTTATTGTTTAACTGAAAAAGGAAATGCGCTAAATAATGTGTTTCATGAGGTATCTAGGTGGGCAGGGGAGTATACAGAATCTCATGAAAAAAAGGAGCAAGCCTAGTTTCAGGTTTGCCCAAACGTTTTGACTCCTGATGAATATGCTGATGTTAGGCACATGACAAAGGAGGAGAAATGCATGTACCCTCATACTCCGTATTTCCGAGGCGGCGCCCCTGGCATTCCGCCATATGAATCCAGAGTCCCTTTGTTTTTTGGTTTTGGCGCTCCTTTAGTCGGCGGACTGCTTGGCGGATTTTTAGGAAGTGCGATTTTTAATTATCCCCGTCCATATTACCCGCCACCACCGCCTGCTCCACCACCTTATGGCGGCGGATATCCACCATACTATTAAGAAAAAAGAGTAAGCCTGCTTCTATATGAAAGCAGGCTTTTTATAATGGAATATCGATTTCAGAGATCCCCGGATCATCATGCTTTAAAAACATAATCTCCAAAATACCGTCCTGATACGAAGCCTTCGTTCCTTTTCTTTTTACAGCAGCAGGAAGGACAACTTTCTTCTGCGTGCCTTCCTCAGGAAAATGATCAATAAACAGCAGGTTGGCTGTATGTTTGATTTTTACTTTTTCTGTGTTCGGCCGAGCAAGCTCAATTTTAACGAACACGTGATCAGTGGTTTCGAATACTTCCACTTCGGGTTCTTTTTCTTTTTTGACGTCTGTTTCTTTCGTTTTTTGATGTTGAGAGAGTGGGTCCTGAAAAGGGAATTGAGCAGGATAATTGGAGCCGAATACACTTTCCATCACTTGATTGACGTACTGCTCAACGTCTTTAGGGTCTGAATTCTTTAAGGCTTCTTTTGAAAATTGCTTTTGAAAAGGGAATAATCGGTTCCAGTCAAACATGCAAATCATCCTTTCTAAATGCCCTGAATTAGTATATGCCCATTCACCTGAGTGCGTGCTATAATATACGATAGGTTTAGAAAGGAATGGTTAGATTGAACGATCAGCAACAATCAAAAGGTGTTCTCTATACGGCAGCATCTTTTACATTATGGGGACTATTCCCTTTATATTGGAAACTGATGGAGCATATTTCGTCAGGCGAAATTTTAGCGCACAGAATTTTATGGTCATTTGTTTTTATGTGCGGTATTCTTCTGTATTTAAAACAAGTCCGGCCGGCGATGCAGACAGTGAAGGGTCTCATGCTGGATGGTAAAGCACTTTTTTCACTACTTTTATCTGCTATTTTAATTTCGGTTAACTGGTATGTGTACATTTGGGCAGTCAATCACCATCTCGTGCTAGAAGCTAGTTTAGGGTATTATATTAATCCGCTTGTCTCTGTTTTACTAGGCATCATTTTCTTGAAAGAGCGGCTCAATAAATTACAAACCATTGCGATACTAATTGCCGCCACTGGGGTGATTCTTTCCACGATTCAGTACGGTTCATTTCCTGTCGTTGCGATATTACTTGCCTTTAGCTTCGGTTTTTATGGATTGATTAAAAAAAGAATGAGCTTCACGAGTGCAATTGGATTGACAATTGAAACGCTGCTTTTAGCCCCGGCGGCCCTTGTGTACTTATTGTTCTTCTTAAAAGAACCTGTGGTGACAATGAATCCTAACAGCTTCGGATCGCTTGGTCTCTTATTCTTTGCAGGGGTCTTTACAGCGGTGCCACTTCTTTTATTCTCTGAAGGCGCAAAAAGAATTCCTCTTTATCAAGTGGGCATTTTACAATACATTGCACCGACGATTACGCTGTTTTTGGGGTTATTTGTGTATCACGAGCATTTATCTTCAGCTAAAATCGTGACGTTTCTTTGTATCTGGGTGGCGATTTTATTATTTACTACCTCTCAATTACGCATGAAAAAAACAGCGAATTCTCATTAAGTGGAACAAGCAGTTTGCTTTTTTTTGAATGCGGATCATGTCATAATAAGTTGTTACCAAAACTGTAGAGGTGATTACATGTCATCTGCCAATGAGCTTGCAGCCGCTTATCAATCTTTATGGAAAAATCGTCAGCTTGATGTCGATGATATGTCTTCTTTACTCGAGGCGATATGTGATGATTTAAGCGATGCGCGCACTCATCCGCGGGCGAGAAAATCATTCCATCAAAAATATGTGCTCGCTGTAGAGAGAATATTAGAAAGTGAGCTTGAGCATGATCATCAGCTGCAGCTGATCAGCTTACATACAAAAAAGCTGCGAGAATTAATTCAAAATGAAGGAAGGAACCACTCATGAAACCAATTCAAACGGAAGATGTCACAACACATCTTGAATCGTTTTTAAATCGTCCAGTTTTCGTTCATCTTGAAACGACAACTGGTTCTTATTCAGCTCATGTAAATGAACAAAATATGACGGTCGTGGCATATATCCGAAATGCGAAAGTCGTCTATTCACAGGCGAAAATAAAAGGACAAGGTCCGTACCGTGTTGGAATGAAAACAGAAGATGGCTGGATTTACGCAGAAGGATTAACGGATTATGTGTTTGATGACCATGGCCGCCTGCTGTTAGCAGGGCACTTGCCAGACGGAAAACTAGCGATCTCATTACAAATTAGTGAAACACCATTTCAGGTGTAGAAGAAAGGGTGACGAGTCATGAACGAACATGTACTAGTGATGTTGCCTCACCCAGATGATGAATCCTTTGGGGTTGCAGGTCTCATTGCACAAAGCAGAAAACGCGGAATCCCAGTCACGTATGCATGCGGGACACTTGGGGAAATGGGCAGAAATATGGGCAGCCCAACATATGCCAATCGTGAAACACTTCCTGAATTAAGAAAACAGGAATTAATCAATGCCTGCAAAGAAATGGATATCACAGACTTACGTATGCTTGGACTTCGTGATAAAACATTGGAATTTGAAGACGACGAGTATTTAGCTGATGTGATGGAAAACATCATTGATGAAGTCAAACCGACACTCATTGTGACGTTTTATCCAGGACACGGTGTACACCCTGATCATGATGCGACAGGCGAAGCGGTTATTCGCGCTCTTTACCGTAAGAAAAAAGAAGACCGTCCTGTCACATACTGCATGGCCATTACGAGAAATAGAGAAGAAGTGCTGGGAAATGCAGATATTATGATCGACATTACAGATGTAGCAGATATCAAATTAAATGCACTGAGAGCGCATAGAACGCAAACAGAAGGCATGCTGAGAGAGCTTGAACAGAAGCTGAAAAACAAAGAACCTGTCGTCCAAAAATGGTTCGATGAAGAAATTTTCTGGACGTACCAATGGAATGACTAAATAAAAAAGCAGCTGACATCGATCAGCTGCTTTTTTTGTGTCGTCTTTAGTGATTGGGCGCTTGCTGAAGCAAGCGTTTTTCAATCAATCTGAGACGAATAAAGAGGACGACGGCACCAGCGGCAAGTCCTGCAATGAGACCAATCCAATAGCCAAATGCCCCAAATGAGGTATAGGTGCCAATCAAATAGCCGGAAGGAAGACCGATCACCCAGTAAGAAACAAAAGCGGCAATGAGCGTATAGTTCACATCTTTATAGCCGCGCAGAGCCCCTTGAATGGGTGCAGCAATTGCATCTGACAGCTGGAAAAAGATCGCATAAATCAAAAAGTGCTGTGTCAACTGTAAAACAGCCGATTCAGCTGTGTATAAACCAGCAATCTCTGGTCTAAATAACAAAATGAGTGCCGCCGTACACAATGAGAATAATACCGCCGTTCCAATTCCGATATAGCTGTAGTTTTGCGCGTCTTTATACCGCTTGGCACCGGATTCAAACCCAACGACAATTGTTAAAGCCATTGAGATACTGAGCGGTAAAATATATAAGATAGAAGCAAAGTTCATCGCAGCCTGGTGACTTGCAATCGTCACAGTATCAAAGTGACCCATTAACAGCGTGACAGCTGCAAAGATACTCGTTTCAAAAAAGATCGCAAACCCAATAGGAAGACCGATTTTTAGTATTTGCCCCATACGGGAGATATTGATTCGAGGCAGTTTTTGAAACAAACGAAATGAGGCAAATGGTTCTGCTTTCATGACAATACAAATACTCATGATGAAAATGGCCCAATACGTCATCGCAGATGCAAGGCCAGCTCCCGCACCGCCAAGCCTTGGAAAGCCAAAATTCCCAAAAATAAATACATAGTTTAAAGCAAAGTTAATAGGAAGTGCTGTTAACGTGATGAACATCGTCACACGTGTTTTCCCTAATGCATCAATAAATGACCTGAGTACCGAATAACCAAACAGCGGGATGATCCCAAAAGCAAGAAAACTGAGAAAATGCCGCGCAATATCCTCTACGGATTGCTCAAGTCCAAGTCCACCTAATACGTAAGGGATGCTGATTGTACCAATCGCAATCACACCGATACTTAAAAGAAAGGATAAATAAATCGCCTGAAAGACAGCCTTGGGAACATCTTTTTTATGCCCAGCGCCCATCAGCTGAGCGACAATCGGCGTAACGGCCATTAATATACCGGCAAGTCCTGTATAAACGGGTGTCCAAATACTAGAACCGATCGCAACACCCGCAAGGTCTTCTGCACTCACTTTTCCAGACATTACGGTGTCTAAAAACGTAATAAGCGAAAGACCCGCTTGAGTGATTAAAATCGGAATCAAAATGGTTAAAAATAGTGTCACCTTAGCTCGAATGCTATTTGTTTCTCTCATCATAAGTTCCTCTCTGAACAGAAATAACGAGAGGATTATATCATGCTATGTAAAAAAATCAATTCTCCGTCGGATTATTTTTCTTAGATGGCTTCGTTTTTTTAAACATTTGGGCATAAATAAAGGAAAGACTGACAACACCTAAAATGCTGCAAGCATATTGAATCACTTTCTGAATGGTCATATTAAGTCACCTCCATATCAATAGAATGCGCATAATTTGTTATTTTATGACAACAAAAGGAGGAGGGAAAAGGTCAAATGATCAATCGTACGAATGAAGAAGCGCTATTTAAAGTGGACATGAGAACACACTTGATGAAAATCATGAAGGATGTAAGTGACATTATCGATTCTCTTGATGAGATCGAGCAATGTCTACTTTGTGATCTCGAGTCATTACATGATGAGTTTAATGAAATGCACGCAGAGGCTTCCTCGTTTTATTTGCAATCGTATATGGAAGAATTCACACCTGGATTTGCTCAATTTTCGTTAGCCATTGAGAACTTATCAAAACAAAAACACGGGGCACTTATTGTGATTCAAAGGCGTGATGAGGTTGAGGATTTTATTCAAAAAGGGACAAATCTTCATGCGAAAATTAGTGCTTCATTAATAGAAAGCATTTTCTACCCAGGAAATCCACTTCATGATGGTGCTCTTTTAGTCAAAGAGAATACACTCGTATCTGCTGCAAATGTGCTCCCGCTTACTTCAAAAAAAGTTAATCCTTCTCTCGGGACAAGACACAGGGCTGCGATCGGACTCTCTGGTATGACCGATGCACTTGTTCTCGTCGTATCAGAAGAAACGGGAAAAATGTCGTTTGCGAAAGAAGGAGTCCTTTATCCGCTCACTGTAAAAGAACCTGAAATAAGGAAATAAAAATGAATCGCTGCATTCTTCATTCGGAAGGATGCTTTTTTTCATTTGAGGAGAAAAAACAGCCAATTGAGTAAAAAGTCATTTGATACAGAAAAATTTGTCATGTAGAATAGAACTATGAAACTAGCACCGTGCTTGTTTTGACAAATTTCTAAACGTCAACTTAAAAATTCCTTAAAAAATGTTTATAAATACAGCAAACTGCCGATAGAAACGATATGGCTTTGTTTTAGCATTTTGAGTTGGCTGCTTTAGCCTATTTGTTATTGCCCAAAGTCTACATGTCGAGTAATATAATAGAAATAAAGATAAAATAGTGCAAGAGAAGCAGAACCATTAAATGCTAAACTCAAAACTAGTACATAAGTCTTATTGAATGAAATATGAAAGGCGGAGATTCATCTATGAAGAAAAAAGTAGTAACCGGCCTCACAGTTTCAGCGATCGCTGGCTCAGCTGTGTTTGCTGCACCGGCAGAAGCACAGACGATCAAAGTGAAAAGCGGTGACTCACTTTGGAAGATTGCCGAACAGTACAATACAAGTATTTCGGAACTTCAATCTCTTAATCAACTAAAAACGACGATGATTTTTGCAGGACAAAGCTTGAAAATTCCTGGCGCAAAAAGCAAAAAATCCAGCTCGTCAACTGGATCAAAAGCAACGAAATCAAATGCTTCAACGACATCAAGCTACACTGTAAAGCTTGGAGATTCTTTATGGCTCATTGCAAAAAATCATAAAATGTCAGTCGCAAGCTTAAAAAGTCTAAACAGCTTAAACAGTGACTTAATTCGTCCTGGACAAAAGCTAAAGGTATCTGGAAGTACGAAGACAAGCGGGGGCCAGTCATCAAACTCCTCTTCAAATTCCAGCTCAAACAATAAGACAACGAACTCAAATAGTTCATCCTCATCAAGTACATACAAGGTTAAATTAGGGGATTCTCTCTGGAAAATTGCGAATTCGCTCAATATGTCGATTGGTGAAATCAAAACATTAAATGGGATAAAATCTGATATGATTTATCCGAATCAAGTATTGAAAGTAAAAGGAACGGCTGCATCAAAACCAAGTCAGCCGAAAGCACCTGCTAAACCAAGCAACCCGCCTTCAAGCGGGAAAGCGACATCTTATACTGTAAAATCAGGCGATTCCTTATGGAAAATTGCGAATCAATTTAAAGTGCAGGTTCAATCCATCCGCACAGCCAACAGCTTAAAAAGCGATGTGCTTAGAATTGGACAAGTTCTAAAAATTAATGGTGCAGCTTCAGGCTCAACTGGGTCGAATGGTTCTACGTCTAACGGTTCAACAACTCCGGTCAATAATAACAAAAATGATGTGCCGATGAATGCAAAAATCACGACGATGATCCAAGAAGGGAAAAAGCTGACAGGCATTCCTTACAGATGGGGCGGCAATACACCATCTGGTTTTGACTGCAGCGGCTTTGTTTATTACCTCATTAATAAAGTTTCGTCTGTATCCAGATTAAGCACAGCAGGCTACTGGAGTATGATGAAACCTGTGAGCACACCTCAGGTTGGCGATTTTGTTTATTTCACAACATACAAAGCGGGTCCATCTCATATGGGACTATACCTTGGCGGAGGAGATTTCCTTCATGCAAGTGACAGCGGAGTTGGGATCTCGAACTTAAGCAACCCATATTGGAAAAAAGCCTATTTAGGTGCAAAACGTTTCTTCTAAAAAAAGCCGATTTTCGGCTTTTTTTGTTTGCCTATTGATCAGATTGTCCATACTGATATCAAAAGGGGGCAGTCATATGAAAAAGTCAGTGTGGATGATCATGATGTGTCTGGTCTTTGTCGCAACAGCATGTCATGCACCGCCGAAAAAAGAAACGACAGAAGAAACCAGCGAGGTTGCAGCACCTAAACAAGCACCGGTTATCACGACACTCATCAATGAAAACGGGCAAAAAATAGGCAGCATCGAAGTAAGAGATTCCTCGGAAAATGGGCTGGATTTACATGTGAAAGCGAAAGATCTGCCGCCAGGTCCTCATGGCTTCCATATTCACGAAACAGGAGTATGTGAAGCGCCAGATTTTGAAACGGCAGGGGCTCACTTTAATCCAACACACCGGGAGCATGGATTTGATAACCCAAAAGGCCACCACGCTGGAGATATGCCTAATTTAGAAGTTGGGGCAGATGGAAAAATTGATGTTGTCGTGAATGTACCAGATGTGACGTTAAAGGGAGGTCCAAACCAATTAATCGATCATAATGGGCGGAGCTTTATCATTCATGCAGAAGCAGATGATTACTTAAGCAACCCTTCTGGAAACTCAGGGAAACGCATCGCTTGCGGAGCGATTACAAAAGAAATGGTAAAATAACAGATGTCTAGCCTTTATGTATTGAGTGCATAAAGGTTTTTTTAGTATACTTGGTGAGGAAAATGATCGAAGAGAGGAATTAATCATATATGTTTAACGAACAATCACTCCCAGAAGAAATTCAAGCAATGATTGAAGCAAAAGCAAAAGGACTAGAAGAAGAATTCCGTCCGCTTATTGGAACAGGCGGCTATGAATCACAGGATACGTTTATCATACAAGATGCTATGATTGCACTAGCACTCGGCAAAAACGTTCTTTTAAAGGGGCCCACTGGGTCAGGTAAAACAAAACTAGCAGAAACTTTATCTGCTTTCTTTCAGCAGCCGATGCATAGTGTGAACTGCTCGGTTGATCTTGATGCAGAAAGTTTGATTGGCTATAAAACCATTCACAATGATGGTCAAGTTGCTTCTATTGAATTTATTGAAGGACCCGTAACGAAAGCGATGAAAAAAGGCCATCTTTTATATATTGATGAAATCAACATGGCGAAGCCGGAAACACTGCCTATTTTAAACGGCGTACTCGACTACAGAAAAATGATGACAAACCCATTTACAGGCGAGGTCGTTAGAGCAGATGAAGGCTTTGGCGTGATTGCGGCAATCAATGAAGGCTATGTCGGCACAGTGCCTCTAAATGAAGCGTTAAAAAACCGTTTTGTTGTGATTGACGTTCCATATATTGGCGGCGGTATCCTAAAGGATGTACTGCAATCTCAATCTGTATTAAAGGATGAACGGTTAATCGATCAATTCGTGCAGCTCTCATCAGACCTCATTACACAGGCGCACAACGGGCAGGTAAGTGAAGAAGCTGCATCTATTCGCGCACTCCTAGACACATGTGATCTTGCGCAATACATCCCGCCGCTTCGTGCAGTTGAACGAGGGATTGTTGAAAAGCTAGAAGATGACCGGGAAAAAGCAGCGGTAAGAAATATTGCCCAAACATTATTCGAGTGAGGTTCTGACTTTTGAAATTCATCAAATTTAATGACAGCAGAATCGATTCATTTTTATTTATGGAATTAACGGATTTAGCTAAAACGTTAGCAGAAAGTGATGATGTCGAGCTTGAATACGGAGTGCATTCTTACTATGAGCCTTTTGAAAAGAAAATTTTCATCAGCCATTTTTGGGATGATCGTAAACAAGAAGACATGACAGCCGGGCTAAAAAGTGATGTGTTCCTCCGTGCAGTAGGAACCGTTTATAGTGATCTGACTGTCTTTCAGGAAATTATTCGCTATGCCCATACAATTTCCATTCCTGATCTATGTAAACAATTGTTTATGCTGTTTGAAGATATCCGGATTGAAGAGCGAATTAAACGCGATCGCCCAGGAACAAAAAAGGTATTTAAACGAAGAAGAGAGCTGTACCGGCGACACTTTAAGACGCAATTAACAATTAACCAAGAGCGAAGCATTCTAACGGATGCACTCTATTGTGCAATGTATGTGAAGCTGACAGCTGATTCGCCGCTGGAAGAGATTCCGCCTCTTCACGAGCGGATCAACCCAATGATTCCGTTTGTTGAATCAAGTCTTGAGCGTGTATATGAAGCGGGTTCAACCGGAGATATCGCAGTCATTGTCAAAGAATTAATGGAAGGCTTTGATGAGCTTCTTGATAAGGATATGCTGAATACGTACTTTTTCTTCCCGGAATTGGACTATGAAAAAGCGGCAAAAGAACCGCTGTTTCATGACTTGAAAAGAAAACCTAAATTAAGTGAGGACATCAAAGTCGACCGGGAAAAAGAGGGCGATGAAGATATCCACCAGGAGTATATGGAAGTGTGGCATCGAGAAACAGAAGCGCCGTCAAAAAGCTTCCTTCAATTTGATTTAGAGCACGGCGGTAAAAGTGATCTCGGGAAGGATGCAGCAAGAGAAGGCGATGACGGAGATCAAGCACTCGGCACTGTCCAAGGCTCTGCCAAGCAAACATACCGAAAAGATTATTCAAAGCTTGAGGCGCTGGAAGAGGCTGAAGGGGAAGAAAGCGGGGCGGATGCTCATGAGAATGGAAAAGAGAACAAATATGCGTTTCCAGTCATGATTTCACCTGATCCTCCCGCGCCAGAACAAATCAATGTATACAAGCAGCACGCTAAGGAGATTGAGCCTTATCAGAAACGCTTAAAACAGATGATTCAAAAAACGCTCGAACACAAAAAATCATGGCCAAAAACGGACCTTCATTCAGGGCGTCTGAGTAAAAAGCTGATTCGTTATTTTACAGAGTCTAACCCGCGTCTTTTCTATAAAAAACAGGCACCTTCTTCGGAGATTGATGCTGTTTTCACTTTATTAGTAGACTGTTCTGCCAGCATGTTTGACAAGATGGACGAGACGAAAAAAGGAATTGTTCTATTTCATGAAGCGTTAAAATCCGTTCAAGTCCCACATCAAATTGTAGGATTTTGGGAAGATACAAACGACGCAACCGAAACCAGTCAGCCGAACTATTTCAACACGGTCGTGTCGTTCAAAGATTCTTTATTTGATGCAGGTCCTTCCATTATGTCCCTTGAACCAGAAGAGGATAACCGGGATGGCTATGCGATTCGCCAAATGACAAAAATGATTTTAAAACGAAGAGAAGAGCAAAAGTTTCTCATTGTCTTTTCAGACGGAGAGCCAGCTGCCTTCAGCTACGAACAAAATGGGATCGTCGATACACATGAAGCAGTTCTTGAGGCGAGGAAAAAGGGCATTGAGGTGATCAATGTGTTTTTATCCAATTCGCCGATCGAAGAAGCACAGATAAAAACCATTCAAGATATGTATGGCAAGTTCAGCATTTTTGTACCAGATGTCGATACATTGCCGGATGTCTTATATCCATTACTGAAAAAATTACTGCATAAAAGCATTGGGGCATAAGGTTTTGCCCCTTTCTTCAAAATATTTTTCGGAATGATTTAAATTTTTTGTTTTTCTGTGAATTTTTTATCTTTAATTGAACAAAGAATGTAGAAAGTAATCCGAAACAGTGGTAGAATATTATTGGAAGCGTTTTATTACATAAATTTGGTCATTGTGTTCTGGAAGTTATATCGAGATAGTGTTCAATCACTTGATGATCAAAGTTGGGGGTAGTGTTCAAAATGTTTCAAAATGATGTGAAACAACCGTTGAGTTGGGAAGAATTTCATGGTCCGAACCTCGGCTATGTGCTCGAGCTCTACGATCAGTATGTCCAGGATCCTACTAGTGTTGATGAAGATCTAAGAGGCATATTTGATGAACTTGGTGCACCACCGAGTGAAATGAAGGAGGAAATTGGGAAAAAAGAAAATAGCGTAGTTACTTCTGAACAAATCCAAAAGATAGCATCAGTCGTTAAACTGGCAGAAGACATCAGAACGTATGGCCATTTAAATGCTTCCGTCAATCCTCTTCGCAAAGAAAAGGAATTACAAGAGCTGTTTCCTTTAAAGGAGTACGGTTTAACAGAAGAAGACGTCAAGAATATTCCAATATCTATTATTAGTCCTGACGCACCAAAACACATTTCAAACGGCATAGAAGCCATTAACCATTTGAGAAATACGTATAAGCGTACCATTTCATTTGAGTTTGATCACGTGCATGATTTCGAAGAACGAAACTGGCTCTCAAAATCGATTGAGTCTGGTGAACTATTTAAGAAAAAACCAGCGGATAAACTAGTTTCTGTTTTCAAGAGATTAACAGAAGTTGAGCAGTTCGAACAGTTTCTTCATAAAACATTTGTTGGGCAAAAGCGCTTCTCAATAGAAGGATTAGACGCACTTGTCCCAGTACTTGATGAAATTATTTCAGAGTCTGTTACACAAGGGACTTCAAATATTAACATTGGAATGGCACACAGAGGCCGTTTAAATGTATTAGCACATGTGTTAGGAAAACCATATGAGATTATTTTCTCAGAATTCCAGCATGCGCCAAATAAAGAGCTTGTTCCATCAGAAGGCTCTATCGGCATCAGCTACGGGTGGACAGGTGATGTAAAGTACCACCTTGGAGCAGATCGCCAAATTAAAGACGAAGATACAAAGAGTGCAAGAGTCACGCTTGCCAATAACCCAAGTCACTTGGAATTCATTGATCCAATCATTGAAGGAAGCACACGTGCCGCTCAGGAAACACGTACTCAAAAAGGTTATCCAGCCCAAGACGTTGAAAAGGCATTAGCCATCTTAATTCATGGTGATGCGGCATTTCCTGGAGAAGGAATTGTGGCAGAAACATTAAATTTAAGTCAACTTGTAGGCTATCAGGTGGGCGGAACAATCCATATCATTGCAAACAATATGATCGGATTTACAACAGAAAGCAATGAATCTCGCTCAACAAAATATGCAAGTGACCTTGCAAAAGGATTTGAGATTCCAATTGTTCACGTCAATGCAGATGATCCAGAAGCATGTTTAGCGGCTGTTCAGCTAGCTGTAGAATACCGCAAACGCTTTAAGAAGGATTTCTTAATTGACTTGATCGGTTACCGCAGATTCGGTCATAACGAAATGGATGAGCCTTCTACGACTCAGCCGATGCTGTACGATGCAGTCAGAAAGCACAAAACGGTCAAGAATATCTTTGCAGATAAACTTGTTACAGAAGGTCTTCTAACGAAAGAGCAGCGTGAAGAAATCGAGCAGGCTGTAGCGACGAAAATAGAAGAAGCCTATCAAAAGGTGCCTTCAAAGAAAGAGCATACGATTCAAGAAATTGAACTGCCAGAACCAGTATCAAATGGCTTCCCAGCAGTAGATACATCAGTAGAATTTGATGTATTACGAAAGCTGAATGAAGAATTGATCAGCTGGCCGGAGGATTTCCAAGTATTTGGTAAGCTCAAGCGGATCCTTGAAAAACGTGCAAAAGTGTTTACAGATGACCGTAAAGTAGAATGGTCGCTTGGGGAAGCACTTGCATTTGCATCTATATTAAAAGACGGTACGCCAATTCGAATGACCGGACAGGATTCAGAGCGCGGTACTTTTGCTCAAAGAAACCTTGTTCTTCACGACAGTCAAACTGGAGATGAATTTATTGCTCTTCATGAGCTGAGTGATGCAAACGCATCATTTACTGTTCATAATAGTCCACTGTCAGAGGGCTCAGTGATCGGATTTGAATATGGTTATAATGTCTATTCTCCTGAAACGTTAGTCATTTGGGAGGCTCAATTTGGAGACTTCGCAAATGCGGCTCAAGTGTATTTCGATCAATTTATTTCAGCTGGCCGCGCAAAATGGGGGCAAAAATCAGGTCTAGTGATGCTCTTGCCGCATGGATATGAAGGACAAGGACCTGAACATTCAAGTGGTAGAACAGAGCGTTTCCTGCAATCAGCTGCTGAGAATAACTGGACAGTGGCGAACTTGACAAGTGCAGCACAATACTTCCATATCCTTAGAAGACAGGCGAAAATGCTGCTTCGTGAAGAGATTCGTCCGCTTGTCATCATGACACCGAAGAGTCTGCTTCGTAACCCGAACACATTGTCTGAAGTCCAGGAATTAACGGATGGGCAGTTCCGTCCAGTTCTTGAACAGCCAGGCCTTGTGCATGATCACGAAAAAGTATCGCGCCTCGTGCTATCTAGCGGGAAGGTATCAATCGATATTAGTGATCGTTTTACCCAAATGGAAGAGCCGAAAGATTGGCTTCACATTGCGAGAGTGGAACAACTATATCCATTCCCAGCCAAAGATATTAAAGCGATTTTATCGAAACTAAAAAACTTAGAAGAAATCGTATGGGTGCAAGAAGAGCCACAAAATATGGGGGCTTGGGGATACATTGAGCCATATTTACGTGAAATTGCGCCTGAAAAAGTAAAAGTACGTTATATCGGCCGAAGAAGACGTTCAAGTACGGCTGAGGGTGATCCAACTGTGCATAAAAAAGAACAAGAACGAATTGTATCTGATAGCTTGACTCGCAAAAACTAAGGGGGAAATGAAAAATGGCGGAAATTAAAGTACCTGAATTAGCGGAATCGATCTCGGAAGGAACGATTGCCCAATGGCTAAAGCAGCCGGGCGATTATGTGGAGCAGGGAGAATACCTGTTAGAACTTGAAACAGATAAAGTCAATGTCGAACTGACAGCCGAAGAATCTGGTGTACTGAAAGAAGTGCTGAAGGATTCTGGTGACACTGTACAAGTTGGAGAAGTCATCGGAACAATTGCAGCAGGTGAAGCTGGCGGAAGCGAGTCCGCAGCTCCAGCACCTGAGCAAGAGTCTGCACCAGCTTCGAAAGAAGAACCGGCAGCTGCTCAAAAAGAAGAAGCAGTGAAAGAAGAGCCGAAATCTGGTAATGGCAGAACCATCGCTTCTCCTGCAGCTAGAAAACTAGCGAGAGAGAAGGGACTAGACTTATCTGAGATTCCAACCGTAGATCCGCTGGGCAGGGTACGAAAGCAGGATGTCGCTTCTTATCAAAAGAATGAAGCACCTGCAAGTGCACCGAAAGCCGCGCCAAAAGCAAATGCTGCGGTGCAAAATGAGCAACCAGGAAAGCCTGTTGAACGTGAGAGAATGTCACGCCGCAGACAAACGATTGCAAAACGTTTAGTTGAGGTTCAGCAAACGGCTGCGATGCTGACGACATTTAATGAAGTAGATATGACGGCTGTGATGGACTTAAGAAAGCGCCGTAAAGATGCGTTCCTTGAACAAAATGATGTAAAGCTTGGCTTCATGTCCTTCTTCACAAAAGCAGTTGTAGCAGCACTGAAGAAATATCCGCTACTTAACGCAGAAATTCAAGGTGATGAGCTTGTCTTGAAGAAATTCTATGACATCGGCATCGCTGTTGCTGCAAACGAAGGACTTGTCGTACCGGTTGTCCGTGATGCAGACAGATTGTCGTTTGCAGGGATTGAAAAGGAAATTGGTCATCTTGCGAAAAAAGCAAGAGATAACAAATTGTCTCTGAATGAGCTACAAGGTGGATCATTCACGATCACTAACGGTGGAACATTCGGTTCACTGCTTTCAACACCAATTTTAAACAGCCCTCAAGTTGGAATTTTAGGTATGCATAAAATTCAGCTTCGTCCTGTGGCAATTGATGAAGAACGTTTTGAAAACCGTCCGATGATGTATTTAGCTCTTTCTTACGACCACCGAATTGTCGATGGTAAAGAAGCAGTTGGATTCCTTGTCACGATTAAAAACTTGCTTGAAGATCCGGAGCAGCTATTGCTTGAAGGATAATCTCCAATTTGAAAAGCTAGCACCCGTTAAGGTGCTAGCTTTTTTTCTTTTTCATTTTCAGGATTTCCTTTTTTTGACCAATATGTTGCAAGCCAGGAACCAGATAAATTATGCCACACACTAAAAATGGCACTTGGAACGGCTGCAAGTGGCGAGAAGTGCGCTGTTGCTAGAGCTGCACCGAGTCCAGAGTTTTGCATGCCAACTTCGATCGAGATCGCTCTACGAGAAGGGATATCCATTTTGCACCACTTTGCGATCAGGTAACCAAATAAAAGACCAAGTCCATTATGTAATATAACAACCGCCAATATCAGCAGTCCAGATTGAAGAATCTGCTCTTTATTTGCACTGACAACCGCAGCAATGATCACCACGATTCCGGCAACAGATACAAGCGGCAGTGCTTGAACCGCATACGATACTTGTTTTTTAAAAAACAATTTCACAAGAATACCTAAAATAATAGGGATTAAGACAACTTGTACAATGGATAAAAACAGAGCCTCTGGTGATACAGGTAACCAAGATCTTGCAAAAATTAAAATGAAAACAGGGGTTAAAAACGGCGCAAGCAATGTTGATATGGTGGTTACAGCTACAGATAAAGCTGTATTTCCTTTCGCCAAAAAGGTCATGACGTTCGATGCTGTACCGCCTGGGCAGCAGCCTACGAGAACAACTCCTACTGCGATTTCAGACGGAAGCCGCAGTCCGTAAGCTAACAAAAAGGCAAGAAGCGGCATGAGTGTGTACTGCGTCAGCACCCCGATCAGAACATAAAGAGGTTTTCGAAACAGTTCTTTAAAATCTTCAGCGGACAAGGTAAGCCCCATTCCAAACATAATAATACCGAGTAAAAAAGGAATATACGGTCCAATCTTAGAGAATTCGGCAGGAAAGGCAAATCCAAGAAGTGCAAAGACAATGACCCAAATCGCAAAGGTCCTTCCTGCAAAGTGACTAATAGTTAAAAGAATCTTCATTTATTGTTTCAACTCTCTTTCCTTACATATCTTTTTTATTTTAAACGAATTTTCTGAAAAAACAACCCATTCTTTATAGTGATGATCATAATAAAATTATGTAAACTAAATTGAATTAAAAACCCCCATATAAGCATTTGCCTATATGGAGTATTGTCTTAAAAAGGGGTCCATTTCACTTGCTGAGCTTGCTTTAGTCGTGCTTCTGGCTCACGCCAGTCAACGACATTCCACCAACGGTCTACATATTGTGCTTTTTCATTCAGATATTGCAGATAGTAGGCATGTTCCCATACGTCAAGAGCTAGAAGAGGGATCACATCCCATTGTGATAGTAATTGATGGCGTTCGGCTTGTAAAATCTCTAATCGTTGAGATCTTGGTGCCCATACAAGAATGGCCCAGCCAACACCTTCTACTTGTTTGGCTGCAGCTGAAAATTGGGATTTGAATGCATCATAGCTTTCAAACGATTGTTCAATGAGACGCAGCATTTGTCCAGTGGGCTTTCGTTTTCCTGAAGGACTCATAGAAAACCAAAAAATGCAATGTAAATAGTGTCCCGCACCATTGAAGGCAAGCTCCCGTTCCCAATGCTTGATCATTTTAAAATCATTGGTTCTTCTCGCTCTTTTTAAGGCAAGCTCAGCTTGGTTCAGACCATCAACATATGATTGATGATGTTTCTGGTGATGCAAATACATAATCTCTTTTGAAATAAACGGTTCTAGTGCATCATACCGGTAAGGGAGCGGAGGTAATTTATGGTCGCCAGCTGCCACATCTCGCATTGCTTCTAGTGGTTTCATATCCTCTGCAATACTTTCAGCCAATTCGTACCACTCTTCTTCACTGGAATATTCATCATTCATGATGAACGATAAATGTTCTGTTTTCTGACGGATGTTGTCATCTTGAACTGCACCTTGAATGGAGCTAAGCCAATCTTTAAGCTGCATGCGATATTCTTCCTTATTCATTTTTACGCCTCATTTCTTCTAAAAATGTGGAACAAGCCATCATTGGAAAGACAAATGGATAGCTATGATAGGTGATGTAAAATTGCTTTGGAAGACCAATGCCTACTGGATAGTGCAAGGCTTCACTCGAGTGCTGATGATGAATCAAAAATGAGATGGCTTTTAAAATTGTTGTGTGATCCGGCTTCTCATATTGTAAAAGTGCCTCAGCAGCCCAAGCCGTTTGAACCACTGTTCCAAATGGGAGCGGGACATATCTTTTTACCTCTGCACTTTTACACGATTCTCCGAAGCTGCCATCTTCCAATTGAATTGTTTTTAAAAATCGACACGCTTTTTGAACAGCAGGATGCGATGAGGGGATGCCAGCAGCCTTTAGTCCTGTTAATGCAGCCCAGGTTCCATAAATATAGCAAACGCCCCATCTGCCAAACCATGATCCGTTGTTCTCTTGATGATCAAGAAGCCATTTTACGCAATGATCTTTTTGTCTTTGCATGAGTGGTGACATGTTGTTCTCTTCAAGACCGATGAGATGAAGCACACGACCTGTAATATCAGGAGTAGATGGGTCAATGGCCGCATCCTCAGCAGATTCGAGCGGAAGATGACGAAGCAAGAAGTGATCTTGATTTTTTTCAAAAGCAGAAAAGCCGCCATCACGGTTTTGCATGGAAAGAAGCCAATCAAACCCTCGTTTCCACTGAACCGGTGCGTAGGTGTGAGGAATGGCTTTTAACACAATTTGCGTATCATCACAATCAGGGTTATTTGTGTTCAAATCTGAAAAACCAAAGCCTCCCGGAGCCGCATGCCGGTTATGAATCGCCCAATCTGCTTTCTTCATTTGCTGCCGGTTCAATAAGTACGTAAAAGACTTTTCGATAACTGGATCTTCTTGTGTTCTGCCTGCTCGCTGAGAAGCATAACTGACAAGCGCTGTATCCCAAACTGTGGATGTAGAATTCTCAGCATATTTCCTGCCCCCACAGTCAGTGACTATCTTTTTCATCCCTTTAACTGCTTTTAAAATGAGATGATGTCCTGGAGAGTATCCAAGACTCATGAGTGCATAGACCATAAAAATACTGGCACTTAAATAGCTGTACAGCGTGCCATCTTTTTCAAGGCGGTCAAACATATACCGCTTCGCTGCCTCATACCCGAAAAAGTCGAGGCGGCTGTCGAGTGCTGTATACGACCGCATGTACGCTAGAAAGTGGTGAGTGGAACGTTCTTCTCTTGCCATAAACCAGTCAAAAGGATTTTTAGACATGTTCGCATCAAGATGTGCTAAGCTTGGAAACTGTTCATGAGAGGTATATCGTTTGTTGAGTGCAATCATCATTGGGACAAAATGAATTCTTGCATATGCACTAAGATGATAGAAGTGCAGCGGAAAGTATGTAGGGATGAGTAAAAATGAAAGTGGCGCATAGAAGTATGGCCAAGGGTGCATGCCATTGACGGCAAGCATCCACTTTGTCATAAAATGAACGTCTTTTAATCCGCCTTTTGATCGAATAAAGTGTGCTGCTTTTTCCATATGCGGCTCATCTTGTTGAAACCTCCCTGAAACGAGCATTCCACAATAGCCTTGCACAGTCGCTGTTACATGTCCCGATTGATCATGATACAAAGAAAAAGAACCATCTTCATTTTGCTTTTCGCGAATTGCTTCTGCCAATTGATGAACGAGTGCCTGGTCCGAATCACCGACAGCTTTTAACAGCATAATCAAAAAAGCATTTGTCATCATTGGGCCTTCAAAGCAGAAGACAAAAGCGCCATCTTCTCGTTGTCTGCGTAGCATTTGCATGTGCAATTCATCAATAAATTCGTTTACTTTCGTTTTGAAATCTTGCATATGCGGCCATGCTCCTTTCCTTTATTACTATATTCAGGAGACTGCCTGTCACATGCAATCACAAAAAAAGCCGATGACATGGTCACCGGCTTTATAGGCGTCATTAGTCTTGGAGATTAATCCACACACTTTTGACTTCTGTATAGTTGTTAAGGGCGTATGATCCCATTTCTCTGCCAAGACCTGATTGCTTGTATCCTCCAAACGGGGCTGCAGCATCAAAGACATTATAGCAGTTGACCCAAATCGTGCCTGCTTCAAGACGTGCAGCAATGTCATGGGCATGTTTTAAGTTTTCTGTCCAAAGTCCTGCTGCTAATCCATAGTCAGACTGGTTGGCTCTTTCGACCACTTCATCAATGGAATCGTATGGAATCGCAGATAGGACAGGCCCGAAGATTTCTTCTTTTGCGATGGTCATGTCATCTTCTACATCTTTAAAAACAGTAGGGGAGACAAAATAGCCAGCCTCATAAGGGCAATCGCCACCGACAACGGCTGTTGCACCTTCAGATTTACCTTTTTCAATATATCCTAACACGCGCTCATGCTGTTCTTTACTTACAAGAGGTCCGATTTGCGTATCTTGATGAAGACCGGCGCCTTGCTTGAGGGATGTCGCATACTTAGCCATTTGATCGACAACCTCATCATATTGACTCCGGTGAACAAAGACTCTAGAACCTGCAGAGCACACTTGGCCTTGGTTAAACATGACCCCATTTAAAGCACCTGGAATGGCTTTCTTTAAATCGGCATCTGGCAATATAATATTTGGTGATTTTCCGCCAAGTTCTAATGTGACCCTCTTAATGGATTTGGCTGCTTTCTCCATGATGAGTTTCCCAACGCTTGTTGACCCCGTGAAGGCAAGCTTATTTACATCAGGGTGATCGGTTAATGCGTTTCCAGCTGTTTCACCAAATCCAGGAACGATGTTAATCACACCTTCTGGGAAGCCGGCTTTATCCACTAATTCAGCTAAATAAAGAGCAGAGAGGGGTGTTTGTTCTGCTGGCTTTAAAACGATGGTGCAGCCAGTTGCAAGTGCAGCACCCATTTTCCACATGGCCATGAGCAGCGGGAAGTTCCAAGGAATGATTTGTCCTACAACACCAACAGGCTCATGACGGGTATAATTAAAATAACCTTGACTGACAGGAATGGTTTGTCCGCTTATTTTGGTCGTCCAGCCCGCATAATAGCGCATATGCTCAATGGCGAGAGGGATATCTGCATTTGTTGTTTCATTAATTGGTTTTCCGTTATCTAAAGTTTCAAGCTGCGCGAGCTCTTCTTGGTTTTCTTCCATTAAATCAGCAAGCTTGAACATGAGGCGGGCGCGTTCAGCGGCAGACATTGAGCGCCATGGGCCTTGAAAGGCTTTTTTGGCAGCCTTTACTGCTTCATCAATGTCTTTTGCACCTGCTTCATATACATCAATAAGGGTTTCACCTGTGGCTGGGTTAGGAGTCGAAAAGGTTTTGTTATCGTGACTTGTGACAAACTGACCGTTAATGTAGAGTTTTTTCGTCCCTTGGAGAAAAGAATCGAGTTTTGAACTAATTTGAAGTGTTGTAGAGCTCATAAATAAACAAACCTCCTTAAAGATATGGGTTGTTCTGCGAGTTCTAGGTGGAAAAGCGGACCTGAAGCAAATGAACCAGTATACGCACATGTGTGTAAACGTATACATTCATCATATTACACGACATGTTTAAAAGCAATCCATAACACTCATTGCATTTCACGAAAAATTGGCTACAATAAATGTATAGATGAAAAAAGGAGTTTTTAAATCATGATCCATCAAAACTGGCAAACGGCTCAAACGTTAAAGCAAGTAAAATGTATACATACGAATGCGAAAAAATATATGGTCGACCGTGCACTAACGGTTGGAAGCACATATGAAGTGAAAAATGAGACAGAAGAATTCCTCTTTGTCGTTGATAATACAGGTAAAGTAGGCGGGTATTATAAAGAGTATTTCGAAGACATTTCTGCTGAATGATTTTAGTGATCATCACTCATACTAAGAAAAACAGTAAAGGGTGATGATGATGAAAAAGAAGCAAACAGACGAGCAGAATAATCAAAATGCTTGGCATGATCACGAAGATGCTGATATGGCGATTACGCTTGAGCAGATTTCCGATGTATATGCCGAGGGAACCATTGATACACCAAAAGACGAATAGTCCAGATTGTTGACAAAGTGCTAAAATGATCTTTATTTTAGCACTTTGTCTTCATTTTTCAGCGTGACATGAAAACCTTTGCAGTCTAGGAAGAATGAGTACCGGAGCGGAGCGAATTTGACATTCGTGAGCACCGGCGCGCAGGACTGACAAAGAATGCGAGGTTTTGTATACACGCTGACAGTGATTTGAAAAAATCACTGTTTTTTTATTGGTAACATTCAGCAATTTTTCTCAAAAAGAACTGAAACTTTTTTCCTGCTTTAACTGTCTAAATAAGTAGAGGAAAGAGCATCGAATCAAAAAGAAAAAGTTAAATGAAATTTAATCTATTCGTAATGGAATAACGACCATTTATAGCGTATTCTATAAGTGAGAATAAAACGTACCCACAGAGCGTGCGTCCGTTTTTTCATAAAGGAATTTGATGGAGGAAGAGGGGGGTTACGTGGGTATTTTTTCTGTCAGTAAACAAAATGATAAGAAATTCGAATCCTTACTAATTGAAGGGGAAAGAATTGAGGCTGTTTACAGACTGCGTCACGACCAAATTTGTTTCACCAATAAACGACTGATCTTTGGCGATAACCGCGTATTTTCTAAGAAGAAAGTCAGGGTCTCCTTGCCGTATCGATCAATTGAAAGTTTTGCCATTCAAGAAGCTGGCGTGTTTGATCAGGACACAGGTATGCTGCTTGTCACAAGCTCAAAAGTATTTGAACTCGATTTTTCGAAAGAGACGGATTTGAGTGATGTGCAAGCCATTTTGACAAAACATCTTTGCTGATCAACCTTGCGATTACATAGATCATGCACTTTTCTCATTCTACTTATTTTAATAGATCGCACATTTCCTGAGCCCTTACCCATATTTTCTGGGAAGGGCTTTTTTTGTTTAGGTGTTTGAATGATAGCAAAAAAGGATAAAGATGAAACAGATACAGAAAGGAGAATGAACAATGAAAGTATTAGTTGCTGGAGCAAATGGACATACAGGCAGGCTCGTCATTCGTTATTTAAAAGAAAAAGGACATGAGCCGCTTGCTCTCATTCGAGATGAAAAACAAGCGGATGCGCTAAAGGAACTTGGTGCAGCGCCTGTCATCGGTGATCTTGAAAAGGATGTGACAGATGCTGTGAAACAAGCAGATGCTGTCATCTTTGCAGCTGGTTCAGGCTCAAAAACAGGTGCAGATAAGACGATTGCAGTGGATCAAGAAGGTGCAAAACGCCTTGTCGACACAGCGAAAAAAGAAAACATTCAGCATTTTGTTATGCTGAGTTCCTATAATGCCGATGACCCAAACCAGGGAAAAGGGCAAGGAAGTATGGAAATTTATTATGAGGCGAAAAGAAAAGCAGATGAACACTTAAAACAGTCTGGGCTTTCCTATACCATCGTCCGTCCAGGCGCCTTGCTGCATGATGAAAAGACAGGAAAGATTGAAGCTGCGGAGCATATTCCAGATGATCAAAACATTGAGATTTCAAGAGAGGACGTAGCCGCTGTACTTGTGGAAAGCTTAACGGAATCCAATGTGAAAAATAAATCCTTTGACTTGATTAAAGGGGATAAACCAGTAGAAGAAGCACTTCGCACCATGTAAGAGAAGAAAGCTGCTGCCAAAAAGGCGGCGGCTTTTTTGATGTTTTCAATTCCCTTGCAGCGGGAAGTTAATGAGAAAGGAGTGATTGACCGTGGGCTTAACGAAAGAACAAAAAGCTGATTTATACGAAAGATTGAATCAATTAAAAGAAGATGTGAAAGGGTCAAAAAAGAAAGAAGAATCTATGCTAAGTGAATCCAGCGAGATTTCAAATGGTGTTGGGAACCATATCGCTGATCATGGGAGCATCTATTTAGACCGCATGACAGAACAAACGCTGGATCAAGTTGATGGCCAGCTTGAAGACGAAATTGATGCAGCACTAAAACGAATGGAAGACGGAACATATGGGATATGTGAGAAAACAGGGAAAGACATTCCATATGAACGTTTAAAAGCAGTCCCCTATACACGTTATTCAATCGATGCGAAGAAAAACGAAGAAACGACTCAAGACCCAAACGAGTTTGACCGTAATTTCTCTGATCAAATGCGTGATTTAACAAATAGAGAAACAATGGATCAGATGCATTCAGATACGTATGAACGATTAGAGGAAGAGCAGGATGTTGACATAGACGAAGAAAAATAGGATAATAAGTGGAAGTTACATTTTTTCAGAATAATGTTTTCTTATGTGTGCAAGGACAAATATCTTGTATACATAAGTATTTCTTAGAAAAAAGATCTCTTGAAATTTAATAAACTTTCGTGTAATATAGTTTAAAGGCTGCGATGCGCGTAATGTTAATTAAGTTTTAACCTTTAAGCTGTAATAGGGAGTTTTATATTGAAGCCGGAATGTCATGCCTCCTTAGAGAGGAAGACAGGAACGTTTCTGCAAACACCCACTTTGAGGAGTGGTGGTTTAAAACTTTCTTACTTAGATTACGGCATCCGCAGCTTTTCCTAGGATGATTCAAGCCATTTTCCATTTCGGAAAATGGCTTTTTATTTTGTGAAAATGCGAAATTGGACAGATCGCCTGTAGAGGCAAGAATATATGTTAAAATGGACAAAACTAATGACGGAGAGGGAATTGGATGTTAGAACAAGCAGAAGCACTCCTGAAACAATACTATGGCTTTGATGTCTTTAGAAAAGGACAGAAACAAGCCATTGAAGCGATTGTAAATAAACAAAAGGATACTGTCTGCATTATGCCGACAGGCGGAGGGAAGTCAGTTTGCTATCAGATCCCTGCCCTCATGATGGAAGGTACAACGATCGTTGTATCTCCGCTTATTTCTTTAATGAAGGATCAGGTCGATGCGTTAAATGAGATGGGAATACGTTCTTCCTTTTTAAACAGCACACTTTCCGCAGCTGAAATGAATGAAAGGCTGAAAAAATGCGAAAATGGGGAATATGAGCTGCTTTATATCACACCTGAACGCTTACAAAATGAACGTTTTTTTCAGCTGCTGGATCGGTTAACGATCCCTTTAATCGCGATTGATGAAGCGCACTGTATATCTGAGTGGGGGCATGATTTTAGGCCAAGTTATCGCTTCATTCAAGAATGCTTGAACAAGCTGTCAAAAAGGCCGGTGATTGTCGCATTAACAGCTACAGCGACGAAAAAGGTTCACCAAGATATATGTGAACAGCTTGGCATGAACGCAGAAGAAACCATCTTTACTGGGTTTGCTAGAGAAAATTTGTCCTTTCAAGTGATCAAAGGGGAAAATAGTGACCGTTTTATCACACAATATATGAAGAAAAACAGTCTTGAGTCTGGCATTATTTATACAGCAACTCGTAAAGAAGCGGATAACATTTATAATCGACTAAAAAAACAAAAGATCAAAGCTGGCGTTTATCATGGCGGATTGGATGACCATACGAGAGAAGAGCAGCAAAACCTGTTTTTAAATGATGACATCCAGGTTATGGTCGCTACATCAGCATTTGGCATGGGAATCAATAAGTCGAATGTACGTTTTGTGATCCATCATCAAATTCCAAGGGATATTGAAAGCTACTATCAAGAAGCTGGGCGTGCCGGCAGAGACGGGCTTGAAAGTGAATGCATTTTACTGTTTTCACCACAAGGCGTAAGAGTGCAGCGCTTTCTCATTGAGCAGTCAACAGAAGATGAGGTGCGCTATCAGCATGAACTGCTTAAATTAAGGCAAATGGTGGATTACTGTCATACTGAGCAATGTCTGCAGCAATTTGTGATGGACTATTTTGATCAAACAGCTAGTTCGCCTTGCGGTAAATGCAGCAACTGCCTTGATGAAAGAGAGCGTGAAGAGGTCACAAGAGAAGCACAGATGGTGTTATCTTGTACAGTGAGGATGAATGAGCGATTCGGTAAAATGATGATAGCCCAAGTACTGGCAGGCTCTAAAAACAAAAAAGTGCTTGAGCTAGGTTTCGACCGTCTCCCTACATATGCTTTAATGAAACAACATTCGGCTCAGCAAATCAGTGACTTCATTGAATTTTTAATTACAGAAGAGTATTTGCACATGTCTGAAGGTGCTTACCCAACACTTAAGGTGACCCATAAAGGGAAGAAAGTGTTAGTTGGACAAGAGACAGTGTATAAAAAGCAGGCGATCAAAGCAGAGGCCATTCAAGAAAATGATGCATTATTTGAGCGATTGAGAATGCTGAGAATGAAGCTAGCTAGAGAGCAAGGCGTCCCGCCATTTGTTGTATTTTCTGATCAAACATTGAAGGAAATGTCAGCTGTAGAGCCTAAAACAGATGATGAATTACTCCAAATTAAGGGGATTGGCGCTCAAAAAAGAGAGAAATACGGAGATGTTTTTTTAGAAGAAATTCGTTTATTTATAGAAAAAGAGAAAAAATAAAGTGTTTAAAGAAGAAAAATAAATTTTTTTCGCTGCACTTGGACACGTTTTCATCAGGTCGTTTTCGATCCTTTTAAAACCTTGATATGGCGGGGAATCAAGCCGTTTTGTGGTCTGATTTACCAATGGAGAGAGATGTTTCATGTAAAGGAACTGTAATCTAAAACATATCGTTTTGTTATTGAAATGACATTTACATATGTTACGATAGCACTCGTTAGCCGCCATAAAAAGCTAACAAGGGAGGATTTACTTTATGAAGAAGACTATTATGTCCTTGGTTGCTGTTGCAGCAATCTCAACAACAGCATTTGGAGCGCAGCAAGCTTCTGCAAAGGAAATCACTGTACAGAAAGGTGATACACTTTGGGGAATCTCACAAAAAAATGATGTGTCTCTAAAGGACCTAAAGGGTTGGAACAATTTATCTACTGATATGATCTATGTAGGTGATAAATTGACAATCTCTTCAAAAGAGAAAACTCAGGAGCAGTATAAAGTCCAGAAGGGGGACAGCCTCTGGAAAATCGCTCAAAAATTTAATGTGTCAATTAGCGATATTAAGTCTTGGAATAACTTAAACTCAGATATAATTATGATTGGTTCAACACTAAGTGTTGCTGGTCAAAGCTCGGCTCCGGTAAGCTCAGAACCTGTTCAAAAACAGGAACCTGTCCAAAAAGAGCAAACAACGAAAAAAGCTGCTCCTAAAAAGGAAACAGCTAAAGCAGAATCATCTTCTGCTAGTCAAAGTGTACAAAAAGAAATGACTGTTACGGCTACGGCTTATACAGCAAATGATGGTGGCATCTCAGGTATCACTGCAACAGGGGTAAACTTAAACAAAAACCCAAACGCAAAAGTTATTGCAGTAGATCCTAGTGTCATTCCATTAGGAAGTAAGGTTTATGTTGAAGGCTACGGTGAAGCCATCGCAGCAGATACTGGCGGCGCAATTAAAGGTAACAAAATTGATGTACATGTACCAAGCAAATCCCAAGCGCAAAATTGGGGCGTAAAATCAGTCAAAGTAAAAGTACTTAACTAGTAAACAATTGTTTTTTTGGAAGAAAGCATCAGGTGGCGGCCTGATGCTTTTATTATACCCTTTTTTTGGTCAAAAATACACATATTTTTCTGAAAAGTTTGCATTTTCGACAAAAAGCAGCGCATATCTTATGATACACGCTGGTTTTTGTCGTTAGCTGTCCACCCAATAAATTTCTCCGCTTTGTTCTTTCCAATTGATTTGGACATCAAATTGATGCTTTTCATAAAAATGAATCAAGCGATCCACGTG
This sequence comes from Bacillus sp. NMTD17, assembly GCF_002998735.1. Taxonomy (NCBI): domain Bacteria; kingdom Bacillati; phylum Bacillota; class Bacilli; order Caryophanales; family Bacillaceae; genus Bacillus; species Bacillus sp. NMTD17. Next base: position 400,349 of record NZ_PVRH01000003.1, read on the forward strand.
ATTCCAGTCCCTTTTGACGAGGTCGCCAGTAATCACTGGTATGTTCTGCTCTCTTGCGATTTCTTTTAAATGCTTCATACAGATGGAGCCGTACCCATTATCTGGCGGGCCTTTAATATCGGCAATATGAATCTTTCCTTCTTCAGGATATTCCGCAATTAAGGAAAAATCAGATTGTCCGCGAAAAGCTTTTTCACAATCGCTCAACATAATTTTACATGTATCTGCACTTTCAATGGCAGAGACGATCATCCACTCATCTTCTTTCGCTTGATCGATGCCAATGATTTTTGCTTTTTTCGAAATATCTTTCATATTTTCTTGCATTCGATACATTTGGAACTGCAATTGCTGTAATTCTTGCTCTAACGTCTTCACATCTTTGGCTGTTTCCTGTAAGATTGACAAGTCCATTACTCCTTTCATATCAGAAATGATAAAAATCACATAAATTCCAATTCTAAAGGAAGTGGATGGATCTTTCAAGCCGTTAGAACGCCTGCAACCCTTAAGTTTGTCTAAAATTCGACGAAGACAGCGAATTCATTGACTTTATAGAGAAAGTTAAATAACATACTCTTAGTCGGAACTAATAAAGAGAGGTTTTCAAACATGAACGAACAGAATCAAAAACCGAAAAATTTCACTGGTATTGTGATCATTTTAACAATTGCCATAAACGGATTAATCGCTTTATTATTTTTAATGCCAAAATCAGATAAATTTAGCCATCTGGATATTACATTTTTGCCGTTACTCAATGCCGTGATGAACAGCTTTACGTTTATCTTTTTACTTTCAGCACTCATCATGATTAAACAAAAGAACATTAAAGCGCATAGACGATTTATCTTTGCTGCATTTTCAACGACACTTGTCTTTTTAATTTCGTATGTGACGTATCATTCAATGGCAGCTGATACCCATTTCGGAGGAGAAGGGATCATCCGTCCAATTTACTTCTTTATTTTAATCACACATATCGTCTTATCAGCTGTAATTGTACCGCTTGCCCTGATTACTCTGTTTAGAGGTGCACAGATGCAAGTCGAGCGTCACCGTAAAATTGCCCGCTGGACAATGCCGCTATGGCTTTATGTCAGTCTCACTGGCGTCATTGTGTATATGATGATTTCTCCATATTACAGCTAACGTATGCCCAACTGGACATACGTTCTTTTATTTACAAGAGGCAGTGCTTTGGATAAAATGGGAATTGGGTATCCGGCTTGCACGGTATCTTCCCATCTATAGACTCACATCATTTCTGGCCGTTTGCTCGTTTGGAGAACAACAATTGAACGAAACGGGGGTTGTATGATGACTGAACAACTGCAGTATAAACCGGGGCTTGAAGACATTGTGGCAAGCGAAACGTCTATCTCATACTTAGATGTGCAGCAAGAAGAAATTGTAATTCGCGGGTATGACCTCATCGAGTTGGCACAAAAAAAGACCTATTTAGAAACAGCCTATCTGCTTATTTATGGAAGATTACCAGATACCATGGAATATCACCAATTTCAGCAAGACATTTCCTCACAAACCAACTTACATCCAACCATTCAAACCATTTTAACAAAGCTGCCAAAAACCACTCATCCTATGGATGCCATGAGAACGTGCATATCTGCTCTTAGTGGGTACGATGATGCATTACATGATCGATCAGAAACGTGCCAGCAAAGGCGTGCTGTTCGATTACTCGGCCAGCTGCCGGCCATTGTTGCTGGAAGCTATCATATTCTCACAAAAGACGCCGCTATTTCTCCAGATCAGACCAAATCCTACACTGAAACCTTTTTAGCCATGCTAACAGGACGTACTCCAACACAAGACGAAATCACCGCTTTTGACCAAACTCTCACATTATATAGTGAACATGAACTGCCTAATTCAACGTTTGCCGCTAGAGTCATCGCATCCACACATTCTGACATGTATGGTGCTTTTACTGGAGCGATTTCTTCATTAAAAGGTGACTTGCACGGAGGAGCGAATGAAGCTGTCATGCACATGCTTCTCGAAGGAAAAACAACGGAAGGCTTCCTTGCGCTGATTGAGCGAAAATTAGCCGCAAAAGAAAAAATGATGGGCTTTGGCCATAGGGTATACATGAGAAAAATGGACCCAAGAGCCGCTCTTTTAAAACGATCATTGAAAACGCTTACGGAATCAAAGGGAGATACAACGCTTTATGACATGTGTGTAGCAGGCGAGGCATACATGAAAGAGAAGAAAAACCTCTATCCAAATCTTGATTATTACGCCGCCCCTATTTATTACGTGCTCGGAATTCCGATTTCACTTTATACACCGATTTTCTTTGCTGCGAGAGCTAGCGGATTAGCTGCCCATGTCATTGAACAGCATTTGCATAATCGCATTTTTAGACCGAGAGTCCGGTATTTAGGGCCAAGAGGATTAAAAGTCTCAGATGATGATAGAAAAACGGGGGAATGAACATGAATAAAACAGCAGTCGCCAATCAAACGGATCAGCTATTGGAAGAAATCGCAGCCTATGCAGTAGACGGGGAGATTACGAGCAAAGAAGCCATTGAAACAGCGCGGTATGTACTGATAGACACACTCGGCTGCGGAATGCTGGCGCTCAATTTTCCGGAATGTACGAAGCATCTTGGCCCCATCGTACCTGGTACCGTTGTGCCTAACGGAGCAAGAGTTCCAGGCACTTCGTTTGTGCTAGATCCTGTTCAAGCGGCTTTTGATATAGGCTGTATGATTCGCTGGTTAGATTATAATGACACGTGGCTTGCAGAGGAGTGGGGACATCCGTCAGATAACTTAGGCGGAATATTAGCTGTAAGTGATTACATCAGCAGAACGCGGCTTGCAAACGGTGAAGAGCCGCTTTCGATGAATGACGTACTGCATGCGATCGTCAAGGCACATGAAATTCAAGGTGTGCTCGCTTTAGAAAATTGTCTGAATCGAAATGGCTTGGACCATGTGCTATTTGTCAAAGTGGCAACAAGTGCTGTTGTGTGTGCATTGCTTGGCGGAACAAAGGAAGACGTGCAGCATGTTTTATCGCAAGCGTTTGTTGATAATTCTCCGCTTAGGACGTATCGCCACGCCCCAAACACAGGATCAAGGAAATCGTGGGCAGCGGGTGATGCAACAAGCCGCGGGGTAAGACTGGCAATGATGACACTAAAAGGGGAAATGGGCTATCAAACGCCGCTCAGTGCTGAGAAGTGGGGCTTTGAAGATGTTCTTATGCAAGGAAAATCTCTCACACTCGCTCAGCCGCTAGGATCATACGTCATAGAAAATGTGCTTTTCAAAATTGCTTATCCTGCTGAGTTTCATGCCCAGACGGCTGCAGAGGCCGCTATGATGCTGCATGACGCTGTAAAAGATCGACTAGATGACATTGACAGGGTAGAGATTACAACACATGAATCAGCGATTCGGATTATTGATAAGAAGGGGCCGCTGTATAACCCAGCAGACCGCGATCATTGCTTGCAATATATTACCGCGATTGGATTGATCTATGGTGAGCTAACAGCTGACCATTATGAAGAAGAAACGGCGCAAAATCCGGTCATTGATCGTCTCCGGGATCAAATGGTCGTCAAAGAAGATAAACGATATACAGCGGATTATTTAGATCCGAAAAAGAGATCAATAGCAAACTGTGTGCAGATCTTCTTTAAAGACGGGACGATGACAGACCGAATCGAAATTGAATATCCACTTGGTCATCGCAGAAGAAGGCAGGAAGGTATTCCGCTGCTTGAAAAGAAATGGGTCTATCATTTGAAGACAAGATTTCCACAAAAACAAGTGGATCAAATTGTGTCACTCTGTCAAAATCCAAATCAATTAAAAACAACAACCGTACCAGCATTTATGGACCTATTCGTCATATAAGGGGGAACTAGTGTGTGGATCGTGAATGATGAATCAAGTCAAGCAGATTTAGCCGCAGCCTTTAAAGAACAAATGCACAAATCAGCTTTATTTCAAATCCCAGGCGTTCACGATGGAATGTCTGCGCTTTATGCAAAAAAAATGGGCTTCCAAGGGCTCTATTTATCTGGCGCCGCTTTTTGTGCCAGCAAAGGACTGCCTGATCTCGGCATGATCCATTCAACGGAAATGGCTGAAAAAGCGAAGGAAATCATTCGAGCTTCTCAGCTGCCGCTTTTGGTCGATATGGATACTGGCTATGGTGGCGTATTGAATGCTGCAAGGGCGGCAAAAGAAATGGTAGAGAGCAAGGTGGCAGCTGTTCAAATTGAAGATCAGCAAATGCCGAAAAAATGCGGACATTTAAACGGAAAGTCGCTCGTTCCAGTAGAAGAGATGATCGCGAAAATCAAAGCCATCAAACAAGCGGCACCAACGCTTTTAGTGATTGCAAGAACCGATGCAAAGTCTGTAAACGGGATGGAGGATGTCATCCGCAGAGGCAATCTTTATCTCGAAGCAGGAGCTGATGCTATTTTTCCTGAGGCGCTCATTACAGCTGAAGACTTCACGCATGCGTCAAGCAGCATAAAAGGACCGCTTCTTGCAAATATGACGGAGTTTGGTAAGACTCCTTATTATCATGCAGATGAATTTTCGATGTTTGGATTTCAGATGGTCATCTACCCTGTGTCATCACTTAGAGTCGCTGCAAAAGCGTATGAGCGTTTATTTACAGAAATCATGGAGAAGGGGACGCAGCAAGGAATTTTGAAGGACATGCAAACGAGAAAAGAGCTGTATGAAACGATTCAATATGATGACTATGAGGAAATGGATCAGCATTTAGCGAAAACGATCCTGCCGGAAATCGGGAAAGAACAGCGATAAAATGAAAAGCACTTCCTAAACGGAAGTGCTTTTTTACGATGATGGTGTGGATGATGAAGCCAATTTCATCTTTTCTTCAACTGTTTTCGTTTTTTCTTTTACTTTTTCAGCATAAGTGAAATCACCGTAGCAATACGGATAGCGGAAGTTATCTTTGTTGCCTCCGCACGTATAGACTTCGGGGTTTTGTTTCACTTGCTTTTTGGAGTATTGCTTTGCCAATTTCTCGGAATGTTTTCCCCCGTTTTTTGCAACAAAATCAATATAGCCGATTCCCATATTATAGCTTTGAATAATGGTTTCCAAATCAACGCCTTTTTTCTTCCCATGCTTGTACATAGTAGAAAAATGATGGACTCCTTGTCTAATGCTTTTCTGAGGGTCATTGATTTCATTTCGTTTCAAACCAAGAGATTCAGAGGACTGCATTGGATCTCCGCCTCTGCCTTTTGATTCTTGATACATCATACCGAGGATTAACGCGGTATATTGATCTAAATCTTGATCTCTTAGCTCTGTTTCTACAAGCGGCTTGTAATCATCCAATCTCGACAAAACAATTGATTCCGTATCAATCGGCAGCTTTTTTAATTCCTTTTGATTAAAGGACATGACAATGGCTGCTAATACGAAAACAAACAGAAAAATCGTGAAGCAGCCTGAAATGGCAAAACATCCTGTTTTTTTCTTTTTCAAGGTCAGTTCACCCCTGTTTTGCCCCGCTTTTAAAAGGGAAGTACAGCCTTTTTATTATGCCATATCCTGCACAGGATACCAAGTGAAAACCTTATAATCAATCATACCCAAATGTAAATTCGGGTCTTGTTTTCAATCTGTAGCAGAAATAAACAAAACCGATAATCAGCCAAAGCATACCAATGATTAATGCATTTGTACTGATGCTCGTTAACAGCCAAATACAAAAGGCCGTCCCGCACAGAGGGATCAATGCGTATCTCAATGTATTGAGTACACCTCTTTGTTTTTGTCTGACGAAATAGTACGCAAAAACAGACAAGTTCACAAAAGTGAATCCAATCAACGCGCCGAAGCTGATAAAGGAATAAATGACTTCAAGTTCGCCAACGACTGCGGTTAAGGAGAAAGCACCAATTAATAAAATATTAAAAACAGGGGTTTTTAATCTCGGATGAATATATCCGAAGAAACGCTTCGGTAACGACTCATCTCTACCCATTGCATATAACAGCCTTGCTGCACTTGCATGTGACGATAAAGAAGAAGAGATGACAGCGACCATTGTGCCAGCTAAAAAGAACGAATGGAGAAATGCGCCCCCCACAAATTCCGCAATTTCAAGTGAGGCAGCATCGGGATGCTTGAACTGTTGAAAATTTGGAAATACCTGCTGCAAAAAATAAGACGTCAAGGTAAACAGTACGCCTCCAATGGCGACGGTTAAGAAGATGGCAAGTGGGATCGTCTTTTTTGGCTTAATGGTTTCCTCAGACATGGTCGAAATTGCATCAAATCCTAGAAACGAAAAACATAAAATGGTCGCTCCTGAAAAAATAAGCGCTGGTTCTAAGCTCGCTGAATAAAAAGGCCGGGCGGACAATAATTCTCCACTTCCAGCGTTTTGTGTGAGCCCATAAATAACAAACCCAACAAAAGTGACGGCGACAATGACCTGGAAGGTCACAAATAGTGCCGTGATGTTGGCTGTAAGCCGAATACCGATTACATTGACAGTCGTTATGGCGATAGCAAGTATGATGATCCAAATGTAATGAGGTACATCAGGAAAGGCTGCGGTTAAATAAGCACTTCCGATCGCAAAATTCACCATAGGCAAAAATAAATAATCCAGTAAAAGTGTCCAGCCCACAAGGAAGCCGACATGAGGATGAATACTTTTTTGCGCATATGTATAAGCAGATCCTGCTTTTGGAAAAGCCTTCACCATATTCCCATAGCTAAGCGCTGTCAATAGTAATGCAAGTAACGTAAATATATAAGCTGCAGCGACGTGTCCTTTCGTCAGCTGAGCAACAATGCCGTATGAATCAAATACGACAAGTGGATCCATATAAGCAAGCCCGATCACAACAAGTGGAAAGACAGTCAGGCTGCGTTTTAGTCTTGGCTCTTCAGTCAATTTGCCTATCAGCTCCTCTAAAAAAATGAATAAATAATGCTCATTTTAAAAAGAATGCTACCAAGTGTCAATGCTATTTGAGTAAATCCTTTTTCTAAAGTGTGCCCGCTTTGCATGCCGGACGTTTTGGTATATGATGATACAGAGAATAAGTCGTGATTTGACGGACAAGAAAGGTGAAGCAAAATGAAGGAAGAACTGAATACAAATCAAGAACAGGAACGGATGGAGCTGGATGAAGAAAGTCTATTTCTTGTCTCCCAAACCTTTAAAGCTTTATCTGATCCGACTCGTATTCGAATTCTGCACCTGCTGTCTCAAGGTGAACACTCGGTAAATGATATAGCAGAAACACTGAATCTCATGCAATCAACCGTTTCTCATCAGCTGCGCTTTTTAAAAAACCTTCGTCTCGTGAAATCTAGACGAGCAGGGACCTCGATTTTTTACAGCCCTGAAGATCAGCATGTGATGGAAGTGCTTGAACAGATGATTCACCATGCACAGCACGATTGATAAAAAACCTTCCTACGCCTATAGGAAGGTTTTTATGCATGATGCACATGTGTCGATCGTTTACTTGCTTTCATCATGTGATAAGAAAAAACAACATAGTAAGCAGCTAAAAGAAAAAAGCTGAGCATGGTCATCGCATCATCGCTCACGATATGCTGATATAGTTCAACGACACTGATCTTGGTCATCGAATGGTTTGTCAGCTCAACCAGCTTAAAACTAAGCCTGGATAAAAACAAACATAAAATGAAGCTTTCAATCCATTTACTCGTTTTCATATACAGCCGGCCATTTTCTTCTTTCATTCGAATCGTCTGATAGGCATGAACAGCCAGGCTGCTTCCAAAAAGCATGCCAATAGCGGCATAGATGAAGATACTGTGATTTTGCCATCCTTCTGATAGGAGAATAAGGGCAGAGAGACCAAAGATATACATTCTCATCAAAAGACTGATGGGGCGTACAAGCTGATAGCGTCTCATTCGATTCATTCGAATCATGATGCAGATCAACATAATGCTCCCAATCATGAACAACTGCCACACGTTATGTGTCATGATGCAACCTCCTCCTGCACGTGCAGGGATGTAAACGAATGCTGGCTGTTACTTATCTTTACCATTCTTTCTTTTTTTATCAAAACAAAACCTACATTTATGAAAAAGAGGAAAAGTCATGAAAATCGACCGCATTTTATCTATTGTGATGCTGCTCATTAGCAAGAAGCAAGTACAGGCGAAAGATCTTGCTGAACTCCACGAAGTGAGCGTGAGGACCATTTATCGTGATATTGATACCATCAATCAAGCGGGAATCCCTATTGTGACAACCCAAGGAGCAGGTGGAGGCATTTCACTTGTTGAGGACTATCGTTTAGAGAAAAAATTATTTACCGATGATGACATCGAGGTCATTTTAACAGCCCTCGAAAGCATGACGAGTGCGTACTCCTTTAAAGAAAGTGAGCATGTACTGAAAAAAATCAAATCGCTCATTCCCACGCATACGGATGAAAGCGAAAAACAGCATCATGTCTTCATTGATTTAAGCTCCTGGGGAAAAGACAGCCAGGCTGAGCAGAAGCTCCAGCTCATCCATACAGCTGCCTCAGCGCACCAATATATTCAGTTCACCTATCGCAATGCGAAAGGCGAAACACTTCCACGCAAAGTGGAGCCTTATACGCTTGTTTTAAAAGGAAGGCATTGGTATTTGTATGCGTTTTGTTGTGTGAAAAAAGCTTTTCGTCTGTTCAAGCTGACCAGAATGACGGGTCTTGTCACCATTTCAGGATATTTCCAACCGAAAAGAATCAAAAACGAAGAGAAGCCTTGGAATGACTCTTGGCAAGAACAACCATCGGTCAGCTCTGTCACGCTCAGGTTAACGGAAGCATCAGTGGGCAAAGTGAAGGAATGGGTGGATGAGAACGAATTGAACGTATGTTTAGACGGAAGCTATCTTGCCACCATCACTGTACCTCAAGATGATTGGTTAAATAGTTTCCTATTCCATTTAGGTCCAGATGTCGACATTCTTTCCCCAAAGCATGTCAAAGAAGCGTTTGATCTCCAGTTGAAACAATTTCTCAAACGAATGGAAACTTGACACAATGTTGTCAGGTTTCTTTTTATATGATAGAAAAAAAGGAGATGAGAATGTATGTACGATATCGTGACATTAGAGAAACAATGGATGAAAGGGTTGTCTGTTCGAACAACAAACGAAATGGAGCTGACAAAAGAGCGGAAGATTGCACCTCTTTGGCAGCAATTTTTTGCGCAGCAGCTTCACGGGGGACAAGCGCCCGTCATAGGGCTGTATTCAGATTATGAAAAAGATGAGCATGGCTCTTATTTATTCACAGCGGGACACTTTGTGGATCAGCACTTAGAACATGTAAAAGAGATTCCCTCGTCCACGTACGCAAGATTTCGAACGAGAAAGGGGCCGATTGAAGAAGTTGTGCTTGAAACATGGCAGCAGATTTGGAATTGGGATCAGCGTTATTTTCGCACATATACAGGGGATTTTGAATGGTACGATGAAAGGTCTATTGATCCAAAAGAAGCGCAAATTGATATTTATATTGCGGTCGATGAAAAAATAGTTGCTAAAACTAATAGTATTAGTTAATATAAAACTAACAATATTAGTTTTAGGGGGACACTTGATGAGATTGACAACTTTTGACCGTCTGCACCAGCTCACATTGATGCCGCGATTATTTCCGGTAAATTGTTATGTATTTGAGGAAGAGAATGGGCTCATTTTAATTGATGCTGCTTTAAAAATGGCAGCAAAGCCGATTATCGAATTTGCCCGTCAAAAGAACAAACCCATACACAAAATTATTCTCACCCATAGTCATATGGATCATATAGGCGCATTAGATGAAGTGAAAAAAGTTTTTCCAGAGGCAGTCGTCTATTTATCAAAACGCGATGCCCGCCTATTTGAGGGTGACTTATCCTTGCTTCCTGGCGAACCCCAGCAAAAAATCAAAGGCAGTTTTTCGAGAAATATTCACACAAAACCGGATGTGCTTGTCGAAGAAGGAGATGAGATTGGGCCGCTGAAAGTCATTGCGACACCAGGGCACACACCTGGCAGCATTTCCTTATACGATGGAAGGTCAGGAGTTGTGATTGCTGGGGATGCCCTTGTAACAAAAGGCGGCTTATCAGTAACGGGTGAATTTCGCTGGACCTTTCCGTTCCCGGCCTTTGCTACATGGGATGCAGAAACCGCACTCAATAGCGCCGAAAAATTACTGGCACTTCGCTTATCCTGTCTTGCTGCAGGACATGGCGATCTCATCATAAAACCTCATGAAAAGCTGCAAGCTGCAGTTCGTAAAAGGCAGCAGCAGCTGAAGAAAGGGGAGCAGTAAACCGTGTCTCCAAGAATGGGTATCACGCAAGAAAAAATTATGGATACAGCAGCTGCATTTGTTGATGAAGAGGGGTTTTCTGCATTGACCATTGCTACATTGTCTAAAAGGCTGAACATCAGACCGCCTTCCCTTTATAATCACGTATCCGGTCTTCATGAGATTCAGGCGGCACTCGCAGTAAAAGGGCTGTCCATGCTTTGTGAAGAAGGCATACACGTAACAGAGGGGCTGGATAAAGAAGAAGCTGTTTTAGCCTTCGCCAGGCAGTATGTTGAATTTGTCCGGGAACATCCAGGTCTCTATGAAGCTGCCTTTTCACATATGGATGAGAAAAAAGTAAGAAGCGAGGCAGAGCGCCTTGCTGAATTTGTCCAATCCATCATGTCCCGCTTTGGTGTAAAAGAAGAAGAGATGACACATGTGGTAAGAGGACTAAGAAGCTTATTGCACGGCTTCGGTGATATTTCAAATAAAAAGGGATTTCAACGAAAAGAACAGCTTGAAGACAGTGTGAGCTATGCGGTCAGGCTTTATATCTCAGGTGTGTTGCAAAAAGAAGATCTGTCTCATTGACAGGTCTTTTTTTTGCAGTGAATAGATATCTTAAAAGGGCGGCCGTCTTGAAGAATTTTTTTAACAGAAAACGAATAAAGATTTGACAGTTTTGTGAAACATGGTATGCTTATTATGTGAAATAATTCACATAGAGGAGTAGAGGCAGATGAAAAGAAAGCCTGTTTATGTGGAAACAACCATTCATGCACCTATAGAGAAAGTCTGGGAATATACGCAAAATCCAAAGCTTCATGAACAGTGGGATTTGCGTTTTTCAACCATTTCATTAAATGAACCCCAAAATGAACAGCCCCAATCCTTTTTGTATGAAAAGCATCTTGGGTTTGGTTTAAGTGTCACAGGGACAGGAGCGTATCGAACAAGAATGATGGATGAACGGAATGAGCGGGCATCCTCACTTAATTTCAAATCGTCACACCCATTGTCTTTTATCAAAGAAGGCAGTGGCTACTGGAAGTATATGAAAACAAGCGATCACATTGTATTTCAAACTCAATTTGATTACGAAACGAAAGAAGGAAAAGGTTGGACATGGGCAGACCGGATTCTTTTTCGCCCGATGATAGGATTTATGACGGCCTTTAGTTTTGGCGCTTTAAAGACGTGGCTTGAAAAGGGAACGCATCCTCGGTTATTACTAGAGAGAACACTTGCTCATTACGGGATTTGTTTGCTGTTTGCCATCGTCTGGCTATGCCAAGCGGTCATCCCTTTTTCACATTCTGCTTTTGATCATAGCATGGGATTTCGATTGTTTTATGCGCTTTTAGGTGTATCATGGCTAATTCCTAAGCTATCAAAAAAATATCTTTTCATTCTACAAAGCATTTTTTTTCTGATCATGCTTTGTATAGGGATCCTATCCCCGCAAACGACGCTTCATGAGCCGCTTGTGATGAGTGCATTTTTCATCTTGTCGATTGCAGGTATGATCAATTTAAGAGATTGTATAGATGTATTTTCCATCAAACGAAAAAGGGGAGGTAGACATGGTCGTTCATCGTCATCAAGTAAAGGATTACGATAAGCTGCATCCAAAACTAAAAGAGAGATACAACCGCGCGTTTTCTGCTGAAGGCACCATGGGGGAGATAGGCGGCGGGTCAAGACTCATTCGATTGATCTTCAGAATTGGTCCATTGTTTCGTTGTTTTTTCCCTGAGAGAGGAAAAGATATTCCTTTCCAAATTGTCAATGAGCCCTTTGTGACAAATAAGGGGGAGGAAGGGATGCACTGGTATCGAACGTTTTATTTCCCAAAGAAGGAGCGGCACTTTGATGCAGATATGATCATTGATCAGAAGAGTCATACAGTCCTAGACTACTTTGGAAAGCCTAGACTTCTTGTGTCAGAGCTTCATTTTACAGTAACAAAGCATGGTTTCCTGCACATTCAATCCGGCCGGCAGAAGTTTTTGATGTTCGGCAGGGAATGGCCGCTGCCTTCATGGCTTTATGGTGTGTCAGATGTAACGGAAGGCTACGATGAGGATGCAGGTGAATATACCATTGATGTCCACGTGAAAAATCGCCTGTTTGGTACTCTTTTTACATATAAAGGCCGTTTTACAGAAAGGATGTCTCCTGATGAATAAGTGGCATTTGACCTCCAGTCTGATCTTTATGTCTTTTTTTATCGCCACCCGTTTGATGACAGGTCCGATAGCAGAATTTTTTGTTCTCATGGCGATTCTATTTTTTCTTCCCGCTGCCTTACACTTTTTTGAGAAAGAAGGGAAGAAACAAAAGCCAGGGATGCTGATCGGCTTTTTAATGAAAGCCTTTCCACTAGCGGCTCTTTGTGCAACCGCTGCTTTTATCTATCATTCCGCCTGGTTTGCATCGGGCTGGCTTTTATATACATTCCTGTTGGCGTTATTTGGCTTTGCTCGTTTGCTGAAAAGAGGAATCTTTCCGCTTCATGAGCTGATGATCGATGGCGCATGGATGTATATCGCTTTAGGCGGGCTTTGGTTTTGGCTGTACACAGCAGATATACAGGTGATGACATTTTCGCCGATCATTGTTCTTTTGACCGCTATTCATTTTCATTACTCGGCTTTTTTTATCCCGCTTTTTTATGGATTATTAGGGAGACAGCGAACAAAGGAGACAGCTTTATACAAAGCGGCGGGCTGGGTGATTTTGCTGTCGCCTGTGATGATTGCTGTTGGGATTAGCTTCTCCCGTCTATTTGATACATTCAGCGTCATTCTTTATGTGGTTGCCCTCTACATATATGGAATCCTTTGTGTGAAAACAAGATTTCGGTCAACTTTCGCAAAAGGTCTTGTTGTGTTTTCTAGCTTTGTTTTAATGGGGACGATCGTGTTATCTCTTCTTTATTCAGCGGGTATGCTTATGCGCGTGACCTACATCAGCATTGATCAGATGATTTGGTTTCATGGCAGTATCAATGCTTTTTTTGTGATTTTGCCAGGTTTAATTGGCTGGGTGATCGAAGGACCGAAGGATCAATTGAAGCAGAAGGATTTTCCGATTTCGAAAGTGCATGGTCGCTTTCATTTGATCTCTTTTCAAGAGGAAAGAGTGCACGATCGAGAGAAGCTCGGTTTAGTCGATTCACTTGATGAATTAAATGGAACGACATTTTCAGCTGATCGGGTTTCACCTGTGATTCGCAGATTTTATGAGAACCCTATGGCTTTTACGTTAAAAGCAGCCGTCAGCTTTCATTGGTGGGTGAGGCCTTTTGTTTTTTTACTTCAGCCAGTTTTTAAGAAAATAGGTCAGCTTTATTTGGGGTCATCTCGTATTCCTTATGAAATGCCGGGAAGTCTTTGTAGATTTCAACACCCTAAGGAAGAAAGAGAGAATGTGCGTGCGTGGATTCGTCATAACGCAAAAGGGGAGCAAGTCTTTTTTGCACTTTATGCTCTTCATCACGATGCAGCTGCGGGTTATATGAATATTGCGCTGCCGCTTCCGTATTCTCAGCTGACTGCCATTTTAAAGCCTTTTAATGAAAAGGAAGACTTTCTATTAAAAAGCACACGTCCAAAAGGCAGTACCGGTGACGAAGGATTGTATTTACATACGCCTTTTATCACCATGAAACTGCCAATGGAAGAAAGCTTTCATATGAAGCCGGAGACAGATCAAAGTCTCACAGCGGTACACCAAATGAAGCTGTTCGGTATTCCTTTTTTAACGATTCATTATCATATTGACAGCGAAAGTCATCATGTTAGTCAATGATGTCACATGGTTCACCGTGCCGAATGATGTTCACAATTGCTTGCCCATCACTCGGATGATGATCTGCATACTGGACTGGCAGCAGTGCAAAAAATACATAGTAGACTGAGAAGTAAGCAAATTGATAGAAAAATTGGTGCTCTGGCAGGAAATCATTGGCGATCATTGTATTCAGTATGAGAACACTGAGCAGGTTGCATAATGAACCGCCTAAGTAGACAAGAATGTGCGAAAATCGGTTATTTTTCCTCATTTCTTCATAGTGGCAAAATGCATCTAGAAAATAGATTCGTCTAATTTCAACGACGCCTACTTTCAACACTTTTTTGCCTCTGCCAAGAGCAAAGGAAACCTTTGCCCCAAACATCCACGCAACCACAATATGGCCAAGCTGATGAAGGATGGCAACGATAGGAAGAATGACGAAAAACGACCAGCAAAACGTCCACATATCCGATAATGTAAACAAGTGTTAACCCTCCCCAATATATTCGGGAGGAAGCAGTAGGATTATTTGCCATTTTACTGAATTCATTTTCAGGATGCAAACATTTAATACACGACTATAAATTTATTATGTAAACTAAAAGGGAGATTTTAGCGCTGAATAGGCTTTTTGAACCTCCTTTTTGACGAAATGAATGTGCTACAATGGATAATCAATAGATTACGTTACCTTTCGTGAAGGGGAGAGAGTCATATGGCAGATATTGAACAGTTCTTGGCGTTAGATATTCGTGTTGGGACGATCATAGAAGCAGAATTATTTGCAGAGGCAAGAGTGCCAGCGTTGAAACTCAAGATTGATTTTGGTGAAGAAATTGGTGTAAAGCAATCTAGTGCTCAGCTGACAAAGCGTTATACAGCGGAGAATCTTACCGGCAAACAAATTGTAGCAGTCGTTAATTTCCCGCCAAGAAGAATTGCAGGGTTCAAATCAGAAGTGCTTGTCTTAGGAGGCATGCCATCAAAAGAAGACGTGGTTTTGCTAGCCACAGATGAACCGGTTGAGAATGGAACAAAAATAGGGTAAGAAAAAAGACATCTTCCTCAGAAGATGTCTTTTGCGTATTGAGGCGGAATAACCACACGCCACATTCGTGTGTGTCTCAAAGAGACATGTTACCCGACTTACACAATTCAGCTCATCGCTTGATTAATATAGCATGGGATGAGCTTGAATGCAACCATTAAATGAATTCTTTCAGATTTTCATGTCATTTTACAAGATGAATGACAAAAAATCGATTATTTGGATTATTTTTTCAAAAAATATTGAAAAGTCAGATCAGATTTTATAAAATGAATTCAACTTAGTTTGTTTGGTCAATAAACTAAGATGGATTTCAAGCATTGATTCCTATATTGAAGGAGATGATTCCGTCATTCAACTGATTTGCTGCTTAAATGGGCTAAGCTGAAAGGATGAGATGTTCAGCTACATTTTTACAACGAATTGAAAGCGCTTTATATTTCCCGCATTGATTGCTGCTGCCCTCCATCATCTGTTCGTTAGAAGAGGCTAAGTGAAGAAGGGAGAAAGCTCATGGTTAGTGAGAATTTAAAGAAGATTCGTATGTCTGAAAAAGTGGGATATGCTTCAGGGGATTTCGCATGTAATTTGATTTATGCAACTGTCTCTACGTATCTATTATTTTTTTATACAGATGTGTACGGTTTATCAGCGGCAGCAGCAGGGACGATGTTTTTGGTTGTTCGCGCCATCGATGCGCTTGCAGATCCATTTATTGGTGCATTGGTGGACCGGACGAACAGCCGTTTTGGCAGGTTCAGACCTTACTTGTTATTCGGTGCGTTTCCTTTCGTCGTACTTGCCATCCTTTGCTTTACAACACCTGATTTTTCCGAAATGGGTAAACTCATTTATGCCTACATCACGTATGTTGGTTTATCGCTTACATACACATTCATCAACGTTCCTTATGGTGCTTTAACTTCCGCAATGACAAGAAATAACCAAGAGGTTGTCAGTATTACGTCCGTTCGTATGGTTTTTGCCAATCTAGGCGGTCTAGTTGTGGCTTTTTTTGTTCCTTTTCTTGCGACCTTTTTAAGTGATACGACAGGTAATACAGCACTCGGCTGGCAGATGACGATGGCTTTTCTCGGCGTTCTTGGCGGTGCATTACTGATTTTCTGTTTTAAAAGCACGAATGAACGTGTCACGCTTCAAAAGCCAGAGGAAAAGATTAAATTCAGTGATATCTTTGTCCAGTTGCGAGTGAATCGTCCGCTTGTTGTATTAAGCATTTTCTTTATTATTATTTTTGGTGTGAACTCGATCAGCAACTCTGTTGGGATCTATTATGTGACGTATAACCTTGGCAGAGAAGATTTAGTGAAATGGTACGGACTCATTGGCAGTCTGCCAGCTTTAATGGTGCTGCCGTTTATTCCTAAGCTGCACAAGCTGTTAGGAAAGAAAAAGCTGCTGAATTATTCTTTATTGCTGAATATCGTAGGTCTTCTTGCATTACTTGTGATACCGCCGAGTCAAATCACTTTAATACTGATTTTCAGGCTCGTTGCTGCTGCGGGGAGTATTACAGCCGGTGCTTACATGTGGGCACTTATTCCAGAGACTGTTGAATATGGCGAATATAAAACAGGGAAAAGGATGGGCGGGCTCATCTACGCGGTCATTGGGTTCTTCTTTAAATTTGGGATGGCGTTAGGCGGGATTGTGCCGGGGCTTGTACTCGATCGATTTGGCTATGTCGCGAACCAAATGCAGACACCAGAAGCATTACTTGGCATTTTAATTACGGTAACGGTGATTCCTGTATGCTTACTGATTTTAGCGATGATTGATATTAATTTTTACAACCTAGATGAAGAAAAACACAAAAAAGTTGTAAGGGAGCTTGAGAATAGGGATCAAGTATATATCGATCATATGGATGATTTTAAAATGTAGGTCGTGAAGAGGAGGAAGTTGAATGAAAATTACCAATCCAGTGCTCAAAGGGTTTAACCCGGACCCAAGTATTTGCCGTGTAGGAGAAGATTATTACATGGCGGTCTCTACATTTGAATGGTTTCCAGGGGTGCAAATTTATCATTCGAGGGATTTAGTCCATTGGCGGCTTGCTGCGCGTCCTTTGCAAAAAACGTCGCAGCTGGATATGAAGGGGAATCCTGATTCTGGCGGAGTATGGGCACCGTGCCTAAGCTATGCAGATGGTCAGTTTTGGCTCATTTATTCAAATATCAAAGTAGTGGATGGTCCATTTAAAGATGGTCATAATTATTTGGTCACGGCAAGTGAAGTGGATGGTGATTGGAGTGAGCCGGTCCGTCTCAATAGCTCTGGCTTTGATCCCTCTTTATTTCATGATCAAAGCGGCAAGAAATACGTCTTAAATATGCTGTGGGATCATAGGGAAAAGCACCATTCATTTGCGGGTATTGCCCTGCAGGAATATAGCGTGACGGAAAAGAAACTCATTGGTCAGCGGAAGGTCATTTTTAAAGGCACGCCGATAAAATTGACAGAAGCGCCGCATCTTTATCACATTGGTGATTACTATTATTTATTAACAGCAGAAGGAGGTACCCGGTACGAGCATGCGGCAACAATTGCCCGTTCCTCGCAGATTGAAGGGCCTTATGAGGTTCATCCTGATAACCCCATTTTAAGTGCTTTTCACGCACCTGAACATCCGCTTCAAAAATGCGGGCATGCTTCCATCGTTCAAACGCATACAAATGAATGGTATTTGGCTCATCTCACTGGCCGCCCCATTCAATCAAGCAAGGAATCTATTTTTCAACAGAGAGGGTGGTGTCCTTTAGGAAGAGAAACAGCGATTCAAAAGCTCGAATGGAAGGATGGCTGGCCGTATGTTGTGGGCGGAAAAGAGGGGGCGCTGGAGGTTGAAGCGCCAGCGATAAACGAAAAGGTTTTTGCTCCTACACACCATACAGTCGATGAATTTAAAGAATCAACGTTAAATAGACACTTCCAAACATTAAGAATCCCTTTTACTGATCAGATCGGTTCATTAACGGAAAAACCTCAGCATTTAAGGTTATACGGTCAGGAATCTCTAACATCTAAGTTTACCCAAGCTTTCGTTGCAAGGCGCTGGCAAAGCTTTTATTTTGAAGCAGAGACAGCTGTGTCGTTCTTTCCAGAGAATTTTCAGCAAGCCGCTGGTCTTGTGAATTATTATAATACGGAAAATTGGACAGCGCTTCAGGTGACATATGACGAGGAACTTGGCCGCATTCTTGAACTATCTGTCTGTCAAAACCTTTCCTTTTCTCAGCCGTTGACACAAAAAATCGTCATTCCAGAGGAGGTCACGTATGTGTATTTAAAAGTGACCGTTCAGAAAGAGACATATACCTATTCTTATTCTTTTGATCAAAGAGAATGGAAGGAAATTGATGTGTCATTTGAATCAAGCCATTTATCCGATGACTTCATTCGAGGAGGGGGATTTTTTACAGGGGCATTTGTCGGCATGCAGTGCCAGGATACAAGCGGCGAGCGTCTTCCTGCTGATTTCAACTATTTCCGTTATGAGGAAACAGATAAATAAAAAAGACAACACGCTAAGAGCTGTCTTTTTTATCTATGAACCTGTCATGGTGAGAGGGTGGCATCTTGCAGGAAAGCTTCAATGACTAAAGATGTCATCCCTAATACCGGTGCGTTGTGTCCTAATGACGAAGGAAGTAGCTCTACATGTGAACTGAATTGAGTATCTATCCTTGAGGATACCTCCTCTTGAATCACACGTAAAACCGTTGGCTGTGCTTCAATCACCTTGTTTCGTAAAATAATCGCTTGCGGGTTAAAGGTATGCAGGACGTTTGTGAGACCGACGCCAAGGTAAAAACCAAAGTTGCGCAGGGCATTGAGCGTTTTCATATCATTTAACGTCGCCAGCTGTTCCAAGTCTTGATGGGAGATGGGCTGATCATTTGTTTGAAGGGACTGAAACAAGGCTTTCTCAGATGCATACAGCTCCCAGCATCCACGGTTTCCGCAGCTGCATGTTGGTCCATTAAAGTCGATGGTCATATGTCCCATTTCACCAGAAAAGCCGTATGAGCCTCTGTATAAATGATGATTGATAATGATCCCGATCCCAATGCCAGTGCCGATGCTGGCATAGATCAAATGATCATAGTGTTTAGCAGCGCCAAAGATTTTTTCACCATATGCACCCGCGTTTGCTTCATTTTCAATGAAGACGGGTACTTGGAAAGCGTCTTGGAGCGTTGTTTTCAGGTCAACATTTTTCCATTTGGAATGAGGCGTAAACACGATTTGTTCATCGGCATCCACTAACCCAGGTATACATAGGCCAATACCTATGAGCCCGTATGGGGAAGAGGGGATTTGTGCCATCAACTGCTGTATTAATTCAATTAAAATGCGTATGGTCACATCAGGAGAGCTTGATGGGAGCTTGATCTGCTCTTCATGAAGAATGGACCCTTCGAGGTCGGTTAAAATGCCGTTGACATAATCAACGCCGACATCAATCCCGATGGAGCAGCCAGCACGTTTATTAAACATCAGTAAAACCGGTCTTCTCCCGCCGCTAGACTCACCTTGACCGATCTCATAGACGAGATGCTCTTTCATTAATGTACTTACTTGAGAGGAAACAGTCGATTTATTTAACCCAGTGCGTTCAGATAATTTTGCTCTGGAAATTGGCGCATGCTGGAGAATTTCTTTTAATAATAGCTTTTGATTTATTTTTTTCACAAAGTTCTGATCAGCAATATCCACGTTATCCACTCCATTTGTTTCGTCTTTAGATTAAGTTGAAAAAAAGCTGTTTTTGTTCGCCTGTATTCTGTAAGAAGGATGATTTTAACTTTATTATAACGAAAATATTTCTAAAAAACTAAAAAATATGGAAAATTCAAAGTGAATTGATCATAGATTGAACATTAGTTTGTTGAATCAACTTACTAAGTATATTCATAGGAGGAATAAAAGATGGCTAACTCAAATATGAAAACGTTACACAACTTAGAAGGAATCGGAAAAATACAATATGAAGGAAAACAATCAAAAAATCCACTCGCTTTTAAACACTATGATCCAAACGAAATGATTGGCGGAAAAACAATGAAAGATCACCTGCGCTTCTCAGTCGCTTATTGGCATACATTGACTGCAGATGGAACAGACATGTTTGGAACTGGCACGATGCAGAGAGCCTGGGACTCCTATAGCGGAATGGATTTAGCGAAAGCTAGATTGGAAGTGGCCTTTCAACTTTTTGATCTATTGGATGTTCCGTATTTTTCCTTCCATGACCGTGACATTGCACCGGAGGGAGATACGCTTCAAGAGACCAATCAACAATTAGACATCATTTTAGATAGAATGAAAGAATACATGCGGGATAGCGGAGTAAAGCTGCTCTGGAACACGGCCAATATGTTCAAACATCCTAGATTTGTACACGGCGCAGCGACATCTTGTCATGCAGATGTCTTTGCCTATGCGGCCGCACAGGTGAAAAAAGGCATCGAAACAGCTAAAGAACTCGGCGCTGAAAACTACGTTTTCTGGGGAGGGCGAGAAGGATACGATACTCTGCTGAATACAGATATGAAAAGAGAGCTTGACCACATGGCGTCGTTCTTGCATATGGCTGTTGATTATGCAAAGGAAATTGGGTACACTGGCCAATTTTTAATTGAGCCTAAGCCAAAGGAGCCAACCACTCATCAATACGATGCAGATGCAGCGACATCTATCGCCTTTTTAAAGCAATACGGATTAGATTCACATTTTAAATTGAATATCGAGGCAAATCACGCGACGCTTGCTGGTCATACGTTTGAGCATGAATTACGAGTAGCAAGAATACATGGATTGCTCGGTTCTGTGGATGCGAACCAAGGGAATACGCTGCTCGGCTGGGACACTGATGAATTTCCAACAGATTTATATGCCACAACTCTTGCCATGTATGAAATTCTGCAAAATGGCGGACTAGGAACTGGTGGTCTCAATTTTGATGCAAAAGTTAGAAGAGCTTCTTTTGAGCTTGAAGATATTTTGTATGCCCATATTGCGGGTATGGATGCATTCGCAAAAGGACTGCGGGTCGCTCATAGACTCATAGAAGATCGAGTGTTTGAAGATGTGATAAAGCACAGGTATCGCAGTTTTTCTGAAGGGATTGGCCGTGACATTTCAGAAGGAAAGGCAAACTTTCATACATTAGAAGAGTATGCGCTCAAACACCCTTTGATCAGAAACGAATCGGGAAGAGAGGAACAGTTGAAAGCCCGGTTAAATCAATATTTGTTAGAAGATTGATTGAAGGAGCGGACCTGTTTTGAAGGAGTGAAGACATGAAGTATGTGATGGGAATTGATCTTGGAACGAGCGGAGTCAAAGCAATATTAGTAGATGAGAATGGAAAGGTGTGCTGCGAGGCCTCTAAGCCTTACCGCCTCATTCAAGATAAACCTGGATATTGTGAGCAGAACCCAGAGGATTGGGTTGAGCAAACAGTGGCTGCGATGAAAGAACTGATGGCAAGACAGCCTGTTCATTCAAAGAAAGTAGAAGGCATCAGCTTTTCTGGACAGATGCATGGTCTGGTTCTTTTAAATGAATCCCGCAAGGTACTCCGCCCTGCGATTTTATGGAATGATACACGAACGACAGCGCAATGTACACGCATCACAAAAAAGCTGGGGGAACGGCTGCAAAAGATCACGAAAAATCAGGCGCTAGAAGGATTTACACTGCCAAAATTATTATGGGTAAAGGAACATGAACCAGAAATTGATCAACAAATCGACATGTTTTTACTCCCGAAAGATTATGTCAGATTTCGTTTAACAGGGTCTGTTCATATCGATCATTCTGATGCGGCTGGCACATTGCTGTTAGATATTGGAGAGCAAAAGTGGAGTGAAGAGATTTGTCAGGCATTTGATATTCCTCCTCATATTTGTCCGCCGCTTGTCTCATCAGAGGATGAGGTCGGTACACTATTGCCGCATATTGCACGTGAGGCGGGGATCGAAGAGGGTGCAAAAGTCTTTGCTGGCGGGGCAGACAATGCTTGCGGAGCAATTGGAGCTGGCATTTTATCCTCTGGCCGCACGTTATGCAGCATTGGCACATCTGGCGTCATTCTCTCTTACGAAGAGGATCATGAAAGAGCGCTTCAAGGAAACTTGCATTTGTTTCATCATGCAAAAAAAGACGCTTTTTACACAATGGGTGTCACCCTTTCAGCAGGATATAGCCTTAACTGGGTAAAACACTTACTGGCTCCAGAGGAATCGTTCCAATCGCTTTTAGAGGGTACGGTTGATGTCGCGCCAGGAGCGAATGGATTGCTCTTTACGCCATATTTAGTCGGGGAGAGAACACCTCATGCGGATTCTACCGTTCGTGGAAGCTTGATTGGATTAGACAGCAGACATGAAAGGACACATATCGTAAGGGCTGTGCTAGAAGGGATTACCTTCTCGTTAAATGAATCCATCGCCTTATTCCGGCAAGCAGGGAAACACATAGATTCTATTGTCTCCATTGGGGGCGGCGCGAGAAGCCGGACATGGCTTCAAATGCAAGCAGACATTTTTCAGGCTGAGGTCATCCAGTTAGACAATGAACAAGGGCCTGCTTTAGGTGCAGCTATGCTGGCCGCCGTTGGCTGCGGATGGTATCCATCGCTTGAGGCATGTGCAGATCAGTTTATTCATCAAGCTGCTGTCTATGAGCCAGAGCAGCAGCATGCAAGTATATATGCTGATCTATTTCATCTGTATCAAAAGATCTATACACAAACAAGAGACATCCATGCCGGGTTAGAACAATACCGTTCTGTCTAGCAAGAAAGGTTACATGAAAGGAGGTGATGGGCTCGTTTCATCTTAGAGAAGGCAGAATAATATGAATGAAAAAAGGAGAGGGATGAAAAATGAATTTGAAAAGATTGAGGCTGTTGTTTGTGATGTGTATTGGATTTGTGCTGACACTGACTGCTGTACCAGCTCATGCGGAAACGATTTATGATAATAGAATAGGCACACACAGCGGATACGATTTTGAATTATGGAAGGATTACGGAAATACCTCAATGACACTCAATAATGGCGGAGCATTTAGCGCACAATGGAACAATATTGGAAATGCTTTGTTTCGAAAAGGGAAGAAGTTTGATTCCACTAAAACTCATCATCAACTTGGCAACATCTCCATCAATTACAACGCAGCCTTTAACCCAGGCGGGAATTCCTACTTATGTGTCTATGGCTGGACACAATCTCCATTAGCTGAATACTACATTGTTGAGTCATGGGGCACATATCGCCCAACAGGAACGTATAAAGGGTCATTTTATGCCGATGGAGGCACATATGACATTTATGAAACGCTACGTGTCAACCAGCCTTCTATTATTGGGGATGCTACCTTTAAGCAATATTGGAGTGTACGTCAAACAAAACGTACGAGCGGAACTGTATCCGTCAGTGAGCATTTCAGAAAATGGGAAAGCCTAGGTATGCCAATGGGGAAAATGTATGAAACAGCATTAACTGTAGAAGGCTACCGAAGCAACGGAAGTGCAAATGTGATGACCAACCAGCTGATTATTCGATAAAATCAAATGAAAAAAAGCCAGCAGTTTTTGCTGGCTTCAGCGTGTAGACAAACCCTCGCATTCGTTGTCAGGTCTGCGCGCTGGTGCTCACGAATGTTAAATTCGCTCCGCGCCAGTGCTCGCCCTTCCTAGACTTCAAAGGTTTTCTATCACGCTGAAAAGAAGACAAAGTGCTAAAATAAAAATCATTTTAGCACTTTGTCAACAATCTAAAGCCAGCAGTTTTTGCTGGCTTTTCTTCTGTCTATGATAATTTTTCAACTTCCACTCTGCCAGAAAAGAACGTCGCGCCGCCGCCCATATCTGCCAAGCGATCTGGTGTTAATCCATTGACTAAATGCTTTTTGCCTTTTTGATCAGCCCATAATCCTTGACTGACCACAACACCAGATAATACATTTTGACCGACTGACACGACCAGCTCACATTCTCCCCGGTCATTCAGCACACGCACCATGTCACCGTCTTCAATCTGTCTTGCCTTTGCATCTTGTTCATTCATATGAAGCTTAGGAAACTTCTCAAGCTTTTGATGCTTTTCATGAAGTGAGAAGGTCGAGTTAAGAAAATTATGATTCGGTCCCGGTATAAAGGTAAGCGGATAATCGCTTTCCTGATAGAGGGGCACATAGGTTGGTAGTGCTGGATAGCCGTCTTTTTTCATTTGTTCAGAATAAAGCTCAATTTTCCCGCTTGGAGTAGAGAGCTTTAAGTCTTGGAAAGGTCCTCGTTTTGCTTTGATCCATTTCTTTTCTTTTAATGCTTCGTACGAAATGTCCTCATAATGCGGATTTTCCGGATGGTGAAGGGCTTGTTCCATGAGCTCCGCATCTGTCTCGCGGAAGGCTTCATCTTCAAAGCCCATCGCATGGGCTAACAGGCGGAACACTTCCGTATTGGATTTACTTTCTCCATAGCGTTCAATCACCGGCTCTTGAATTTGAATATAATGGTGCCAGTATGATGTATAGAAATCCTCATTTTCAAAAGCGGATGTTGCCGGCAGGACAATGTCTGCATACGCAGCTGTCTCTGTCAGAAATAGGTCATGAACCACTGTAAATAAGTCCTCTCTCAGCAAACCTTCTCTTACTTTATTTGCTTCAGGTGTCACAACGGCTGGGTTGCACGAGTAGACAAAGAGTGAATCAATGGAAGGCGCTGCATTCGTCAGCACACTGCCTAGCTGATTCATATTAAATGATCTAGGCGTGCGGTCCTTTAATAGATCCGGCCGCTGAAGAGCGGTTTCATTATAGCTGAGAAAAGAAGAGTTTGATTTCATCGCACCGCCGCCCTTGTAGAGCCATTGACCAGTCAGGGCAGGGAGGCAGGAAATGGTTCGAATACTCATCCCGCCATTATCATGGTGCTGCAAACCATTGCCAATGCGAATGAGAGATGGCGATGTCTCTGCGTACATTCTCGCAAGTGTAAGCATGTCCTCTTTAGAAACCCCAGTGATACCCTCAACGGTGTCTGGATCATACTGCTTCACATGCTCGCGCAGCTCTTTATGACCGGTTGTATATTCCTCTAAAAAGGCTTCATCTGTCAGTCCTTCTTTAAAAAGGACATGCATGATGCCAAGGGCAAGTGCGCTGTCAGTACCAGGTCGAAGCGGAATAAACCAATCTGCCATCCGTCCGGTTTGGTTCTTGTGAACATCAATCACGACAATCTTTGCTCCTTGCTTTCGCGCTTTTTGTGCGAGGGTGATTTGGTGCATATTGGTCGACACAGCATTGATGCCCCAAAAGATAAATAGTTTCGTATGAATGGTGTCTTCTGGGTCTGTCCCGATGCTTGCACCCATTGTATATTTATAGCCAGTCGTTCCTGCTGACTGACAGATGGTCCGGTCTAACTGACTTGAACCAAGACGATAGAAAAAGCGGCGGTCCATGCCTTCTGCATTCAGATTGCCCATGTTCCCATAAAAGCTGTAAGGCAGAATACTTTCTGGACCTTTTTCTTCAATCAGCTTTGTCCATTTTTGACGAATGGTTTCAATGGCTTCTTCCCACGTAATCGGTGCAAATTGACCATCGCCTTTGCGTCCAACACGTTTCAAAGGAGTGGTCAGCCGTTTTTCATCATATAAACGGGCTGTGACATTCCGCACCTTGTTGCATATGTTGCCTTGGGTAACTGGGTGGTCTGGATCTCCCTGCACTTTTACGATCTTTCCATTTTCTTTATGTATCAAAAGACCGCACTGATCCGGGCAATCTAACGAACAAACTGATTTGAATATTCCGTCTTTCATTGCTGTATAATCGGTCATGAATTTTTGGCTCCCTTTCTGCAATCCGTTATCACTTTGTATGGACTTTATTTTAGCATGTTCGGAGATGGAAGGTAAGAAAGAGATGATGAATTGAAGAAAATGAAAAAGCCCCTCAAAAGGGACTTTTAAAAACGGGTGACCTGTACAGGAAATTCTTTTACCCCAAAAACAAATGTGCTTTGAATGGGTTTTAGCTGATCTGCCGCACAGGTGATGTCTTGAAACGTCTGGAGTAAAACCTCAAGGGCAATGTTGCTCTCAAGGCGGGCAAGCGGTGCACCGAGACAAAAATGAATGCCAAAGCCAAAGCTCATATGAGGATTTGATTTCCGGTCAAGGCGGAACGTATCTGGATCGTCAAATTTCTGTTCATCGCGATTTGCAGAAGCGACCCAGCTAATGAGATAGTCACCTTTTTCAATTTTTGAGCCTGCAATCTCCACATCCTCGGCCGCGATTCGCCCAATGGCTTGAACAGGCGGGTAATAGCGTAATGTTTCCTCGGTCAATTGAGGAATAAGAGAGGGGTCCTGCCGTACTGCTTCGGCGATATGCGGCTGCTCTGTAAGCAGTCGTACTGCATTTGTAATTAAATTGGTCGTTGTCTCATTACCAGCAACAAGTAATAGAATACAAAAGCCAAGCAGTTCATTCTCGGTTAAACGCTCACCATCGATTTCCGCTTGAATGAGAAGTGAGATCAGGTCATCAGCAGGGGATTCTTTTCGTTTTTGGATTAAGTGAGCAAAATAAGCGGACAGCTCTTCCTCTGCGCGTTTCTGCATATCGACAACTGCCTGAATGGCTTCTTTTGATTCATCCTTAGCACCTGCCACTAGGGCATCAGAATGTTTCTTAATCAGATCTCTATCTTTTACCTCTGCACCGAGAAGCTCAGCAATAATCATCACAGGAAGGGGAGCTGCTAGATCTTGCACGATATCAAACGTACGTTGATCCTTGACTTGTTGCAGCAGGTCATGTGTCAGGTCTTTAATCTTACCTTCTAATTGCTTGATCGCTTTTGGCGTGAATGCTTTATTCACGAGTGCTCTCATCTTTGTATGTTTTGGAGGGTCCATTGTTAAAATACTCGTTTTCGAGGTGCTTCTTCCTCGCTGTGAGGAGAACACTTTCGGCTGCTTGAGAACAGATTGGATATCCGCATATCGAAAGAGATCCCAGCACTTTCTTGTCTCATCATATCTCATATCACTCTGCGCACGTAGCTCATTGTAAATAGGGAATGGGAAAAGAAGGTCATCGGTAGAACGGATTTCTTTCATTGGAATGACATTGACATAGTTTTCTTTCACTTTCATTATGAACGCTCCTTTTTCACTTGGTTTCTCTTTCACCGTATCACCAGTAAAATGTCATTTCAACGGACATGTTTTCTAAAATATGTCAATAGTCTAATCGGAAGATTCAAGCACATTCATCGTATAGGAAAATAGAAAGTCATTAAAAATGATAGCGCTTTCTAAAAAATAGAATTGAAGTCACCGAATCAAAAATAAAATGGGGAATTCAGTCGAAAGAAAGGGTACTATGATGCTAATTCGAATAGTTCTTTTGATCTAAATTGTTGTTTCGTAAAAGCGCAGTCAGCATACATATAGCAAGCGGTTCGCTATACAATCGGGACTTTTGAAAAGCACTAGCTCTTTCTTGACACGATTTCTCATCATGTTACGATAACTAACGTGTGAAAAACACGAACAAAAAGCGAACAAGGGAGAGGATCCATATCATTGATCAAAAGAAAGTTGCTTTCATTGGAGCAGGCTCTATGGCGGAAGGAATGATTGCAGGGATTGTGCGATCAGGACAGATGCCGCTAGGCCAAATTTACGCAACAAACAGACAAAATCAACATCGATTGAATGAACTAACGAAACGATACGGAATACAAACAGCCACAATGGATTCTTTTCCTTTTGAAGAAATGGATATGTTGATCCTGGCCATGAAGCCAAAGGATGCTGAAACAGCACTTGAATCGTTAAAACCTCATATTCAGAGAGACCAGCTGATCATGTCTGTCCTTGCAGGCGTTAAGCAATCATATATTGAAAATATGCTGCATGAAGGGCAGCCTGTTATGAGGGTGATGCCCAATACGTCAAGTACGATTGGGGCTTCAGCGACCGCTTTATGTGCTGGACGTTATGTGAAAGACGACCATATCAGCATGAGTCAGGCTCTTTTATCTGAAATGGGCGAAGTCTATACCATTCAGGAAGAGCAAATGGATATTTTCACTGGAATTGCCGGAAGCGGCCCAGCCTATTTTTATTTCTTAATGGAGAGAATCGAAGAAGCAGGAGAAGAAGCAGGTTTATCTAAGGAATTGTCTCGTCAAATTGGCGCGCAGACACTTCTCGGTGCTGCGAAAATGCTGCAAGAAACAGAAGAAGACCCTTCTACTCTAAGAGAGAAAATTACGTCACCAAATGGAACAACGGCTGCTGGATTGAATGCATTAGATGATTTTGGCGGTGGAGAAGCGATCAAGCAGGCCGTCAAACATGCTGCTAATCGATCAAAAGAGATCAGCAATCAGCAAAAACAAAAAGTATCTATATAAATAGAGCTCAGGTACAGGAGTGATAAGGTGTACGCAGATAAAGAGAGAAAACGAATTGTTGTGAAAATCGGAAGCAGCTCGCTTACTAGCTTTCAAGGGGAGATTAGTTTAAAAAAACTAGAAAACCTCGTCAATCAAATTGTGAAACTCAAAGATGCAGGACACGAAGTCATTTTGGTTTCATCTGGTGCGGTTGCAGCTGGTTACCGAAAACTAGGATTTATCGATAGACCCAAAACACTGCCGGAAAAACAGGCATCTGCCTCAATTGGGCAAGGCCTTTTAATGGAATCATATTCTACTTTATTTTTATCACACGGTTATATTGCCTCACAGCTTTTAATCACAAGAAGTGATTTTTCAGATGAAACGCGCTATCAAAATGTACGCAACACGATGAATGTGTTATTAGATCGAGGCATCATCCCAATTATTAATGAAAATGACACAGTGACGATCAATCGGCTGAAGTTCGGAGATAACGATACATTGTCTGCAAAAGTAGCTGGATTGATTGATGCGGATTTCCTTGCCATTTTATCTGATATTGATGGCTTGTATGAAGATAACCCGCATACAAACCCAAATGCAAAGAGAATTCTTGAAGTCACAGACATCACAGAAGACATCGAAGCAGCGGCTGGAGATGCAGGCAGCAGTGTGGGCACAGGCGGAATGAAATCAAAGCTCGATGCGTTTAAAATTTCCATGGCCGCTGGCATCAATGGCTTTTTAGGAAAAGCGGATACGCCTCACATTTTAGATAAAGCGATCAATGGGACAGAGGACGGCACTTATTTTACGGCTGATGAAAATTTAGCTCCGCTGAATTACAAGAAGCAGTGGATTGCCTTTCATTCTGGACCAAAAGGCGAGATCGTTGTTCAAAAAAAATCACAGGAGCACCTCATGCACCGCGAGAAAAGCCTTGATTCCGATGGCATTGTCAATGTAAAGGGTTCGTTTAAAAAAGGCGATGTCGTCCGTATTTTTGATCAAGATGGTAGAGAAATAGGGCTTGGTATTGTGAATTACCCAGCTGACGAACTTGCACTGAGCAGTGACTCGTTACAGGATGAAGTAGTTCATGTCGTCGATCTTGAAGCGTTTGTTTGTCATTTAGAATTATCGATACCAGTTTGCTAACCAAAAGGGAGGAATTCCATGACACTGACAGCTGAAGTTGTCACATCGGTCAAAGAAAAAGCAAAAAAAGCAAAGCACGTTTCAAAAAAACTAGGTTTACTTCATACAGAGGATAAAAACGAGGCGCTGCTTAAACTAGCAGAAGCGTTAGAACAAAAAAGCACCTTCATTTTACAGGAGAACCAAAAGGATGTAGATGCCGGGAAGGAAAAGGGCTTCTCAGAGGCACTCTTGGATCGTTTAATGTTAAATGAAGAAAGAATTCATGAGTTTGCGGAAAGCTTACGGCTTGTGACGAGATTAACAGATCCTGTTGGAGAAATATTGGATGAATGGACTCTTGAAAACGGCTTGCACGTGAAAAGCCGAAGAGTACCGCTCGGCGTGATCGGGATGATCTATGAAGCGAGACCGAACGTCACTGTCGATGCAGCAGGGCTTGCCCTCAAGGCAGGCAACGCAGTGATTTTAAAAGGCGGTTCCTCCGCTATTTCTTCCAACAAAGCCATTGTCCGTGTCATTCATGAAACATTAGATCAAACAAAGATTCCGCGTGATGCGGTGCAATTGATTGAACAAACAGACCGTTCATCGGTTCAAGCGATGTTCCATCTAAAAGAATGGATCGATGTCTTAATTCCGCGAGGGGGAGCTTCTTTAATCAAAACAGTGGTTGAACAATCCACTATTCCCGTCCTTGAAACAGGGACAGGAAACTGCCATGTCTTTATTGATCAAACAGCCAATGTAAAAAAAGCCATTGAGATTGTCATCAATGCAAAAACGAATCGTCCGGCTGTATGTAATGCACTTGAGACGCTGATCATCCATCGCGATTGGCTGAAAGAGAATGCGGCATCATTGAATGAAGCCCTGCTGGAGCACCATGTCACCGTACATGGTGACGAGGCAGCATTGTCTCATTTTTCAAACGCCATTCCTGCTGAGGAAGTGGACTGGACAGATGAGTATTTAAGTCTTGATCTTGCAGTAAAGGTAGTCGATTCAATCGAGGAAGCCATACACCATATTGATCAGTACGGTACAAAACATTCAGAAGCCATCGTGACAGAAGATGAAAAGCAGGCACTCACGTTTTTAAACGCAGTCGATGCGGCGGCGGTTTATCATAACGCATCTACCCGCTTTACAGACGGCGGCGCACTTGGATATGGGGCTGAAATTGGCATCTCCACTCAAAAACTGCATGCAAGAGGTCCAATGGGACTTCCTGCACTCACGACAACGAAGCTGCTTCTATCTGGCGATGGCCAGATTAGAGGCTAGAAGAGATGCAAAAAACACTACCTTTTTTATGGGGTAGTGTTTTTTAGTGTATGATGAAGATTTTCATTTGCTAGAGCAAGTTTTCTTCATGACTTTCTCAAATTTAAAGAATTCAAATTCCTCAGGTGCTGAAAGCTCATTTTCTTGATCATCTGCATGAGGTGCGTTCGGATCTGGATGTTTCATGTGATAAAATTCAACAATTTGAAAGCCGCACTTATTGACATAAAAATGAATGTTGCGTTTTTCAAAATAGGGGGTCACAACCTCCCAAACAATCGTTTCTGGATATTGCGCCTCGATGGCTTTCCATGCTGCCTGACCAATGCCTTTTCCGTGTGAGGATGAAGAGATGTATAACAGGTCAACTGAGTTGCGCTGTGTCTCTTGATTGATTTTGATGACAACGCCGCCTGCCTTTTCACCATTTAGCATAATATGATAAACAATGTGTTCATTTGATTGAAAAGATTCATCAATCACTTCATCTGGAGGAATCGGTCCATCATGCGCATCGCCAAATGCGTCGATCACGCCAGCTGTAAAAGCTTTCTGCAGCTCTTTTTTCATAAAAGGGAAATCCTCTTTATTTGCATGTGCTAATGTCACTTCATGTTGAGTTATGTTGTTCATATTTTTATCCTTTCCCAGCGTAGTGGTGGTTCTGCATGTTATCATGATAAAGGGTGGAGTAACTCCATAGTCAAGAGAGGAGCCTTAATCATGATCAATGATGTGCAAAAAACGTTTTTCACTGGAGAATTTGCCAAGCTATTTGATGTAAAAAAAGATACCCTGTTTTATTACGATAAAATTGATTTATTTAAGCCAGCTGGTGTCCATGAAAATGGGTACCGTTACTATACACTCGAGCAATTTGATCATTTTATAGCGATTCAATCCCTTCGAGCTGTTCAATTTCCGATAAAAGAGTTAAAACAATATTTTACAGAGCCTTCCCGCGAAAGGCTTCAAAGCCTAGCAGCCGAACAAATAGAAAAGGTCAAACAAGAGATTGAAAAACTTCAAGATATCCAGTCTTTTCTTATGCGGGTGATGGAGACGACGCAAGAACTATCATCTATAAAAATAGGGGAGGTTCAGTTTCAAGAGATGCCAGAAGAACCTGTTGTATTAAGTGCATCGAACCCAATTGACATGAATACATCCGTAGAAGAAATATCACGTATTGTTGGAAAATTTCTAAAGGGAATTGGTATAAAAGGTGCTGCGGCAAATGGTGCTGTCTTAAAAAAGGAGCAGTTTCTTCAGCGTCACTATCATCAGTCAGATCGGCTGTTTTGCCGAATGGAAGCGCCGGGAGCAGTTAAAAAACCTGCCGGCCTCTATGCGGTGATGTATGATCAAGGATCATATGAGGAGATTGAATCTGCTTATTCGCGCTTGTTAGATGAAATCGAGAAAGAGGAAATGATGCTGGATGGAGATGTATTTGAGGAGTATTTGCTTCATTCACTCATGTCTAAAGATGAAGCAGAGTATATAACGAAACTCAGTGTAAAAGTGAAAAAGCGAGCTGATTAACAAAAAAGAGGATAGACCGCATGAGCGCGTGTCTATCCTCTCTTTATATTTAACCCACTTGATTCTCCGAAAATTGGCTCATATATAAGTCTGCATAAAAGCCTTTTTGTTTCAAGAGTTCACTGTGCGTTCCTTTTTCAATGATGGTGCCATCTTTCATGACTAGAATAAGGTCTGCATCCTTGATCGTCGACAGCCTGTGTGCAATGACGAAGCTCGTTCTGCCTTTCATCAATTCATTCATCGCTTTTTGAATGTGCATCTCTGTCCGTGTATCCACACTGCTCGTCGCTTCATCTAATATCAAGATCTTTGGATCAGATAAAATCGCACGGGCGATGGTTAACAGCTGGCGCTGACCTTGGGACAGGTTGCCGGCATCTTCTGTTAAGAGTGTGTCATATCCGTCTGGTAGTGTGCGGATGAAGTCATCAGCATAAGCATGTTTGGCGGCTTTGATGACATCCTCTTTTGAGACGTTCTGCCTGCCATAGGCAATATTGTCGTGAATCGTTCCTTCAAAAAGCCACGTATCCTGAAGAACCATCGCAAATAAGTCGCGTACTTGCTGACGGCTGAGGTCAGTTGTTTTGACGCCGCCGATGCGGATAGAGCCTTGATCTAATTCGTAGAAACGCATTAAAAGATTGATGATGGTTGTTTTTCCAGCGCCTGTTGGTCCGACAATAGCAACCGTTTGACCTTCTTGCACATCTAAAGTCAAATCTTTAATAATCGGATGGTCTTTTTCATATCCAAATTGAACTTGTTCAAAGCTCACATCGCCTGAAAGTGATTCAAGATCAATTGCTGCATCTTCCTCGGCACTTTCTTCTTCCTCATCGAGGATTTCAAATACCCTTTCAGCAGAAGCAATCGCTGATTGAACCAAGTTGGCGACGCTTGATGCTTGCACGAGCGGTTGAGACATTTGCTGCGTGTATTGGATAAACGCCTGCACATCTCCGACACGAATATTCCCATTAATGACAAGAATACCGCCGGCTACACTGACTGCCACATAGCCAAGGTTCCCGATAAACGTCATCAGTGGCATCATTAAACCAGAAATGAACTGCGCTTTCCTCGATGATTCATACAGCTGTTCGTTTAATTGATCAAATGTATCAATCGCTTTCTTTTCGTAGCCATACGCTCGAACCGTTTGATGCCCTGAGAACATTTCATTAATATGTCCGTTGATCATCCCGAGCTCTTTTTGCTGCGCTTTAAAATGCTTTTGAGAAAATGACGTGATGCCGCGAATCGCAAACAGGCTGAGCGGCAGCGTTAAACAAACAAGCAAGGTAAGCAGCGGACTAATCAATAGCATCATGACGACAATCCCAATGACCGTAATGACAGATGTAATCACTTGGGTGAGTGCCTGCTGAAGCGATGTATTAATATTATCGATATCATTCATCACACGGCTCAGCGTGTCCCCATGGGTTGTTTTATCAAAATACCGAAGGGGGAGACGTGTGAGCTTGTCATTTGCTTCTTGCCGTAATTCAGCAATGGTCTGTTGGGAGACACCCGCCATCACATATTGCTGAACGAATGAAAAGAGAGAGGCAATGACATATAGCGCGACAAGCAGTAATAAAATACGTGAAATGACATCAAATTGAACAGCTGTTCCTTGAGTAAAGCTGTCAAACAGGGAAGAGGTGGCATCCCCTAGCAGCTTTGGACTAATGACGTTAAAGACGGTTGAACCGATCGCTGCAATGAAGACAATGATCAATTGAATTTTCCTCGGTTTTAAATAACCAATCAAACGAAGCAGTGTTTTCTTAAATTCCTTCGGTTTTGCGACAGGTCCTCTAGGGTGGCCGCCTTTATGGCCCATGCCGGAAGACATTTTCTTACTCATCCTCGCTCCACCTCCTGACCTTCCTGGGATGCAACAATCTCTTGATAGACAAGATTGTCCTTCAGTAATTGTTCATGTGTTCCGATACCTGCGATTTTCCCATCATCTAGTACGATGATTTTATCACTATGCTTCACTGTGCTGATTCTTTGCGCCACAATGATGAGGGCTGCATGTGCTTTTTCGGCTTCTAATGATGCCCGAAGCTTCGCATCTGTTTTGTAATCAAGTGCTGAGAAACTATCGTCAAACAGATAAAATGACGGCTTTCTCACTAGCGCTCTTGCAATAGAAAGACGCTGCTTTTGACCGCCAGATAGATTCGATCCACCCTGGTCAATTTCCGCATTGATTCCGCCATCTTTTTGCAAAACAAATTCTTCTGCCTGCGCCGTTCGCAGCGCCTGCCAGACGTCTTCATCGCTTGCATCCTGCCTGCCAAAACGCACATTATCGGCAATGGTGCCGCTAAATAAAACCGCTTTTTGAGAGACATAGCCCATCTGGCTTCTTAGTTTCTCCTGAGGCAGCTCTCTAATGTCTACACCATCTAGTGTAATCCGGCCATCTGTTGCTTCATAAAAGCGTGTCATCAGCTGGAGAAGGGTGGTTTTCCCTGAACCTGTACTTCCGATAATAGCTGTCGTTTCGCCAGTTTTGGCTTCAAACGTAATGTCTTGAACTGCCGGTTTCTCAGCATTTGAGTAATAAAATGACACATCTTCAAAACGAATGGATTGGGCTGGCGCGCGCAGGTCAGTAACAGTTCCTTCATTGTCTTTAATCTTCGGTTCCATGTTCAACACTTCGTTCATGCGTTTAGCTGATGCTTGTGCTCTTGGAACCATAATAAAGCTCATCGACAGCATAATAAGTGCCATTAAAATCATCATCGCATATTGAATGAAAGCAATGAGATTCCCAACTTCCATCTCTCCGGCATCAATTCGGTTTGCACCTAGCCAGACAATGCCGATATTCGTGAAGTTCATGATGATCAGCATAAATGGAAACAAATAAGCCATTAATCGGTTGACTCTAAGGCCAGTATCCTTGTAGGATGTGTTGGCTTCTTGAAAACGCTCCTTTTCATCATCTACACGGTTAAAAGCACGAATGACCCGGATGCCTGAAAGAGATTCTCGCATAATTAAATTCAGCCGGTCTGTTTTCTTCTGAAGCTGGCCGAATAAAGGAATGGCTTTTCTCGATACCAAATAGATAAATCCGCCAAGAAGGGGAAGAGCTGCTAAAAAGATGAGAGACAGGACAGCATCTCGGGATACAGCCAAAATAATTCCGCCCACAAGCATGAGCGGTGCTCTCGTCATCATTTGTAAGATCATGATCGTGACATCTTGGACTTGTTTCACATCATTTGTTGATCTTGTAATAAAGGAAGACGTCCCGATCCTTTGAAATTCTTCTAGTGAAAATTGTTCGACATGCACAAACAGCTGTCTTCTCATATCACGCCCGAAGCCAAGTGCAGTCTTTGATGACAAGTAGGACTTCCAGATCGTGAGCAAGATGGCAAGTAAAGAACAGGCCACCATCCAGCCGCCAACCTTCCATATGTAAGCAATATCTCCTTGGACGATCCCGACATCGACGATATCTGCCGTAAGCGTCGGTAAATACAGCTGGAGCATGCTGCTTAAAAAGGTGAGGATAACAATGGACACAACGGACAGCCGATACGGCTTTAAAAACGATAAAATTGATTTCATACGAATACCTTTCTTCCATATAGTGTGTTGTTCTGTAACCCATCATATACAAAGAGGGATTATTTCCACAAATGAAATGTCCTGTTTTAATAAATTATTTATATTGTTCAATTTTAGAAAAGAAATCCTTCACGAACACATAAAAATCATGAGCAGAAGGTGACATTTCTCGTGACTTAGACGCAATAATTCCAACTGTTCTTCTCACTTGCGGAAAATCGATCGGAATTTTCGCTGTAAATCGCGGTGTGGTTTCATAAAAGGCGCTTTCGGGTAATAAGGTAACGCCCATACCCGCTGATACAAGACCTTTAATGGCGTCTAAATCCTCTCCTTCAGATGAAATGGTTGGCTTATAGCCTGCCTGCTTGCAAGCATCAACTGCAATTTGTCTCAGCACATACCCTTCAGGAAATAACACGAAATGATCCTTTCTTAAATCACTTAAATGAATACTCTTTTGTCCGCTAAAGGGGTGGCTAACCGGCAAAAGGGCATAAATGCTTTCTGAAAACAAAATATTTCCTTCTATTTGAGGATCGTTTGTCGGTACGGGTCCTAAAAAGGCGAGATCAATATCTCGATTTTTTACAGCTTCAATGAGAAATTTATAGGATCCTTGACGAAGTAAAAAATCGACCTCTGGATATTCCTGCTTAAAGGCGGAAATGACAGAAGGAAGCACTTGGCTTGCTAGACTTGTAGGAAAGCCGATATTCACCGTTCCTTTGTGCGGATCTAAGTATTCATCAATTTGCTCTTTCGCATAATCAATGGCTTTTAGTGCCGTTCTGACATGATCTAAAAATTGTCTGCCGATCTTCGTTAATTTGATATTTCGGCCTTCTCGTTCGAATAAGGCCACTCCAAGTTCTTCTTCTAAATTCGCAATCTGCCGGCTGATAGCAGATTGGGCGACATGTAAGTTTTCAGCCGCTTCTGACACGTGCTCACGGTCTGCGACTTCTACAAAATAACGTAACTGACGAAGCTCCATTTTTACACTTCACACCCATCTATCTCAAAAAGAGATTGTTTTGATCTAAATTATATATTGTTTATATTAATTTGAAAACTTAAAATAAGTTACAGAGTTTGTGAGATTTTATGACTGTGAAAAAACGGATCTTTTAAACGGGGGAGAGAAACGATGACTTATAATCAACTACCACAACCACAAGGTCTCTACCGTCCTGAATTTGAACATGATGCATGTGGAATCGGACTGTACGCTCATTTAAAAGGGGAAGCGACACACAGCATCGTCAAAAAGGGATTACAAATGCTGTGCCAGCTTGATCACCGCGGCGGGCAAGGCAGTGATCCGTATACAGGTGATGGTGCCGGCTTAATGGTACAGCTGCCAGACGCTTTCTTTAGAAAGAACTGCAAAGACTTTGCACTTCCTGAAAAGGGCCGTTACGGGGTAGGAATGGTCTTCTTTTCAAAAGAGGATGACGAGAAAACGCGTCAAGCCATCGAGCAAAAAATCAACGGATTCATTAAACAAGAAGGTCAAACATTAATTGGCTGGAGAACAGTCCCTGTCGATGCCGGGAAAATTGGTACTGTCGCAGCGAAGAGCTGTCCCGTTGTGAGGCAAGTCTTTATCGGGGCAAACGACAACATCACAGATCGTTTGTCATTTGAAAGAAAATTATATGTCATTCGTAAGCAGGCTGAGAACTGGGGAACAGCAGAGGAAAAGCAATTTTACTTTGTCAGCTTGTCGAGTCAAACCATTGTATACAAGGGGCTTTTAACATCAGATCAAGTCGATGCTTTTTATCTTGATCTTCAGGATGAAACATTTGTTTCTGCATTTTCACTTGTTCATTCACGATTTAGTACAAATACATTTCCTACATGGGAAAGAGCCCATCCAAACCGTTACTTGATTCACAACGGTGAAATCAACACATTAAGAGGAAACATCAATTGGATGAGAGCAAGAGAACAACAATTCGTATCTGAAGCTTTCGGAGACGATTTAGACAAGATTTTGCCAGTGCTGAATGCAGACGGAAGTGATTCATCCATTCTAGACAATGCCTTTGAATTCTTTGTGCTTGCAGGCCGTACACCTGCTCATACAGCGATGATGCTGATTCCAGAGCCTTGGACTGAAAACACGCACATGTCAAAAGAGAAACGGGCATTTTATGAATACCATAGTTCTCTCATGGAGCCGTGGGATGGACCAACAGCCATTTCCTTTACAGATGGTAAACAAATCGGTGCCATCTTAGACCGAAACGGATTAAGACCGGCAAGATATTACGTCACAAATGATGATCATATCATTTTCTCTTCTGAGGTCGGCGTGATCGACACAAATGAAAAGGATGTCAAATACAAAGACCGTCTCGAGCCGGGCAAAATGCTGTTAATCGATTTAGAAGAAGGACGAATTATTTCTGACGAAGAAGTGAAATCGACGATTGCGAATGAACTTCCTTATCAAAAATGGCTTGATGAAGAAATGGTTCATGTCAATCGCTCAGAAGAAAATTCAGAAAATTCTAGTATAATGGATGATTTATTGACTCGTCAGCGTGCGTTCCATTATACGTACGAAGACATTCAAAAATATTTAATTCCTTTACTAGAAGAAGGTAAAGACCCAATCGGTTCAATGGGAAGCGACACACCGCTTGCTGTGTTATCAGATCGTGCGCAGTCTCTGTTTCATTATTTCAAGCAGTTGTTTGCACAGGTGACGAACCCGCCGATTGATGCTATTCGTGAGCAGCTTGTGACATCTACCATGACTTGGTTGGGTGCTGAAGGAGATATTTTACATCCGAATGAATATTCATGCCGAAGAATTAAACTTTATACACCGGTCTTAACGAGTGGACAATTTAACGGCTTGAAAACGATTGTTCATAATGCCTTTAAAAGCAAAACGATTCATACTCTATTCACCGATGATTTAAAGCGCGGATTGGATGCGATGTTTGAAGAGGCGGAAAAAGCGATCCGCGAAGGCGTATCTTTATTAATCCTTTCAGATCGTGAAATGACAGAACAAAAAGTGCCGATTCCACCGCTTCTAGCGCTAAGTGCACTGCATCAGCATCTTGTACGCCAAGGCTTACGGACAAAGGTTAGTCTGATCGTTGAATCTGGAGAAGTCAGAGAGGTCCATCATTTTGCCGCACTGATTGGCTACGGAGCAGATGCGATCCATCCTTATCTTGTGTATGAAACGTACAAACAGTTGATTGCAGATGAAGCGATCTCTTTCAGCTTTGATGAAGCAGTCACAAAGTTTGGTAAAAGCGTGACCGAAGGTGTCGTCAAAGTCATGTCTAAAGTGGGAATTTCCACTGTGCAAAGCTATAGAGGAGCGCAAATCTTTGAAGCTGTCGGCATTAGTGAAGATGTCATTCAGGCGTATTTCACGGGAACAGCTTCTCAGCTTGGCGGGATTGATCTTGAGACCATTGCACACGAGGCAAAACTCCGTCATGAAGCAGGGTATCAGGCAGCGACTGACCAAACACTCGAATCAGGCAGTGATTTCCAGTGGAGAAAAAATGGAGAGCACCATGCCTTTAACCCAAAAACGATCCATACGCTTCAGTGGGCATGCCGCAATGAAGATTACGATCTATTTAAGCAATATACAAAGGCAGCGGACGAAGAAAGAATCGGCTTCCTCAGAAATTTATTTTCTTTCCAGCCAAAACAAAAGCCAGTTCGTCTGGAAGACGTTGAATCTGCTGAATCCATCGTGCGCCGATTCAAGACAGGTGCCATGTCATTTGGATCTTTAAGTAAAGAAGCGCACGAAGCGCTTGCGATTGCCATGAATCGAATTGGCGGTAAAAGTAACAGCGGAGAAGGCGGAGAAGATCCTGCACGCTTTACAGTTGATGAACGCGGCGATGATCGCAGAAGTGCGATTAAACAAATTGCTTCCGGACGCTTTGGCGTAAAGAGTCATTATTTGGTCAATGCAGATGAACTCCAAATTAAAATGGCGCAGGGAGCAAAACCTGGAGAAGGCGGACAGCTGCCAGGAAATAAAGTATACCCTTGGGTTGCCGATGTACGCGGCTCTACACCAGGCGTCGGATTGATTTCACCACCGCCGCATCATGATATTTATTCCATCGAGGATTTGGCGCAGCTGATCCATGATTTGAAAAACGCGAACCGTGATGCCCGCATCAGCGTCAAGCTTGTGTCTAAAGCCGGCGTTGGGACGATTGCAGCAGGTGTAGCAAAAGGGACGGCGGATGTCATTGTGATCAGTGGATACGATGGCGGCACAGGAGCTTCGCCGAAAACGAGTATTAAACACACAGGACTTCCTTGGGAGCTCGGTTTGGCAGAAGCACATCAAACCCTTGTGTTAAATGGTCTTCGCGAGAGAGTCGTTCTTGAAACGGACGGCAAGTTAATGACTGGACGCGATGTTGTCATGGCTGCGATTTTAGGAGCAGAAGAATACGGCTTTGCAACAGCTCCACTTGTCGTATTGGGCTGTGTGATGATGAGAGCATGTCATTTAGATACTTGCCCAGTCGGCGTCGCTACACAGAATCCAGAGCTTCGCAAAAAATTCATGGGGAACCCTGATCACATTGTGAATTTCATGATGTTTATTGCAGAGGAAGTAAGAGAAATCTTAGCGGAACTTGGCTTTACATCAATGGATGAATTAATTGGACGCACGGAAGTTCTAGGAGTCAGTGAACGAGCAAAAGCACACTGGAAAGCAGGGCAGCTAGACCTTGAAACACTGCTTTATCAGCCAGAAGGAGCTCGTACATTCAGAACACCGCAAAATCATAAAATTGATGAATCACTGGATATGAATGAAATCCTCCCTTATGTACAGGAAGCGCTGAATCATCAAACACCGGTTGATCTATCATTGAATATTCGCAATATCAACCGTGTGGCCGGAACCATTACTGGAAGTGAAGTGTCTAAGCGCTACGGGGAAGAAGGCTTGCCAGAGGATACGATCACACTAAGGTTCACTGGTTCCGCAGGACAAAGCTTCGGCGCATTTGCGCCAAAGGGCATGTCTCTCTATTTAACAGGTGATTCAAATGACTATATCGGCAAAGGACTCTCTGGAGGCAAAATTGCGGTCAAAACCTCTGATCACTTTGTACAAAATGGACATGAAAACGTCATTGTCGGAAACGTCGCATTCTACGGAGCGACAAGCGGAAAAGCCTTTATTAACGGTCGTGCAGGTGAGCGCTTTGCCGTTCGTAATTCAGGTGTGCATATGGTCGTTGAAGG
The DNA here is from genome assembly GCF_002998735.1 of Bacillus sp. NMTD17. Classification (NCBI taxonomy): domain Bacteria; kingdom Bacillati; phylum Bacillota; class Bacilli; order Caryophanales; family Bacillaceae; genus Bacillus; species Bacillus sp. NMTD17. Next base: position 441,874 of record NZ_PVRH01000003.1, read on the forward strand.
AATCGGTGATCACGGCTGTGAATACATGACTGGCGGACGTGTCGTCATTTTAGGAGACGTCGGAAAAAACTTCGGCGCAGGCATGTCTGGCGGCGTAGCTTACGTCCGTACATCCGATGCGAAACAGTTCAAAAGAATGTGCAACATGGAAATGATCATGTTTGAAAAGCTCACAGATCATGAAGAAGAACAAGAAGTGAAACAGCTGATTAAAGAGCACCTTCATTATACAAACAGCTCAAAAGCATCGGCACTTCTAGAAAACTGGGCGCAAGAAAAGGATCAATTCATCAAAGTTATTCCGAGAAATTACAAAATGATGCTTCAAAGCATTGAAGAACAAAAACAAGCGGGCCTCAGTCATGAAGAAGCGGTCATGTTCGCCTTTGAAGCAAACACAAAACCGAAAAATCAAGAAACGGCAAACGGGCAAAAAGCAGCCCTCGCTCATTAAGAAAGGGGAGAGGACAATGGGCAAAGCAACAGGTTTTATGGATTATAAAAGAGAAAAGCCAAATGAACGTGACCCTCTCACTCGTCAAAATGACTGGAAAGAATATTCAGCTCCTTATACAGATGACGTATTGAAGAAGCAGGGCGCTAGATGTATGGATTGCGGCACACCGTTTTGTCAAATTGGGATGGAGATCAGGGGCGGCGTCTCAGGCTGCCCGATCTACAATTTAATTCCAGAATGGAATGACCTTGTGTACCGCGGGAGATGGAAAGAAGCGCTCGAAAGGCTGCAAAAAACAAATAATTTCCCTGAATTTACTGGGAGAGTATGTCCAGCACCTTGCGAAGGGTCATGTACAGTTGCCATCAATGATCCAGCCGTTTCGATTAAAAATATCGAACGCACGATCATTGATAAAGGCTTTGAAAATGGATGGATCACACCAAGAATTCCTTCAAGCCGTACAGGCAAGAAGATTGCCATTGTCGGCTCAGGGCCAGCAGGACTTGCAAGTGCGGATCAATTAAACCAAGCAGGCCACGCCGTAACAGTGTTCGAACGGTCTGACCGCCTTGGCGGGCTGCTGACATACGGCATTCCAAACATGAAGCTGGACAAAGAAGTGGTGGAGCGAAGAGTCAAACTGTTGAGACAAGAAGGCATTGATTTTGTAACGAACACAGAAATCGGCGTCGATGTCACTGCCGACGAACTGAAAGAACAGTTTGATGCGGTCATCCTTTGTACAGGTGCACAGAAGCAGCGTGACCTGTTGATTGAAGGCCGGGAAGCTAAAGGGATTCACCTTGCGATGGATTATTTAACCCTCGCAACAAAAAGCATGCTTGATTCAGGATTTAAAGACAAAAACTTCATTGATGCAAAAGGAAAAGACGTCATTGTCATTGGCGGGGGAGATACAGGTGCGGATTGCGTCGCAACTGCACTTCGCCAAAAAGCAAAAAGTGTTGTTCAGTTCGGGAAGCACCCAAAACTTCCGGATACACGTGTAGGGGATAACATGTGGCCTGAACAGCCTTACGTCTTCTCACTGGATTATGCTTATGAAGAAGCACAAGCAAAATTCGGAGAAGATCCGCGTCATTATTCCATTCAAACCACAAAAATTGTGGCAGACAAAAATGGGAAATTAAAAGAGCTTCATACCATTCAAATGGAAAAGGTGAAAAACGAACAGGGGAAGTTTGAATTTCATGAGATTCCAGGGACAGAAAAGGTATGGCCTGCTCAGCTAGTCTTTATTGCAATTGGTTTTGAGGGAACTGAACAGCCACTCGTGAAACACTTTGGCGTGGACAGCAAAAACAATCGCATTGACGCAAAGTATGGGGAGTATACAACAAATGTAGAAGGCGTATTTGCAGCGGGAGATGCAAGACGCGGGCAAAGCTTGATTGTCTGGGCGATTAATGAAGGCAGACAAGTGGCGCACGAGGTAGACCGTTATTTAATGGGGAGTTCGGTTCTGCCAAAATAGGTCATACAAAGGGTGTTTACACATATAAAGAAAAGCCATGGCCAAAGAGTGGTCATGGCTTTTTATGATTCAGAAATGGTGTGGTTGATGATGACTTTTTTGCGTTTAAGCTGCGATATGACTAAACAAATAAAGACAACTAGAACAAAAAGAGAAATGGTCAAAAAGCCAAACATATATGAGCCCGTCACTTCTTTTAAACAGCCCAGAATATTAGGTAAAAAGAAGCCGCCAATGCCCCCAGCAGCACCAACAATTCCGGTCACGATCCCAATTTCTTTATGAAATACTTGAGGCACCAGCTGAAAAACTGCGCCATTCCCCATCCCAAGACACATCATCCCGGTAAATAAAAGGGTAATGACCAAAGGTAAAGCTGGAAGACTGCTCACCCCTCCTAAGCAGATGCCGATGACTGCGAATAATCCAAGCAGTACTTTCATTCCACCTATTTTATCCGCAATGAGACCACCGATGGGGCGAAAGAAGCTGCCCGCCGCCACACAAAGAGTCACAAAATCACCTGCATGAATTTTCGAGATACCATATTGATCCACAAAGAAAATACTGAGAAAACTGGAAAGCCCGACAAATCCTCCGAATGTAATCGCATAAAGCAGGCAGAAAAACCATGCCGATTTCACCTGAAATACTGAAAAATACGACCGTAGCGGCTTTGGAGCGGGCTGATTTGGTGCATCTTTTGCTGTGAAAATAAAAAACAAAAAGACAAGACTTAACGGAATCAGGGCGAGCCCCATGACTGCATGCCATCCATAAAACTCGGCAAGACGTGGACCAAATAGTGTGGAGATCAGTGTTCCGCTGTTACCGGCACCTGCAATCCCCATGGCCACGCCTTGTAAATGAGGAGGATACCAGCGGCTTGCCATTGGCAAAGCAACAGCAAAGCTTGCTCCTGCTACTCCTAACAAAATACCAATCAGCACGAGCTCGGAAAGGGTTGTACCAGCGATGAACCCCCAGATGAGCGGGATGGTGGTGAAAAGCATGCCAATTACCGCTGTCTTCTTAGGTCCTATACGATCAGTGAATAAGCCAAGTACAATCCGAAAAAAAGAACCAGATAAAATCGGAATGGCAACAATCATGCCTTTCTCTGCGGTCGATAAAGCAAAGTCTTGCGCAATAAAAGCACCCAGTGCCCCTAATAAGACCCAGATCATAAAGCTCACATCGAAATATAAAAAGGAACTTAGCAATGTCTTAGGGTGACCACTTGATTTTAACTCTGAGAATTTCATAAAATGCCCCCTCTATTTTGAATTTTCTGACTTAAAGATAGCGAGTTATCCCAAGTAATAAAAGTATCATGTTAGAAAAATTGACATGATTACACACTTTTTTACAGGCATGTGCCATAATCTATCCATACAATGTGTTGGGCAAGAAGCTTAGAGAGGTTGATTTCATATGGCAAAACGCAAACTCGTGTTTATCGGAAACGGCATGGCGAGTATGAAATGTATCGAGCAGATGATTCAAAAACAGCCAGAACACTATGCCATAACAGTTATTGGAAAAGAGAAGCGCCTTGCCTACAATCGAATAAAACTTTCATCGATTTTACAAAAAAGCGACTCATTATCTCAAATTGAACTCAAGGAAAAAGAATGGTACACCGCGCATGACATCATCATGTACAAAGGGGAAACAGTCGTCCATATCGATACAAACAAGAAGTGTATCATGACAGAAGCGCGCCGGGAAATTCCCTATGACAAGCTCGTCATCGCAACAGGATCATTGCCGTATTTTCTTCCAATTCAGGGCGTGTCCAAAAAAGGGATTTATGCTTTTCGTACAATTGATGATTATGAGGCCATTTGTGCGGATGCGATGCGTTATCAACGAGCAGCAGTGGTCGGAGGCGGTGTGCTTGGTGTAGAGGTGGCGGCTGGCCTGCAGATTGCGGGACTTGAGACAACCATCATTCATCATGCCGAGTGGCTCATGCAGCGCCAATTAGATGAAACGGCTGCTAGTCTATTACAGCAGCAATTAACGCGCAAGGGCATCCAGGTGAAAACAAATGCCCATACCATTGCATGCTTAGGGGACGAGAGGGTAGAAGGCGTTCTATTGAAAAATGGCGACATCGTGGATGCTGATCTTGTTGTTTTCACAACAGGTATCCGTCCAAACATACAGCTTGCAAAAAATCACGGCATTCATACGCGAAAAGCCATTGTCGTCAATGACATGATGCAAACAAATGTCCAAGATATTTATGCCATTGGGGAATGTGCAGAGCATAAAGGAATGGTGCATGGCCTTGTTCAGCCCATTTATGAACAAGCAAATGCACTTGCCAATCATCTATTAGGCGAGCAAATTACATCTGTACCTCATCCCATTTACTCAACAAAATTAAAAGTACCTGACATGCCTATCTATTCTGCGGGATGTATTGAACTCCATTCCCCGTATACGTCAGTGGTGACATATTTAGATGAAGAGCAAGAAGTGTATAAAAAATTCGTCTTTGAACGCGAGGCACTAACAGGTTTTTTATTAGTTGGAGAGCTGGAGAAAGCCGATCAGCTTTTGCAAGATGTGAAAGTGGGGCGTGATAAAAGTGTCGTCATGAAAGCTCTTCATGAGGAGCAACCATCTCCTCTAGATTCATTAAAAATGGACGATCTCGTCTGCCAATGTCAAAGCGTTACAAAACGGACGATTTTGAACACCATATCCGTCCATCAGCTGACAAGCTTAGAAGAGGTTCAAAAACAAACAGGGGCAGCAACTGGCTGCGGCGGCTGTCAAGAGCTCGTCCGTGCCTGCTGTCAGTTATCATCACATGAACAAATAGATGAGCCGGCCTCTTTTTGTTCATGTACAGAAGCTGATGAGCAGACCATTTTTTCGTTTATCAAAAAGCAACTGCTGCTGAATGTGGAGGAAATCAGAAGACATTTTCATTGGAAAACGGAGAACGGCTGCAGCAACTGCAGGTCTGCCATTCCATACTATCTCGAGCAATTCCAATCACCGATTGAAAAAATCAGCGATGCTGATCAAGAAGACATGTTGCCTCAGCTATACGGAGGGCGTCTTGAACTGGATTTCCTGAAAATCATGACGTCTTTGTTAGAACAAAAACTGATTGATCAGGCAGAGCTGACAGAGCATAAACGAATACGGCTCATCGGCGTGTCAAAACAGGCGGCACAGATCGTCAAAAAACATTGGCCCATCATGGCGAAAGAGAAAAGAAGACTATCTCATGTCCTTACATGTGATTGTAGTCACGATCCAGCTGTCACAGCACTAGTAATGGAGTTTGAAAGACAAGTAGAAGACACACTTTTACCAGCCGTCACCTCTATTCATGTCGCCGGCTCTTCCTGCACGTGTAAACTAGCTCCAATATATGACATTTGTATGAAGAGACAGCTGGGGGAATGGAACATTTATATAGGAGGTGACGTATGTCAGCCGAAGGCCGGCCAGCTTTTTTACACTTTGCCTCAATCAAGTGAGCTGATCCCTTTTTTAAAAGCGCTGCTTGAAGATTATAGAAAAAGTGCATACTTTCAAGAATCCATCGGCGATTGGCTTCTCCGATATGGACTTATTTCTATTCGAGAAAAATTGCTTGATGAGGAAAGAAGAAAAGAGCTCTGTGAACAATTTGACCAAAGCAGACAAAAGGATGTGAAGGTATGAGTCAGTCTTTTTTACGATATGCCCAGCAAATATCAGAACAGGAAGAACGAAAGCGAGTGTATCCATCCCAATGTCCATTTTGCAGTATGCAGTGCAAAATGCAGCTAGTAGAGCAGCATGTGGAAGGACGAACCAGATATCAAACGATTGGCGTACACAATCCAACTACGCACGGGAGACTTTGTATAAAAGGGCAGCATGCACACCAGCACGCACTGCACAAAGAACGTTTGAATCACCCGCTCATCAAAAGAAACGGGCAATTTGTAAAAGCGTCATGGCAGGAGGCACTTAATGAAATCAAAACAAACATGGAATCCCTTCAGATGGCACACGGGCATGATGCCATCAGTGTGTACGGAAGCGCATCTATTACAAATGAGGAGGCGTACTTACTCGGAAAGTTTGCGAGAGTGGCGCTGAAAACGAAATACATCGATTACAACGGGAGACTTTGTATGTCGTCAGCAGCAACTGCGGCGAATCAAACATTCGGACTTGACCGGGGTCTTACGTTTCCTCTCAGTGACATCAAGCATACACGGGTATTGATATTGGTTGGAACGAATATAGCAGAATGTCAGCCAACCTTCATGCCGTACGTCGAAGAGGCGAAAAAAAACGGTGCATTTCTCATCGTCATCGATCCGCGCAAAACACAGACAGCCCAATTAGCCGATGTACATGTCAGCCTGAAACCAGGATCAGATGCTGCACTGGCAAACGGCATCTTGCACATTATGCTTCATGAACATTTAATAGATGAATCATTTATTCGTCTTCGAACGTCAGGGTTCCAAAAATTAAAGGAGCACGTCTCGCGCATGTCCCTCTCAAACATTGCTGAGCAAACCGGTGTGATGATTGAAGTTCTGCAGAAAATAGCAAGGAAATTCGCACAAGAAAAGACAGGCATGATTTTCACAGCAAGAGGCATTGAGCAGCAAATAGACGGGACAGCATCTGTGCGAAATTTCCTGAATATTCTGCTTGTTACTGGGAAGATCGGCCGCGTTGGGTGCGGCTATGGCGCAATAACCGGGCAAGGAAATGGCCAGGGGGCAAGAGAGCATGGACAAAAAGCAGATCAGCTTCCAGGGTATCGAGATATCACAAATTCTGCTCACAGAAAAGAAATAGCTGACATATGGAACATTGATGAAAAAGAACTCCCTGGAAAAGGCGTGTCTGCTTTTGAGATGTTTGAAAAAATGCAGGAAGGAGAGATAAAAGCGCTCTTTTTAATGTGCTCTAACCCCGTTCAGTCAGGCCCGCACGCGCGCTTTATTCAACAAGCCATCAAGAAATTGTCCTTTTTTGTAGCTGTTGATTTATTTATGTCAGAGACAGCTGCGCTGGCAGATGTAATTTTACCTACTTCGTCATATTTAGAGGATGAAGGTACGGTGACAAATGTAGAGGGGCGCGTTACGCTTAGAGAAGCAACCTATCCACTTAAGCATCAAAGAAAACACGATTGGCAAATCATTTGTGATATAGCAGCTGTATTAGGCAAAAGCGGCTATTTCTCCTTTTCATCCGCAGAAGAGATTTTTGAAGAATTAAGAGCCGCAACGAAAGGCGCAAAAGCGGATTACTCAGGCATGACCTATGAAAGACTGAGGAAGGAGCAAGGCATATTATGGCCTTGTACGCATCTAGAAGACCCAGGAACCGAAAGATTATTTGAACATGCATTCTCACATTCTGACAGTTTAGCAAAGTTTGCCGTCGTCACACACGGAAAAAATGTGGCAAAGGAACCAGTCAGTCAAGAATATCCTCTTTATTTAACGACGGGCAGAGTGATGGCTCACTACCAAACGGGCGTTCAAACAAGAAAAAGTACCTCTCTTGTTGCCCGGCAGTTTGAATCTTATGCAGAGCTTCATCCTGACACAGCAAAAACGTATGGACTTCAGCACGGGGAGCTTGTGACCATCCAGTCAAAAAGAGGAAGTGTCATCATGAGATGCCGCATATCAGACACCATTCGAAAAGATACCGTGTTTGTTCCATTTCACTGGAGTAAACATCAATCCATTAATCAATTAATTAGTGAACAACTAGATCCGCACAGTAAAATGCCAGGCTTTAAATATTGTCCTGTAGAGCTGTCAGCCTATGTGAATTAAAAAATATGTGAGAAATCATAACATGTATTTTCCATCTATGTTTAGATGATGGTACTTTCTAAAAATGATCACATGAGGGGTGTTTTATCGTGAAAGAAAAACTCGTATTAGTGGGGAACGGTATGGCTGGCATTCGAAGCCTCGAAAACATTTTAAAAACAGACAGCGAACGATTCGACATGACGGTATTTGGAAGTGAACCGCATCCTAACTATAACCGGATTCTTTTATCGAAGGTGCTTCAAGGAGATACGAAGGTTGAAGATATTACACTAAACGATTGGAATTGGTATCAGGAGCATGATATTCAGTTGTTTACAAATGAGACCATTGTGAAGATCGATACAGATAACCAAACAGTCACCAGTGATCAAGGACGGACCGTGCATTATGACCGATTGATTTTAGCAACAGGGTCACTTCCGTTTATCCTGCCGATTCCAGGGCGTGATAAAAAAGGCGTGACGGCCTTTCGTACATTGCAAGACACAGAGGAAATGGTCAATGCCTCTAGCAGGTACAAAAAAGCAGCAGTCATTGGAGGCGGCCTTCTTGGACTGGAAGCAGCACGCGGCCTACTCAACTTAGGCATGGAAGTGAATGTCATTCACCTCAGCTCTCATTTAATGGAACGCCAGCTAGACCCTATTGCAGGTCAGCTTCTACAAAAAGCATTAGAAGAACAGGGCATGAACTTCCTGTTAGGAAAACAGACAAATGAGATTTTAGGAGATACAAGAGTTGAAGGGTTATCATTTTCAGATGGCACGACACTTGAGACAGACCTAGTCGTCATGGCTGTAGGAATTAAACCAAGTAAAATGCTTGCAGAAATAAGCGGCCTTGAAGTGAACCGAGGTATTATCGTCAATGATTTCATGGAAACGAGTGTCCCAGGCATTTATGCCGTCGGAGAATGTGTAGAACACAGAGGACAAACGTACGGGCTTGTCGCTCCTTTATACGATCAAGCGAATGTGCTTGCTGGGCATGTATGTGACATGAATCCTGTGCCATATGAAGGCTCTGTTCTGTCAACGCAACTGAAAGTATCGGGAGTTGACGTGTTTTCAGCTGGTGACTTTATAGAAAACGATGAGAAAAAAGCGATCAAAATCTTTGACGAACAAAAAGGCATCTATCAAAAACTAGTCTTCCAGCAAAACCGATTAGTAGGTGCCGTCATGTTTGGAGAAACAAGCGATGGACCTCGTCTATTCTCGTATATTAGAGAAGGGGTAGATATGTCGGATATGGAGAAGGTATCTGTCTTAACCTCGAATGATCCGGCGCAAGAAAGCATGATTGAAAGCATGGAAAATGACCATATCGTTTGCGGCTGTAATGGTGTCTCAAAGGGTCAGATTGTGGAAGCCATTCAAAAAGAAGGCTTAACAACGATTCAGGAAGTGAAGCAATGTACAAGTGCCTCACGATCATGTGGAGGCTGCAAGCCCGTTGTCGAAGAGATTCTTTGGCACACGTTGGGCGATGATGCGAACCGAACAGCCCAAAAAGAAACCATCTGCGCCTGCACCACTCGTTCACGAGATGAAGTCATTCATGAAATCAAAGAGAGGGGCCTGCAGCATGTCAAAGAAGTGATGAACGTACTTGACTGGGAGACAGAGGAAGGCTGTTCAAAATGCCGACCTGCCCTGAATTATTATTTAGGCATGCTTCAACCTCTTGAGTACAAAGATGAAAAGAGCTCACGATTTGTGAATGAACGCATGCATGCCAATATTCAAAAAGATGGCACCTATTCGGTTGTTCCGCGGATGTACGGCGGCGTGACAAATGCAAATGACCTGAGAAAAATAGCTGATGTCGTCGACAAATATGAAATACCGCTTGTGAAAATGACTGGCGGCCAGCGTATTGACCTTCTAGGTGTCAAAAAAGAAGATTTACCTAAAGTATGGGCAGACCTGGATATGCCATCTGGTTATGCTTACGGAAAATCTTTAAGAACGGTCAAAACTTGTGTTGGAGAACAATTTTGCCGGTTCGGCACACAGGACTCGATGGCTCTTGGCATTGCACTTGAAAAGAAATTCGAAGGTCTAGCGACACCGCATAAAGTCAAAATGGCTGTCTCTGCTTGCCCTAGAAACTGTGCAGAATCTGGCATTAAAGACCTTGGCATTGTGGGAATTGATGGAGGGTTTGAATTGTACGCCGGCGGAAATGGCGGCACACACTTGCGGGCTGGAGATTTATTGATGAAGGTCAGTACAGCAGAAGAAGTAGAGCAAGTGGCAGCTGCGTACCTTCAATATTACAGAGAAACGGCAAATTATCTAGAAAGAACCTCTGCTTGGGTTGAACGACTTGGATTAGATCATATTCAATCAGTACTCCTAGATGATGAGAAACGAGAAGCCTTAATCCAAAGAATGGACATCGCACTGTCAACGTATGAGGAGCCTTGGCAGGAGCTGCGCGAGAGTCAAAAAGACACGAAACAATTATTTCAAAAAGCGACGGCTTCTGTATAAATCAATTGAAGGGATGAGATCATATGACAGTTTCAGTTGTAAAAGTTCACATTGGCACCCTTTCAGATTTTCCGCTGCAGCTAGGGAAAACAGTCGCAGCCGGTACTCTTGAATTAGCTGTCTTTCAAACCTCTAATAAGCAGTTCAAAGCCATTGAAAACCGCTGCCCTCATAAAGGCGGTGTTCTGGCTGAAGGAATGGTAAGTGGAGACCATGTCTTCTGTCCAATGCATGATTGGAAGATTGATCTTTCGTCAGGGAACGTTCAAGCACCAGATCACGGATGCGTTAAAACGTATGAAACATTGGTCGAGGGGGACGATGTCTTTATTTTATTGCCCTCATAAATAGTTTAGATCCTTCCTTTCATGTATATGCTGTATGTAAATGCAGCAAGAAAGGAAGGAATTTCTGTGCCGTTTTTTAGTATTTTGATTGAACTATTTATCGGGTTTTCCGCCTTATTTTTTATTACAAAATTATTAGGGAAAACACAGTTTGCACAAATCACGCCGTTTGATTTTATTTCTGCACTGATTTTAGGCGAAATGGTCGGAAACGCCATTTTTGACCCAGAAGTCAAGATTCAGCACATTTTGTTTGCTGTTGCAGTGTGGGGCGTTCTCATCTATACAGTTGAATGGTTTTCACAACGCTTTAAAGGTATTCGAGCCTTTTTAGAAGGAAGACCTACGCTTGTCATTGATAAAGGGAACATTCACTACAATCGTTTGAAGAAAAATATGCTTGATCTCAATCAGCTGCAGACACTGATTCGCGCGAAAGGTCATTTTGCCTTGCATGAAATAGAATATGCCATTTTGGAAACAGACGGCTCTGTCAGTGTTCTTCCGAAAATGAAATACGCAACTGCCACAGCAGAAGATGTGAACGTGAAGGGAAAAGAAGTCAAATTGCCTAGAACATTTATTATTGATGGCGAAATTTTAAAAGATGACCTACAAGAAGCTGGCTTTGACGAAACATGGCTGAGTGAGCAATTAAAAAAGCAGCACATTTCTTCTCATCGAGACGTTCTATTTTGTGAATGGATTGAAAATGAAGGGATTTATGCGATAAAATATGAAAAATCTAAAAAACATCCACAACAAAATTAAGTGGGTGTTTTTTTTGTGTGTCATGAATAGGATCAAAAAGAATGTTTGATTGAAAATGTTCACAAAGAGGAGGAGATGTGCGATGAAGTATGGAAAGGTATGGCTTGTATTCGTTTTGTCTTTATTACTATTTGACTCAGCTTCACTTCAAGCAGCCGGTCATCAGAATCAAACAAACCGCGTCCTTGTGGTCGATCATAAGGGAAATGGCACGTTTCGAACCGTTCAGTCTGCCATTGATGCGATTCCAGCGAACAATCAACAGCGCGTAACGATCTATATTAAAAATGGTGTGTATAAAGAAAAGATCCTGCTTCCGCAAAATAAACCGCACGTGTCCTTTATCGGCGAAAACCAGCACAAGACGATTCTGACGTATGATGATACAAATGCAAGAACTGGCAGCACAACAAATAGCTCCAGCACTATGATTCGTTCGAACGACTTTTACGCAGAAAATATCACCTTTCAAAATACAGCTGGCAGACATGCTGGTCAGGCGGTTGCGCTGTATGTGTCTGGCGACCGGGCTGCGTTCAAACAAATACGGGTCTTAGGGTATCAAGATACACTTTATGCAACAGGCTCAGGCCGGCAATATTATGAAAACTGCTATATCGAGGGCACGGTCGATTTTATTTTTGGATCAGCCACAGCTGTGTTTAAAAGAGCTGAAATAAAAAGTCTTGGAAATGGGTATATTACTGCAGCATCCACAACAGAAGCACAAAGGTATGGCTATGTATTCATCGATTCTACGTTGAAAAAGGGGACGGCAGCTGCTCAATCGGTTTATTTAGGACGTCCGTGGAGGCCTCATTCCGCTGTGACATTCCTCTATACAAAAATGGATGAACATATTAAGGCAGAGGGATGGCATAACTGGGATAACCGTGATAACGAAAGAACAGCAAGATATAAAGAATATGGATCGACTGGGACCGGAAGCAATGTAGCAAATCGCGTTAAATGGTCCAACATTTTAACGAAAAACGAAGCAAGTCAAATCACGGTGCAAGCTGTTCTTGGCGGAACCGATGGCTGGAATCCAGAAAAGAGGTAAAGGGCTTGTCAGTTTTCGTCAAAGAAAGCTGACTTTTCTGTTTAAAAAACCTTTGAGAACAAACGTTCTTTTGTGTATAATGAACATATTCTTCTAAAATTGGCTGCGATAAAAAAGGAGGGATTGCGTGAAGCGTTTTTCACAGCTCTTGTTTTTACAAATATGTATCCTGTCGATTTTATTTCTCCCTTTTTCAGCAAAAGATGATCAACTTACAGCTCGTGACGACTCACTGCCGTGGATGACAGCTTTAGATGAATTCATACGAACAGCACCTGATTTAGAGGGCGCGATCTCCGGCGTCAGCGTCCGCAATACTTCTGACTCCTCTCTTCTTTATGAACATCAAGCCGATATTCGTCTTACTCCTGCTTCTAATATGAAACTGCTCACATCAGCCATCGCCCTTGATATACTAGGAGAAACACACACATTCCTGACAGATATCTGGATGGATGGTTCTATTCAAAAGAAAACGTTACATGGCAACCTGTATCTACGCGGTACCGGGGATCCGACTTTATTAGAGGAGGATTTTGCAGCACTTGCCAAACAAGTGAAAAAGGCCGGAATACATACGATTCGCGGACAGCTTGCGGCAGATGACACTTGGTATGATGATACGCGATATTCTATTGATTTGCCTTGGAGTGATGAAGATCAATATTACGGTGCACAAATCTCTGCTCTCACAGCTTCACCGAATCAAGATTATGATGCAGGAACCGTGATTCTCGAAGTAAAACCAGGAAAGAAAGCAGGGCAAAAAGCGACCTATGACATCATCCCGAAGACTTCTGTCCCTCAAGTCATGAATCAAGTAAAAACCGTGCCAGAAGGCGGAAAAAAGAAAATTTCTTTTAAGCGCTCTCACGGCACAAACAAGATTACGTTGACTGGAACCATTCCGGTTAAAGCGAGTTCATCTAGACAATGGGTAGCGTTATGGGAGCCAACCACTTATGCGTTAGATTTAATGAAACGAGCGTTAAAGGCGGAAGGGATTCAAGTAAAAGGACCGCTTAAAACAAAACAAGTTCCTAAAAAAGCCAAGAAAATTGCCACCCATTCATCGATGCCTTTATCAGATCTGCTTGTTCCCATGATGAAACTCAGCAACAATACCCATGCAGAAATGTTGCTAAAGGAACTTGGAAAACAAGTGAAAAGCAAAGGGAGCTTTGAGGATGGACTGGATGTCATGAATGAAAGGCTTCCTGCTTTTGGCATCAATCCTTCGCATGCAGTGCTGCGAGATGGGTCGGGCATATCTCCTATTAACCTTGTTTCTGCCAACCAGTTCACGTTATTTTTGACAAACATTCAAAAGGAAAAATGGTTTAAGACCTATGAACATGCGCTTCCGTTAGCAGGGGCAAGTGAACGAATGGTCGGAGGGACGTTAAGGAACAGATTGAAAGAACCAGCTACACTAGAAAAAGTACGTGCAAAAACAGGTTCATTAACAACGGTTAGCACACTTTCTGGATATATTGACACGAAGAGCGGAAAGACGGTCGCCTTTTCCATTTTATTAAATCATCTTGTTGATGACGAAAAAGGGAAAGAGATAGAAGACCATATTGTCAGCATTTTAGCTGAGAATCTTTAGATAGAGAAGGAGTACCATCATGACGTTAGATAACAATCAATCTTTAGTAAAAACCATGTCCATTTTTCTCGTCCCGCTTTTGCTTAGCAATATTTTGCAATCAATCGGACAGCTTGTATCCATCGTTCTTGTCGGTAGATGGATTGGAGAGGATGCAGTAGCTGCTATTTCTGCATTCTTTCCGCTTTTCTTTTTACTCGTTTCTTTTTCCATTGGAATTGGATCGGGAAGTTCCATCCTTATTGGACAAGCGTATGGCGCGAAAAATGAAAAAAGATTAAAAGAAATTATTGGCACAACGCTTTCATTCACCTTTTTAATCGGACTTTCTTTAGCGATCATTGGAGGTTTATTTGCAACAGACATCCTAAATCTCATGGGAACACCTGCAAATATTGTGGAGGAAAGTGCGGCATATGCCAGAATTCTATTCATCTCAATGCCGATCTTATTTCTTTATTTTGTTTACACGACCTTCCTGCGAGGAACTGGGGATTCAAAAACGCCTTTTTATTTCTTAATGATTAGTACGGCAACGAATATTTTGACGCTGCCCATTTTATTATTTGGCTGGATGGGACTGCCGGCATTTGGTTTATACGGCGCTGCATATGCTTCTGTGATTTCAACCATTGTGACGTTTATTATTCTACATATCTACTTATATAAGACAAAGCACCCGCTTCGCATTGATGCATCAGTGAGAAAGCATTTATTGATGAAAGGGGATCTACTAAAAACATTATTAAAGCTCAGCATTCCATCGAGCATTAATATGATCCTTATTTCTTTATCAGAAATTGCTGTTATTTCTTTTGTCAACGATTATGGATCACAGGCCACAGCTGCCTATGGTGTTGTCAATCAAGTCGTGAGCTATGTGCAGATGCCGGCAGTGAGTCTTGGCATTGCAGTCTCTATCTTTGCAGCACAATTCATCGGTGCAGGGAATATCAACCGCTTGAAAGATGTGATAAAAATCGGGTTAGGGCTCAATTTTGCCATAGGCGGATTCATTATTATCATCGTTTATCTCTTTGCACCACAGATTTTATCTATCTTTTTAACAGATTCTAAGACGATTGACATTGCCTATAGCTTGGTCGTCATTACATTATGGAGCTATCTTATTTTTGGAACGGCCCAAATTGTTGCAGCCACGATGAGAGCAAGTGGAACAGTTTTATGGCCAACAATCTTTAGTATTTGCTCCATTTGGCTTGTAGAAGTACCAGTCGCTTATGTGCTATCGCACTACACATCCCTTGGCATCAAGGGCATATGGATTGGCTATCCTGCGGCTTTCTTTGTGAACTTACTCCTTCAATACGGCTACTATCAGCTCGTATGGAAGAAAAAACAAATTGTAGCGCTTGTTCAGTCATAATGTGAAAGTGTGAAGCAGCATATACATACGAAGATCTATCACTTTTCAGGAGGTCTGATCTTCTATGTTTTTGAATCAAAGAAGTGAACTGAGCTCGCACAATATCGGTGATTTTTCTTATGCCGGACCAGATTTCCAAGTGCTGACATGGGGGGAAGGTGCGACACTAAACATTGGGAAGTTTTGTTCCATCGCAAACGAAGTGAAAATTTTCCTTGGCGGTGAACACCGGACAGATTGGGTCACAACGTATCCGTTTAATCAAATTTTCAAAGAAGCTGCCCACATCAAAGGACATCCCAAATCAAAAGGAGATGTGCAGATAGGACACGACGTATGGATTGGATATGGCGCGACGATTATGTCAGGAGTATGTATAGGGAACGGAGCAGTGATCGGAGCAAATAGTGTCATCACAAAAGATGTGCCGCCATATGCAATTGCTGCAGGAAATCCGCAGCAGTTCATGAAATATCGGTTTTCATCCGAAATGATCGAAAAACTGCAGTTATTAGAATGGTGGAATTTAGAGTTTGCAATCATCCAATCTATTTTTCACCTTTTGCAGTCTCATGATATTGAACATTGTATAAATGTAATAGAAGACATAAAAAAGAAAGGCTGAAAAAGCCTTTCTTTTTTCGTTTAGCTGAGCCGTATAATGGTCAAGGCAGCACCTGCAGCAGCACCCCCGCCAACTAAAACAGCTGTGGCAACAGCCCCAAAAAACTGCAGTGAAATGATGCTTCCAGCTGTTAAATTAACGATTACAGTATTATGGATAAACGAAGTAGAGATAACAGGTGATTGAACAGAACCAGGCACAGTGGTTGCTCCATTTAAAAGCAAACATGTATTAATTAAAAGAGCTGCAGTGGTGTTGACTTGATACGTAATATAATATTTATCAGTTTGCAGAACGGTAAAAACAGTACTTGTGCCGTTTGCTGTAAAACCAGTAATGTTTTGAAAGTTTGGCAAAGGAATATTCGTTCCTCCGGCTACAGTAACAATGGTAGGGCCAGAACTATTAGCAGCATAAAGTGCTGTATCCGTAAAACCACCTGTTCCAGCAACACTAGTGATTCCTGTAACTCCAGTAGGTCCCGTTGATCCGGGGTAGTACCAGCGAAGCTGTCACTACCCGCAATAAGGAATAAAGTTAAATATGCAAAGTATTTTCTTTTTCTGATTGTATTTCTTCGATTGGAATTCTCTCCATCATATCCAATTTAAAGATACCATAAGGATTTACATGGCTATAGATAAGTGGACTTAACGCTCTTAAGTCTTCAGGTGTCATCATATCTTGCCACTGCTTTTCCGATAATACAAATTGAATCATGAGTGTATTAATATACACGAGGCAATTTTGCAATAAATGTAGGGAAAGAACGGCAACCTCCTGGTCTTCCAATCTATTTGTTGAAATTTCTCCACCCTTTCCGTAAAAAATAAAGCTGTTGGCGGAATTCCAATTCTCTACAACATTGAGGCCTTCATTAATTTCTCTCCGAATGTCTTCCGAGCCTATATAATCACACAAGAAAATGGTTTTAATGACTTTTCCCAACTCAGAAAGGGCCTGATAAGTAGGGTCTTTTTTGTTACAGCAATTGCATAACAAACACTACTTTATAAAAAAGTAGTAAAGTTAAAAGCTCCAGTTACTCTTTTCCGCAATCAGGCCATATTGTCGAGGATTGTTTGAATGAATTTCCAGTTTGACTCGTTATGATTGTGACGATCTTTACTTAAACCAAAGGCAGTAAAGTTGAACAAGAATGTAAGTAAGTAATACGGATTAGACCATTACTGTGCAACACTGTCTTCATTTTAGATAACCTTTTGAAAGAATGTTCTTAAACGTGTAGGGCAGGTTAGTAGAAGAGGGATTTAAAACATAATTATAAATAAATTCTGTTTTGAAAGAATTAAGATCCAACTTAACGGACTCTTGAATCTTTCAGAATTTCAATTAGTAGTTATGATTTTTTTAGCAAAATAGGTATATATGGATATACAAAAAGGTACACCTTAACTGAGTGCACCTTTTGTTTTTATAAATTGTATATTTCTCTGTTTATATTCACAATATCCTTATGTGAAAATTCGCCTTCCTTTTTTTCTGCAAAGAGCTCTGCAAACCGTTCCATCACCTTGTCCCGTAGTAAGGGTGCTTTTTCTTTATTTGCCTTTTTCAACGCTTTCGTAAGATCATCTTTTGTTAACTCTGTGCAGTAAGCAGGAGTTCCTGGCTGCTGTCTCCAAGAGTCACTTAAAGAACCACTGTCTACTGCGTCAAAGCCTAACTTGTTTACTACTTCCATGATTTCGTATTTTTGTGTAGGATCATTACCAGCAACTGCCATCGCGATTCGTCCACTAGAATCCTCGGATTTTCCTTCATGTTCTAAAGTGTAGGCTAATAAGTTGTTGAAAGCTTTTATGATAGGTCTGCCTAATTGATTTGAAACCCAAACACTTTCAACCATCCCGTTCTCTATTTCTTCAATTTTACCGTTTCTAAAAGGATAATAATTTGAAGTATCTACAATGATGACTGCCTCACCAACTTGATCGATAGTGTTCCGAATGTTTGGAAGTACATTTATAGGGAGCGATAGTATTAGAACATCAATATTTTTAATGGCATCCTCTACCCGCACAGCTGTTCCAGCAAGTTCTTTTCCTTCTAAATGTTCAATTCCTCGCGCATCTGCAATTTTGACATCATGTCCAATCTTAACCAATTTTTTCGAAATAATTGACCCAATTGGTCCAGCACCTATAATTCCATATCTCATGATTGTTCCTCCTAAAGTATTTGTATATAAAAGAATTATTCAGCTTAAAGTTACACAATCATATGTTTATCAAATTGTAAACATATATTAGATAATAAAAAGTATTGAGTATTTCTGTTACATATACTAGAATAAAATCATTTCTCATCTTTTTAAAGTAGGCAAAAAAAATTGACGTAGTACAGTTTTTTGTACTTAACAGTAGAAAGCGGGTGAAGAAGGTGTCTAGGATATGTAAGGATGGATTTGATAAAGAGTGTATAAAGGAACAAAGAGAATTTTATGGCATTGCTTATACCCAAAATATCCTCTCCGGACGTTGGAAATATGTAATTCTATGGTATTTAAAGACCAAAGAGCGTCGCTATAGTGAAATTAAAGCCTTTTTATGGGATATTTCACAAGGTTCTCTTACAAAGCAACTTCGAGAACTGGAAACGGATGGTTTAATTAATCGCAAAGTTTTTCCAGAGGTTCCTCCTCGTGTTGAGTATTCACTAACCTCAAAAGGGGAAGAATTGATCCCTATTATTGATTTGATGGAAGAGTTCGGGAAGAAGTTTGGGGAGCAGGCAGACTAACCAAGGCCCTCACATTTATTGGTTACAAGTTACCCCTAATTCAAAACTAAATGATTTAAGGCCTAGGCTGTCATTGCGGCAGCTTTTTTGTAATACCAAGCTATTAAGTACAAAAAAATGTACTATGGCAACTTTTATTGCCCTCTTTTAAAAATTGAGAATTTGTTTTATTCTAGTGTCTGTAACAAAATTACTCCATACAACAAGTTGATAGGCAAAACGGTGTAATATACAGAATCCGGACATTTCAGTGTTTAACAGATATGATGCATTGATCCATATCCCTTTGTCGTCCGTTCTAGATAAATTCAGCCTGATAAAATGAGAGTAGTTCTCTTAAGTTAGATGGACAACTAATTTTTAACTATGATATAGTTAGCTTACTAAATACATCGTAGTAATGGGGGTATACCTATGAACGATATAGTTGGATGCGAAATTCGTGAGTCATTAGATAAAATTTCATCCAAAATGCGTCGAGATTATAGCGAAAATCTAAGAGAACTTAATCTTCATGTAGGCCAGGATAGACTACTCGCTCGTTTGTGGTTAGGTGATGGAATAACACAAATGCAACTATGTGAACATTTAAAATGTGAGCCGCCTACGGTAACAAATATGGTTAAATCGTTGGAGCAAAATGGGTTCATATACCGTAAACGTGATGAACAAGATGCAAGGGTTATGCGAATTTACCTAACTGACAGAGGGAAAGAATTAGAGAAACCTGTTGATTTCAAATGGAAGCAGCAACAAGAAAAATTACTCGGTTCAATTTTACCGGAAGAACGCTTAATCTTAAGGGAACTTATGAAGAGAATGGAGAGAAACTTATTCTAAAGTTTTCTCTATGTTGATATTTAGCATGCTAAATAAAATCAGTCTATATCGTTTAGTTACTAAGAAAAAGAAAAAGTTTATAGGAAACCACTGAAGAGGATGCGTCTAGTTGAAACATTGATATCCATACTTGCTAAAATGTTTCAAATTAGTTAGTAAGCTAATTTTGTGTTTTACAAATTTATTGAATCTAATTAGAAAGAGTTTACAGCGGCTTTTTTGTTTACTTGGAGCCTTTTAAAAATAAAGGAGTGAAGATACATGAAAAGAAAAGAAATGCAACTGGCACTACAAATGGTCTCTGGATATGGAGCTGAATTCAACGCTTGGAGAATGCCTGGTACAGACCCAGCAGCCTACACAAATACGGATGGTTATGTGGAGCGAGCTAAATTAGCTGAAAAAGGGAAATTTCAAATGATTTTTATCGCTGATACTCCTGGATTATACAATGACTTAGGTCCTCAGACTCCTATGTTCCCTATGGATCCTATGTTAGCACTAATGGCTGTAGCTAGAGAAACGAAACATATTGGGCTTGTTGCTACCCTATCAACGACATTCAATTATCCATATAACATAGCACGTCAGTTCAAAGCACTGGATGTTATAAGTCATGGACGTGTAGGATGGAATGCTGTCACCACATCAAATCCAGTAGCGGCAGCAAATTTTGGTGCTCAGATTGCCAGTCGCCAAGAACGATATGACATGGCTCATGAATTCATCCAAATTGTTCAAGCATTGTGGGGGAGTTGGGAATCAGACGCTTGGACGTTAGATGTAGAAGGAGGAAAATTTGCCGACATGGACAAAATTCGGCCTATTAATCTTCAAGGGGAATATTATGCATCTCGTGGTCCTTTGCCCATCCCACCCTCTGAGCAAGGTCAGCCAGTTATTTTTCAAGCAGGTGGAGGGGTTGAAGGATTGGAATTGGCGGGAAGATACGCTTCTGGTGTTTATGCAAATCCTTATGATATAGAATCTGCTCGTGAACACAGACAAGCGCTTCGACAAAGTGCTGCCCGTTTTGGCAGAAATCCCGATGACATCAAGATATATACAGGTTTTATGTTTTCCCTAGGCTCAACTGAAGAAGAAGGACTAGAACGACGAAGACAGCTTATGAGTTTTAATCCTGAGGAGATTCCAGGAAGGGTAAGTTACCTTGGTTCAATGGTTGGTTTACGACTATCGGAGAATTCGGTTGATATTGATCAACCTTTATCAGCTGACTTGTTGAAAAAGGCATATGCCAATCCAATGGATCCACGGTCCCACAGAGCTTTAGAGCTGCTGAAAAGAGGGATCTCCATTCGTGATGTTCTTGCTCATGGGGTTATTAACTATCATCCAGTAGTTGCAGGTACCCCCGTACAAGTTGCTGACTTCTTGGAAGAATGGTTTTTGGCTGGTGCATGTGACGGCTTCTCGGTTGTTCCGGATATAGCCTATGATGGAGTTGCTGATTTTGTGGAACTGGTTGTCCCAATTTTGCAGGACCGCGGTTTATTCCACAGGGAATATGAAGGGAAAACACTGCGCGAGAATATGGGAGTTCCTTACCAATACGGAAGGCTGAAAGAGAACAATAATTAATAGAGGAGAGGTTCAAATGAATAATACCCTTGAATTGCTTCATAATCATACATCCATTCGTTCTTTCACTAATCAACCACTGACAGAGGGACAACGAGATGCAATCTTTAAGGCAGCTAATCAAACTTCATCATTCAGTCTACTACAAGTGGTTTCTATCATTAGAATTACAGATCCAGAATTACGAAAAAAAGTGATGCAGCTCTCTGTAAATCAACCTTATATTGAAGAAGCAGCAGAATTTTGGATTTTTTGTGCAGATTTTAACAGGAATCATGAAATTGCACCCAAGGTTGACCTTGACTATATTGAATACCTATTAATAGGTACATTCGATGCTGGGTTAATGGCTCAAAATGCTTTAACTGCGGCGGAATCAATGGGACTCGGTGGTGTTTATATCGGTGGAGTAAGAGCTAATATCTCAGAATTAACCGAGGTATTAAATTTACCAAAGTATGTGATTCCGTTAGTGGGGCTATGCATAGGACATCCTGCTGGAGAGAAGCCTGGACTAAAACCACGTTTGCCTCAATCGATGGTCATGTTTGATAATCAGTATCAACCACTAGATGAAGAAAAATTAACAACTTATGACCAACAGATGCGTGAATATTACCAAAATCGTCCGGTTAAAGCGCCTTTCACAGTTAAGAAAGTAAAGGGATGGAAAGATCACATCGAGGATCATCTTGAAAGAAGTAGACTCCCTTTTATGCTTGAGTATTTAAACAAACAAGGATTTGCTAAAAAATAATCTGATATTAATTAAAAATAGATTTATGAGGATATATAAAATGAAGAATCAATACAATACGCGGGCCATCTTGACAGCGTTACTTATCTGCGGTGCTGTTGGCATGTTTAACGAAACCTCTCTAAATATAGCATTGACTAATTTAATAGAAGTGTTCCAAATTTCGCCTGCAACCGCACAGTGGTTAACAACCAGTTTTATGCCCTCTTGGTATTTTAATGCCAGTGAGTGGGTTGCTGTTGCAGACGTTTTCCACAAGGAAGCTGTTCATAGGTTTGGTCATGAGTTTAATCGTAGGTACATTGATTGCGGCACTGGCATTCAATTTTGAAATGTTGATGTTCGCCCGAGTTTTACAGGCGGTTGGCATGGGATTGTTGCTTCCACTCATATTTAATACCGTTCTTGTTATATATCCACTGGAAAAGCGGGGGGCGGCGATGGGATTGGTCTCTCTGGTTATCATGGTCGCACCAGCGTCTGACCGACTATAGGCGGTCTATTAATAGAATATTTAACATGGCATTACATCTTTTGGATCTCCCTGCCACTTTTGGTCATAGGGTTATTGATAGGGCTTAAGTATTTGAAAAACATTACCGATGTCACTAAGCCTCGGATTGATCTACTATCTGTTGGATTCGGAGGAGTTGTCTTTGGCTTCAGTAAGGCCGGCGAAGGATCTGAAGGTTGGAGTAGCATGGTTGTGATCACATCAATCGTCATTGGGCTCGTCGCGTTGGTATTATTCATAAAACAGGACGGGGGTATGTGTGTTGGAGGTATTTAACTTAAGCAACTTATTATTACCTTGATATTTCCTTATTGCGGGTGGTGTCAGCTTCGCTGGTACTACCCCGATCCGGTGATTCCAGTAGCCCTGGTAGTCCAGTAGGCCCAGTAGCACCGGTGATTCCCGTTTCACCAGTAGGTCCAGCAGCACCTGTGCTACCTGTTGAACCTGTAGCACAGGTGCTGCCAAAAGCGTATAATCCGGTGACGTATCTGGCGTACCTAAAGGTGGAGCAGAGTCCACAATATACGTACCACCTTCATAAGTGACCACTTGACCCACTGAATATGTTGATGCTATTGCAGGATCATATGCTTTAGCACCACTTAATTCTATCCCTGTAGGGCCAGTCGGACCAGTTTCCACAGAAGCTGCCAAAAGTGTATAGTCGGGGGAGAGCCCAGGTATTCCTGATGGAGCATCTACATTGGCTATATAAATACTGCCATTAAACGTGACAACTTGACCCGCCTCGTAATCTTGTGATTGTGAGGGGTTAAAAGGGAGGGTGCCGGTTAATCCGCCAGCAGGTCCAGTTGGTCCGGTTGGCCCAGCGGGACCTGCTGGGCCTCTTCGTCCAACCCTTTGAATTGTTTTTGATTGTTTTTCTCCTTTTTCACAGGGGGATTCCCTCGAGACCTGTTTTGTTTTGAATGTTCTTGATTGATAAATGGACAGTCTCTTCTTTGAGGACGGTCATGACGTGATCTTTTGTAATGAGGCTGCTCATGATATTTACCGCAAAAGGGACATTTGTGATCGAATTGATTGTACAAATTGCCCATCTCCTAAAATTGATATTTCATTCTATGTGCAAATTTTCAAATTTGAAGTAAAACCTAGAAACTCATCATTTCGAAAATCATCGAATCAAATCATTTAAATGTTTCATGATTTTATGTTATGGTGTTGAAAGTATATAACTAGTATGATTTTTGACAGAAATGGGGACATCATTTATGAGTCAATCAGTTTTACAGCGCACAGCTTATTCCGTTTTAAATTTATCCTCTGTGACAGAAGGAGGCACCATTAAGGAGTCTTTTGAACATAGTATGGATTTAGCAAAAAAGGCGGAGAAGTGGGGTTATCATAGATACTGGCTAGCAGAACACCATAATATGGAAGGTGTTGCGAGCTCTGCAACGTCCGTTTTAATTGGATATATTGCTGGGGGAACCGAAAAAATTCGAGTAGGATCTGGCGGGATTATGCTGCCAAACCACTCTTCACTTGTCATTGCCGAACAATTTGGGACACTTGAGACATTATATCCGGGGAGAATTGATTTAGGTCTTGGAAGAGCACCAGGGACAGATCAGTTAACGGCAAGAGCTCTCAGACGTAACCTTCATAACGGAGAAGATTTCCCTGAGCAGCTAGAAGAACTTCGGCAATATTTTAAACCAACCGGACAGGTCAAAAAACATGTAAGAGCCGTTCCAGGAGAGGGTCTAGACATTCCGATTTGGCTGCTTGGTTCAAGCGGTTTTAGCGCAAGACTTGCAGGAGAGCTTGGATTGCCATTTGCCTTTGCGGCACATTTTTCACCTAAAAATACAATTCCTGCTTTAGAGTTGTATAGACAGTCATTTAGACCTTCTGATGTGTTAAAAGAGCCTTATGCCATGGTGGGTGTGACAGTTTTTGCTGCAGATCAAACAGAGCGAGCTGAATATTTGGCGACCTCTCATTATCAGCGGTTTTTGAGTCTCATTCGAAATACTCCAGGAAAACTCAAAGCGCCTGTTGACAGTATGGACGGCCTTTGGAGTCCGTATGAAAAAGCGATGGTGGATGAACAATTAAGTTCGACAATGATCGGGGATAAAGAAAAGGTGAAAAAAGAATTGGAAGCCTTTATTGAAGCCACTCAAGCAGACGAAGTGATGATTAATTCGGATATGTTTGACCATCAAGAAAGAATGCGCTCGTATGAAATCATCGGAGAGATCTTCCAAGAGGCACAAGAAAAATAAACATGAAAAAAGAACTGCACAAAGCAGTTCTTTTTTATTTATGCTTTTGTAAAAATACGAAATGGTTGTCCAATTGGCAGCACAGTACGGCCAAAATGAGTATTGAGCACAACTGCTGCTGAACCATAAAACGAAAGCAGGGAAATGATCAATTCTGCGATACCTGCAATGGTATGAGTCACATCGTACATCACACCAAACGAGCTAAGGGAAAGACCAAGGAATAAGAAATCAATAAAGACGAAAATCAAAAATAATACTTTATGTGTTTCCATTGCACCAATCGTCATAAACAAGCTGAAAATCAAATAACCGATAAACGCAAAACCTAGTTGTTTTGGATCTGCTGCTCCCGCAAGCGTTTTCCCAAAAACGCCGGCTTGAATGAGCCAAGTCGTTCCAACGCCCATCCAAAAAAGACCGAATGCGCCAAAGGCAGTGGCTCCAAAAATATTATGATGCTTTGAATCTTGTATGGACGCGATTAGCTGCGCGATGCCTCCAAGGAAGATAGCCCAAGGTAAAATAAGGGAAGTGCCATCTGTAATTCCTAGTTTTTGTGAGGACGCAACGAGCGTCACCATTGCTAAACCAAACAAACCAAGTGGTGTTGGGTCTGCAATTGATAATCGAATAGCTTGAACATTCTGTTTTTCCATAATGACCTCCTACAATTTGCACTTACAAAAGATACTCGAATTAGACCGAAACGTCAAGCTCTTTTTTAGTAGACACTTGCAACGTCTTCCAAATAAATCTATATTTAATACATATCAAATGTGATAGAAAAAGAGGGATAAAATGAGTAAAGGCTTAGCTGGAAAAACGATTGCCATTTGTGGAACGAGAAAAACAGAAGAAATGCGTACACTTGTCGAAAAGCAAGGAGGACAAGCCGTTATTCGTTCTCTTCAAGGAACTGTATTTTTAGCCAAAGAGGAGTTAAAGCCAGGCATTGAAACCTTTGTGAAGCAAGGTGCGGATTGGGTGATTTTCACAACAGGCATCGGGACAGACACATTGATTGAGAGTGCAGAAGAGCTTCATCTGGGGGAAGCATTTATGCACATTCTATCAAATGCGCATATTGCTTCAAGAGGGTATAAAACCTTTGCAGCACTCAAAAAACGCGGAATTCAGCCAGACGTATCTGATGAAGATGGAACGGTTCGTGACATGATCTCAAAGCTTGAAGACAAGGAGTTTCATGGCAAACGCGTCATGGTGCAGCTTCACGGGGAAAACGCTCCGGCTCTCATCCAGTTTTTACATGACAAAGGGGCTGATGTTTTGCCGCTTTTACCTTATCAGCACACACCTCCTGAACCAGAGGCCGCAGAAACATTGCTTCAAGAAATGAAAGATGATAAAGTCCATGCCGTCTGTTTTACAACCGCTGTTCAGGTTCACGCCTTTTTCACACTAGCGGCAAAATGGGGCAGAAAACAAGAACTCCAAGAGCTATTCGAGCAGCACGTACTGGCAGTGGCCGTCGGAAAAGTCACAGCTGAAGCTTTAAAAGAAGAGGGAATAGACAGAATTCTAGCTCCGTCACTTGAGAGAATGGGTGCAATGATTATGGAATTATCCCAATATATGAAAAAACAATCATCACATTCATAGAAAAAACGCCTTTCACCCGATCAGTGGAAGGCGTTTTTCATTAGATTGTCCGTTTTCGGTTCGTACGAATTTTTTTGAGGACGAAATAGAGAACGATCAGGACGATCGCAATGGCCATAATAGGGGTTGTATAAGCGTGAGCAACACTTTGAATGTGATCCCACTTTGTCCCAAGCTGCATACCGAGATAGATAAATAAGATCGACCAAGGGATGGCAGCTAATCCTGTCAAGAGGACAAATTTCAAAAAAGGCATTTTGGCAATACCTGCTGGAATGGAGATGGCGTGGCGGACAACAGGAATAAAGCGCGCTGTAAACACCACACCGGTTCCATATCGGTCAAACCAGCGCTCTGCAGTTGCGATATGGTGTTCATGGATGAATAAGTATTTTCCGTACTTTGTTAAAAAAGGTCTTCCGCCATAAAGACCGATCCAGTATATAAAACACTGTGCGAGCGTACCTCCGATGACGCCAGCGATAACAGCTCCAACAAAACCGATTGTTCCTGTTGACACCATATATCCGCCATAAGCAAGAACAATTTCGCTCGGAATGATTTCAATCATCAGACCTAGTGCTACACCTACATAACCAAGGCTTGTCAGCCAGGTTAAAATTTCATTGAACAAGGTTCCCATTCATTTCACTCTGCCTTTAAATACGAATTTTCTTCAAGCATCCTTATAAAAGCCTATGCTTGTTTTGCTTTTCTCATGAGTATGCTTTCCGCTTACCTCCCACGGCTAAACCGAAAGACGCCTCATGAATGCCTGGCTTTTCCACCAAGTCTGTGACGATAAACTCTCGTCTAGCAAACTTTATCATACCATATTTGCTTGTACCTAGACGATCTACTTGCTGAACACTTGTTATGTGAAGAACTATCATGATGTCAGTGGTCAAATCAGTAAAGAAAATATGAACAGGCTGCATCCGTTTTTTTCAACAGATCATGATATAATTTGTTAGATGAAACGAACGGGTGGTGCACAAACATGTATTTAACAATCGCAGAAACAGCTGAATACTTAGAAGTAGCTGAAGCGTATATTGAGAAATTAATCCAGCAAAAAAAGATCCGCTATGTATTTGACGGCGAATCCTATCTGATTTATCAAGGACAGTTTCAAACGCATATGAAGCAGCTTGAACAATACAAAGAGCTCGTCCAAGAGATTTTAAATGAACCGATTCCTGAAGATCCAGATGTAAAGGACGAAGATTAGAAAACATTGTTCTTTTCACATGATTCAATGATGACAAATATAAAAGATCATACATATGCAATAAAAGGAAGTGAATGGAGTGGAAAAAGCCGCTTTATGTGAAGCCTGTCAAAAAAACGCAATGAATGTAGTAGAGAATTCTGATGAGCCGAAACAGCCTTATCAATTATGTCATCCGTGTCACAAGAGACTACTCAACTATTCATTACGACCTATTGAATGGTATAACTTAGCCGTTCTCCATTCTCCTAAACAATTTTTACTGCACGATGACTTTTATGGAGAGGACGGACAGGCTTTCCAATTAGAGGATGATGTCATCGTCACCAAAGAAGATAAAGCACCCACATTACAAGACGTTCGGCAAGATTTGGCGTCTTTATTAGACTTTTCAATCACTAGGTGGTTTCTTGAGGGTGATGTCATCGATGCTCTGAAACAGCACGATGAGAAAAAGATCTTAGACTCTGTTCAAAGTCGGTTTGATGAAACTCGGCATGTCGAAGTGAAATCACGAATGATAGAAATCGCGGCTGATGTTTTAGGTACATCTGCCGCTGGGTGGGTTAGGGAACTTTTGGATCAGGCTGACGAAGAATTTCTTTATCCACTTTCCTGGGCAGCAGCCAGCAGCCTGCCAGAAGATGAGGGTTTACAACATGTGATAGAGAAATTGAAATCGATCAGTGAAAAAGAATTGCCGACAGCTGCTTTTATCTGCCTGTACCGTTTCCGTTCTTACAAAATCATGGATTGGATGGAGTCTGCCTGTACCCAATTTCACGATCATTGGGGAAGGCTGGCAGCCGTAAGCTGTCCAACCTGGGATAGAATGAAAACATGGCTCGACAAAGGAAGACCTTTCAGCTTAATTGCACTGGATACAATGGCAAACTGCGCTAAAGGGAATAGACCAGTCCTTGTGGAACAATGTTCACCTAAAATCCTTAGAACAGATAAAAATGAAGTAGAGAACACTTTAAATGACTATCTTCAAAAAGATCGCGTGCCACGAGTCAAAATGAAAGTGTCTAAAATAATGAATAACAAAGAAGACATTTTCGAATAATTTTTCACTCATTTATTGACTGACACCGGTTTGAACAATTTTCATATGGCATTTAATTTGTACATCCGCATCAGGATAGATTTCCTGCCATTTTTCTGGTGTCATTGCTTTGTCTTTTGATCGATACCTCAAACCCAGCCCAAGCGGATCTATGTTTTGCTTTTTAAAGGACTGAACAAGGTCTTGTCCTTGCTGAGCGACACGTTTTTCAACTTTTTTTTCAACATGGTCCAATATAGAAGGTTTATCAATTTTTTTGGACTTCATAAATTCTTTTAATTCACCTTTCAGCTTGATATCAATCGTGATATGAGGCTTTTTTGTTAGGTTTTTCGTTGGTTTGATCTGGTAAGACACATGTGATTTGATATTTTCAATGACGACATGGGTCTTTGCTTGATCATCCAATTGAAACTCGTAGATGCCATTTTTATGATTTTCAATCATCGCTTTAAATGTGAACGTTTCTTCTCCAGGGATATGACCCACCATTTTTTCTTGATCAAACAGAGCGACTCCTGTGACCTTGATGGCATTGCTTGTTTTTTTGATGTAAGGGAGGTAAGCATCGACCCCTTTTGCCAGCATCTGATTCATAAAAATATGCTGATTGGTCACAGGTTCATTGCCATTTCGCATATTTTGGGTTAACAGATCAGAGAGATACACGCCAATATTCAAGTTCGTTTGATTCATTTTTGTGTATAATAACTCTTCAACTTCTCCGCCTACAATCGCAAACACTTGGCGTGAACCAATGATAGGATCACGATAAATGTAATTCATTAAATCGATCATGCCGACTTCTTTTGCTAATTTTTCACTGATTAAAATAACGAGCACCTGGCCCATGACCACTGGAAAAGGTGATTTTTCTGACACGAGAAACTGAATATTACTAATGGTGTTTGACCTCGCACTTAATATTTGATAACTTCCTTGCTCTTCACTTTTAAAGACAGGGAAGACGAAGAAGCCCTTCATTTCGCCATCTTCTACTAAATCAAATCCTGCCGCCTGAGAGATATTTAATTCATCTAAAAGGCGAGGCTGTGCACAGCTAGTTAACAAAAGACTAAACAACATGAGACCCATGAGTATATAACGTTTCATGCTCGTTTTTTCACCCACCTTTTTTTCAGCATCAGCCCAATGACCATACAGACAATCAATCCATATATAAGAATGTATCCGCTATATTCCACCCATTGATTAAAGGCTTCAAAAGAGGTTGCCCCGGCAAAAAACGAAAACATGACCAAAATGAGGATGCTGAGACAGATTAAAGTGACGCGCTGACTCGTATGAAATACTTGTTTCGCCATTCGGCTCGCTGCCCATAATGGAATGGCGATATTTGGAATGATCAGAAGCAGCCAGAGGGACACTTCAATAAATTCAAAGCGCTGGATAAAGGGAAGTTTCACAATACTTGTTAACGTTAATGTCGGCCATTTTGTTAATTTGAGCTGAGCACTAGAGTAATACGCAATGGAGACGAGAAAGACAAGTA
Organism: Bacillus sp. NMTD17; assembly: GCF_002998735.1. NCBI lineage: Bacteria > Bacillati > Bacillota > Bacilli > Caryophanales > Bacillaceae > Bacillus > Bacillus sp. NMTD17. The sequence goes on from NZ_PVRH01000003.1 coordinate 472,133, forward strand.
AATTTAAGCATGTCGTGAATAATGCCCCCATGTGGGCAAATTTTTGTGACGTCTGTGCTTGTTTAATAAAGGGATAATAGACAAGCAGCGTGCCAAAACCAAACATGGATAAGGAGGCATCTTTGACGCCCATTACCAGCTGCGAAAATCTATGATCAAACATCGGAAACATGAAGCGAATGTGACTATATTTCATGACATAAAAGCAAATAAACGTCATCCAATACGTCAGTACAATGCTAAAAAATGCCCATCCAGCAATGGTTCTAAAGCCGCCGGTATGAATGTAATACACAAGCAGCAGCAGTACAGACGCAAACAATAGACCAGGAATTTCTTTAAACAGCCATACATGGATCACATCCATATAGTGGACGAGAACGGTCAACGACAAAGAAGCAAAATATAAGATATAGAGTATGTTGAATAATTGCCCAATCCATTTGCCAAATACGTATTGCGTGATATCACCAAATTCATCCGAAGGGGCCTTTCTAAACATCAAGTACATCAGAAAGATCATCACATTGACGCTGATGCCAGAAATAAGAATGGCGATCCATCCATCATTATTCATAGAACGAACAAGGTTTGTTTGAAAGTTTAAAATGCCGACACCTACTTGATTGGCATTGATGAGAAAAAACACAAAAAAAGGGGAAACTTGAAATTTTTCTTTCACAGAAGAAGAACTCATGCTTTCACTTCCTTATTCATAAAAATCATTTTTCCCCTTACGGCCTTGCTTAGGCTTTTGCCGGTGAATCGTTTCATTTTGCGGGCGTAAATTTTCCGGTCTTTTATTCAAAAAGCGGAGCTGAGGACGAATCAAACTGCCCTTTAAATCCGTCAGACGCAGCGGAAAAATAGGCTCTAGATACGGCCTTCCAATAGATGTTAATTTCATTAAATGGGTGAGTAGGAAAGATCCCATCACGGCAATGCCTAATGCACCCCAAATCTGTGCTGCAAATAGAAATGGAAATCTCAGCAGCCGAATGGCACTGCCCATTTTGTAAATAGGGGTGACAAATGAGGCAAGAGCAGAAAGGGCGACAATAATGAGTAAAATATTACTTGTTAAGCCTGCTGCCACAGCAGCCTGTCCAATGACAATCCCGCCAACAATCCCGAGCGTCTGCCCGACTTTAGCTGGGAGCCTCGAACCTGCTTCTCTTAGTAATTCAATCGAAATCTCTAAAAATAGGGCCTCAATAATCGGAGGAAATGGAACAAGATAGCGCGAGGACACAATGGTTTCTAATAAATCCTTTGGGATCAGCTCATAATGAAAGGTTAAAACGGCTACATATAAAGGTGTCGCAAAAATGGAGAATATCACTGCAAATATGCGTAACAGCCGAAAGCAAGAAGCCGCCATCCACGACATATTGTAGTCTTCCATTGTGGAAAAATACTCAAGTAAAATAGTCGGGGCAAGCAAGACATGAGGCGATCCATCGACTAAGATGGCAATTTTCCCTTCTGTTAAACCTGACGACACGCGGTCGGGTCTTTCTGTATTTAAAAACAATGGAAAGATCGTATTGGATACATCATAAAGCATTTGAGCGAGGTAATTCGCATCTAAAATCTGATCATAATCAACGTCCTCAATGCGCTGGAGAACGGTTTCGATGTTTTGCGGGTTGGCGATTTCTTCAATATATAACACCGCTACTTTTGTTTGAGATAGCGTGCCAACTGTCTTTTCTGCCACTTTCAGGTTCGGCGTCGGCAGCCGCCGCCTGACCAAATTTAAATTGGTATCCAAAACCTCCACAAATGCTTCCTGGGCACTGATAATGCCAAATTCAATCTCGGGGGGCCCAACTTGTCTGCCTTTCTTTTCTTCAATCGGTATCAGAAGTGCTTTGCCCCAGTCCGTTTCGAGCCGAATGGCCATATTGCCCAGATGAAGGGCTTCTTCCACTTTTTGAAGATCGGTCGTGATGACAGACTGTTCAATGGGGATTCGTTCTTTCAGCTCCTCAAGAGTGGGGGTGAGGTGCAACTCTTTCATGCAGGGCAAAATTTGTTCATGGAGTAGATGACCATTAATTAAAGAACGAAAAAAAGAGATTCGATAAAGAAAACCTTCACTTCGTGACAATTCGTTTGTAAAATCAGAGGAACGTGACAATGCCTCAAATACTGAATTTGGGTCCTTTTGATGTTGTTTGTTTTTCTTCAGCACTTGAATCATCTCCTTCCGCGATTTGCCTCTATTATCCAACTAATTGTCTGAAGATATGCATGAAAAAAAGCGTTCAGCTTGATGAGCTAGACGCTTTTTTTCCATATTGAACGGCTTCTAATAAAAAATCTGCGAGATGGACGGCACGCATGCTGGGCGATTGTCCTGAACGTTTGATACCCGCTGCCATTTGCAAATGACAGCCTGGATTGGACGTGACAATGGCAGCCGCCGCTGTTTGACTAGCTTCTGTCATTTTATGATCTAAAATTTGCATCGACATCTTTGGTTGCAAAATATTATAAATTCCGGCGGATCCGCAGCAGCGGTCGGCATCCTTCATTTCTTTAAATGATACCCCGTGAATCGCCTTCATCAGCACCCTTGGCGCTTGCTCTACACCCATTCCATTTCGTAAGTGACAAGAGTCTTGATAGGTGATGATCTGCTCTGGCAAGGCAAGCGATGTACGCCGGTGAAACTTAAGCTCCACGAGAATATCTGATATATCCGTGATTTTATTTGAGAAGGCTTCACCTCGCTTTTGAAAAGCCGGATCATCCTTTAGCAAATGATCATAATCACTTAAAAAGGCACCACATCCGCCCGCATTCATGACAATGGCATCTGCCTCAATCTCCTCAAATGCTTCAATATTCCGCCTTGCTAACTGTTTCGCTTGCTCCTTTTCTCCGCTATGGCCATGAAGTGCACCGCAGCAAGTCTGAACAGGAGGGACGACAACGTCACAGCCGGCCAGCTGCAAAAGCTGGATGGTCGCTTCGTTTGTGCTGGAAAAAACGGTGTCCATTAAACAGCCAGTAAAAAAGGCCACACGCTTTCTTGCCGTGCCAATGGCTTTGTATTCTAACGCACGGCTTTTTTGTTGACGCGGCACCTTTGGAAGGGCCTGCTCCATCAGCTGTAAATGCGGCGGAAGCACCTTTAGCATGCCAGACTTGCGGGCGGCCGTTTGCAGACCAGAGGTTTGATAAAATCGCAGAAGTCCAGCCGCTTGACGCATTCGACTTTGTGAAGGAAAGAGTCCTTTAAACACAACACGTCTCACAAATTTGACAGGAAGAGATTGTTTTTTGTGCTGCTGAAGGATGTCTCTCGCATCCTCAAGTAAACGTCCATATTTGACGCCGGAAGGGCAGACCGGTTCACATGCACGGCATCCAAGACAAAGGTTCAGTGAATGTTCGACATCTTCATCCGGCTCAATCACGCCGTCTCTCACCGCCTTCATTAAAGCAATCCGGCCGCGGGGAGAGTGAGTTTCTTGTTGACCGGATTCAATATAAGTAGGGCAGGAAGGGAGGCAGAAGCCGCAGCGCATGCAGTTGAGCAGCTCCTTTTCATCCATTTGCTGCTGAAAGTTTTGCTGAATCTCTGATTGTTTAGGGGAATTCATGAGACCACCACCCGCTTTCTTGCTGCTTTTCCAAACACCTTATCAGGATTCATAATATTTGCTGGATCTAGCGCTTGTTTGATTGCTTTCATTGCAGCGATTCCTTCTTTTTTGACCTTTAGCTCTAAATAGGGGGCTTTCATCAGACCCACGCCATGTTCACCCGTAATGGTGCCGCCAAGGGAGACTGCTTTTTCAAAAATGGCCTGAAAGGCTTCTTCGACCCGCTTCATTTCTTCTTCATTTCTTGCATCGGTTGCACAAGTAGGATGTAAATTCCCGTCACCTGCATGACCAAATGTACAGATTTTCACTTCGTACTCTCTCGCAATGTCTTCGATCGCCCGCACCATGTTCGCAATTTCAGACCGGGGGACTGTAGCATCTTCTAAAATCGTTGTGGGGCTTAAACGGGCGAGGGCAGATAAAGCGGCTCGTCTCGCTGTTAAAAGGGCACTTGCCTCTTCTTCAGAATGTGCGATATTTACTCCTTTTGCACCGTGCTGCTGACAGACCTTTGCGATGTTCTCTATATCACGGGAAACGGCCTCAGGGTTGCCGTCCTGTTCGATTAATAGCACCGCTTGAACGTCAGTCGGCAGGCCGATTTTGGCAAAGTCTTCGACGACTTTCAGTGTCGGCTGATCCATAAATTCTAATGTGGCGGGGATAATACGCTCTGCAATAATCGCCGAAACTGAAGCGGCTGCTTCCTCTAGGCTTTCATATAAGCAAAGCATCGTTTGTTTGGTTTCTGGAAGCGGCAAAAGCTTCAGCGTGGCTTCTGTGACAATTCCGAGCGTTCCTTCTGATCCAACAAATAAACGGGTCAGATCATATCCGGCCACGTCCTTTGCGAGCTTGCCGCCCGTTTTGATGATGTCACCGTTTGGCAGAACCACTTCAAGTCCAAGTACATAATCTCTCGTCACGCCATATTTTAACCCCCGGAGACCACCTGAATTTTCATTAATATTGCCGCCTAACGTGGAGATTTTCATCGAGCTTGGATCTGGTGGGTAGAAGAGACCTCTTGCCTCTACTTGGCGAATAAGTTCCTGTGTGATCAAACCAGGCTGGACCGTTGCGGTGAGGTTTTCTTCGTCTATTTCGATTAATTGGTTCATTCTTGTAAACAACATCACAAGTCCGCCTTGTGTAGGACAGGTTCCTGCACAAAGGTTCGTTCCTGATCCTCTAGGCACGATCGGCACCTTATATGAAGCGCAGAGCCGGACAATTTGCTGGATGTCCTCAGCCGCGCGCGGGCTTACGATGACATCTGGCATATGCTGAAAATTAGGTGTTGCATCATAAGAGTAGGCAAGCCGATCGGCTTTACTGTCTTGTACATAGGGCGCCCCGACAATCTTTTTTAATTGACTTAAAAATTCAGAATTTAACATGCGCATTCACTCCTACTGATTAGACATACCGTTTCTTTCAGTATAAAAAAAGAATCGCCTCATGCCTATGGACGATTCTACAAAATATTGGGCTGTTCGCCTCGTTTATTTGGATGATGATCTAATAGCATCAAGGCTAAATAAAAGAGCATCGCATCTTGCATGCGTTTTGGATCAAGTGTCGTTAAATCTTGGATACGTTTTAGTCTGTAATGCAGTGTATTGATATGTACGTGCATCGCTTCCGCGGTATACTTCAATGAGTAATCTGATGTTATGAGTACACGCAATGTTTTCACTAGTTCAGGGTAGGGGAGAAGTGGGGCGATCGTTCGATCAAGGAACACTTCTTTTGTTTCCTGACTCACTTCTTCTATAAAAAGTTCAAGTGTTAAATCCTCATCAAACACAATCGGTGTATCCACATTCGCCAATTTTAAGGCACGAAAGGCTTGATGAAAGGATTGCTTCATCATATGTCCAGCTGCTGGTTTTCCCGCACCTATCAAAACCTTTGACGTGGAACGTGAGGTGAGGGAAGCATGGATGTGAAAAAGACGCTGCTGCAAGGTATCACGATCATTTGCCGAGGTTTGCAGCATGAGCAAAAAGCGGGCATGTCCCCAGCGAACGATCATTTCCTGACTTGTGAGATGCAGCATTTCCTTTACTTTTTTGTATTGATCCTGCTTCATAAACGATTCATCGTGACAATCAATGAGGACGACGACACGCTGTTTTTTGACATCAAGCTGAAGCCGCGCTGCTTTTTCAGTGAGATTGATTGCTGTCTCTGGCAGATGAAGCCAGTCGAACACAAACGCTTCAAGCTGCCGTTCATCGGTTTCCGTTTCTAGAAAAAATTCATGCTCTTGAATAAGCAGTTCGGTCATTTTTCGTAATATTTCGCCAAATGGAGAGACATGGACGGGATTTCCTGTCATCCCAATCACCCCAATGACCTCTTGCTTAAAATAAATAGGCAGATTGATGCCGGCTTTGACCCCTTTCATTTGCTGCTCATCATCCTTTGTGAGGATTCGTTTTTGTCCTTCAAAGGATGTCAGATACGCCCCTTCATGAAATTGACCAATGCGCGCTGGATCTGTTGCCGCAATGATGGTGCCGTTTGTTTGTGCGATGATGATTTCCTCAGTCAGCACTTTTTTGACCTCGTCTACGATTTTTTCTGCCAGTGTCATTGTGAGCAAAACGTACCCCTCCGAGATGTTTCTTTTGACACTATCATACCATCATATGCTGAGTCATATCTTTCTTTTCATGAGTTATGCTAAAATAATAAACGCACATGAAAGAGAAGAAAGGAGACATAGCCATGTCATTGCAAAATCGCTTACAAGATCTATTGAAAGAAGGACAAGCGCTGACAGACTTTGAATATGACGAAGCGGCGCGCCACAATTGGCCTTTAGAAGGTGCAAGAATAAAGGAAGAGGCACGCTTTAGCGATGTATATATAGAGCGTGTAGACAAAGAATCCGAGGACATGATTCAAACAGAAGGCGCCTCATTTCTAAACACACCGCTTACATATGTAAAACAACATCAAAAAGAATTCATTTATATCGAATCGAAGTGGTTTGATGTGGTGAGAGTCGATGGATTAGCCATTGAATGGGACGAAGTGTTTCAAACGTATACCGTGTTATTCGGTTTAAAACGTCCTAAAAAAGACACAGGCATTCTAAAGGACATGCTGGCTCCATTAAATGGTGCGCAGCTTCAATTTAATGGGCAAGACGGCTTATTCGATGTGAATTTACAGCTTCTTGAGCTTGAGGACATCCACGAAGATATGCCTTTCATTGAAGTCATCTCAGCCGTATACCGTTTTTTATTCCGCATAATCATGCAGCTTGAAATGAATGAATCAAAAAACGGCTCAAATTCCTGAGCCGTTTTTTTGTGATCCATTTATTTACGTCTGCTCATTTGATGAAGGCGTGGCAAACCGTACATCATGCTCTTTTCCATATTGAAGATAATCTTCACTTGGCTGTTTATTCGTGACGACGACATCAAGATCGTGTAAATCACAAAACGTGGTCAAAGCGTAGTGATCGAACTTACTATCATCAACTAATAAAAACGTTTTGGCACTTTTTTCAACAACTGTCTTTTTAATATCCGTTTCAAGTGGGGACGAATTCGTGACTCCGTGATCAATGGATAAACCAGTTGATGCGATAAAGGCTTTATTGACATTGTAAGCTTTCAAACGCTCTACACTTTGATAGCCAACGAAAGAATTCGTTTTTCTCTCAAGCATCCCGCCGGTGGAAAAGATAGTGAGATTTTCATAAGGCATCGCCTGTGTAATAAAATCTACATTATTGGTCACAACGGTCACCTGTTTCTCAGTCAAATAGGGAAGCATCTCAAGTGTTGTCGTACCAGAATCAACAAAAATCATATCCCCATTTTCCACAAAAGCAGCAGCCGTTTGTCCGATCAATTGCTTTTTACTGAGCTGGCGGGTCTTTCGCTCTTGATATACTACTAATGTTGAATGGTTCACAGCGACTCCGCCATATACTTTTTTGAGCACGCCGGATTCGACCAATGCTTGTACATCTCGGCGTATCGTGTTTTTTGAGACGCCAAAATGCGCCACAAGCTCATCAAGTGAGGCAGATTCCCGGTCAAACACATACTCTTTGATTTGCTGAATCCGTTTTGTTTTTATCATGCTTCATATCTCCAATCCATCCGAATCTCCTTTTTCCATTATACCAAATGGCTTCTCTTTTCCCCATCTCAATAAAAGCGTATGATAGAGAAAAGAACGTAACGGAAAGGATTTTCACTTCTATGAATCAATCAAACAACCCATTTTCAAAGCTTGCGAATTTTAGAGAAGTAGGGGGACTTCAAACAACAGGTGAGATGGTGATCAGGCAGGGAATGATTTATCGATCCGCAGATCTATCGCGTCTCACAAAACAAGATATGTTGACGTTCTCAAAGCTTAGGATTCAAACCATTTGTGATCTCCGAACAAGCTCAGAACGCAAATCACATCCGCCAAAAATCAAGGAACACAACAAAATCGTTCATATCCCGATGCAGCCTGACAGTAAGATGCCAAGTAAGTGGACCATGTTTCGTATGCTGACAACTGAAGGGAAATCTCTTTCATTTGCACCGATTATGAAAGATTTATATCAAAGTATGCTCACAGAACGTAAAGAAGAGATTCAGCAGCTGTTCTCGCTGCTTTCAGATAAGAGCAATTACCCGCTGATGCTTCACTGCACGAGCGGTAAGGACCGGACAGGCTTTTTATCTGCCCTCATTCAATTAGCAGCAGGTGTACCGATGCCGGCCGTTTTAAGTGAATATATGCGTTCCAATGAAGGTGTGAAAATGCTTGTCAGAAGGCAGCAGCGATTTGTCCGCATGATGAGTTTATACCGGGTGTCAAAAGAGCAAATTCAACCGCTTCTCGGTGTGCAGCAAGATTATCTGGAAGATGTGCTAAACGAAATGATGGACACATACGGAAGTGCAGAGCGGTATTTAATCGAGGCTTGCGAAATACCTGAAGCTCAGCTCAAGGAAATGAAAAACATCCTGCTGACACCATCTGCTGGCATTCGATCTCAAAAAGCGGAATAAACTGAATATGAGGTGATGCAAAAAATGCTGAAAAAAATCAGTATGACGTGTCTAACACTAATTTTGATGTTTGTATTCTTATTGATTCCTTCTAGCAGTCTAGCTCGTCCAATGCCAAAAGGGAAGCTTGAAAGCACAAGAGAGATGCGCGCGGTATGGATCGCATCGGTTTATAACCTAGATTGGCCTTCAAAGAAAGGACTGCCTGTCAAAGAGCAGAAACAAGAGTTTATTCATTTGTTAGATGAGATCAAAGCGATGAATATGAATGCCGTGATCATGCAAATTAAACCGACAGCAGATGCCTTTTATCCTTCGGCATACGGCCCGTGGTCCGAATATTTGACCGGCACGCAAGGGAAAGATCCCGGGTATGACCCGCTTGAATTCATGATCGAAGAAGCTCATAAACGCGGGCTCGAATTTCACGCTTGGTTTAACCCGTATCGAATCACAATGAATCATACCGACCTCAGCCGTTTATCAGCCGATCACCCTGCAAAAAAACATCCAGATTGGACTATTGCGTACGGTAATCAGCTTTACTACAATCCAGGCATTCCTAAAGCTCAGGAGTTCATTGTCGGCAGCATAGAAGAAGTCGTGAAAAACTACGATATTGATGCAGTGCATATGGATGATTATTTTTACCCGAATAAAATAGCCGGTGTGCCGTTTCCAGATCAAGAAACGTATGAAACATATGGAAAAAAGGCATTCACGCATATAGAAGATTGGCGAAGAGATAATGTGAACCAATTGGTCAAGCAAATCAACGACACCGTGAAGAAAGTAAAGCCGTATGTGAAGTTTGGTATTAGCCCCTTCGGAGTCTGGCGCAACATAAAGGATGATCCGACTGGTTCAAACACCACAGCAGGGATGACCAACTATGAAGATTTGTATGCTGATACAAGAGAGTGGATTCAGCAGCACGATATCGATTATGTCACCCCGCAAATTTACTGGAGCATCGGCTTTCAGGCAGCCGCATACCATGTGCTAACAAAATGGTGGTCAAATGAAGTGAAGGGAGAGCCTGTTCACCTGTACATTGGTCAGGCGACGTATAAAATTAATCAAAACAGTGATCCTGCTTGGTCTGATCCAGAAGAATACTTTCGGCAGATCAAACTGAACAGACAGTCGCCTCTCGTGCAGGGAAGCATGCACTTTAGCCTAAAGGATATCAATCGCAACCCTTTGAATGTCAAAAATCGATTGATAGAAGATGCTTACCGTAAACCGGCTCTCATTCCAGAAATGCCTTGGCTTCATCAGAAAGCGCCAAAAAAACCAATCATTCAATCTATTAAAAAGACAGCAGAGGGTGCGGCTTTACAGATCAAAAATGATCCGCAATCTACCGCATCCTATTACGCGGTCTATCGCTTGACGACGAAAGGAACATATGAATTGCTGCAAACCGTTAGAAAAGAAGCCGGCACGCTGACATCTGTCAAAAATCTTTCAGTTCATCAGAATAAGAGTGATACTTACAAAGTAACGGCTCTCAATCGACTTCATCACGAAAGCAAGCCTTCTACAATAAAAGTGAGATAACGAAAAAGCATGAATGAGGATTTTCTTCGTTCATGCTTTTTTCTATTATTTTTGTTTTAATTTTCTGAATTCAGCCAAGCTTGGCATGAAGCAGCCACTTGATTAATAAATATGATAGAAAAGAGCCAAAGGGGGAAACAAGATGGATTTTGAATTAACGAAAGAACAACAAATGATTCGGCAGATGGTCAAAGAATTCGCCAAGGAAGAAATTGCTCCACTCGCTCAAACCATTGATGAACAGGCCGTATTCCCTGTCCAAACTTTTCAAAAAATGGGAGAACTCGGCTTGATGGGCATTCCTTTTCCAGAGAAATACGGAGGCTCAGGAGGAGATACGATCTCATATGCGCTCGCTGTAGAAGAAATCGGAAAACAGTGTGCCAGTACAGGTCTTAGCTATGCCGCAGCCGTTTCCTTAGGCGCAAGCCCGCTTTATTACTTCGGTACAGAGGAGCAAAAGATGGATCACCTTGTCCCGCTGGCATCTGGAACAGCACTCGGTTCCTTCGGATTAACAGAGCCAAATGCAGGATCAGATGCAAAAGGGACGAAAACAAAAGCGGTCAAAGACGGACAAGAGTATGTGATTAGCGGGGAGAAGTGCTGGATCACAAATGCCAATTTTGCCAGAACCATTATCGTCACCGCTGTCACGGATCATGATGAGAACGGCCGCCCGATCATCTCCGCCTTCATTGTAGAAAAAGGTCAAAAAGGGCTGTCCATTACAAATCCATACGACAAAATGGGGGTGCGCGGTTCAGATACGGCTGAAATCATTTTAGACAGCGTACGTGTACCAGCACATCATATATTAGGAGACCCAGCCAAAGGCTTCAAGCAATTTTTATATACATTAGACGGGGGACGCATATCAATTGCTGCCTTATCTGTTGGTATCGCGCAAGCTGCACTAGATGCTTCTCTCTCCTATGCAAAGGAAAGAAAGCAATTTGGGCAGACCCTCTCGTCCTTTCAAGCCATTCAATTTAAACTGGCAGATATGGCGATGCAAATAGAACTTGCTCGTCAAATGGTGTGGAAAGCCGCTTGGCTGAAAGATCATGGAAAGCCATTTACAAAAGAAGCTGCCTATGCCAAGCTTTTCGCTTCGGAAATGGCCACAAAAGCAAGTCTTGATGCTGTCCAAATTCACGGAGGAACAGGCTACATGAAAGAGTGCGGGGTAGAACGGCTTGTGAGAGATGCCAAGCTCATGGAAATCGGAGAAGGCACCTCTGAAATTCAGCGTCTAGTCATCGCGAGACAACTGCTATCATAACCCTTTTATGAAAACGCTTACCACTGATGGAGGAGGAAAATCATGATGTCGATTCATCCACAAACGATCGGCTCCCTATTAAAAGAGAAAAAGGAGCAGCACCCAGCACATGAAGCCATTGTGTATCCAGAACGTTCATTACGTTATTCATACGAAGCGTTTTTTAGAGAGGTCAAGGAAACAGGGAAAGGTCTTATGGCATTAGGGGTTCAAAAAGGGGATCATATCGCCATCATGGCACCTAATGTCCCTGAATGGCTCATGCTGCAATTCGCCTGCGCCTCCATTGGAGCCGTTCTTGTCACCGTGAATACGAACTTTCAATCACAAGAACTCGCTTACTTACTAAAGCACTCTGATAGCAGCATGCTGTTTATCGTTGACGGGTTTAAAGAGACATCATATGTCAGGATGCTTGAAAACCTCATTCCAGAGCTTCAAACAGCTCATCAAGACGAGATCACTTCATCATCATTTCCATATTTAAAAAGTGTTGTATATATTGGCGAGCACACGCCAAAGGGCATGCGCAGCTGGGACAGTATTCAAGCTGCTGCTAAAAGAATGGAGGATGATGCATGGGAGAAACGAATGGATGAGCTGGCGCCTGATGACGTTATTAATATGCAATATACCTCTGGCACAACCGGCTACCCAAAAGGCGTCATGCTCAGCCATACAAACATCGTCTGCAATGCCAGTCAGATCGCAGATTGCATGAAGCTCACCCATGAAGACCGCATGTGTATCCCCGTGCCGTTCTTTCATTGCTTTGGATCTGTTCTTGGCGTACTTGCTTGTCTCGCAAAAGGAGGCACGATCATTCCAATTGAATCTTTCCACCCAGAGCGAGTCCTTCAAACAGTGGAACAAGAGAAGTGCACTGTTCTTCACGGCGTCCCGACAATGTTCATTGCAGAGCTCGATCATCCGAATTTCCACCAATACGATCTGTCCACATTACGAACAGGCATTATGGCAGGATCTCTTTGCCCATCCCATGTGATGAAAGCAGTCATTGAACAAATGGGCCTGAAGGAGCTCACGATTGCCTACGGTCAGACCGAAAGCTCACCTGTCATTACCCAAACAAGAACAGATGATTCATTTGAAAGGCGGGTTCAAACAGTCGGTCGGGCACTTCCTCACATCGAGGTAAAAATCACCGCCCCAGGTACGCCGGATGAAGTACAAAGAGGAGAACAAGGCGAGCTGTGTACAAGAGGCTATCATGTGATGAAAGGCTACTATAAAAATGAAGAAGCCACAAATGAAGTCATTGATGAGGACGGGTGGCTTCATACAGGGGATTTAGCGGAGATGGATGAGGATGGCTATGTGAAAATCACAGGACGGCTGAAAGATATGATCATTAGAGGCGGGGAAAATGTTTATCCAAAAGAGATTGAAGACGTTCTTTACACGCATCCAGCCATTCTTGATGCACAGGTCGTTGGTATTCCTGACGAGACCTATGGAGAGGAAGCCGCCGCATTCATTCGGCTCAAACAAGGTCACACAGTGACGATTGAGTCATTAACCAGCTATTGTCAGTCACAAATGGCTCGCTACAAAATTCCAAAATATTTTTTCATCACAGACGAGTATCCGATGACCGCATCAGGGAAGATTCAAAAATTTCGTCTGAAAAAACAGGCGCTTGATCTAATAAAGGAGTGAGGGCAGCGATGTTCAAAAAAGTACTCATTGCGAATCGAGGCGAAATTGCTCGTAGAATTATTCGGACTTGTAAAAGGCTCGGGATCAACACCGTGGCTGTTTATTCAGAGGCAGATCAGCATGCGCTTCATGTGCAAGAAGCAGACAGCGCCTATCTCATTGGAGGAGCGAAAGTATCTGAAAGCTATTTAAACATGGAAGTGATCATCGAGGTTGCCAAGCAGACAAATACAGATGCCATCCATCCTGGATATGGCCTCTTATCAGAAAATGCGGCCTTTGCTGAACGCTGCCGCAGCGAAGGAATTATTTTTATTGGACCATCCGCACAGGTCATTCAGCGAATGGGGAATAAAATTGAAGCGAGAAAAACGATGGACCATGCGGGGATTCCCATTGTACCAGGCGTTTCAGCCCCGCTCCATGACGCAGAAGAAGGAGTCAGTAAAGCCCAGTCACTCGGTTATCCGATCATGCTCAAGGCATCAAGCGGAGGCGGGGGAATTGGCATGCAGCTTGTGCGAAATGACGAGGAGCTGCATAAAGCTTTTGAAGGAAATCAAAAAAGAGCGCAAAGTTTTTTCAACGACGGGACGCTTTATATGGAAAAGGTCATTGAAGACGCGCGGCACATTGAAATTCAGGTCCTCTTTGATTCCTTCGGCCATGGGGTTCACTTATTTGAGCGCGACTGTTCACTCCAAAGAAGACACCAGAAAATCATCGAAGAAGCACCTGCCGCCTGTCTCGATGAATCGGTGAGACAACAGATGGGACAGATGGCCGTCAAAGCAGCCAAAGCCATTGGCTATGAAAATGCAGGGACGATTGAATGTTTAGTCGATCAAAACCAACAATTTTATTTTCTAGAGATGAACACGAGATTACAAGTAGAGCACCCTGTCACAGAAGAAATTACAGGTATTGATCTTGTCGAGGAGCAGCTGAAAATCGCTGCATCAGAGCCGCTTTCCTTCATTCAGGAGGATATTCATCAAATTGGGCATGCCATCGAGGTCAGAATCTATGCGGAGGACCCCGTTACCTTTTATCCGTCACCAGGAACAATCACTCGGCTATTTATGCCAGAAGCTCCCTATATACGCCATGAATCAAGTGTGACAAGCGGGAGCGTCATTACCCCATATTACGATCCAATGATTGCGAAGATGATCGTTTACGGTGATACACGAAAACTTGCAATAGAACGATTAAAAAAGGCGTTACAAGCATATGAAATAGAAGGGATCAAAACCAACTTACCGCTTTTAAGGGAAATGGCTGGATCTTCTGCTTTCTTACATGGCAGCATCACAACCGATTTTCTCATGAAAAAAAGGGAGGGGAACCGTTCATGAAAATGGTCACGATACAAATGGCCGGAAACTTATGGAAGCTTCTTGTGAAACAAGGCGATGAAGTGCAAAAAGGACAGGAGGTCGCTATCTTGGAATCAATGAAAATGGAGATTCCAATTGTTGCAGAAGAGGCTGGTGTCATCAGCAAAGTGTATAAGGCAGAGGGGGAATTTGTCGATGAAGGAGAGGTCCTTCTAGAGCTGACAGAATAGGAGGGAGCGAGATGGCATTACCAAAGCGTGTACTTATCAGAGAGGTCGGCCCGCGGGACGGACTGCAAAATGAATCCACTTGGCTGGACACAAGCGAGAAGCAAAGGTGGATTGAACTGCTCACAGCAGCCCGGCTCCCTTATATTGAAGTCACCTCATTTGTTCATCCTAAATGGGTCCCAGCCTTAAAAGACGCCAAAGAGTTAGCTCAATCCTTACACAAAAATGACAACATCACCTATGCTGCACTCATTCCTAATGAAAAAGGCTTGGCTCACTTTTTTGAAGCAAATCTTGACGCAGGCGCTATGTTTATCTCTTCGAGTGAAACACATAACAAAAAAAATATGAATCAATCCATCCACGAAACACTTCCTGTCATCAAACAAATGACAGCTGATTTAAAAGCAGCAGGAAAGATCACGCGCGCATATATTTCTACCGTGTTTGGCTGCCCTTATGAACATCAAGTGCCAATGGATCAAGTTCTGCGGTTAACGGATATTCTGCTCTCTTATGGCATTGATGAAATATCACTCGGCGACACCATTGGAGAAGCCCATCCGCTTCAAGTAGAAAGGCGATTAGACATTTTACTTGAACGTTTTCCTGCTGATAAAATCGCTCTACATTTTCACGATACGAAGGGGATGGGTCTTGCCAATATTTATACGGCATTAAAAGCGGGAATCACAACATTTGACTCCTCTAGCGGCGGGCTTGGTGGCTGCCCATATGCACCTGGCTCTAGCGGAAATGTCGCGACAGAAGATGTAGTGCATATGCTTCAAAAACTAGGAATTAAAACAAATATCAATTTTCCTGCATTAATAAAAGCGGCAGAATGGATCGAAACAAAAATAGATCGAACCCTGCCTAGTCATTGTTTACGTGCTTTTCACTCTCATACTACTTCATAAAGGATGAATGTGACATGACATCATTGGTTAATTTTATGATACAAGATGAACGGATTGGGATCATGACCTTAAACAGGCCGGAACAAGCGAATTCCCTATCCGCTGCGATGCTTGATGAAATCAATCAAATCATTCAAGAAATCAAACACGATCAAAGCATCCGCTGTCTGCTCATTACAGGAGCTGGTTCTAACGTCTTTTGCGCAGGAGCTGATTTAAAAGAGCGACGATTGATGACAGAAGAAGAAGCAAAAGCGGCGGTTCTGTCGATTCAGCAAACCTTTACAGAAATTGACTCCCTTCCTGTGCCTGTCATTGCCGTGATGAATGGACACGCACTTGGCGGAGGCCTTGAGCTCGCACTGGCTTGTGATCTCCGCATCGCACGAGCCGGAGCAAGACTCGGCCTGCCAGAAACTGGACTAGCCATCATACCAGGAGCCGGAGGAACCCAGCGGCTTCCGCGCCTGATTGGACTCGGTAAAGCAAAAGAACTGATTTTCACAGGTGGTTCATTACAAGCTGAAGAAGCCATTCAAATCGGGTTGATTGAGCACCTCTCTTTAACAGATTCTCTTATGGATGACGCCATTTCTCTCGCAAAACAAATCGCCAAAAACGGCCCAATTGCTTTAAAAGAAGCGAAACAAGCGATTCAAATGAGCCTTGATCATGATTTACGTACAGGTCTGATGAAGGAATACGAAGCCTATGTACGGCTCATTGATACAGAAGATCGAATGGAGGGACTTCAAGCTTTCCAAGAAAAACGAACGCCTCATTACCGAGGCAACTAGCAAGAAAGGGGAATGGGCATGATCGAAGAATATGAAGTGAAAAAACAGCGGATTGTAAAAGGAGGAGCCGAACGATACCATCAAAAAAACAAAGAAAAAGGAAAATTGTTCGTCCGTGACCGGCTCCAGTTGTTATTAGATGAGGATTCTTTCATTGAGGATGCCATGTTTGCCGAGTGTAAAGATCAACATTTACCAGCAGATGGGGTTGTCACAGGGACGGGGCGGATGAATGGGCAAACGGTTTGCGTCATGGCGAATGATTCTACCGTCAAAGCTGGATCATGGGGCGTCAAAACGGTAGAAAAAATCATTAGAATCCAAGAAACAGCGGAAAAGCTCAACTGCCCGATGCTGTATTTAGTCGATTCTGCGGGTGCAAGAATCACCGATCAAATTGCCATGTTTCCAGGCAGAAGGGGCGCGGGACGCATTTTTTATAACCAGGTGAAGCTGTCTGGACGTATCCCGCAAATTTGTTTACTATTTGGTCCTTCTGCAGCAGGAGGTGCTTACATTCCTGCTTTTTGTGACATCGTCGTTATGGTCGAAGGGAATGCCTCGATGTATTTAGGCTCTCCGAGAATGGCCGAAATGGTGATTGGAGAAAAAGTATCACTAGAAGAAATGGGCGGGGCAAACATGCATTGCAGCATATCAGGATGTGGTGATATTTTAGCCAAAACAGAGGAAGAAGCCATTCAAATCGCTCGCGACTATTTAACCTACATGCCTGCCAACTATACAGAGAAACCAAAACGGGCAGCCGCAAAAGCACCTCAGCCATCTGAGATGACCATCCAAGACCTTATCCCTAAGGGGCAGAATACCCCTTTTGATATGTATCAGCTCATTTATTTACTCATTGATGAAGGGTCATTTTTTGAAATCAAAAAACTGTTTGCCGCGGAGCTGATTACAGGCTTTGGCCGCATGAATGGTCAGCCTGTTGGTCTTATTGCCAACCAGCCTAGGGTGAAAGGCGGGGTGTTATTCCATGACTCAGCTGACAAAGCCGCCAAGTTTATTCAGCTATGTGACGCCTTTCATATCCCGCTCCTTTTTCTTGCGGATATACCGGGATTTATGATTGGAACAAAAGTGGAACAAGCTGGCATTATTAGACACGGGGCGAAAATGATCTCCGCTATGTCAGAGGCAACCGTTCCGAAAATATCGGTCATTGTGCGTAAAGCATACGGTGCAGGTTTATATGCAATGGCAGGACCAGCGTTTGAACCAGACTGCTGTCTTGCTCTTCCATCAGCGCAAATTGCTGTCATGGGGCCAGAAGCGGCTGTGAATGCTGTCTATGCGAATAAAATTGCCGAGCTGCCTGCCGAAGAGAGAGCTGCATTTATACAAGAGAAACGTAAGGAATATCAGGAAGATATGAATATATATGAGCTTGCCTCTGAAATGATTGTCGATGGCGTCATCCCGTTTGACCACCTGCGAGCTGAGCTTTGTCATCGATTACAAGCCTATTCCTCAAAAGAGATGACATTTACAAGGCGAAAACATCCGGTCTATCCGGTCTAAAGGGGGCATCCTTATGATGAACCTGAAACCAGCATGGGTACCGGAAGAGCAGAAGGTCAAACATACACGTCTTTACAAATGGATGCACTCACTTGGTTTTTCTACTTATGATGCATTCTACAAAGCTAGTATCGAGCGTACCGATTGGTTTTGGAGAGAAGCTGAAAAGGCGGTCGGCATCAAGTGGAAGGTGCCGTATGAAGCCGCATTAGGTCAAGATTCATTCATGTGGCCGAAGTGGTATAAAGGCGGTCAACTAAACGTGACCGAAACCGCCGTGGACAAATGGGCAGAGAACGAAGAGACCCAGCATCAGCCAGCCGTGATTTGGAGAAATGAAGTTGGGGCAGAGAGGAAATGGACGTATCTCGACCTTCAGGAAAAGGTTAATCGCCTCGCTGCTGGTTTTTTGAAGAATGGGCTTCAAAAAGGAGATGTAGCGGTCATTTATATGCCAATGCTTCCTGAAACGGTTGCCGTCATGCTAGCCTTTGCAAAAATTGGTGTCATCTTTAGCCCCGTCTTCTCCGGCTATGGAAGCGAGCCTCTTGCCGTGCGTATTCG
The DNA here is from genome assembly GCF_002998735.1 of Bacillus sp. NMTD17. Lineage (NCBI taxonomy): Bacteria > Bacillati > Bacillota > Bacilli > Caryophanales > Bacillaceae > Bacillus > Bacillus sp. NMTD17. Next base: position 490,713 of record NZ_PVRH01000003.1, read on the forward strand.
TGCATCAGGTGCATCCATTGTCGTCACAGGCTCCGACATGACGCGACGCGGGAAGACGATCAATATGCGGGAATGTGCGGCAGATGCGATTCACAAAACAGACACTGTCAAAACCGTCATTGTACACAATTCCTCTGATACTGAATATGAAGGAGTTATCAGGCTAAACGATTTGTTAAAAGAAGATCCGATAAGTGAAACGACCTATCTCACAAATGAAGAGCCTCTCATGATCTTATACACTTCTGGAACAACCGGTACGCCAAAAGGAGCTGTCCATACACACGCAGGCTTCCCTGTAAAAGCTGCTTTTGACGCCGGTCTTTGTATGGACGTTGCAAAAGGAGACCGTTTGTTTTGGCTCACAGACATGGGCTGGATGATGGGGCCATTTCTCGTCTTTGGCGGCTTGATCAATGGAGCTGCAATCGTTTTATATGACGGTGCACCCGATTATCCAGATGAACAGCACCTCTGGTCATTCATCCACGAGCAAAAAGTCACCCATTTTGGACTTTCACCTACTTTTGTTCGGTCTGCAATGCAGCAAAACCTTTCAGGTATTCAGCTGCCGCATGTCAAAGCCATCATTTCTACAGGTGAACCGTGGAATGAAGCACCATGGCAATGGCTTTTTGACAAGATCGGTCAAAAGCATATTCCGATCCTAAATTATTCAGGGGGAACAGAGGTCTCTGGCGGAATTGTAGGAAGTACGCTGCTTCGCCCAATCAAACCAGTTCTTTTTAATGCGGCGATCTTAGGAATGGCGGCAGATGTGTATAATGAAGCAGGTCAGAGCGTCATAAATGAAGTAGGAGAACTTGTTTTGAAAAAACCATGGGTCGGCATGACATGTGGTTTTTGGAAAGATCCGGGGCGATATGAAGACACGTATTTCAGACGATTTGATGGGGTGTGGACACATGGTGATTGGGTGATGCAATCAGCGGATGGCACATTCCATATCACGGGCAGATCAGATGATGTCATTAATACAGCAGGAAAACGTGTCGGTCCAGCAGAAATTGAATCCATTCTTGTCAGTCATCCAGCTGTACATGAGGCAGCTGTAATTGGGGTAAAGGATGAGGTGAAAGGGGAGGCACTCGTGTGCTTCATCGTGACTAGCTCACAATCTTGTGACGAAGCAAAACTGATTCGAGAGCTCAAAACACATGTTGGTTCATACGCGGGAAAAGCGCTCATGCCAAAGGAAATTCATCTCATTTCAGCTTTACCGAAAACAAGAAACGGAAAAATCGTCCGGCGTTTATTAAAAGGAGCCTATGAACAGCAGCATTCACTAGATCTTTCTTCTTTAGAAAACCCTCATGTGTACAAAAGCATTTGCGAATACTTGAAACGGAAACAGAATCCATAAAAAAAGACAGGAGAGTGTCCTGTCTTTTTTTATTGCACATGAAAATTCGTACCATCTGTTGTTTCTTTGACAATCCCTGCCCGAACGACAAAATCACCGAAATGTTCTTGGTCTTCTCGTTCTTTTGCATAGCGAGGGAGCAGAGAGCCAAGCTCGTTTAAAATGTCTTCCTCACCAACATTTTCACGGTACAGCTTACTTAATCTGCTGCCATCAAACGCAGCGCCAAGATACATGTTGTATTTGCCAGGTGATTTGCCGATAAAGCCAATTTCACCTAGCGCATGGCGGGCACATCCATTTGGACATCCAGTCATTCGAATCGTGATTTCTTTATCACTTAAGCCATTTTCTTCAACAATCTCTTCAATTCGGTCAATCAAGCGTGGAAGGTAGCGTTCTGCTTCTGCCATCGCTAAGCCGCATGTTGGAAGAGAAACACAGGCCATTGAACTGCGGCGGAGTGCAGAGTGCTGCTGGCCATCTGATAAACCGAACTCCTGAATGAGCTGCTCGATTTGTTTCTTTTTATGAGAAGTGACATTTCCAATGATCAAATTTTGATTCGCTGTTAAGCGGAAGTCACCTGTATGAATCTTTGCAATTTCCCGAATACCTGTCATCAGCGGGTAGTCATCGTAATCCGTGATGCGGCCGCCTTCTACAAACATCGTATAATGCCATCTGCCATTGATGCCTTTTACCCAGCCATAGCGGTCTCCGTTATGATCAAAGTGATAATCTTTTGCGTCTAAAAGGGCAAACCCAAGGCGTCGTTCAAGCTCTTCTTTTACATTCTCAAGACCGAGGCGGTCCACTGTATATTTAAAGCGGGCATTTTTTCGCACGGAACGGTTTCCGTAGTCTCGCTGAATGGTAATCACTCTTTTGGCAATCTCTACAACTTGATCCGGTGTACAAAAGCCAATCACCTTTGCCAGCTGAGGGTAGGTTGCTGTATCACCATGCGTCATGCCCATTCCGCCGCCAATCGCGACATTAAAGCCGACTAATTGATCATTTTCAATAATCGCGATGAAGCCTAAATCCTGCGAAAAAACATCAATATCGTTAGCAGGAGGGACCGCCACACCAATCTTGAATTTTCTTGGCAAATAAAGCGGGCCATACATCGGCTCAACCTCTGTATCAGGCGTTGCCGCTACCTTTTCCTCATCAAGCCAAATTTCATGATACGCTCTCGTTTGCGGAAGCAGGTCATCACTTAATTTTTTGGCCAGCTCGTATACATCATGGTGCACTTCTGATTGATAGGGGTTTGATGTACACATGACATTCCGGTTCACGTCGCCGCAAGCAGCGATTGTATCTAGCATAGTAGAATGGATGTCTTGAATGGTCTTTTTCATGTTCCATTTTAAAATACCGTGAAGCTGAAAGGTTTCACGAGTAGTCAGCTTTAACGTACCGTTTCCGTATTTGTGAGCAAGCTCATCCATCACTAGCCACTGCTTAGATGTGGCGATTCCGCCAGGCAGGCGTACGCGCAGCATAAATTGATAGGCTGGCTCAAGCTTTTGTTTTTGCCGTTCATTTCTGAGGTCTCGATCATCCTGTAAGTAGCTGCCGTGATGCTTCATCAGGCGGTTGTCATCATCAGGAATTCCCGCTGAAATCGGATCAAGCATCACTTCTTTTAACGTACCCCGTAAATAATCACTTTTTTCTTTGATTTCCTCTACGTCGCTCGGAGGTCCATCCGGCGCTGTTAATGCTGTCTTCACCATGTAAGTAAAAGCTCCTTTCTTTCAAGCATCAAATCAATCAATATACGTCACGCTGATAGCGTTTTTGCTGCTGCAAATTGGCTAAATAGCTTTCTGCTTTCTCTTTGCTCATCGCACCTTCTTCTTGGATGATCGATAGAAGGGTACTATGAACATCATGCGCCATATGTTTTTCATCTCCGCAGACATATACATAGGCACCTTGCTCCAGCCATTCGAATAATTCTTTACTTTGTTTCTTCATTTGGTGCTGGACATATACCTTTTCCTCTGAATCTCTTGAAAAAGCCACGTCCATTTTCGTTAAGACACCATCTTTTAACCACTTTTGCCATTCAGTTTGATATAAGAAATCCGTCACAAAGTGCTGATCACCGAAGAATAGCCATGACTTTCCGTTTGCACCGATTTCTTCTCGTTCCTGCATAAACGAACGGAAAGGAGCGATACCTGTGCCTGGTCCCACCATAATGATCGGTGCATCAGGGTTTTCAGGAAGCTTAAAGTTTTGGTTGTGCTGGATATAAACAGGCAGTGTATCACCTGGCTCTAAGCGCTCCGCACATAAGATGGAGCAGACACCTTGGCGTTCTCTCCCGTGTGCATCATATCTCACAGCACCTATTGTCAAATGAACTTCTTCTTCATTGGCTTTCAGGCTGCTTGCAATCGAATAAAGGCGTGCAGGGATTTTTCTTAAAATAGCGGTGAAATCTGCGGCTGTTCCTTCAAAAGGACCAAAATCGCGCGCAGCATCTACTAGATCTCTTCCTGCTATATACGCTTTTAACTTTTCTTCATTCCCTTCTTCTAAAAGGGCATGGAGGGCTTCACTTTTTGTAAAGTCCGCCATCTTTTGAAGAAGGGGTTTTGTTAATACTGTAATCTCAAAGTGCGAGGTGAGTGCTTCTTTCAAAAGAAGAGTGTCGCCGTTTTTATGCACGGTTACGGCTTCCTCTGCATTCCATCCGCATGTCGTGAGCAGTTCATCAACAAGCGCAGGATCATTTGTTGGATAAATACCAAGGCTGTCACCCGGCTCATAAACAAGTCCTGATCCTTCAAGAGAGAGCTCCAAATGGCGGGTTTCTTTGTTAGAGCCGCGGCCATTTAGGTTGATATTTTCAAGAACTTCCGCATAAAAAGGATTCGTTCTTGAATATTCAGAAGCTGCTGTTTGGTTGTTTGCTCCTGCTGATTCTTGCGGGAATGCTGCGGCTTCACCTTCGCTAAGTGCCGATGTCACCCCTTGAAGCCATTCAGAAAACGGCTCATCATAATCAAGGTCACAATCCACTCGGCCTATAAGGCGCGTTCCGCCAAGTTCTTTGAAGCGCTCATCAAATTCTTTTCCAGTCTGACAGAAGAATTCGTAAGAGCTGTCGCCAAGCGAAAGAACAGAAAAGCTTAAATGATCGAGCTTTGACGCACGTCTACCATGGACATATTCATGGAAAGAAAGGGCATTATCAGGCGGATCTCCCTCGCCATGTGTGCTGACGATCATCAGTAAATTGTGTATTTTTTTCAGATTATTTGGTTTAAAATCTGACATAGAAGAGAGCGTCACTTGAAAACCTTTCTCCTCGAGATGCTGCGCTGTCTTTTTCGCTAATCCTTCAGAATTGCCTGTTTGCGAGCCATAAAGTACGGTCACATCTTTACTGACAGGCTGCGCAGGGGCTGCGGCAGAAGGAGTAGGGGCCAGAGCGGCCGTTTCTGATCCGGCTAGAGCTGCCTGTGCTGATAAATAACCGGTAAACCAAATTTTTTGTTGATCTGTTAAAGTCGGAAGCAGCTGATTAAGCAAGTCTGCCTGCTGCTGACTAAAAGGACTGTTCAATACATGAAGTTGCAACGATATCCACCTCACAAGAAATATAAACATAGATTAATTCGATAGGAATTATATATATAGGTTCAATTTGAACTTTACCGAAAGTTTGCCATTAAGTAAAATATATAATATTGATTGTCATGATTAAGATTTCTAATAGCTTTATATGGTGAAATGAATTTGTTTAGTCAAGGAGGTAATATGAGTATTATTAGAGATTTAGAAGATCCAAAAGTTAAGTTTAAATTAGCAAAGAATGTGTCTATCTATAGAAAGGAATTAGAAAAATTAAATCTGAGTCAAGTTTCAGATTTGCGAATTTATGCGAAAGATAAGTACGAAAGAGCTGCCAATTTTTCTACAAAAGCTTCAGTTATTACAATAACAATTGTGCCAATATTTTTATTTTTGAACTCTTACTTTAATTCATATTTTAATTTTGGTTTAAATTTTATTTCTAGAAAATACAATTCTAACGATTCGAAATTACTAGATAACTCACATGAGCAGCAGAATGATTTTGATAAACTTTCAATCAATATATTTGATACTTATTTATATTTTGCTTCAAGTATTTTAATATTTGTTTTTATTGTTCTTCTCATTAGAAGGTTTGATGTTTCCAAAACAAATAAACTTTTCAATTTAATTGATGAAATATATGTCATGAAATTAAATCGAGAGGAAAAATTCCAAGAGGATTATAAACAATTGCAAAAGATCAGAGCTATGAATTGGAAAGTAATCTCTTTTGGTTATTATTCTGATCGTTTAGAGATTTTGATGAAATCTCCAAATCGAAAAGAAGCTGAATTTTTTATGTTCTATGAATTAGACCATATTAAAGAAGTTGAAGTAATTTTGAGAATTAGTTAAAAATTGATTTCACGATTATTCATTAAATAATACTCTTCTTATTGATAAGTAATTTCAAGATCTAATCATCATGGATAAGAATAAATAGAGGAGTATGAGCAGTTCTTAAAATTCGAACTGAGTTCTTATTATTAAATAAAAAAAAGGAGAAAAACCTTAAGGTTTTTCCCCTTTCGTAAATTATGCCGTTGGAAGTCCCATCACAGCTTTCACTTCTAAATATTCCTCGATGCCGAAGTCTCCCCATTCTCTTCCGATACCAGATTGCTTAAAGCCGCCAAATGGGGCAAAGTAATCTGTTTCGGCATTGTTAATGGTGATTTGGCCAGCACGGATATGTTCAGCTACATATTTTAAAGTTTTTTCATCTTTTCCAACAACATACCCGGCAAGGCCATAAACCGTATCATTGGCGATGTCAAGGGCATGATCTAGGTCCTGATACGTAATCACACTCATGACCGGTCCGAAGATTTCTTCTTGCGCAATGGTCATATCATTTTTCACATTGGTGAAAATGGTATGCTTGGCGAAATATCCTTTATCGATTCCGTCCGGCTTTCCAGTTCCCCCTGCAAGCAGAGTAGCACCTTCATCAATTCCTTTTTCAATATAAGATTGCACGGTATCCCATTGTTTCTTGGAGACAAGCGGGCCTGTGGCGTGATCTTCTCTCGGATCACCAACTGTAAACTTCGGCAGGGCATTCAGCAGCGCTTTTTCAAACTTGTCTTTCATTGATTCTGGAATAAGCACACGCGTAGCTGCAGAACACACTTGACCTGTATTCATCGCAATATGATGAATGGCGGTTTCTGCTGCCTCATCCACATCTGCATCATCTAAAACAATAAGAGGGGATTTCCCGCCAAGCTCAAGAGCCACTTTCTTCACATTGTCCGCGGCGTTTTCCATAATTTTCGAGCCGACAGCACCTGATCCAGTAAATGAAACAAAGTCAATATCAGGATGTGAGCTAATACCGTCACCAATCACGTCACCAGTTCCGTTTACTAAGTTGAAGACTCCTTTCGGTACGCCTGCTTCATCAATGATTTCTGCAAGAATCATCGCAGCAAAAGGTGTAATTTCCGCTGGCTTTAAGACAACTGGTGAGCCTGCCGCAATGGCACCCGCAATTTTAAGAGATGTTTGATTCGTTGGGAAGTTCCACGGTGTAATCAATCCGCTGACGCCAATCGCTTCTTTTATAATGGTATGTCCGCCGCGGTCCTCGGTAAATGTATAAGATTTAAGTGCTTCCGCTGCTTTAGAAAAATGTTCATAGCCCATTGTGTAATGAACTTCTTCTGATACTTTCAGCGGTGCACCGAGCTCTTGTGTCATCACTTCTACAAGTTCATCCTTGCGTTTTTCGTACCCGCGCACAATGTTTTCCAGCATCTTCACGCGTTCATTTCGAGATGTTTTCGAGAAAGAAGGGAAGGCGGCACGAGCTGCTTTCACTGCCTTATCTAAATCTTCTTTTGTTCCTAAGCTAATGGTGCCAATGACTTCTTCTGTCGCAGGGTTGATGACCTCTGTCTTTTCGTTTCCTGTTGAAGCAATCCATTCTCCGTTAATAAAATGTTTCTCTTGATTTCTCATTCTGACATGTCTCCTTTTTATATGTGATTCATTCAATATTCTGTTTTCAGCTGATATAAAACTGTACCCACTGTGAAAAATCTAAAACGAAGAAACTGCAAAAGAAAAAGTTTCTGATATAATACGCAAAGTGGGACATATGTCCTTTTCAATAGATGGGCATGTATCATTTAATGGAACTAGACTGAAAAAAGAAGGAGAATTTGAACGAATGAAAGGTGTTATTTTCGCTTTATTAGGAGGCGCTTGCATTACACTGCAAGGCGTGGCCAACGCAAGAATCAGCCAGGATATCGGCACATGGCAGGCAGCAACTATCACACAGCTAACCGGTTTTATCATCTCGCTTGTCATCTTACTGATCGTTCGAGACGGGCACTTCAGGGAATATCAAAAGGTGCGGCCACTTTATTTAATAGGCGGCGCATTTGCAGCCATTATTATTTTTAATGAAGTCACCGCGATTCAAATGATCGGTGTCACACTCACCATCGCAGCGTTACTTATTGCACAGCTTGCTTTTACCTTTGCAATCGATGCAAAAGGATGGTTTGGTGTACAGAAGAAGAAAATGAAATGGCCTCATTATGCAGGAATTTTACTGATGGTCGCAGGCGTGATCATTTTAAAGCTATAAAGGAGGGCGTCAGATGGAGGAGCTTTATGATGAATCTCTTTTTGCCTCATATATGAAGGCACATCAATTAGAAAACGTCTTTCATCAAAAGCTCATATCACACGTGAGCTTGTGGCGCTATGAGCAGGGTGAGCTCGTTTGTTCAAAAGGGGATAAGAGGGAGTACCTGTACTTGTTAGTGAAAGGAAAATTAAAGATTTTCACGACCACAAAGGAAGGGAAGACCTTTATTCTTAGCTTTAAACATCCCCTTGAAGCGATTGGAGATATTGAATACGTTCAGCAGACGGATATGGTCAATACAGTCGAAGCTGTCACAGAAGTACATATGCTAAGGGTTTCTCATCAAGCGCTCATGCGCCATGCGAAGGATGACCCACGCGTGTTAACCTTTCTGCTAAAAGGCATCACAAACAAATTTTATACAAAATCAAACGATTTGAGTTTCCACCTTTTATATCCTGTGGAGGTCAGGCTTGCAAGCTACTTATTGTCTGTTGTGACAAATGATGACAGCGCGAGCGCCCTTCGTCTCACTGATGCGGCAAGCTTAATCGGTACAAGCTATCGTCATATTAACCGGGTCATTCAGCAATTCTGTGAAAAAGGGCTGATAGAGAGGCGTAGAGGAGAGATTACGATTTGTGACCGGAAAGGGCTCCTAGAAATAGCAGAGCACAATATTTATGAATAGAAGAAATGAAGGGATTTATATATGATCATAGGAATACTATTAGCTATCACTGCTGGCGCACTCGTCAGCTTACAAACCATTTTTAACAGTAAGGTCAATGAGCATACAGGCTCTTGGTCAACTACAACCCTCGTTCTTGGAATGGGCTTTATTGCTTCACTCCTGATGGGTCTCTTACTAGAGGGAACTGGCATGTTTCAATTAAGACATATGGAAGCTTGGTACTGGATCAGCGGAGCCATTGGGGTAGGAGTGGTCATTTGTCTTGTTCAGAGTATCAAACGTCTTGGACCGACTTATGGCATCTCGATTGTCCTCACGTCACAGCTGGGCTGCGCTCTTTTGTTTGATTCGCTTGGCTGGCTTGGGTTAGAAAAAGTGGCATTTTCTTTTACAAAACTATTAGGTGTCATTGTGATTGTTGCTGGGATCTTAGTGTTTAAATTGACCAAATTGGAGTCAGCAGAAAAAGATCAACCGCAAGAAAAAGGGCTGCCACAAGAGTAGCCGCCCTTTTTTAAATCAATCGCCGCCATAATACCGTTATCGCGGATAATCCATTTAAAAGGAGCCTTTTCATCAAAGGCTTTTTTTTCTGCCCATATGCGCTCGCATGATAGGCTGTTCGGTCTTTAGCAACGAGATTACTGTAGGCGATTTTTCGTTCGATTGCCTGTGTAAGTGATAACGCAAACGGGGCACTGTCAATCACCAAAATCGACTCTGTGTTTAAAAAACTAGACCTCGCATCTAAGTTATATGTCCCAATAATACTCAAGTAATCATCAATCACCATTGATTTCCCATGAATGGAATAGGGACCTTCATATTCATACAAATGAACGCCTGTTTTCATCAGTTCCTTTTTCGTGCTTAAATATCCAGCAAAGGCTAACGGATTTGGTGTCGCTGTAAGAGAATTCGTGACCATTGTCGTTTGAATCTCACTACCTAAGGGGGTGAGTCCGGCTTTCATTGGGCGTGTTGGGATGACATAAGGCGTTTGTATAAGCACAGAACGCTTTGCCCGGTGCGCAAGATCGTTCAGTTTTTTCAGCACAAGCGGCCGCTTATTGAAGCGTTCCACAGGATTTGTGAAAAAGGCAATCTGTTTCACTGAAGTGGCATCTGCTGCCCAATCAAAGGAGGACATCACAAAAGGTTCTTTTGTGCGCACTGCTTCTTGATAGGATCTGAGCAGCTGTTTTCTAAGCTTTAACCCTTTTTTCGCTTTTGGCTTGGAGAACACATCTTTTGTTCTTTTCGTAAAATCATGATTCCATAGATAAACGAAATATTGCTCCATTTCATCTAATACTTTTCCCTTTTTGGCGTTATAGAGCAGCACATCGCGGTCAAAAGCAAAGTCTTTCGGCGGCTGATCTGCAAAGTATTTATCACCGATATTTCTTCCGCCCATCACAGCCACTCGACCATCTGCTAGTAGCAGCTTATCGTGAAGCCGATTATGCCACGTCCATGGCTTGAACAAACGAAAGGGCTCATAAAAACGAATCGACATGTTCGGATGATTTGCCACCGCATAGCGCAAATGCTTCAGCGGCCCGCGCAAACTGTGACAAATGCCATCTAACAACACCTGGACTTTCACACCTCGATCAGCTGCTTCAATTAAAGCACCTAGTACCCATTCGGCTGTTTTTCCCTTTTGAATGGAATAGTAACTGAGACGGATCACCTTCTTTGCCTCACGAATCATTTGGATTCTAACCTGACCAGATTCAAACCCATCGTCAAGAAGCATCACTTGATTTGTCCCCTGATCGTCTCCTGAGATAGAAGAGGCTTTATAAATACAATGTTCTTTGCATGTTTTTCGTATCGGTAAATAAAACAAAACAAATGCGGTCAAAAATACATAGACGACATAGAGAAGGATGAGAAAAAACAAGAGATGAAGCATAGGTATCAGCTCCTTTCACACAGACACAACTTTTCCTTAGTGTATGTCAAAAATCAAATTTCACTCATTTTGGCTTTCCATCAAAATATATGACAAAAGAATCACCTTGTTTTTATTGGGTATTTAATTATAGTATGAAATGAGTAAGGGGGAATCGAATTGAATGAACCACTATTTAACATTCCAAGCGATGTGTATCAAACGTTAAGTGAAACAGAACGTTATTTACTCCATTATATTCACCAGCATCTAGAGGATATCTCCACCTTATCCATCGTCACATTAAGTGAAAGAGCGAATGTGTCGACAGCCACAATTGTCAGATTGATGAAAAAAATTGGTTACAACGGCTATACCTCCTTTAAGTATCGATTGAAACAAGAAAAGAAAATGACCGATGCAAGTGATCAGCTAAAAAACATCGATGAAGACATCAAACTAGCGATTCGGAAAAATGAAGAAGAGGTTTTAAAGACGATTCAGCTGCAAAGTATTGGGCAAATTGAAGATGCCGTTCAAAAAATACATAATGCGGACAAAATTTATATTTTCGGCAGAGGGTTCTCAGAGATGATTGCTAAAGAAATGACCATCAAATTACAGCTCATCGGAAAAACATGCGAAGTACACGACGACCCGAATATCATTCGGCTGAAATCACGAGATATTGGTAAAAATGAACTTGCGATCTTTGTTTCATTAAATGGCGAAACAGCAGAGCTCGTTGAAGCGTGTCAAAATCTCAGCATGAAGCAAGTCACAACCATTACCGTCACGACAAGAATAGATTCTACATTAAGCAAAATATCAGATATGACTCTAGTCGGATATAAAGGCGAACAATCTTTCTTCCCAGATTATGAAGTCAGATCGCGCCTGTCTCTTCATGTCATTGCCCGCATTTTACTAGATGCCTATGTGATCCGAATGAAATAACCGCTTAAGAAGCCTTCGAGACTTTGATCTGGAAGGCTTTTTATCATGAAAACCTTTACACAATCTGAAAACATTTTCACTCCATCGTATGAGATACTTTCTTTAGAGAAAAGAAAGAAGGTGAAACCAATTGATTTATACCTGCACCTTAAATCCTGCTATTGACCTATATATTGCATTAAAAGAAATGAGGGCAAATGCAGTCAACCGCACAGAAGATGAAGACTATCAGCCGAATGGCAAAGGAGTCAATGTCTCCATTATGCTAAAGAAATATGGATTCACCAGCACTGCATTAGGATTTATTGCTGGGTTTTCAGGCTCTTATATTGAACAATCCTTAAAGGACCTTTCCATTCAAACCGATTTTATCTCGGTTGAAGGAATTACACGCATTAATGTTTTTATTAATACGACAGAAGAATACAAGCTCGTGAACCAAGGACCTGCGATTGAAGCAAAATCGCTTCACGCCTTTCGTGAAAAAATAGCGGCCATCCCGCAGGGGGGCATCCTTATCATGTCAGGCAGCCTGCCAAAGGGCGTACCCGCCAGCATTTTTTCAGAAGTAGCAGCTATTTGTCATCAGCACAACGTTAAGTTTATTTTAGACACAAGCTCCGCAGCAGTTCTTGAGACGCTTCAATACAAGCCGTATTTATTAAAACCGAATGAAGAAGAAATCGCTGCTTTTTTCGGCAAAATACATCCTATGTCAGAAAAAGAACTCATTCAATCAGGAGAAAAACTCATTGAGATGGGTGCAGAGCAAGTGCTTATTTCCCGCGGAGGAGAAGGGGCTTTGTTCATTACGAAAGACGTCATCTTAAAAGGAAACGCACCGACAGGCACTGTGGTAAACACAGCTTGTTCTGGAGATGCAATGCTCGCAGCCTTTCTTAGTAAACAGCTTGAAGGTCATTCACCTGAAGAATGCTTACGTTACGGCATTGCAACGGGCGCATCTACTGCATTTTCTAAAGGCTTAAGTGATTTACATGACATTCATTCATTAATTGAGCAAGTACACATTCACAAGATATAAGGGGGAATCAGATATGAGCCGTAAAAAAATTGTCGCTGCAACTGGCTGTCCAACAGGCATTGCACACACGTTTATGGCAGCTGAGGCATTAAAAATAGCTGCTGAGCAATTAGGGGTCGACATCAAAGTCGAAACGCATGGTCAAGTAGGAATTGAAAACGCTTTAACCGATCAAGACATTCTGGAGGCCGATGGGGTCATTGTCGCAGCTGACAAAGATGTGAATACAGATCGTTTTCACGGCAAACCACTGATTGAAGTGCCTGTAGCGAAAGGCATCCGCACGCCAGAAGAACTGATCCAAGGCATTATCAATGGAGATGCACCCGTTCATCAAGTGAAAGGAAGGGCTCCTGGGACGGAGAAAACATCTGCTCCTTCATCCTCTCAACAAAAGACGACGAATAAATGGATACACACGATCTACAAACATTTAATGAACGGTGTATCACACATGCTTCCATTTGTCGTTGGAGGCGGAGTCTTAATTGCTATTTCTTTTCTATTCGGTATTTACTCAGCTGATCCTCAGCATGAAACGTATCATCCGTTTGCTGCCTATTTAAAAAGCATTGGTGGACTCGGCTTTAGCTTAATGGTGCCTATTTTAGCAGCATTTATCGCTGATTCAATCGCCAGACGCCCAGGGATGGTTGTCGGATTTATCGGCGGCCTGCTTGCAAACGACGGTGGCGCTGGATTCTTAGGTGGTATTATCGCAGGTTTTGCAGCAGGATATATCATCGTATTCCTTCAATTCCTGCTTCAAAAATTACCTGCATCACTTGACGGTTTAAAATCAATCTTCATCTATCCTGTTATCGGTATTTTCTTGATTGGAGCTGTGATGACACCACTATTAGTTCCGATCACAGGCCTAAATAATTCATTAATGGATTTTCTCTCAGCTGTTCAATCCACGAACCCGCTGCTCTTAGGTTTAATTGTTGGCGCGATGTGTGGATTTGATATGGGAGGTCCTTTTAACAAAGCAGCCTATGTCACAGGAACGGCTTTACTTGCACAAGGCAACCTTTACTTCATGGCAGGTGTGTCCGCAGCATGTATCACACCGCCGCTTATCATTGCGATTGCCACAACGATTTTCAGAAAACATTTCACACCGCAGGAACGAAATGCAGGGGCAATCAACTATATTCTAGGGGCGACACATATTACAGAAGGTGCCATCCCATTTGCGGCAAAAAACCCGATCGTTGTCCTGCCAATTATCATGTTTGGCTCAGCCATCTCTGCTATATTGACGTATCTATTTGGCGTACAGGTTCCAGCTCCGCATGGTGGATTCCTTGTCCTTCCAGTCGTCACAGGTGCATTTCAGTGGGTACTATCCATACTGATCGGATCACTTGTAGGTGCCATTCTATACGGACTTTACCGTAAAAAAATAGACAAACCCGCAGTTTAATAGGGAGGAAGAGAAATGATGGAACATATCTATATGAATCTTCATGAAACAGCTTCTTCACAGGCTGGCGTTTTCACAGCCATTGCTGACATTGCCTACAAAGCAGGTATTTGTACATCAGCAGAGGATGTCAAAAAAGGCTTAGCTGAAAGGGAAGCACTGAGCACGACTGGATTTCAAGATGGATTTGCCATTCCACATACACAAACAGAAGCCATCACAAAACCAGCACTCGTGATCGTCCGCACGGAAACAGGCATTGAATGGGACGCTTTTGATGGGAAGCCATGCTTTTTCTTCTTATCCTTACTGATCCCCAAAAATGAAGCGGGCACCACTCATCTAAAGGCTCTTTCTGCCCTTTCACGAGGATTAATGGATGAAGCGAAACGACAAAAGCTACTGGAAACAAGAACAAATGAAGACATGCTTACTGTTTTAGAAACAGATATTTTAACGAGAGAGGATGTTTGATCATGCCTTTACTTTCAACAACACCGATGCTTGAGGCTGCGAAAAAAGAAAAATACGGAATCGTTGCATTCAATGTACATTCCTTTGACAGTATTTATTGGGTGCTCGAAACGGCCGCAGAATTAAAATCACCTGTCATTTTGCAAACAACGGTTGGAACGGTTCAATCACTTGGAGCAAAAGCGATTGCAGATACAGTCAAAGCGGCGGCTGATCAATATCAAATCCCAATCGGTCTGCACCTTGATCACTGCACGGACTTTGATGTGATTCTCACCTGTATTCGAGCGGGATATACATCCGTCATGATCGATGCATCCATGCATTCATATGAAGAAAATGTACGCCGCACAAAAGAAGTCGTAGACCTCGCGTTAAAAGTAGGGGTGAACGTCGAAGCAGAATTAGGCAAGGTAGGCGGCGTAGAGGATGATATCGTCGTCGATGAAAAGGATGCTGAAAAAGCCATTCCATCAGAATGCCGTCAATTTGTAGAAGAAACTGGGGTACCTACTTTAGCGCCTGCGATTGGTACCGCTCACGGCATTTATAAAGGGGTACCGGATATTGACTTTGACCGCATTGAACAAATTGCAGCGCTGGTCGATGTTCCCCTTGTGCTGCACGGTGGTTCCGCTGTACCGGATGAGGACGTCAGACGATGTGTAGCACTTGGTATGGCAAAGGTCAATGTCTCTACTGAATTGAAAAATGCGTACTCTGAAGCCATCCGTGATCATTTCTCAAACGAACCTGAAAGCTTAGATCCACGTATGTATTTACAAAAAGCAAAACAAGCAGCAAAAGACATGGTCACATCGAAAATACGGATCGTTGGCAGTGAGGGCAAAGCCCATCCTCTATATCAGTGAAACAAAAAAGCAGAGCCGCTAAGGCTCTGCTTTTTCACATTATTCGCTTTCTTTCATTTCATTTGATGTGCGTACTCGTGCATTTCCCATAAATAGGACCGTAATCGCTGCAAGGGCAATAGGGAATAACGCAATCAAAAATACGTACGTAATGCTTTGTGACATCGCATCGATGACTTTATTTAAAATATCAGGCGGAATTTGTGAGCGAGCACCTTCTTGAAAAATGGCTTGTGGATCGCCTATTTGAGAAGGGGCTCCTTTTATTCCGCTAAAGGCATCTGCTAAGCGATTCGTTAGGACATTGGTTTGAATCGTCCCAAAAATCGTGACACCAAGCGTCATCCCAAGTGATCTCATAAATGAATTGGTTGAGTTTGCACTGCCTCGGTAACGAGGGGCAAGATCATTCATTGAAGCTGAAGGCAGAAGAGAGAAGCTAAAGCCGACGCCAAAGCCTGATATCATCATAAAGAGTGTAAGCCACAGTCTAGCTGTATCTGGTGACATATTGGCAAGAAGCAGCATCCCAGCAAAAAATGAAATAACAGAGATCGTCATAAGACGTCTGAAAGGCACTTTCGTCTGCATCGTTCCGCCAATCATACTGCCAATCACAGATCCTATCATCATCGGTGTTAAAATAAACCCTGCACTTGTCGCAGATTCACCATACACCGCTTGCACGAAAATAGGAATAAAGACGGCAAGAATAATAAATGTCCCCCCATATAAAAACGCCAATATTTGAGATGTCGCAAATAAACGATTTTTAAACATCCAAAAAGAAATAATCGGTTCCTCCGCTTTACGCTCAACAATAAAGAAGATGGTACCAAACACAAGAAACACGGCAAAAAGTGTGAGGATTTGCACCGAATCCCACGCATAAGATTTACCGCCAAGCTCAAGTGCGAACATTAAGCTCACAACTGCCACGACAAGTGTAATAGCACCTGACCAGTCAATTTTTTGCTTGCGATGTTCCAGCGATTCATGATAGTATCTGGCGATCAAGAACACACTAACAATACCGATTGGCACGTTAATATAGAAAACCCAATGCCAGCCGATCGAATCTGTGATAATAGCTCCTAACAGTGGTCCTAGTACACTCGATAAACCAAATACTGCACCAAACATACCGGACATTTTTCCGCGCTTTTCAGGCGGGAAGATATCAAAGATGATCGTAAACGCGATCGGAAGAAGGGCACCGCCTCCAAGCCCTTGAATGGCCCGGTAAATAATGAGCTGATCCATCGTTTGTGCGATACCGCACAGCGCTGATCCAATTAAAAAGAAAATAAGTCCAAACAGAAAAAAACGCTTTCGACCATACATATCAGAAAGCTTTCCGTAAATCGGCATTCCAGCCATCACTGCCACCATATAAGAAGCCGTCACCCAAGCAAATTTATCAAAACTGCCCAAATCTGCTACGATGCTTCCCATCGCTGTTGCAACAATGGTATTGTCCATCGCTGCCATAAAAATCCCTAACAGCAAACCGATGACAACAAAGCGAGTGGATGCCTTGCCTTTATCCACATGATTCATTTCATTTACCTCCTGCTTACGTTCTCTTCTTATTTTTGCTATGATCAACTTAACCATAAGTAAGAGAACATTTATCTTGATGATCAAGATAAATTGATTTTAAAGGGAGGAGAACAAGTTGTCAATAAAGAACGAGACTGAAGACAGAGCAGACCTGATCATACATACAATGAGGCGCCTCGCCACACGAACGGTTTTATTCCATCAAGCGGCCGCGCAATCGCTCGGCCTTTTCCCAACAGACCTCAAATCAGCCGATTTATTAAACGAACTCGGTCCTCTCACAGCAGGAGAATTAAGTGAAAAAACAGGTCTTAGCTCAGGTGCGGTCACAGCTCTTATTGATCGCCTTGAAAAAGCGGGCTACGTCAAAAGAGAAAAAGACCCAAAAGACAAACGAAGAGTTATCATCGTTCCATTAACGGCAGGGAAATCACAGGTAAAAGAACTTTTCCAATCCTTATCGGCATCAACTAAACAGCTCACAAACGAATACAAACGAGAAGAATTAGACTTAATCATTCAATTTATTAACGAAGCAGCAGATATTATGGACCAAGAGCTGCAATTGCTTAAGTCTAAATCGTAAGAAGGCGCACTGATGCGGGTGTGCTTTTTTATGGAAAAATGGACTCAAAGGCTGCACGCTGTTTTTGAAGATGGTTTAGCTGAAAGTATAACTGATGATAAGAGGAGGACTGAGCTGTCAAAGATAACTATCTTGGGCTGAAAACATAGATGAGGCTCTGACTGAAGCTGATCTGAAGGCTTTGATTATTTGTCTTTAGATTTAAGGGACGAACATCTCTTTTTGAAATTCTAACTACAAAGAAAATTGAAAGCACATAGAGTTGGGAAGAGTAAAACTCCTAATCTTAGACGGAGTTAACCACAAAGCCTATTTATCAGACATTCCTGATTACGGAAAGACTAGTATTCATTCAAAAAACGGAGTACCTATAAGGATACAATATGATTAAGGATATAAAATAACATGAGTATTGTTATAATATACCTTATCACGTTCCACCTAATCTAAAAGATCATCATGTTATTTTCTAAAGGAGAGATCAACGTTGCTTAACTTAGACGATACAATGCATTTGCATGTAGGCTATTATGAAAATGATTCAGATTATGAAGGTGTGTTTTTTAAAAGTTTAGATTCAGGGAAATGGTTATTGTTTTTTGATCAAGAAAGCTATGGTATAAAACTTAAACAAAAATATGAAAAATATGATGATTTTGGTTTGTTGGTTGGAGAGTATAATATTGATGATGAATATATTGAGGATAAAGGGGATGAATTGTTCGAACGGTTTCTAAAAGAAAACGGTATTATTAAAGCATAGTGTTTTTGTGGGATACGTTACAATAAAACAACAGGATATAGAAGAAGACAGCTTTATCTGTTTGAAAACGTTTATGTAGACTTTAAAACTTTTGTTGAGGAATATATTTATTACGAAGGCGATGCGTTTTGGGAATAATATAAAAAAAGTGTCCATGTTTATGGGCACTTTTTCTTATTTGTATTGGCCGAGAAAAAGGGGACCTTTTTTTCTAAGTGGATCATCGTATGATAGAGGCAAGCAAAACGAACGTGAATATTTTGTCCAGAAGAAAGAACATGCGGACACTGATGCAGTACATATGTGTGAATCAAGAATGCCAAAAGCATTGTGAAGGATCAAAAAAATTCAAAAAGATTTTTCAGTACATCCATGACCTCATTACAAACGTTTTCTATCACATAAAAGAAGACAAAGGGTTCTTTTTGTACAAATCTCAAAGCACACTCAAGCGGGTGTGCTTTTTCTTATGGCAAAAGAGCACCCAAAAGCTGCACAGCATGTGCTGAAGACATTTGGGCTTCTTTGACGCATGTGAGTTGATTAGACTTATAACCAAAGGGAAGAAGGGAGGAATTCCAACTGTATTTAACCAAAAGGGGCACGACTTTACTATCAATGCTGATTCACACGACATCTTATTTATCAATTGAAGATTTACAGAATCGACTGAATGTCTCTACTCGAACCGTCTACTCTGAAATCAAACGCATGAATAGCTGGCTGGAAACTCAGCAGCTGAGTGGTATTCAGCGAAAAGATCAACTTGGCTACTACTTACACCCACATGAAAAAGAAGTCATTATTCAAAAAGCGAACACCATTCTCGTTGGCCATGATTATGAACCATGTGTAAAGGAAAGAAGAGCCATCCTGCTCTTATCCATTGCATGCAGTGAGAAACGCCTAAGAATTGATGATTTTATGAAGATGACCAAAGTGAGCCGGAATACATTGCTTGAAGATATGAAACAGCTAAAAGAAGCACTTTCAAAGCAGCAGCTTATCCTCCACTATCAGGCAGCCTGCGGCTATTTGATTTCAGGAGAAGAAAGAGCGATTCGATTGGCGCTGAAACCTTATATTCATTCCATTCGCACAATGATAAAAAACGAAAAAGCGTTTCCACCTTTTTGGTTAAAGGGGCCAATTTCATATAAACGGTTAAAGCATCTCCTCGAGCAGTCAGAACAAGAGCTTAAGTTCGAGTTTGCAGATGACATGCTGGATCAGCTGTCTTTGGATCTCTTTTTCTACTTTAAGCGGATGAAGCTAGAACGTGCTGTACACCTTTCAAACGAAGAGAAGCGTACATTGCAGGAAACAGATGAATGCTTTGCGGCTATTCGTTTCATGGCACGAATTCAAAGAGAAACCGGCCTTCATGTTCATGATGATGAAATCTATTTTCTTACTACTCTATGGCTCAGCGCCAAGAAACAAAAGCTTCCATCAAGTAAAAAACCAGAAGAGCATCTCATTCGCACCATTGCCAGACAAATGATTTTTGACTTTCAGCGGTATGCATGTATTTCCTTTCAAGAGTACGAAGCCTTGGAGCAAAACTTGACAATGCATCTCATCCCGGCCTATTACAGACTCGTCTATCACATTGATATCAACAATGAATTAACAGAATCTATTAAAAAAGCACAGCCAGAGGTGTTTGAAATCACTCAAAAGGTCGTATGCCATTTAGAAAAGGCGACCTGTTCAAAGATCAGCGACCATGAAATTGCATATGTGGCGATGCATTTTGGTGGTTGGATGAGAAGAGAAGGGATTTCACCAATTGTGCGGCGTTCTGTATACATTGTCTGCGGCGAAGGAATTGGCACAAGTCACATGCTGAAAACACAGCTTATCGAATTAATCGGTTATATCGAAGTACGTGAACTATTATCAAAGCGTTCATATGAAGAAATGTCATCCATTGATGTCGACTTTGTTGTGTCAACAACACCTATTTCGTTTAAAGGAAAACCCGTTCACCTCGTTCATCCCATTCTCACTGCCTATGAGAAAAAAACCTTACTTCAATATGGGGAAGGTGCAGAAATCAGGCTTGATGAGAACAATGTGGACGCTTTATTCAACATCATTCAGCAGCATACCATCGTACAAAATGAAAAAGCACTGCTTCGTGATCTTAAAGAGCTGCTTCATCCCGCATATGTATCCCATCAGAAAGGGTGGAAACCAGTGTTAAACGATTTA
Organism: Bacillus sp. NMTD17; assembly: GCF_002998735.1. Taxonomy (NCBI): domain Bacteria; kingdom Bacillati; phylum Bacillota; class Bacilli; order Caryophanales; family Bacillaceae; genus Bacillus; species Bacillus sp. NMTD17. Next base: position 511,306 of record NZ_PVRH01000003.1, read on the forward strand.
TTAACAGAAAAAACCATTCATCTCCAGCAAACAGCAGAAACTTGGCCAGAGGCCATCACAAAAGCAGCGCAGCCTTTACTCGATCAAAATGCCATTCAGAGAGGTTATGTGGAGGCCATGATTCAGTCTGTGCATCAAAATGGACCTTATATTGTGATTGCACCACAAGTAGCCATTCCGCACGCCAGACCAGAGGACGGCGTGAACAAATTAAGCATGTCACTCATGTCATTTGAACCGCCCGTTTTTTTCTCTAAAGATGGAAAAAAACAGGTTCGTCTCATCATTGTGCTAGCAGCCATTGACAGTATGACCCACTTGAAAGCACTCAAACAGCTGACCATGCTGTTAAGTGATGAAAAACGGAGGAAACAACTGGTTGAAGCAAAGGAATTAGCATCGGTGCAAAAACTAGTTGATCAATTTTCACAACTATAAAGGAGGAAAAAGAGAATGAAAAAAATTCTTGTTGTGTGCGGAAACGGATTAGGAAGCAGCTTTATCGTAGAAATGAATGTCAAAAAAGCATTAGAAGAGTTAGGACTTGTAGCTGAAGTAGATCATACCGATCTCAGCACAAGTAAAAATGAACAGGCCGATCTATATATCGGAGCAACAGACATTATCGATCAGCTGGATGACGGCACAAGAAAGGTCGCTGGATTAAATAACTTGTTAGACCAGAAAGCCATTAAAGACGTCCTTCGTAAACACATATAAGCCACAAAAAAGGGGGATCACATCATGATGGAACTGATCATGAACGATATATTGGGCACACCGGCAATTCTCATCGGTTTGTTTGCACTGGCCGGTTTACTTTTGCAGAAAAAATCAGCCGCAGATACCGTGTCAGGCACCTTGAAAACAACCATGGGTTTTTTAATATTAGGAGCGGGCGCCACGGTCGTGTCTGATTCACTTGGAGTTTTTCGAAAAATGTTTGAAGCAGCCTTTCACATTCAAGGGGTTGTCCCAAATACAGATGCCATGGCGGCTATTGCTCAAAAGGAATTCGGGACACAGACGGCTCTCATTATGATTTTTGGCATGCTGGTCAATTTGTTATTGGCAAAATTCACGCCCTTTAAATACGTCTTTTTAACAGGGCACCATACCTTGTATATGGCTGCAATGCTCGCAGTGGTTCTCTCGACAGCCGGAATGCAAGGAGGATTTCTTGTGACCACCGGTTCGATTATATTAGGAACGGCTATGGTCATTGCACCCGCTATTCTTCAGCCATTCACAAGGAAAGTCACCGGAAGCGATGATCTCGCGCTTGGACACTTCAGTACCTTTGGTTATTTTACAGCGGGAATGATCGGCAAATGGATCGGTCGTCCAGAGAGATCAACGGAAACCATTCAAGTGCCTAAATCACTCGGCTTTCTAAGAGATACATCTGTTGCCATTTCGATCACGATGGCTTTGCTGTTCTTTGCGATTGCACCGTTTGCAGGGATTCCCTTTATAGAACAAATTAGCGGGGGCACGAACTTCGCTGTCTTCATTCTCATTCAGGCTATTACCTTTGCTGCAGGTGTGTACATTATTTTAGCCGGGGTGCGGATGGCAATCGGTGAAATCGTGCCTGCTTTCAAAGGGATTGCCGATCGTTTTGTGAAAGGGGCAAAGCCGGCACTTGACGCGCCAACCGTTTTTCCATTTGCTCCAAATGCAGTCATTATCGGATTTTTATGCAGCTTTGCAGGAGGCATCGTATCCATTTTTCTTTTACCTTTGTTTGGTTTAACTGTCATTGTCCCTGGTCTTGTCCCGCACTTTTTTTGCGGCGCTACAGCAGGAGTGTATGGTAATGCAACAGGAGGCGTAAGAGGTGCTGTCGCTGGGGCCTTTGTGAATGGATTGCTTCTTTCCTTTTTACCTGCTTGTTTATTACCTGTGTTAGGAACCCTTGGCTTTGAAGGGACAACTTTTGGAGATACAGACTTTGGTATCATCGGAATCTTGATTGGATTGATCAAGCTTTTATTTCAACTCTAAAAAGGAGGAGCCTCAGAATGACAGCCATTTTTTCACCTTCATTGATGTGCATGGATTTAACGCACTTCCGCGAACAAATTCATATACTCAACACAAGAGCAGATCGATATCATGTCGACGTCATGGATGGTCATTACGTGAAAAATATCACCTTATCGCCCTTTTTCATAGAACAGCTTCGAAAACTGACAGATAGACCAATTGATGTTCACCTTATGGCGGAATACCCCCAAGAATTTTTAATCGATGCCTGCATTGATGCAGGCGCAAGCATGATCTGCTTACACCCAGAGGTCGTGCAAAGAGACGTTTTTAGAATCATTCGGCATATCCATCAAAGAGACTGCAAGGTCGGCTTTGTCTTAAATCCCGCCACACCAATTGCGGTGTTAAATTCCTTTATACATTTAATAGACCGAGTGACGATCATGACGATCGATCCAGGCTTTGCTGGACAGCCTTTTATTAAAGAAATGCTTCGTAAAATCAAAGAGGTGAGAAAGATAAAAGAGCAAGGAGGATACTCATTTTCAATTGAAGTAGACGGCTCTTGTAATGAGAGCACGTTCCGGCTGCTTGCTGAGGCTGGAAATGAGATCTATATCATCGGCAACTCAGGTTTATTTGGACTTCACAATCAACTCGATAAAGCTTGGGAGACAATGAAGCAATTGTTTGCAAAAGAAACAGCCTCAATTGAATCACGTTAGTAAAAGAGGATGTAATCCATCCTCTTTTTTACGCAATTTTACTAAAACACCGCAATCTCACCAAAACATAACCAAATACAAAATAAAAAAATTACAAATCCACAATTGAAAGCGCTTTACTTATATGTTATCCTTCAAATATCTTTAGTAAATATTTAGTCAAAATCTAAGAGGAGTTTGCCTATGACCACACTCAAAGATATTGCCCATGATGCAAAAGTGTCCGTATCCACTGTATCCCGTGTGTTAAATGGCGATCAAACACTTGCCGTTTCACACGCAACAAGACAAAACATCCTCGACATTGCAAAGAAGCTAAACTATACCCCAGTGAGAGCAAGAAAAGCCGATCAAGCAGAAGAAAAACCTCCATCTGAATCCCCAGTCATCGGTATCGTTGTCGCTCAATCCATTGACGAAGAATTAAATGATCCCTTTTTTTCATCGATTCGAAAAGGAATTGAAAAAGAATATGCCAAACAAGGGCTGTCCACCCTCCATACCTTTCGCCTGAGAAGCATGGACAAAGGGGCGATGCTAAAGGATATTGACGGTTTGATTGTCATTGGACGAATCAGTCCCGATACAGTTGAAAAAATGACAAACCGAATGGAACACATTGTTTTTATTAATCATTATGCGGATGAAGATTTGTATGATTGTGTACATGTTGATTTTGTAAGAGCGGCAGATCGAGCAATTCGCCATCTGCAATCGCTTGGCTATACACATCTAGGCTATATTGGCGGAAAGGAGCGGGAGCATTATTTCGAAGGAAACGCTGTGATTGAGGACGAAAGGCAAACGACGTTTATGAGAAGAATGCAGGAGGCGGGATGTCTTCATCTGGATGACATCCACATTGGGGAATACTCCATGCAAGAAGGCTATACGCTTATGCAGCAAGCCATTAAAAAAGGAAACCTTCCACAAGCCTTTTTTATCGGAAGTGATTCAATGGCGATCGGTGCAATGCGTGCGCTCAACGAAGCCGGTCTGCGTGTTCCTTTCGATGTATCCATTGTTGGGTTTAATGACATTGAAGCTGCTTCATTTTCAAGTCCGCCGCTTACAAGCGTAAAAGTATATACAGAAGAAATGGGGGAAGTCGGCTTGAAGCTTTTGCTTGAGCGAATAAACGGAAGAAAGCTCCCTCTAAAAGTCGTCGTGCCAACAAAACTCATCGAACGGGGCAGCACATGTCTCATCCATGAAAGGGGGTGAACCAAGATCTCAGCAAACAAAAAAGAGACAAAAAAGCAGAAAGCAGCTGCTCAGCATGATGGCCAGATCATGCTAAGAACAAGGCAGCCTGCCGTTATGCTCTCTTATCTCTTTGAAAAGAATAGAATTCCAGTATAATGGACTTCTTTTGTTTCCGCAACTGCATGAATTCTACCGATTATCGTCTGAATTTTCAGTGATCAAAAGGAGGAAACCATGAATAAAAAATTCATGCTGCTGACTGCGGCCTTTGTCTTGACCATTCTTTTGTCTGCTTGCGGCAATAACGGTACGTCCGAAGCAAACGGAAAGGTCACCCTGACTCTCTTTTCGACGATGAGCAACAGCGGGGAAAGAAAAGCATTTGAAGAAGTGATTCGTGAGTTTGAAAAAGAGCATCCACATATTCGAATCGATGCCAACTTCCCAGGCAACAGCTATGAAGATATGATCCGCGTCAAAATGGGGGCAAACGATATGCCGGATCTGTTTGACACACATGGCTGGGCCAAACTGCGCTACAGAGAGTATGTGGCTGATTTAAAAGAGATGGATTGGGTCAAACAGCTTGATCCATCACTCGATCAGATTTTAAAGGACCAAGATGGCAAAGTATACGCGTATCCGCTGAATCAAGCAAAAGACGGGCTTAGCTTTAATGCCAATCTATTAAAGGACTATGACATTGAAGTCCCTAAAACACTTGATGAATTAAAATCTGCTTTGCTGACAGTTAAAGAAAAGAGCAAAGGAGATGTTGTGCCGCTCTGGATACCAGGAGGAGATAACTCAAATATCGCCCAAGTCTTTGATGAACTAGCCACACCTTTATTAATCACCGCTCCAAAACATCAATACGGAAAAGAACTTGAAAACGGATCTTTTGATTGGTCTCACTATACACCGCTTGCACAGTTCATGAAGGAGCTGAAGGATCAAGATCTTTTAAACAAAGATGTCCTGACAGCGAAACTATCTCAAGCACCTGAACTGATGGCACAAAACAAAATAGCCTTCACCTTTGTCGGAGGATCATTAGGACCTGAAGCGTCTGAACTCAATCAATCGATCAAAGTAGGCACGATACCTGTTCCTGCCATTCATGAAGGAGATGAGCAAAGCTGGATTGGGGGAGAACGGTTTACTGTCGCTGCCTGGAAGGACTCCAAGCATCTAAAAGAAGCAAAACAATTCATCGATTTTCTCGCAAAGCCTGAAAATGCGGAAAAAATCGCAGAAGGCACATCCTCTGAAGCAGCCTTAACGCATGTAAAAGCGAAAAACTATTACTCTACGTTTTACGATCAATACGAACAGGTGAAGATTGAACCTTACTTCGATCGAAAATACTTACCAAGCGGAATGTGGGCTGTCATGGCAACGACGGGTCAAGAATTATTAGCAGGCTCCATCACACCAGAACAATTATCGAAGAAGATGGAAGAGGAATATAAGCGTCTGAAAAAACAATAGCAGGCCCATGCTGAAACAGGAGTGAAGCCAATGAATGACATCACAAAAGCAAAGCAGCCAGCCGCATTTACCTCTTTACCAAAACAAAAGATGCAAAAAAGCCGGAATTCATCACTTTGGTGGATGTACATGCCAGCTGTACTCGTCGTCAGTACCTTTATCATTTATCCTTTTTTGAACGGCATTCAGCTATCTTTTACGAATTGGAACGGGTTCTCACAAACTTATGAATGGATTGGGCTTGATCAATATAAACGTCTGCTTCAAGACCCAACGACATGGCTTGTTGTCAAAAACACGCTTCTCTACGGAATTGGGAGTACAATCTTACAAAATATCATTGGACTTGGATATGCTCTCTTATTAAACCAAAGTTTAAAGATGAGAGGCATCACAAGGACGGTGATCTATCTACCTGTCATGATCAGTCCGATTGCCATGGGCTATATTTGGTATTTTGTGTTTGCTTACCAAGGCGGTGCCTTAAACGATGTGGTGACGTTTTTTGGATTTGACCAAATGAATGCGCTTGGCAATCCGCAATTAAACACATGGATCATTGTGCTTGTCAACACCTATCAATTCGTCGGAATTGCGATGATCATTTATTTAGCAGGCCTTCAAAGTATTCCTAAGGATTATTATGAGACGGCACAATTAGACGGCGCATCAAGCCTCCAGCAATTCAGACGGATCACATTGCCGCTGCTTATGCCGTCTATCACCATTAATGTTGTGCTTAACGTCATTGGCGGGCTGAAACTTTTTGATGTCATTGTGGCACTAACAGGCGGCGGACCTGGAGATTCCTCGCAATCGATGTCGACCTTTATGTATGATCTGTATTTCAAACGTCAGGATGCAGGCTATGCAGCAACGCAAGGAGTCTTCATGGCGGTCATCATCCTTGTCATTAGTGTCGCAGCACTGATTTATTTCAAACGAAAGGAGACCGAGGTGTGATGGATAACGCCTTTAAACGCAAAAAGAGATGGTACACCTTCCTCGCACTTTTGGTGACATTGCTTCACCTCATTCCATTTTATATCTTGGTGACGACATCATTAAAGGGGATAGGAGATTTCAGTTCAAAATGGCTGTTTCCGAAAGCGCTCCATCTTGAAAACTTTCGCACGGCATGGACAGAGGCTCAGCTTGGCCAGTCCTTTTTGAATACAGTGATGATTACGTTTAGCTCCGCTGTATTACTCATCATACTTGGATCTCTTGCAGCCTATCCGCTCGCAAGAAGAAACACAAAGCTAAATAAAGCAGTTTATGTTTTATTCATCACCATTATGGTCATTCCACCGCTCACAGCCCTTGTCCCGCTCTATAAAATGGTCGTTCAAATCGGGATGATGAACACCTATCAAATCGCTATTTTAAATAATGTCGCTGCTTTTTTGCCGCTAACCATTTTCTTATACGCAGGCTTTATCCGGTCGACCATTCCAAAGGAGCTTGAAGAAGCAGCCCGTATTGATGGAGCGGGGACACTCAGAGTTTTTTTCACTGTCGTTTTTCCTCTTCTGAAGCCCATTACCGCTTCTGTCTTAATCATTGCCTGTGTGTATATTTGGAACGACTATCAATTTGCCATCTTCTTTTTGCAAGATAAAGAGATGCATACACTCACAGTCGCCTTATCCCATTTTTTTGGTCAAAATCAGCATCAGCTCCAGCTCGTTGGTGCCGCTGCGCTCATTGCGATGCTGCCAATGGTTACGATGTTTTTACTGTTGCAAAAATATTTTATCGCAGGGCTTTCACAAGGCTCTGTCAAAGGGTAGTTCAATATGGATGTAAAAAGGAGAGTCGTCAATGTCTAAAATTACATTTATCGGTGCAGGGAGTACCGTGTTTGCTAAAAATATATTAGGAGATTGTTTGTTCGTCCCTGCACTTAGCGGCTTTGAATTCGCATTATATGATATCGACCACAACCGGCTGAATGAATCAGACACGATGCTTCGGCATTTAAAAGAGAACTACGGTGCAAATGTGACCATTAAGCCCTATCACAACCGAAAAGAAGCCTTAAAGGATGCGAAATATGTCATCAATGCCATCCAGGTTGGAGGCTATCGGCCAAGCACTGTAATTGATTTTGAGATTCCGAAAAAATACGGATTAAGACAAACGATTGCGGATACGGTTGGCATCGGCGGCATCTTCCGCTTCCTTCGAACAATTCCTGTGATGCTTGATTTTGCAAAGGAGATGGAAGAGGTTTGCCCAAATGCTTTATTATTAAATTACACAAATCCAATGGCCACACTGACAGGTGCGATGCTGCGCTATACACCGATTCAAACGGTGGGTCTTTGTCATAGTGTGCAGGTGTGTACAAAGGATCTATTTGAATCACTTGAAATGGATCATGAAGGCATTGAAGAAAAAATTGCCGGCATCAACCATATGGCATGGTTATTAGAGGTGAAACGGGACGGAAAAGATTTGTACCCAGACATCAAAAGAAGAGCGAAAGAAAAGCAGCAAGCGCGGCACCATGATATGGTACGTTTTGAGCTGATGGATAAATTCGGCTACTATGTCACAGAATCCTCAGAGCACAATGCCGAATACCATCCTTATTTTATCAAAGTACGCTATCCAGAACTGATCGGTCAATTTAACATTCCGCTCGATGAATACCCGAGACGCTGCGAGGAACAAATCAACAACTGGAATACAATGAAGCATGACCTTGTGGGCAATACACAGATCACACATACTCGCTCAAAAGAATATGGTTCTCGTATCATTGAAGCGATCGAAACGAACGTTCCCTTTAAATTTGGCGGGAATGTGCTGAACACAGGAGGACTCATTCACAATCTGCCTGAAAAAGCGTGTGTCGAAGTACCATGTGTTGCAGATCGCAGCGGCATCATGCCTTGCTATGTCGGAGAGATCCCTGAACAATTGGCTGGACTCAACCGGACCAATATCAGCTCACAGCTCATGACAATCGAAGCAGCAATTAGCGGCAAAAAAGAGCACATTTATCAAGCGGCATTACTTGATCCACACACAAGCGCTGAACTATCCATTGATGACATCATCAAATTATGCGATGAACTCATTGAAGCACATGGTGAGATGCTCCCGCATTTTGCAGAACCGAATCAATATGCTGCATCAACTAAATAAAAGAAAAGAACCAGCCTCTACCTGATGCAACGCGCATCAGGTTTTTCTTATGTTACAAAAAGAGGATTGACTGAAAGCGTTTTTAATATTATGATTTTTCTACAGTTACCCAATAGTTGATCAAAAATACACCATGAATAAATCACATTCCGGAATCATTTCTCACAAACAAATCGATGGGCGGCAACATTTCACACTTTAGAGCAAGCTCTTTATCACAACGTAAACCAAAACGTCAGTTTCATTTGACAAAGAGTGTATACAGATGGGCGCCCGTTAGATGAGACAATGACAACCATACACATCCTATAAGCATGACATTCTTTCATAAAAAGGAGAGAGGGAACATGACCAAAACAGATGTACAAATGTTGAAAAATTATATTGGCGGACAATGGATTGAGGCAGAAACAAGTCAAACAGAGGCAGTATATAACCCAGCTACTGGCGAGATCATCGCAGAAGTGCCGCTTTCAACAAAAAAGGATGTCGAACGTGCGGTACAGGCAGCACAAGAAGCATTTACCACTTGGTCGAAAACACCAGTTCCCCGCCGTGCACGCATTTTATTTAAATACCAGCAGTTACTCGTTGAAAAATGGGATGAGCTGGCTGAACTCGTAACGATTGAAAACGGAAAAAGCATAACAGAGGCAAAAGGAGAAGTGCAGCGAGGGATTGAATGTGTGGAATTTGCCGCTGGTGCACCGACCTTAATGATGGGAAAACAATTACCAGATATCGCATCTGGACTCGAATCTGGCATGTACCGCTATCCAATTGGCGTCATCGGCGGGATTACACCATTTAACTTTCCGATGATGGTTCCTTGCTGGATGTTCCCACTTGCTATTGCCTGCGGAAATACGTTTGTTTTAAAACCTTCAGAGCGCACGCCGATTCTTGCCGCACGGTTAGCCGAATTATTTGAAGAAGCTGGTCTTCCAAAAGGGGTTCTCAACATTGTCAATGGAGCTCATGATGTCGTCAATGGTCTGCTTGAACACCAAAAGGTCAAAGCCATTTCATTTGTCGGCTCTCAGCCAGTCGCAGAATACGTCTATAAAAAAGGCACAGAGCATGGCAAACGTGTCCAAGCACTTGCAGGTGCAAAGAATCACTCCATTGTCCTCAAAGATGCAGATTTAGATGCGGCAACGAAACAAATCATTGGTGCTGCCTTTGGATCAGCGGGAGAGCGCTGCATGGCCGCGGCCGTTGTCGCGGTGGAAGAAGAAGTGGCAGATGAGTTCATTCAAAAATTAGTTGATGAATCGAACGAGCTCGTCATTGGAAATGGAATAAATGAAGATGTCTTTCTTGGTCCAGTCATTCGAAAGGAACATAAAGAACGAACGCTTCAATATATCCAGTCAGGGATTGAAGAAGGAGCAAGCCTCATTCGTGATGGTAGGAATGACCTTGAAACAAATGGAAAAGGGTATTTCGTTGGACCGACGATTTTTGACCATGTCACAAATCAAATGAAAATTTGGCAGGACGAGATTTTCGCCCCAGTCTTATCAGTTGTCCGTGTCTCTTCACTAACAGAAGCGATCGACCTGTCCAATCAATCAAAATTTGCGAACGGTGCCTGCCTTTACACGGACAGCGCATCAAGCATCAGAGAATTTCGCGAAAACATCGAAGCAGGTATGCTCGGCGTGAATATCGGTGTGCCCGCACCAATGGCATTTTTCCCGTTTTCCGGCTGGAAGGATTCTTTCTACGGGGACTTACATGCGAACGGAACAGACGGAGTAGAGTTTTACACAAGAAAGAAAATGGTGACCGCTCGTTATATGTAATCTACATTCATTGAATAAGAAGAAAAAATGCAGTTCCAAAGTGGAGGACTGCATTTTTTATTGTCTCCTAGTCAAAAAGTAAGGGTTTTCATGATGATTTCAGCAGTGATTTCCCCTAGAAATCATCCTTTGTATTCATTCTTCATCAGCGCATATCAACATAATTTGAAATTGGGCGTAAACCCCAATATTAGGAAGATGAAAACAGGAGGAAAATGACACGATGAGGAAGAGGATGAAGTGCGGTGTAGGTTTTTTGATTCTTGCTTTGGTGCTGAGCTGTATACCGGTATATGATGCGAGTGCAGCAAGTACCCCCATTGCAAAACGAGTAGGAAATGCAAATCCACTCATAGACCATCACCTGGGGGCGGATCCGTTTGCGCTCACCTATAACGGCAGAGTGTACATTTATATGTCGAGTGATGACTATGAATATCACAGCAATGGAACGATTAAGGATAATTCTTTTGCGAATTTGAATAGGGTCTTTGTCATCTCTTCGGCGGATATGGTGAACTGGACAGATCACGGAGCGATTCCAGTAGCTGGCGCAAATGGGGCCAATGGCGGGAGAGGGATTGCCAAATGGGCAGGCGCTTCCTGGGCTCCATCCGCTGCGGTGAAAAAGATCAATGGGAAGGATAAATTTTTCCTTTATTTTGCTAACAGCGGCGGAGGGATTGGCGTCTTGACAGCAGACAGCCCGATTGGACCTTGGAAAGATCCTATCGGAAAAGCGCTCGTCACGCCAAATACACCAGGGATGTCCGGTGTTGTATGGCTTTTTGATCCAGCCGTATTTGTAGATGATGACGGAACCGGTTATCTATATGCCGGAGGAGGCGTTCCAGGCGGTTCAAATCCAACGCAGGGACAATGGGCCAATCCTAAAACAGCAAGAGTTCTGAAACTAGGATCTGACATGACTAGTGTAGTTGGCAGCGCATCAACCATTGATGCTCCTTTTATGTTTGAAGATTCGGGTATGCATAAGTATAACGGTACCTATTACTATTCCTATTGCATCAATTTTGGCGGCTCCCACCCAGCAGATAAACCACCTGGTGAGATCGGTTATATGACGAGCTCAAGTCCAATGGGCCCCTTTACGTATAAAGGACACTTCCTGAAAAATCCGGGTGCATTTTTCGGCGGCGGCGGTAACAACCATCATGCTGTGTTCCATTTTAAAAACGAGTGGTATGTCGTGTATCACACGCAAACGGTGAGCTCAGCCTTATATGGAGCAGGGAAAGGCTACAGATCTCCACACATTAATAAGCTTGTGCATAATGCTGACGGCTCCCTTCGAGAGGTCGCAGCCAATTTTGAAGGAGTTAAACAGCTTTCCAACCTGAATCCTTATCAACGGGTAGAAGCTGAAACATTCGCTTGGAATGGACGCATTTTAACAGAGGCTTCCTCAGCACCAGGTGGACCAGTCAATAACCAGCATGTCACAAACATTCAAAACGGTGATTGGGTGGCTGTCAGTAATGTCGATTTCGGATCGAGCGGTGCCAGAACCTTTAAAGCCAATGTAGCATCCGCTTCAGGTGGACAAATAGAAGTACGTCTTGGCAGTCCAGACGGCAGAATTGCCGGAACACTCAATGTCCCTTCCACAGGCGGAAACTGGCGAGAAATAGAAACGGCAGTGAACGGAGCAGCAGGAGTGCACAACGTATTTTTTGTCTTCAAAGGAAATGGTGCCAACCTATTCCAATTTGATTCCTGGCAGTTTACTCAAAGGTAAACAAAATCAGATGCTGCGGCATCGATCACTGGTTGATGGGAGAGTGGGAAAATTTGATGTCCATAATCAAAAAACCAATTTGTACTTTATTGATCTGCTTCACTATGCTGTCTGTCATGTTCATAGGGCCTGGGGTAACTGAGGTTTCAGCAGCAAGTGATGCGAATATTAATGTCAATGCGGAAAGACAAGTGATTCGCGGCTTTGGCGGAATGAACCACCCGGCTTGGATTGGTGATTTAACCGCCCCTCAAAGGGAAACCGCCTTTGGCAATGGGCAGAATCAATTAGGATTCTCCATTCTACGAATTAATGTAGACGAGAACAGAAATAATTGGCACAGAGAAGTTGCTACCGCCAAAAGAGCAATAGAGCATGGCGCTTTAGTGATCGCTTCGCCTTGGAATCCTCCAAGCCATATGGTGGAGACTTTCAACCGTAATGGTGCGTCTGCAAAGCGGTTGAGATACAATCAATACGCCGCGTATGCTCAGCATCTGAATGATTTTGTGACATACATGAAAAATAATGGTGTCAACCTCTATGCCATTTCTGTACAAAACGAGCCTGATTATGCACACGAATGGACATGGTGGACGCCTCAGGAAATCCTGCGATTCATGAGAGAAAATGCCGGCTCCATTAATGCACGCGTGATTGCACCAGAATCTTTTCAATACCTTAAAAATATATCAGATCCTATCTTAAACGATCCGCAGGCGCTTAGAAATATGGACATTCTCGGTGCCCATCTGTATGGAACCCAGATCAGCCAGCTTCCGTATCCTCTTTTTAAACAAAAAGGAGCGGGGAAAGAGCTGTGGATGACAGAGGTATATTACCCGAATAGTGATAACAATTCAGCGGACCGCTGGCCTGAGGCATTAGGGGTGTCAGAGCATATTCACCATTCGATGGTGGAAGGTGATTTTCAGGCGTATGTTTGGTGGTACATCCGCAGATCATACGGTCCTATGAAGGAAGATGGAATGATTAGCAAACGTGGCTACAACATGGCGCATTTCTCCAAGTTTGTGCGTCCAGGGTACGTCAGGATTGATGCAACGAAAAGCCCTGAACCGAATGTTTTCGTCTCAGCCTATAAAGGGGACAATAAGGTCGTCATTGTAGCGATTAATAAAAACAATACAGGCGTTAACCAGCACTTTGTCATGCAAAATGGAACCGCTTCACAAGCGTCAAGATGGATTACGAGTAGTAACAGCAACCTTCAGCCTGGAACTGACTTAAATATATCAGGAAATCAATTTTGGGCTCATCTCCCGGCTCAAAGTGTGACAACATTTGTGGTCAAACGCTAAAAAAACACCAAAAGCCAATTTTCTCATTAAAAAAGAAAATTGGCTTTTTTCTGTGTAAATAGAAAGTTGATTTTTCACGATGTCTACACTTTGGGTATAATAATAACAATGACTTCAGGAGAGTGATCATAATGCCAAAGCTTCAAAGCAAAGTATTGATTATAGATGACGAAAAAGAAATTTTGGAATTAATCCATACAGTATTAACAAGAGAAGGCATTGACCGGGTGATAACAGCTTCAACTGCCCGTGATGGGCTCACGCAATTCCATCAAGAACATCCCGATCTCGTCATACTGGATATTATGCTGCCAGACGGTGAAGGCTACGATATTTGTAAACAAATCAGAGACGTCTCGCATGTTCCGATTATCTTTTTATCAGCAAAGGGAGAGGAATCAGACAAAATTGTAGGACTTGCCATTGGCGGCGATGATTACATTACAAAACCTTTCAGCCCAAAGGAAGTCGCCTACCGGGTAAAAGCCCAGCTGAGACGGTCATCATACTTACAGCCTTCTCAAGCTGATCCCGTGATCAAAAAAGGGCCATTTGAGTTAAATGAGCAGCAAGCCGAACTGACGAAAAACGGAGCGGTAATTGAGCTCACACCGAAAGAACTTATGCTGATGACCTATTTCTTGCAGCATCCGAATCGCGTGATCAGTAAAGAAACGCTTTATCAAACGGTTTGGGGAGAGGATTTCTTCGGTTCTGATAATACAGTGATGGTACATATAAGAAGACTTCGGGAGAAAATAGAACATTCCCCATCTACACCAGAATTTCTCGTGACGGTTAAAGGGCTTGGCTATAAATTTGTTGTAAAGGATGCGTAAAGATGAAATGGCGATTAACAGGCAGATATATGGTCTCTGTCATTATCGTGACCATTATCACGGTCTTTATTAACTTATTTGGATTCATGATTTGGCTTGTACTACAAGCAAGCAGCCAGCAAAACGAAGAAAATACGCCGGAAACCTTCACAAGAACATTTGAACAATACATCACCTTGTCTGATCAAGATATTACTGTGAGTAAAGAAGGACAACAAGCCTTAAAACAACAAAATGCGTGGATTCAAATATTAGACGAAAATGGACAAGACGTCTATCATGCACAAGCACCTAAAAGTTTAAAGAGCAAATACACACCTATAGAAATCGTGAACTTACATAAATATAAAGATAAGCAATTGATGTCGACTATTTATGCTGGGGGGAAAAACGGAAAGGGCAAGGAATACAGCTACTTTATCGGATTTAAGGACCCTTCCATCGGAAAATATTTATTTTCTTTTGATACGAAAGACTTAATATCAAGATTCAATATCGGGACGATGATTTTATTATCGATTGATGCCATCATTGCCTTATTCATTGGATACTTATTCAGCCGGCAGCTCATCAAACCGCTCGGCCGTGCCATTTACGGCATTCAGCGACTCGCAAACGGAGATTATACGACGAAGCTTCCAACGAAGGGAATCTATAAAGATGTATTCTATAATGTCAATCACTTATCAGAGCAGCTCGCTTCAAGTCAAAAGGAAAAAGACAAATTAGAGCAAATGCGAGAAGAGTGGATCAGCCATATTTCTCATGATATTAAAACACCATTATCCTCTATTCAAGGCTATGCAGAAATCATGAAAGATCCAAGTTATCCTCTTTCAGATCAAGATATCAGACATTACGCTGACATCATTGAGAATAAATCACTGTACATTAAAGATGTGATGGAAGATCTAAATTTAACAACAAGATTGAAAAATAACGACGTGATGCTGCATAAAGAGCTGGTGAACATTGTGCCGTTGCTGCGTGAAACGTTAATTGATATCCTAAACGATTCGAGATATGCAGATCAGACGATTGAGCTGCAATCGAATGTAGACAAGCTCATGCTAAATATTGATACGATCCTCATACGAAGAGCGGTCACCAATCTCATTTTAAATGCCCTTGTTCACAATGATTCTGATGTGAAAATCATTGTACAGCTGGAACAAAAAGAAAATACCCACATCACGATTAAAGATAACGGCAAAGGAATCGAAGAGGCAGAGCTAGAAAAAGTGTTTGACCGCTACTATAGAGGGACGAATACAGGAGGGAAACATGCAGGCTCTGGTCTCGGAATGGCCATTGCAAAGGATATTATCCAAAAGCACGGCGGGGATATTACGATACGCAGTATAATAGGGGAAGGAACAACGATTGATATCCAATTACCCGCATGAATGGACATACAAAAAAAACGGTTCTGATCAATCACAGAACCGTTTTTCCCATCTATTATTCTGAAAACACTTTAATGCCTTTGACAATGTTCCAAATGAAGAAGTAGATCGCCACAAGGAATGTCACAGCATACGTTGCAATTAAGAACGGACCAGCATGTCTGATATCGTTCATGCCAAGTAAACCTGAACCAAGGATGCCAATGCCAAAAATCAAATAAGGAATGAAATGTGTCCATAGCGATTTTTTCGCATGATATTTCACTTCGTCCTTCCCTAAGAAATAGACGATAATCGGAAACAAAAATGGCGCAAAAAAGATACTGAAGTAACATAATGAAGACAAAATTTTATTTTCTCTCAAACCTTTTCACCTCTATGATTGATTTAGAAGGAGGACCATTTGACTCATCCCTCACTTCCTTACAAACCCATTGTACTACCTCAATCTTAACTTGTATTAATCCGAACCTTACAGCAACCTTAAAAATGTTAAAAGATCGAACGCTACATGAAAGATAAGGAAATACAAGTTATGGAACTGCTGAGTCAAGACATAGAACCTGATACTTTAAGAAGGATAGTCCATCACAAACACGAAGAAATTGAAAGGAAAATCAAACGCTTCCGTCAAATTCAAGACCTTTTATCTAACTTGTTAAAGACCTCTGATAAAGAAATACAAGTCTTCCTCGAATCATTTCGTGTGATACATCAGGATGAACAATAAAACAATTGACTTAAAGGAGAGAAAACAAATGAGTGTGGAAATTGTTAATGGAGAACGTTCTGAAGAAAGTATTGAATTTGAAAAATTATTCGCTTCCCAAAGTAATAAAGAGAGTTTTTCTAGTATTGAAAACACAAAAAAATTTCTTGATCAAAAAGGAATAGAAAATACGAAGCCTTATGCCATTGGGGATGATGTGAAGTTAATTAGTGAGATAAAAGAGCAGACATTCGAAGGCATGCAAGTTTTCACTTTGAATGACCAAACGTCACAAAAACAAAAAGTCATTCTATATATACATGGCGGCGCGTGGACAAATCAGCCTTTGAATTTCCATTGGTGGTTCATGGATAAGATGGCGCAATCACTCAATGCGAAAGTGGTGGCTCCTATTTACCCAAAAGTGCCTCATTATAGCTGCCAGAATACCTATCCGAAAATCCTAAACTTATATAAAGACCTTCTGAAAACTGCCGGAAGTGCCAATCAATTGACGATCATGGGAGATTCAGCTGGCGGAAATATCTCACTTGGTCTGGCGCACCTTTTAAAGAAGGAAGGTCTGCCGCAGCCGAAGGATATTATTTTATTATCTGCATGTGTTGACATGAGCTTAAACAATCCTCTCATGTTTGAATATGCAAAAAAGGACCCGATTCTAGGTCCTGAAGGAATGGAAGTCATTGCAAAGATTTGGACAGCTGATAAAAATGTAACTGACCCATTGATCAGTCCCATTTACGGTGACTTTAAAGGACTTGGGAAGATTACTCATTTTATTGGAACACATGATATGTTATATCCAGATGCCATAAAGCTTGATGAAAAACTAACAGAACAAGGAATTGACATAAAAACCTTTGTTTATCCTGAAATGCTTCATGTATTTGTTGTCATGCCAATCCCTGAGGCACAAGATGCTCAGGAGAAAATCATTCAGGTGATCACTCGTTAGGGGTTGAGTTCACACAAAAAGATGCAGAATGATTTGATTGAAATAGTCGAAAGTTTAGTGAATGGGCTGCTTACTTGAAAGCAGCCTTTTTCAATTCAACATGAAATACATTCAGATTGTCAATTCACTTCGGGTTAAGTAATCCTTAAATTCCAATTTTTGTTTAAAACATACATATTTCCTATTAATATAATGAATGTTCACTTCTTCACTGGAGTTGACGAAGTGTCACCACTCCCTCAAACGTTATATCAACTAGCTGATATTCGCTGCCTGTAAAACGCGGTCATTGAATCTACATTGATAAAAAGTACAATCGATAAACATAGCATTCTCCAATGTCATTCCTCTCATATCGCAGGAGGAGAATTCGCAATTGGTGAAAACGGCTTTGATTTTGGCAATGTCCACAGAGCGCAAGTCGGAACGAATAAAGGTACAATGATCAATCGTACTACCGTTGGGGTGAAATCCCTCCGAGCAAAGAGCCGGTATCTATTTCAATACAGCTTGACATGTGAATCAATTATCGATATGGTGTGAATGAGTTCACACTTTACATAAAGGAGTCATTTATGCCAAAAAATACTTTCTTTCGATTGGATGAAGCAAGACGTGAGGACATATGTAATCGTGCTATGCATCTTTTTGTTGATCATCTTTACGAGGATATAACGATGAAGATGGTTTTGGATCGTTTGTCCATGCATCCCGGAACTTTTTATCGGTATTTTGAAGACAAAGATGACCTTTATTGTCTCTTAATACGACATGTGACCAAGAAAAGAGCTGCGTATTTTCATAACAACAATGAAGATTCTCTTTTTCAATTTTTCCTTACTGGCCTATTTGACAACACTAATGGCATTGCGACTGAGCCATTGAATGAACTGGAAATCAAACTCGTTGAAACATTTTTACACATTCCAGAGAACACCTTACTAAAAGTATATTTGAATGTGCTAAAGGGCGAGTCATTCCCCTTAATCAAGGACATGTTACGCCGCATGAGGGTTGATGGATATCTACGACCTGATATTGATGACGACCTCATTTCTTTTATGTTTGAATCTATGCAGTTTAATTTAGTCATGTTTTTTAGGGAATTCGATATTAAGGATTCTAACCTGCAGCATAAGATGAGCAAGTACTTTGCTGACTTTATGGGTCATGGGCTTCTTAGAGATGATAAATATGCTGAAGTTGTTAGCGATCTCAAGGAAGCCAAGGAATAAGGATGATGAACTGAAGATTGGATGTAACCATTTTACAGTTTTGAAAGCACTTATATCGCCATGTGTATTTCACATTCGCACTTTCATTTATTAAGGGGGAACAAAAGGATGAAAAGGTATGACACATTCCCAGAACCAATCGGCAGCTATACCGCCGCTCGTACCCAGATGGATTTTGAGTACACAGCATCAGATGACTCAAAAAGAGAATTGACCGCGTTTGTGTACTATCCGTCCGATAGCAGCGAAGGGAAGACTCCATCAACGTACATGTTTCCTGAAGTCTACGAAATGCTTCATGAGCAGCCACTTGTCACTGAGTATCTGAAAGAGAAGAATTTTTTCTCTATCGATATCAAGACTCATTGTTACGACGACCTTGCTCTTTCTGGGAAGAAAAAGCGCTATCCAGTGTTATTTTATGTTTGCGGCGGGGGCGGTTCACCGGAATGGGGGACAGCCATCTGTACAGACCTGGCAAGCCTGGGTTATGTTGTCGTCAGTATCGGCCATCAGAATAGCACAATGTATAAACGGAAAGATGGGAAGCTGTTGAATGTATCAAAGGATTTTTCGGATGTCATTATGGCGTTTTCTGAAGATCCGGAGATGATGGAGCTGGCTGGCAAGATGAAGATGCGGCCTGACGATGAAACGGCCATTGAGATGTGCCGTAACGTCCTGGCTCTGCCAATCATTAATCAGTTAACATTATATAGTGAACGACAGGCAGAAGATGTAAGGTACGTAGCCGATCATCTTCACAAACTAAACTCTGAAGAATTGGATTCTATCTTTCATGACAGACTGATGCTTGACGTCGGCATGGGCATCGTCGGACATTCTTATGGAGGAGCTACGGCAGCGGTTGTTTGCCGGGATGACGACCGGTTTTCCTGCGGAATTGGCTTGGACAGCGGGGCATTCGGCCTTCTCGATAGCGACCTGAATAAACCTTTTCTGCTGTTGTTTTCTGAACCTAACTATCATATGAATGCGCTCATTGGCGTGAACAACAGCATGGAAACCTTTTATTTCTCTGTTGATCGCGCTGCCCATTTAGATTACTGCGACATCGTGTTTACCGGTGTAGATGAGGAACTCAGAGGCACAAGGGATGCATTAGATATGCGAAATCTTATGACGGATTATACGAAGACCTTTTGTGATCATTACATTCTGCAAAAGGCTGCACGTGTGGAAAGCCTGTCATATGATGGCGTGGACTTAATCAAGAAAACGAGCAACAAGTAATAACGGAGAAGCTGCTGATCAAAGCCGTTTCAAGCGTCAGCTTAAAGTTGAATATCTCAGCTTTTCCGTTAAATACCGAATGCTGATTGTTTGGAAAAGAAGAGAACGTACTAACAGATCTGTATTCCAAACAGCTTGTAGTGAATGAAGAGAAAAAAATCTAAAGTGGATCAATCCATCATCTTGATGATTAAATTAAAAGGGAACCATTTCAATCATTGCTCATATTAGCCTACAAATACTTCTCCCTCCGGATAACGTATTGGGCTTTTGGTTCGTTTCATAAAGATAAATACAATGGTCAGAGAACCTACTCTGCCAATAAACATCAGAATCGAAAGAATCACCTTACCTAAAAACGTTAAATCAGGCGTTAATCCCATAGAAAGACCTACTGTGCCAAATGCTGAAAAGGTCTCAAAAACAATATCAATGAAAGGAGCTTTTTCAGTCATTGTCAATAAGAAAATGGTGATAAACACAAAACATAAACTGATAAAGCTGATTGCTAAAGCTTTAATGACAACATCATGCTTAATCGTACGTCTAAATATAACGGGTTCTTTATTTCCTTTCAGAAAGTGGAGAACAGAAATCACAATAATGATCATTGTTGTTAACTTAATCCCACTTCCTGTTGACGCACTACCAGCCCCCATAAACATAAGAAGCATCATAAGTGTTAAAGAACTCTCATGCATATGTCCGATATCAAGAGAATTAAAGCCCGCAGTTCTAGGTGTCACAGCTTGAAAATATGACGCCCATAATTTATCAAAAAGATTCATTGGACCTAAAGTATGCGGATTACCAAATTCCATTAAGAATATCAATAATAGTGCAACACCATTTGTGACAAAGGTTCCTATGATCATAAGCTTTGAATGGATGGATAATAATTTAAATTTACGTTTATCCCATATATCAAAAATCACGGTAAATCCAAGACCGCCGATGATAAACAGGAGGGTAATCGTCAAGTTGATCAGTGGATCATTGACATAGTTCATCAAACTATTTGAAAAAAGAGAAAATCCAGCGTTATTAAAAGCAGAAATGGCATGAAATAAACTAATATAAAATCCTTTTAAAAAGCCATATTCAGGTATCCATCGAAACGATAATATACACGTCGCCAATAACTCAAAAGTCATTGAAAAGATAAACAATACTTTTACAAGACGTACAATACCACCAATATTTGTGAGGTTAAAGGCTTCTTGAACCAACAATCTTTCACGAAGCCCTATTTTTTTGCCAAGCAAAAGGATGACCATGACGGCTAAAGTTAAAAAACCAAGACCACCAATTTGTATCATCAGCATAATGACTATTTGGCCGAATAAAGTAAAAGTTGTTCCGGTATCAACCACAGCTAAACCTGTAACAGTTGTTGCTGAAACAGCTGTAAAGAAAGCATCAATGATGGGGATAGGTTTGACTGTAGAAATAGGTAAAGACAAAAGAAAGGATCCTATTACAATAACAGTCAAAAATCCAAACAATAAAATCTGGGGAGGAGTTAATTTTACTGGTTTACTTAAAAAATGATCAAATTTAAACATTCCTTAGCCTACTTTCAACCACATGAAATTTTTAATGTTATTATATAACGAATAGGGATACGATTGTCTATTAATCACTCATTCTCATGTCAAATGAGTGCATTGGTGCTTTGATGATCCAGCAAAAGCAGAAGGAACAGAAGAAGAGAAATAGGCATTTTCCCAAAGGGTGAGAGATGAAATTGGGGGTTGATTACAGCAGTTTGCTGTGACTGAATATAGTTTTACATGATAAGCCATATTGAATCAATGGCTTATTTTTGTTTCGATCAATTGAAGACGTTCAGGTAGCGTGACTTTAAAAGACTTGATATTTAGTAATAGCACATTTACAGCCATCTTGAATGAAACAGGAAGATGATAGCAGACAAGATAAAAACATTTGATCCAACTCAAAAAGATATATAGTGAATAAACGCCGCAAAAAACGATTTTTCATTGTTCTAATGAGCGATTGAATTGTTTTCGAAAAACTAGGCATGAGACAGCAAATACTGCGAATGCGCCTGCTGATCCAGCAGCAAACATCAGCTCAAATTGTTCTGGTTTGGATTTGAATAACAAAGGGACAGAAAGAATGAGAGCAGCACCACTAAAGCTCAATCCTAATATCAACATTGCCAATAATTTATTCATAGAAACACCTCGCAGACTCAGCATTGAAACATTAGGAACCGACTGATCTAAGAATCATGTTATGATTTGAAATCCTTTAAAATCCCTAAATCGAAGTGTCCAATTTATATCCTTTGGGTGTCGAATGATTGGGTTCATTACAATTAAAGCACACATTCATGAAATAAACCATTTTAAACGAACACTGTTCTTTACGAACGATGTTCGTTATAATATAAATGAGATGTGGTTTTACACTACTTCCATAAAGAAGAGGAGATGCATACGATGCAGACATTATCTAAAAAACAAAAGCAAATCGCTATCATTGGAGGAGGACCAGGAGGGCTAACACTCGCCTTAATTCTGCAAAATTACGGTATACAAACAACCATCTATGAACGGGAGATGCATGACAAGAGTCTTGAAAGAGGAGGCTCACTGGATATTCACGAAGAAACAGGTCAAAAAGCCTTAAAGGAAGCAGGAGTTTATGAGAAATTTCAAAAGAACGCTCGCTATGAAGGAGAAGATTTCCGGTTATTTGATAAAGCAGGAAGAATCTATCTAGACGAAGAAACTGAATCACATGAAAAAGGCACTCGGCCAGAAATTGATCGTGGTGTTTTGTGTAAAATGCTGTTAGATCAAATTGATGCTGAAAACATCAAATACGGATATAAACTAGATAGATGTGTTTCATTAGAAAACGGCATGACAGAACTTCATTTTGAAAACGGGGTTGTCGAGACGGTTGACCTTTTGATTGGAGCAGATGGTGCATTTTCTCGTGTACGTCCACTGTTAACAGAAATTGATATTGAATACTCCGGGCTCACGATGCTTGAACTGAATGTCCTCAACGTAGAGGTGAACCACCCTGATTTAGCTGAATTTAATAAACGTGGTAAAATGTTTGCTTTAGCTGATCACAAAGGAATTATTGGTCAGTTAAACGGAGATGGACGAATAAAAGTGTATGCAAGCCTTATGGTAGAACGCAGCTGGATCGAGACTTGTGGCATTCCATTTAATCAAGCGAATGAAGCGAAAGAACCATTATTAGAGTTATTTAGTGATTGGGATGATCAGCTGAAAAATTATATTCGTTATGCAGAAGATGTCATCATTCCAAGACGTATTTATACGCTTCCTGTCGGTTTTAAATGGAACCGTCATAAAGGAGTAACGCTTATCGGTGATGCAGCTCATCTCATGACACCATTCGCAGGTGAGGGTGTAAACATGGCGATGTTTGATGCAATGGAGCTTGCACTTGCTATTGTCCGACATCCTAATGATATTGAAAAGGCTATTGAAGAGTACGAAGAAATGATGTATGAATATTCATCGGAAAAGGCTCAGGAATCGGAGAATAGTTTAAAACTGTGTTTTTCAAAAGACGCTGCGGTCAAGCTTGCAGATATGATGAATTCTTTTCAAGTAAACGGTGATTGATGCTCAATTTACTATTTTACTTTGACATGATATAAAGAGAGTATGAACAATTCAAATCGTCGTATTATAAGTCGTCGGTCTCGGCCGGCTAAAGAGCCCTTAAGCCGTGAGCTTATTGTTAAAACTGCCTATTCGCTTCTTAAGGAGCAAGGGATAGAGGGCATGAGTATGCGTAAGGTGGCTAAAGCATTGGATACGGGACCTGCATCCTTGTATGTCTACGTGAACAATTTTCAAGAACTAAGTGCTTACGTATTGGATTATGGTCTCGGCCAAATGGTTTATCCAGATTCAGTGGATGGCACATGGAAAGAAAAGTTATGTGAAATATTGCATACTTATTTCCTGCTGCTATTTGAAAAACCTGGTCTTGCTGAAATTTCTCTTTCCACCATTCCACAAGGAACGAACTTTCTTCAGTTGACCGAACATATTCTCGCTGCATTGCATGAAGGCGGGATCAAATCTACATCCGCTGCATGGGGAGTAGACCTGTTACTGTTATACGTATCTTCCGTAGCTTACGAAAAGGTCTCTTGGAAGAAACAAGGCTCTTCGCAGATTTCAGACACAAAAAAAGCATTTCATGATGCAGACAAAACGCGTTTTCCTTTCATTCATAGTGTAAAAGAAGAAATGTTTGCAGGTGATCCCGTATCAATGGAACGGTTCCGATGGGGAATTGACGTCATTTTGTATGGAATCCAGAAAGAAAGCAATTAGAAAGGAGCACAAGCAAAAAGCAGTCAATGGCTGCTTTTTTTATATGGTTATTTTCACATTTGTGATCTTGTGAGCATCATGATATATAAATAAATCCAACCAGAAGCATCTATCATCAGAACCTCAAAAGGTAAAGTACAGCCAAGTGACATTTTGAATACTGGTTTATTTGACTTTGAAAAATCCAGTGCTTCTGCTGGCTGGATCAAAGAAATCAACGCCG